>NZ_JAGIYQ010000017.1 GCF_017814275.1 Gottfriedia endophytica
GTCTTAAAAGTCTATATCAAAGATATGAATTTCTGCGTCAGACTTAATTTGAACCGCCGTATACGGAACCGTACGTACGGTGGTGTGAGAGGTCGGGAGTTAGTCGCTCCCTCCTACTCGATTAGGCAGGATAGTTGATCAAGGAATAGAACTTAGTCTAAATGAAATTATTTTTTCGGGGGAGTAACAATGCATTTAATTTTTACTATAATTGGTAGTATTGTATCCGGTTGGTTTTATGGATTTTCATGGATTAAAATTCAAGAAGGGTTAAATAATCACTATTTAGATGATTACGAGAAAGAGGCTTTATACAAACGAAGTATATTAGTAAGTTTCGTATTAGGGTTAGTTTTTTATTTCATTGGATGGTAATAACAATATCCACCTTAGGATAACTACATCGTAGTGTTGAGATTGTAGGAAATGAGGTCATTTGAATCGTCAATAGAAATTGGCATGAATGCTTGCCATACTTAAGAGATTGTAACTACTCGCGAGATTAACAATCGATTTAAGTTAGGAGTCAAATCAAAGTATGATGATGGTAGTTGGTTTGAATTTGAAAATGTAAAATCAGAAAAAGATTTTGAGAAAGATAGATTTATTAAATCTTCCAAATCGCTCATGGATTATCAAGTTATTAAACTAATCCAAACTTAAATACAAACAAGTGAAAAATAAAGAATCAGGAGGTAAAGAAGAATGACACCAGAAAATATCGTCGTTGCCTTCTCATCCGGAAAAGACTCAGTCTACACCGTTCATCAATTAGCAAAAGACAAAAGGTACAACATCGTATCATTGATTACGACCTGTACCGAAAATGGAAGCGTGACCAGCCATCACGTAGCTGAAAAGCTCGTTGAAAAACAAGCTGAAGCGATCGGACTGCCACTATTTATAATCAAAATGAATGTGTTTACAACGGAAAACTTCGAAAACGAGTTAATCAGAACCATGATGTATTTCAATGAACAATTTGGCGTAACCAAAATTGCCTACGGCGACTTATTTTTAGAAGAGGTCAAGAACTATAAGGAAGAGTTGCTAGCGAAACATGGATTCCAACTCCTGCTCCCTTTGTGGAAGTGTGATACGAAAACACTAGCACACGAGATTGTGAACGAGGGGTACAAAGCTGCCGTCATATCTATAGATTCCACAAAATTGAGTACTGAAGCATTAGGGAAAACATTGACGGAAGAATGGCTGGAACAGTTGCCTCCAGGTGTAGACCCGTGTGGCGAATACGGCGAGTACCATACCTTTGTCTACGATGGACCATTATTTGCACATACTGTTCCTATTGAATTCGAGACGGATAAGATAACAGAAAGGGACAAGTGGAAATTTGTTGGAATAAAAACGAACTAATCGGCATTATCCTGTTTTATTTTTCTATGGAGAGTTTCAACGAGATGAACGATACATAGGAAACATTGATCTTGATCATCACGACAGACTTATACCTATAGGAGTCAAATGAATTCAGTGTATAATGAAAATGATTCAATATAAAAAGTGGCAGAAATAATCAGGGGAATATAGAATGATCATTCTTGACAATAAACTGATCGAAAAATTGAAGAGAGGTGGTCCTTTGATGACAAATAGTAGAATGAATCCTAAAGTTGATGAATTTTTAAGTAAAACCAAAAAGTGGAAGGAAGAATTTGAGAAATTAAGAAATATCGTTCTTGACTGTGAGCTGACCGAAGAATTTAAGTGGATGCATCCTTGTTACACATTGGATGAAAAAAATATCGTTTTAATACATGGATTTAAAGAATATTGTGCACTTCTGTTTCACAAAGGTGCTTTATTACAGGATGCCCATGGGATTCTAATCCAACAAACGGAAAATGTACAGGCGGGGCGCCAGATTCGGTTTACCAATGTTCAAGAAATAGTAGAAATGGAAACCATCTTAAAAGCCTATATTTATGAAGCCATTGAAGTTGAAAAAGCTGGTTTGGAAGTTAAAAAGAAAGAGCATAAAGAATTCATCATTCCAGAAGAACTTCATAAAAAATTCGATGAAAAGCCTAATTTTAAAACTGCTTTTGAATCATTGACACCTGGACGGCAAAGAGCATACATTCTTTATTTTTCTCAACCTAAGCAATCGAAAACTCGAGAGTCCAGGATTGAAAAATATATCCAAAGAATATTCGATGGAAAGGGATTAAATGATTGTACTTGTGGGCTTTCTCAAAAGCAGCCTAACTGTGATGGCTCACACAAGTCATTGAAGGCTTAAGTATTGCCAGTTAAGAAAAGAAAAATACTGCATAAAAAAGTGTACCCTTTGTTTTTTTGCTAAAGGTACACTTTTTTGAACTAATGGGTACGATAGTTGAACAAGACTTAGGAGCTGAGTAATGATCAGCTCTCTTTTATTTTGCAAAAAGTTATTCATTTGGTTTTATTATTGCTAAAACTTGATGGTTGATAAAGTAATAGTTATGATGTCCTATCTTACTTGAATATAAATAAGTATTTACTTTATATGGAGGGCTGCTTTGACGTTTTTATATGTACCTTATTAATCAAATAGTCATTTTAGAAAAAAGGAATATTCTTTATGGTATTGAATATATTCAAGGGATAATAATACCTAGTCTTACTTTAACCCTGAAAATTAGGTGAAATGACAAGGAGGAAAGAGCCCGATATGTCTCATAAACATAATTATTTTAGTGCCCTATGTCTTGTAATATCAGGAATATTGTTTGTTATTTATCCAGCGATTCGTCCTTTTTCAGATGAATCAACTTTGGAAGGAGCCTCTGCTTTTGCATCCACAGAATGGCTTATAGCTCATATTTTTGCAATTATTGCTTTCACTCTACTACCTTTAGGTTTACTTGGACTTCATAACTCATTGAAAGGAACAACTTTGAAGTCACTGGCTTATTCTGCGGTTTTATTATGTATATTTGGTATAGGATTAACTTTACCTTTTTATGGAGGTGAAAGCTACGGACTACACGCAATAGGGCAGGAGGCAATGAAACGGCATTCAGCTGATTTAGTTAGTATTGCAAATGTTGTACGTTCTGGTCCAGGGCTTATTTTGTTTGCAATTGGTCTTCTATTACTCGCAGCTTCTTCTATTATAGTCTCAATTACTATTTGGAGGTCAGAAAGGTACCATAAATGGAGAGGTATCCCCTTCGCTTTAGGAATTTCTTTATATATACCACAATTCTTCGCAGGTCAACCGCTACGAGTAGCGCATGGATTTCTTGTTTTCATAGGATGTCTACTTATAGCGGTTAGCTTATGGAGGCAAGATGATTCAAATTACGTAAAGAAAGAATAAAGAAACATTCGGAGGAATACTGAATAGAACCCAAATTTTCACACAAGATTTGCAAAGTAGAGTTTAATTAGCTTTTGAAAGATCATAATTTAATAAGCTAAAAATTATAGTTCTTTGTTGAGTTACCATAGAAGAGAGAATTAAAGTTCCATTCTCTGTGGTGTGGCCGCGTTACATGGGTTGCTAACAGGTCTTCTAAAACTGCCCAAGTAATCTGCGGTTCACCATCTAAAGTTTTCATTGAGCCTACATTGACTTGATTAGGGTTAACTTTACCTATTGCCATCTATACTTGGTAAAATGTATTAGTAATCAAAATTATAGATAATTGGGATCTACCTAGGGAAACCACCCATACCCATGCCAGGGAAACCACCCATGCCCATGCCAGGGAAACCACCCATGCCCATGCCAGGAAAACCACCCATGCCCATGCCAGGAAAACCACCCATGCCCATGCCAGGGAAACCGCCCATGCCAGGGAAGCCACCCATACCCATGCCAGGAAAACCGCCCATACCCATGCCAGGAAAACCACCCATGCCCATGCCAGGGAAACCACCCATGCCCATGCCAGGGAAACCACCCATGCCCATGCCAGGGAAACCACCCATGCCCATACCAGGGAAACCACCCATGCCCATGCCAGGGAAACCACCCATGCCCATGCCAGGAATACGACGTTGATAATCTAATGTCATGTTTTCACCTACTTTTTAGAAATATTTTAATGCTTTTACATGCTATGCTTAAAAAAATTAAATGAGCTTATTCTCCTTTAAAATTAGGCAGAATAATAAACTAGATTTGTACATGTTATTCATAGAAAATGAAGTGGATCTTCTTAAATTAACTTACAGTATAGTCAAAGAAGGAAAATTAATTTAAATAGTAGAATTACATTCGAAACTATATAGGTTTTAATATTAATGATAGGAACAGAAAGTAGACTGTAAGTCAGTTATTAATAATGCTTGGGAGCTGAATGATGTTCAGCTCCTATTTTACTACTGGTAGGTTAGTTAAATAAGATGGATTACAGAAGATCGTCTATAGAGTCGATCATTTTTTTTCACTTTCAGATCAAAGAGTTACTATTTGAAGGCACGTTGCCACCAATTTTCTAGTAATAATTTTTATGAATTAGAAAAAAATAGTGTTAATGATAAGGAGGGAATGCGAATGTCTGTGAAAAAGTGGTTAACAGGATTGGCTGTTTTGCTTGCAATGATTGTGGTTACGACAACTCTAGGATCACTGGGCGTATTTGCCGAATCTGGTGTACTAACCCAGCCTATGGAGACAGTGAAAGCAATTGAGGTAAAGATAAATGATGATTATTTTAATCCGAATGCCATCACTATTCTCAATGGAAAAGCGACACCGTTGATATTGAAAAACGAAGGTAACAAAGAACACACCTTCACAGTGAAAAAGCTAGGAATTGACGTAGAAGTCCAGCCAGGAAAAGAAAAAAGCATTACCGTTAAACCAAAAATGCCCGGTACATATGAACTGATATGTCGGTACCATTTCGAGAAAGGAATGGTTGGAAAAGTAATAGTTAACTAACAAGCAGGGCCAATGAGCCTTGCTTTTTTAATTAGCAACGGTAACTTGCATATTATTAATACCATCTATCATTCTTCCACAAAAGAATGTTCCTTTAAGGGGGCAATTAAGTTTTAGAGAGAAATGGACAGAGGTAAATGGAATCGGCTTATTTTTTAAAGATAGTAGTTAGTTTCAATCAAGATTGTGTAATAAGATTTGCTGGCATGTTAAAAAACAGGATGATCAGTTTAAATGTAGAATATCTACAGATGTGATTTTCATAATTTCTTTAAAATGAATGATAAGTGTTAAAGGAGGAGATAGATTTGGAACGAAAAGATTTGCTTTTATACGTACTAGATTCAACGTTTGATAAGGAAAGTTGGTATGCTCCACTCAAAAATGCAATTGAAGGAATCACAGCTGAACAAGCTAATTGGAGACCAGCAGGCGAAGCAACCAAAACAATCTGGGAGAACGTTAATCACCTTATTTATTACAAAGAGAGGCTTGTTGCAAACATGGACGGCTGTAACTGGACACATAATCTCGACGGTGACGAAACTTTCCATCTCACTGAACAATCAAATGAAGAAAAGGAATGGAAGAAAGTTGTTGAACGTGTGGAAAATGCACACCATAATCTAAGACAGATACTAAGTCATATTTCCATTGAAGAGCTTAATGAAAATTCCCTCGAAGGGAAACTCATGGATATATTACTTCATGACGCTTATCATACGGGTCAAATTATTCAAATCAGAAAAATGCAAGGATCCTGGCCATCACATCGTTGACCAAAAGAAATATCATTATATTTTATCAATAAAATTATTATATCTCTTACCACATTTTTAATAGTCTATTAAATTAAAACTAAAATATAAAATTTCTTTTTATTAAGAAAATACAGAAAAATCATTTTACTTCGATTATTGAAATGCTAAGATAGTTGTATATTGCTAAAGAAGGAGGAAAGAAGAATGACAAAACGCCCTGTTACCGCAGAAGACTTATGTAAATTTAAGTTTGTAGGAGATCCTCAGGTATCTCCTAACAGAGACAAGGTTGCCTATGTATTAACTCGTGTTGATAAAGAAAAAGATGGGTATTACTCTTTTATCTACATAACTGATTTAAAAGGTGAAGGCAGAAAGTTTACTTCTCATTATTCAAAGGATAGTTTAGTAAAAGATATGTCTCCAAAGTGGTCACCTGATGGAACCACACTTGCCTTCTGTTCAAATCGCTCAGGAAAAAATCAGGTTTGGTTATTACATACTGATGGTGGTGAAGCGAAACAATTAACAGACGTTAAGCAAGGAATTGGAGAGTTTACTTGGTTTCCAGACGGAAAGCAGCTAGCTCTTACGATTACTGGAGAATTAAAACTAACCTCTGATAAGGAAGAAGTGAAGAAAGAAGAAAAAAGTGATGTTAAAGTAATTACTAGACTTCGTTATAAAGGTGACGGAGCAGGTATTTATAATGACGATCGTAAGCATGTTTATTTATTTGATCTTGAGACAAAGGCTTATACGAAGATAACTGAAGGAGAGCATGATTTTTCTCAGCCTCGCTTCACTCCAGATGGGAAAAGCTTATTCTATATCGGAACGAAAGCGGAAGATAAAGAGTGGGGTTACCTTCCAGCCATTTGGAAGTTTGACATTACTTCCAAGGAAGAGACTCTTTTCTATCAAGGAAATGGATATCTTATGGCACCATCTCTGTCACCAGACGGTAAGTGGCTAGCCGTTGCTGGACATGCCCGTGGAGAAAGAAGCCAGGGTAATGCGAATATTCTTCTACTTTCTATAGAAACAGGTGAGTTTACTAATTTAACAGAAGACTTTGATTACACAGTTGGAAATCTTGTAGGTGTTGATGCGAAGTATGACACGGCAGAACAACGACTAATTTGGGACTCTGCTAGCTCTACTATTTACTTTAATGCGACCGTTGGTGGAGATTGCCAGTTGTTTAGAGTAAATCTAGATGGAGAAGTTTCACCGGCCTTATCTCCTTCCGCTTCAGTAGTTACTTCATTTGATATCGTTAGTGATGATCAAGCTATACTTATTATGGCAACTCCTCATTCAACAGGAGATTTGGTTACTCAGGATTTACATAATGTGAATAACGCTTACAAGTTAACAAATTGGAATAAAGAACTATATAACGAGGTTCATTTAAGTAATCCTGAAAATTTCCATTTCGACAGTACAGATGGAAAGAAAATTGAAGGTTGGATTCTAAAGCCTTATGGTTTTGAGGAAGGAAAAACATACCCAATGATCCTTCAAATACATGGTGGTCCAGCTACCGCTTATGGAAATGGATTACACCATGAAATGCAATTAATGGCATCTAAAGGGTATATAGTGTTGTATACAAATCCAAGAGGAAGCCATGGCTATGGACATGACTTTGTCAACGCAGTTATCGGTGATTACGGCGGCATGGATTATGAGGATATTATGGCTGGTTTAGATTATGCCTTAGAAAACTTTAATTACATAGATCATGACCAATTATTTGTGACAGGTGGAAGTTACGGTGGGTACATGACAAATGTTATCGTCACTCGTACAGACCGTTTCAAAGCAGCCGTAACACAACGTAGTATTTGTAACTGGCACAGCTTCTATGGCACAAGTGATATAGGATTCTACTTTACTGAATGGCAACATGGACAAGCTGATTTATGGGATGATGCAGTTAAGCTCTTAAAGGTATCACCACTTCACCATGCTCGTAATGTGAAAACACCAATCCTTATCCTTCACAGCGAACAAGACTTACGCTGTCCAATGGAGCAAGCAGAGCAATGGTATGTCGCACTTAAGCGTCTAGGTGTGGAAACAAAGCTCGTCCGCTTCCCAGATGAAAACCATGAACTTTCCCGCTCTGGTAAGCCAAAGCACCGCTTAGAGCGCTTACAGCATTTAATTGGTTGGTTTGATGATCGACGAAAATAAGAATATTTTTTAATAAATGATTGGAGAAAGGATCTTTTAGATTCTTTCTCTTCTTTTTTGAAAAAATAGTAAATCTATTGTTTTTAAGTTGGAAAATAAAATTGTGAATTAATTGCTGTCAGAGTTAAGAAGTACTTTCTAGTTTTTGAAGATTATTTTTTTCCTGTTTTACAGACTGCCAGTTTTGTTCATAAATTTAATTAATGAAAATATCCTTAAGAAAGAAAGGAGGGTGAGAAATGAATTCATTTAGAAATAAGGTAGCTTTGGTCACAGGTGGGGGATCAGGGATTGGAAGAGCTATAGCTATAAATTTTGCCAATCAAGGATCAAAAGTTGTTGTGGCAGGAAGATCACCCAAAACCATAAATGAAACTCAGAACTTAATTCGAGAAATGGGGGGAGAAGCACTATCATTTCAAACCGATGTGAGTTCTGAAGAACAGGTTAAAAAATTAATTCAATCAACTGTAGATAGTTTTGGAAGTCTAGATTTTGCTTGTAATGCTGCGGGAGTAATGGGGAGTATTGCACCAATTGCTGATACTACAGAAGCGGATTTTGATACAGTTATCTGTACTAATCTTAAAGGTGTATGGTTATGTATGAAATTTCAGATACAACAAATGCTAAAGCAAGGTTACGGAAATATTGTAAACATCTCATCGATTAATGGTTTAGGAGGAACTCCGTTTGCATCACTTTATGCTTCAACTAAAGCTGGAGTTATTAGTCTAACAAAGTCTGCGGCACTTGAATATGCGAAATCAAATATACGTATTAATGTTATCTGTCCAGGTGCGATCCACACACCTTTATTGGAAAAGGTATTTAAGGAAACAGGAGTTACAGTAAGTCAAACTGAAGCAGTTATTCCTCAAGGAAGAATTGGAGATCCAAACGAAATAGCTGAAGGTGCGATTTGGTTATGCTCTGATCAAGCTTCATATATAAATGGCCACGTATTGGTTATAGATGGTGGTGAATCAGCTAAATGCTGAGTCTAATATCAAATTCATCTGTAAGGTGCTTTAGTTAAATAAACCGTCATTGATGGTAGGATGGTGTATGTTCAACAATCGGGGGAAGAGTTGAAGAAGGGATCGCTGCAGGCGGTCCTATTTTTGTTGAACGCCTATGAATATAAAAAAAGAATAAAAGATAGATGGATAAAAATAAGGTGATCCTTGTTCAATTACATACAAAGTTAAACTTCTATTTTTAGAAATTGTGCCGATATATGTATTAGTACCTATTTTAAACCGTATTATTTGTATGAATTTCGATTCAGTAAATTGAATTTCAAACTTGTATCGAAATTAATTTGTAATTATTTACAACTAGAAGTGTAGTTAAAGGAGAAAGTGATGTTTAAATTAAGTATTCAAGTTTCGTGCCTTGCAACGGTTATGTCACTCTTTGTGAGTCTCACTAATTACTTAGTCTCGTATTCAGTAGGAAATACGAGTATAACTGATGCGATTAATTATAATATTTATGTAAAGTATTGGGTATATCTCACAGCATTTTTTTTGGGGTTAACAATTCTCCTGTTAATCGTGTTTTTAATACTAAAACCAAAGAATAAACAATCAGATATATCAAATAATGACAGTGAATTTACTAATACATATGCCTATACAAATACGAGCGAAAGTGGCCCGGTAGATGAATATGTAAGTATACGCGTAAAGAAATCTGAGTTATCCAAATTTCAGGAATAGGAATGGAAGAAGGCAGACTGAAGATTTCTTATATATATAAACTGTTTACTTTTCATGTTGCTATTCTAAAGGCTTCCGGTGGGAGTCTTTTTATATTGACTATAAGTTGAATAAGAAAAGGACTTTATAAATAATAAGAGTAAATTTATTTGAAAAATATTAACCGGAGATGATTGGTTGTGTCCTTTCGATCAAAAATAGATACTTCCATGGTTGTTTTTGGAATCATAACAGTTGGTACCTTAATAACAGGATTAATCTCAACTTTATCTTCAGGAGAGAATTTTTTCACCAGATTTTCTTTATCAATTTTATTTGGCATCGTTATTTTATATTTTGTATTCATGTTTGTAAATACAAGGTATGTTATTACAAATCAAGATTTAATTATTTGGGATTCATTCATAAAAAGAAAAATACCAATTAATGAGATTAACCAAATCAATAATGTTAGTGATCTTATTTCAAGTCCAGCTCTTTCTTTAGATAGAATTGAAATTATTCATCATCAAAATAAGAAACTTTATGTATCTCCAATGAATAAAGTTGAATTTGTTAAGACTCTTAAAACTTATAATGTAAATATATTGTTAGATGAAAGATTGCAAACATAATTTGTTCAAGGGTGGCTACCACATACGATTCAATAAGTGGCCGGACTGGTGAATAAAAGATGCACATATTTGTTTATGAAAGACTTAATAATGAAAGCAGGTTAACAATGAAAGAATTAATTACAAATATGATATTTTTGATGTTAGGGGTAGTCATTTTCACAATTGAATTAGTTTATAAATTCAATGATACACTAGGGTGGTTATTGGCGACAGTTGGTGTACTACTATTTGGTATAGGTTTGTTTTATAAATCTAGGAAACCAATTAAATTTTTTATTGAGTTTTTTATACATTTCTTTTAAATCTAAAATTAAAAGAAATCTTTATTAAAAAGTGTTAAACTGATATTCATCACAGTAATGAAATAATAAGGAATGATTGAAAACAACATGAATATTTATGATGCTTTTTCGAAAATTGTTATTGAAAATAAAGAAGATACAGCTTTAGTACATAATGGAAATTCCATTTCATATAAAGAACTTGATGAATCTTGTTCTATCTATTCACAGTTACTCTTGAGCAATGGAGTCAAAAGTAGGGATTGTGTAGCAATTTATTTAGAGAATAGTCCGGAGTTTTTATATGCTTATCTTGGTCTTTTAAAGATAGGGGCAACTGCAGTACCGATTAATCCAGTTTTAACGGAGACGGAATTACAATATGTTTTGCAAAACTGTAATGCGAAAGCATTATTTATTGGTGAAAAGCAAAAAGAGAAACTAGAAAATCTAAAAGATACTTTTTCTCCTTTTCCCAGACTTTTAATAGTAGAAAATATTAAGATACTAAATTTTGAAAAAGAAACTCTTTTGTTAAATAATACAAGCGATGGTGAAGCTAACGATATTGCGGTCATTATCTATACTTCTGGTACAACAGGTAAACCAAAAGGAGCCATGCTAACGCATGAAAACCTCTATTCGAATGCAATGTCGTTTACGCAAGTGTCTCAAACAACAAAGCAAGATCGAATTGTAGCTGTGCTACCAATGTTCCATTTATTTTGTTTAACAGTAAGTGTAAACCTAAGTTTACTAAATGGCGCAAAATTACTCATTCAATCTCCATTTAACCCTACAGAATTAGTTCAACTAATTCGTGACGAAAAAGTGACATTACTTGCAGCGGTTCCAACGATTTACAATTATTTATATCACTTAGAGCATGTAACAAGTAAAGATTTCTCTACTGTAAGAACATTTATTTCCGGTGGTTCATCTATGTCTGTTGATTTATTAAAAAATATTCAAGCAAAATACGGTGTTACGATATTAGAAGGATATGGCTTGACAGAAACAGCTCCGGTTATATCTTTTAATCCATACAAAGGGACCTGTAAACCAGGTTCTGTTGGATTAGACATACCAAATGTAAAAACAAAAATCGTGGATGAGGTTGGAAATGAATTAGCAGCTTTAGAAGTTGGTGAAGTAATTGTTAGTGGCCCGAATGTTATGAAGGGTTACCTAAATAATAAAATTGAAACTGATAAAGCAATAAAAAATGGTTGGTTTTATACTGGAGACATTGGACGTAAGGATGAAGATGGCTATCTATTTCTATTAGATCGTAAAAAGGATGTAATTTTAATGAACGGATATAGTGTCTATCCTAGAGAAATTGAAGAAGTGCTTTATGCACATCCAAATATTATAGAGGCTGCTGTCATAGGAATTAAAAATGAGCGGACTGGTGAAGCAGTAAAAGCATTCATTGTTTTAAATGATTCAAATGTTACAGAAGAAGAAATATTTACTTACTGTAAAAAACATTTAGCAAAGTATAAACAACCTAGTGAAATTCAATTTTTAGAAGAAATTCCAAAAAACAGTACAGGTAAAATTATGAAAAGACTACTAGAAAAATAAAAAGTAGATTTTAAGAAGGATATTTTGATATTATTTCAATTTTGTATATGAAAGGATTTTTCTAAAGGTTTCTTGTTTTTATAAAGATTTTGTTATATGACACTGGTGATAAATAAGTTGATTGGAGTGGAAGGTGCGAGACTCCTGTGGGAGCAGCGGGACAGGTGAGACCCCGCAGGAGCGTAAGCGACGAGGAGGCTCAACGCCCGCCCCAAGGAAAGCGAGTGTCCTGGAGAGGAAATGAACTTATCACATTTTCAAAATAGCAATGAAGTTTACAGAAATTGCTAAATGATAAAAGTAGGGGAGTATATGGAATTATTTATTAAGGATATGAATGAAAAATTTGCAGTAGAAATTGTAAATTGGAGATACGAAGCACCGTATGACTTTTATGATAATGAAGAAACCTTTGAAGCAATTAATGAAATGATTGAAAATCCGTATTATGCAGTAGTCAATCAGAGTGAAGAGTTGGTTGGATTTTTTTGTATAGGATCCTCAGCGCAAGTTCCAATTGGACATCAGTTTGGAGCATACTCTGAGGAAATTCTGGATATTGGAATTGGGATGAAGCCAGATATGACTGGTAAAGGATTCGGTTTCACTTTTTTTTCAAAAGTTCTTCAAACTATAGGAAAAGACAAATCAATTAGATTAACTGTTGCAGAATTTAATCGCAGAGCGATCCGCCTTTATAAGAAACTTGGTTTTATCGAAAAGATGAAGTTTAAAAGAGATTCAATCGAATTTATAGTGATGATAAAGGAATAATAATATTATATAGAACAATTAAGTGGTTTACTTCGAAAGTAGGACCACTTTTTTTAAAAATAGATACTATAATAAGTCAAAGAATATAAGATAGTTTATTTGAAACAAATGCATGAAACTGCCTCGTTCTTGAAGCGAGGAAAGGGAGCGGATCCTCATGAATATCAATAAAGTAATTTTATAGAGCCAACTTAAGAAAATTTTTTTAAATAATTTATTGAAAATTCACCAAAAGTGGAATATACTGAATGTAGTTACTAGTTTAAAGACTTCAACATCGAGGTAAACTTATATGGCACAACAAGAACAACGTATTGGTCGCTATGCATTATTACTAGCACTATCTGAAGAAAATGATCCAATTGTTATGGATCAAAAAAATGTTAAAAGCTGTGTTGGTAAAGTTGGAACAATGGACTCACAAAAAATTGTTGCCGCAATTGAAACCGCTGCCAAAAGTAATGGATTGATAAATGGTAATGTTTATCGTGAAGTACATGCATTATATCATGCGATTTTGGAAGCGATACAAGGTGTCACAAGAGGGCATCTACAGTTATCAGGAATTTTGAGAACAGTTGGATTGCGATTTGCTGTTGTTCGGGGAGCTCCTTATCGAAATAAGGAAGAAGGGGACTGGATTGCAGTTGCGTTATACGGCACAATTGGTGCTCCAATTAAAGGTTCTGAGCATGAATCTGCTGGGTTAGGAATTAATCACATATAGTAAGCCCATAGTTATTTTAGTGAATAGGGGGCTATGTTTCGTCATTGATGACGTTGCATAGCCTCTTTTTGTGGTTTTTTAGACATTTGGAGGTGGAAATAATGGTTACATTAACAGGTTCAACATTAACAATTGAACAAATGAAAGAAATTTTATTGAATAATTCTTATGTTAAAGCAAGCGAAGAAAGCATGGAACGAGTAAAAGCTTGTCGCGAAAAAGTAGAAAAAATCGTAGATGAAGAGCAAGTAGTTTACGGAATCACAACTGGTTTTGGGAAATTCAGTGATGTTTTTATCTCAAAAGAAAACGTTTCCAAATTACAACATAACTTAATTGTTTCTCACGCTTGTGGTGTTGGTGAATTATTCCCTGAAAAGGTATCAAGAGCAATGCTTGTTTTACGAACAAATACAATGCTTAAAGGGTTCTCAGGAGTAAGACCGATCGTTGTTGAGAAATTAATATCTTTAGTTAATGCACAAATTCACCCTGCAATTCCTCAGCAAGGTTCGTTAGGAGCAAGTGGAGATTTAGCTCCACTATCACACCTAGCACTTGTATTACTTGGAGAAGGTGAAGTTTTTTATAAAGGTGAAGTTGTTAAGACTGAAGAAGCTCTTGCAAAAGAGGGGATTTCACCAATTTCTTTGGAAGCAAAAGAGGGTCTTGCATTAATAAATGGAACTCAAGCAATGACTGCAATGGGAGTTTTAGCTTACATTGAAGGTGAAGAATTAGCTTATCAAAGTGAATTGATTTCTTCGATTACATTTGAATCACTACAAGGAATCATTGATGTATTTGATGAAAGACTTCATACAGCAAGAGGATTTAAAGAACAAATTGATGTAGCAGAACGCTATCGTAATATTTTATCAGATAGTAAATTGATCACAAAGCAAGGTGAAATTCGTGTACAAGATGCATATACATTAAGATGTATTCCCCAAGTACACGGAGCATCTTGGCAAGTTTTAACATATGTAAAAGAAAAATTAGAAATTGAAATGAATGCGGCAACAGATAACCCATTAATTTTTGATGATGCTGTCATTTCAGGTGGTAATTTCCATGGTCAGCCAATTGCGTTTGCAATGGATTTCTTCAAACTTGGAGTAGCAGAGCTTGCTAATATTTCGGAACGCCGAATTGAAAGACTTGTTAATCCACAGCTAAATGATTTACCACCATTCTTAAGTCCTGAGCCAGGTCTTCAATCAGGTGCGATGATCATGCAATACGCAGCTGCGTCTCTTGTATCAGAGAATAAAACGCTTGCTCATCCTGCAAGTGTCGACTCAATCCCATCATCTGCAAATCAAGAAGATCATGTAAGTATGGGAACGATTGGAGCAAGACATGCATATCAAATTTTACAAAACTCACGTCGCGTGTTAGCGATTGAATTAATTTGTGCATTACAGGCAGTTGAATATCGTGGAGTTGAGGGAATGGGATCCATTACAAGAAAGTTCTATGAGGATGCTAGAAATATTGTTCCTTCAATTAAACAAGACCGTATTTTCTCTACAGATATAGAGCGAGTAACAAGCTATTTAAAGGGCTTGTCTAATACAAAAAATACATTTCATCAAAAAACAATTTACGGAGGTTAAGAACATGCAAGAAACTAAACGTGTAATCAGAGCACCAAGAGGAACTGAATTAAATACAAAGGGTTGGGTTCAAGAAGCAGTTCTACGTATGCTGATGAATAATTTAGATGAAGAAGTAGCTGAAAGACCAGAAGATTTAGTTGTATACGGTGGTATTGGTCGTGCAGCAAGAAACTGGGATAGCTATGATGCAATTGTTGAGTCTTTAAAAAACCTTGAAAGTGACGAAACACTTCTTGTTCAATCTGGAAAACCTGTTGCAATCTTTAAATCACATGAAGATGCGCCAAGAGTACTATTAGCAAACTCTAATTTAGTACCAAAATGGGCAACTTGGGAGCATTTCCGTGAGCTTGATGAAAAAGGCTTAATGATGTATGGACAAATGACAGCAGGAAGCTGGATTTATATTGGTACACAAGGTATTTTACAAGGTACGTATGAAACTTTTGGAGAAGCTGCTAAACAACATTTCGGTGGTAGCTTAAAAGGAACAATTACAGTAACTGCTGGTCTTGGTGGAATGGGTGGAGCTCAACCGTTAGCAGTAACAATGAATGGCGGAGTTGTTATTGGTATTGATGTTGATGAAACAAGAATTCAACGTCGTATTGATACAAGATATTGTGATGTGTTAACACATTCTTTGGATGAAGCTATTAAACTAGCAAACGAAGCAAAAGCTGAAGGTAGAGCATTAGCAATTGGTTTAGTAGGTAATGCAGCCGAAATTTTACCTGAGTTAGTTTCTCGCAATTTTATTCCAGAATTAGTAACTGACCAAACTTCTGCACATGATCCTTTAAATGGCTATTTACCAATTGGATTATCAATGGAAGAAGGTAAAAAACTTCGTGAAGAAAATCCAAAAGAATATATTAAACAATCAAGTCATAGTATGGCAGTGCATGTTGAAGCAATGCTTGCATTCCAGCAAAAAGGTTCTATCGTATTTGATTACGGTAATAACATTCGCCAAGTTGCATTTGATGAAGGCGTAAAAAATGCATTTGATTTCCCAGGTTTCGTTCCTGCATTCATTCGTCCATTATTCTGTGAAGGTAAAGGACCATTCCGCTGGGCAGCTCTATCTGGAGATCCAGAAGATATTTATAAATTAGACGAAGTATTATTAAAGGAATTTGCTGATGATGAACATTTATGTAATTGGATCAAAATGGCTCGTGAAAAAGTAGCATTCCAAGGATTACCATCAAGAATTTGTTGGTTAGGCTATGGAGAGCGTGCAAGATTTGGAGCAATTATTAATGAAATGGTTAAAAATGGAGAATTAAAAGCTCCTATCGTTATTGGTCGTGACCATTTAGATTGTGGTTCTGTTGCTTCTCCAAACCGTGAAACGGAAGCAATGAAAGACGGTTCTGATGCAGTTGCTGACTGGCCAATTTTAAATGCATTAATTAACGGTGTAAATGGCGCAAGCTGGGTAAGTATTCACCATGGTGGCGGAGTAGGAATGGGTTATTCTTTACACGCTGGAATGGTAATCGTTGCAGACGGAACAGATGCAGCAGCTCGTCGTATTGAGCGCGTATTAACATCTGACCCAGGTATGGGTGTTGTTCGTCACGTTGATGCTGGATACGATCTAGCAATCAAGACTGCGAAAGAAAAAGGCGTAAATATTCCAATGATGAAGTAGGTGAACCTCTTGAAAGCAGATATTTTATTAACGAATATTGGTCAATTACTTACAATGGATCACGGAAATGGAGCAATTCATGGGAGTGAAATGAGTAATTTACCATTGATCGAAGACGCAGCAATAGCATGGAAAGATGGTCAAATCATTTATGTCGGTTCGAAAGATGGAGTAGAAATCGAAGCAAATGAAGTAATTGATTGTCAAGGTAAGTTAGTAACACCAGGATTAATTGACCCTCATACACATTTAGTGTTTGGGGGGTCTCGTGAACATGAAGTTCAATTGAAGCTTCAAGGATTATCATATTTAGAAATCTTAAGCCGTGGTGGGGGTATTCTTTCTACGGTAAAACATACACAAGAAGCAACTGAAGAAGTTTTAAAGAAAAAAGCGAAATTCCACTTAGATCGTATGCTTTCACTTGGTGTAACAACAATTGAAGCAAAAAGTGGTTATGGTTTAGATGAAGAAACAGAATTAAAACAATTACGTGTTGTAAAAGCGTTGCAAAAAGAGCATGATATGGACTTAGTTTCTACTTTCCTTGGGGCACATGCTGTACCTGCTGAATACAAAGGAAAAGAAGAAGAGTTCTTAGATCGTATGCTTGCAATGCTAGACCAAATTGAAAAAGAAGAGCTAGCAGAATTTGTAGATATCTTCGCTGAAACAGGTGTATTTACTGTAGAGCAATCGAAAAAATTCCTACAAAAAGCAATGGATTTAGGATTTTCAGTAAAAATTCATGCTGATGAAATTGATCCACTTGGCGGAACAGAAATGGCTGCTGAAATCGGGGCAACATCTGCCGACCACTTATGTGGTGCTTCTGAAACAGGTGTGAAAATGTTAGGGGAAAGTGAAACAGTTGCAGTCATTTTACCTGGAACAACATTCTACTTAAATAAACCAGAATTTGCTCCAGCTAGACCAATGATTGAAAACAATGTAGCAGTATCACTTGCTACTGACTTCAATCCTGGTAGCTGCCCAACTGAAAATCTTCAGCTAATTATGAGCATTGCAATGCTTAAACTTAAAATGACACCAGAAGAAATTTGGAATGCTGTAACAATTAATGCGTCTCACGCTATTAATAGAGGAGAAACAGCTGGTAAATTGAAAGTTGGTCGCCAAGCTGATGTTGTTATTTGGGATGCACCTAACTATGTTTATATACCGTACCATTTTGGTGTAAACCATGTTAATTCTGTATTTAAAAACGGGAAGCTTGTTGTGAATAGAGGTGAGGAACTTGCCACTATCACATCTTAAAAAAGCTGGTGATGCTGTCTTTGTAGATTCATATGTTACGAAGGCTCATGAAATTGTAGTTCCTTGGGATGGAAAAGAGGTTGCACCGTTTTCTTTAATCGGTGCACCACTTTCTAAAACATCGATTAGTCATTCAGGTGCTAGTTTTTCTCCAACTGTTATCCGTAAAATGTTATCTAGTTATAGTACTTACGCTATTGAGGATGACATTGACTTAAAAGATGTCATGGTAACTGATTTTGGTGATATCTTGATGCATGTGACGGATTTAGATGAATCACGTAATCGAATTAGAAATACAATTGAAGAGTTACTAAGTCAGCATTCAAACACAATTCCAATTGTTTTAGGTGGAGACCATGGTATCAGTTTCCCAAGTATATCTGGGTTTAAGAAAAACAAAGGTAAAGTGGGAGTTATTCAATTTGATGCACATCATGATTTAAGAAATACAGTTGATGGTGGAAGGTCAAATGGAACACCATTTCGAAGTTTAATTGAACAAGGTATTATTGATGGAGAAAATCTGATCCAAATTGGGATCCGTAATTTTTCAAATAGTAAACCTTATTCAGAATATGGCCATGATCATGGTGTAACAATTTATACGATGAGAGATGTTCGCCAGCAAGGAATCGAAAAAATAATTGAAAAAAGTGTAAATAGCTTATGTGAAAAAGTAGATGCGATCTATATAAGTGTTGATATGGATGTACTTGATCAAGCATTTGCACCAGGCTGTCCGGCAATTGGGCCAGGTGGAATGGACAGTATGACATTACTTGATGCAATTTCTTTATTAGCAAATGAAGATAAAGTGCAAGGAATGGATATTGTTGAAATTGATCCTACGATCGATTTTAGAGATATGACAAGTAGAATTGCTGCACATATCATCTTAACGTTTTTAACGAATAAACAAAAAGCTATTGTTTAATAACTAAACCTCCTTTAAAAGGAGGTTTTTTGCTTTAGAGTAGTATGTATTTTCTTCTAACTTCATAGAATGGAGTAGGAGTGTGAACAAATGAGAAACTTTTTTAATCTAACTAATATTATGTATTCAATAGTCATAACTGTAGCATTAAATATATTATTATTAGGATTCATGTATATATCTGGGCTTTATTTTCAGATTTACTTTTCATTTTCATTGTATTTTTACTCGTTAATCTATCTACCTTTTAGTTTAATAGTTTTTATTGTGATGCTAGTAGTTGTCGGTCTTTCTTCACTAAATAATAAAAAAGGATCCCAATTAAATCAAATGGAAAATAAGAATTTTGACAGTAGATATGAAAGATTCCATCAAAAAAAGTAAGTAGACAAAAATAGTAAGGTTTTGAAGATTATGGAGGGGGAGATATGTCTTTATTTGAGGATGTGAAAACGAATTTATTACATCGAATTGAGCATGTTAGACAGCTGCAATCTTCAAATGGTTCATGGGATTTTTGTTTTGAAGGCCCGATCATTACAGACTGCTTTATGATTATGTTATTAAGAGATTTAAAGATAAATAATGAAGTAGTCATTCAAAAAATAGTAGAAAAACTAATATCACTACAACAACCTAATGGATCATGGAGTATTTATAATGATGAAATTGAAGGGAACTTATCAGCAACGATTCAAGCCTATGTCGCATTACTTTTTTCTGGGAATTTTAGTAAGGAGCATCCAAGGTTAAAACAAGCTGAGAGCTTTATCCTTAGTAAAGGTGGACTAAATAATGCGCATTTTATGACTAAAATGATGCTTGCAATTCATGGGTATTATCAATATCCACCATATTTTTATTTTCCTATGTCCTATTTTCTACTCCCAACTTCCTCACCATTTAACTTATTTGAATTAAGTAATTATGCACGAGTTCATCTAATTCCGATGATTATTTGTATAAATAAGCGATTTACATTAAAATCTGAAACGATTCAAAATCTGAATAATTTATTGGTTGATCATGAACAATCTTGGTTTAGAGAGGATCGATTTTCTTTTTTTGAATGGATGAAACAAGAAATGAAGGAACTTTTGAAATTACCAGTGTCTATTCATCAATTGGGATTTCAAACAGCAGAAAAATTCATGTTAAATCGAATAGAATCAAATGGAACTTTATACAGTTATGCCAGTTCAACATTTTATATGATTTATGCTCTTTTGGCGTTAGGTTATAAGTCTTCCTCTAAAATCATCGAAAATGCAATTCATGGTTTATTTTCCTATCTTCATAATACGGAGAAAGGAATTCATTTACAAAATTCTCCCTCAACAGTTTGGGATACCGCTTTACTAAGTTATGCTTTGCAAGAAGCGGGTGTACCGTACACAGATCCAATGATAAATTCATCAATTTCCTATCTTAAAGATAGACAACATGTAAGAAAAGGGGACTGGTCAGTTCATGCAAAGAATTTAGAAACAGGTGGATGGGGATTTTCTGATGTAAATCATTTTATACCTGATAATGATGATACTAGTGCCAGTTTACGTGCAATTCATCGTCAAGCACAACATGACCTAACTACTTATGATAGTTGGGAAAGGGGATATAAGTGGTTAATGGGAATGCAAAACAAAGATGGCGGATGGGGAGCATTTGAAAAAAATGTATCAAATAAATGGCTAACTCATTTACCTTTAGAAAGTGCAACTGACGCAATTATAGATCCTTCGACAGCTGATTTGACTGGAAGAGTATTAGAGTTTTTAGGTAATTTTGCAGGCTTACATAAAGAAAATCCAAAAATAAAAGCGGCAATTCATTGGTTGCTGAAACATCAAGAGAAAAATGGTAGTTGGTATGGCAGGTGGGGAGTTTGCTATCTATATGGTACTTGGGCTGCCGTTACTGGATTAAGGGCAGTAGGATTACCAGCCGAACATCCTTCGCTTCAAAAATCATTAGATTGGTTAATCAGTATTCAAAGACAAGATGGTGGTTATGGTGAGTCGTGTCGCTCAAGTGAAGTAGAATCATATGTTGATCTTCCTTTTAGTACGCCGAGTCAAACAGCTTGGGCAATAGATACGTTATTGACGCTATTACCAAAAGATCACCCAGTTATCGAAAAAGGGATAGTATTCCTTTTAAATCAACATATGCTTGATGATCAGTCGAATAATTATCCGACTGGTTTAGGACTACCAGGTAACTTTTATACTCATTATCATAGTTACCAGCATGTTTTTCCAATTCTAGCACTTGGGCACTATTTGAAAAAATAGTTGTTAAAATGGATATAAGTAAAATTAAACTACTATAATAATATTATGTAAATAAAAGTAATTACTAGAAACTAGAACTTACCTAGTACCTAAAAAGGGAAGGGAATAATTCAGTTAACAGCATAAAGAATTTTCCCTCAAAAAATTTTACAAGCTATTTCTTTTTATTAAATTGATTAGATAATAACTGTTTCACTTGATTATATGAAAGTCCAGATTGACTATTTAATCTTCTTACTTCATCAATGTCGGTACCAACTACAGTAAAGTTTTTAGATTTTTCTCGCATTCTAATCATCCTTTCTTCTCTTATTATTTGCAAAGAAAATTAAAAAATTCGAATAGCATAATCTTTCTATTTTAATTCATACTACTATTTAGAATGAAATGGAAAGGGTTTCAAATATGATAAACTTGCCTAGCCAAGTAACTTTACCTATATCTGGATGGATTATTAGGTCAATTATTGGCTTTATTTATATGATTGTTATCTCAAGATGTCTAGGACAGCGTTCAATATCACAATTAAGGTTACTCGATTTCGTTATTGTATTAATGTTGGGAGATATCATTGCAAATCCACTTTCAGATGATACGGTTGAAATGCAAGGTTCTTTAATCACTATTGCAACTACTGTAGGTCTATATGTATTAGCAACCATATTTACTTATAAAAATCCTCGATTTCGAAAATTTGTCAGTCCAGAAGCTATTCCATTGGTAACAAAAGGACAAATAAATTTTAAAAACTTAAAGAAAGCTAGGTTGACACTTGATGATTTATTATCTGAATTAAGGAAAAACAAAATTGATGACGTATCAAAAGTGGTTCTGGCAAATTGGGAACCAGGTGGAGTTGTATCCGTATTTCAATTTCCACAGTATGATCCTGTTACAAAAGAAGAATTGAATATTCCTATAAATGCATTTATTGAATCAAGAGCCGTTATTAAAGATGGAGTTATTGATAATAAAGCATTATATTTTTTTGAGAAAAGTGAAACATGGTTAAAACAAAAATTAAAGGAAAATTACTCGGTTTCAATTGAGGAAGTGTTGTTGGCAACACTAAGTGAGAAAGAGGAAGTTAAGATATATTTATATAAGTAAGTAGAAAAACATAAAAAAACAGCCAGAAAAGGCTGTTTTTTATTACTTATAAACTTTTACAGTAACGGTTCTTATACCCCATTGATTTGCTTTGTACTCACTAGGCATTAAAATATCAATACGATTTCCTTTAATCGCACCGCCTGTATCTGCAGCGATTGCGTAGCCATAACCCTCAACATATACTTTTGAACCTAATGGAATAACTCTAGGATCTACTGATATAACTTTTAAATTTGGGTTTTTCTTTAAATTAATTCCCGTTGCAGATTTACCACTACATCCTTTACAAGTTGCAGTGTATGCCGATGCTCTTACTTTAATAACCTTGTAAGTTTTTAAACTAGTACTTTTTGTTTTTTCTGCTGTTCCGGACGTTTTAGGGTTAATTTGTAATATTTGATTTGGTTTAATATTGTCTGATGAAAGCCTGTTCCATTTTTTGATTTCTGCAATACTTACATGTTTGTTGTGAGAGATTTTCCATAAGGAATCTCCTTCTTTAACTTTGTAAGTAGAGGCAAAAGCGTTACTTGAAAAACCAACAGTAAAAAGAACCGTTGCCATCAAACTTGCTGCGATTTTCTTCATACGAAACTCCCTTTTTATATTGTATTAATACAATACCAATAAAATATGACAGGTTGATGACAAGCATTTGAATATTGTATTACAAAAAAAAGAGTAATGTTACTTTTATCTGAAAATTCAAACTAATACCCTTAGTCATTGGGTGTTCTTCACCTACTTATTTTTAAATTAGTAGTTCAATAGACTAAATTTTAAGAATATTATATAATAATCTCATATTTCATAAGGGGTGATTAGATTGTCTACAAATACATACTCATTAACATGGGACTTGGATGTGTTTTTTAAAGATGGCAGTGAATCTACAGAATTTGAAAATTATTTAGCTAGTCTTGAAGATTCTATTAATGATTTAACTGAAGAAGTAAAAAGTTTTACACCTCCTCAATCAGCTTCAAATAAAGAGGAGCTTAAATCAATTCTTTCATTATTTGTAAAGAATCTAAAAAGTATTTCTCAAGCAAGTTCATTTATAGGTTGTTTACAAGCACAAAATATGTTGGATCGAAAAGCAGATTTATTAGAAGGTAAAATATCACAGTTGTATGCAAATGTAGAAACATCTTTAACAGCATTTAACGTAAAATTAACTGAAATTAAAGAAGAACTTTGGACAGAATTATTAGCATCAGATGAATTTAAAGAGATTGCATTTGTGTTAAATGAGTCTCGTGAAAAAGCATTAAGCAGTTTATCATACGAGCAAGAGGCATTAATTACTGCTTTATCTGTTGATGGTTATCATAGTTGGGGACAAATGTATGATACAGTTGTAAGTAGAATGAAAATTGAGCATGGTGGTAAAGAACTATCCGTTGGTCAAGCTTCAAATGTATTCTCTTCAAAAGATCGTAATGAACGAAAAGAAATGTTCGAAAAATGGGAGACTACTTGGGGAGCAGAAGAAGATTACTTTGGAAAAATTTTAAACCACTTAGCTGGATTCAGGTTAAGTGTTTATAAACAAAGAGGTTGGGATGAGGTATTAAGTGAACCTCTTAAGATTAATCGAATGAAACAAGAAACACTTGATGCAATGTGGGGAGCAATAAGTGACTATAAAGGGGAATTTGTTAAGTATTTAGATAGAAAAGCACAAATTCTTAATGTAAATAAATTAAGTTGGTACGATTTAGATGCCCCAGTTGCTGATATTGATTCATCAGTTTCATATACTGAGGGAGCTGAATTTATTTTAGATCAGTTTAATCAATTTGGTGATGAGCTAACAAAGTTTACAAAAAAATCATTTGAAGACTCATGGATTGAAGCGGAAGATCGTCCTGGTAAACGTCCAGGAGGATTTTGTACAGATTTTCCAGAAAGTAAACAATCTAGAATTTTCATGACTTTCTCTGGTACTCCTTCAAACGTGTCAACTTTAGCACATGAATTAGGTCATGCATTCCATTCTTTTGCAATGAGAGATGTAAATCCATTAAATCAAAGCTATGCGATGAATGTAGCTGAAACAGCTTCTACATTTGCAGAAATGATTGTTGCAGACGCAGCTGTTAAAAATGCAAAATCAGAAGAAGAAAAGCTTGCGTTATTAGAGGATAAACTTCAGCGTAGTGTTGCATTTTATATGAATATTCACGCGCGTTTCTTATTCGAAACACGTTTTTATGAAACACGTAAAAAAGGTATTGTTAGTTCAGAAAAAATTAGTGAACTAATGGAAGAAGCACAAAAAGAGGCATATTGTGGGGCTTTAGAAGAGTATCATCCACATTTCTGGGCGTCTAAGTTACATTTCTTTATTACTGGTGTACCTTTCTATAATTTCCCATATACATTTGGCTATTTATTCTCATTAGGTATTTATGCTAAAGCTTTAGAAGAGGGGAAACAATTCGAACAAAAATACATTGCTCTATTAAAAGATACAGCTTGTATGACTGTTGAAGACTTAGCACAAAAACATTTAGGTGTAGATTTAACAAAACGTGATTTCTGGGAACAAGCTGTAAAACTTTCAGTTAAAGATGTTGAAGAGTTCTTAGAGTTAACTAAATAATTTTATTTTTAAGCTCGTTATTTAATAGCGGGCTTTTTCTATGAAACGGGCAGGATAGCTCAATAAGGAATGATGGGATTTTATGATGATATTTTGGTAATACATATTATTTTTTGGAGATGAACAATGAAAAAGATTCTAATTGTATTGATTTTTACTTCTCTTTTGGTAATTACAGCTTGCGGAGGTCCTTTTACATCAACATCTTCTTATTTGTATGTAGTTAAAAAAGGACATTCAAAGGATTATAAAGAAGTGTGGATAATAGCATTTAACCCAAATAATAAAAAAGAGCAAGAGAAAATAAAAATTATGGTCAAAGAACCAATGGTTTGGAATTTGATTGAAGTGAATAAAACCTATTTTACAAGTTATTCTAAGGAAGGAGATAATCCTTGGAAATTAGATCAGATAAACTATCCTGGTGACAACGATACAATGAGATAATGAAGTGAATTTAGTTAGTCCTATTGAACTGGCAGTATAGTTGAAATAGAGAGGTCTTAATGAGATTAAATGGAATATTATTAGAGTGATAAATACATTTATTTCAACTAAGGTGGGGTAAGGAGTGTCTAAACGAAAAAAGTACTTGTTGTTTGGCATTATTGGAGTAGTGTTAATTGCTATTACATTTTCCTATTATATGATCCCAATAAATGCCGATACAGTATTTTCTGAGAGGAATCTGAATAAAATTGATAATATTCATTTCAGTACCTATAAAGACGACGCATATGCACATTCGTTTGAAGTAGATTTTAAGAAACCATCAGAAATCAATCGAATTTTAGAGACATTGCATCAATCCAAATATACTAGGGTTCTTGGATATAATAATATTAGAAATGATGGAAAATTTTTATCCATGTTTTTAGGACCCAAAAACGTTATTTTAGATATTAACGAACATGGTTATTTAAGAATTGATGAACACACCTATAAGTTAACTGATAATCAATCAAAAATATTTAATGAACTGTATAAAATTCTTGTTGCTGACCATAAACCAGTCAATGAATGGTATTAATTTTAATATACAAACTACCTTTTTATTGTTTTAACTGGCTGATATTTAGTGTTAGTAATATCGAATTTATCGTTTTTATAGGAGGATGAGAAATTAAATGAAACATTATTTAGAATTTATTGTGGATGTGAAGCCTTATCAAGCGGTGCAACTAATTTTTGAAGACCAAGAATTGAAGTCTAATTTGATTTTTGAGGATTATAAAGTTACTGAGGTTGATGAGAAAGAGATTGCTATTTTAGTATTTGAAAAATACTTCTTAAGGAATAATAGTACAGCTACATTGACAGTTACTATTGATAATTTTAGTGGGGTGACACTTGTTAAGTGTATATCATCAGGTAATGGAGAAGGCCTATTCGATATTGGTTGGGGAGCAGGAAAAAGTTTTATTAAACCGTTAAGAAAAAAACTGGAATCTAACATTATTGAAATAACTAAGGAAACATAATCACAAGTGTAGGGTTGTTTCTTATTCAATTAAAGCATGCTTTAGATGCATAACTGGGACTACTTTGGTAGTCCTTTTTGCATTGTAACTTGAAGATTAAATGATGAAATTTTTGCTAAAAAGGAAAAAAATGGCTATTTATAGAAATAGTTAAAATGATAACTATATTTGGATGTAAATAAAGGTTAAAAAGGTACTTTAACTTTGTAAATAAAATAGAAGAAAAAAATTTTGTAAGTTTGCAACTTATTTAGATATAAGTGGAGGTGTCCAATTGAAAAAAGTATCTTACTATTTATTGTGATTCTTTCTTTATTTTCGTTAATTGGATGTGGGAAAAGTAAAGAGGAACACATTAAAGGTGTAGCTTATGCAAGTCTAACAATGTCTGAAAAGCCGAGATCAGTAATAAAAATGGCGTTGTGAGAAAAATAATATCAATACCAGGAAGTGCTACGATATTTACTAAAAACTATCAAAAAGACGAATTGTATTCTGTTACAATTGAAGATAGTTTAGTGGTTTATGTAGATGGAGTGAAAAATAAAATAATCGCAACGACACAAATAATAAAGAATTAACTCATGTGCTAGTTGAAGTTAACGAGTTACTTGATGTAGCTCGTTTTTTATTGAAGTAACCGACAGAATAGTTGAATCATTTATTACGGTCAACATTCCCTATATGTCTCTTCTCTTAGGTATAAAGTCAGGAAATGGAGTATTGTCTTTACCTAGAGTAAAGGTAAATGTAACAATTGCTGGGATGGGAACTATTAAGCAATCGAGTTAAAATAATAACTGTAATTCAGAAAAAATTAGGACCCTTTTGAGGTCCTTTCTTTAGTTTTTATTTTTATTTATTCAAAGATTTTAAATGGTATCTTTATAGTGCCACACCATACCACAAGACGGTAAAAATACATATTGTGTGGACCTTTTGGAATTGGTGCAAATATGAAAAAATGTTAGCAAGGGGATGAATGAAGTGTTTAACGATTTTAAGCTTACGGAAGACCGTCCTGTATATATTCAGCTTAAGGAATATTTAAAAAGAATGATAACCAACGGGCATTTGCTTGAGCAGCAAAAGCTTCCTTCCACTCGTGAACTCAGCTCTTTATTATCAATCAGCCGAAACACCGTTCTTACGGCTTATGCGGATTTGGAACAAGAAGGCTTTATCTATGCGGTAAAAGGGAAAGGAAACTTTGTAAGTCATGTCGAGACATTTAAATCCCAATCCTTCCAGTTAAATTGGACTGAAAAAATCAATGAGCAAACCCTTTTGGCAGATTACTTGGACCTAATGAAGCATGGAGTGCGCTGGAATAAAGGCATGATCTCATTTAATAGTATCGCACCAGATGAAAAGCTTTTTGATGTAGAAAATTTTAAAAGGGCTTTTTTAAATCGGATGTCCATAGAAGGAGATATCGTTCTTAACTATGGGTATGCAAAGGGCTATAAACCACTTACCGAATACCTGCTTAATTACATGGAAACTAAAGGGGTAGACACTAGAAATAAAGATATTTTAATTACCAATGGATTCACGGAAGGGCTAGATATCTTTTTATCCTCTTTAAATAAAAAGAACGGCCGTGTTCTTTGTGAAAATCCAACCCATTATTCAGCGCTTAAGCTCTTTCGATTACATGGATTTGAAATCGATGGAATTGAAATGGATGATGACGGTCTTAATGTATGTAAGCTCGAAACATTATTATCAAAAAAGGAATATGATTTTGCATACTTAATTCCGTCTTATCATAATCCTACTGGAATCGTAACGTCCTCTGAAAAAAGGAAGGAAATCATGGATCTTTTTTCCAGATATAAGCTTCCTATCGTTGAAGATGGATTTAATGAAGAATTACGTTACTCAGGTTCACATCTAGCACCGTTGGCTGCATTTGCTGGACTTGGCAATAATGTCATTTATATTAGTAGCTTCTCTAAAATTCTTTTTCCTGGCATACGGGTTGGATGGATTTTAGCAGATAAAGAGTTGATTTATTACTTGGAAAGTATGAAACGAGCTAGAACAATTCATACGTCTACATTAGATCAAGCGGTGTTATATCAATACTTGTATGATGGCTACTTTGAGAAGTATATAAAAAAAGCTAAATCAGTCTATAAGAAAAAGTATGAATTAGCTGTTCATTATTGTAAGCAATATATTCCTTTTAAACGAATAACTGGTGATGGTGGACTCCATCTTTTTATAGAACTAGAAAACAACATCGATTCACGAAAACTTTTAGAAAAATGTTATCAAAAGGGAGTTGTTTTTTCCCCAGGTGATGTTTATTACACGGACAGTAGTGGAAAGCATACTTTACGATTAGGATTTTCTAGATTGCAAGAAAGAGAGATTATACAGGGTATTAAAATCATAGGTGAAACATTAAAAAATAATTTTGGAGGCTAAAAAAATGAGAGTTGGCGTAATTATGGGTGGGGTTTCTTCCGAGAAACAAGTTTCGCTCATGACAGGTGAAGAAATGATTGTCCATTTAGATAAAAATAAATATGAAATTGTACCGATTCAACTAGATAACAAAGAAGATATAGTTGAAATGGCGAAAAATCTTGACGTTGCGCTACTGGCGCTACATGGCATGTACGGTGAGGACGGAACCGTTCAGGGTACTCTTGAAACCATCGGAATTCCTTATACAGGAAGTAGCGTACTGTCTAGTAGTATATGCATGGATAAGAATATGTCGAAAAAAATTATCCGTTATGAAGGTGTTCAAACACCAGATTGGATTCACCTTACTAACATGGAAGAACTTAATATGGATGAATTAGACCAAATGGGTTACCCAGTAGTTGTGAAACCTAATTCAGGTGGGTCGAGTGTAGGAGTAAAAATTGTTTATGATCAAGACACGATAAAGTCTACGATTGCTGAAGTATTCAAATGGGATTCTGAAGTGATAATTGAAAAGTATATAAAGGGTGAGGAAATCACTTGTTCTATATTGGATGGGCAGCTTTTACCTGTGGTTTCCATTCGTCATAAGGGAGAGTTTTTTGATTATACTTCCAAATATAATGATGTGGCTACTATTGAAGAGGTGGTCCAGCTGGCGCCCGAAACACATAACCGCGTCTCTTTAGCTGCAATGACTTGTTATAAATCACTAAAATGTAGTGTTTATGCTCGAATCGACATGATGATTAACAATGGTATCCCTTATGTGATGGAAGTTAATACATTACCTGGGATGACGAAAAATAGCTTGCTGCCAAAAAGCGCACAGGCAGCGGGTATTCCTTATAATAAATTACTTGACTTGATTTTTGAAAATTCACTTAAAGTGAGGGGAAATAGAAATTAACCTTAAGAATATTTCACCTAATATTTGTGAATTTTGAAAAATAATGCCTATCTCAATCAATATTTGGCAACAGCTTTATACGACAATGCGCTATCAAAAATTTGCAATGAAAAAAGACACAACGAGTGTCTTTTTTTGCGCATTTAAGCGATTGTTCCTGTGAAAAATTGAAGAAATATTTTCTGTACATTCCTTTGACATATTTTCAAAAGAGTTTCCATTAGAAATAAATAATTTTAATAGATATCCAGAGTTAAAACATTTATCAAAGTTCGATAATTATTTATTGCTTGGAAAGTCAGAAAAAGGACATCTTTCTGTAAGTATTTTAATATAGTTAGAATAATCTAAACCTTTAAAAATTTTTACTGATAATGTCTATCTATTAATTAGCAATCATTTTTAACAATACATTGAAAAAGGTGAGGCTTATGACATTACTAAAAGTGGAAGATTTGACGATTAAATTCAAGTCGCGCCAAGGTGTTGTCCAAGCAGTAGATAGTTTAAGCTTCGAATTAGCACAAGGTAGTTCACTAGGAATCGTTGGTGAAAGCGGTAGTGGCAAGAGTGTTACCTCTCTCGCAATAATGGGACTTTTGCAAAATGCTAACTCTGAAATCACTGGAAAAATTGATTTTGATGGCGTAGATTTGTTAAAGCTTTCAGCTGAGGAAATGCGGAAAATTAGAGGAAAGTCTGTGTCAATGATATTTCAAGAGCCGATGACATCACTTAATCCGCTGCATACTTGTGGCAAGCAGATCATGGAGCCAATCCTGGTTCACCAAAAAGATGTAAGCAAGAGAGATGCAAAAAATTATGCCATTGAGATGTTGAGAATGATAGGAATTCCCTCTCCTGAACAGAGATTTCACGAATATCCTCATCAAATGTCAGGCGGTATGCGACAAAGAATCATGATTGCCATTGCGTTAGCTTGTAATACAAAATTGTTAATTGCAGATGAGCCTACCACTGCGTTAGATGTTACTATCCAAGCGCAAATACTAGATTTAATGAACAGTCTAAAGAAAAAGAGAGATATGAGTATAATCATGATCACCCATGATTTAGGTGTCGTGAAAGAAATTTGTGAGCAAGTGGTAGTCATGTACACTGGTCAAATAGTTGAAAAAAGTCCAACTGAATTAGTGTTTAATGATCCGCTTCATCCGTATACAAAAGGATTGCTAAATGCAATACCGAAAATCTCTAGTAAAGTAGAAAGACTTGAAGCGATAGAAGGCACAGTCCCTGATGCGCTTTATATGCCAAGTGGTTGCAGCTTTCATCCGCGTTGCAAGTATGCAACAGAGAGATGCACACATGAATCTCCTGCATTATTTAAACGAAAAGATGGTCGTGAAGTAAGATGTTTTATTTATGACGAAGCAGAAAAGGTTGATGATGTAAATGTCTCAAAATGATATTAATAGCATAGTAACAACATCAAACAATAATGCCTCAGAAAACATTTTAGAGGTTTCACACTTAAAGAAGACCTTTCAAATTAAAAGCCATGATGGAAAAAAAGGCTTACTTAGAGCAGTAGATGATGTTTCTTTTACGATTAAAAAAGGTGAAACATTTAGTCTTGTTGGTGAAAGTGGATGTGGTAAAAGTACGCTAGGTAGGACACTACTTGGTCTTTATCCGTCAGATCGTGGATCTAAAATTATTTTTAATGGTGAGGATATTACCAAAATTCCTAAATCAAAGAAGAAAGATTTCACCAAGAAGGCACAACTGATTTTTCAAGATCCATCTGCTTGCTTAAATCCACGTAGAACCATCAAGCAAATTTTATTAGAACCATTCAAAATTCATAAAATTGGAAATGGTGAAGCAAAAATTACTGAACTGATGGATAGGGTCGGTTTAGCAAGTCGCTTTCTAGATAAATTTCCTCATGAAATGTCAGGTGGTCAGAAACAAAGGGTGGGCATAGCTAGAGCATTAGCACTAGGTCCAGAACTTATTGTGTGTGACGAACCTGTCTCGGCATTGGATGTGTCGATTCAAGCACAGATAATTAACTTACTAAAGGACTTGCAAAAACAATTAAACCTTACATATCTATTTATCTCTCATGATCTTAGTGTTGTTCACCATATTAGTGATCGAGTGGCAGTTATGTATTTAGGTAAAATTGTTGAGCTGACAACTCGGGATGATCTATATGAAAAAACACAACACCCATATACAAAGGCGCTCCTCTCATCTATTCCAGATACAAGCGGAGATCAAAGGGAAAAGATTATTCTTACAGGGGATGTACCAAGCCCAGCTAATCCACCATCTGGCTGTCGATTTCATACAAGATGCCCCGCAGTGATGGATATTTGCAAAATAGAAGCACCAGATTTTATTCATACAGGTGATGAACACTTTGTTGCATGTCATTTGTGTACAAAGTGACTCTATAAATAGTTAAAAAGGGGGTTTTGAACGATGAAAAAAATTTCTATATTAGCGATTATATTGATTTTTACGCTATCTCTTTTCGCATGTAGTAAAGGAAATAACAATGGAACTGGAGGTAAATCTACATCCAATGCTGATACAATCGTTATTGGACTAGCATCTGACTGGAAAACGATGGATCCAGCTCGTGCTTATGAGGTGTACGCGAATTTCTATTTCTATGCAACGTATGAGAATTTATATATGTTGGAAGGGTCAGAGCTTTCTCCAAAGCCAGCGCTTGCTAAAGAATACACAGTAGATAAATCAGGACTTGTGTATACATTCAAGCTTGCCGATGGACATAAATTTTCAAGTGGGAATCCAGTAACTGCAAATGATGTTGTATTTAGTTTTAATCGAACAATGAATATAAAAGATAATGCTTCTGCTCTTACAAAAGGCATTGCAAAAGTTGAAGCAAAAGATGATAAAACTGTTGTAGTCACACTAACTGAGAAAGATGCGTCATTTCTTTCAAAAATCACAAGCAATGCATTTGCAGTTGTAGATAGTAAAGTTGTGAAGGAAAAGGGTGGTACAGATGCAGTGGATGCGAGCACATCAGATAAAGCAACTTCTTACCTTGATGGAGCATCAGCTGGTAGTGGTCCATATGTATTGAAGAAGTGGACTAGAAATACAGAGATGGTTCTTGAAAAGAATCCGAATTACAAGGGCACTATCAATGCAAGTAATATTATTATCAAAGAAATGCCTGATCCAAACACAGAAATTCAAGCACTTGAAAAAGGTGAAATTGACGTTGCATTAAGCATTGGGCCTGACCAAGTGAAAAGCATTAAAGCTGGAGGGAAAGCAAAGGTTGTGTCCTCACCAACTTCAACAATTTCATTTTTGTTAATGAATAATAATCCTAATATCGGTAAAGAAATGGCAAATCCACTTGTTCATCAAGCTGTTCGTTATGCACTTGACTATAAAGGATTTCAACAATTAGCAGGTGATGGAGCCCTATTACCATTATCCTTTGTTCAAAAAGGATTTGTTGGTGCTAAATCAAGACCAGATAATTATCAAAATATTGCAAAGGCAAAGGAATTGATGAAGCAAGCAGGATATGAGAATGGATTCACAGTACCTCTTACTGCTGCTAACTTCAATTCTGAAGGACTTTCATGGACAACAATTGCTGAAAAGGTAAAAGAAGATCTTGCAAAAATTAATATCAAGGTAGAAATTAAAACTGGTGAAATTGGCGCTGTTATCGAAGATTATAGAAATGGTAAATCTCCATTCCTGGTGATGCATTGGTCACCAGACTACTTTGATTTAAGTAATCAATTAGCATTTGTTCCAGGTGATATTGTAGGTAAACGTGCTAACTGGTCACCTTCAGAAAACCCTGAATTAGTAAAATTAGCTGAACAGGTGAAGGTGGAAATTGATGAAACAAAGCGGGCAGAGATTTCAGGTAAGATGCAAGACATCATGGCAGAAAATAGTCCTTATGCATTCTTAGTACAGCACCCGAAAACATTTGCTGTTAGCTCCAAACTTGAAGGCGTTGCTTATAATGACCTTTGTAAGTTGCATTTAAATGATTTGAAACTTTCTAAATAATTATTAGAATTAGCTGAAAGCTAGCAGTGGGTATGCAACTACCTACTGCAGCTATTCATATTCAATATTGTTTTTTTAAAATATTTGAGATTTATCAGTGATTTGTTTTGTAGGGAGTGTGATCCAAATTGATTAGATTTATTGGTAGACGTCTATTGTTTCTGCTTTTCTTATTATTTGGTGTGGCACTTTTCGTTTTCATTCTTTCGCATTTAGTCCCAAGTGATCCAGTTGCTGCGAATTTGAGCCAAAGTGCAATGAGTAATCCTGCAATTGTTGCTGCTTTTAAAGCGAAGTGGGGACTCGATCGGTCGCTATTTAGTCAATTAATTCTGTATTTCCAACACTTATTGACTGGTGATTTAGGTACTTCTATTCGAACTGGTAAACCTGTGTTGGATGACTTAATGCAGTTCTTCCCAGCGACAATTGAACTATCATTAGTAGCAATGATGATTGCCTTAATTCTTGGGATTCTTTTTGGAATAATCTCTTCAATTTATCGGAATAAGTCTGTTGACCATGTCATTCGTACGGTTTCTATTAGTGGGGTTTCAATACCAAGCTTTTGGTTTGCTTTAATTATGCTCTATGTTTTCTCTTCTCTCTTAGGAATTACACCAGGACCAGGAAGAATTGATCCACGAGCATCAACTCCAGAAGGGGGAACAGGGCTTTTATTGATTGATACACTTTTTAGTGGGAATTTCCAACTATTTGGTGATGTAGTAATGCACTTGATCCTTCCAGGAACAGTGCTAGGATTCTTTACTATGGGTTTAATTGCTCGTCAAACAAGGTCTAATCTACTTGAAGTAATGTCAATGGATTATATTCGTACAGCTAGATCAAAGGGTCTAAAAGAATCAGCTGTCATCGTTAACCATGCGCTTGCCAATTCAATGATACCTGTCATTACAGTAGCGGGAATGGGATTCTGTAATCTGCTAGGTGGAATGGTGCTTGTTGAGAACATTTTTGCATGGCCAGGAATTGGACAATATGCTTATCTTTCTGCTGTTTCACTAGACTTCCCAGCTATATGCGGTGTCTCATTATTAATTGCATTTATTTATGTAGTTATCAATCTACTAATTGATATCCTTTATGGAGTTATTGATCCGAGAGTGAGGTATCGATAATGCAAACATTTAAATCTTTTATCACTCAAAAAGGATTCCTTTTTAAACTAGGATTAATTATTTGTACATTGTGGATTCTCGTTGCTATTTTTTCGTGGTTAATCCCAATACACAGTATAACAGGACAGGATTTATCCGTTAGATATCAATCTCCGAACCTTTCGCACTACTTTGGCACTGATGAGTTAGGTCGTGATGTTTTCTCACGGGTTATGTACGGCTCTAGAATTTCTTTAACAGCAGGTATTATAACAGTTATTTGTGCTTTTGCCTTCGGTATCCTATATGGGGGAATAGCAGGTTATAAAGGTGGATTAGTGGACGAAGCGATGATGCGTTTTTCAGAACTCATTATGGCGTTTCCTCCACTAATTTTGGCGATGGTAGTCGCTGCTTCTCTAGGACCAAGTATCCTAAATGCAGTATTTGCAATGGCTATTATTTGGTGGCCAAATTATGCAAGGTTGATGCGATCAATGGTTATTTCTTTAAAAGAAATCGAGTATGTTACTGCTTCTCGCGCTATGGGGGCTTCGCATTTTCGAGTACTATTTTCAGAAATTTTACCGAATAGCTTTGGTCCATTATTGGTTATGGCAACGCTTGACCTTGGGAATGCAATATTAATGTTCTCAGGACTAAGCTTCCTTGGACTAGGCACACAGCCGCCTACACCAGAGTGGGGTTCAATGGTAGCAAGTGGCGCAAAGGTAATTGATAATTGGTGGGTTTCTACCTTCCCAGGACTAGCAATTTTCTCAATTTCTGTAGGTGCTAACTTCGTAGGCGATGGTCTACGAGACTTTCTAGATCCAAAACTTAAAAAAGAATAGGTAGGTTAATGAAATGGAAAAAATCAATATTAATCAAGTAGATCCTATTGGCATGCCGATTTATGAAATGAAAAAATTTTTCTCCAAACAGGGCGATTTTAAAGAAGTGAGCATGAGTGTCATTTCGCTCACACCTGGCGAACGAATTCCAGCTGTAGGCATGAGCTGTCATGATGAGGACGAGTATTCCTATATTTTCAGTGGAGAAGTGGATACTTATTGTAATGGGAAATATAGTGTAGAAAAGGCGGGCGATGCAACACTGATCCCAGCTGGTGAGGAGCACTGGTGCATTAATAACGGCAGCGAGCCTTGTATGCTAGTTTGCTTTATGGTAAAAAGAGCTGAATAGTGATTTAAGTTGCCATAATTTATGGGGAAAGATTTAAAGAAAAAATATGGCAGGTACGAAAGAGGATGGGACAGCATGACTTTCTAAAATAATATTTATCTACCTTTCCAGACCGATGCTGACTGATACTATAAAAATATCGTTAAAAGCACAGAAATGATTCAATTTGACGTAATAATCCTCACATGAGTTAAGTTGAACAAGATCACATAGGGGCTGTGCAAGCAGTCCTTTTAATGTGCTAACGGGCAGTTTAGTGCAATAAGGTGAGATAGCTTAATATTAACTAAAGATATAGAAAATAAGAAAGTCTATATAAATTCATAAGGAGAATTTTATGAAAAATCAACGTAAATTAGTATTATTTATTGCAACAAGTTTAGATGGATATATCGCTACGAAAGATGACTCTTTAGATTGGTTATTTAAAGTTGATGGTGAAGGTGATAATGGCTACTCAAAGTTCTATGAAACTGTAGATACTATTTTACTTGGAAGACGAACTTACGATTGGATTTTAGATTTTGAAAAAGGGGATTTTCCATATAAAAATAAAGATTGTTACGTTTTCTCTAGGACAGCAAATCAAGATAATAGTAATGTGAAATTCATCAATGGAGATATTGTTCACTTTACAAATGAGCTGAAAAATAAGAAAGGAAAAAGCATTTGGATTGTTGGTGGAGGAGAGTTGGTACACGCGTTTTTAAAAGAAAAATTAGTAGATGAACTTATCATTACAGTGGCTTCTGTAATAATTGGTAAAGGCATTCCTTTATTTAAAGAGGATGATTATGAATTGGAACTTACTTTAAAAAGTATAAATCGTTTCAATCAATTTGCTGAACTACATTATGAGGTAAAATGATAGTATATCACCCATTTGTTCATTTTCAATCCACTGTTGAAATCTGTGATTTATAATTGGTTAACAGATGCATTAGTTCTACATAATCGATTTTTCATATTGCGAACTAGTGTTCTATAATGTATTATTTAGTTATGGGAAATAATAGAAATAAGTTTCTTTTATTCTTTCGATGGAAACACTGATTTTTAGTAATTGATTATAGTTAAAACACAGGAGATGATTATTAATGACACTGAAGTTGATTCCTTATTTAGTAATGGATGGAAATGCAAGAGAAGCGATTACATTTTATCAAAAGGCACTAAATGCAGAAATACTCTTTTCACAATCTTTCGGAGAAATGCCTGAAAACCCTGAATTTCCAATTCCTGAAGATGCTAAGGAACGTGTATCTCATGCAACAATAAAAGTTGGCGAAACTGAGCTTATGCTTTCTGATACTTTTCCTGGTCAGCCACATACAAGTGGAACCCAAGTTACCATTTGTATTTCAACAGATGACGCAGAAAAGTCTAGACAGATGTTTAATGCATTAAAGCAAGACGGTCAAGTAAAAATGCCATTGCAAGAAACCTTTTTTAGCCCAGCTTACGGAAGTGTAACAGATAAGTTCGGTGTTTGTTTCCAAATTTTCACTGAAGGTCAACATCAATAATCTATTTCTTGGTTAAGGAAAAGTTGACATTGAGTTTCGTAACTACGAAACTCAATATAGAATGATGGAGGAGAATACCCAATGTCGGACAACACAGAAAGTAAAACTACAAGCAAAATGCACTTTATGCTAAAGTCAACTCCACCTAGAACAACTTTTCATCAGGATATGACAGAAGAAGAACGAGACATCATGTTAAATCATATTGCCTATTGGACGGACAAGCAGAAACAGGGGATTGCTCTGGTCTTCGGTCCTGTTTTAAATCCTACAGCTCCGCAAGGACTTGCCATAATTGAAGTTGAAAATGAAGCTCAAGTCCCAATACTTATCGCAGAAGATCCAGCTGTAATTACTGGAATAATGACAACGGAATTTTATCCGATGCTTGCAACGCTACCGAATCAACACGCTTGACCTTAGTAGGGGATAGGTTTAAAGGAACTTGAAATGAAATAAGCAAATGGCTCAGTATCTGACTGAGCCATATACTTTTTCAGAACAAATATTTATCAAAATAAAAACTAGCTAATTTTAGCGAGTTTTAGCCTTTCCTAATACTTTTCCTTCAATATTGTCTTTAGATAATGGGCCGAAATCAAAGCTATCTTTTACTCTCCAGCTATTATCAGCTAAAATAAACACCTCATTTTCTTTGACTGTAATTGGTTTTAAATTTCTAGTAAAATATTTCATCCATTCTTTTTCATTAATGATACTTTTACCACTTTTTTTCAAATTCATTTTATAAGTAGCAAGCTCAGAAATCCCATTATTCATGGCTTTTGCATAAAATGTGTCTAAACGTTTGTCATCGATATAAAGTTGACCTTTTTTGATTTCGATTTTTTCACCAGGTAATCCTACGACTCTTGCGACATTTTTTTCACCAGTTATTGATGTAAGGTAATATACTATTTCACCACGCTGAAATCTATGTTTTTTGTAGTACGTTGCATCGACTACTAATGTACCCGCATACTCATGATTTCCTCGATCCATTTCATCGTATAAGTGCTCTATTTCTATAAATCCTCCTGTTTCAACTACTGGGACAGTTTTCAAAGTAATTGTATCCTTTATTGTTTCTAGTTCAGTAGTCTTCTCTTTAGATTGGCAACCCACAAAAATGAAACACATTCCGATGATAATAAGTAAATGTTTCATAATATACCCTCCTATAATTACGGTATTCTATAGAATGATAATAAATACTTTTTTCATTTGGTTTCTAAGAGTGTTTATTATTCTAGGAATATTTCAAATTTAGGGGTCTTTTTTATATGATTAAATATCAACAATCTATATCAAGAGAGAAATATGCATATTAATCCACCAGTTGATTTTTCGAACTTTATAGAAGACTTAAATAAATCACTTTTGAAGCATTTGGAATGCAAGATTTTGAAGGATGAGTGTATTTTATGTAAATTCGAATTATTTTTACTATATAAACATAATGAATAAATATTGTTAAGCTATGAATAAGTATGTATAATCATTTCTATTGAAAGAAACGAAAAATTAATTAATAGATTAATAATATAGAAAGGTGACCTACAACAATGAACTCGACACAACCGAAAAAATTAGGTGTCTTAGGACTTTCATTAATTAGCATTAATTCTATTCTTGGGTTAAGAAATATTGCATATGCATCTACGATAGGGCCATCTGCAATCTTCTTTTGGATTGTAGCAGCACTTTTGTATTTTATTCCGCTTGGCTTAATTGTTGCAGAACTTTCAACTACGTATCCAAATCAAGGTGGTATGGGAGTTTGGGTGAAAAAAGCATTCGGTGAAAAAGCATCATTTTTAGTCTCGTGGTTTTTCTGGATTGCAAATTTTACGTATTATCCATCATTACTATTAACAACAACAGTGGCATTGTCTTACGGTTTTAACAAGCCAAAGCTAGCAGACAATCCTATTGAAACAGCTATCATTTCTTGTATCATATTCTGGTTAGTTACAATCCTTACATTGCGCGGGACAAAAATGAGCGGAAAATTAGCTTCGATCGGTGCTCCTTTAGGAGTATTAGTTCCTGCTATCATTATTTTTGGATTTGGATTCTACAGTATGATAAAAGGGGAGCCAAGTGCAACGCATTTTACGACACAAAGTATGATGCCGAATCATTTATCTTTAGATACAATTATGTTTTTATCAACCCTAATGTTCGGATTTTCTGGGGCAGAAATGCTAGGTACAATTGCTGGTAATGTTAAAAATCCACAAAAAACATTTCCAAAAGCGATTTTTATTACATCAATCATCATTGCGGCAGTTTATATGCTAGCAACAGTTGCATTTCAATACATCATTTCTATTACACCAGATCAAACTGCAACTGCATTGTATTTATTTGCTGACAAAGTAACGTCAAAATTTGGTTTAGGTTTTTCATTATCACAAGTATTGGGAATTTGTTTTGTTTTAGCATTTTTAAGTTCATTATCATTCTTAATTTTAAATCCAAGCGTTATGATTTCTGAAAGTGCGCAAGGAATTTTACCTGAAAAATTATTACAAAAAAATAAAGATGGAATGCCAAGTAAACTTGTAGTTGGACAAGCAATCGTTGTTACACTCATTCTAATGCTTTCTGCACTTGTACCAAGTGTTTCGAGTGCATTAAACATGCTTGTTTTAATGTCAACATTAGCATTTTTTATTCCATATGTATTTTTAATTAGTGCTTATATTAAGTTAAGAATGTCAGATAAAGACGTAAATAGACCATTTAAAATTAAATATAATGGATTGGCCTATTTCATTGCATCAATAGGAATGGTTGCTGTAGTAGGGACTATCGTATTAACATTAATACCTGGTAAAAACACGACATTACTTGAATATGCACCTATGGTAATCGGACCTATACTATTTGGAGTAATAGGGTTACTATTTTATAATCGTTCTCAAAAAAATAAACAATCAATGCAATATAAAAAAGTAAGTTAATTAAAGCAAGATGTTTCACAATTAAAACAGCTCAAAGTTCATATTGAACAATGAGTTGTTTTTTTGTAATTAATTAAAACTTTTCTCTAATTCATCAATAAGTGATCCAACGTATTGAACCGCTTGACGAATTGGTTCCGGTGTAGACATGTCGATTCCCATTTGATTTAATAGCTCATTAGGTGACATTGTACCACCTGCTTTTAGCACATTAATCCATTTATCAACTACCGGTTGACCTTCTTCTTCAATTTTTTGAGCAATTGCAGTAGAAGCTGTTAATCCAGCTGAGTAAGTATATGGATATAATCCCATATAATAATGAGGCTGGCGCATCCAAGTTAAGCTTGCTCCTTCATCAATTTCAACTGTATCTCCCCAGAACTCTTTTAAAATAGTTCCTTTTGTATCACATAATACATTCGCTGTTAAAGAAGTTCCTTTTTCTGCTAAATCATAAATACGTCTTTGGAATTCAGCTTCTAAAAGGTGTGTAACAAAGTTATGATAATATGTTCCAAGTGACTGTAAAATAACCCAACGTTTCATACGATAATCATCCGTATTTTTTAATAAATACTGCGCTAAAAGTCGCTCATTTAGAGTTGATGGTGCCTCAATAAAGTAAAGGGATGGACGAGTGTTAAAGATACTTTGATGTCCATTAGCCAAATAGAAATGTCCCGCATGGCCTAATTCATGTGCCATTGTAAAAGCAGATCTCATATTATCTTGGAAGCTAATTAAGATATAAGGATGTACGCCATAAGGGCTAGAACAAAAAGCACCTGTACGCTTACCAACATTATCACTGTAGTCAATCCAGCGCTCATTATAAGCTTTTTCCATAATAGCCGAGTACTCAGGACCTAAAACTTTCAGTGCATCTAAAATAATTTCTTTTACTTTTTTATATGATGTTTCTGGTTGGAAGTCAACATCAAGTGGAGCTTTTAAATCATAAAAATGGAGTGTTTCTAATCCAAGTTCTTTTTGTTTTAAACGAGCAAAACGGCGCATATGTGGAGCAAACTCATTAAAGATGACATTAAGTTGATTATGATACATTTCAGTTGTTACTTTTTGTGGATGTAATAGCATGTGAGTAACAGATTCATAATTTCGTAATTTACTTAATGCAACTTGTTTTTTTACTTCAGTAGCATAAACCGATGCATATGTATTTTTATATTGTGACAATGTAGCAACAAAAGACTCATACGCATTTTTACGAATCGTAGGATTTGATGAAAATTCATATTTCGTTTCAAAGAGAGCAAAAGAGTTAGGAAGTTCAACTTCTTCTTCATTTAAAAATGGCTTGAACGTAAGATCAGCTGCTTTGCTCATTTGATAAATATTAAACGGTGCAGATGATACTTCACCGAGGGCAGCAAGAGCTTCTTCAGTTTCTGGAGATAGTTTATGAGATTTAGTTTTAATAATATCTTGTATGTATGATTTGAAAGGTTGGAAATTTGAATCATTTTCTACATAAGAAAGGAGTGTATCTTCATCAATTAATACCAATTCTGAATCAACAAATGTAAGTTCTTTACTTAATTTAGTAGCAACACTAGAAAATAAGATGCTATCCGCTTGATTGCTTGGATTTGTTCCATCTTCTGATTGACGTAAACTTACATATGTACCTAAGCGAACCATTCTCTTATAAATAGTTTCATAGGCTTTTAAGCAGTTTAGTAGATTCACTTTATTATCACAAATAGTGCCTTTAAATGTTGTAACAGTTTGTATATCAGCCTCTAAATTCTTTAATTCATTTTCCCATTCACTTCTTGTAACAAATAAGTCACCTAAATCCCAGGTCATTTCAGTTGGAACTTCTGAACGATTTAATCGTTTTTCGATTGTCTTTTCCAAAAAAATCACTCCTAAATTATTAATAGAATTACAAAATCATTATACAACTTTATTCAGAATAATTAAAATTATTTGTAAAATAATAATTCAAAGGGAATCAATAGGAAATGTCGAATTATCATATTAAATCTAGGCAGTTTTCGTAAACTTTGTTTTTATTTAAGAATGTGTAAAGTTGATTTCCACTCCAATCAACTTCATTATCAACTCAACTTTTTAGAAAAGAGTCTAAATCTATATGTAAAGAAGGGGAAAATATGAAAAAATTACTACTTACAGGGTTTGAGCCATTTCTAGACTTTACGATTAATCCAACAGAGCAAATTGTAAAAGCTTTAGATGGAGAGAAAATTGGTCCATTTCAAATTGTTGGAAAAAAACTACCTGTTGATTTTTCAAGTTCAGGTTCTATATTGTTAAAAGAATATTATGAAGTTATGCCTGATATCATCATTTCTTTAGGGCTTGCTGCAGGGCGTACAACGATAACTCCCGAACGCATTGCGATTAATTGTAAAGATGGTGAGAAGGATAATCGAGGAATTATAAAAAAAGATGAAAAAATAGTTGAGAATGGACCAGATGGTCTTTTTACAACATTACCAATAAGGGAAATAGTTGACGGTTTAAATGAAATGAATATCCCGGCCGAAATATCGAATTCAGCGGGTACTTATTTATGTAATCTCGTGATGTATGAAATGTTACACCATTTAAAAATTCATAATACCAGTTTGCCATCAGGGTTTATACATATCCCAGCATCTCATGAAATGGCAATTCACAAAAGAAATATGCCAAGTTGGTCGCAAAGTGATTTAGAAAATGCAATAAGAAATGTTATAAAAATCATTGGTAAAAATGAATGAAAGTAGACTTTCCAGTTTTTCATCCATTAGGATGTTCAGCTGTGACAATTTATTTTAGCGATACGATTTCAGTTGAAATAAATGATTTCATTCATATTTTTGCAAATTTTTTAAGAGATAACACTGAGAAATATTGGACGGAAATTGTGCCAACCTATCATAGTATAACTGTTTTTTATCAACCAACAGAATTATCGTATGATGAAGCGGTAGGTAGACTTAATAAAAATTATCATGATTGCCAAAAGTGTTATCGACAAACAGAGCTAGATAAAAGGCTTTATAAAATACCTGTTTTATATGGTAAAGAATTTGGGTTAGACATTAATAGAGTTGCAGAATTGAATAATCTTACCATAGAGGAAGTTATTTCTTTACATAGTTCACAAATATATAGAATTTTTATGATTGGTTTTTTACCTGGATTTCCATACTTAGGAGGGTTGCCTTCTTCATTAATTACCCCAAGACTAATGAAACCTAGAAGGAGTGTTCCTGAGGGCTCAGTTGGTATAGGTGGAAATCAGACTGGTGTTTATCCAATTTCATCACCTGGAGGCTGGAATCTAATCGGTAGGACTCCGATTAAACTATTTGATCAATGTTTAGAAAATCCAATTAAATTAGAGGCTGGACATTACCTTCAATTTATACCAATTGAAAAAGATGAATTTGATGATATACAAAATCGAAGTAAGTTAGGAAATTATGAGATGATCTGCGAGGAATATGTTCATGAGAAAAATTGATTTGAATTGTGATTGTGGAGAAGGATATGGCATCTACCAATTTGGTCAAGATGAAAAAATAATAAAATATGTATCTTCTGTAAATATTGCATGTGGATTGCATGCAGGAGATCCATTTGTCATCGCAAAAACGGTTCTACTAGCAAGGGAACAGAATGTAGCTGTTGGAGCTCATCCTGGATTTTCTGATTTAATGGGATTTGGAAGACGAGAGATTACTTTGACATACGATGAAATATATAACTTAATAATCTATCAAATCGGTGTCATGCAAGCTTTTTGTAAATCACAAAACATCCAACTTCATCATGTTAAACCACATGGTGCTTTATATAACATGGCAGCCAGGGATATGAATATAGCTAGAGCAATTGTGCGAGCTATCAAAGATCTAGATACGCAGTTAATAGTATATGGACTGGCAAATAGTAAATTAATTGATGCAGCAGATGAGGTTAATTTACCTTTTGCTTCAGAGGTTTTTGCAGATCGAGTGTATTTAAATGACGGAATTCTGATGTCGCGTAATCTAAAAGGTTCTGTTCATGAAAATGTAGATACTATGATAGAACAGGCATTAACACTAATAACTGAAGGTAAAGTATCCTGTGATAATGGCGAAAAAATTTCATTAGATGCTGATACAATTTGTATTCACGGGGATAACGCAAATGCTTATCAATTTGTTAAAACATTACGTGATAGATTACAAGAATTAAGTATTAACGTATGTCCAGTGGGGAGTAAATGATGAAATTTCCCTTGTTTCAAATAGAAAAAGATGGCCTTTTACTAAGTTTACAAGATTTAGGTAGAGAAGGTATGCGTCATCAAGGGATTCCTTGTTCGGGTGCTATGGATTCATTTTCATTAAGGATTGGAAACATATTAGTAGGTAACCATTATTCTTGTGCTGGGTTAGAAGTAACAATGGGAGGATGTATTTTGCGAGTGTTGAAAGATACAACCATTATTGTTACAGGCGCAAATCTCACTCCTAAACTGAATAATAAAGACTTGCCGATGTGGAAAACAATTTCTTTAAAGAAAGGTGACCAAATTGCTTTTCTTGGTCCTAAATCTGGATTGCGTTCATACATTTGTGTGTATGGAGGATTTGAAGAAGAATTTGTTTTAAATAGTGTATCTTATTATGACAAAGCAAATCTTGGTCGTAAGCTTGAAAAAGGAAGTACAATTTTCGCAAAGCTGAATAGTACGAATCCTAAAAAAATTGGTCTTCGTTCTAATTTAATTCCAAATTATCATAAAAGGGTTAAAGTTAGAGTAATTCAAAGTCCACATATCAATCGCTTTTCACAAGAAACCATACAATTCTTCTTTTCTACAGTATTTCAGGTTAGTTCGAGTGATCGAATGGGAATGTATTTAACAAATGATCTACCAGTCATTCAAGAGGATAATAGTGGGATGTTATCTGAAGGCGTGACATATGGAACGATTCAGATTTTACCAAATGGATCACCAATTATCTTGTTAGCTGACGCTCAAACAACCGGTGGATATCCAACAATTGGAACAGTCATTTCAGTTGATCTATGGAAATTAGCGCAAATTCAAACTGGAGGATCCATAGAATTTATTCCAATAGATATTTATGAAGCTCAAAGATTATTTTTTGAAATGGAAAAGAAATTAAGAGTTATACAAATTGAATATAATAATATTATGTAAACAGAAAAGTCGAGGGATTAACAATGGAAAATAAAATGAGACAAAATAAACATGAAGTGACTAATGAAGAAAAAATTTCATACTGTTTAAATGAAACAGATACTGGCTATTTAGGATTAGTAGATGGAGAGCATCCATACGTTGTTCCTTTAAATTTTACATATTATAATGGAGCTATTTATTTTCACGGGGCCAGTGAAGGAAGGAAAATGGATATCATTCAAAACAATTCGAATGCAACTTTTACTGTTTCACAGCAATTTGGAACAATAACTGATCCAGTACCAGCTAAAACAGATACAGCATATATGAGCGTTATGGTATTTGGAACAGTTGAAGTTGTAACTGACTTAGATGAAGCAACTGAAGCATTACAACAAATCCTTACTAAATATGTACCTAATTATTATTCAAATCCATTATCAAAAAATCATGTGAAAAGCTATGTGTCTTCATTAGGGAGTAAAACAGCAGTTTGTAAAATCACACCTTCATCCATAACTGCAAAAGAAAATGAATTAATTTCCAGCAAAGCTTTTTATCCTGGAAGAACGGCGGAAATGGATTTAAAATCATAATGACTAGAATAATAGAATCAATCTCTTGAAATATATGAAAACAAAAGGGGTACGAATAGAATGACAAAACAAGAATTACTAAATCACCATACTAATGTAATGAATTTTGTTATGTCACTTAATCAATTAACTAAAAACGAATGGCAAAGTCCGATCGAAGAAGGAAAGTGGTCGATTGCTGAAATCGTATACCATTTTATCCCTTGGGATTTGTTTATAATTGAAAAGAGATTGCCCTTTTTTCGTTCAAATCAAAGTTTACCACAAGCTCCTATCGTAGAAGAATTAAACAAAACTTCGTCAGAGAAAGCGAAAATAACTTCTAAAGAAGGTACAATTAAGTATTTCATTGAAACTAGAACATTATTAAAAAATCAAATCGAAAGTTTGACTGAAAATGAATGTGGAATTGAAATTGTAATAGGTACTAAAAAAATTACTATTATCGATTATTTATTTGGAATGGCTGAACATGATCAACATCATATAAAACAAATTAAAAATTACTTGAATTCATAGTGTTTATTTTTTTAGGTTCTACAAGGCATACACTATTCTTATTCGAGACTCTTTTACATAAAAATCTTCACAATCCCAGTAACCTGATTTTCAATATAATTAGAGAAAAAAAGTCTTAAAAAAAGTAAAAATCGCAAGGGAGTAAACGATGAAAAACTTTATTATTTTCGGAGGAAGTAAAGGTTTGGGTCAGGCTTTCGCTAAAGGATTGCCTGAAAAGGGTGATAATATTTGGCTCGTTTCTAGAAGTCGTCCTGAAAGTTTGGAGCTAAACGATGGTATCCATAGATATTGGATAGAAGCTGACTTATCGTTGGCTGATGTATGTACTCAGATAGCGAATACATTAAGCGGTTTTACTATAGACGTTTTAATATACAATGTTGGGATATGGGAGAGCAAAGGGTTTAGTAATGATTATGATTTTGAGAAAGATGCAGTTGACGAAATTACAAAAATAATTAATGTTAATCTAACGTCTGCAATTACTTGTATCCAAAAGCTATTACCTAATCTAAAAAATTCAGATAACGGAAAAATTTTCTTAATAGGTTCTACGGCAGGTCTTGAAAATAATGATTTTACTCAAATTTCATTTGTTACTTCAAAATTCGGAGTACGTGGAATTGGAAATTCATTACGGGAACATGTGAAGAAGTATAATATCGGTGTAACATGTATAAATCCAGGTGAAATTGCAACCCAAATTCCATATGAAGAGGGAATTGATAAAGTCTTATCGGCTTATAATGGCACACAAATTCCACTTCAAGATATTGTTTCATTGGTAAAGTGCGTCATGAATCTCTCTAAGGCATCTTGTGTGAAAGAAATAAATATTCCAGCGATGCTTGATCCGAATGCATAATGAATGTGAGAAAACTAGAGGAATTATACGCTCTTTCATTGAGCGGTTTTTTTGATTGAAAAATATAAAGTACAAGGATAGAAAATTAAGAGATATGGGGGAAATAGATTGAAAAGTGTTACAGGATTGTATTTAACTATGTGCATAATGAATTTTGCGATATTGGCTAATATTACAATTTTTCATGGGAAATGGAATGGAATTACAATGAGTCTTTGTACATTATTGTTGATAGTTGGAACAGGCTTCTTTGTATCTGCAAAAATGAATAAGAATTCTTTGTAAAAAACTTATTCGTTTTCTACTTTATAGTGAAACAAAAATTTTCTTGCTTAATAATTATAGAATAGGATATAATATCTGAAAATATTGATAATATCGATGACAAAGAAAAGTAGGTAGTTGCGATGAACAAAGCGAATTAGGGGTGGTGGAAGCCTAATATCTAACAATTACTGAACCGCACTTTCGATGATGCTTACTTGAATAAGGAGTAGAGTAAGCCGGGGAGCACGGCCCTGTTATTAACCGAAGAGGTTCATTTATGAACAAGCAGAGTGGTACCGCGGGAAAATAAACTCGTCTCTATTTTTTATGGAGATGAGTTTTTTTATTTGTTCAAATGTTAGTCAAATCAAAAAAAGATTTAAGATAGGAGGATTTTTATGAATTTTAAACAATTGGTAGCAAAGAGTATCCATCAAACAATCAATACAAAATATTCAGAGGATGATTTGTATAACGTATTAGAAATTCCGAAACATACTTCTTTTGGGGATGTTGCTTTTCCTTGTTTTATTCTTTCTAAAACGTTAAAACAGCCACCTCAAAAAATTGCAGAAGAGTTAGCATCATCTCTTAAAAGTCAGTATTTTCAAGAAGTAAAAGCGGTTGGTCCTTATGTAAACCTCTTTCTGAATAAAGAATATTTTTCATGCGAAATTGTAAAGACAGTAGTCGAGCTAAAACAAAACTACGGAAGTCTTAAAATCGGAAATGGTGAAAATATAACAATTGATTTATCTTCACCAAATATTGCAAGACGTTTTTCAATGGGACATTTGCGTTCGGCTGTAATTGGTAATTCAATTGCAAATATCGTAGAAAAATGTGGATATAAGCCAGTGAAAATTAATCATCTCGGTGATTGGGGTACACAATTTGGAAAACTAATAGTAGCTTATAAAAAATGGGGAGACAGGCAAAAAGTTGAGGCTGAACCAATTAAAGAGCTATTAAAATTATATGTTAAGTTTCATGAAGAAGCAGAGAAACAAAAAGAACTAGAAGACGAAGCACGTGCATATTTTAAAAAACTAGAGGATGGGGATGAAGAATCACTTGCTTTATGGAAATGGTTTAGAGAAGAATCATTAAAAGAGTTTCAACTTATTTATGATTTGTTGAATATCACATTTGATTCTTTTAATGGAGAAGCATTTTTCAATGACAAAATGGAAGAAGTTGTGGAATTACTTGCTAATAAACAGTTACTAATTGAGGATAATGGCGCTCAAGTTGTCAGACTTGATGAAGAAGAGATGCCTCCTTGTTTGATCCGTAAATCCGATGGTGCAACACTTTATGCAACAAGAGATTTATCAGCGGCAATTTATCGTAAGAGAACATATAATTTTTCAAAATCAATTTATGTGGTAGGGAATGAACAAAGTTTACATTTTAAACAGCTTATTGCCGTACTAAAAAAGCTTGAATTTGATTTTGCAGATGATATGATTCATGTACCTTTTGGATTGATTTTAAAAGATGGAAAGAAAATGTCAACACGAAAAGGAAGAGTTGTCTTGCTTGAAGAAGTGCTTCGTGAAGCAATAACAATGGCTAATCAAAACATACAAGATAAAAATCCATTACTACAAAACAAAGAAGAAATTGCTAATCAAGTTGGTGTAGGTGCTGTCATTTTCCATGATTTAAAAAATGAGCGTATGAATAACTTTGAGTTTTCATTAGAAGAAATGCTTAAATTTGAAGGAGAAACAGGGCCATATGTTCAATACACTTTTGCACGGGCATGTTCAATCTTAAAAAAAGCAAACTATGTGGAAGTAAATCAAAACCTAACTTTAAATGATGATCTAAGTTGGGAAATTGTAAAACAATTAAATGATTTTCCATTCATAATCGAAAAGGCATATCACCGGTTAGAACCTTCTGTCATTGCTAAATATGTAATCGATTTAGCTCAATCATTTAATAAATATTATGGCAGTGTGAAAATTTTGCATGAAGACACTGAAAAACAGTCACGTTTGGCACTCGTTCAAGCAGTTAAAATCGTATTACATGAAGGATTACGATTATTAGGGATCTCAGCTCCTGAAGAGATGTAAATATTAGAGTATATTTAAACATAAATGTATTGTGATAATTATTAATGTTACTGAAATATTAATTTACAAATAATGTGTTAGTTAAGATGGTAAATACAACTTCAAGTGTACTATTAAGACAGAATAACAAATCGGGCGTTCTATTGACCTGATTTGTTATTTTTTGTTTTTTAATACTTTTCATAACACATTTTTACTAGTGTTGAATACTTCCGTAAAAATACGTCCAATGCCTTACTATATTATCATTTTTCAACATCTTACTTTAGCTCTACACAACGGATAGTCGGTTTAATTAAAGGGAAATATTAAAAAGAGTACTATTAAATAGAACAAGCCCAAGAAATGGATAAGGAGTGAGCTTGCGATGGACAACATGATAGCTCAAAAAACGGTTGGCCAGTTTTTGTTCGATTGCCTGAAACTGGAGGGCATTACAGAAATTTTCGGCGTCGCAGGGGACTATAATTTTACACTTCTTGATACTTTAGAGTGTTATAGCGGCATCCGTTTTATAGAAGGGCGGAACGAGCTAAACTCGGGCTATGCCGCAGATGGCTATGCAAGAGTTAAAGGAATGGCAGCACTTATTACGACTTTTGGGGTCGGGGAGCTCAGCGCCTGCAATGCGATAGCGGGAGCGAACAGTGAGCATGTACCAATAATCCACATTGTGGGTGCGCCTCTTGATAAGGATCAAAAAGAGCACAAGCTGATGCACCACACCTTAATGGATGGGAACTTTGATGTCTTTCGCAAGGTGTATGAGCAGATTACGGCCTATACCGCAGTCATTACGCCGGAAAACGCAAAGATTGAAATTCCGGCTGCGATTCGCATTGCAAAGGAAAAGAAAAAACCAGTATACCTAGTTGTAGCCGATGATTTAGTTACCATGCCAATTAAGGTCCGGGATGAGCCAGTACCACAACGTCCCTCGTCCAACCTGAAAACCCTTCAGGCTGCGGTGAATAATGTTCATCTGATGCTGGAGCGTGCCCACAGGCCGGTTATCGTGGTGGATGTGAAAACAATGCGTTTTGGCCTTCAGACAGCAGTTCGACAGCTGGCCGATGCTATGAAAGTGCCTGTTGTAACGATGATGTATGGGAAGGGGGCATTCGACGAAACACATCCAAATTATATCGGAATGTACCTAGGCTCTTTCGGAGATTCTGAAGTCCAAAGTATGGTGGAAAATGCCGATTGTATCATTGCAATCGGCATGGTATGGGCTGACACAAACACCGCAAATTTTACTGCAAAGTTAAACCCGTTAGTGACTATCAATATTCAACCAGACATGGTTAAGATCGCTGAGGCGGAATATCCGAATGTACTTGCAGCTGATATGCTACTTGCCGTGCAGAAGGTGGGTTATAAGGGCCAAGGTTTGGTAGGGAAATTGTCATTCCCTTACGATCAATTCTTATCTAATGCCGACGGCCCTCTATTGGCGGATGGCTATTATCCCCGTTTTCAGCGCATGCTGAAAGAGGACGATATTGTAATCGCCGAGACTGGGACGTTCTATAATGGAATGGCGGAGGTTAGACTTCCGGGTAATGTAACATATATTGGGCAAGGAGGCTGGCAGTCCATCGGTTACGCGATCCCCTCGGCGTTCGGTGCTATTATGGCCGCGCCGGAACGCCGAGTTTTGCTATTTACTGGTGACGGCGCCATGCAACTAACAGCCCAGGAAATCAGTTCCATGCTCTATTACGGCTGCAAGCCTATTATCTTCGTCTTGAACAACGATGGATATACAATTGAGAAATATTTGAATGTCAAAACAGAGGGTCAAAAGTACAACCAAATCCCTAAATGGTCTTACACCAAGCTGCCCGAAGCATTTGGAGGTAACGCGTTTACCGTTACGGTCCGGACCTATGGAGAGCTTGATCAGGCTATAATCCAAGCTGAAACGGAATGTTCCGAAAGACTATGTATTATTGAAATGATCGCAGGGGATCCGATGGATGCACCTAAATATATGCACCTGATGCGGAGTTATATGGAGAAGCAGGAAATGCAGCGGAGCGAGAAATAGTCCAGAATAACAAAATGCTCTTGAAAAAGAAGAAATAGAAAAACCGTGTAACTTATTATAAAGACCCAATATATAAAAAACCTTAAAAAATATGATACTTTATAAAATATTCATGTATATTGTGCGATTGAATCACAATATCAAAAAAATCATAACCGTTAGCAAATAGAAAAGCATCGTCATTCACATCAGAATGCTCATGCTTTTTTTTTTACTTCTTCTTTTTTAGGAGAATCAAAAGAGTTTCTTGGAAATCCTTTTTCCTCTTTCCGTTGTTCAGTATTTTATCAAGTTTTGCCAAACCAACAGTTAAGCGAACTTGTTTGTTTTCTAAAAAAGATTTCGTGTGTTCAGAAAACAATTCTTGAAACCATTGTTCTTTTCTCAATTGCTTTAAATTCTCATTAATTTTCTCTTCTGTAGGGAAACTTTTTGAACCTGATATTACTGTGACTAAGTCTCCTAAAAATTCAAATATATTAAACATAACAGATTGTCTCAACCCTTCCAATAAAAATAATCTTTATTCAGTTTTGATACTAACCTATACGCTCATAATGTCGTATAAGTTTCGATTACTGGTAAAAGGAAACCTCTCTTATGATAAATTCAACTTAAAGGGTACAACACCCTTTATCTGCTATGTTTTTTAATTAATTATTCTTTTTCTTTCTTACTTAATATAAATAATATCCTGCATGTCTTAGAGTTTATCGTTTAAACCATTTCTTTGTGAAGGGGTTTTCTTTGTTATTTTGCTTTCAAATGGAAGACGAAACTTCCCAATTTTTGAAAATCTTGATGAAGATAAGCCTCCGTAATTTTAAATGATTATCAAATATTTTTAAGTAATTTCCCCTAATTCTCTGGCCTTAATTTGATACTAATAGAACAGTTCTAATCATATTCTTTTAAGAGAAATCAATAAAAAGAGGTGTAAAGTTAGTTGATAAAAGTAAAGGTTAGTTTACGACCCATTGTAAATAACATAAATTTACCCACCGTTTTGAAAACAGCTATACTTCCGGGTGAATCGATTGAAAGATTATTTATTGCAACCCAGGTAGGAGAAATCTTTTACATAGGAAACGGAGATATAAGGACTTTTTTAGATATTCGCTCGCGAGTCATAAAATTAGGTACTTCTGAAGAAGGGGTTTCTAGTAGTGGATATGATGAACGAGGATTGCTAGGGCTAGCGTTTCATCCAGATTTTTTTCATAATGGTTTGTTTTATCTTCATTATTCAGTAGCTGGAACACAAGGTCCAGGGGCTCTTTCTGAATATTTTAAGCCTAACCCATGTGATCCCAGTACTTTAAACCTAAGGTGGATAAATAGAGAAACTAAATATGATCATATTGATACGGTAGAAGAATGGATTTTACAATCGAATGGTCAACCTCAAAAACGACGAACATTACTTAACATAAGAAGACCATTTTTTAATCACAATGGTGTCAATAGCCTAAACTTTTCACCTGAAACCAGAAAACTTGTTTTAACAACTGGGGATGGTGGAGCAGGGTATGATCCATTTAATTTAAGTCAAGATGATATGGAAATAGCGGGTAAAATAATTGAAATTGACGTCGTTAAGAATACATTTATTGATAATCCACCCGTAGTCACGCGCTTTAATGAACTTCCCGTACCTATTCAGGAAACGCTTACGGTAATTGCCAAAGGGGTTCGGAATATACCTGGGATTTCATTTCAAAGGTTTTATAATCAGTATATCAAATATGTGGGGAATGTCGGACAGGATTTGGTAGAGTCGATTTTTTCATTCGTTCATTATAAACCCATGCCGGTTACTCAGCTTATTCAATCCTCTTTAATAAGATCTGAACCTGACCCAGAAGGACTTATAAATTTTGGTTGGCGAGGGTGGGAAGGAGCTTTTCCTACTTCATTTATTACGGGCTGTTCTGAGAATCTGGCTTTGAATGAGAAACCATTTGCTTATTACGATGAAACAGTAAAAACTTCAGTGAGGCGACTACTGCCTTTAACTAGTTATTTTCATAATGATTCCAGACCCGATAAGTTTGGAGGAACTGCACTTACAGGAGTCCAGGTATATATGGGGACTGGAATTCAAAATTTAACGGGATGCGTTGTGTTTACCGATTTTGCCCGAAAAGAAGAATCTCGGCCACCGGTTAGAGGGGTTTTAGCTTATACCAGGTTAAGTACAGATTGTAAACTAAATGATTTCAGTGTTATTGAAACCGATTATAATTTTGAGTCTCAATCAGCTTATTATGTGAGTTTAGGAACGAATATGGATCAAACCAGACTATATTTAGGGGTTTATGGCTCTATGAAAGTGAATGATTTTAACCAAGGTACTATTTTTGAAATTGTTCCATGATTTATAAATAAAAAATTCGTAATCCCCCTAGAGAAAGCTTCTATTTTTAAATATTAATAGAGAGGCAGTTTTCATTCCATTTGATTATTAACATGCAGCAATACTGCATATAGCGCAATGCAATGAATAGTATAGGAAGTGAAGAATTGGCTATTTTTAGGGGGGATTATGATCAATCGGTTTGTTCGTTATTGGTATCAATCGATGATAGACACTGGTGCAAACTATGTTCATGTAAGTAAGATTGCCCTTACAACCAGGTTAGTTATTACAGCCTTATTGAGTACATTTACCACTATATTTCAATCAGCGGGAGGCTTTATGCCTGGTATTGGCTTCCTGATTAGTCCTCTAGCGACATTACCAATTTTTCTAGCTACTTACGTTTCTATCCGCCAGGGAATCCTCTGTTTTACCCTTTCCGTTTTCCTTTTATTTATTATTCAGCCTAGTGAACTAATTATCTTTCCATTTACAACAGGTTTATTAGGTATAGCGATGGGTGTGGCGTTTTTACAATTGAAGAGAAGAATTTTGATTGTTTCCTTTGTATCAATATGTTTACTTACTGGTATTATGGTGATTCTGTATGGATTCCGTTTTCCTTTGCTAGGACCAACTGTTGATACAACTAGGGATCCAATGGTTATTGCAATAATATTTATATTTTGTTTTCTTTACTGCTGGATCTTCGCGGAAGTTTGTAGAATACTCATGAATAGATTGTGTCGGGCATTGCCTTAAAAGTTTAGTAAAATCTTTTGCTTTTAAAGATAGGTTGATAGTTGCCTCTAGACAATAAAATTAACAAGTACACAAGTTAAACAGACTATATACTTCCCGAAAATCGGGCGCAAAAGTAAAAGATTGATACATTAGTCAAAAATAACATGTATCAATCTTTATTTTTTATGATTTTTTACGAATTAGGTCCTGATAAATTATTTACTGGTTTATTTTTCGTATTGGAAATAATAAATGAAGTATTACAATAATAGTCTTAAAAATGTTGAATATAAACTTATATGCGTTGTAATGGTTTAATCAATGTTATATAATGTAAGTAAGTTACTTATAGTAAGTTAAAAACCAATGAATATTTATAGGAGGCATTGTAATGATACCATCATTATTTTTAGCACATGGATCTCCAATGATCGCAATCCAAAACAATGAATATACAAAAGCACTAAAAGAAATAGGCGAAAATATTAAACCAAAGGCAATCGTTATATTTTCTGCTCATTTTGAAGAATATACAACAACAATTGGATACACAGATTCAGTATATGAAACTATTTATGATTTTGGTGGATTTCCAAAAGAACTTTACGAGATAACTTATCCTGCAAAAGGGTCAAAAGAGATTGCAGAGATGGTAAGCGAACGTTTAAAAGCAAATAACATTCCTACAAACTTTAATACTTCTAGAGGATTGGACCATGGTTCATGGACTTTACTGAAACATATGTATCCTGATGCAAGTATTCCTGTGGTTCAAGTTTCAGTTAATCCAACTTTACCAGCTAAAGAGCAGTATGAAATTGGTAAAGCACTAAGAGGCTTAGGTGAGGAAGATATTTTAGTAATTGGTAGTGGTGCACTAGTGCATAATTTGCGCATCCTTAAGTGGAATCAAACAACACCAGATGAGTGGGCAGTTGAATTCGATGAATGGGTAATAGAAAAAGTTCAAAATCAGGATTTAGATGCGTTATTTAATTGGGATAATGAAGCACCACATGCTAGATTAGCTGTACCTAGAGAAGAACATTTTGTACCTTTATTTATTGCAATGGGTAGCGGACAATTGGAACCAAAGTGGATCTACCGAGGGTATGAGCTTGGGAATTTAAGTTATTTAAGTTTTGCTTTTTAATTGATAAAAATAAAAAAAGATGAACATTCATTTAAAGATATGGATGTTCATCTTTTTTTCTCTCTGAAAATTCTTCTTTAAAAAAGACTTTCAATGGAGATTCATCCATGAAATTCCTCTGTAAAACCATTCATTTTTTTAGATTATATGACCACTTCATAAAATTTCTATAAACTCATAATCTTTATTCATATTGTATTGATTTTATACGTAGGATTAAAAGTAGTTCACTTTTATAAAATTTTGTTTTGTAACGGAGGGGAAAATGATGCGGATCAAAGGTAATTATGTTGAACGGCATCTAGTTAAATACATCAATGAAGATTTCACTTTAAAAGAAGCATATGATTTTCTAATTAAAACTGGGTATAGATGTATTCCTGTTTTAGATAAAAAAGAGGAAAAATATATAGGGAATATTTATAAAGTGCATATTTTGGAATATGAGAAACAAAACACTTTAAATGAGAAAGTATCTAAATTAGTAACAGATACAGACGTCTCAATTTATGAAAACTCATCTTTTTTTGAATTGTTTTTTTCGATTAAAAAATTCCCTTATATTGCTGTACTAAATGATGAAAAAAGATTCTTAGGTATTTTAACTCATGCAAAAGTATTAGAATTATTGCAAGACTCATGGGGATTAAGTAAAGGCGGTTTTGCGCTTACTTTAGCAACTAGCGATTATGTAGGAACACTTGCTAGGATCTCTAAAATTGTAAATAAATACACAACGATTCAAAGTTTAATTACATTGGACAATGAACATCTTTTTGTTCGAAGAGTTGTTGTAACTTTACCTAAAGATGTTTCAGAGGAAAAATTAGAACTCGTTTCATCAGATTTAGAAAATCACGGCTTACGGGTAATTCATATTGAGAGTTTGTAAGTTGTTTTTATACAATTTAAGTTAATTTAAAACTGACTCGTTTTGAAAGATAGGACTACTCTTGAAAAAAGGGTTTCAAGCCTATCATTACAAAGTGAGTCTATTTTTTTGTCTAAAATTTGACTTTCCAAAAGGATTATTGTTCAATAAATAGAATAACTTATGAGAATTAACTGAAAAATGGTTTTGTTAATTAAGTTTTATCATAAGAAATTAGAGGTGATGAAATAGATGAGCGAACTGAAACCAAGTGCTCAGAGAGTACAAGATGAGTTATTAAAAAAAGGGTATGAAAATAAAGTAATCGAAATCTCAACAAGTGCTCGTACGGCTCAAGAAGCTGCGGATGCACTTAATTGTGAAGTGGCCCAAATTGCAAAATCAATTATTTTTAAAGGAATGTATTCGAATCAACCGATTTTAGTCATTACAAGTGGATCAAACCGAGTTAATGAATCTAAGGTAGAGCAGTATGTTAATGAACCTCTAGGGAAAGCATCACCTGAATTTGTAAAAGAACATACTGGATTTGTGATTGGTGGTGTGTCTCCAATAGCTCATACTTCTAAATCAAAAATTTTTATTGATGAAGATTTATATCTATTTATTGAAATATGGGCTGCAGCTGGTCATCCAAAAGCTCTATTTAAATTAACTCCTACTGAATTAAAAGAACTAACGAATGGTGAAATAATAAATGTTAAATAAATATACATAAAAGGGATGTTTTCACGAATTTAATGTGTATTCATCTCTTTTTTTCTATTAAAAAGCAGTTTTAGAACCTGAATTTATTTCTATTCATCCTTGCCCAATGAACAATTTGAAAAAGTAAATTTGCATTATAAAAGAATATAGTATAATAGGATTATCATTTAGTAGATTTTCAATCTAAAAGGAGTTTTCAAATGCTTACAAAAGCAAAACAAAATTTACTACATTATTATGGTTATGAAAGTTTTCGGAATGGACAAGAACAAATTATATCTCGAGTATTAAGTGGAAAAGATACAATAGGGATTATGCCAACTGGTGGAGGTAAATCGATTTGTTATCAAATTCCTGCTACGCTTCTCCCTGGAATTACCCTCGTTATATCTCCGTTAATTTCTTTAATGAAGGATCAAGTGGATGCATTAGATCAAGTTGGAATACCTTCAACGTTTATCAATAGCTCATTATCCTCTAGTGAATATAATGGAAGATTAAGAGAATTACAGAATGGTGATTATAAAATTTTGTATATTGCTCCTGAAAGACTAGAATCACCTGACTTTGTTTATCAATTATCTTCTATACCAATTTCAATGGTTGCGATTGATGAAGCACATTGTATCTCGCAGTGGGGGCATGATTTTAGACCAAGCTATTTGCGTATCCCTAATTTAATCGAGCAACTCCCAAATAAACCTACAGTTATAGCGTTGACTGCTACAGCAACTCCTCAAGTTAAAAAGGACATTTGTCATTTATTACAGATTGATGAATCAACTGCAATTGTAACTGGCTTTGAAAGGGAAAATTTATCGTTTAAAGTGATAAAAGGGCAGAATCGTTTAGATTTTATAAAGAAATATGTTCGTCAAAATCGGAATGAATCAGGAATTATCTATGCAGCAACTCGTAAAGAAGTCGAACATGTTTATGAAGTATTGCAAAAAGAAGGAATTTCGGTTGGTAGATATCATGCAGGATTAAGTGATAAAGAGCGAACAAACCAACAAGATTTATTTCTAAATGATGAATTAACTGTGATTGTTGCGACAAATGCGTTCGGTATGGGGATTGATAAATCCAATGTTCGGTACGTGATTCATTATCAAATGCCCAAAAATATGGAAAGTTATTATCAAGAAGCAGGACGTGCTGGTCGTGATGGATTAGAAAGTGAATGTATTTTACTTTATAGTGCACAAGACGTACAAATTCAGCGTTTTTTAATCGAACAATCAACTGAGAATATTGATCGTCAAAAGCAAGAACTTCAAAAATTACTTTCGATGAAAGATTTCTGTTATTATGAAGGTTGTTTACAGTCATTTATCCTTCGATACTTTGGTGATGAAAATCCTAAATCTTGCGAGAAATGTAGTAATTGCTTAGATGATCGATCATCAATAGATGTAACAACTGATTGCCAAATTGTCCTTTCTTGTATTATCCGAATGGGAGAACGGTTTGGAAAAACTATGGTAGCTTCAGTTTTGACTGGCTCAAAAAATCAGAAGGTATTGGATTTCCGATTTAATCAATTATCTACCTACGGTCTTCTAAAAGATAAATCGGCTAAGGACGTAACGGATTTTATAGATTTTCTAATTTCCGAGCAAGTGATTGGAATGACTGATGGAAAATTCCCGTTATTATATGTAACAACTTCTGGGAAAGAAGTATTACTAAATCAGCGGAAAGTTATGAGAAAAGAACAAATGACCGTAAAAGTACTAACAGTCAATGATGAATTATTTGAATCACTTCGAACCATAAGAAAAGAACTTGCAACTCAAGAAAAAGTACCACCATTTGTAATTTTCTCTGATCAAACACTTCGAGATGTTTGTAGTAAACTTCCAATAACGGAAGAAGATTTATTAAATGTCAAAGGAATTGGTCTTCAAAAGCAACAGAGGTACGGTAAATATTTAATAGAGGCTGTTAGAAAATACAATGAAGAAAACCAACAAGGTGAAATGAATCTTACTGAAACTACTAAAGTAAGAAGTAAATCTAGTAAGAGAGATGATACACCTTCCTACGTAGTAACATATGAATTATATCAACAAGGCATGACTTTAAAAGAAATAGCAAAAGAGAGAGAATTTTCACAAATGACAATTGAGAACCATATTCTTCAAAGTGCTGAAGCAGGTATGGAAATTGAGTGGGGAAAAATTGTATCACCCTCACATGAAGAACTTATTTTGGAGGTAATCGATGAAGTAGGGATTGAAAAATTAAAACCTATTAAAGAGAAATTACCAGATGAAATTACGTATTTTATGATTAAAACTGTCATTGTAAAAAGTAAAATACTAATGATTCAATTATGATAATATCAATAAATTATGAAAATCTACCTACTGCAAAACCGTCAGTTGGTAGATTTTTTTGTTAATGATCATATCACTTGTAAAAGACCTACATAAGAATATTTTTGTTACTTTTTATCTAAAAGTAAGAACATATATTCTCTTTTTGGTAATAAATATGATAAAATATAGTCAGAATAGTTTTTGTAGGTGGAACACCTTTCTTTGGGAACGAAGGGAGGTGATGCGATGTCCGACTATGAGATAGTAACGTTAATTTTTCAATGTATAGGCATTACTACTTCAGTAATCTTCGGCTTACTTGGGATCATCATTTCTTTTACAAAAAAAAAATAGCCACCTAATATTCTCTGCTGGGAGATAGCGGCTATTTTAGACCTATTTAATCGAGGAAAGCTGCCTTGCAGACAACTATTCGGAGGAGATGTGTTAACGGCACATCTCTTTTTAGTATTTTCCTATACTCAATAGTATAATCCTTTCTCATTATTTTGACAATCTAAGTCGATTGTAGCTGATGAACTTTTAAAATTTAAGGTTTCATACAAGGAATTTTTTTTTGAAAAGGTTACGCTTCTCTTTGGAAAACCCTAAAACTTTTTCTATAAAATTGTCTGGAGAGCCATAACGTAATTTCATTTCGTCAAAAGCTGCCTGTAAATAAGATTCATCAGCTTTTAAAAAGGTAATCAATCCATTATTGAGATTGTTTGGCTTCTGGTTAACTTCTTTAATCAGTTTATTATTATTAGATGAACGAAATGTATTGGTTAATAGATAATCTTTCATGATGATTTTCTTAGGAACTCCAAGAATTAGTAATATAATAGCTGTTACAAATCCAGTACGATCCTTTCCAGCTCTACAATGCCACAAAACTACCGGGTCATCCATTTTAATGATCAAATCTATCATGTTCCTTAATGAATTTTGTGCAGTAGTAATTGTCACCATTCTTTTATACATGTTAGTAAAGTATAAATGAATATCTCTATTCATACTAAAATTTATCAGCATATTTAGCATATTTCTGTCAAAAAGGGTCATATCTTCATATATAGGAAAATGAACATCCGTTATACCTTTCATTATTGGGTTTGGCCTTTTTCTTCGTTCCATACTCGTACGTAAATCTATTATTAGCTTTAGTCCTTTTTTTTGTAGATATGATTGACCTGCTTCTGATAAATTTGTTAACTGATCTGAACGAAATAACTTACCCCATTTTACTTTTCGACCATCAATTGTAGGGTAACCACCTAGATCACGGAGGTTTGTAACTCCATTTAAAGTGATTTTTCTTTTATTATTCATTTTATCTCCTATATAAAAATTGGTTTTTTAACTAGGGGTCTTTTCTAAATAAATGTTACATTTGAGATTTGTAACTTTAAAGAACCAGCCGAAAATAGCCTTTAACAATAAACCAATAATTCAAAAACAAAATGAAGAGGAATGAGAGACAAATATTCTTTTTTATTTACATAAATTTAACTCACTAAAAGTAAGAAAAGATGCTATGATAAGATTTGAAAAATAATAAATATTATTAATAATATAGGTTTACTAGGTTAAAAAAGAAAATTTATCGAGTTTGATGTTGTAAAGACAATAAAAGTTTCTATTACTTAATTTTATGTGTTACAACAAAAAAAATGTCGTATAGACATTTTTTTTATATTTTTTTAAAATAATACCATGCTGTGTATTAGGTATACTATTAAGATAAAATTGAACAAATTTAGAAACAATAAAAATATGAATAGATCTAAATGGAGAAATAAAGATGGAACAACAAAAACATTATGACATTATGGAAGTTTGTTTACTGGCAGGTAAACTATTGTTGCAAAATGGAGCTGAAACATATCGTGTTGAGGATACAATGAGAAGAATGGCTGCTTCGTTTGGTATTGAAGAATCGAACAGTTTTGTTACTCCAACTGGCATTATCTTCTCTATTGAAACTGACGAACCTATAGAGACAAAATTAATTCGTGTGTCAGAACGTACAACTGATTTACAAAAGGTAACATCAGTAAATAGAATATCAAGAGAAATAAGCTTCGGAAATTTGTCGCTAAAAGAGGCCTATAACAAATTAAAGGAAGTAGAGAATTCTAAAACTTCATTTTCCTTCCTAAGTCAGTTCATTGCAGCTTCAATTTCAAGTGGATGTTTTTTGATCATGTATAACGGAAACTGGAATGACTTTATCTCAGCAATGATTGCAGGCGGTGGAGGTTTCTTAAGCCTTGGTTATTTTCATAGACTAGTACCAATCAAGTTTTTTGCAGAATTCATGGCATCAATTATTATTGGTTTAATTTCAATAGGATTAGTCCATATTGGTTTAGGCCATGAGATTGATAAAATCATTATTGGTTCTGTTATGCCTTTGGTACCTGGATTACTAATTACAAATGCCGTAAGAGATTTAATGGCCGGTCATCTATTATCTGGTCAATCAAAAGGTGCTGAAGCCTTTCTAACTGCATTTGCGATTGGTTCAGGAATTGCGAGTGTCTTAATTATCTTTAAATAGGGAGTTTTAAACAATATGGAATTAATTGAACAAATTATTACGAGTTTTATCGCTTCTGGAGCGTTTGGTATGATTTTTAGTGTACCAAAAGAATCTCTTTTTAAATGCGGTTTTGTAGGAATGGTTGGATGGATTAGCTATTTTATCCTAACAGAAAATGGTGTTGATATCGTCATTGCCACTGGAATTGCATCATTTATTGTCGCTGTAATAAGTCAAATATTTGCGAAACTATATAAAACTCCCATTATCATTTTTACGGTTAGTGGTATTATACCGTTAGTACCAGGTGGAATGGCTTTTAATGCAATGAAATACTTCGTTGAAAATGATTACAGTAAAGCTATGAGTATTGCTGCAGAAGCATTTATGCTGTCAGGTGCAATTGCAATTGGAATTGTTTTTTCTGAAGTAGTAAATCAAATTATTCGTAAATCTAAATTGGGAATCGCTAAATAAAATTGAAAATACATTTTGAAGCCTAGGTTAACTAGGGTTAAGTAATAAGCTACAAAGTTCTTTTATTATTAGGGACATTGTAGCTTTTTTTATTAGCAATGCAAATAGTAGATTAAAATTGTATTAAAGAGGATTCTCATCAAATAATGGAGAATTTAAAACTTATCCTTTCGAGATACATACTAACTGATATTCTCAATTCAAGGTGTTAATAGTATAGGTGGTGATTAAATAGTGAAATCAAATTTCAATAAAGAAACGAAAGAAATTCTAGACAATCCAGTTAAACAAAATGAAAGTAGTATTGATGTGGAAATAAGGAAAATCATGAAAAAATATAGTGTCGTTGGTTTACAGGCACTTGCAGTAGTAAAGGGAAAAGTTGTTTGGTCTTCAGTTTATGGATACCAAAACTTATCTAGGAAGATATTAATGACGGAAGAAACTCAGTTTAGAATTGCTTCAATTTCTAAGTTGTTTACAGCAACAGCAGTTATGCAACTGATTGAAGATAATAAAGTTGATTTAGATGAGGATGTAAGTTCTTATCTAGGTTTTCTTATTAGAAATCCACACTTTCCAAAAATGAAAATTACTTTACGACAATTATTAACCCATACTTCCTCATTAAACTCAGATGATGTAAATGGCAGTGTCTATGCTCGATTTATAGCAAGTTCACAGACTGAAAAAGTACCTAATTTAAAAGAAATCTTTTTAGAAGATGGTCGATTTTACAATAAACTTCTATGGGGAGAATGGAAACCTGGTACCAATGAAAAGTGGACTTATTCAAATTTAGGATCCATCTTAATTGCAGCGATCATTGAAAAAATATCAGGAAAACGATTTGACCACTATATTATTGATAACCTATTTGAACCCATAGAAATAAAGAATGCTGCTTTTTCTTATCCTAAAAATGAACAAATTGGAAATATAGCAACACTTTACGAATGGGATAAACAATCCAATAAATATTTGGTTACGATCGATGGGAGTAAAAATCAAAAAAATATAAATTGGAATAACTATATCCCAGGTTCAAATGGTGGGATGTTCAATCCTCAAGGTGGTCTTTATATCTCGGTGGAAGAACTAAGTCACTTTATGATTGCACATATGCAAAATGGAAAATACAAGAATCAACGAATTTTAAAAGAACATACCGCAAAAATGATGAAAACTGTTCATTGGAAAAGCGATAATTTAAATCGATTTTTTACAAAAATGGGTTTGCAATTTCATATTAGCAGTGATTTTCTCTCTCAATATCCTAATATGGTTGGCCATTCTGGTGAGGCATATGGGTTATTGAGTGATATGTATTGGGAAGAGGAAAAAGAATTTGGCATTATTTTTATGATGAATGGTTGTAGATTTGATTCAACTATACAGACTAGATTTGATGTTGAAGTTGAACTAGCTTCGGCAATTTATCAAAATATCATCCAAGATGTTATTTGAAAAGTAAATCTTGGTAAAATGATTCTAAGAAGCTACAAAGTTCTTACTAATAGGACTTTGTAGTTTTTTATGACACTAAGGAATTAACGTATCATTACTAAATAATTCCAGACTTATTTTAAACAAGCCCTCCCGGATGAATGGGGTATAAACCACCCTTGAATGAAAAGGAAATCCTACCTGTCTCTTCAGAAACAACAAGACATAGAGCATCACTTTTTTCTGATAGACCAATTGCTGCGCGATGCCTAGTTCCAAGTTTCTGTTTACCTTTATAAGATGCAGATAGAGGAAGTACGTTTCCAGCAGATACGATTGTATTTTGTTTTAATAGAACAGCTCCATCATGAAGAGGGCTACCTGGATAGAAAATGGATTCTAATAGAGGTGCTGAAAGGGTAGCATTTACATGGGTTCCTGAATGGATCAAAGAATTAAGTTCATCATTTCTTTGTATCGCAATGAGTGCGCCATGATTATGCTCTGAAAGATGCTGAACGATAATTGAAAGTTCTTCAAATTGATTAGTATAAGGGGACAAATAGGATTGAAGATAATAAGAGGCTGTTGTCATATGCACTTCGCTAAAAATACTATGAATATGTTCAAATTCATTTAAAATTCCACAACCCTTATGCTCAATCTTATCCATTATTTGATGAATGTTTGTAGTAATTTTATGGAGCTTCTTTTTTAATCCTTCTTTTAATGTACCAGATAATTCAAGTTCTAAGGAATCCATTTTAACTGCACCTCTAATCTCACAATTGTCTTTCTTAATTTTCTCCTTCCTTAGCGAATGTATTCAATTACTCTAATAATTAGATCAATTCAATTGTGGGGGAATCTACATTTTCTAATAGGATTTTGGAAAGGATAATGAAGACATAATTCCGATAATATAGAGCAATGTGGAGCAAAAAATGATAAAGAAAATAATTAGTGAGTTATTAGGTACATATTTTTTAGTTTTTACAGCAACAGGGGCAATTATGGTAAATGAAATGACTCATCGACTTACGCATGTTGGTGAAGCAATTGCTTCAGGTTTTGTCTTAACAGCATTAATTTATGCTTATAGTCATATCTCAGGTGCTCTATTTAACCCTGCAGTAACGATTGCTTTTTTTATTAATCAAAAAATCAGTAAAGTAGAATTGATCGTTTTTGTACTAACACAAATTGTTGCCAGTATGTTCGCGAGTGTATCTTTATTAATTCTTTTCGGTAATATAGCTTCTCTTGGTAGTACCAATCCAATAGGTACGTGGAATCAATCTTTTCTACTTGAGTTTATTTTGACTTTCTTTTTAATAACAGTTATTTTAAATTCCTCTTTTAGTCCTAAGGCGTTAAGGCCATTCTCCGGAATTGCGGTTGGTTTTACGAATTGTATTGAATCTATGTTTGGGGGACCAATCAGTGGGGCATCCATGAATCCTGCACGTTCTATTGGCCCAGCACTAATTTCAGGAAATATTCACGATTTATGGATTTACATTATTTCTCCATTAATGGGTGGATTACTTGCTGCATTAATCTATAAAGCAATGCAAAAACAAAGTTCAATTCCTAAAAATTGATATAAATTACGCTTAGAAACTCAAAAAAGAGTGGTACCTTTACACACTCTTCTCTGAAGTTAAATTGATTAGTTGTATACTAGAGACTTTACTTTCAAAATTAATAACTATTTCATTTTGATTTTTTCAATAACAGTTTGAAATTCATCCGGCTTTAAAAATTCAATCGGTGAAAAACCTTTTTCAAATTGAAGTGTTTCGGCTTCAACTAAGATAACATATTTACCGTTAACCTTTGCAATGTGTAGGCTTTCTCCAAAGTCAGCTAATAGGGCATTAATACCAACATGGTCAGCTTTGAATTTTAATTCAATTTCAGGAGTGTGCTCTACAATTTGAGCTGAAGCTTCAACAACTTCTTCTGAGGTAAAGCGTTCAATTAGTTCACGTTTTGGACTTGCTGCCCAAACTTGCATCGCATTTTCAAATTGTTCACGTTCAGGGCTTTCTTCCTCGAAAACATCATCGATTTTATCATAGACCATTGTCATAACCTGTGACTTTACGATTTCTGGCATTGATTCCTCATACGAAACAAACTTTAAAAAATCCTCAAAATATCTCGCATGAGAAGCTTGATGAATTTTAAGTTCTCTTTCTTCTAACATACCAAGTTCAGGCATATAAGGATACTGAATAGACTTCATATTTTTTGTTGTGATCGCCATTTCAACATTATGAATTAACGTAGCTTCATCGGAAATAGAAGCCACTTTTGGTTCAAAATCACACTTTAAGATAAAAACGAATGGTTCATCAAAATATTTTCGAAGTTTTGCCTGGATTACTAGGAAAACGCCTCCTCTTACAGAACTTGCATCGATATAAGTAGAGATGATTAATTCGTTTGCTTCTTTAAATTCATCAATCGTTTTAGCAGAACGAATTCTTTGAAACAAATTGTAATTTGGGTTTGATTCTAAATCATATCCTTCTTCTACAATAAAATGGCCAAGTTTTGTAGGAACTTGGTCGTTTTTAGGATGACGTTCTACTTTTCGGTTTGCAATCTTAGCTAGTTCACCATCTAAAAAATCTTTTAGAGCACTTTGATCATACATAGTTGAATCAAGTGTTTGGAAATGTTTATATCGTTTATCAGATTGTTCACCTTTTCCTTCAACAGTAACAACATAAAACGATAAAAAGTTTATTTCAAAATCCAATACGATCACCTTTTTCTTTAATCTGGTATTAAGTATAGAGAGGAATTAAAATATCGTCAACGAGAGAGGGGAGATAAAAGATTAGAGAATTAGCTATCAAACAATTGGATAATAGAAAATAAATAATCTCTTATTTTGTAAGTGAATTTTTAGAATTGTTTAAAAGATTTAACTTTAATGATATAGTAGAAATAATATTTAAAAAATAATGCTTTTTATTTACATACACTTCATATAAAAGGGGAAATTGATCAATTGAGAAAAGAAGTATTAGCTACAATATTATTAGTATTTGTTACATTTTTTTGGGGAGCTACATTCGTAATCGTACAAAATGCAATTGCTTTTATCGAACCTTTTTCTTTTAATGCTATTCGTTTTTTATTGGCAGCTTGTATTCTGTTACCGTTTTGGTTAAAAAATTATAAAGGTGGGCTAACTGGAAAACAAATCTTGATTTCTTGTGGAGTTGGATTTATTTCTTTTACAGGGTATTTATTACAAACATTTGGTTTACTCTATACAACATCATCAAAATCAGGGTTCATCACAGGAATCTGTGTCATTTTCGTTCCTGTATTTTTATTTCTAGTATTTAGAGAGCGGTCATCTGTTGGAACGATTATTGCTTGTATAATTGCATTATTTGGTCTAAAAGTACTTACATCGGACGATCACTTTTCATTTAATATTGGTGATACACTAACATTATGCTGTGCTGTTGCCTTTGCATTTCATATTATTTTATCTGGAAAGTATTCCAAAGAAATCAATCCGCTGACCTTTGCTTTTATTCAAATTTTAACGGTTGGTGTGTGCAGTTCGATTTTTTCATTATTCTTTGAAAACACAGGAAGGATTTTTTCAGCTTCACTTTGGCAAAACAATTCATTTGTTTTTGCTGTCGTCATTACAGCTCTTTTTTGCACAAGTATTGCTTATTCTATTCAAATGTTTGCACAAAAACATATTTCATCAACAAAAGCAGCTCTTATCTTTATTTTAGAGCCAGTATTTGCAGCAATGACTTCGGTCTTGTATGGTGGAGAAACATTAACGATGCACACAATTTTAGGAGGTGCATTAATTGTCGGAGGTATGTTCTTATCAGAAATACCACTCCCTAAGAAATTTTCGAAAGTAAAAAATGAAGCTATGTAATTTTACAATAAAATATCTATTAAAAAAGGTTTAATCATGATCGATTAAACCTTTTTCCTTTTCTCCATCAATTGAACTACAGTAGGTTTTGGTTCCCAGCATTTAAACGAATAGGATGTTTTTGTTTCAAATCCTAACCGAGAACAAATGTAAGTCATTTTAGCATCCGTTCTTTTTGCAAGAAAGTGCACACATGTTGCACAGACATGAAAGGAATTCATTAATTACCTCCTTTTTATGGTACCAAATAACATAATAATGGATCTTTTCTAAGGATTGTTGTTTTTGAGATTATTATTTTAAAAGACAGAAGTTGATTACTACGGAAGGTGCGAGACTCCTGTGGGAATAGCGGGAAGGCTGAGACCCCGCAGGAGCGATAGCGACGAGGAGGCTCAGCTCACGCCCCAAGGAAAGCGAGTTCCTGGAGTTGTAATCAACTAACGCATTCTAAATTTGCAACAATGTAAAAGAAAATAGCCAAATTATAAAATCAATCAACACGTTTAGATTATCAATAAAATTAATCGGTTCATTAATAATATTAATTGTCGAATTAAATATTTGAATTAAATGCTTAAAATTGATTGAATATTTTAAAATAAAGCATATAATATGAATTAAGAAAGGAGTTGTTTTATGAATATTCAGATTTTAACAAAGTGTCCAGTGTGCACTGAAAATCTAGAAGCTAAAAAACTTCAGTGTTCTTGTTGCGGAACTACAATTGAAAATACATTTAAATTACCTAAACTACTTTACTTAGAAAAAGAACAATTGCACTTTGTTGAAGTATTTGTAAAATGTCGTGGTAACATCAAAGAAGTGGAAAAAGAGCTTAATATTTCGTATCCAACTGTTCGTGGTAAATTAGAGGAAGTCATTTTAGCTTTAGGGTACGAAAATAAAAAGAAAAAAGAAATTATTAATAAGAAGATTGTGTTAGATTTACTTGAGAATGGAAAAATTTCACCTGAAGAAGCAATAAAGCAGTTAAACCAGGAATAAAAAGTACTTTGCCTTTTGCGGAGACAAAGTACCATTGGAAAAATAATTTACATCATTACTTTATCAAGAATTTTTGGAATTGTCTATAACGAAAGGGAGAGGTAAAATGAGAGAAGAAATTTCACAAATTTTAACGATGCTGGAAGACAAAAAGGTTGATAAAGAACAAGCTACGGAGTTACTAATTGCATTAAAAGGCGAATCAAAAAACAACGGAAAAGACTTGATTATTAATAATAATTATTTAAGTAAATCGCTTCGAGTTCGAGTATTATCTTCTGACGGAGATAAAGTAAATATTAATCTTCCATTGAAATTAATTAAATTATTTGGAAATGTAGCGATGAAATTTCCACAATCAGAAAAGTATTTGAAAGATGTGGATATGAATATGATAATATCTGCGATTGAAAATGAAATAGACGGGCCAATCGTAGATATCACAACAGATGAAGATAAAGTGTTCATCGTAATCGAATAATATGATTAAAATTAAAGTTAATCTTCCAGAGATGAAAGTACCTATTTTTGTTCCAATTCCGTATATGGCTCTTCGATTAATTACCTCAGAACGTTTATTGAAGGTTGCTACTAATAAAATAGACAAAGAATGTGGAACGAATTTAAATGAGTTTGACTTTCAAAGTGTAAAAGATTTGTTAAAAACATTAAAAGAGTTCCGAAATTTAACAATTGTAGATGTTCAATCGAAGGATGGAACAAATGTGAAAATAACTTTATAATTTTAGTACTAAAGTAACCAATTTAAAAACTGATTGGTTGCTTTTTTGCATCTGTAAAAATATAAGTTTTTCTTATCAATCTCTATAAATTTTCAATTATTTTGTTATTGGAAAGGAAAGCGTACTCTTGAAGAGAGGTGAGGATAATGGAGAAACCATTTTTTGAGAAAATATCCAAAGATATGTACACAAAAAGAAGTGCAGATGATAATTGGAAAAATTTGATCTTACAACACGTGGATGTTAGAAATAAAAGTATAGCAGACATTGGATGCGGTGGAGGGATCTATTCAATTGCATTAAGTGAATTAGGTGCTCAAAATGTTATTGGTATTGATCAATCAAAAAATATGTTGGAAGGAGCTAGTGGAAATTGTAAGGAGTATCAAAATATTAAATTCCAAAATGGGAGTGCAACTGAAACTAACTTAAAAACTGAAGAAGTTGACGTGGTCTTAGAAAGAGCTCTTATACATCACATTAAAGAAAAAGATTTAATTAATTGTTTTAATGAAGCAAAACGGATTTTAAATGAAAACGGTCAATTTATTATACAAGATCGGACAAAAGAAGACTGCCTGTTAAATGGGGATAGTGAGCATATTAGAGGATATTTTTTAGAATTTTTTCCTAAATTGGTGGAAAAAGATATTTCAAGAAGACATGCTTCAAAAACAGTGAATGAAAGTTTAATTGAAACAGGTTTTAAAGAAGTTAAAGAAATTACTTTCTGGGAATATCGAAAAACATATTATTCAAAGAATGAATTAAAAGAAGAATTACTATCTAGAAACGGACGCTCATTACTATTTCATTTAAATGATAATGAATTAAATGAATTAGCAAATAAAATTAATGAAAAAGTAAGCGAGAACTTTCCGATAATAGAAAAAGAAAGATGGACGATTTGGATTGCACAAAAATAAAAATGTTTGAAAAAGTAGAAATATGTTGTTTAATTCATATTTCTACTTTTTGTTATAAGAAGGTTTATCTATCAGTAATTATGCTTCTTTCTTAGGTTTTCTTGAGCAATTTTTATTAATTCTTTAACCATACTACCACCTAATCTACCGCCTACTTGACCAGCTTCTTTAGCTGATATTTGACCATTATATCCTTTATTTAGAGAAACCCCAACTTCCTTTGCGGCCTCAAATTTAGCATTTTCTGGATTGTTAACATTTACTACTTGTGCTTTCAGCTGATCTAAAGCTGCTTTTGATTCTGGAACAAGTAGCTTATTTTTTCTAGCCAATACAATCACTCCTTCACTTTTATGATTCCCACGATTTAAAAAAGAATGAGTAATGCATTTAAAGAAGAAATTGATTATTATTAAGGTAGTTGTTCAGTAATTTTATGTGGATCAGATTGAATTTAGTTAGAAAGGGGTATATTACATATATCTATAATTTTGCTGGCACTTCATAAATTTTAAAAAGTATGTTTGAGAGGAAGAGGTAAATGAATTCATTTGTTGTTACATTTCATAAAGAAGATAATGTTGATACAATGCAAGTTCAAAAATTAAATGAAGATGATTACACTAAAGCTACAGAAGGTGGAACAAGACATTTATTTGAAATAGATACAAACATAGGATTTTTTGTCTTTTTTGATGCTGAAGATGCAAGGGGAGATGTATCTCATTTAGTATTACAGTACGAAGAGGAAAGTGAAGATCCAACAGCTTGTTATTCTTTCGCAATGAAAGATTATTATGAATTTATGGCATTATATCTAAACGATTTAGAATTTATTGATGAGTCAGATGATGAAGAAGAGAAAGAATTAGAAGAAAATTCGTCCATTCATCAACTAGTACATTTATTGTTCCATATTGTAGAAGAAGGTAATGACATAAAAGAATAGTTACATAAAGTGGTGTTTTGATGTGAAAGGGCTGTCTATTAAGGTAGATGTGCTCTTTTTTTGTGTAGCAAAATTTATGTGAAATAAAAATTAATGTGTTAAAATAGTAAAATAAAAAATTTAGAGTATAAGAGTAAAAATAATATTGATCAATGAAGTAAGAAAATAGGGGGAGCATATGTACCTGACCATAAAAGAAACAGCGGAATTATTATCATTAAATGAGGATTATATCGAAAATCTAATACTACAAAATAAAATTCGAGTTGTACATGACGGAGAGCAGTATTTAATATATAAAGAGCAATTTAATCATCATTTAGAACAAGTAGAAAAAGCAAAGAAATTGTTAGAAGAGCTAAACAGTGAACCTATACCTGAAGATATTGATGTGAAGGATGAGGACTAAACTATAATTATTACATAAGTTTAGGTTTTATATGAAATCATTAAACTAAATTGAAAATTGAAAAAACAAAAACTGAGTTATAAGTAACTCAGTTTTTGTTTAATTATAATTATTAAGCACCAGGAAAAATTTTATTATAAGGTGTAATTGGTTGCGAACTACTAGCTGTCATACTTTGAGATGATGTTAAATCAGATTCTTTATTTACTAAGTTAAAAGAAACAGATGCAAGAACTACTAAAACTCCAGTGATTAATAAAATTTTTTTCATTTTTATTCCTCCATTGATATTTTTATAGAATAATTCTTTGAGAATTGAAGCAACTTATTACTATCATCATTCAAAATATAAAATTGAATTAAATCTTTTATAAAATAATCAAAGTATGTTTTGTGTTTAATTTCATAAAGATAGGGAATTAAACTTACTTCTAAATAAGAATAATAGTTACTAGTTTCATTGCTTACTTTATAAAAATATAACTTGAAAAAATGTATAAAAAGTAATTGTTTTGAAGAAGTAGCCTCTTCAAGTCCCTCCTTTATGATTGAGATTATGGTTTGTTCATCTTCTAATTTACCATCATAAACACATCTCATATATCCAAAGAATGAATTTAAATAATTAAACTTATTAGTTTTATTAACTTTCATTGCTTTTTGGTAATATATAACAGCAGTTTGATGCATCCCATGTCTATAAAGTTGATAGGCAAAATTATGAAGTAAGTAAACTTGGCGTCCTTCATCTTTAATTTTATCTGCAATATCCAATAAATTATCATATCTCATTTGCACTTCACTAAATTCTAGATGCCCTTCGTCTTCAGTTATCATTAGTAAAAGAGATTCAGTATCTAGTATTCGATGATAGTTATTTGTGAAGATAAAAAATTCTTTTGCTTTTTGTAGATGATAATAAGCCGATATGAAACCTTCACACATATGATAGGCAAGTGCTAAATGATAATGAACTTCTGGGTTTCTGTATAATTCTAAGGAGACTTTTTTCAGATAAATTAATGCTGTATGTACTTCATTCTTCTTAATATAGTATATACCTAGTGTATGATTGAGTAAATCCTCTTCAGGTTGGGGTATTTTTTGATTCCTAAAAGTTCTTGAAAATAAAATTTCTTTGCACAAATCTACCTCATCAATAACTAGGTAATACCTTGCTTTCAATAATATATATCGAATATTTAGTGGTTGGATATATTTAAAATCTTCATTGTTTAGTTCTTCGATAATGTTTAATGCTTTTTGTTTGTCTTGGTGAGTTAGTTGTTTTTGTAGTGATTCTATAAGCTTTTGAACGTTTTCAAGTTTCTCAAGTTCTTCTTCCATAGAAAAACCCATTCGATTACAAAGAAGGGTAATAGTTTCATCAGATACTTCTGTTAAACCTCTCTCAATTTTACTTAAATGTGTTTTTGAACAGATTCCATGTCCTAATTCTTCTTGTGTAAGTCCTTTTTTCTGCCGAAAATATTGAATGATTGACCCTTTATCGAACATATATTCCACTCCAAAACCCCGATTTACAGAATTTTACTTTTATTTTAGTCTAAAAAAAATAGCTTGTCATTGTATTTCTGGAAAATTGACAACAATTTCCTATAAATTTCGACTATTCTTTTATCTACTCCTTACAAAGAACTACAAAAGAAATATTTTTTTTCAAAACTAGGATTCCGAAATAAACTTCTTTAGTCCTTTTATACTATAGGAAGGAGCGTACTCATTAACATGAATAGTAAAAATGAACTTAAAAGACATCTACTAATTGTTGGCGCATCAAATTTAATAACCAAGTTTCGCGAGATTGATTCTTCTATTAAAACAAGTGTCATTTGTCGAACATCTGAATTACAATTCCTAGACAATATTGATCAAAATCAAGCCGTAATCATAATCCAAGATCATGCTCCTATTGAACTATGGGTTGAGTATGCTAAAAAAATGAATGAAGTTGATCCATTTGATAGTGTCATCTCTTTTGTAGAAATCGATCAAGATAAAGCAAGTGCAATTTCGGAAGAGCTTAATCTAAATTATCACAGCTCGTCAACCATCTCATGGATATTGGATAAACATCTTATGAGGAATAGATTGAAAGAGGTTGGGGTAAAGACAATCCAAAGTAAACTGATCAATTCAATTGAAGATATTCGAGAATTTACGAATGAGTTTGGTTTTCCAGCCATACTCAAGCCATCAAAAGGACGGTCCTGTACAGGTATTACAGTTATCAATAATGATACAGAAATAGATGAAGCTTATCTTTTATCAGAAACTTCAAACTCACCTAGATATGAAACTTCTACATTGATGATTGAACCGTTTCTTTTTGGAAGGGAATATAGTGTAGAAACACTTTCTGAAAATGGAAAACATATTATTTTATCGATCTTAGAAAAACATATAGATCATGTAAGTAGAGTTCCAGTAGGTCATTCATTACCTGCACAAATTACATCAGATGTTGAAAACCAAATTAAGACTTATTTGGAGAAAGTATTATCTTCATTAAATATTCAATTTGGTATGACCCATTCTGATTTAATTATCAGTTCGGAAGGGCCGGAAATTATAGAAGTTCATGTTTGTCCTGCAGAAGATCATATACCAGAATTAATACAGGATTCTTTAGGAATTGACTCTTTACAATATCATGTTGAACAAATTATAGGACTCCCAATTGCTGATCGCTTGGAAGACGATTTAATTCAAGCAAAGTCTAATCAAAAAGGTGCTGCAATTTGGTATTCACATATTAATTTTGAAGGTACTCTTAATAGTATTCGGAATACCGAGGATGTTGCTAGTTCTGAAGGGGTACAAGAATTTAAACTACTGATTAATGAAAATACCGAAGTTTCTAGATTGATGAGTTCTTATTCTAGAATCGCATATGTTCGTACACTTGATGAAAATCCGATTCATGCTCTTGAATTAGCAAAAACTGCACTCAAAAAACTAGTCATGTTTTTTAGTGTCAAAGGTTAAAGATCAGGTTGTGTGAAATGAAATTATTCTAAAAGTGGAGGTCACACTATGGGGATTATCAATTTTTTAAATAAAAAAACGATTGAAGATAAACAATATAATTTTACAAACTTAATTGAATATACACAGAAAAAATCAACTTTAATTCTTGAATCAAACTATTTCACTGCAAAAGAGGACTTGAGTTATCCAATTAGAGGAATGGTTAAAATAGAATCAAAACGTAAAATAAAAAGTTATGGAGAATTAACAGAAGAAGAAATAGCAGATTATATCACGATTCTTTCTAAAATTAAAAAAGTCCAGCGGGAAAAATATGGTATTGAAAGAGTTTTTTACTTTTCTAATCAAGAAACCTCTCAATGTTTCCATATGTGGATTATGCCTACTTTAGAATGGATGTTTAATATTTCAGGTTATCAACAAAAAAATGTCTCTCTTAAATTTAAGAAAATTAGATAATGATTAGCTTTAAAACCATGGCTTATATATAAGTTATGGTTTTATTTTTATGCGATATAAATCTTTAGGCTTAAAGAATAAAAATAATACCGGTTTTAAACATTATAAGCTTACAGAAATGATTGTAATAAATAAAAACGTATTACACAAACTAACATTATTAATGAGCTTAATTACAAGGCGGTAGTAGTAAATTTGCTCATTACTATTTATTAAATAGGAGGTTTTACAAATGCCAGACAATAAAAAAACCGAAAATAACAATCAATGGGCAGGACCAAATGTTGAAATTACTGAAAAATCTCGTCAAAATCAAAAAGATGCTACAAATAACCAATGGACATCTACAAATAAAAAAGATAGGGTAGAATAAGTAATTTGAATTTCAATTTTAAAAATGAAAATTAGAAAAATAACCTTATTTGGCCACCGTTATGGTGGTTTTTCATTTGAAAAGACTCTTTCCTAAAAGATTGTTTTTTTTAGGTTATGTAATTTAAAATACAGAAGTTGATTGGAACGGAAGGGTGCTCGACTCCTGTGGGAAATGCGGGAAGGCTGAGACCCCGCAGGAGCGTTTGCGACGAGGAGGCTCAGCTCACGCCCCTAGGAAAGCGAGCATCCTGGAGTGGAAATCAACTTACACATACTTCAATAATACGAGAACAGCCTTGAATAAAAACAAACTACCATTCCAAAATTAAAATGTACCCTATAGAATAGACACTTAAAAAAAGTCTACCTATAGGGTACTTTTTTGTATAATAAGAAAAAATGGAAATTGGGGAAAAGTTAGAATGAGTAAAAAGCTATTTACAGAGAAA
>NZ_JAGIYQ010000018.1 GCF_017814275.1 Gottfriedia endophytica
GGTAATTATGGCAAAGAGGTCACACCCGTTCCCATCCCGAACACGGAAGTTAAGCTCTTTAGCGCCGATGGTAGTTGGGGGCTTCCCCCTGTGAGAGTAGGACGTTGCCTGGTAACTGTAAAACTCTAGTCATATTGACTAGAGTTTTTTTGTATATTTGAAACAAAATACTAATGAATTCAGGCCATCTTACGTCATTATTAATCTATCGATTTCAATTGTAGAAATCAATAATGATCTTCTGATCAAAAATAACTTTTCATATAATACAATATAATCTTCTTTTTAAAGAATAGCTTATATGTGATTTGGAAAAAATAAAATGGGAAACAAATTAGTTGAAATTTTTATCAGAAGGAATATAATAATAGTCAAAGATAGTCAAAGTCAGTCAATATTAATAAGGGTGAAAGATGTATGAGAAATATTTCAGATGTTATAGAGCAGTATTTGATTAAGTACTTTGACATATCGAATAAAGAATATGTCGAGATTAAGAGAAGTGAAATTGCAACTAAGTTTGATTGTGTACCGTCTCAAATTAACTATGTTATTAATACACGATTTACACAGGAACGTGGATATATTGTAGAAAGTAAACGTGGTGGAGGAGGATATATACGAATAACAAAAGTACAGTTTCATGATAAAGCTAGTGTGATAGAGCAAATATTAAATAAGCTAAATCATTCAATTTCTCAATCAAGTTCTGTAGATTATATTTATCTTCTATTGGAACACAGTGTTATTTCAGAGCGTGAAGCGAAAATGATGTTAAGTGTAATCGATCGTTCTGTGCTAATGATAAATCTCCCCTATCGAGATGAATTGAGATCAAGAATGCTGAAGGCAATGTTAACGAGTTTAAAATACAAATAGTTATGGGGGGTTGGCTATGATTTGTCAGGAGTGTAAAGAGCGTCCAGCGACATTGCATTACTCAAAAGTGATAAATGGAGAAAAAACTGAGTATCATTTATGCGATAAATGTGCTCATGAAACAGGAAATAAATATTTATTTTCTGGATTAAATGGTTATTCGGTAAATGATCTGTTAGCTGGTTTGTTTAAGGGCAATACTGGAACATATGAAACAAATAAGAGACCTTTTTCTACACAAGATGAAATACAATGTGAGCGATGCAAAATGACTTATACTCAGTTTACAAAAATCGGTAAATTTGGATGTTCGCATTGTTATCAGTCATTTCAAAACCAACTTAATCCAATCTTAAAAAGAATTCACAGTGGGAATCTAGTACATGGTGGAAAACTTCCTTCAAGAGTAGGAGGTACACTTGCGATAAAGAGAGAATTAAAAGACTTAAGGACAATCCTTCAGTCCCATATCGAACACGAGGATTTTGAAAAAGCAATTGAAGTAAGAGATTCAATCCGAAAATTAGAGAGTGAATTACAACTACTTCAAGAGAGGGGGACAAATTAAGTTATGTCACTTCAAACAGTTATTAATCAAGCGATCAGCCCATGGATGAAGTGTGATGGTCCTGATGATGATATTGTATTAAGTAGCCGTGTTCGATTAGCAAGAAATATGAAAAATTATTTATTTCCGACCTTACTATCCACTGAAAAAGCAAAAGAAATCTGTAGCTTAGTGAAAAATTACTTTGAAGGTAATACATCTCTTCCGTTTGGACCATTTGAATACATTGAAATGGAACAAATGGAGCCAATTGAAAAAAGGGTATTAGTTGAAAAACATTTAATTTCTCCTAATCTTGTAGAAGACTCTATATATGGAGCATGTATATTATCAGAAAATGAACAATTGAGTATTATGATAAATGAAGAAGATCATTTGCGAATTCAGAGCTTATTTCCTGGCCTACAGTTGAAAGAAGCATTAAAACTAGCAAATGACATAGATAATTATATTGAAAGTCAATTAGAGTATGCGTTTGATGAAAATATCGGTTATCTAACCAGTTGTCCAACGAATGTTGGAACAGGGTTAAGAGCATCCGTTATGATGCATTTACCAGCACTTGTTATGACAAATCAACTAAGTAGAATGATACCGTCTATCAATCAATTAGGATTAGTCGTTAGAGGTATTTATGGTGAAGGTAGCGAAGCTTTAGGAAATATTTTTCAAATTTCGAATCAAATTACGCTTGGTAAATCTGAGGAAGAAATTACAGATGATTTAATTACCATCGTTCAACAATTAATCCAACAAGAACGATCTGTACGAGATGCACTAATGAAAACTTCAACAATTCAACTGGAAGATCGTGTGTATCGCTCTTTAGGAATTTTAAAATTCAGTCGTATTATCGAAACAAAAGAAAGTGCTAAGTGCCTATCAGATGTACAGTTAGGAATTGATTTAGGAATAATTGAAGGTCTACCTAAAAGACTTTTAAGTGAATTAATGGTTTTAACCCAGCCAGGGATTTTACAGCAATATGCTGGTCAACCACTACAACCGGTAGAAAGAGATATTCGTAGAGCAACTTTAATCAGAGAACGATTAGATTTAGAAAATAAATAATTATTTATATGGGAGGTACCAATTATGATGTTTGGTCGTTTTACAGAACGTGCACAGAAAGTTTTAGCATTATCACAAGAAGAGGCAATCCGTATTGGTCATTCTAATATTGGAACAGAACATATTTTATTAGGACTTGTACGAGAAGGAGAAGGTATTGCAGCCAAAGCTTTATTAGCGCTTGGTTTAAGTCCTGAAAAAGTCCAACAAGAAGTAGAATCTTTAATTGGTAGAGGCCAAGGAGTTGCACAAACAGTCCACTATACACCTCGTGCGAAAAAAGTTATTGAATTATCAATGGATGAAGCAAGAAAACTTGGACATTCGTATGTTGGAACAGAGCACATTTTACTTGGGCTAATTCGTGAAGGTGAAGGAGTAGCAGCAAGGGTATTAAATAATTTAGGGGTTAGCTTAAACAAAGCACGTCAACAAGTACTCCAATTATTAGGAAGTAATGAAAGTTCTTCTAATCATCAAAATGGCACTACTAGTCATGCAAATACTCCAACTTTAGATAGTCTTGCTCGTGACTTAACATCAATTGCACGTGAAGGCCGTTTAGATCCAGTTATTGGACGTAGCAAAGAGATTCAACGTGTCATTGAAGTGTTGAGTAGAAGAACAAAAAATAACCCAGTGTTAATCGGTGAGCCTGGTGTAGGTAAAACAGCTATTGCAGAAGGCTTAGCACAGCAAATCGTTAATAATGAGGTGCCAGAAATCTTACGCGATAAACGTGTTATGACACTGGATATGGGAACGGTTGTTGCAGGTACGAAATACCGTGGTGAATTTGAAGACAGACTAAAGAAAGTAATGGATGAAATTCGCCAAGCTGGTAATATTATTCTGTTCATCGATGAACTTCATACATTGATTGGTGCTGGTGGAGCTGAAGGAGCAATTGATGCATCCAATATTTTAAAACCATCATTAGCACGTGGAGAACTACAATGTATTGGTGCAACGACAATCGATGAATATCGTAAATATATTGAAAAAGATGCAGCCTTAGAAAGACGTTTCCAACCAATTCAAGTAGATCAACCAACTGTTGATGAATCGATTCAAATTTTAAAAGGTTTACGTGACCGTTATGAAGCGCATCACCGCGTATCGATTTCAGATGAAGCAATTATTGAAGCAGTTAAAATGTCAGAACGATATATTACAGATCGTTTCTTACCAGATAAAGCAATTGATGTAATTGACGAAGCAGGATCAAAAGTCCGTTTACGTTCATTTACGACACCGCCTAATTTAAAAGAACTAGAAGTAAAATTAGAAGAGGTACGTAAAGAAAAAGATGCAGCAGTACAAAGTCAAGAATTTGAAAAAGCTGCATCACTAAGGGATTCTGAGCAACGTTTACGTGAACAGTTAGATGAAACAAAACGTCAATGGAAAGAAAAACAAGGAAAAGAGAATTCAGAGGTAACTGTTGAAGATATTGCGAATGTTGTATCTTCATGGACGAATATACCAGTTACAAGACTTGCACAAACAGAAGCTGATAAATTATTAAATATGGAAGAACTTCTTCATAAACGAGTAATTGGGCAAGATGAAGCAGTTGTATCAGTTTCAAAAGCTGTCAGAAGAGCTCGTGCAGGTTTAAAAGACCCTAAACGTCCAATTGGCTCATTTATCTTCCTTGGACCAACAGGTGTAGGTAAAACAGAATTAGCGCGTGCATTAGCTGAATCTATTTTCGGTGATGAAGATGCAATGATTCGTGTTGATATGTCAGAGTACATGGAAAAACATGCTACATCACGTTTAGTCGGAGCACCTCCTGGATATGTTGGATACGATGAAGGTGGACAATTAACAGAGAAGGTTAGAAGAAAACCTTATTCAGTTGTTTTATTAGACGAAATCGAAAAAGCTCATCCTGACGTCTTTAACATTCTTCTTCAAGTATTAGAAGATGGAAGATTAACGGATTCTAAAGGTAGAACTGTTGATTTCCGAAATACAATTGTTATTATGACATCAAACGTTGGTGCAAGTGCCTTAAAAACAAATAAATATGTTGGATTTAGCGTAAATGATGATAAGAAAGATTACCAAGATATGAAAGGAAAGGTTATGGAAGAGTTGAAAAAGGCATTCCGCCCAGAATTCCTTAACCGTATTGATGAAACAATCGTTTTCCACTCACTTGAGAAAAAACATATTAAGGAAATCGTTCATTTATTAGCAAATAGTTTAGTAAAACGTTTAAAAGAACAAGATATTGAATTAGAATTAACAGAAGTAGCAATTGAAAAAATTGCGGAAGAAGGAATCGACCTAGAGTACGGTGCAAGACCGTTACGTCGAGCAATTCAAAAGCAAGTTGAAGATCGCTTATCTGAAGAATTATTAAAAGGTACGATTGAAAAAGGCCAAAAAGTTGTTTTTGATGTAAAAGATGGGGAATATGTGGTTAAAACGGCAGAGAAAATACAACAATAGGGCTATTGCATAGTAATCTTAAAAAATATTCAGTTTTTAGAAAGAAATTAATGAAAAATTCTTTCTAAATTCTAATTTTAGAAAAAGGGCGCAAAGCCCTTTTTCTTATATACTAAGTAATGTAGGATATATGTACATGCACTACTTAGTTGTTAGGTAAAGATAGAGGAGTTAGTGAGTATGGCTAAGAAAAAAACAAAGTTTGTTTGTCAGTCCTGCGGTTATGAATCGGTTAAATGGGTTGGAAAATGTCCAAACTGTAATGAATGGAATACAATGGTAGAGTTTATTGAAGCCCCTCCAAGTTCAAGAAGATTAACATTTCAAACGAATGCTAGCGCGGAAGGTGCTAGTCCAAAATCTATTATGGAAGTTGAAATAGGAACTGAAACAAGAATCTTAACAGATTTTCAAGAATTTAACCGTGTACTAGGCGGTGGAGTAGTACTAGGCTCACTAGTATTAATTGGGGGAGATCCTGGTATAGGAAAATCAACAATGCTACTTCAGGTTTCATCTCAACTTGCTAAAAATGATAATCGTGTACTATATGTTTCAGGTGAGGAATCACAAAAACAAATTAAATTAAGAGCAGAAAGACTTGGAATACTAACACCAAATTTATTTGTATTATCTGAAACAGATCTTACTTATGTTGCAAAATACATGGAAGATATGAATCCGGATTTTGTGGTTATCGACTCAATTCAAACAATTCACTTGCCAGATGTGACATCAGCACCAGGAAGTGTGTCACAGGTTCGAGAATGTACATCGGAATTAATGAGATTAGCTAAAACAAAAGGAATCCCAATTTTTATTGTTGGTCATGTAACAAAAGAAGGAGCTATTGCGGGTCCAAGAATGCTAGAGCATATGGTTGATGCAGTACTTTACTTTGAAGGAGAACGCCATCATACTTATCGTATACTTCGAGCAGTAAAAAACCGTTTTGGTTCAACAAATGAAATGGGAATATTTGAAATGAAAGAGCAAGGGTTAGTTGAAGTACTTAATCCTTCTGAAATTTTTCTTGAGGAACGTCCATTTGGTGTAGCTGGATCAACTGTAGTAGCATCGATGGAAGGGACAAGACCAGTTCTTGTTGAGCTTCAGGCTCTAGTTTCTCCGACGAGTTTTGGGAATGCTAGACGAATGGCAACGGGAATAGATCATAATCGTGTCTCATTGATTATGGCCGTTCTCGAGAAAAGAGTAGGATTACTTCTGCAAAACCAAGATGCCTATTTAAAAGTTGCAGGTGGTTTAAAACTAGATGAACCTGCAGTAGATTTGGCTGTAGCAGTCAGTATTGCATCTAGTTTCCAAGACAAACCGACACAGCCTACTGATGTAGTTGTTGGGGAGATCGGCTTAACTGGAGAAGTAAGAAGAGTTTCAAGAATTGAACAACGTGTACAAGAGGCAGCAAAATTAGGCTTCCATCGTGCAATCATTCCAGCAAAAAATATAGGTGGTTGGACGTTTCCAGAAGGTGTGGAAGTGATTGGGGTAAATTCTGTGCAAGAAGCACTCCGTATTGTATTAGGAGGGTAAGAATGGAAGAACAAAAAAATAAAGCTAAAACAATTCTCCCTGTACTACAAATGATTTCACCAGGTACACCTTTAAGGGACGGAATCGATAATGTATTACGTGCCCAAACAGGTGGATTAATTGTTTTGGGATTTAGTGATGAAATGAAAGAAATGGTTGATGGTGGGTTCCATATAAACGATTCTTACTCACCAGCAAGTCTATATGAATTAGCAAAAATGGATGGTGCAATTATTTTAAATGAAACTGGTTCAAAAATATTGTTTGCAAATGCACAGCTTATACCAGATTCATCAATTTTTACCATTGAAACAGGAATGCGCCACCGTACTGCAGAGCGGGTTGCGAGACAAACAGGAAATCTTGTCATAGCTATTTCACAGAGAAGGAACGTAATCACATTATATAAAGGGAATTTACGATATACATTACGTGATATAGGTGTCATTTTAACGAAAGCAAACCAAGCAATTCAAACACTTGAAAAATATAAATTAGTATGGAGTCAAGGAATCACATCATTGGGAATACTTGAATTCGAAGAGTTAGTTACGTTATTTGAAGTAGTGAATGTATTGCATAGTGTCGAGATGGTTCTAAGAATTAAAAATGAAATTAGCAACTATGTCATTGAGCTTGGGGCAGAGGGCCGACTAATAGAGTTACAATTAGTTGAAATTATTTCTGATTTAGAGGAAGAATCGCTGCTATTAATTAAAGATTATCACTATAATAAAGATGTAGATCCAAAAGTCGTTCTTCAGAAACTCCAAGAACTAGCAAATGAAGAACTCTTAGAGGATGCTGTCATCATAAAGCTACTTGGTTATCCAAATAATACAAATCTTGAAGAAATGGTTGAACCAAGAGGTTATCGAACATTAAGGAAAATATCGAGACTACCTCCACTAGTTATCGAAAATTTAATCGTACGTTTTAAAAATCTAAAAGGTGTGAACCGTGCATCTTTAACTGACCTTGATGATGTAGAAGGCATAGGGGAAGTCCGTGCGAAAAAAATTAAAGAGGGTTTAAAAAGAATTCAAGAACAATTGTATATCAATAGACACAATTGAAGTATTTAGACTAAGATAGTAGTATGTAAAATAAAAATGTAATACCAATTTATATATAATGTGATAGGAGGTGTAACAATGTTAAAGAGAATTGTACAAATAATTTATGTTTTGATTGGTTCTTCATTAGGAGTATTGCTATTTCCAATCTTTTTCCACCTTTTTAAAGCGCATGTACCCACATTCTTTCAATCATCTTACGTACAAGCAATTTGTGGAGCAATAATCTTTTTCATTTTATCACTTTGGTTAGTTGATTATACAGTTTCGTTTATAAAGTATATTGAAGAAAAATTATTAAGGGCCCCAATAACCGTTATCCTTTTCGGCAGTCTTGGGTTAGTTTTTGGACTTATAGTGGCGTATTTAATTTTATTGCCAATTGATTCAATCGGTTTAAAATCTCTTTCAACAGTTCTTCAAATCGTTATAACGATTCTTTTCGGATACTTAGGTTTCCAAGTAGGTTTTAAAAAGCGTGAAGAACTAGTTAGCTTATTTTCTCTTCCAGGAAAAAATAAACGAAAAAATATAGAAGAACCGGATTTTCAAGATATACCAGTAAAAATATTAGATACGAGTGTCATTATTGATGGGCGTATTGCAGATATTTGTCAAACTGGCTTTATAGAAGGAACTGTTGTGATTCCTCAGTTTGTTTTAGCAGAATTGCAATATATCGCAGATTCTTCAGATACATTAAAACGAAATCGTGGTCGACGTGGACTCGATATTTTAAATCGAATTCAAAAAGAAAACTCTGTAAAAGTTGAAATCTATGAAGGTGATTTTGAAGATATCCCTGAAGTAGATGCGAAACTCGTGAAATTAGCGAAAGTTAGAAGTGGTATTCTTGTTACAAATGATTTTAATTTAAATAAAGTAAGTGAGCTTCAACAAGTTAAAGTTCTTAATATTAATGACCTGGCTAATGCTATTAAACCTGTCGTATTACCCGGGGAAGTCATTCAAGCCTTTGTCGTTAAAGAAGGTAAAGAAAATAAACAAGGTGTTGCTTATCTAGATGATGGCACAATGATTGTCGTTGAAGACGGAAAAGATGTGATCGGTCAGCGAATTGATACGATTGTGACAAGTGTGCTTCAAACATCAGCTGGACGAATGATTTTTGCGAAGGTTAAGTAAGGTAGCATTTTTTAAGGAGTATAGAATTTATGCAATACAAAGTCGTTATACCTGCAGCGGGCTCTGGAAAAAGAATGGGTGCAGGTATGAATAAATTATTCCTAAAAATCGGTCATCAAACGATCATTGAAATGACCTTATCTGTATTTGGAAGGGATAAACGCTGTAATGAAATTATCCTACCAATCAATCCTGATGATCGTAAGTTGTTTGAGAGCTTACCTAGTATAAAAGAGTTCAAAGAAAAACTTACTTTTGTACAAGGTGGAGCTGAACGCCAAGAGAGTGTGTTCAATGGAGTAAGAGCAATTGATGATAAAAAATCAATTGTATTAGTGCATGATGGAGCTAGACCATTTGTAACCGATAAAATTATCTCAGCTTTACTAGAAAACAGTAAAAGTTCTGATGGTGTGATATGTGCTGTACCGGTAAAGGATACAATTAAAAAAATTGAGCAAGAGGTAGTAGCTGAAACAATTGATCGTTCAACATTATGGGCAGTACAAACACCTCAGGCTTTTACACAAGAAGTATTGATAGAATCGCATACTCTAGCTGAAGAAAAAGGATTTTTTGGAACTGATGATGCGAGTTTACTTGAATGGCAAGGTAAGCAGATAAAAGTTGTTATGGGTGATTACTTTAATATAAAAGTAACAACAAAAGAAGATTTAATTTTTGCAGAGGCAATTCTGCAAGGAAGACATGAGTAGAAGGTGAAGAAACATGTTTAGAATAGGACAGGGCTTTGATGTACATGCTTTTGCACAAAATAGACCGTTAATTATTGGTGGGATTGAAATTCCATATGAGTTAGGGTTACTAGGGCACTCAGATGCAGATGTTTTACTTCACACAGTTGCGGATGCATTACTAGGTGCAGTTGGAGAAGGAGATATTGGTAAACATTTTCCTGATACTGATCCAGCTTTTAAAGATGCGGACTCTGCAAAATTACTTGCACATGTGTTTTCGATTGTGAAAGAAAAAGGATATATGCTCGTGAATGCAGATTGTACAATTATTGCACAAGCACCTAAAATGGCTCCTTATATTGAGCCAATGAGAAATCGAATTGCTGAACTGTTGGAAACTGCGCCAGAAAATATTAACGTTAAAGCGACAACAACAGAAAAATTAGGTTTCACAGGCAGAAAAGAAGGAATTGCATCACAAGCTGTTGTATTGTTACAAAAGAAGGCTTAAACTAATATATTGAAAAAAAATTTAAATTTTGGAGAGTGTCATACATGTCTAAACGCGTAAGAGTTCGTTATGCTCCAAGTCCAACGGGGCATTTACATATTGGAAATGCACGTACAGCATTATACGTGTACTTATTTGCTAAACACTTTAATGGAGATATGGTACTACGTATTGAAGATACAGATATCGAACGAAATGTAGAAGGTGGAGAAGAAAGCCAAGCACGTTATTTACATTGGTTAGGTATCGATTGGAATGAAGGTCCAGATAAAGGTGGAGAATTCGGTCCTTATCGCCAATTAGAGCGTCTAGATCTTTACAAACAATATGCTGAGCAATTGATCGAAAATGGCCATGCATATAAATGTTATTGTACAGAGGAAGAATTAACAGCAGAGCGTGAAGCACAGATGGCAGCGGGACTTCCAACAACACGTTATAGTGGGAAATGTCGTCACTTAACAGCAGAACAACGTGCGGAAAAAGAAGCTGCTGGTGCAGAGCATACAATTCGATTTGCTGTTCCAGAAAATGACACGTATGAGTGGGAAGATATTGTTCGTGGTAATATCAAGTTTGAATCAAAAGACATCGGTGACTGGGTAATTGTGAAAAAGAACGGTATCGCAACATACAACTATGCAGTTGTAATTGATGACGCATTAATGGAAATTAGCCATGTTCTTCGTGGGGAAGAGCATATCTCAAATACACCAAAACAAATGATGGTATATCGTGCATTAGGATTTGAAGCACCTGAGTTTGGTCATATGGCAGTTATTGTGAACGAAAATCGCAAAAAACTTTCTAAACGTGATGAGTCAGTTCTTCAATTTATTGAACAGTACCAAAATCTAGGTTACTTACCAGAAGCGTTATTTAACTTTATCGCTTTACTTGGCTGGTCTCCAGTGGGTGAAGAAGAGATCTTCAGTAAAGAAGAATTTATTAAAATCTTTGATCCAAGTCGTTTAAGCTCTGCTCCAGCAATGTTTGATAAACAAAAATTAACTTGGATTAACAACCGCTATATTAAAGAACTACCATTAGAAAAAGTAGTTGAAATTTCTCTTCCACACTTAGTGAAAGCTGGATTTGTGAAGGAAGAACGTAACGCAGAAGAAAATAAATGGTTAACTGATCTTGTATCTCTTTACCAAGATCAAATGAGCTACGGAGCGGAAATCGTTGAGCTTTCAAGCTTATTCTTTAAAGATACTTTAACATTTGGTGAAGAAGAGCAAGCTGTTATCAACGAAGAACAAGTAAGAGAAGTTTTAACTGCTCTTGTTGCTGAGTTAGAAGCTGCCGAAGGATTTACAGTAGATTCAATCAAAGCTGCAATTAAAAATGTTCAAAAAGCAACTGGTCAAAAAGGTAAAAAATTATTTATGCCAATCCGTGTTGCAACAACTGGACAATGTCATGGCCCTGAATTACCAAATTCTATGACTTTATTAGGAAAAGAAAAAGTAATTGCACGTTTAAATCAAATTATTGGTTAACATTTAGGTAAATGTGTAATATAGTATAAAGAAACACATTTATATAGACAAAATGTTGAGAGGGAAAAGTACATTATTGAATGCTATTCAGAGAGAATCACAGTAGCTGAGAGTGATTTTAGCAGGATAAATGGAAGTGCACCCTTGAGTCTTTAGTTGAACGAGTATTCTAGTAGGCTAAAGCGGTGGAAACCGTTATATTACATGAGTTGAGGCATAAGCAATCTATTGCCTAAACAGAGTGGAACCGCGCGTATAAGGCGTCTCTGTGTTATAAAAACACAGGGGCGCCTTTTTTATTTTCATATATATAAAGATTAAGCTCCTAGGGGGGAGAGAAACTTGTTTAGACATATGAAGGAAGATGTCGCAACAATATTTGAACGTGATCCAGCTGCAACTGGTTATCTAGAAGTATTGTTAACTTATTCTGGTCTTCACGCATTATGGTTTTACCGAGTAGCACATTTTTTCTTTAAGAGAAAATGGTATTTCATTGCAAGAGCTATTTCCCAAATTGCACGTTTTTTCACAGGTATTGAAATCCATCCAGGAGCTAAAATTGGTCGTCGATTCTTTATTGACCACGGTGCGGGAGTCGTGATTGGTGAAACGTGTGAAATTGGGGATGACGTGACACTATATCAAGGAGTAACCCTTGGTGGTACGGGAAAAGAAAAAGGAAAACGACATCCAACGCTTAAAGACGGAGTACTTGTTGCAACTGGAGCAAAAGTTTTAGGTTCGATTACAATTGGGGAGAATGCTAAAATTGGAGCCAATTCGGTTGTACTAAAAGATGTACCAGATGATTCGACAGTTGTTGGTATTCCTGGGAAAGTGGTTGTTCAGAATGGTGTTAGGGTGAAAGATCAATTTGACCACTGTGAAATGCCCGATCCTGTTACTGATCGACTTGTTCAGCTAGAGACAGAACTTAATGAATTAAAACAAATATTACTAATGTCAGAAAGGAAGTAAGAAGATGGGTATTCAAATTTATAATACAATGTCACGTAAAAAAGAAAATTTTGTACCTTTAGAAGAAGGTAAGGTCAAAATGTATGTGTGCGGTCCTACGGTTTATAACTATATTCATATTGGAAATTCACGTCCTGCAATCGTTTTTGACACGGTAAGACGTTATTTTGAGTATCGAGGCTTTGAAGTAAACTTTGTATCAAATTTTACAGATGTAGATGATAAGTTGATTAAAGCTGCAAATGAAATGAATTCAGATGTACCAACAATTGCAGATAAATTTATTAATGCATACTTTGAAGATGTGCATGCATTAGGTTGCAAAAGTGCGACACATCATCCACGTGTAATGGAAAACATGGATATTATTATTGATTTTATTGTTAAATTGATTGATAAAGGATATGCATATGAATCTGAAGGTGACGTATACTTCAAGACAAGAGAGTTTAAAACATATGGTAAATTATCTCAACAATCAATTGAAGATTTACGTTTAGGTGAAAGAATTGAGGTTGGTGAAAAGAAAGAAGATCCTCTTGATTTTGCTTTATGGAAAGCGGCAAAACCAGGTGAAATCTACTGGGAAAGCCCGTGGGGTAATGGTCGCCCAGGCTGGCATATCGAATGCTCTGCCATGGCGAAAAAATATTTAGGCGAAACAATTGATATTCATGCTGGTGGTCAAGATTTATCTTTCCCTCATCATGAGAATGAAATTGCACAATCTGAAGCATTAAATGATCAAACATTTGCAAATTACTGGATGCATAATGGTTACATTAACATTGATAATGAAAAAATGTCTAAGTCTCTTGGTAACTTTGTCCTTGTACATGACATTATAAAGCAAATTGATCCAATGCTACTACGCTTTTTCATGTTATCAGTTCATTACCGCCATCCGATTAACTATAGTGAAGAATTACTACAGGATGTAAAAAATGGTTTTGAGCGTATCCAAACAGCTTATCAAAACGTTACTCATCGTATAGAAAGTAGTACGAATTTAACAGAGAACGACGATAAATGGATTTCTGAGTTAGCTGAACAAAAAGCAGAGTTTGTAAAAGCGATGGATGATGATTTCAATACTGCAAATGCAATTTCGGTACTATATCAAGTTGCTCGTATTGCAAATCAATACTTATTAGAAACTCACACTTCTACAGCTGTTCTTCAAGAAATTTTAAACACATTTACTGAATTAACATCTGTATTAGGGGTTAATATTGTAAAAGAAGAAGAATTACTGGATGAAGAAATTGAAGCGTTAATTGAGAAACGAAACGAAGCTCGTAAAGCCCGCGATTTCAAATTAGCGGATGAAATTCGTGATCAACTAAAAGCTTTGAACATTATCATAGAAGATACTCCTCAAGGCATTCGCTGGAAAAGAGGGTAATGAATTGTTACATTCAGAAAAGACAGTTGATGCAAGACAATTAAATAGCTTGGCTCTTGCTTATATAGGTGATGCGGTGTACGAAATATACGTACGCCATCACCTGTTAACAAAAGGAACTGTGCGGCCGAATCAATTGCATAAGGCTGCAACTTCTTTTGTATCTGCAAAAGGACAAGCGAAAATCATTAAGCAAATGTTTACAAATGACATGCTAACAGAAGAAGAAATAGCTGTTGTTAAAAGAGGACGTAATGCAAAATCTGGTACGGTTCCTAAAAATACGGACGTGCAAACTTATCGTTATGCAACGGCATTTGAAGCATTAATTGGATATTATTATTTATTAAAACAAGAAGAACGACTACAAGAATTAATAGCTTTTTCAATTCAACACATTGAGTCGGAAAAAGGAGTATAACATGTCAGAAGAATATATTATTGGACGTAATCCTGTTATGGAAGCTATTCGTTCAGGAAGAGATATTAATAAAATTTGGGTTAGTGAGGGTGCGAACAAAGGTCAAATTCACAAATTGCTTGAACTAGCTAATCAAAATAAAGTTTTGATTCAAACTGCACCGAATAAAAAATTGGATAGTATGGTTGAAGGTAATCACCAAGGAGTGGTCGCTTCTGTTGCAGCTTACGAATATGCTGAGTTAGATGACCTATTTGCTTTAGCTGAAAAAAGAAATGAGCAACCATTCTTTTTAATTCTAGATGAGATTGAAGATCCACATAACTTAGGGTCAATTATGCGTACAGCAGACGCTGTTGGAGCACATGGTATTATTATTCCTAAAAGAAGAGCTGTTGGATTAACTGCAGCAGTAGCAAAATCTTCAACGGGAGCGATTGAATATATACCTGTTGCACGCGTTACGAACTTGGCAAGAACAGTAGAGGATTTGAAACAAAGAGGCCTTTGGATTGTAGGAACGGATGCAAAAGGGGCTGACGATTATCGAAATTTAGATGGTAATATGTCACTCGGCTTAATTATTGGAAGTGAAGGAAAAGGAATGAGTCGTATTTTAAAAGAAAAATGTGATTTCCTTATTAAGCTACCGATGGTTGGGAAGGTAACTTCCTTAAATGCTTCAGTTGCAGCAAGTTTGTTAATGTATGAAGTGTACCGCAAAAGAAATCCTCTTGGATCATAAAAAAACAGAGATATTAGTAGTTGATGGATATAACATGATCGGAGCTTGGCCGGTTTTACGGAAAATTCGCGAAGAAGATTTTGATAAAGCGCGTGATCAGCTTGTTTCAATGTTGGCTGATTATCAAGCTTTTACTGGGACAAAAGTCATTGTTGTCTTCGATGCCCATTTTGTAAATGGAATTGAAAAAGTTGATGCCAAGTGGAAAGTTGAAGTCATCTTTACACGAAAAAATCAAACAGCGGATGAAAAAATCGAAAAACTGGTAATTGAGCTTAAACATGTTAATCATCAAATTTACGTTGCTACATCTGATTTTACAGAGCAGTGGCAAATTTTTGGACAAGGTGCACTACGGAAACCAGCTATGGAGCTGTACCGTGAAGTTACATTAAGTAAACAATCCATTTCAACTCGAATAAAAGAAATACCAGATAAAAAAAATTCGATTAGTAAGACGCTAACTAGCAAACAAACAGAAATTTTAGAAAAATGGCGAAGAGGGAAACAATGATTTGTTGTTTCCTTTTTTGAATTGTTGTATAATTAAGATAAATTGCTTGTTTGGGGGTGTTAGTAGTGGTTGCGGACCATAATAATAAGGTAATAACGCTTTATTGTCATTTAGAGGATGAAACAATTGTTGAGTTTGTACATAATGGGGACCTTGAAGCATTAGATTATATAATTCATAAGTACCGCAATTTCGTGAAAGCGAAATCGAGATCCTATTTTTTAATAGGTGCTGACCGTGAAGACATAGTCCAAGAAGGCATGATCGGACTTTATAAAGCAATACGTGATTATAAGGAAGATAAACTCTCTTCATTTAAAGCATTTGCTGAGCTTTGTATAACCCGCCAGATTATTACTGCAATAAAAACCGCAACTAGACAAAAACACATCCCTTTAAATTCATACGTATCTTTGGACAAGCCTATCTATGATGAGGAATCAGACCGTACGCTTCTCGACGTTTTATCTGAGTCAAAAGTGATGGATCCCGAAGAATTGATTATTAATCAAGAAGAAAATGTGGACATAGAGTCTAAAATGTCAGAATTATTGAGCGATTTAGAGAAAAAGGTTCTTTCATTATATCTTGAAGGGCGATCTTATCAAGAGATTTCAGAGGAGTTAAAAAGACATGTGAAATCGATTGATAATGCCTTACAACGCGTAAAAAGAAAACTTGAGAGATACATGGAAATTAGAGAGCTTTCTGTTTAAGGCAGTATTTACCTGGTTTGACAGTTTGTATATACCATGTTACATTCTAAATGGATAGATATAGACCGTATAGGCTGGTGTCAACATGAGAAAAAAAGTTGTTCTTTCTTGTAGCACGTGCAATAATCGCAATTATACAACAATGAAAAATTCATCTTTACAAGAGAGATTAGAAATAAAGAAATTTTGCAAAACATGTAATGAGCACACAATTCATAGAGAAACAAAATAATTAAAATGTGGGTTCCATTTTATTTTAATTCTTAGAGCTTTAGAGGAGAACCACGTATGAATCTAAACAAAAGATGATAATCGGGGGTTGCGTCGATGGGTCGTATTTCAAAATTCTTTCGTGATGTAAAAATCGAAATGAAAAAAGTTGCTTGGCCAAAAAGAAAAGAAATGGTTAATTCAACAGTAACAGTTCTAGGCACAATGCTATTTTTTATCTTATTCTTTGCCGTTGTTGATTTAGGACTTTCAAAACTTATTCGACTTGTTATTGAATAAGCATACTTAGTTTGTGCTATAATAGTAAATAATGTCTTAAAAAACCCGGTGACGGGTTTTTTAATTTGGCTGAAAAAATCTAAATTTATAATCATTAGCTGAATGATCGGGGAGGGAAGGACGAAGAGTCCTCTAAAATGGAAAAAAGATGGTATGTAGTTCATACTTACTCAGGATATGAAAACAAGGTAAAAGCAAACTTAGAAAAGCGTGTTGAAACAATGGGCATGCAAGATAAAATTTTCCGAGTAATTGTACCGGAAGAATCTGAAGTAGAAATGAAGAACGGAAAAGAAAAAGTAACAAAACGTAAAGTGTTTCCTGGATATGTTCTTGTTGAGTTAGTAATGACGGATGATTCATGGTACGTGGTAAGAAATACTCCAGGTGTAACGGGATTTGTTGGTTCTGCTGGTGCAGGCTCAAAACCAACACCTCTACTTGAAGAAGAAATAGATCATATTCTTAAACACTTAGGACTAGACGAACAAGTGATAGATATTGACTTAGAATTAAACGAAGTAGTTCGCTTAAAAGATGGCCCGTTTGCGAATTATACTGGTTCTATCAAGGAAATTGACTATGAAAAGAAAAAAGTTACAGTTCTTGTTGAGTTTTTCAACAAAGAAACGCCAGTTGAACTTGATTTAAATCTTGTAGAAAAATTATAATTCTAAACTTGCATTTTTTTGATGGAAGTGATAGAATTTTTAAGGTCAATATGCCTCGATTAAGATGGCATATTTGAAACTGTATTTTAGAATATGCATTTACATGCAATCGATATGAGTGGGAGGGTTTATCCCTATTACCACATCACGGACTTAAGGAGGTGTGTCTCGTGGCTAAAAAAGTAATTAAAATGGTAAAATTACAAATTCCTGCAGGTAAAGCAAACCCAGCACCACCAGTTGGTCCTGCATTAGGACAAGCAGGTGTTAACATCATGGGCTTCTGTAAAGAGTTTAACGCTCGTACAGCAGATCAAGCTGGTTTAATCATCCCTGTTGAAATTACGGTATTTGAAGATCGTTCGTTTACATTTATTACGAAAACTCCTCCTGCTGCTGTTCTTCTTAAAGTAGCGGCTGGTATTGAGTCAGGTTCTGGTGAACCAAATCGTAAAAAAGTAGCGACAGTAAAACGCGATAAAGTTCGCGAAATTGCTGAAACAAAAATGCCTGATTTAAATGCTGCTTCAGTTGAAGCTGCAATGCGTATGGTAGAAGGTACTGCACGTAGTATGGGTATCGTTATTGAAGACTAATCCCATCTTCAATAGATGAATTGAGAGGTTGCGAGTATCACGCGTTGATTTTTCGCAACCTTTATTCGTGGGAGGTAAATCCGTTAAAACCACATTAGGAGGAAATGAACATGGCTAAAAAAGGTAAAAAATACGAAGAAGCTATTAAATTAGTAGATCGTACAGCTGTTTATGCAGTAAATGAAGCTGTTGAGCTTGTAAAGAAAACATCAACTGTAAACTTTGACGCTACAGTTGAAGTAGCATTCCGTTTAGGAGTAGATCCAAAGAAAGCTGACCAACAAATTCGTGGTGCAGTAGTTCTTCCACACGGTACTGGTAAAGTACAACGTGTATTAGTATTCGCTAAAGGCGAAAAAGCAAAAGAAGCTGAAGCTGCTGGTGCTGACTTCGTAGGTGATGCTGATTACATCAACAAAATCCAACAAGGTTGGTTTGACTTTGATGTAATAGTAGCAACTCCAGACATGATGGCTGAAGTTGGTAAATTAGGTCGTGTATTAGGACCTAAAGGTTTAATGCCAAACCCTAAAACAGGTACAGTTACTTTCGACGTAACTAAAGCTGTTAACGAAATCAAAGCTGGTAAAGTTGAATACCGTGTTGATAAAGCTGGTAACATCCACGTACCAATCGGTAAAATTTCTTTCGAAAACGAGAAATTAGTTGAAAACTTCACTACAATCTTTGAAACTATGGTTAAAGTTAAACCTGCTGCAGCAAAAGGAACTTACATGAAAAATGTTGCAATCACTTCAACTATGGGCCCTGGTATCAAAGTTGACCCTGCATCATTCTAATTGTAAATTAAAATTGACAATTCGTTAAGGCTGAACTATAATAGGTTTTGTCTTGCTAATTAAATAGATGTACCGTAGACAGTAGGTGCTTGATAGCTTAATTTCCTACCGAGGTGTATAACTGATAAATTCTGTTGCATATACAACCTCCATGTCTTTTTTCGGAAATTCGTGGAGGTTTTGTTATGAATTACACTTTTGCGGTATATACACATAATCCTACAGGAGGTGTAATATATGAGCGCTGTATTAGAAGCTAAAAAACAAGTTGTTTCTGAAGTTGCTGCTAAATTACGTGATAGCAAATCAACAATCGTTGTTGACTACCGTGGTTTAAATGTTTCTGAAGTTACTGAATTACGTAAACAATTACGTGAAGCTGGCGTTGAGTTCAAAGTTTATAAAAACACTTTAACTCGTCGTGCTGCTGAAGAAGCTGGCTTAGCTGGTTTAAACGAATCTTTAACTGGTCCAAACGCAATCGCGTTCAGTATGGAAGATGTTGTTGCTCCTGCTAAAGTTTTAAACGACTTCGCTAAAAAACACGAAGCGTTAGAAATCAAAGCTGGTGTAATTGAAGGAAACGTCGCTACGGTTGATGAAGTTAAAGCTCTTGCTGAACTTCCATCTCGCGAAGGTTTACTTTCTATGTTGCTTAGCGTGCTACAAGCACCTATCCGCAACCTTGCTCTTGCAACAAAAGCTGTTGCAGATCAAAAAGAAGAACAAGGCGCATAATGCCAAAATTGCATAAATTATTTAAGGTAAAATAAGGAGGAAATTTACAATGACTAAAGAACAAATCATTGAAGCAGTTAAAAACATGACTGTATTAGAATTAAATGACTTAGTAAAAGCAATCGAAGAAGAGTTTGGCGTAACTGCTGCTGCTCCTGTAGCTGTAATGGCTGCTGGTGGCGAAGCTGCTGCTGAAAAAACTGAATTTGACGTAGTATTAGCTGGTGCTGGAGATCAAAAGATCAAAGTTATCAAAGTAGTACGTGAAATCACTGGTTTAGGCTTAAAAGAAGCTAAAGAATTAGTTGACAACACTCCAAAAGCAATCAAAGAAGGCGCATCTAAAGAAGAAGCTGAAGAAATGAAAGCTAAACTTGAAGAAGTTGGCGCTTCTGTAGAAGTTAAATAATTTCTATTGAATATAGGAAAAGCTCGCATCTAATGCGAGCTTTTTTTGTACCTAAAACAGAAAAGTTGGAAAAACTATATTTATAGAAATTGATAATAAAGGAAGGTGCTTCAGAGTGAGTGATCATTATTATACATATCAACCAGGAAGTAAAAGTGATCAGAAAAGTTTTGTGTTCAAGTTAAGAGGGAACGATTTAAAATTCACATCAGATTCAGGTGTATTTTCAAAAAATGAAGTTGATTTTGGGTCTAGAGTTTTGATTGAAGCTTTTGTATTTCCGGAAGTAAAAGGGGATATTCTTGACGTTGGATGTGGATATGGCCCGATTGGATTATCGATCGCAAAAGATAAAAAAGATACGTTAGTTGAAATGGTTGATGTGAATGAGCGAGCTTTAGAGTTAGCGAAGTTAAACGCTGCTATTAACCAGATTGAAAATATAAATATTCATAGAAGTGATATGTTTGAAACGGTTAATGGGAAGTATGCTGCCATTTTAACAAACCCACCAATTAGAGCTGGCAAGAAGGTTGTGCATACGATATTAAAAGATTCCTATGAGAAATTATTACCAGGCGGAGAACTTTGGGCTGTCATTCAAAAAAAGCAAGGAGCTCCTTCTGCACTTGAATTATTAAAGGAGACATTTGGTGAAGTTGAGGTAGTCGAAAAGAAAAAAGGGTATTATATCATAAAAAGTAAAAAAGATTGACTCTAATTTTTGCTTGTGATAACATTATTAAATGCCAATGTATATTTATTTTCAAAAATCATTTTTTTGGAAGTGAGTATATTTCTATACAACTTGGAAAAGATAGTAAAATGACTGTCGTTAAGTTAAATAAATGGTTTTCTTAGGTGAAACCATTTTATTTTTTGTTCAACAAGTAGATTAATTGATACTTGTTTCTATTATTGTTTTAAATACTCTTGATTTGAGGGGTGAATAAGTTGTCAGGTCAACTAGTTCAATATGGACGACACCGCCAACGTAGAAGTTACGCTCGTATCAGTGAAGTACTAGAGTTACCTAACTTAATTGAAATTCAAACCGCATCTTACCAGTGGTTCTTAGATGAAGGTTTAAGAGAAATGTTCCAAGATATTTCTCCAATTGAGGATTTTACAGGTAATCTATCACTTGAATTCGTTGATTACAGTTTAGGTGATCCAAAGTATGTTGTAGAAGAATCAAAAGAACGTGACGTAAACTACGCTGCGCCACTTCGTGTGAAGGTTCGATTATTAAATAAAGAAACTGGCGAAGTAAAAGAACAAGATGTCTTTATGGGAGATTTTCCTTTAATGACAGATACAGGCACATTTATTATAAATGGTGCTGAACGTGTTATCGTATCGCAATTAGTTCGTTCTCCAAGTGTATACTTCAGTGGTAAAGTCGATAAAAATGGTAAAAAAGGCTATACTGCGACAGTTATACCAAATCGTGGAGCTTGGTTAGAATATGAAACAGATGCAAAAGATGTAGTTTATGTTCGTATTGACCGAACTAGAAAACTACCAGTTACAGTGTTACTTCGCTCATTAGGTTTTGGAAGTGATCAAGAAATTCTTGACCTATTAGGTGAAAATGAATATCTACGTAATACTCTTGAAAAAGACAATACAGATAGCTCTGAAAAAGCACTGCTTGAAATCTATGAAAGATTACGTCCTGGCGAACCGCCAACGGTTGAAAATGCTAAAAACCTATTAATTACTCGTTTCTTTGATCCAAAACGTTATGACTTAGCGAGTGTAGGACGTTATAAAATAAATAAAAAGTTACACATTAAAAATCGCTTGTTTAATCAACGTATCGCTGAAACATTAGTTGATCCAGAAACTGGAGAAATTATTGTTGAAAAAGGCACTACGCTTGATCGTCGTACTTTAGACCGTATTCTGCCATTCTTAGAAAAGAATATTGGTGAAAAAGCAGCTCATCCATTGAGTGGTGTAATTGAGGAAGATATTTTACTTCAATCAATTAAAATTTATGCTCCTGTTGAAGGTGAAGGCGAACAAATTATTCAAGTAATTGGAAATGCCAATGTTAGTAAGAGTGTAAAGAATATTTCACCTGCTGACATTATTGCTTCGATTTCTTACTTCTTTAACCTGCTACATAATGTAGGTGATACAGACGATATCGACCATTTAGGAAACCGTCGTTTACGTTCAGTTGGTGAGTTATTACAAAACCAATTCCGTATCGGTTTATCTAGAATGGAACGTGTTGTTCGTGAACGTATGTCTATACAAGATACGAATGCAGTTACACCGCAGGCGTTAATTAACATTCGTCCGGTTATTGCATCGATTAAAGAGTTTTTTGGTAGCTCTCAGTTATCTCAATTCATGGACCAAACTAACCCACTAGCAGAATTAACTCACAAACGAAGACTATCAGCATTAGGACCGGGTGGATTAACTCGTGAACGAGCTGGTTTCGAAGTACGTGACGTACACTATTCTCACTATGGTCGTATGTGTCCGATTGAAACTCCAGAGGGACCGAACATTGGTTTGATCAACTCATTATCATCATATGCAAAAGTAAATGAATTTGGTTTCATTGAAACACCATATCGTCGTGTTGATCCAGAAACTGGACGTGTAACTACGCGTGTAGATTACTTAACAGCTGATGAACAAGATAACTATGTTGTTGCCCAAGCAAACGCTCGTTTATCTGATGAAGGGGATTTCCTTGATGAAGATGTAGTAGCTCGTTTCCGTGATGAGAACGTTGTAGTTAAACGCGAACGAATTGACTATATGGATATCTCTCCAAAACAGGTTGTGTCTGCTGCGACAGCATGTATTCCGTTCTTAGAAAACGATGACTCGAACCGTGCTCTAATGGGTGCGAACATGCAACGTCAGGCAGTACCGTTATTAAATCCTGAATCTCCGATTGTTGGTACAGGTATGGAATACGTGTCTGCAAAAGACTCTGGTGCTGCAGTAATCTGTAAACATCCAGGTATTGTTGAATGTGTTGAGGCAAAAGAAGTTTGGGTTCGTCGTTATATCGATGTTGATGGACAAAAAGTAAAAGGTGACCTTGATAAATATCGTATGCTTAAATTCGTACGTTCAAACCAAGGTACTTGTTATAACCAACGTCCGATCGTTAGCGTTGGTGACGAGGTTGTAAAAGGTGAAATTCTTGCAGATGGACCTTCTATGGAAAAAGGTGAGTTAGCATTAGGACGTAACGTGCTTGTTGCCTTCATGACATGGGACGGTTATAACTACGAGGATGCGATCATCATGAACCGTCGTTTAGTAAAAGATGATGTTTATACTTCAGTTCATATTGAAGAATATGAATCAGAAGCTCGCGATACAAAACTTGGACCTGAAGAAATCACGCGTGATATTCCAAACGTTGGTGAAGATGCTTTAAAACATCTTGATGAGCGTGGAATCATCCGTATTGGTGCTGAAGTAAAAGATGGTGATTTATTAGTTGGTAAAGTAACACCTAAAGGGGTTACTGAGTTAACTGCTGAAGAACGTTTACTTCATGCAATCTTCGGTGAAAAAGCTCGTGAAGTTCGTGATACATCTCTACGTGTACCGCATGGTGGTGGAGGAATTATCCTGGATGTAAAAGTGTTCACTCGTGAAAACGGTGACGAATTACCACCAGGAGTTAACCAATTAGTGCGTGTATACATCGTTCAGAAACGTAAAATTTCTGAAGGGGATAAAATGGCTGGTCGACATGGTAATAAAGGGGTTATCTCTCGTATCTTACCAGAAGAAGATATGCCATTTATGCCAGATGGAACACCAGTTGATATCATGTTAAACCCATTAGGCGTACCTTCTCGTATGAATATCGGTCAGGTGTTAGAATTGCACTTAGGTATGGCTGCGAGAGCACTAGGTATTCATGTTGCTTCTCCAGTATTTGACGGAGCTCGTGAAGAAGACGTATGGGGAACAATCGAAGAAGCTGGTATGGCGAAAGATGCGAAAACTGTACTATATGATGGACGTACAGGTGAACCATTTGATAACCGTGTTTCTGTTGGTGTTATGTACATGATCAAACTTGCTCACATGGTTGACGATAAGCTACATGCTCGTTCAACTGGACCATACTCACTTGTTACTCAACAACCACTTGGTGGTAAAGCACAATTTGGTGGACAACGTTTCGGTGAGATGGAGGTATGGGCACTTGAAGCATACGGTGCTGCATACACTCTTCAAGAAATTCTTACTGTTAAATCAGACGATGTTGTTGGTCGTGTGAAAACATATGAAGCAATTGTTAAAGGTGAAAATGTTCCAGAACCAGGAGTACCTGAATCATTCAAGGTATTAATCAAAGAATTACAATCACTTGGTATGGACGTTAAAATGATGACAATTGATGATCAAGAAATTGAAATGCGTGATACTGAAGATGATGAAGATCAATCAGCAGAAAATTTAGCTATGGATATGGAATACGTTAAGGAATAAGTATTATTAGGGTAAAACCTTAGGACAGAAAGGGAGGTAGGCCCCTTGATAGATGTAAATAAATTCGAGTATATGAAAATCGGACTTGCATCGCCTGACAAAATTCGCTCGTGGTCATACGGGGAAATTAAAAAACCTGAAACAATTAACTACCGCACACTTAAACCAGAGAAAGATGGTCTGTTTTGTGAACGAATCTTCGGACCTACAAAAGACTGGGAATGTCACTGTGGAAAATACAAACGTGTACGTTACAAAGGTGTAGTATGTGACCGATGTGGAGTAGAGGTAACTCGTGCAAAGGTACGTCGTGAACGTATGGGACACATTGAGTTAGCAGCTCCTGTATCACATATTTGGTACTTTAAAGGTATTCCAAGCCGAATGGGACTTGTTTTAGACATGTCCCCTCGAGCTTTGGAAGAAGTAATTTATTTTGCCTCTTATGTAGTAACTGAAACTGGAGATACTCCATTAGAGAAAAAACAACTTTTATCTGAGAAGGAATACAGAGCATATCGTGAGCGTTATGGTCAAACATTCCAAGCTTCTATGGGAGCTGAAGCGATTAAAAAGCTTCTTTCAGATATTGATCTTGAGAAAGATGTTGATTCTTTAAAAGAAGAATTAAAAACTGCTCAAGGCCAACGTCGTACAAGAGCAATTAAACGTCTAGAAGTTCTAGAAGCGTTCCGTAATTCAGGTAATGAACCATCTTGGATGATTTTAGATGTACTACCAGTAATTCCACCAGAATTACGCCCGATGGTACAATTAGATGGTGGACGTTTTGCAACTTCAGACTTAAACGATTTATATCGTCGTGTAATCAACAGAAACAATCGTTTAAAACGTTTATTAGACCTTGGTGCACCTAGCATCATCGTGCAAAACGAAAAACGTATGTTACAAGAAGCTGTTGATGCGTTAATTGATAACGGTCGTCGTGGTCGCCCTGTAACAGGACCAGGTAACCGTCCATTAAAATCTCTTTCTCACATGCTAAAAGGTAAACAAGGTCGTTTCCGTCAAAACCTTCTTGGTAAACGTGTTGACTACTCAGGACGTTCGGTTATCGTTGTAGGACCAAACTTAAAGATGTATCAATGTGGATTACCGAAAGAAATGGCGATCGAGCTATTCAAACCTTTCGTGATGAAAGAATTAGTAGAACGTGGATTAGCACACAACATTAAGAGTGCAAAACGTAAAATTGAACGTTTACACCCAGAAATTTGGGATGTATTAGAATCAGTTATTCGTGAGCATCCGGTGTTATTAAACCGTGCCCCAACTCTACACAGACTAGGAATTCAGGCGTTCGAACCAACACTTGTTGAAGGTCGCGCAATCCGTCTTCACCCACTTGTATGTACTGCATACAATGCGGACTTCGACGGTGACCAAATGGCGGTTCACGTACCACTTTCTAGTGAAGCACAAGCAGAAGCTCGTATCTTAATGCTTGCAGCTCAAAACATTCTAAACCCGAAAGACGGAAAACCAGTTGTTACACCATCTCAGGATATGGTATTAGGAAACTATTACTTAACGCTTGAGCGTGCTGGTGCTGTAGGTGAGGGAATGGTGTTTAAAGATACTAATGAAGCGTTACTTGCATACCAAAACGGATATGTACACTTACATTCTCGTATTGCAGTTGCTGCAGGGTCTTTAAATAACGAAACGTTCACAGAAGAACAAAATAACTCTCTACTAATCACAACTGTTGGTAAGTTAGCATTTAATGAAATCTTACCGAAGTCTTTCCCATATATAAACGAACCAACTCGTGCAAACCTTGAGATCGAAACACCTAAACTGTATTTCGTTCCAAAAGGTGCAAACGTCAAAGAAATTATTGCAAGTAGAGAAGAAATTGCTCCGTTTAGCAAGAAAATTTTAGGAAACATCATTGCAGAAGTATTTAAACGTTTCAAAATTACTGAAACATCTAAAATGCTTGATCGCATGAAGGACCTAGGATTTAAATATTCTACAAAAGCTGGTATTACAGTTGGTGTGGCTGATATCTTAGTATTACCTGATAAACAGGAAATCATTGACGAAGCACAAGGTAAAGTAGATAAAGTATTGAAGCAATTCCGTCGTGGTTTAATCACGGAGGATGAGCGTTACGACCGTGTTATCTCTATTTGGAGTGACGCAAAAGATGTAATCCAAGGAAAACTGATGGCTTCCTTAAATAAACGTAACCCAATCTTCATGATGAGTGACTCTGGTGCCCGTGGTAACGCGTCCAACTTCACTCAGCTTGCTGGTATGCGTGGTCTAATGGCCAACCCGGCTGGTCGTATCATCGAATTACCGATTAAATCTTCATTCCGTGAAGGATTAACAGTTTTAGAGTACTTCATTTCAACACATGGTGCGCGTAAAGGTCTTGCTGATACAGCCCTTAAAACGGCCGATTCAGGTTACTTAACTCGTCGTCTAGTTGATGTTGCGCAAGATGTAATTGTTCGTCAAGATGATTGTGGTACTGATCGAGGATTACATGTAAAAGCAATTAAAGAAGGAAATGAAATTATTGAATCTTTATATGATCGTTTAGTTGGACGTTACACTCGTGCGAAAGTACGTCATCCTGAAACAGGTGATCTATTAATGGGTGAAAACGAACTAATCACTGAAGACTTAGCAAACGAAATTATCGATGCAGGTATCGAAGAAGTTAATATTCGCTCTGCGTTTACTTGTAACACTCATCATGGTGTATGTAAAAAATGTTATGGTCGCAACCTTGCGACAGGTGCTGAGGTTGAAGTTGGTGAAGCTGTTGGTATTATCGCAGCTCAATCAATCGGTGAACCAGGTACACAGTTAACAATGCGTACATTCCATACAGGTGGGGTTGCAGGAGACGATATTACTCAAGGTTTACCGCGTATTCAAGAGCTATTTGAAGCGCGTAATCCGAAAGGTCAAGCGGTTATTTCTGAAATCGATGGTATTGTTGAAATTCAAACTGATGCAAAAGATAAACAAGAGATTGTTATCAAAGGTACAGTTGAAACTCGTAATTACCCAGTACCTTATGGTGCTCGTTTGAAAGTTCATGACGGACAAAAAATTGAACGTGGTCAAGTTATGACTGAAGGTTCAATTGATCCTAAAGAACTTTTAAAAGTTAAGGGTACAAACGCTGTACAAGAATACCTATTACGTGAAGTTCAAAAAGTATACCGTATGCAAGGGGTAGAAATTGGAGACAAACACGTAGAGGTAATGGTTCGACAAATGTTGAAAAAAGTTCGTGTTATGGACGCTGGAGAAACTGATTTACTACCAGGAACATTACTTGAATTACATCAGTTTACTGATGCTAACAAAGAAGCGTTATTTGCAGGTAAACAGCCGGCTACTGCACGCCCATTACTATTAGGTATTACAAAAGCATCTCTTGAAACGGATTCATTCTTATCAGCTGCATCATTCCAAGAAACTACTCGTGTCTTAACTGATGCTGCTATTAAAGGAAAACGTGATGAGTTGCTTGGTCTAAAAGAAAATGTTATTATTGGTAAGTTAGTTCCTGCTGGTACAGGAATGAACAGATATCGTAAGGTTGAATTAATTCAGCCAATAAACGAATCTCCAAGCATGACAGAAGAAGTATTAGTAGAAAAATAAAATTAAAAAAATATTCCTATCTTGAGTTGACAGTTCTTTGTAAAAAGTGTTAAGATATTCAAGGTTGCTCCTAGACAATAGCTTCTACTGTTACAGTAGATTGAATTCGGGGCTAATGTAGGAATATACAGTTAAAACTGTTTTGCGGGAGAAAGGTCTTCCTTTCTCTTGCAAAACTTTGTTTATAACTTATAATGAACCACCTGGATGTGTGGTCTTATAAATATGTGAAGGGAGGAATACTCATGCCTACTATTAACCAGTTAGTGCGTAATGGTCGTACTTCTAAAGTATGGAAATCAAAATCACCTGCGTTAAACAAAGGTTTCAACTCATTAAAGAAAAAATCAACTGATTTATCAGCTCCACAAAAACGTGGTGTTTGTACTCGTGTTGGTACTATGACTCCAAAGAAACCGAACTCAGCGTTACGTAAATACGCTCGTGTACGTTTAACAAACGGTATCGAAGTAACTGCTTATATCCCAGGTATCGGACACAACTTACAAGAGCACAGTGTTGTTCTTATCCGTGGTGGACGTGTAAAAGATTTACCAGGGGTACGTTACCATATCGTTCGTGGTGCATTAGATACTGCGGGTGTTGACAAACGTATGCAAAGTCGTTCTAAATACGGTTCTAAGAGACCGAAAGCAGCTAAAAAGTAATAAATCACAACTAGTCGAAAGGAGGAAATCACATGCCACGTAAAGGACCTGTTGCGAAAAGAGACGTGTTACCAGATCCACTTTACAATTCTAAATTAGTTTCTCGTCTAATCAACAAAATGATGATTGACGGTAAAAGAGGAAAATCTCAAGCTATTTTATACGGTGCTTTCGAATTAATCCAAGAACGCTCTGGTAAAGAGCCAATGGAAGTATTTGAAGCAGCACTTAAAAACATCATGCCAGTTCTAGAAGTTAGAGCTCGTCGTGTTGGTGGTTCAAACTACCAAGTACCAGTAGAGGTGCGTCCAGAACGCCGTACTACTTTAGGACTTCGTTGGTTAGTAAACTACTCTCGCCTTCGCGGAGAAAAAACGATGGAAGAGCGTTTAGCTAACGAAATTCTTGATGCAGCTAACAACACTGGTGCAGCTGTTAAGAAACGTGAAGACACTCACAAAATGGCAGAAGCGAACAAAGCGTTTGCTCACTACCGTTGGTAAGATCGAAAGTAATCTAGTTATTTCTGCACATAATGTATGTTGTTTAAGTCGTTCTCCTAGACTTAGATTAGTTAGCTAATTGGCCTAGGTGAACGTCCTGATTTACATAACTTAGGATGACATGATGGTTCTAAACTTGATGTGGTCAACTTAATAACATAACATGTGTTCGGGAATAACTTTTTGTTATACAAAAATCCAACTATATAAATGGAAGGAGAAAGAACCCTATATGACAAGAGAGTTCTCCTTAAATAATACTCGTAATATCGGGATTATGGCTCATATCGATGCTGGTAAAACTACAGCAACAGAGCGTATTCTTTATTATACTGGTCGTATTCATAAAATCGGCGAAACTCACGAAGGTGCTTCTCAAATGGACTGGATGGAGCAAGAGCAAGAACGTGGTATCACAATTACTTCTGCTGCGACAACAGCTCAATGGAATAACCACCGTGTAAATATTATCGACACTCCTGGTCACGTAGACTTCACTGTTGAAGTTGAACGTTCATTACGTGTACTTGACGGTGCGGTAGCAGTACTTGATGCTCAATCTGGTGTTGAGCCTCAAACTGAAACAGTATGGCGTCAGGCAACAACTTACGGTGTACCACGCGTGGTATTCGTAAACAAAATGGATAAAATCGGTGCAGACTTCCTATATTCAGTTGGCACTTTACATGATCGTCTTCAAGCTAACGCTCATCCAATTCAATTACCTATGGGTGCTGAAGATGAGTTCTGGGGAATTATTGACTTAGTAGAAATGAAAGCTACTAAATATGTAAATGACCTGGGTACTGATCTTGAAATAATTGAAATTCCAGATGAGTATAAAGATCAAGCTGAAGAATACCGTGGAAGATTAGTAGAAGCGGTTGCTGAACTTGATGAAGAGTTAATGGAAAGATACCTTGAAGGTGAAGAAATCACAATTCCAGAATTGAAAGCGGCTATCCGTAAAGCTACTAATAGTGTTCAATTCTACCCAGTTATTTGTGGTTCTGCATTCAAAAACAAAGGTGTACAATTATTACTTGATACAGTAATTGACTACCTACCATCACCATTAGATGTACCAGCAATTAAAGGGATTGTACCTGATACTGAAGAAGAACTTATTCGTCATTCTAGTGATGAAGAGCCATTCTCTGCATTAGCATTCAAAATCATGACTGACCCTTACGTTGGTAAATTAACATTCTTCCGTGTGTACTCAGGTACTTTAGAATCTGGTTCATACGTTCAAAACTCTACAAAAGGTAAACGCGAACGTGTAGGTCGTATCCTACAAATGCATGCGAACTCTCGTCAAGAGATTTCTAAAGTACATGCAGGTGATATCGCGGCTGCTGTAGGCTTAAAAGATACTACAACAGGTGACACTCTTTGTGATGAAAAGAATTTAGTAATTCTTGAATCAATGGAATTCCCTGAGCCAGTTATCTCGATTGCAATCGAACCAAAATCTAAAGCAGACCAAGATAAAATGGGTACTGCATTAGCTAAATTAACAGAGGAAGATCCTACATTCCGTACGCATACTGACCAAGAAACTGGTCAAACAATCATTGCGGGTATGGGTGAGCTTCACCTTGATATCATCGTTGACCGTTTACGTCGCGAATTCAAAGTTGAAGCAAACGTTGGTGCTCCTCAAGTAGCATACCGTGAAACTTTCCGTTCTTCTGCACAAGTAGAAGGTAAATTCGTACGCCAATCTGGTGGACGTGGTCAATTCGGTCATGTTTGGATTGAATTCTCTCCAAACGAAGAAGGAAAAGGCTTTGAGTTTGAAAATGGAATCGTTGGTGGTGTTGTTCCTCGTGAATACATTCCAGCAGTTGCAGCAGGACTTGAAGATTCACTTAAAAATGGTGTATTAGCTGGTTTCCCACTAATCGACATTAAAGCTCGTTTATTTGATGGTTCATATCATGATGTTGACTCAAACGAAATGGCGTTTAAAGTTGCTGCATCATTAGCTCTTAAAAACGCTGTTAAGAAATGTAACCCAGTTCTACTTGAACCATTAATGAAAGTAGAAGTTGTTATTCCTGAGGAATACTTAGGAGATATCATGGGTGATATTACTTCTCGTCGTGGTCGCGTTGAAGGTATGGAAGCTCGTGGTAACGCACAAGTTGTACGTGCTATGGTACCACTTTCAGAAATGTTTGGTTACGCAACTTCATTACGTTCTAACACTCAAGGTCGTGGAACGTTCTCAATGGTATTTGACCATTATGAAGATACACCAAAATCAATTTCTGAAGAAATTATCAAAAAATATAAAGGTGAGTAATTGATTATTTAATTCTCATCATGTATAACTAGTTATGTAAGCTATAAAGAGTACGAGTTACTCTTTATAGCATAACAATAAATCTAATAAAATTTTTTCTTAAAATAAGGAGGCAATTTAGAATGGGTAAAGCTAAATTCGAACGTTCTAAACCACACGTTAACGTTGGTACAATCGGACACGTTGACCATGGTAAAACTACATTAACTGCTGCTATTACAACTGTATTAGCTAAAACAGGTGGAGCAGAAGCTCGCGCTTACGATCAAATCGATGGTGCTCCAGAAGAAAGAGAACGTGGTATCACAATCTCTACTGCACACGTTGAGTATGAAACTGAAACTCGTCACTATGCACACGTTGACTGCCCAGGTCATGCTGACTATGTTAAAAACATGATCACTGGTGCTGCTCAAATGGATGGCGGTATCTTAGTAGTATCTGCTGCTGATGGTCCAATGCCACAAACTCGTGAGCACATCTTATTATCACGCCAAGTAGGTGTTCCTTACCTAGTTGTATTCATGAACAAATGTGATATGGTTGATGACGAAGAATTATTAGAATTAGTAGAAATGGAAATCCGTGACCTACTTTCTGAATATGAATTCCCAGGTGATGATATCCCTGTAATCAAAGGTTCTGCTCTTAAAGCTCTTGAAGGAGATGCTGAGTGGGAAGGCAAAATCCATGAATTAATGGCTGCTGTTGATTCTTACATCCCAACTCCACAACGTGAAACTGACAAACCATTCTTAATGCCAGTTGAGGACGTATTCTCAATCACTGGTCGTGGTACAGTTGCTACTGGTCGTGTAGAACGTGGTATCGTTAAAGTTGGTGACGTTGTTGAAGTTATCGGTCTTGTTGAAGAGCCAAAATCAACAACTGTAACAGGTGTTGAAATGTTCCGTAAGCTTCTTGATCAAGCTGAAGCAGGAGATAACATCGGTGCACTTCTTCGTGGTGTAGCACGTGATGATATCCAACGTGGTCAAGTATTAGCTAAACCAGGTTCAGTTAAACAACACGCTAAATTCAAAGCGGAAGTTTATGTTTTATCAAAAGAAGAAGGTGGACGTCATACTCCATTCTTCGCTAACTACCGCCCACAATTCTATTTCCGTACTACTGACGTAACTGGAATCATCCAATTACCAGAAGGAACTGAAATGGTTATGCCTGGCGACAACATCGAAATGACTGTTGAACTAATCAACGCAATCGCTGTTGAAGAAGGAACTAAATTCTCAATCCGTGAAGGCGGACGTACAGTTGGAGCTGGCGTTGTAGCTTCAATCATTGAGTAATTTATAATTGTATATTAAAAGCTTAGAGAATATTTTTCTCTAAGCTTTTTTTATTTTTCTATTAGAATATATAATGGAATAAATTGATAATTACTTCGTTTTAGATGAAACTTGATTTTGCTATTCAAAGATTATATAATAACCAAGTGAATGAAAGGCAGAGCTAAACATTATTTATTAAACAAATAACTAGAATTCACTTGCAAACCGCATTTATTTTAGTTATAATAAATGATGTTGGTCTTTAACTGCGTAGAAATGGAAGGTTGCCGATACACCCGGCCGCTTTGCCATGGCGAGTGTAGGGAAAATTTCCATGGAGTATGTCTATTTTAGAAATAGGCGAAAAAGGAGGGAAAATTATGGCAAAAGAAAAAATTCGTATTCGTTTAAAAGCTTACGATCACCGTATTTTAGATCAGTCTGCTGAGAAAATTGTTGAAACAGCGAAACGTTCAGGTGCTTCTGTATCTGGTCCGATTCCATTACCAACTGAGAGATCAGTTTATACAATTCTTCGTGCGGTTCATAAATACAAAGATTCTCGTGAGCAATTCGAAATGCGCACACACAAACGTTTAATCGATATCGTGAATCCAACTCCACAAACTGTTGATTCACTTATGAGACTAGACTTACCGTCTGGCGTTGATATTGAAATCAAACTTTAATTAATTACAATATATTATTTAGGAGGTGTGACTTATGACCAAAGGAATCTTAGGGAAAAAAATCGGTATGACACAAGTGTTTGCAGAAAACGGTGAATTAATTCCGGTTACTGTAATCGAAGCTACTCCAAACGTAGTTCTTCAAAAGAAAGTTGCTGAAACTGACGGTTATGAAGCAATCCAATTAGGTTTTGCTGACAAACGTGAGAAATTAGCTAACAAACCAGAAAAAGGTCATGCATCAAAAGCAAACACTGCACCTAAGCGCTTCGTACGTGAAATTCGTAATGCTGATGTTGCAGCTTACGAAGTAGGTCAAGAAGTCAAAGTTGATATTTTTGCAAATGGTGACATCGTTGATGTATCAGGAATTTCAAAAGGTAAAGGTTTCCAAGGTAGCATTAAGCGCCACGGACAATCTCGCGGACCAATGTCTCACGGTTCTCGTTACCACCGTCGTCCTGGTTCAATGGGTCCTGTAGCTCCAAACCGCGTATTCAAAAATAAAGCATTACCTGGACGCATGGGTGGAGAACAAATCACAGTACAAAACCTACAAATCGTTAAAGTTGACGTTGAACGCAACTTACTATTAGTAAAAGGTAATGTACCAGGTGCTAAAAAATCTTACGTTACAATCCGTTCTGCGGTTAAATCTAACTAATTAACATAGAAGAAAGGAGGAAACCAAATGCCTAAAGTTACTATGTATAACCAAACAGGTTCTCAAGTTGGTGAAATCGAATTAGCTGAGTCAGTATTCGGTATTGCACCAAATGAACACGTACTATTTGACGCAGTAATGATGCAACGTGCATCTTTACGTCAAGGTACACATAAAGTAAAAACTCGTTCTGAAGTACGCGGTGGTGGTCGTAAACCATGGCGTCAAAAAGGAACTGGACGTGCTCGTCAAGGTTCGATCCGTTCTCCACAATGGCGTGGTGGTGGTATCGTATTCGGTCCATCTCCAAGATCATATGCTTACAAATTACCTAAAAAAGTTCGTCGTTTAGCGATTAAATCTGCTTTATCTACGAAAGTATTAGAGCAAAACATGCTTGTTTTAGAAGATTTAATGTTAAATGCACCAAAAACTAAAGATATGGTTGCTGTACTACAAGGCTTATCTGTTCAAAAGAAAGTTCTTATCGTAACAGCAGACGTAAATGAAAATGTTGCTTTATCAGCTCGTAACATCCAAGGGATTACTGTTATTGCTGCTGACGAAGTTAACGTACTAGATGTTTTACATCATGATACTTTAATCATGACTAAAGCAGCGGTGGAAAAAGTAGAGGAGGTGCTTGCGTAATGAAGGATCCTCGTGATATTATCAAACGCCCAGTTATTACTGAAGCTTCTATGGAAGCTGTTGCTGAGAAAAAATATACTTTCGAAGTTGATGTAAGAGCTAATAAAACTGAAGTGAAAGATGCTATTGAAGCAATCTTCGGTGTAAAAGTAGAAAAAGTTAACGTTATGAATTACAAAGGTAAGTTTAAGCGCATGGGTAAACATGCTGGTTATACAAACCGTCGTAGAAAAGCAATCGTTAAATTAACTGCTGATAGCCAAGAAATCACATTATTCGAAGGCGTATAATTTAGTAGAAAAGGAGGGAAACAACGATGGCAATCAAAAAGTATAAACCAACCACTAACGGTCGCCGTAATATGACTACTAACGATTTTGCTGAAATCACTACTGATAAACCAGAAAAATCGTTATTAGCACCACTTAACAAAAAAGCTGGCCGTAACAACCAAGGTAAAATTACTGTTCGTCACCAAGGTGGTGGACACAAACGTCAATACCGTATCATCGACTTCAAACGTGATAAAGACGGTATACCAGGACGCGTTGCTACTATTGAGTACGATCCAAACCGTTCTGCTAACATTGCGTTAATTAACTATGCTGATGGTGAAAAACGCTACATCCTAGCTCCTAAAAACTTAGAAGTTGGAACTGAAATTATGTCTGGCCCAGAAGCTGACATTAAAATCGGTAATGCATTACCACTTGTTAACATTCCAGTTGGTACTACTATCCACAATATCGAGTTAAAACCAGGTCGTGGTGGACAATTAGTACGTTCTGCTGGTACTTCTGCTCAAGTATTAGGTAAAGAAGACCGTTACGTATTAGTTCGCTTAAACTCTGGTGAAGTACGTATGATCTTAGCTACTTGTCGCGCTACTGTAGGTCAAGTAGGTAACGAGCATCACGAACTTATTAACATCGGTAAAGCAGGTCGTTCTCGTTGGATGGGTAAACGTCCAACTGTACGTGGATCTGTAATGAACCCAGTTGATCACCCACACGGTGGTGGTGAAGGACGCTCTCCAATCGGACGTAAATCACCAATGTCTCCATGGGGTAAACCAACTCTTGGTTATAAAACTCGTAAGAAAAACAAAGCGTCAGACAAGTTTATCGTACGTCGTCGTAAAAAATAACGCGGTTGTGCTACGGTTCACTAGAACCGTAGGTCAATCACGAAGGGAGGTACCACAATGGGACGCAGCCTGAAAAAAGGACCATTTATTGATGATCATTTATTGGCAAAAGTTGAGAAATTAAACGAGACTGAATCTAAACAAGTTGTTAAAACTTGGTCACGTCGTTCAACAATTTTTCCACAATTTATCGGACATACTATTGCAGTGTATGATGGACGTAAACACGTACCTGTATACGTAACAGAAGATATGGTAGGTCACAAACTTGGCGAATTTGCTCCAACTCGTACTTACAAAGGTCACGATGCGGATGACAAAAAAACTAGAAGATAATGAGAGGAGGCACTCCAATGCAAGCTAAAGCTGTATTAAGAACAGTTCGAATCGCTCCTCGTAAAGTTCGTCTTGTAGTCGATTTAATCCGAGGAAAAGGAATTGGTGAAGCGATCGCAATCCTTCGTCATACACCTAAAACTGCTTCTCCAGTTGTAGAAAAACTATTAAAATCTGCTATTGCTAACGCAGAACACAACTATGATATGGATATCAACAACTTATACGTTGAAAAAGTATTCGTTGATGAAGGTCCAACTTTAAAACGTTTCCGCCCACGTGCTCAAGGACGTGCTAGCGCAATCAATAAACGCACAAGCCACATTACATTAGTGGTATCTGAGAAGAAGGAGGGATAATCGATGGGTCAAAAGGTAAATCCAGTCGGACTTCGTGTCGGTATTATCCGTGATTGGGAATCTAAATGGTACGCTGAAAAAGATTATGCTGATCTATTACATGAAGATTTAAAAATTCGTGAATACATTAACGCTCGTCTTGCTGATTCTGCGGTTTCTAAAGTAGAAATTGAAAGAGCTGCAAACCGTGTTAACGTTACAGTTCACACTGCTAAACCTGGTATGGTAATCGGTAAAGGTGGTAGCGAAGTTGAAGCACTTCGTAAAGCTTTAAACAACCTAACAGGCAAACGCGTTCATATCAACATCATTGAAATTAAAAAAGCTGATTTAGATGCTAAATTAGTAGCTGAGAATATTGCTCGTCAATTAGAAAACCGTGTTTCTTTCCGTCGTGCTCAAAAGCAATCATTACAACGTTCAATGCGTGCTGGTGCACAAGGAATTAAAACGCAAGTTTCTGGTCGTCTTGGCGGCGCAGATATTGCTCGTGCTGAATCTTATAGTGAAGGTACAGTACCACTACACACTTTACGTGCAGATATCGATTATGCAACTGCAGAAGCAGATACAACATACGGTAAACTAGGCGTTAAAGTTTGGATCTATCGTGGTGAAGTTCTTCCTACTAAAAAGAAAGCTTCTGAGGAAGGAGGAAATTAATTATGTTAATGCCTAAACGTGTTAAATATCGTAGAGAACACCGTGGAAAAATGCGTGGTCGTGCTAAAGGTGGCACAGAAATCGCATTTGGTGAATTCGGTTTACAATCAACTGAAGCTTCTTGGATCACTAACCGTCAAATCGAAGCAGCGCGTCGTGCGATGACTCGTTACATGAAACGTGGCGGTAAAGTATGGATTAAAATCTTCCCTTCTAAACCTTACACAGCTAAACCATTAGAAGTACGTATGGGTAGCGGTAAAGGTGCTCCAGAGGGTTGGGTTGCAGTCGTTAAACCAGGTAAAATTATGTTTGAAATCGCTGGTGTTTCTGAAGAAATCGCTCGCGAAGCATTACGCTTAGCAGCACACAAATTACCAGTTAAATGTAAGTTTGTAAAACGTGAAGACAATGGTGGTGATTCTAATGAAAACTAATGAGATTCGCGATCTTACCACTGCTGAAATTGAACAAAAAGTGAAATCTCTTAAAGAAGAGTTATTTAACCTTCGTTTCCAACTAGCTACAGGACAATTAGAGAACACTGCTCGTATCCGTGAGGTACGTAAAGCTATTGCTCGTATGAAAACTGTAGTACGTGAAAGAGAAATCAGCTCTAACAACTAATCATTGAGGGGAGGTTTGCACAGTGAGCGAACGTAACCAACGTAAAGTTTACACAGGACGTGTAGTTTCTGATAAAATGGATAAGACAATCACAGTTGTGGTTGAAACTTATAAAAAGCATAAACTATACGGAAAACGCGTTAGATATTCTAAAAAATATAAAGCGCACGATGAGCTTAACCAAGCAAAAGTTGGCGATATCGTAAAAATCATGGAGACTCGTCCATTATCAGCTACAAAACGTTTCCGTTTAATTGAAATTGTAGAAGAAGCTGTTATTATCTAAATAGATATGCTCGGATAATATTTATATTCCGAAGGGAGGTCAACAGATATGATCCAACAAGAATCTCGTTTGAAAGTTGCAGATAACTCAGGTGCTCGTGAATTACTTACTATTAAAGTATTAGGTGGTTCAGGACGTAAAACTGCTAATATCGGTGACATTATCGTATGTACAGTAAAACAAGCAACACCAGGTGGCGTTGTTAAAAAAGGTGACGTAGTTAAAGCCGTTATCGTTCGTACGAAACGTGGTATGCGTCGTCCTGATGGTTCTTATATCCGTTTTGATGAAAACGCAGCTGTTATCATCAAAGACGATAAGAGCCCTCGTGGAACTCGTATTTTCGGACCAGTTGCACGTGAATTACGTGATAGCAACTTCATGAAAATCGTATCATTAGCTCCAGAAGTTCTTTAATTAAAAACTTCAAAAAGCCTTATTAAGGAGGTGCACGAAGAAGATGCATGTAAAAAAAGGTGATAAAGTTCAAGTTATCTCTGGTAAAGACAAAGGAAAACAAGGCGTTATCCTTGCTGCTTTTCCAAAGAAGAACCGCGTACTAGTTGAAGGTGTTAACATCGTTAAAAAACACGCGAAACCAACACAAGCTAACCCACAAGGTGGCATCATCGAAAAAGAAGCACCAATCCATGTTTCTAATGTTATGGCATTAGATCCAAAAACTGGCGTACCTACCCGAGTAGGTTACCAATTAGTGGATGGTAAAAAAGTACGTGTTGCAAAAAAATCAGGCGAATTACTTGATAAATAATAGAAATAAATGAAAGGAGGTCTTCTGAATGAACCGCCTAGTTGAGAAATATCAAAGTGAAATTACTCCTGCTCTAATGAGCAAGTTTAACTATAAATCAGTTATGGAAGTGCCTAAGATTGAAAAAATCGTCATCAACATGGGTGTTGGTGAGGCTGTTTCAAACTCTAAAGCACTAGATACAGCAGTTGAGGAATTAACAAAAATCGCAGGTCAAAAACCTGTAGTAACAAAAGCTAAAAAATCAATCGCTGGTTTCCGTCTTCGTGAAGGAATGCCGATCGGTGCGAAAGTTACATTACGTGGTGAGCGTATGTATGAATTCTTTGATAAATTAGTGTCAGTTACTTTACCTCGTGTACGTGACTTCCGTGGGATTTCTAAAAAATCATTCGATGGTCGTGGTAACTATACTTTAGGTGTTAAAGAACAATTAATCTTCCCAGAGATCGATTATGATAAAGTGAACAAAGTACGTGGTATGGACATCGTTATTGTAACTACTGCAAACACTGATGAAGAAGCTCGTGAAATGCTAACATTATTCGGAATGCCTTTTCAAAAATAATGAAAGCCAGCGCTAAAGAAGAGGAGGCGAAAACGTGGCTAAAAAATCAATGATTGCGAAACAAAAACGTGAACAAAAGTTTAAAGTACAAGAGTACACACGTTGCGAACGTTGCGGACGTCCACACTCTGTATTACGCAAATTTAAACTTTGCCGTATTTGTTTCCGTGAACTTGCTTATAAAGGACAAATCCCTGGCGTTAAAAAAGCTAGTTGGTAATATATTGAGAATTAGGAAGGAGGTTATCTGAACATGGTCATGACAGATCCTATTGCAGATATGCTTACTCGCATTCGTAATGCGAACATGGTACGTCACGAGAAGTTAGAACTACCAGGTTCTAACCTTAAAAAAGAAGTTGCTGAAATCCTTAAACGTGAAGGTTTCATCCGCGACGTGGAGTACATTGAAGACAACAAACAAGGTATTATTCGTATCTTCTTAAAATACGGTGTTAACAACGAACGTGTTATCACTGGTCTAAAAAGAATTTCTAAACCTGGTTTACGTGTTTACGCTAAAACTGATGAAGTACCTCGCGTACTGAACGGTTTAGGTATTGCAATCCTTTCAACTTCGAAAGGTTTAATGACAGATAAAGAAGCTCGCCAAGCTAAAACTGGTGGCGAAATCTTAGCATACGTTTGGTAATAAACGACAGAGAGAATGGAGGTGTAATGAATGTCTCGTGTTGGTAAAAAAGAACTTGTAATTCCAGCTGGAGTTACAATCACTAATAACAACAATACTGTAACAGTAAAAGGTCCTAAAGGAGAGTTAACTCGTACTTTCCATGCTGACATGCAAATCGAACTTAACGAGAACGTATTAACAGTTGCACGTCCAACTGATAACAAAGAGCACCGTGCTCTTCATGGTACTACTCGTGCAATCCTTGGAAACATGGTTGAAGGTGTAACTAATGGTTATACTCGTAGCCTTGACTTAATCGGGGTTGGTTACCGTGCTTCTAAAGCTGGTAATAAATTAGTTCTAAACGTTGGATACTCTCACCCAGTTGAGATTACTCCAGAAGAAGGTATTGAGATTGAGGTTCCTGCAAACACAAAAGTTATCGTTAAAGGTATCGATAAAGAGCGTGTAGGTGCAGTTGCAGCTAATATCCGTCAAGTACGCCCACCAGAGCCTTATAAAGGTAAAGGTATTCGTTACGAAGGCGAAACTGTTCGTCGTAAAGAAGGTAAAACTGCGAAGTAATTTAACTAGATAACAGAAAGGAGTGACCAAGATGATCACAAAAGCTGATAAAAATGCTGTACGTAAGAAAAGACATGGTCGTGTACGTACAAAATTATCTGGTACTCAAGAACGTCCACGTTTAAACGTTTTTCGTTCTAGCCAACATATCTATGCTCAAGTAATTGATGATGTTAATGGTGTAACATTAGCAAGCGCATCAACTTTAGATAAAGATTTATCTTTAAATGGTACTGGCAACGTTGAAGCTGCTAAACAAGTTGGCCTTTTAGTTGCAAAACGCGCAACTGAAAAAGGTGTTACTGAAGTAGTATTTGACCGCGGTGGTTACTTATATCATGGTCGCGTAAAAGCTTTAGCTGAAGCTGCTCGTGAAGCTGGATTACAATTTTAATCGAAGAAGGAGGGACATACATGCGTCGCATTGATCCTAATAAATTAGAGCTTGAAGAACGCCTAGTTACTATCAACCGTGTTGCAAAGGTTGTTAAGGGTGGACGTCGTTTCCGCTTTGCAGCATTAGTGGTTGTTGGTGACAAGAACGGTCATGTAGGGTTCGGAACTGGTAAAGCCCAAGAGGTACCAGATGCTATCCGTAAAGCAGTAGAAGATGCAAAGAAAAACCTAATTAATGTACCAATCGTTGGCACAACTATTCCTCATGAAATCACAGGTCGTTTCGGAGCAGGTGAAGTTTTCTTAAAACCTGCATCAGAAGGTACTGGGGTTATCGCTGGAGGTCCAGTTCGTGCGGTATTAGAACTTGCTGGTGTACATGATATCTTATCTAAATCACTAGGTTCTAACACACCGGTTAACATCGTACGTGCTACAATCGAAGGATTAAGCAACTTAAAACGTGCTGATGAAGTTGCAAAATTACGTGGTAAATCTGTTGAAGAGTTACTAGGTAAATAAGGAGGGATAACGATGGCGAAAAAGTTAGAAATTACCCTCACTCGTAGTGTTATTGGTCGTAAACAAGATCAAATCGCAACAGTTCGCGCATTAGGAATAACTAAAACTAATCAAACTGTTACGAAAGAAGATAACGCTGCAATGCGTGGGATGATTAACAAAGTTTCTCACCTTGTATCAGTTAAAGAAATTTAATGAAACATCAATAAGTTAAGGAGGTGCCCTGATGAAACTTCATGAATTAAAACCTACAGAAGGTTCTCGTAAAGTATCTAAACGTATCGGACGTGGTATTGGTTCTGGTACCGGTAAAACTGCTGGTAAAGGTCATAAAGGACAAAACGCTCGTTCAGGCGGCGGTGTTCGTCTTGGATTTGAAGGTGGTCAAACTCCTTTATTCCGTCGTTTACCAAAACGTGGTTTCACTAACATTAACCGCAAAGAATATGCAATCGTTAATGTTGAAACATTAAATCGCTTCGAGAATGGAACAGAAGTAACTCCTGAGTTACTAATCGAGACTGGCATTGTTCGTAAAGAATTAGCTGGAATCAAAATCTTAGGAAAAGGTAAGTTAGAAGTTAAACTTACTGTTAAGGCTCACAAGTTCTCAGCTACTGCGGTAGAAGCTATCGAAGCAGCTGGTGGAAAAACTGAGGTGATCTAATGTTCCGGACAATCTCCAACTTTATGCGCGTTGCAGATATAAGAAGGAAAATTTTCTTCACATTATTAATGTTAATTGTATTTCGTATTGGGACGTTTATACCTGTTCCAAACGTCAACGCGGATGTATTAGCGTCACAAGATAGCTCCTTAGGTGCTTTCGGTGTGTTAAATACATTTGGTGGAGGAGCTCTTAAAAAGTTCTCGATTTTTGCAATGGGTATAATGCCTTACATTACTGCTTCAATCGTAATTCAGTTACTGCAAATGGACGTAGTTCCAAAGCTAACGGAATGGTCGAAGCAAGGTGAGATTGGTCGACGTAAATTGAATCAATTAACCCGTTATGTAACCATTGGTTTAGGGTTTATTGAGGCAATTGGACTTTCAGTAAGTATGAACAATGCAACTGGTGGTGTACTTATTACAAGCCCAGGTTGGTCTACTTACTTATATATCGCTACTGTACTAACAGCTGGTACAGCTTTCTTATTGTGGTTAGGCGAGCAAATTACTGCAAAAGGTGTTGGGAACGGTATATCAATTATCATTTTTGCAGGGATTATTGCTGCGATTCCAACTACAATTAACCAAGTATATCTGCAGCAATTTAAAGATGCTGGAGATGCGTTATTTCTAAACTCTGTTAAAGTTGGCTTAGTTGTATTAGTCTTAATAGTTGTTATTGTTGCGGTAATCTTTATCCAACAAGCAAATAGAAAGATTCCAATTCAATATGCAAAACGTAACAGTGGAAATAGTTATGTTGGAGGAGAATCTACTCATTTACCTTTAAAAGTAAATAGTGCGGGAGTTATTCCAGTAATCTTTGCTGTGTCATTCCTGGTTACTCCTTCGACAATTGCATCATTTTTTCCACAAAATGATGTAACAGCATGGATTAAAGAAGTATTTAACTACTCCAATCCTTGGGGCATGGCTATTTACTTGACTTTAATCATTGCATTCTCTTATTTCTATACATTTGTTCAGGTTAATCCAGAACAAATGGCAGAAAACTTGCAAAAGCAAGGTGGCTACATCCCTGGTATTCGTCCAGGTAAGAGCACACAAGAGTATATAACAAAAGTTTTATATCGATTAACTTTTGTAGGTTCAATCTTTTTAGCAGTGATCGCACTTTTACCGATTATATTCGGTAAAGTTGCTAACTTACCACCTACTGCACAAATAGGTGGAACAAGTTTACTAATTGTTGTCGGCGTTGCTCTTGAAACAATGAAACAATTAGAAAGTCAACTAGTAAAAAGACACTACAAAGGCTTTATAAAATAACGGGCATAGGGAATTCAGTTTCCCTTAGCTCACTTAACTTCAAGGAGGAACAACCATGAATTTAATATTAATGGGGCTTCCTGGTGCAGGCAAAGGCACACAAGCAGAAAAAATCGTTGCAAAATACGATATTCCGCATATTTCAACTGGTGATATGTTCCGTGCTGCAATTAAAGAAGGCACAGAACTAGGTCTTAAAGCGAAATCTTTTATGGATCAAGGTCATCTTGTTCCTGATGAAGTAACAATTGGTATTGTCCGTGATCGATTAGCAAAAGATGATTGCCAAAAAGGTTTCTTACTTGATGGGTTTCCAAGAACTGTTGCGCAGGCAGAAGCTTTGGAAGAAACATTAAAAGGTATGAACCGTAAAATTGACTTCGTGTTAAACATTCATGTAGACCAACAACTTTTAATTGATCGTTTAACAGGTCGTCGCATTTGTAAAGAGTGTGGAGCAACTTATCATCTGATCTATAATCCTCCAAAGGAAGAAGGCGTATGTCCGAAGTGCGGTGGAGAGCTTTACCAACGTGCGGATGACAATGAAGAGACAGTTGCAAATCGCTTAGAAGTTAATATCAAACAAACTCAGCCTCTATTAGATTTCTATAATAACCTTGGTTATGTTAGAACAATAGATGGTGAACAAGAGATTGGCAAAGTCTTTGAAGACGTTGATAATCTTTTGAAAGAGTTAGTTTAATAACGAACGAGAAGATAGTCGTTCCATGTGTATGACGTTTTGTCGTTTCGTCAAAACTGATTATTATAATATAAAGCTTGAACAGAGCTTTGCTTGGAGCGATTGCTTTTAAATAGGATACAAGTAATATTGAGACTAATCTTACTTAGATCCTCAATTAATCTCCAACATTTCAGAGCACTTAGGCACAATGTTCCTATTGAGTACTAACTGCCGAACAAGCAAGCTGCTGATTTGAAGAAAGGAGAATGCCCCTAATGGCGAAAGATGATGTAATTGAAATAGAAGGTACTGTTACCGAAACACTGCCTAATGCAATGTTTAAAGTTGAGTTAGAAAATGGTCATGTTGTTCTTGCACATGTATCTGGTAAAATTCGTATGAACTTTATCCGTATTCTTCCAGGTGACAAAGTAACTGTTGAACTATCTCCATATGATTTAACTCGTGGGCGTATTACGTACCGTTTTAAATAATAACTATGCACTCCGTAATCTATAAGGAGGTTGAAATCATGAAAGTGAGACCATCTGTAAAACCTATCTGTGAGAAATGTAAAGTTATCCGCAGACGTGGTAAAGTAATGGTAATTTGTGAAAATCCAAAACATAAACAAAAACAAGGTTAATAAAGAAGGAGGTGCACCCTAATGGCTCGTATTGCTGGTGTAGATATTCCTCGCGACAAACGCGTGGTAATTTCTCTAACTTACGTATTTGGTATCGGCCGTTCTACTGCTGAGAAAATTTTAGCTGAAGCTGGTGTTTCTGAAGACACACGTGTGCGTGATTTAACAGAAGAAGAATTAGGTAAAATCCGTGAATTAGTAGACAAATTAAAAGTTGAAGGTGATCTTCGTCGTGAAGTATCATTAAACATTAAACGTCTTATCGAAATCGGTTCTTATCGTGGTATCCGCCACCGCCGTAGCTTACCTGTTCGTGGTCAAAATACGAAAAACAACGCTCGTACTCGTAAAGGCCCACGCCGTACAGTAGCGAATAAGAAGAAATAATATCAAGTAAAGGAGGGTATTCAACATGGCACGTAAAACAAACGTACGTAAACGTCGTGTGAAAAAGAATATTGAAGCTGGTACAGCTCATATTCGTTCAACTTTCAATAACACAATCGTAACTATTACTGATGTTCATGGTAATGCAATTGCATGGTCAAGTGCTGGTTCATTAGGGTTCAAAGGTTCTCGTAAATCTACTCCTTTTGCTGCGCAAATGGCTGCTGAAACAGCTGCAAAAGCTTCTATGGAACACGGTTTAAAAACTTTAGATGTAACTGTTAAAGGACCTGGTGCTGGTCGTGAAGCTGCAATCCGTGCTCTTCAAGCTGCTGGTCTTGAAGTTACTGCTATTAAAGACGTAACTCCAGTTCCACATAACGGATGCCGTCCACCAAAACGTCGTCGTGTATAATTTGTCTGTATAAATTTTCAAATTTTGTCTATAATGTTTTATGATATAATGTTTGACAGAAATTAACAGACATCTTTAGTTGTGCACAATTAGGAACTGCCTAATGGGGACTTTCGGTTAGACTGATGTCTAACCGAGGTTTCGACGTTTTGAAGGAGGGTTTATAAAATGATTGAAATCGAAAAGCCAAAAATCGAAACGGTTGAGATCAGTGACGATTCCAAGTATGGAAAATTCGTTATTGAACCGCTTGAGCGTGGATATGGTACAACACTAGGTAACTCCTTACGTCGTATCCTTTTATCCTCACTTCCTGGTGCTGCTGTAACTGCAATTCAAGTTGATGGTGTGTTACATGAATTCTCTACAATTGATGGTGTAGTAGAAGATGTTACAACGATCATTCTTAATGTGAAAAAACTTGCTCTGAAAATTTATTCAGATGAAGAAAAAACATTAGAAATTGATATTCGTGGTGAAGGCCCTATTACTGCTGCAGATATTACGCATGATAGCGATATTGAAGTTCTAAATCCAGATCTTCACATTGCAACTCTTGCGAAAGATGCACATCTTCGTATGCGTTTAATCGCTAAACGTGGTCGTGGATATGTACCTGCAGATGGTAATAAAAGAGAGGATCAAGCGATAGGTGTTATTCCTATTGACTCGATTTACACGCCGGTTTCACGTGTTACTTACCAAGTGGAAAATACACGTGTAGGGCAGGTTTCAAATTTCGATAAATTAACTTTAGATGTATGGACAGATGGAAGCATTGGACCAAAAGATGCAATCGCTCTAGGTTCAAAAATTCTAACTGAGCATTTAAACATCTTCGTTGGTTTAACGGATGAAGCTAAAAATGCAGAAATTATGTATGAAAAAGAAGAAGATCAAAAAGATAAAGTTCTTGAAATGACTATTGAAGAACTTGACCTTTCTGTTCGTTCTTATAATTGCTTAAAACGTGCTGGAATTAATACAGTACAAGAATTAGCAAATAAATCAGAAGAAGACATGATGAAAGTTCGTAACTTAGGACGTAAATCTTTAGAAGAAGTTAAAAATAAGTTAGATGAGTTAGGCTTAGGTCTACGTAAAGAAGACTGATTTTAGCATTTTAAAGGGAGAGGCGTTCTCTTCATCTAGTCATATTACCCAATTTTGATACTACCTACAAAGGAGGGAACTAGAAATGGGATACAGAAAATTAGGACGTACTAGTTCACAACGTAAAGCTATGTTACGTGACTTAGCTACAGACTTAATCATCAACGAACGTATTCAAACAACTGAAACTCGTGCGAAAGAGTTACGTTCAGTTGTTGAAAAAATGATTACGTTAGGTAAACGTGGAGATATTCACGCTCGTCGTTTAGCTGGTGCTTACATCCGTAAGGAAGTAGCAAACGTTGAAAACGGTCAAGATGCTTTACAAAAGTTATTTGCTGACATCGCTCCTCGCTATGCTGAGCGTCAAGGTGGATACACTCGTATTGCTAAAATTGGTCCGCGTCGTGGCGACGCTGCACCAATGGTTGTAATTGAATTAGTTTAATTACTGAATAAAAGGGCATGACAGTTACAAACTGGTCAATGCCCTTTTTTTATATCGTCTTTTCGACTAGAATAGAAATATACTCTTATGAATAAGTAAAGGTGAAAAGATGCAAAAGGAAATAGTGAAAGTTAATCAAGTTTCATATAAATATCCAAATGCTCATTCGAACGCATTGAATGACTTAACATTTTCGGTTTACGAGGAAGAATGGATTGCGATTGTTGGACGGAATGGATCGGGTAAATCAACATTAGCTAAATTGTTAAATGGTCTTATTCTTCCTGACGAAGGGGAAATTGTGATTCAGGAAGAACTCCGTATTCAAGAAGATACAGTATGGGATGTTCGAAAACTAGTAGCAATGGTATTTCAAAATCCTGATAATCAATTTGTAGGAACGACTGTTATTGATGACATCGCTTTTGGTCTTGAGAATCATGGAATAGAAAAGCAAGAAATGGATCGGCGCATTGCTAAAGTACTTAAAATTGTAGATATGGAGAAGTTTACTTTGCATGAGCCACATTCTCTTTCTGGTGGCCAAAAACAACGAGTCGCTATTGCAGGGGCATTAGCAATACAACCCTCTTTACTTATTCTTGATGAAGCAACGTCTATGCTAGATCCGATTGGACGAAAAGAAGTAATCGAAACGATTCGTAATTTACATAAAAGCTTAAAAATGACGGTTATTTCAATTACGCATGATATAGAAGAAGCGATTCATGCTGACCGTGTTGTTGTTATGCATGATGGAAGGCTTATTCAAACGGGAAAACCATCAGACGTATTTAAACGCAATAACTCTTTAGAAGAGATTGGATTAGCATCCCCTTTTACTACTCAGCTTGCTTCTAAACTCTTGGAAAAAGGGATTCCTCTACATGATAATCATCTAATGCAAGAAAGTTTGGTGAATGAATTATGCACATTACTTTTGAAAAAGTAGGCTATACCTATCAGTCGAAAAGTCCATTTGCCTTCCGTGCTTTGCATGATATTGATGTAGAGATTGCAGAGGGAACTTATTATGCTGTAATAGGTCATACAGGAAGTGGGAAGTCTACCTTTTTGCAGCATTTAAATGGACTCATTCAACCAACAGCTGGAAAGATCCAGGTTGGTGACTTCGAATTGAACAGTCTAAAAAAAGCTAAGCAATTAAAACCACTCCGTAAAAAAGTTGGGCTTGTTTTTCAATTTCCTGAACAGCAATTGTTTGAAGAAACGGTTGAAAAAGATATCTGTTTTGGCCCAATAAATTTTGGAGTCAAAGAAGACATTGCAAGGGAACGTGCCAGAGATTTGATTAAGTTAGTTGGATTATCTGAGGATATTCTTACTAAATCTCCATTTGAATTAAGTGGGGGCCAAATGAGAAGGGTAGCCATTGCTGGTGTATTAGCAATGGAACCTGAAGTACTTGTTTTGGATGAACCAACTGCAGGATTAGATCCAATTGGTCAACGTTCATTAATGGAGATGTTTTACGAGCTCCATAAAGAAAAAGGGTTAACTACAATATTAGTGACACATAGCATGGAAGATGCGGCACGCTACGCAGATTATATACATGTATTACAACAAGGGACTACTTTTTTACAAGGAAAACCATTAGAAGTGTTTTCTAGGGAGAAAGAGCTTGCCTCAATCGGATTACAGCTCCCTATGGCATTACAGTTCCAAAAAAACTTGTTAAAGAAACTAGGACGCGATGAAGAAGCCACTTGTTTAACAAATGAGCAGCTTGCAGACTATATTGTTAACTTGTATCGTGAGGAAAAGATATGAAAGAATTAATTTTAGGAAAATATATTCCCATTGAATCAATCATTCATCGACTTGATGCTAGAGCGAAATTACTAATGATGTTCTCATTTATCATTATTGTTTTTTTCGCTAACAATCTATTTTCCTATGGTGCGTTATTATTTTTTGTATTGTGTGCGATCGGTTTATCGAAAGTGCCTTTAACCTACGTTTTTAAAGGTCTTAAACCATTATGGTTTTTAATCTTATTTACCTTCTTCCTACATGTGTTTACAAATAAACAAGGAAGTACGATTGTAAACTTTTGGTGGATTGATATTCATACCGGTGGAATCGTAGAAGGTTTTTATATCTCTATGAGATTTTTATTATTAGTTTCAATTACAACAATGCTTACACTGACAACTAATCCAATTGAAATTACAGATGGACTAGAGAGCTTATTTAATCCGTTAAAGAAGATTGGCTTGCCAGTGCATGAAATGGCACTAATGATGTCTATTTCATTACGATTTATTCCAACACTAATGGAAGAGACAGAAAAAATTATGAAGGCACAGGCCTCACGTGGGGTAGATTTTTCTTCTGGTCCTTTGAAAGAACGTCTGCAAGCTCTTATCTCATTATTGGTTCCGCTATTTATTCATTCTTTTAAGCGTGCAGAAGATCTAGCAATTGCGATGGAAGCTAGAGGATATCAAGGAGGAGAAGGTAGAACGAAATTTCGTATATCGAAATGGGAAATGAGAGATACGATTAGTTTAGTCCTTTTACTTTTAACATTTTTAATTATTTTAAAGGTACGTGCGTAATGGAGAGATTGAATGAAACGTTTTAAATGTATTGTTGCTTATGATGGGACTCAATTTAATGGATTTCAAATTCAACAGAATCAGCGAACTGTTCAAGGTGAAATTCAGAAAGCTTTAAAAAAAGTGCATAAAGGTGAAGAAATTATTATTCAAGCTTCAGGTCGAACGGATACAAACGTTCATGCAAATGGACAAGCGATTCATTTTGATACGACACTTTCATTAACAAGTGAACAATGGAAAAGAGCATTGAATACGCAACTGCCTTCAGATGTTTTTATCAAAAAGGTAGAAGAGGTAAGCGAAGATTTCCATGCACGTTACAATGTTGAAAGAAAAGAGTATCGATATGCAATCTGGAATCATAAGGATGAAGATGTATTTCGTCGCCATTACCATTACCATTATCCATATCAACTAAATATTGAGTTAATGAAGGAAGCTCTTCAGCATTTTGTTGGAACATATGATTTCACATCATTTTGCTCAGCAAAAACAGAAAAAGAAAATAAAGTTCGCACAATCTACTCAGCTACTTTAGAGGAAGTGAATCAAGAGATTGTGATTTCTCTTGTTGGAAGTGGTTTTTTGCACAATATGGTTCGAATTATCATTGGAACATTGGTTGAAATAGGAAATGGACGAAGAGAAATGCATAGTATTAAAGAGGCACTAAATGGTGCTAATCGGAAGCTAGCAGGGAAGACAGCACCTCCTCATGGTCTTGTTTTATGGGAAGTTAATTATAACAACTAATCCTGGTGTAACATGTGCTTGACATTAGAGTATATAACGTTTAATATTAAATACGGTATTGTTTTAAGAACCACGATTAGCCCCGGAACGAGTCGTGTTAAAAATAAACAATAAAAGCAATTTTACTTTATGTATATTGTATTAGGAGGAAAATAAAATGCGCACAACTTATATGGCAAAAGCTAACGAAGTTGACCGTAAATGGTTCGTTGTAGACGCTGAAGGCAAAACTTTAGGTCGTCTTGCAACAGAAGTAGCTACATTACTTCGTGGAAAACACAAACCAACTTTCACACCACACATTGACACTGGTGATAACGTAATCATCATCAACGCTGAGAAAGTTGAATTAACAGGAAATAAATTAAACAACAAAATTTACTACCGTCACACAATGTATGCTGGTGGTTTAAAAGAAAGAACTGCTCTTGAAATGCGTACAAACTACCCAGTTAAAATGCTTGAATTAGCAGTTAAAGGTATGCTTCCAAAAGGGCGCCTTGGTCGTCAACAAATCAAAAAGTTACATGTTTATGCAGGTAACGAGCATCCACATCAAGCACAAAAACCAGAAGTTTACGAACTTCGCGGATAATTATAAAAGGAGGGCATTCACATGGCACAAGTACAATACTATGGCACAGGACGTCGTAAAAGCTCAACAGCTCGTGTACGTTTAGTTCCTGGCGAAGGACGCGTGATCATCAATGGTCGCGATTTTGAAGATTACATTCCATTCGCAGCATTAAGAGAAGTTGTTAAACAACCTCTTGTTGCAACTGAAACTTTAGGTAGTTATGATGTATTAGTAAACGTTGGTGGTGGTGGATACACTGGTCAAGCTGGTGCAATTCGTCACGGTATCGCTCGCGCTTTATTACAAGCTGATCCAGAATTCCGCGGTACTTTAAAACGCGCTGGTTTATTAACTCGTGATGCACGTATGAAAGAACGTAAAAAATACGGTCTTAAAGGTGCACGTAGAGCTCCTCAGTTCTCAAAACGTTAATTTTTATACGTTTCAAGACTCTCAGTCATTTTGGCTGGGGGTCTTTTTTATGCAAAAAAACTTTTGACCACTAATCATATTTCAATGTACCGTTGGAACTTCGTAGCAGTTTGCTCTTCTAAAGTGGTTGTTACGTGCGTATAGTAACTTTTGACTTTGTTGAACCCTCTTTGGAAGAGGCATAATCATATACTTTAATTTTAAAAAGCCTAGCAATAATTGCTAGGCTTTTTACTTGAGGTAATTTTTCTCTAAAAAACGGTGGTTATAATAGAATCGGAAATATTGCTTTCGACACATTACTTCTTCAGGCCTGTAATAAGGATTCTTTAGCACTCTATAAATAAAATGCTTTTTAAAAATTATCTAAAAAGGCATCCATAAATTCCTTAGCTACTTTCGTTAAATTCTTCGTTTCTAAATAAATAAGCCAGAAATCAACAGGAAAATGCTTTTCTTCCTTTATTGGGATAATTTTTACATCTCCATTCATAACCATTAAACTTTTTTTAATAGAAAAATCATGCAAAAACAAGATGGCTTGACTTTCTTTTACCTGCTTATAAATAAGGCTGCTGCTATTTGATCTAACTAACACTTGATTTAAATTCAGTTTTGTTAATTTTAATACCTTTTTATAGTCAGATGAATTATACATCAATAATTTTGAATCTTTTAATTCACTAAGTGTTACATAATCAAGATGATAAAAAGGTGATTTTTTACCAACCGCTATACAAATATGCCCTGTATGAATATGTTCAAAACGAATATTTTTTTCTTTTTTTACCTCTTCTAATGAAGCGGGAATTAAAGCAAAGTCATAATTTTCCTTGTTGAAATTCTGCATAATTTCTGTAGGGTTTTGCTCTATTAATTCGAAGGTAATATCTTTATTTTCCGAATTAAACTTTACCATTGTTTCTTGGAGTATAAAAGTAAAGCAAGGTGCATTTAAGATTTTTAAATGAGTTTGATTACTATTTTTATGCTCAAGAATTTCTGTATTTAGTTCTTTAATGGTGTTTAGTAAACTCATTGCTTTAGAAATAACGATTTTACCTTCAAAAGTAGGAGTGACTCCTTGTTTTGAGCGGTTAAAGATTTTTATACCAAGCTCATTTTCCAACTGGGTAATAGATTGACTCATCCCTGAAGTTGAAATAAATAATTTTTCCGCTGCCTTTGAAATTGACATTTCGTTTGCAACATTTACAATATACTCCATTTGTTCAAAGTTCATCATGTCGCCTCATCTTTGCTGATTACATCATTATATCTTCATACATTCTACAGGAGCCAGCCATGCAATGCTTTGGAATTGATCAATTCCAATTATTTTAACCGGGTTCCATCGATGGTGTTGATAAATGGTGCAACTTTATTACAAACGGCCTACCTTTATTTTAAATCACAACCTTCAAAATCAAATTTGGATTGTGTCTAAATTGTAAGTGAAAAATGTTAATAGAGGGTAAATCGAATGTAAAAGTTTTGTAATTAGGTTCTGTGGTAAAAAGATTAAATTGCATTGCGAGTAGTACCTAAAGGCCATTTTAAGTTTTACTTAATACGGTATTCAGTTTTTTGAATTTAATTAAGATTTCGAACCATGATAAGCTTCTTTATGACAAGGTTCACTTTCTCCTTACTTGAAGTCAACGTTTATACAAGGGAGGGAGAAAAAATGAAAAGAGTGAAATGGAAAAGGTAACAAATGGTAATCCACACACCAATAAACCGGCTAACAAAACGATGCATCTAGAAAAGGGAGTGAACAATTTGGGGAAATTTAAAAAGAAGAAAAAACTGATTACAGGACTTGCATTAAGCACTGTATTACTTGGTTCTGTTAGTGCTTATGCAGCAAAGGATGGTGCATTTGGGAGTACCTTAGTCGGTAGACAACCCAACGGCTCAGTTATGACTGCTAGTAATCATTTGCTTACACCAGCCGGGAAGCAAGTTGAATTTCCCGGAAACCCAATTTCCGTTGCCGTTAATCCAAACGGAAAGACTGCTGTAGCTTTAGATGGAGGAAAAGTAGGTGGAAATGGGCTTAACATTGTGGATCTGACAACCGGAAAGCTGATAGGCACGAATGTCGACCTGGGTCTTACCAATGAGTGGGGACTTGCTTATTCTCCTGATGGTAAAACACTCTATGCAACAGGTTCAAAAGGAGGAGTAGGGAAAATTGTCACTATGTCAGTGGCTGACGACGGAACTCCTACAGTGACCTCGACTTTGTCACTACCAGGAGCTAGCGTAGGTGGTAATATTAACCCGCTAGACATGGCTTTTGGACCTGATGGAAAGACGCTCCTTGTAGCTCTCAATCGAAACAATAGTCTTGGTGTTATTGACCTGCAATCGGGAAAACTTTCTACCCAAATACCTGTAGGAAACGCTCCGGCAAGTGTAATGGTTAATGGGAATACTGCATACGTGACAAATCAAGGTGGTGGAAAAGCTAATTCAGGAGACTTCACTATGAATTCCTCAGGTACGCAAGTTGTATCAGACTCTAAATTGGGTACTACAACTACTGGAACCGTCTCGGTGGTTGATCTCACCACGAATACCGTTACGAAGACAATTCCTGTCGGAGTTCAGCCAGAGCGAATGACGCTATCTGGAAAATATCTCTTTGTAACAAACACAAACAGTGACACGGTGTCGGTTATCGACACACAAACCAATGAGGGTGTGCAAACGATTGATATCAAACCATACCCGAATGCAAAGCTTGGCTCTGAACCGAACGCTGTTAAAATGATTAACGGGAATCAATTAGTAGTTAGCTTGGGACAAGATAACGCCCTCGCCGTATATGACTGGAACGGACCGAATAAAGAACCTCGCCTAAAGGGACTTGTACCGACTGCTTCGTTCCCTGTTGATATGGCAATTGATCCTGCTAACAATCAACTAATTGTCTTAAATATGAATGGAGTAGGCGCGCTCGGACCAGATCGCCCGGTTAATATAGGGGGGGGATACGATAAATCAGGTCGCCAAGATTGGCAACAAGTAGGCTCTATATCAATGATTCCGTTCACTTCGAACAAAAATATCGAGAGACAGACGGACATAGATCTCGAGAAATGGACGGACGAAGATCTTGAGAAACGGCAGGACAAAGATTTCGAGATTTGGACGGAACAAGATCTCGAGAAATGGACGGACCAAGTTTACAAAGATAACAACTGGTTCGGGTTGAAAGATCTAAACGCCAAGCCTCGCCACAATAAGAAGCCTGTAGCAATGCCAGAGAGAATCGGTGAGCCTTCTACCATCAAACACGTATTTTACATCATCAAAGAAAACCGTACGTATGATCAGGTACTTGGAGACCTTGGTCGAGGCAACAGCGATCCAACTCTGACTTCGTTCGGTCAGGATGTTACACCAAACGCCCATCAGTTAGCCAATACATTCCCGTTGTTGGACAATCTCTATACTCCTGGCTTTCATTCAGCTGAGGGGCATCAATGGGTTACACAGGCTACCGACACTGACTATGAGGAGAAAACTGCAGGTGGAGGAGACATTCGAAGCTACTGGCATGACCCTATGTCGAATGCACCAACCGGGGCTATCTGGAATAACGCCTTAGCACATAATGTAACGACTGTTAATTTCGGAGAAACCGCAAATGTTTTTAGCGGTCCTGAGCCATTTGGCAACTGGACTTCTTGGTATAACGATTACTTGATCTTGTCGGGCCAAAAGCAAGGTTCACCTCATGTGCCTGTTGGGGATTATAAAGCAAAGAGTGATTTTCCAGTAATGGATTCTATCATGTACAAGTCGTATCCTAACGACTCCCTAGCAATTCCTGATGTGTACCGGGCTCAAATCTTCCAGGACAAGTTTAATGAGTATGTAAAGAACAATGATTTACCACAATTCACTACCATTTACTTACCTGACGACCATACATCTGGAATTACCAAAGGGTACCCAACACCGCAGGCAATGGTAGCGGACAATGATCAGGCTGTCGGAAAGATTGTAGACACCATCTCTCACAGTCCATACTGGAAAGACTCAGCCATCTTCATTACCGAAGATGATACTCAAAATGGTACAGATCACGTAGATGGTCACCGTGAACCAGCATTTGTCATTAGTCCGTGGGCAAAGAGAGGGGTAATCGATAGCCACTACTGGACCACTAATAATATGATTAGAAGTATGGAACAAATACTTGGCCTACCGCCTATGAATCAGAACGATGCTGCGGCTGATCCGATGAGCGAGATCTTTACCGATCAACCGGACTTTACTCCGTATAATTTGGTTCCAAATAAAATACCGTTAAATTGGATGAACGGGCAGCCTGCACCACAGGTAGCAACATCAGCAGCGACACCAGCAGCAACACCTGCAACGCAGCAGATGCAAAATGATTGGGATTCCTGGTCCGACCAGCATAAGGATGATTTCGGGCAAAACTCGAAGATTGACACGAACACGAACGAGATGGACCATGCAGTTTGGTACGCTACAAAGGGATATGATAAACCATATCCGGGTGAAGATAAGGTCTTAACACCAGATGAAGTTGAAAAGCAACCTGAAAGCCATAAATAAAAATTCTCTTTTACATTAGCATTTCATGAATATCGAATAAAACGAAGAGAATGTCCCAAAGGTAAACCTTTCTGGAGGATACTGCAAAAAGGGAAGAAATGCTAAGCGATGTTCAATGCAATAGCCCTTAACTTTTGATTTTCATAATTTTGGGGCTGTTCCACCAATTGCCATGGTTTGTGTGCTACGATTCCTGTCATTTCAAGGGCTGTAAGGGGAAAATTAGATTCACTAAAAAAGGGAGTGAACAATTTGGGGAAATTTAAAAAGAAGAAAAAATTGATTGCTGGACTTGCAGTAAGCACTGTATTACTTGGCTCTGTTAGTGCTTATGCAGCGAAGGACGGTGCATTTGGGAGTAACTTAGTCGGTAGACAACCTAACGGGTCAGTTCAAACTGCTGATAATCATCTGCTCACACCAGCTGGGAAGCAAATTGAAATTCCCGGAAGCCCAATTTCCGTTGCGGTTAATCCTAATGGAAAGACTGCTGCAGCCTTAATTGGACAAGGTGGTGGGAATGCTCTTCACATTGTGGATTTGACAACCGGTAAGCTGATAGGATCGAATGTCGCACTGGGTATTTCCAGTGCGCGGGGACTAGCTTATTCTCCTGATGGTAATACACTCTATGTAACCGGTTCAAATGGAGGAGTAGGAAAAATTGTCACTATGTCAGTGGCTGCCGACGGAATTCCCTCAGTGACATCGACTTTGTCACTACCAGCAGCTAGCGTGGGTGGTAATATTAATCCGTTAGACATGGCTGTTGGACCTCAGGGGAATACGCTCCTTGTGGCTCTCAACCGAAGCAATAGTCTTGGTATTATTGACCTGCAATCGGGAAAACTTTCTGCCCAAATACCTGTAGGAAACGCTCCAACAAGTGTAATGGTTAATGGTAATACAGCATACGTGACAAATAAAGGTGGTAGAAAAGCTACTACAGGAGACTTCACCATAAATTCCTCTGGTACGCCGGTTGTCGTAGATCCTAAATTGGGTACTTCAACTACCGGAACTGTATCGGTGGTTGATCTTACTACGAATACAGTTACGAAGACAATTCCAGTCGGGCTTCAGCCTGAGCGAATGACGCTCTCTGGAAAGTATCTCTTTGTAACAAATACAAACAGTGATACGGTGTCGGTTATCGACACAGAAACCAATGACGTCGTACAAACGATCGATATTAAACCATACCCGGATGCACCGCTTGGTTCTGCACCGAACGCTGTTAAAATGATTAACGGTAATCAATTAGTAGTTAGCTTGGGACGAGATGACGCCCTCGCTGTATATGACTGGAACGGTCCGGATAAAGAACCTCGCCTGAAGGGACTTGTACCGACTGCTTCGTTCCCAGATGATATTGCCATTGATCCTGCTAACAATCAACTGCTTATCGCTAATTTGGATGGAGTAGGCTCGCTCGGAGACACGGGAAATAGTCACTCAGTTTATCGTCAAGTCGGCTCTATGTCGATGATTCCGTTTCCTTCGGATGACGATCTTCATAAAATGACAGACCAAGTTTACACCAATAACGATTGGTTTGGGATAAAAAACCGAAACGCAGAGCCTCGCCACAATAAGAAACCTGTGGCAATGCCAGAGCGAATCGGTGAGCCTTCTACAATTAAACACGTGTTTTACATCATCAAAGAAAATCGTACGTATGATCAGGTATTAGGAGACCTTGGTAAAGGTAACGGCGATCCAACTCTGACTCAGTTTGGTCAAAATGTCACACCAAACTTCCATCAGATTGCAAATACATTCCCGCTGTTGGACAACTTCTACACTGGTGGCGTTCAGTCAGCCGCTGGGCATCAATGGGTTACACAAGCAACCCTCCCTGACTATGAGGATAAAGCGTCAGATTCAGGAAATGTTCGTAGCTACCCAGGAGGGAATCAAAGTGATCCTATGGCCTACGCACCAACCGGGCATATCTGGGATAACGCCGTAGCACATAATGTATCGGCTGCTGTCTTTGGAGAAAACGCGACTAATTTTAGTGGTCCTGAGCCATTTTGGGGGTGGACTACTTGGTATAACGACTACTTGATCTTGTCAGGTCAAAAGCAGGGTTCGCTTCATGTACCTGTTGGGGATTACAAAGCAACAAGTGATATTCCAGCGGTGAATTCTATCTTGTACAAGCCGTTCCCTACCAACACCCAATCAATTCCTGATGTGTACCGGGCTCAAATCTTCTTGGACAAGTTTAATGATTATGTAAAGAACGATAATTTACCACAACTCATGACCATGTGGTTACCTGACGACCATACTGCTTCAACTGCCAACGGGTACCCAACACCGCAGGCAATGGTAGCAGACAATGATCAGGCTGTCGGAAAGATTGTAGACGCCATCTCACATAGCCCGTACTGGAAAGACTCGATTATTTACGTTACCGAAGATGATGCTCAAGGCGGTACAGATCACGTAGATGGTCACCGTGAACCAGCATTTGTCATTAGTCCGTGGGTAAAGAAAGGGGTAACCGATAGTCACTACTGGACCACTACTGATATGATTAGAAGTATGGAACAAATACTTGGGTTACCGCCTATGAATCAAAACGATGCTGCGGCTGATCCGATGAGCGAGATCTTTACCGACCAACCGGATTTTACTCCGTATAATTTGGTTCCAAATCAAATACCACTAAATTGGATGAACGGGCAGCCTGAACCACCACAGGTACTCGCACAGGTAGCGCCAACTGCAACGACTCCTGAAGCGCAGCAGATGGAGAATGATTGGGATTCATGGTCCGAAAAGCATAAGCATGATTTTGGTGGACCAAAAGCGACTCCTGACGTTGAGAACGCAAACGTGATGAACCATTCAATTTGGTACGCTACAAAGGGTTATGATAAACCATATCCGGGTGACAAAAAGGTCTTAACACCTAATGAAGTTGAAAAGCAGCCTGCAAGCCATGCTCCTTCACCAGCTGACAATTAAGAGCTTTTTCATTATCTAAAAATCGAAGTGAATGTCCCAAAGGTAAACCTTTCTGGAGGATACTGCAAAAAGGGAAGAAATGCTAAGCAATGTTAAATAAAATAGCCCTTAACTTTTGATTTTCATAATTTAGGGGCTGTTCCACCAATACACAAATTATATGAATGGGGCTGATTTACTTGAAAAAGAAAACTGTAATTGGACTTGCAACAAGTGGTTTATTCGTAATGGGTTCACTTTTATCAACAGCAATTCCAACGTTCGCAGCACAAAAGAATGATGTAAAAACAACTGTACCCTACAATGTGTTAAACAAAAAGAAAGATGTAAAAACAACTACACCAATCAAACATGTTGTTGTCATTTTCCAGGAGAACGTTTCGTTTGATCATTACTTTGCTACGTATCCATACGCACTGAACATTAAAGGGGAGCCACAATTTAAAGCAAAACCAAATACCCCGGCGGTAAACAATTTACTAACACCAAAGGATTACAATGGAACACAACCTGGTATTGAGAAAGCAAACTTAATCACTAATAATCCAAACTCAGCAAACCCTGTTCGCTTAGACCGTTCTCAAGCAATGACACCTGATATGGATCATGAATACCATGATGAAATTAAAGCTACCGATGGCGGAAAAATGGATCAATTTGTTAACGGTACCGGTAATGGAAATAATATTGTCATGGACTATTACGATGGAAATACAGTAACTGGACTTTGGAACTATGCTCAAAACTTTGCCATGAGTGATAATTCCTTCGGTACAACTTATGGTCCATCTACACCCGGTGCGTTAAACCTGATTTCAGGCGAATTAAATGGATCAACATTGTATAGCAAAAATATGACGCAAAATGGCCAAGCAGTTCCTGGCGATGTTTATAATGTATATGAGGGCAGAACGGTTACTGGTGATGCTGATCCTTATTTTGACAATGCATCCAGTGGGAAAACTCTTGCAATGGATAACACAAACAAAAATGTCGGTAACTTGTTAAATGCAAAAGGAATCACTTGGGGTTGGTTTGAAGGAGGTTTTGCTGATCCGACTCATAAAACTCCAAATATGAGTGGGGCACTGCAGACTGACTACAGCCCACATCACGAGCCATTCCAATATTATCAATCAACAGCAAATCCAAATCATGTAGCTCCAAGCTCTCCTGCTATGATTGGTAAAACAGATCAAGCTAATCACCAATATGATATGAAAGATTTCTGGACTACGGTGGATAAAGGCAATATGCCAAGTGTTAGCTACCTTAAAGCTCCAAAAGCTCAAGATGGACATGCTGGCTACTCAGATCCTCTTGATGAGCAAAAATTTATTGTCGATACAATTAACAAGCTTCAAAAAACACCTGAATGGAAAGATACAGCTGTTATTGTCTCTTATGATGACTCAGATGGCTGGTATGATCATGTATATGGTCCAAATAATGGCTACTCTGAAACGTCTGGTAAAGCTGGTTATGGTCCTAGATTACCTTTAATGGTGATTTCACCATATGCTAAGAGTAACTTTGTAGACCATACCCATACAGATCAATCTTCAATTCTTAAGTTTATTGAAGATAACTGGAATTTAGGGCGTATTGGTGGAACCTCATTGGATGCTAAAGCTGGTAGCTTAAATAATATGTTTGATTTCAGTCATGGTCCTCGAAACCCTAAACTTTTCTTAGACCCTACAACTGGAGAACCATCTAACGGAAAAAATGAATAATTAAGTAAAAGGAGCACCTGAATTAAGGTGCTCCTTCGCAAAGGGGGATCGATTTCGGGAGGAATTTTACCCGAAAACCAAATGAGACGATTGCTGGAAGCAACACAGAAGCGGGCTATTTTGATAATCACTTTAATCGTTTTGATACTTCTTTGGGGTGGAATGTCAGCGTTCCAAATTCAACGAGATTATATGCCGGAAATTAGTAATTCCACGCTTATGGTTACCGTAAGGGCAGACAATTACCAGGCGAATCAAGTAAAGACAATGATAACGGACAAGCTTCAACAGGCAGTAAGTGTAGTAGATGGTCTGCAGGATGTAGAGACAAACTCATTTAATGGTGGAGCGACGCTCAGTCTTGATTTTTCGATGCAACATGATATGAAAAATGCCGAGGTACAGGTAACTAAAGCTCTGGAAAGAGTTTCCCTCCCTGCTGATGTTCAAAAACCTTTAGTCACTCGGCTCAGCACCAATTCTCTCCCAATAATGAGAATCAGTTTGATGAGTGCGTCTCCCAATATTACGGAAAATACTCTAAGAACAACGATACAAAAGGATGCTGTCAATCGCTTAAAAACAGTTCCGGGGGTACAAGATGTCCGCATATCCGGAGGTGGAACAGCCGGATTTGCTGTTACCATCCGAACTAAGGACTTACAAAAAGCGGGTTTAACCGTAACTGATGTTAAACAATCGCTTGAAAAAAACTACACAACGGATTTAGACGGAAAGGTAACAAACAACCAGGTTTCCATTCCAATCGAAGTTTCCGGTTGGGAGACTAGTCAAAAAGATTTGCAAAATCTACCTATTCATGGTCAAAATGGAAAAACGGTTCCGCTGTCTTCTGTTGCCGGCATTTCAAGCTCCATTGTGAACCTTGAGACCATTTCAAGAACGAACGGGGAGCCAAGTGTTATATTAGATGTTTTAAAAACTCCGTCCTCCAATATTACGGATGTTTCGGAGCAGATAAAAAGCAAAATGAACGAGCTTCCAGCATTGCAAAATAAGGATATAAAGTCTTCCATTTTGTTTGACCAGGGTGCACAGGTGAATCATTCATTGAAGGATCTTATCAAAGAGGGTCTGTTGGGCTGCTTGTTTTCGATGATTTGTGTATTTCTGTTTTTCCGTAAAGTTCGCTTTACATTATTAATCGCTCTTTCCTTGCCAATCTGCTTACTAGCGACAACCGGTTTATTAAAAATGATGGGAATCAGTCTGAATATCCTTACCGTTTCCGGACTTATTGTCGCCATGGGCAGGGTAGTTGATGATTCGATTGTTATTCTGGATAATATGAACCGGAAAGTGAATGAGAAAAAAGGATTGAATAGCATTCGTATAGTAACAGACGGTGTAATGGAAATGCTTCCTGCCATTGTATCTTCTACAGCTACAACCGTAGCAGTCTATGTTCCAATCGCGCTAATTGGTGGAGAAATAAGTTCTGCTTTCTCAGGCTTTGCGTGGTCGGTAGTCATTGCCTTGGTTGTTTCTTTGTTTGTCTCCCTTATGGTGGTGCCAGTTCTTTACAACCTTTTTGGGAAAGGAAAACCGGTTTCGGTCGAGGATCGTTTAGAACGGTTGGCTCATAATATGGTTACTTGGGTATTTAAGCGTAAAAGAAAAGTGGCTTATGCCACGCTAGGATTATTTTTACTGACTGCGGTATGTGCAGCTTTTCTTCCTGTTAATTTTTTACCAACCACCAATACAACAGGACAAGTCGGCGTTCGAATTGAAATGCCTCAGAATACATCCTTAACAGAAGTGGATACTGAAGTAAAAAGATTAGAGGGGTTATTTAAGGCAAATCCAAAGATTATCTCTTTTTCATCGAGCCTTGGTTCCTCTTTTACACCTCAATCCGATGATGTTTTTGATGCAGGAGGAGGATGGCTTCAACAACCGAACATTGCCAATTTGTCAATAACGGTTAAAAAAGGGATCGATGTCAATGCCTTTATTCCTGAACTGCAGAACCAATTAAATAGAATGTCAAGTAAAGCGGTATATACAGTTTCAAATGCAAGCATATCAGGCGATGATACTCAGTTAAAAATTAATCTCACGGGAGCCGATAGTGATACGTTAGATACCATGGCGCAATCCGTCCGCGACCAACTTAAACTCATTCCCGGACTGGCTGTGCAGGGAGCGGCTGATTCTGAAGATAAAACCACACAGTATCAATTAACACTCAATCGGAATGCGATTGACTATAACGGGATTAAGCTGGCAGATGTTCTCAACCGGATTCAAATGTATACCGCCGTGGGAACGAAAGGGTTTATCTCGATTAACCAGAATACCTTCCCAGTTGTCTTCCATTCTGATGTGCAAAAAGGCAACACGAAAGATATTTTTTCATTAATGGGTGCAGAGACCTTTTTAAATAAGTATGGTCAAGAAGTACCTTTATCCCAACTTTCACATGTAACTTATTCAGGTGCGCCGGTGATTCAAGAGCAAGATGGCCATCCGTATGCTGTTGTTACAGCTAATATCACTTCCAATGATATTGAAAAGGTTACAAAGGAAGTCAAAACTGCTCTTGCAAAAATGCCACTACCAGAAAATGTAAAGGTTTCTTTCGCCGGTGCTCCGCAGCAGGTGTATGAAATGATTTTTGAAATGGCAATTGCTTTATTCATTTCCGTGTTGCTGGTGCTCTTAATCATTAGTGTTGTTTTCCGTGGCTGGAAAGCTCCATTGTCGGTGTTAATGTGTATTCCGTTGGCGTTTATTGGATCGGTCATTAGCATGGTCATCTTTAGGTTGCAATGGAATCTGGCAGCGTTTGTCGGCCTATTGATGCTGACGGGGATTGTTGTCACCAATGGAATTGTCCTTGTCGACAAAATCGAGAGGAATGCTGCAGAAGGAATGAAACTTGAGGAGGCTATTTTACAGGGAACGATTTCCCGTGTTCGCCCAATATTGACAACTGCCTTCACAACTATTTTAACCTTGGTTCCACTAGCATTGTCCGCCAGCTCCGATACCGTAATCTCGCAAACTCTTGGGATCGTGGTAATTGGAGGGCTGATTAGTTCAACTTTCATTAGTCTGTGCATGGTCCCAATTTGTTACAAATGGATGCATCAAACCCACCGTGTTCCATTGTTTAAGAGAGCTAAGTTAGAAAAAATGGTTTAATTCCTTATAAGAAAACCGTTCAATTAGCTGTGAACTGCACCCCAATTGTTAAACACATTTTAACAATTAGGGGTGCAGTTTTTCTATGACTAAATTCATTGTAGAAAATAAATTAGCTGCTGTTCAACGTTATTTAGAGCTCCTCAGTTCTCAAAACGTTAATTTTTGTACGTTTCAAGACTCTCAGTCATTTTGGCTGGGGGTCTTTTTTATGCTGTAAAATAGCTTATGACCACATTTTGACCACGAAATAATTTTCGACAACAACTCATAGCCCAAGTACCTTTGAAATTTCTCTGCTGTTTGCTCATTTAATATGTTTGTAACATGGGTATAGATGACCATGGTCTTGAATATCAGAGTGTCCTATGCAAACCTGCTCCGTGGTTATATTCACGCCTACTTTAAATAAAAGGAAAGCATAGGTGTGTGATAAAATGACGACATTTGTTGATAAATATAAATAACAGAATAGTCAAAAATTATGTAAAATATCAATTAAATAGAAAGTGTTTCCGGATTACAGAAAAACATGAGTTGTTTTTTAAGAGAATACGTATTTAAGGAGAGGATGATAAAAGTAATTTTGGAAGCGTATACAAATTTTAATTTACTTATTATTTTAACCCGCATTAACGGGCAGTAAGACCCCCACCTCAAGATTGAGAGAGAGACGAATAAGATAGGTGGGGGATAACTGCCCGTAAAAGCCCGATTGGGCTGGGCTAACCATCAGTAGGGGTGAAGAACCCCACCACTGATGGAAGTTTCACTTTATCTGTTTTCTTTATTGCGAATAGAAGTCCAGTATAACTAGATAGGAGGGGGGAATGAGTATGATTAAGGTGAAAAATGTCTGTAAATCATTTGGATCTTTACAAGTATTGAAGGGAATTGATTTAACGATTGAAGAAAGCGAAGTGGTTGTTTTATTAGGGTCAAGCGGTTCAGGAAAGAGTACCCTTTTAAGATGTTTAAATTTTTTAGAGATTAATGATGAGGGAGAAATTTGGATTGAAGGTGAATTGGTTCGTCCCGGTACAACGGATTTGAATAAAATTCGGTCTGAAGTCGGTATGGTATTTCAGCACTTCAATCTCTTTCCGCATAAATCTGTTTTAGAAAATATTATTGAAGCTCCTATCTATGTTAAAAAAATGAAAAAGAGTGAAGCAAAAGATATTGCTCTTGATTTGTTGGAAAAGGTTGGTCTGAAAGATAAAGCTGATGAATATCCAGATATGTTATCTGGAGGACAAAAACAAAGGGTTGCTATTGCACGGGCACTTGCGATGAGTCCGCGAGTGATGCTGTTTGATGAGCCTACTTCAGCCTTAGATCCTGAATTGGTAGGAGAAGTTCTTCAAGTTATGAAGCAGTTAGCAGGCGAAGGGATGACAATGGTCGTAGTTACTCACGAAATGGGTTTTGCTCGCGGTGTAGCAGATAGGATTTTATTCATGGAAGAAGGTCAAATTTTAGAGGAAGCTACCCCTAAGCAGTTTTTTGAGAATCCGCAAAATGAAAGAACAAAACAATTTCTGAAAAGTATTTTATAATTTTTAAAAATTACGGGAGGTATATGAAATGAAGAAGAAAGGGTTTGGAGTTGTATTATCTACAATGCTTTTAGGTTCTATGGTTTTAAGTGCGTGTGGAGCAGAAAAAACAACAGGACAAGCAAGCAAAAAAGAATTTAATTATGCAATGAGTGGGTTATATAAACCATTTAACTTTAAAGAAGATGGTAAGCTTGCCGGCTTTGATGTAGAAATTGGAAAAGCACTCTCAAAAAAAATGGGGATGAAAGCTGTACCAGTAACAAACCCATGGGAAACAATTGTACAAGGATTATTGTCCAAAAAGTATAATGCGATTTTAGGGAGTATGACAATCACGGAAGAACGATCAAAGGTGGTTGCATTCACCAACCCATATTATGTTTCTGGTTCTCAGATTTTTGTAGCTAAGAATAATCAGGAAATCAAATCAGCTGAGGATTTAAAAGGGAAGAAAATCGGAGTTGTGAAAGCGAGTCCTTATAAAGATTTGGCTATTAAGTATACTGGAAAAGAAAATGTGGTTGATTATGATAGTGACTTGACGGCTATTATGGATCTTCCAACAGGTCGACTTGATGCTGTTATTACGGATCAAATGGTTGGTTTTCGGGTGATTAAAGAAGGTAAGGCTAAAATTAAGGATGTTGGAGAGCCGCTTACTCATGATGATCAGGCGATTGCCGTAAGAAAAGAGGATAAAGAACTGAAGGGGAAAATTAATAAAGCGTTAGAAGAAATTATTAAAGATGGAACATATGAAAAAATTAGTGAAAAATGGTTCGGACGCAATATTCTTGATGAAAAGAAATAAAAAAGAGTGTCATCGGTCCCCTAGTTTTTTAATACAAAATAAGAGGTGAGGATCATTATTCATATATTATTATCCACATACCCTGTATTTTTAGAGGCAACTCTTCTTACATTAAAGTTGACAGTAGTTTCTCTTATTTTGGGAAGCGGAATAGGTCTTGTTTTTGCATTTTTAAGTCTTTCTCGCATTAAAGCACTTAATTATATTGCAACTTTTTATATTACAATTATTCGCGGGACACCACTTATTGTTCAGATAGCAATATTATATTTCGGACTTTCTAGTATCATTACATTTTCGCAGTTTTGGGCTGGTGCATTGGCATTAGGTGTGCACAGTGGAGCTTATATTGCTGAAATCTTTCGTGGATCGATTCAGTCAATTGATCGAGGTCAATTGGAAGCGGCCCGCTCCCTAGGTATGTCTCACCCTTTAGCAATGAGAAGAATCGTGCTACCTCAGGCGTTCAAAATTGCGGTTCCTACTCTTGGTAATCAGTTTATTATTGGATTAAAGGACTCTTCTCTTGTAGCATATGTAGGGATGCAAGATTTGTGGGGATCAGCATTAAGTGAGGCTGCATCGAACTTTGAACAAATGAACACATATATTGTAGTAGGCTTATATTATCTTGCACTTGTTTTAATTATTACTTATGGTGTGAATAAGCTCGAAGGTAATATGGATGTGAACGGCGGTAAGAAAAGAAAAAGAAAAATAAAAACAAATAAGTATAATGAATCGTTTGGAATAAAAAGGTAGAGAAATTCAAGGAAACGTATTCTCCAGCACTGAAACATACTTTTATTAATATGAGTGGTAGAGATGCAAGTTGAAGGGGAATTTTTATGGAAAATTTTCCGAATTTTTTGAATAAAAATCTTAAGATAAAAGGAAGAGTTCATAGGAGTTATAATCATGGTCCAATCTATTGAACGAGCTATGCTTATTATTGACATCCTTATTTCGGATGAATCAAAAGGTGAATGGCAAATCTCCGAATTAGCGAAAAAAACATCGCTTCCTCTCGGTACGCTTCACCGATTACTTAGTTCTTTAATCAAATACGGTCTTGTTGTACAAATGCCTGAAACCAAGCATTACAAGGCAGGGGATAAGTGGATGGAGGTTGGCCTTCGTCAATTGGATAAAATAGATTTCAGATTAGTAGCAAGACCGGTAATGGAGCGATTGGCGAATCATGTAGAGGAAAGCATCTATTTAAATATTGTGAGTGGTATAGATGGAATTGTTATTGAGAAAATTGACAGTCCTTTAAAAATTAGAATTGCTGAAAATCTAGGTATCCGAATTCCTCTACATATTGGCGCTCCGAATAAAGCTATTCTTGCTAATATGAAAGAGTATGAAATGGAACAAGTACTAAATCAAATGAATCTTTCACCTAGTGGTATACAAAAAATAAAACAGCATTTGGGTGATATCAAAAGAAACGGCTATGCTGTTAGTGAAAGTGAAAAAACGGAAGATACATCGGCTATTGCAGCCCCAATTATTGGATACAACAACAAAATACTTGCTGCATTAAGCGTCAATGTGCCGGGATTTCGTTTTACTCAGGAACGTGTTCCGATATTGATTGAAGAAGTGATAAAAGCGGCCGAGGAAATTTCTATGAAAGTAGGGAAAATATAAGTAGTATTTTCCTTATTTTTTAATTATTTATTGGAAAGTGTTTCTACAATACGGAAAAAGTGAATGTGAGGGTGGAAAGTGTTATGAGTAAATGGCAGACAAAAACCCATATGAGGGAACTTCTTTCTAAGCTTGTTGAATTTCCAAGTGTGACAGGATCAAAGGCTGAAATAGCAATTGCGGAATATATCGAAGAAGAACTACGCGCCTTCCCATATTTTCAAAGGAACGCTGATTATTTGAGGCTCCATCCGACAGAAGATGGTCGCAAAATTGTGACTGCTCTTGTTAAGAAAAGTGATGCTGTTAAAAACACGATAATTCTTGTGAGCCACTTTGATGTGGTAGATATCCAAGATTACGGAAGATGGAGAAATCTTGCCTTTGATACGGAGAAGCTGACAAAAGCTTTTTATAATCATAAACAAGACATGCCTCTGGACGTACAAAAGGATTTAGAGCAAGGAAACTGGATGTTTGGCAGAGGAACGATGGATATGAAGTGCGGTCTCGTAGCTCATATGTCTATGATTGAACAAGCGATTAGTGGAGCTTTTGACGGGAATATCCTTCTACTATCTGTTTGTGATGAGGAAGTAAATTCTGTAGGTATGAGAACCGCTGTTTCGACGTTATTGGAGTTGGCGGAGAATCATCAACTAGAGTATAAAGCTTGTTTGAATTCTGAGCCGATGTTTACACGGTATCCCGGAGATGATAGTAAGTATATCTATACAGGATCAATCGGTAAAGTGCTGCCTGGGTTTCTATGTTATGGAAAGGAGACACATGTCGGAGAGCCTTTTTCAGGGCTAAATGCAAGCTATATGGTTTCTGAAATTACGAGGGAGTTTGAATTAAACACGGAATTTTGCGAAGTGGTGGAAGGAGAAGTGATGCCGCCGCCTACGAATCTTCTACAAAGAGATTTAAAGGAAGAATATTCTGTGCAAATTCCACACCGTGCAGTTACACTTTTTAATTTATTTTTGTTCGAAAAAACGATGGATCAAATTATGGATCAATTACGTGGGCTTATGAATACAACGGCTACTCGGATTAAACGCAATTATGCAAAACAAGCGGTCAGCTATGCTCAATTAGATAGCTCTACACCGAAAACAATTGATGTTAATGTATTAACCTACGAAGAATTAATTACATATGCAGTAGAAACGTATGGACAAGAAGAAGTGAACCAGACCTGGTTAAAGGTAATGGAAGGAAGAGGAGAAGCAGATGACCGTGAGATGACCATTCGTATTGTAGATGAACTGGCCATATTATGTAAGGAGCTTTCTCCTATGATTGTTCAATTCTTCGCGCCTCCATATTATCCAGCTGTCAGTTCTCGCAAGGACCCATATATTCAGCAAGTGGTAAATGAAATGATTAGATATGCCGAGGAAAAGCATGAGGTAGACTTGCAAAAACAAAATTACTTTGGAGGGATTTCTGATTTAAGTTATATAGGAACATCTCAAACTTTAACTGCGTTGAGTCCTCTCGTTTCCAACATGCCACTATGGGAGAAAGGGTATACGGTTCCTTTGGAAAAGATAGAGATGCTTAATTTACCTGTATTGAATCTTGGACCGGTAGGAAGAGATGCTCATAAATGGACAGAGCGTTTGGATGTTGATTATGCTTTTGAGAAGTTGACAGAAATGTTGCCTGTTGTGATAAATAAATTATTAAAACAAAATCATATATAGTAGGTTCAATATACTAAAAAGTAATGGAACTATCAGGACGCTGGATCGTTCCATTATTTTTTGCGTCCGAAAAAGGCCGAATATAAGAAGGGAGGCATTTCTGCGCGTCCAACTTCATACTCTCAATCATTTATGGTTGAGAGTTTTTTTATGGATGTGTTAATAAAATTTCACTATTTTTATAAAAATAGACATTTATTCCACCATTATTTGTACAAGCACTTATATATAGAATGCATACCATATTTCTGAAGTACAAAATTATTATGAAAGGTGGAATAAGAATGAAAATAAACTACATCCAAGTAAATCAGTATACTCGGCCTGGGATTAAATTAAAGGGTGTTAAAAAAATAGTGATGCATTATACCGCAGACCCGGGTGCTACTGCTCAAAATGAACATGATTATTTTAATGGACCTGCCATTCAAGAAAAACGTTTTGCTAGTGCGCATATTTTTATAGACAAAAATAAAGCAATTTGTATTATTCCTTTGGATGAGGTTGCGTATCATGCGAATGATGTACAAGCCCATAATTCAGATGGTTCACCATACCGAGGAGTAGCTGCGTTAAAGCCAAACGCAAACTTCTTAAGCATTGGAATAGAGATGTGTATTGAGAAAGACGGTTCTTTCCATCCTGATACAGTTTCAAGAGCGGTTGATGAAGTAGCGGCTCTTTGTAAGCAATTTAATCTTGATCCTCTTAATGACATTGTCAGACATTACGATGTAACCAAAAAGGTTTGTGCAGCAGCATGGGTTAAATCTCCTGCACTTTTTGACGCATTTAAGAAGAATGTAAATGAAAAGCTAAATGCACCAAAAGCTCTAGGGAAAATAACAATCATTGCTGATCACCTAAATTTAAGAGACCAAGCTTCTATGAACGGGAACATATTAAAAGTATTAAATAAAGGTGAAGTTTACACTGTACTTGCTGAGAAAGATGGTTTTTATAACGTTGGACAAGCTCAGTGGTGTAGTGCGTCACCAAAATATGTATCATTTAAAGCCAATTAATCTAATCTCTTGTTTAACTTCATAGTTGTCCTCTAATAGTTATCTCTTCACATTTAAATAGAGCTGACATTCAAAAGCACTTAAACGCCATTGAATGTCAGCTCCTAGATCATTTAGACTTCAGGTGCAAATGTTTTACAATCTGTTTCCACAGTAGTACTTGCTTGTTTCCCTTTGTGACTCACTACATAAATGGCTTCTGCATTACATTTATTGCCATTACCCCAAAATTTACAATTATTAACTTCGCATAAAACATCTCTTGCCATTTGATTACACCACCTTTGTTATTATCCCGCATTAACGGGCAGTACCCCCAACCTCAAGAGTGAGAAAGTTGAAGAAAATAGGTGGGGGATAGAAGTTTCATTTTATTATTTGCTTCGTTAATTGCTTAATACTTTCCTTTTATTTCATTTAAAGCGACTTATACACTGTCTATTAATTGAACGGTTTTATATGACTAGTTATAATTTGCATTTTTGCACTATACATTTCTTTTATGGAAGAATTTGAATACATCATTCTTGAATGAACGGACCTATTTCAACTTAGACTATGGACTAGGGGAGGTAACATCATGAATGTAATAACGAATTTACGTGAAAAAAGAAGGATTAAGCAAATCTCCTTTGAAAGAAGTGTGTTAAAGGATTTGCGAATAACACAGGTTAGAGAGCAATTTAAAAATACATTTGATAAATTAATCATTAGTGATCGGCAGCATAAACGAGCAAGGGAAGAGTATTGTTTAGAGCTTGCTGTGGAATCTTATTTACTCGGTGCAAGGTATAGCCGATTTGCTTATTATGGAGAACCAATTGAACAAATCCAAATACGATCTGAAAAAGAAAAAGATTGGTTAACTTACTTATTCTATTCTTCTGTTTATGGGCGTAAAGACAAGGTTGAGACTGAGTTTTACCGGGATTGTAATGATTTTTTAAGTAACTGTTGGTTAGATGGGTTTCAAAAAGGTGAACGCAGGTATCGTCTTCGTTTGAGATAGCTTGTCATAAATACTCTCGTATGGCCATATACATAAAATAGGGACATTCGGGAGGAATAGGGAGAATGAAAAAATGGCATTTGCTTTCATTGATTTCAAGTTTATTACTAGTTGCAATTTTATTTCCATATTTTCAACATTCATATCAAACCTGGGGCACATGGGGCTTGCCACTAAATAGTAAAATAATTGTGCTTGATGCAGGCCATGGTGGTCCAGATGGCGGGGCTTCAGGTGGAGGAGTAGTTGAAAAAGAAGTTGCTCTTGCGATTACGAATAAACTAAGAGATTATTTACAAGAGCAAGGGGCAATTGTCGTGATGACGAGAGATGGAGATTTTGATCTAGCAGATGAAGGGATGAAAGGATATAGTCGACGTAAGAGTATAGATTTACGTAGAAGAGTGCATTTAATTAATCATTCAAACGCAGATCTTTTTTTATCAATTCATCTAAATGCCTTACCTAGTTCTTCTTCAAAAGGAGCACAAACCTTTTATTATGGATCATTAATTGAAAATGAAAGATTGGCAAAATTTGTCCAAGCTGAGTTAAAGGTTAGTTTGAATAATACACATAGAGTAGCTAAAATCATAAACCATGTTTACTTACTTAAGCATGCAAAGGTTCCTGGTGCATTAGTAGAAGTTGGGTTCTTATCAAATTATGAAGAAAGCCAGATGCTAGGTGATGAAAAGTATCAAGATAAACTAGCGGCCTCAATTTACAGGGGGATTATTAGATATTATACCGATCGAAACGAACCACCAAATTAAAATGGTGGTTTATTTGTCTCTAAAAATTCGCTTAACATTTCTTTTTATTACCATAATATAAATGTTTAGTAAAAGACGGAAAGCGCTCTCTATGTTATACTATTTAGTATATTAGGACAACAAGGTGGGATAAAAGTGTTAACAAACGAATACGTTTTAGACTTACTAAAGTCAATTCAAGATCCATTTTTACATAAATCATTAGTTGAAATAAACTCGGTAAAAGAAATTAGTATTAAAGATGAGAAAAAGCATGTGAGTTTAAAAATTGCTTTAATGAAAACTGGAACTGCTGAACAATTACAGCTTCAGTCTCAAATTGTACAAACTTTAAAAGAAAATGGTGTTGAATCGGTTGGTTTACGTTTTACAGAATTTACACCTGAAGAAATGAAGGAGCTAAAAGGAGAAGATGATCATACAGAAGGAGCATCTACTTCCCTTTTAGATAATAAAAAAGTACAATTTTTAGCAATTGCAAGTGGAAAAGGAGGCGTTGGGAAATCAACGGTTTCTGTTAACTTAGCTGTATCACTTGCAAGATTGGGGAAAAAGGTTGGCATTATTGATGCTGATATTTATGGATTCAGCGTTCCTGATATGATGGGAATTACTCATCGCCCAGTTGTTCGTGGTGAACGAATTATTCCAGTCGATCGTTTTGGTGTAAAAGTTATCTCAATGGGATTTTTCGTAGAAGACAACTCTCCAATTATTTGGCGTGGTCCAATGCTTGGTAAAATGCTTCAACAATTTTTCACAGAAGTTGAGTGGGGAGATTTAGACTACTTATTACTTGATTTACCTCCTGGAACTGGAGATGTAGCACTTGATGTTCATAGTATGCTACCATCGTGCAAAGAAATTATTGTCACAACTCCTCATCCAACTGCTTCTATTGTTGCAGCAAGAGCGGGTGTTATGGCTTTAAAAACAAACCATGAGATTATTGGTGTTGTTGAAAATATGAGTTATTTCCAAAGTAAGAAAACTGGTGAAAAAGAATATGTATTCGGACAAGGTGGAGGAGACCGCTTAGCTACTGAGCTTCAAACAACTTTGTTAGGCCAGCTTCCATTGCAACAACCAGATTGGGATGAAGAAGATTTTGCTCCATCTATTTATGATGCGAAGCATCCTACGGGGAAAATATATGAACAAATCGCTCGTCAAGTAATAGAAAATATTTCTGTTGCTAACAAATAGAGAAGTGTACTTGGGCCAATAGAAAAAACTATTGGTCTTTTTAGTTACTTACTCTGCAAAACAATAGGTATATAGAATGACTTTCAATTACGTTGATAATTGCTATACTACATAATGTGGGATTAAAATGTTTGCGTTTGGTGGGGGAGAAAAATGACAAGTAGAAAATGGGTTCAATTTTTTATGAAAACCTTAGTAATAGGGGCGATTATAACATTGATAATAGGGTTAGCCTTTGATGTTAATGAATATGCACTTTTTATTAAGCGTGGGGAATATATAAAAGTAGCCTTAGGACTTTTTGGTTTGCTTTTAAAAGGATTACTATATAGTGTATATAGCCAAATGGGATTCTTTGCATACTTGACGATTCATCGATTTGGGTTAAACTTTTTTAAATCAATTCGATTATGGAACATTGTGCAATCCGTTTTTATCATTTTTGCACTAGGAGATCTAATCTATCTTCGTTACATTGATGTTGCACATGGGAAAGGTTCTATCCTTTCATATTTAATTCCTTCATTTGCTTTATTAGTTGTGGGTGTTGTAGTAGCGTCTTACAAAGCGAAGGCCACTAATAAAGATGCTTTTGTTCCTGCTTTGTTCTTTATGACAGTAATTACAATTGTTGAGTGGATTCCAGCACTTAGAATTAATCAGCAATTGGAAATGTTTTATATGGTAACAACCTTATTAGTTTGTAATTCCTATCAACTATTGACTTTACATAAAACGTTAAAAAGCTGAGGTGTAAACCTCAGCTTTTACTTTTATTTCTATCCAGCCTTGTTTTCTTAATTAACAATTTTTGATTTTGTATCTGTATTTGAAATTAGCTCAGACACAGATACATTCTTATACCCTTTTTTAGAGATTGTTTGCCATAGCATTGGTAGTGCATTTGCAGTTTGTAGAGCGGAATCACTAGCATGAAGTAAAATGATGTCACCAGGACTTAATTCGTTTTTAACTGTATTTATGATTTTCTCGGCACCGGGATTTTGCCAATCATTTGTGTTGATACTCCAATGGACAACTGATAAATTGTACTGTGAAACGATTTTAAGTACCTCTTTATTAAATTCTCCGTTTGGTGGTCTAAATAGTTTTACACTTTTTACACCTAAACGAGTAAATACATCCTCTGATTTTGCGAGATCCCGTCTCATCTCCTCGGGTTTTAATTGAGTATAACTTTTGTATCGGTAACCTAAAGAGCCGATTTCATGACCTTGCTTTACTAATTCAGCAACTACTTCAGGATGCCTTTCTGCCCAGGCAGCAGATAAAAAGAAAGTGACGTGTTTGATATGTAGTTTATTTAAAGCATTTATTACTTTCTCTGCATTTTCATCACCCCAGCTAATATCAAAAGTCAATGCTATGTTCCTCTTGGAAGTATCCCCTTGATAAATAGCCATAGGTCCCTTGTTTGTAGAAAATGTTAATAAACCACTAGGAGCTTGTATATAAACGAGCCAAGCTGTAAAAAATGCTAAAACAGTAACGAGTGTTACTAACTTTATTCTTTTCTTTGAAACAATATAAAAGAAAAATAGCATAGACAAACCTTCCTTCTTGTCCCAATTTCTATATTAAGAAATATATGATTTTATTTTTGGTTGTATGACAAGAAGGGAAATTATTTGGAGGCATGGATGATTGGGATCTTATTTCACGAAAATCAAATAGTAGAACTCGAATTCATCATTCGAAATGTTTTGGAAGAATTAAAAGAGGATTTACTAGATGAAGATCTTAGTCAAACCTTAAATGAAGCCTTGATGGTTAAGTACAAAAGAATAATGGAACTTTATGAAAGAATTGCAGAAAAAGAAAAGGTTATTCAAATGAAATTAAACTTTGCGATTATACTTAGGGGAAATGATTCAATGAATTAGTTTTAAGACGAGTAAAATCTTACTAAAGAGAAAATGATATAGTAGTCTAAACCATTAAGTATAGTTAGAATAATTTATCCCTCAATAACGGGCAGTAAGACCCCTAACTTAAGATCGGGAGAGGGCCGAGGAAGATAGGTGGGAGATAACTGCCCGTAAAAGCCCGATTGGGTGGGCTAACCATCAGTGGAGGATGAAGAAAACCTCCACTGATGGAAGTTTCACTTTATAGGGATATAAAAAAAATAAAGATAAATACTATTTTTATTAAAAAAAGTGTTGACCACTATTTGAATGGATGATATATTAATATTTGTCTTCAGGACAACGAGGAAAATTAAATAAAAAACATGTTGACTTAACAAAATGAACATGTTATATTGATTGAGTCGCTGTCGAAAGACAGAATGAACTTTGAAAACTAAACAAAACATGAAGTAAACGTCAATTATTAGTTTTAGAGCACAAGATAAACAATCTATTATGGAGAGTTTGATCCTGGCTCAGGACGAACGCTGGCGGCGTG
>NZ_JAGIYQ010000019.1 GCF_017814275.1 Gottfriedia endophytica
TTAGGCACGCCGCCAGCGTTCGTCCTGAGCCAGGATCAAACTCTCCATAATAGATTGTTTATCTTGTGCTCTAAAACTAATAATTGACGTTTACTTCATGTTTTGTTTAGTTTTCAAAGTTCAAATGGAGCGGGTGAAGAGAATCGAACTCTCGACCAGAGCTTGGAAGGCTCTTGTTTTACCACTAAACTACACCCGCAAATGGTCGGGAAGACAGGATTTGAACCTGCGACCCCCTGGTCCCAAACCAGGTGCTCTACCAAGCTGAGCCACTTCCCGAAATATGGCGCGCCCGAGAGGACTCGAACCCCTAACCTTTTGATCCGTAGTCAAACGCTCTATCCAATTGAGCTACGGGCGCATTTTTTATGATGTCGTGTTAGCGACTTTAATAGTATATAATACCTATCAATCACTGTCAACACTTTTTTTATTTTATTTTTTTGGTGCGGCCGAGAGGACTTGAACCTCCACAGGGTTGCCCCCACTAGGCCCTCAACCTAGCGCGTCTGCCATTCCGCCACGACCGCAAATAAGTTAAAAAGTGAGCCATGAAGGATTCGAACCTTCGACCCTCTGATTAAAAGTCAGATGCTCTACCTACTGAGCTAATGGCTCATGATTATAACAAATCACTTAACGATCTTAATAAGTTAACCTATTGGTTTAACTTATTAGGTTTAAAAAGCTAAATTAAAGACATCGAAATCTTTGTTAGCTAGATCAATTTGGAACGACATCTTCACTGATGCACTTAAAAATAATATGGCTGGGCTAGCTGGATTCGAACCAACGAATGACGGAGTCAAAGTCCGTTGCCTTACCGCTTGGCTATAGCCCAATGATGAATTGTTTCAACATAAAATATTATGTCCTGAAAAAAAGAAAATTACTACATTGAGTAGTAAATAATGGCGGTCCCGACCGGGATCGAACCGGCGATCTCCTGCGTGACAGGCAGGCATGTTAACCGCTACACCACGGGACCATTTGGTTGCGGGGACAGGATTTGAACCTGCGACCTTCGGGTTATGAGCCCGACGAGCTACCAGACTGCTCCACCCCGCGATAATGTGGATAACCATAAGTATGGATCCATGAACTATAATAGTAGACCTTCCCAATCTCAGGATGTTTTTGCAAGTAGCGGCTCGATTGGTATGCTGTAGCTAAGCTTCGTAGCATATTCGATCGTGCTCCACCCCGCGATAATGTGATATCCGTAAATTTGGATTCAATAACAATATTTAAATTTTATATGGTGGAGGATGACGGGCTCGAACCGCCGACCCCCTGCTTGTAAGGCAGGTGCTCTCCCAGCTGAGCTAATCCTCCACTATGGTGACCCGTACGGGATTCGAACCCGTGTTACCGCCGTGAAAGGGCGGTGTCTTAACCGCTTGACCAACGGGCCGTATGTATGGCAGAGAAGATGGGATTCGAACCCACGCACCGCGTTAGCGATCTACACCCTTAGCAGGGGCGCCCCTTGAGCCACTTGGGTACTTCTCTATAATGGCTCCGCAGGTAGGATTCGAACCTACGACCACTCGGTTAACAGCCGAGTGCTCTACCACTGAGCTACTGCGGAATACTTAAAGTGTGATGAATTAATATCTGGATTAAATATAATTTTTCGTTGCTACGCTGCTGGTCGCAGTCGGTTATTCTTGGGAGATTATTCTGTCTCCTTGCAAAGCTACATCGAAGTTGATTCGAGATGTTTACGCTTTACTGCGGAATAATCGTTGCGCTGTTCACCCTATTAATATGGTGTTTATCTCAGTTGAATCTTTAACCGGTTTAACCGGTGACAAGTAATAATATAACCCATTTGAATTATGGATGTCAACAGTTTTTATGATTCTTTTAGTGGGTTTGCACATTTGCCGCAAACATAGCGTTTTAGGTCTACTTTTCGTTTCCTTAAGTAGATTTGTCCGCAGTTTGTACAGATGTATTTATATTTAATTTCTTGCGTTTTTTTCTTCTTTTTCAATTTCACAAGAGGTTTACAGTATCTTGGAGCTCCCACTTTTTTCATTAATTCTTTAAAATCTTTATCTTCATGTTTATATCCTTTTTTCATTAAGTGAAGATGATAGTGACATAGTTCATGAAGAATAATACCTTTCAGCTCTTCTATTCCGTGTTCTTCTAGGTAAAGTTTATTTAATTCGATGTTATGAGTACTTAATAGATATCGTCCACCAGTAGTGCGAAGTCTTGAGTTAAAGGTTGCATTGTGAAGAAAGGGACGTTGAAATTTCTCGATTGATAGTTCTTCTACTAATTTTTGTAATTGGTTATTTTCCATATTAAATCACCTTTTCCTCTAAAAAAAGTACAACCTTAATTCTTTTGTACAATACACTTTTATCCGGTGTCTTGCATAAACTATTTGTACAAATGAGAGTTCCTGAAACTCTTTTACTACTTCATATTAATAATAAAAATGCGCTTAATAGATTTCTCTACAACGGAATAGAGATTGTTTTTTAATCGGACAATGGCGTTAGGTTATTAAAAGTAGTTAGGTCTAGTGATTTTATTCGCTCATTTAATCATCTGCCCTTCCATATAGAAAAGAAGGGCAGATATTTTTAAGGAGGAGACCTAAATGGTAATGCCTAATTGGTTTCAAGCTCAAATTCAGAAAGCTTTCTTAGAGAAAAATCGTCACCAAATAAAGATATTGAATCAATGCTGGTTTTATTACCAAAAATTTAGGCTTTGATTAAATCTTCTTGTGTGATTGGTAGCATAGAAAGAGCGACACGTTGTTTTTTCAGGTCAACATCCGAAATCCACACTTTGACAACTTGCCCAACAGACACTACATCTAATGGATGCTTTATAAAACTACTGCTCATTTTTGAAATGTGTACAAGTCCATCATTCTTTAATCCAATATCAACAAAAGCCCCAAAATCAACTACATTACGGATTGTTCCCTCTAGTTCCATTCCAACTTTCAAATCTTCTATTTGTAAAATGTCTTGTCTTAAAAGTGGCGCTGGTAATTCGTCACGCAAATCACGCTCTGGCTGGCGTAACGAACTAATAATATCGTGTAAAGTTAATTCGCCTATGTTTAATTCCGCAGCAGTAGAAGATAAATTCAGTTTAAATAGCTCTTCCGTTAAATCATTTGTACCGATATCATTTGATGTTCTCTTTAATGATTTTAGAAGCTTTTTAACTTGAGTATAGTTTTCCGGATGAATACTAGTACGATCTAGTGGTTCTTCACCACCAATAATTCGTAAAAATCCAATACACTGCTCATATGTTTTTGCTCCAAGTCGAGGAATGCTCTTTAATTCTTTACGGTCTTTTATCATCCCATTTTCTTCACGATACTTAACAATATTTTTTGCGACTACTTTAGATAGCCCTGATACATATTGTAAAAGAGAAACAGATGCTGTATTTACATTCACACCTACTTGGTTTACTGCTGTTTCGACTACAAACGTTAATGAGTTGTTCAAGCTTTTTTGTGAAACATCGTGTTGATATAATCCAACTCCAACTGATTTAGGATCAATTTTAACAAGTTCAGCGAGTGGGTCCTGTAATCGTCGCGCAATGGAAACCGCACTACGTTCTTCAACTTGTAGGTCAGGAAATTCTTCTCGTGCAATTTCTGACGCAGAATAAACACTAGCCCCAGCTTCATTTACAATGACATAATATATTTTCTTTTTCATTTGTTTTAATACACTTGAAACAAATGTTTCAGTTTCTCTTGATGCTGTTCCATTCCCAATTGCAATTGTTTCAATGTTAAATGACGTTAAGATGTTTTCAATTTTAGCAACTGCCTGTTCCCTTTTACGAGCCTGAATCTCTTCTTTTTCACCTTTAAATGGATGAGGGTAGATCACATCAATTTTTAGTAATTTTCCTGTTGGATCTACAACGCCCAGTTTACAACCAGTTCTGAAGGCAGGATCAACTCCAAGTACCACTTTTCCTTTTAAAGTAGGTTGTAGCAACAGTGAGCGAAGATTTTCAGAAAAAATTTTAATGGCTTGTTCATCTGCTTTATCTGTTAATTCATTTCGTATTTCACGTTCAATTGAAGGCTGAATTAGGCGTTTATATGCATCATCAATCACTTCTGTTATTACTTGATTTACAATTGATTGTTTACTGATCACTTGTTTGTTTAAATAGTGAAGAATATTTTCGATCGGCGGTTGGATTGATACTCGTAAAATTTCCTCCGACTCTCCACGATTCATTGCTAAAATACGGTGAGGGACAATTTTTAAAATTGGCTCCTCATAAGCGTAATACATCTCGTAGACTTTTTTCTCGTCTTTCTCTTCGTTTTTTACGCTTGTTTGGATCTTTCCTTGTTTTGCTGTATATTCCCGAATCCATTTACGGTAAGTTGCATCATCTGATACCCATTCCGCAATAATATCCTTCGCGCCATTAACAGCATCTTCTATTGAAGCAACTTCCTTTTCTTCGTTTATGTATTGTTTAGCTTCATTTTCTAGGCTGCCAGCTTCCGGAAATGACATAATCCATTCTGCTAATGGTTCAAGCCCTTTTTCTTTTGCTACGGTCGCCCTAGTACGACGCTTTTCTTTGTATGGACGATATAAATCTTCTATTTCTTGTAGCTTAGTAGCTGATTGGATACTGTTTTGAAGCTCTTCAGTTAATTTCCCTTTTTCAGCAATTAATCGAATAACTTCTTCTTTACGGTTATGTAAATTTATTTCATACTCATATTTTTCAAGAATATCGTTAATTTGAACTTCATCTAGATTTCCTGTTTTTTCTTTACGATAACGTGCGATAAAAGGAATTGTATTGCCTTCCTCTTTTAAAGCAATGACATTTTTCACTTGCTGAGAAGTTACATTTAATTCTTTTGCAATCATTTTTTCTAATTTTTCACTGTTCAAATGAATACACCCTTTCATTTTCAAGCTATCTAAAACTTAGGCTCTGTAAAAGTTTGTTGAAATTCGATAGTATTAATTATCAACAATAAACTTTAACAGAGCCAAAACTTAAAAAATAACCCTTTCAAAGCGAAAGGGTTATATCATCAAGTATGTGTAATTTTCAAGTTATGTAGGAAAAGCTGCTAAAAAGCAACTTTTTAAAAATCAACCAATCCTAGACTAATTTGAAGCGCTTCGTCTACTAGTTCCATCATCTCATCATCAAGATGTGTAATTTTATCGGTTAACCTTTGTTTGTCAATCGTACGAATCTGTTCTAGTAAAATAACGGAATCACGTTCAAATCCATACTTTTTCGCGTCAATTTCAACATGTGTTGGGAGTTTCGCTTTTTGGATTTGCGCTGTAATCGCAGCGACAATAACAGTAGGACTAAAACGGTTACCGATGTCATTTTGGATAACAAGAACTGGACGAACTCCACCTTGTTCAGAACCAACGACAGGGGAAAGATCTGCAAAATAAACGTCGCCACGTTTTACAATCAAGTGATTACCCCCCGCTTACTAAGCGCTCCACTTTCGAATCAGCTTCAGACTCAGCATAAAATGACTCAGAAGATATTAGCAAGTTTATTTTCGCCATTTCCATATAACCACGTCTCATTTGTTCACGGCTTTGACGTCGTTTACGATCTTTTAAGAACATCTTTGTCGCTTGATATATATATTCGTTACGATTTCCGTTCTCCTGCTTTACTAATCCATCAAGTTCGCTTACGACATGTTTAGGTAAACGGATTGTTATTTCAGTTGTTGCATTTGCTTCAGACAAGTCTCAGCACCTCCAGAATCAACTATTACCCGTATATCTCCCTTTCCATATAATATCATTAATTTTAGGGAATGGAAAGTAAGTTTTCTCTTCGTTTATCTTTTCCAAACACATACGTTTCATACAATTTATATACATTATCTTTGGAATTAGTCTTTTAAAAGGAAATTATTTACAGAAACGACTTTGTTGTCCTCGATAAATTTTCTTGGCACTCGGTGACTAACTAAGCAAGTCACTTCGTAGTTGATCGTGTTCATATGAGCAGCAACATCTTCCGCTGTTACAGTCTGATCACCTTGCGTACCAATTAAGGTTACCTTAGTTCCAACCGGATAATAATCAGGTAATTTAATCATGCATTGGTCCATACAAACTCTTCCTACGATTGGAGCTTTTTTCCCGTCGACTAATACATTAAAATCTTGCATATCACGTAGCCAACCATCTGCGTAACCAATCGGAATTGTCCCAATCCATTCATTTGCTTTCGTTGAATAGGTCGCACCATAACTTATAAATTTATTCGGTTCTAATTGCTTTACATGAGAAATTTTTGTATGCAGGGAAAGTGCCGGCTGAAGTGTAAAAGGAATTTCCTTCTTCATTTCAACTGACGGAGTTAACCCATAGATAACTATCCCCATTCGAACAGTATTAAATAATCCTTTTTCTAATATAGTCGCAGCACTATTAGAACAATGAATTAACGGAGGAACTCGATCTGATTCTTCTAACCAAGTTAACTTTTCTTTAAAGTTCGAAAGTTGTTCGCTAAAATACGCACGGTTTAACTCATCCGCTGTTGCAAAGTGTGTAAACACCCCTTCAAAAATAATATTAGGATGCTGGCTTAAAATTTTTTCAGCTTTTAACCATTCTTCTTTCGTACGTAGACCGATTCTTCCCATGCCTGTATCAAATTTCAAATGAATTGTAATCGATTCATTACTTTTTAAGTTTTTTGCAATTCCCTCTAACCAATCCACATTATATGCAGCAAGTGTTAAATTATGCTTGATTGCCATTGAAACGTCCGTTGGTCTAGATGCCCCAAGGACTAAAATAGGCGCCTCTATACCTGCATTGCGCAAATAGATGCCTTCATCAATAAATGCCACTAAAATTCTAGTTACACCAGCTTTTAATGCTGCTTCAGCAACTTCTGCATAACCATGTCCATATGCATTCGCTTTTAGTGCAACATAAACTTCTTTATATTTTGGATATTGAGCAAGAGTTTGCTTAATATTTGATTTGATTGCATCTAAATTAATCTCTGCCCAAGTATCTCGATAATACATATTAGTTTCCATTTTTACACTTCCTTTTAATTACAATCCAGTTAGTGAATAGTATGACTAAAATTATTTGCTTCATTGAAGGAAATGTCAAGTTCCTCCGTTTCCAATTAAAAGATTTTAACAAAGAAGAAGACGTGCTATAAAAGACACGTCAACATTTTATAATTAAAACATATTATTTAGTAGCCTTTTGTCCAACTGATTTCGCTACTTTTATTAACTCATCTTGAGTAAGATTTGTTGAAACGATTGTAAAATCAGTTCCTTTATATGACCAAGAAATGGACTTATTAGATAACGCGCCAACTGTAAATCCAAGGTCAACTGGTTCTCCACTTACATCCATCATCGTGCTCGTTTCAGATACGACTGATTTTTGCTCCACTATAGTAAATGACTTTTTACCTTTATACGAAAGGAAGACTTGAACACCGTCTTTTGTTTTTAAATCTTGTTGATCAACAAGTGATACACCATCCATTAAATAATTCGGATATTGAGTAACTAGGAAATTCGATTGACCATCAGCAACAGTTGGTACACCTATTCCCGCACTTGTCATGTTTTTCTTTACATCAAAGGCATCATTATCAAAATTCGCATTGTATTTTACTGATTTAAATTTAACATCCAACACAACATTTTTATCAGTATCTAATAATTTTACAGATTGTGGTGTTAAACCTTTTTTATTAAATGTGATCTCTTGAGTAGGCAACAACTGTTTATTTTGATAATTGGTTTTTGTTTCAAAGATATATCCATTATTTGTCGTTTTAAATGTTGCATCTTTATCTTGCATTAAATCCTTTACTAAAGATTCCGGCAAGTATGGTTGACTACTGTTAGATGGCCAATCACTTTGAAAACGATAACTCTTATTCAGTGCAGGTGTTAAAACGAATACCCCTTGATTGTTTCGCAAAATGATCTGATTTTGCTCACTTTTAGCATTTTTTAATTGTACACGATAAAAAGATGGTTTTTTATGCCAAATCTCTACTTTATACTCCTGCGGATCATTACCATTCTTTATCGTTAATGTTGCATCCGCTTTGTACCCAGACATTTTTACAATTTGATCATTCAATGACTGAACAACATCATCTTTGCTTTTCGTTCCACATGCTGTTAGTGAAAAGATCAACGTAACAACAAAAAGCATCGCTACAAGCTTTTTTTTCATTTCCCCCAGCTCCTTCTTCCCCATAATCTCAAAGAAGATTCCACATGCAATGGCAAGGAATAAATGTCTGCGTGTAGCTAAGATGTCCAAACCTATTTATTCATGCACGTTGCGCCCTTGCTTCTTCTCCTATCCTCACAAAAATATATGTGACCAAGCTCTAGAATATGCAGACTAGCTTTAATAACAAGTTTATTTATTAAAAAAATAAATAAAACAATCCCTCGATATTGCAAGGAATTGTTTTATTTCAGTTGGCTATTAACGAATTTCTTCAAAAACTACTTGAGCAGCAGCGTAATGCTCAGTATGTGTAATGGAGATATGTGCTATGTATGGAAAATCTACTTTTAGGATTGGCTTTCCTTTTTCATCATTCAAAATCTCGATGTCTTGAAAGCTAATTTCTTTTCCAATACCTGTACCAAACGCTTTTGAACAAGCTTCTTTTGCAGCAAACCGTCCAGCTAAAAATTCAACCTGTCTTTTTTTACTCAAAGAATGAAAAACAGTCATTTCATTTTCCGTAAGAATTCTATCTAAAAACTTAGGCTGCTTTTCAATCATTTCTTTTATACGTTGCATTTCTACTAAATCAATCCCAATACCAACAATCATTTCCCTCACCCTTTTTTAATTTCTAAGGTTTAAAATAAAAGCTACTCCCATTTATGATTTCAACAGAGGACTCCATTTTAAGGTCCTTCATTAATCTAAACAATGCATCGTCTTTTTTCTTCGCTTCAATCATACAATCAATTTGATCAACTGATCCATTTATTCCATTCAAAAATTCAAGAAATTGTTTCGTATCTATATAGTCAGCATGTGCACGTATATCCTTCTCATCCCTCTGACTAGAAATATGCATTTTCATTGGTAGATTAGAGTGTCTCCATGTTTTAACAGCTCTTTCCCAATTGGAAGTCCAGCTCTCATTTGTATGATGAACAAGATGGTGGTGATAATCAAAAACAACGGGCACATCTAACTTCTCACATACAAAAAGTGTTTCATCAAATGTAAATGTTGTATCATCATTCTCAAATAATAGCATTTTTTGGAGTGAAGTTGGAATAACTGAAAAATTTTCAATCAATTGCTCAAGTGCTTTTTCCTTGTCATTGTAGCCACCACCAACATGGAGAACACATCGGTGTTCAGGATTTTGTTTCATCAATTTTAAAAGTTGATAATGCATTCGTAAAGTTTTTAATGATGCTTTTAATAAATCTTTGTCTTCCGAATTAAGAATCACAAAATGGTCTGGATGAAAATCGACACGCATTTGATTTTTGTTTACAAAGTCCCCTATTACACCGAGAGATTGTTTCAAAGGGGGTAAGTAATCCCAATCGAGTAACTCTTCGTGATTGGCAAGCGGAATTAATTTAGAGCTTAAACGAAAAAATGAAATATCATATGCTTTATTGTGTTTTAACAAGCGCAAACAATTTTCTAAATTTGATAAAGATATACGCTCTAACTTTCGTAAAGCCGCATTTCGATCCTCTGTACGCTTAAATTGAGCAAATGTCATTGTTTGAGATGGTGAAGCATTCTGTAGATGAACGCTCATCGCTACATACCCTAGCCGTACCAGCATGTTATTTCCAACCCTTCACTTTTTTTCTTTAGTTTGCTTCAAGTCATTCAAACCACACGAATTTTTTTAAAAAACAACAAAGTGAAGGAAAAAGAAAAAGACACTGGTTTCCCAATGTCTTTCTATTATTAATTATTTACTTTCTTGAGTTCTGCGTTGTCCGCCACGGTTTCCATCACGATTTCCTTCGTTACGTTTGCCACGGTAGTTTCCGCCGCCACCGTTTCCACCACGATTATCGCGATCTCCACGACGACTATCTCCACCACGACGGCTATCTCCGCCACGACGGTTATCTCCACCACGACGGTTATCTCCACCACCACGTTTGTTTTCACCGCGACGGTATCCACCGCCACCGTTTCCACGAGAACGATCACGTTTTCCAACCATTGGAGGCTCATCTGTTAATCTAATTGGTGTTTCATTTGGTTCTTTAGTAAGCATTTTTAACGCTGCTGCTACAACTTTTACAGAATCATGTTCTTCAAGTAATTCTTCTGCGATACGTTTGTAGAACGTTAAGTTATCGTTTTCCATTGTTGACGTTAATTTTTCAGCAATAATGCGTTGTTGGCTTTCAATTGCTTCGTCAAGTGTTGGAGGTGTCATACGCTCCATACGGCGTTTAGTTGTACGCTCAATATTTTTCAATTGACCAAACTCACGTGGTGTGATGAATAGCATTGCAATACCTGATTTACCTGCACGTCCTGTACGTCCAATACGGTGAACGTAACTTTCTGGATCTTGAGGAATATCAAAGTTATAAACATGTGTAACACCTGAGATATCTAAACCACGAGCCGCTACGTCTGTTGCAACTAATACATCAATAGAACCTGATTTGAATTTATTTAAAACAGACATACGTTTTGCTTGTGTTAAATCTCCATGAATACCTTCAGCAGCATATCCACGTAAGTTTAAAGCTTCAGAAAGCTCATCAACACGACGTTTTGTACGACCAAATACGATTGCTAATTCTGGAGATTGTATATCTAATAAGCGAGTTAATACATCAAACTTATTTTTTTCTTGAACTTCTACGAAGTGTTGTTCAATATTAGGCATTGTCACTTCTTTTGCTTGCACTTTCACGATTTGTGGATTTGTCATAAATCTTTCTGCAATGCGACGAATAGGATCTGGCATTGTTGCTGAGAAAAGAAGTGTTTGTTTATTTTCTGGTACATCTTTTAAGATTGATTCAATATCTTCAATGAAGCCCATGTTTAGCATTTCATCCGCTTCATCAAGGACAACTGTGTGTACGCCATGAAGTTTAAGTGTACGACGGTTGATGTGGTCAAGAATACGACCTGGTGTCCCAACAATAATGTGAGGATTTTTCTTTAATGAACGCATTTGACGGCTAATATCTTGTCCACCATAGATTGGAAGGATTTTAACGCCTTTGTGCATTCCAATTTTGTGTAGCTCTTCACCTACTTGGATTGCTAATTCTCTTGTTGGAGCAATAACAATTCCTTGTACGTTTTCGCCTTTAATGTCAATTTTTTCAAGTAGTGGAATACCAAACGCTGCTGTTTTCCCTGTACCTGTTTGCGCTTGACCAATTACATCATGGCCTTGTTTTGCTAATGGGATTGTTTGTGCTTGAATTGGAGTTGCTTCTTCAAATCCTAATTTTTCAATTGAGAAAAGGATTTTACTGTCTAAACCTAGTTCTTGAAATGTTGTCAATGTGTTTTCTCCTTTGTTTCTATATAAGTTGAATCGATCTTTTAGACGAAAATTTGCACGAAAACAATTATCGTAACATACTACTTCAAAAATAAATTACGCTCATACAATCATTTTTTCCTATTTTTCGTAAAGGTTAAATGGAAAATGTTTCATTCAGCTTATATATCTATCTTTTATATTTTATATTTAATATGTGTAACTTTGTTTCGTAACTTATCATAGGAAGGTTCATTTTTAGTGGATATCAATGTTCCGTAGCAAAATAAAAAGGAAACAATATCTACTCATTATACTTATAAATAGAATAAAAAGCAAACCACCTATAGTTTAATCGTTGGATTTTTAATTCCCTTCCTTAAACGCTCAATTGTACCAACAATTCGCTTGTTTCTAGTTTCTTCACGCTTAGCACTTGTGATCCAATTTACATATTCTTTACGGTGTGTATACGCTAAATTTGTAAAGAATAGTTCACACTCTGAATTCTCTTTTAAGACTTTTTGTAAATCTTCTGGTACTTCTACTACTTTATTAGTAGTAACTTTTTTAACCGTTTTTGTTGCGGAAGACGTTCTTCGTGCCGGTTTTGTAAGCTCCGCCCCACGAAAACGCATCGCAGACCAAGTATCATCAATTGAAATTAGCGAAACTCCAACATAGCCTAATTTCTCTAACGTTTCCCATCCTTGGTCTCGTGTAATATCTGTTTTTATTTTCGAGCTCTTTTTCGGATAGCAAAGCCACAGCATTGTGCTGTCATTACTTACAGAAACAGCCGTCGGTGCAATTTTATTAACATCATCTTTCGAAAATAAAAATGCTTGAACAAAAGAATACTCTCCTTGGACTTCTGTATGCAGATTTTCACCAAGAGATTCCTTTGCTGATAATAGATATTCTTCAGGGGCATTTAAAATAAGTGTTTTCTCATCAACATTTAACTTAAGTTTTTTAATTAATGCCTGATCCATTTCCGTTTCTCCTCAAACCTATTTTTCTAAAATCGCATTTACAACTTCTTCTAATTTCATCCCACGTGAAGCCTTAACTACTATTAGATCATTTTCTTTTGCAGTTTGTAATAAATCTTGGATTAATTTTTCTTTATCTTGATATGATTTAACGCGTGATTCACTCATCGCTTTTTTTGCTACCGCTGCACCATTTGAAGCTAGTTCCCCATATGTGTAAAGATAATCAATTCCTTTTGATGCAACTTCACTACCAATTTCCTCATGAAAAGCTACTTCTTGATCACCAAGTTCAAGCATATCTCCAAACACTACAAACTTACGTGCAAATCCTTTTAAATCCGAAACTAGATCAATTGCTGCTTTCATTGAAGTTGGGCTCGCATTGTATGCATCATTTATTAAAGTTACACCATTTGGTGCTTTTAATAATTCCATACGCATCTTTGTCAGCTGTAAATTCTCTAATCCCTTTTCAATTTCAGCAGAAGTTAAACCAAATTTCATTGCAACACCAATAGCGGCTAATGTGTTACTGATATTATGTTTTCCTAAAACAGATAAAGTAAATGTTTTGTTCTCTATTTTATTAACCTCGAAAGTACTACCATTTTCTGTTAATTCAAAGGTTGTTGGGTACAGGTTGTTACTTTGATTAAACCCAAACGTTTCAATAGTTCCTTTAAAAGATATATCTTTTACCCCTTCAATTAACAATGGTTCATCCCCATTAATTAATAAAGTACCGTTTTCTTTTAAACCCTCTGCAATTTCAAGCTTAGCCTTTGCAATACCCGCACGAGATCCAAGCTCCATCATATGGGATTCACCAATATTTGTAATAATTGCTGCATCTGGATTTGCTATTTTCGTAAGTAATTCAATTTCACCAAAATTACTCATTCCCATTTCAAGTACAGCAACTTCTGTATCTTCGTCCATTGAAAGAACAGTTAATGGTAGACCAATATGATTATTATAGTTACCTTGCGTCTTATGTACTTTATATTTAGCTGAAAGGATACTAGTTAAAATATCTTTCGTTGAAGTTTTCCCATTACTCCCTGTAATACCAACTACTTTTCCGTTCCACTCTTTTAAATAGCTTTTCGCCAGTTGTTGTAGTCCTTCTAATGTATCTTCTACTAAAACAACAGGTACATTTGTAGGAACATCCTCATAACTTTTTGAGCATAAAATTGCTGCTGCACCATTTTCGATTGCTTGTGGTAAGAACTGGTGCGCATCAAATTTTTCTCCCTTTATTGGGATAAACAATTTACCTTGTAAATTTTCTCTTGAATCTGTTGATACACCATTTATTTCAACAGAATTTCCGATCAATGTACTTCCTGGAATCATATGAGCTATTTGTTCAACAGTACGATTAATCCCCATCATGACCACTCCAATCTCTATTCATTCTTTCCGTAGAAAAGACTGACCATTCGGTGCATGTGCACTTTTCTATTCGGTCAGCCTTGTTCATATGCTATTAAATATTGTATTTTATTTGTTGTTTTTGTTCGTAGCGCTCAATTGCAAGATCAATTAATTTTTCAATTAATGCTGGGTAAGTTAATCCTGTAGCTTGCCATAACTGAGGATACATACTAAATGGCGTGAAACCAGGCATTGTATTAACTTCATTAATTAATACGCCACCATCTTCTGTTACGAAGAAATCTGCACGAGTTAAACCAGATCCATCGATCGCTTTAAATGCTACTTCAGCATAGTGTTTAATTTTTTCATACACTTCTTCTTCAACTTGTGCAGGAATAATTAAGCCAGTTTCTCCACTTTCGTATTTCGCATTGTAATCATAGAATTCAACAGATGGTTTAATCTCCCCAACAACAGAACATGCAACTTTGTCGTTACCTAAAACACCTATTTCAATTTCTCTTCCAACGATATTTTCTTCAATAATAATTTTACGATCAAATTGGAAAGCTTCTTCAAATGCAGCAATTAATGATTCACGATTTTTCGCTTTACTAATCCCTACGCTTGAACCTAAGTTTGCAGGCTTAACGAAAACTGGATAGCCTAATTCTTTTTCAACAGCTTCGTAAGTTTTTTCTGGATTTTCTTTCCACTCTGTTTTTAAGAAATGAACATATTTCGCTTGTGGAATTCCAGCTTGAGCGAATAAGTTTTTCATAATTACTTTATCCATCCCAGCAGCAGATGCTAACACGCCATTTCCAGCGTAAGGAATGTTTAATAATTCTAGTAAGCCTTGTACTGTTCCATCTTCACCATTTGGTCCATGAAGTAATGGGAAAATAACGTCAATCGGCTCTGAAGATGGTTGCTGTGCAGATGCAGGTATAATAGATGAAGTTAATGCAACAGGAGCAATTTCTTGTACTGATTGATCATCTTGAGAAAATTTAAGCTGAGCAACGCTTTCTACCTTACCTTCAATTCTCTTACCTTGTAACCATTCACCTTGTTCAGATATATATATTGGATACACATCAAATTTCGAATGATCCAATGCAGAAATAACAGCAAAAGCTGTTTGTAATGATACTTTATGTTCTGCGGATTTACCGCCGTATAATAAACCTAACTTGATTTTCATGATGTTCCCCCTACTAACTAATTGCTGCTTCTATTGTACCACTTTCTTCAAAAGTGTATAAGCCTTAATGGGTAGAAACCTAATTTCTTTATAAACTATGCAGAAACAATTCAAGTGTGAAATGACCAAGGTCCGACATACTTTAGAATAACCTTTATAAAATGACAAAAAAAGAAGGTTGTTTTCGGATACATTGTTGCTATATTAGAATGCGTTAGTTGATTACAACTCCCAATACGATAAAAATGAACTTCGGTGCTATAAAAATTTTCGTTTAGGGGGTACTTTAAAATCTTAGCTTGTTAACGATGTGGTGCTACCCCAAATAAGAAAAAGAAAAACCTTTTTTAGGGGAAAAATCAAGATTACAACCAAATTTTTGCTAGTTGAGATACTCCTTTTATTATCTTTTCTTCACTTAAACTACCTAATCCAAGTTGAATATGCGGATATTGTGGTATATATTTCGAAAAATACTTCGAGCAAGGATAAACTGCAATTCCGTGTTTATATGCCCTTTCAATTAGCATTTTTTCACTCATTTTTGTTTTAACTTCAATAATAACGAAAATTCCGGAGCTACCACCTTTTATTTCAACATAATTCTTAAAGTGTTTTAGTAATTCCCTATTCAATAGATTCATTTTACGTTTATACAAAGCTTTCATCTTCCTTAAGTGTGAGTACCAATATCCTTCATTCATAAAGGTCGCCAGTGTTCTCTGATGAATAGATGAGGATGTTTGCTCAAGCAAAGGGAGTATCTTTTTATATTCACTTACTAGCCTCCTAGGTAAAACCATATAACTGACACGGATAGAAGGTAGTAGTGCCTTTGAAAAAGTTCCTAAATAAATCACCCTATCATTAGAATCTAAACTTTGAAGAGACGGTACAGGTTGATGGATATATCGAAATTCACTATCGTAATCATCCTCAATAATATATCCTTCCACCCTTTTCGCCCATTGAATTAACTTTAATCTTTCATTGACGGGGATAGTCACTCCAAATGGAAAGTGGTGAGTAGGAGTGACATATAAAAGTCTAGAAGGCGACTTTAAAAGGCGATCAACTTGGATGCCTTGTTCTTTTACCGGGATCGGATCAATAATAAATGACTGAAGAGCAAATAGTTCCCTTGCCACATCATATCCAGGGTCTTCTACTGCCAGATAATGATAGTCTTGCTTTAGCAACAGCGACAAAAGTAATAACAAGTGTTGTGTGCTACTGCCAATAATAATCTGTTCAGCAGAAGTATTAACCCCTCTTGATTGAAACAAGTAATCTGCTAGTACCTTCCTTAACTTAATATCGCCTTGTTTTTCTCCGTATGAAAACATGCTAGAGTCTTTAATGATTTTGTTTGTAAGCATCCTCCATTTTTTTATAGGGAAGTTCTCTTGGTCCACTGTCCCAATCTTAAAGTCAATAGTTTTCATGTCAGTTTGATTTCTTTCATGATGTTGTTCTCTAATGGGTTCATAATTAAGCGTCTCATCCGATATAGTGGCCTCTACAAAAAATCCCTTTTTGTTCTCACTTCGAATATATCCTTCCGATTGCAATTGTTCATAGGCTACCTGAGTTGTATTTCTGCTGACCTCTAATTGGATAGCAAGTTGTCTAATTGATGGCAACTTTGTATTCCTTTCTAATTTACCAGATAAAATCTGAGTACGTATGTATTGATAAACTTGTTGGTACATAGGAGAGTTACTTTTTCGATTGATATTAAATATTAGTTCATTCATCATTGAATTACCTCATCTGTCATTTGTGTTTATTGTAAACTGTACCTTTTAGAAATGACAGTGTAAATGAATAATGAATTTAGAAAAAATTTTGATCTGGGAGATATCTTATGACAATATTTATGTACATATTTTGTTTGATTGTATGGGGACTCAACTTTATTGCAGTAAAAATTCAAGGAACTCCTGTCAGCTTGGAATTATCCTTAACTTATCGTTTAGTTATGACAGCCTTTTTATTTTTGATTCTTGTTTGGTTCCTTCGACCAAAAGGGAGGCCAACAAGAAAAGATATCCCATTTGTAATAGTTTTTGGTGTATGTAACTTTACATTAAGCTACTTATGCCTTTATTACGCCACAATTTTGAGTTCTGCAGCAATCGTAACATTGGTTTTTTCATTAAAGGTGATTTTGACCCCGATTACTCTTCGTATTTTTTTAAAAGAAAAGTTACATTCACGCGTTTTGTTTGGGGGGATTTTGGGTGTATTAGGCGTGTGTATTCTCATCTATCCGAATTTGAACAACTTTCAAGGGTCCAACGACATAAAAGGAATTATGGTTGCAATCTTAGGTACACTTCTAACAGCAGTAGGTGACGCCAGCTCGGCACGAAATGCAAGTCACAAGGTGCATCCTATCTATGCAAATGCCATTGGATTTACAGTGGGCAGTATATTGATGGGAGTAATTGTATTATTCCAAGGACAAGAATTTATATTTCCAACATCGTTTTCATACTTATCTGTGTTGCTATATTTAACTCTGGTTGCTTCATTTGTAGCATGGTTATTCTATTTGAAGCTTGTAGAAAAAATTGGAGGAGCTCAAAGTGGCTATATGGTTGCACTTTTCCCGGTAATTGGAGGAATAGCTTCCGTTATAATTGGTGAGTCAGATCCATCATTGAATTTGTTTGCTGGTTGCTTTTCTAGCTGTATTGGCGCTGCCATCGCATTAGGGTTTGGAACTCGGAAGCAAAATGCGAAATCACCTCTAAAAAGAGCTAATTAAGAAGGTGATAAGTTGATCTCCACTCCAGGATGCTTGCTTTCCGCGGGTTAGGCGGTGAGCCTCCACGGCACTATCACGCCTCGGGGTCTCACCTGTCCCGCTGCTCCCACAGGAGTCTCGCACCTTCAGTTCCAATCAACTTCTTTCTCATAGGTTTACTTTACCAATCTTATAGAAAAGAACCTTTTTAAATTGCCATATCTTTTTCCTTTTCACGTAATGCCACTTTCGAATCAAGTGATCTGTATAAAATACCTGAAATCACAACACCCGCACCTAATATGATAAATAACCATAATCCTAATTCACGATCAAATAAAAAGCCGCCTAATATTGGTCCTAAAAACCCACCAATTGTCCATTTCATACTTCCCACTGCCATATAGGTAGCACGTAAATCTTCAGGAGCAATATTTGCAACAAAAGTCGTTTGAACAGGTGACATCACCATTTCTCCAAAAGTGTAATACGTATAAATGACTAATAAAATAATTAATCCTACTATTTTACTTAATCCGAAAGACACTAGTATATGAGGAGCAACGCCGATTGAAAGGATACCTAAACCAAACAATAACGTACCGTAATACATCGTTTTTCCAATTGGCTTATTTGATAAGTAACTAGAAATTGGGAATTGAAAAAGAACGACTAATATCCCATTAAAGGACATTAAAAAAGGAAATGGATTCCACTTTCCAAAGATTGAAGTCAACGTTTGTTTGAAATAGAGAGGTAACATCCCTTCAATTTGTGAAAATCCCATCGCAATAATGATGCCAGTTGCAATATAAAAGAATAATAGATGGTCTGTTGCAACTATACGAACAACTTTATTAAAAGGAATCTTTGTATCTACTTCTTTTTTGTCTTGCTTTACAGAAGGAAGTGTTTCTTTTAAATAAATTGCTTGCACAATACTATAAATACCTAAAATGATTGCAGCAATATAAAATAGAACATCCTTTGAAAGAAAGTAAATAGAGGTACCGATTAAAGGTCCAATAACTGCTCCTACATTATTACCGACACGTAATAAACCGTATGCTTCTGTTCGCTTTTCTGGCTCTGTTACATCAGCTACCATTGCTGACGCAGCAGGGCTAAAAAATGAATTGCTAACTCCAAGCAATACAGATAATACAAGAAACTCACCATACCCATCGACTAATGAAAAACAGAATAATATAATAGCCGATGCAATTGTTGAAAAAACCATCATTTTCTTTCTTCCATATATATCTGCTAATCTTCCACCAATCATTGAGCCAAATAATGAGGAAATTGGTGAAATAGCCATAATAAATCCTACTTTCAACATTGAATCTACTTTATTTTGTAGATATAAAGCAAAAAATGGCATAAGCATCATCATTGCACTATTCGTAACTGTTTCCCCAATCACACGAATCCATACATTTCGATCCATGCCAATTAATTTTTTAAATATACCCATCTACTGCTGCACCCCCTAGTTTGAAAAACATGTTTTTAATTATAACATGAATTACAAATTTTCAGAAAGTGATGAATATAACGACTTTTAAACCAATAAAAAAAGTTATCATCTTAGCCAGTCGACTAAAAGGATAACTTTTTACTTTTTATCTTTTCATTTATTTGAAGGCACCGAAAACATTAACCCTAGAAATAGGCCTAGAATAAATAATGTAGAGCATGTACCCATTATTGAAATACTTATTGTTAATAAAATGAAATTACCATGTAAAGCGCTTACAGAAAAACAAGATATAAAAAGAATAAGTCCAATTAAAAAGATAACACGTGATAATGTAGTGTATAAGGTAACGATTTTATGATCTGAAAAATTCATTGATATCCCTCCTTATAAATGTGTCTAAATTGTGAACAACCTTTGACAATTTCATTTTAGCATACCTAAAAATGATTTGTCATTATTTTTAGAAAATTTAGTTAAATATTTTTGTAACTTTTTATTTTATGTCTTTTTTCATATACATTGTTGCTATTTCAGTATGTGTAAGTTGGTTTCCACTCCAGGATGCTCGCTTTCCTAGGGGCGTGAGCTGAGCCTCCTCGTCGCTTACGCTCCTGTGGGGTCTCAGCCTTCCCGCATCTCCCACAGGAGTCGAGCACCCTTCCGTTCCAATCAACTTCTGTCTTTTAATTCAAAAACCTAAAAGCAACAATCTTTTAAAAAAGAGCCTATTTTATAAAAGATTTAACTACATTATTAATATTCATGAATTGTACCAAATAAAAAATGCCTGACAATCATCAGACATCTTCTTTCATACTCATTATTTTCTATTAAAGATTTGTTTATACCCTGAATAGCCTTCTTCATCCATTTTTTCATAAGGAACAAAGCGTAAAGCAGCTGAATTAATACAATAACGTAAACCGTTTTCTCCTGGACCATCATCAAACACATGCCCTAAATGTGAATCAGCTTCGGAGCTTCGTACTTCTATTCGAATCATTCCGTGGCTGTAATCTTTTTTCTCTTCAAGTTCTCCTTGAAGAATTGGTTTTGTAAAACTTGGCCAACCACAATGTGAATCAAACTTATCAAGTGAACTAAATAATGGAATACCTGAAACGATATCAACGTAAATTCCTTTTTCTTTATGATCCCAATATTCATTTTGAAATGGTGGCTCTGTTGCATCTTCTTGTGTAACAGCATATTGAAGCGGAGTTAATTTTTTCTTTAATTCCTTTTGATGTTCCTTCCAAGTATCCTTTAAAAACGTAGCACGACCTGAACCTTTTCGGTACATTTCATAGCGGATTGGATGTTTCTTATAGTAGCCCTGATGATACTCTTCTGCTTCATAAAATGGTTTAGCAGGTAGAATTTCAGTAACAATCGGTTTAGAAAAGACTCCACTCTTTTCTAATGCTTCTTTAGAAGCAATCGCCGCATTCTGTTGTTCGACTGTATGATAAAATATGGCTGTTTTGTATGAGCTACCTCTGTCATGAAACTGACCGCCTACATCTGTTGGATCAATTTGTCGCCAAAAGATATCTAGTAATTTTTCATAGGAAAAAACATCTGGATCAAATGTAATTTGAACCGCTTCGTAATGTCCTGTTGTGTCTGAACAAACCTCTTCATATGTTGGATTTTCAGTTGTTCCTCCTGTGTATCCTGACACAACCTTTATAATTCCTTCTTCCTTATCAAAAGGCTTTACCATGCACCAAAAACACCCACCAGCAAAAGTAGCTAATTCACTCTTCATCAACACACACTCCTTTTTCACTCTACTTAGTATTTACCATATATTTACGGATAAATGAACTAAATCGACTCTTTTTAACTTTTACTTGATGACTAGTGAATGTGTATGTACACTAATAAAGATACTTTTTTGGAAAGGTGGTTGGAAGACTTGTTAGAAGAGTTTAAAAAATTTGCTTTAAAAGGGAATGTTCTTGACTTAGCAGTCGGTGTGATCATGGGGGGAGCATTTGGTAAAATTGTATCCTCACTTGTTAGTGACATTATGATGCCAATACTCGGACTTCTATTAGGTGGAAAAGATTTCTCAAAATTATCTTACACCCATGGAAAAGCTACAATAGCATACGGAATGTTTATCCAATCAATTGTTGATTTCTTAATTATCTCAGTTTCAATTTTCATCTTCATCAAATTAATAAACAAATTAACCTCTTGGAAAAAAACAAAAGAAGAAGAAATTGAAGAAAAAGAAATTCAAGTACTAACGAAGCAAGAAGAATTACTTGTAGAAATTAGAGATTTATTGAAAGCACAAAAACAAAATGCATCTCAACCTGAATAGTATTCCATATAAAAAAACGATTGTCTCATAAAATTGGACAATCGTTTTTTACTGGAATCAAAAAAGAGTATAAATATTGTACACACTTCACAATACTTATACTCTATTAATTTAATTTATTTAGAAACGGCCATATCCTAAGAAGTGAGAACGAACAAATCCACTGCTTAAGCTAACTGTTCCAATTCCTTTACTTCCAGCATGAATCATTTGGTTTCCACCAATGTAAATTCCCATATGAGATGGACCACTAATATACGTATCTTTTAAGAATACTAGATCACCTGGTTCTGGTGAGCTAACTTTTGTTACTTGGTTCCAATAAGTAGCTACGTTTCCTCTTGCGATGCTGTGTCCTGTATGAGAGTACACATACCAAATGAATCCACTACAATCAAATCCACTTGGAGTAGTTCCACCAAATACATAAGGAACTCCTGTAAACTGCATTGCATAATCAACGATCGAATTCCCTGAAGCAACCGGACCAGTTGGTTGGCTACTATCAGAAGGAGAAGACGCATCCTGTAATTCTGCTAATCTTAATGATTCTTGCTCAAGACGTGTAGCATCTTCTTTTGCTGCTTGAAGTTCTGCAACAGCTTGTTTTAATTGGTTTGTTGCTTGATTCATAGCTTGTTGTTTTTCTTTTTGTGAATTAGCTAAGTCATTTTGTTTATTTACTAAATCTTGTTTTGCAGCAACTAATGTATCTTGTTTATCTTTAATTGATTGCTTTTCTTTTACTACTTCTGCTTGTTCTGTTTTTTGATCATCTATAATGTTTTGATCTGCTTGAAATAACGTATTGATTGAACTAATACGGCTAAAAAAGTCCATAATACTACTTGAATTAAATAGTACTTCAGTAACTAAATTTGAGCGAGGTTGTTCTTGCATCTTTTGTAAACGCTCTTTTATAATATTGTTTCTTTTCGTAATACGTCCTTGTAAATATGTAATACGATCATTTTTATCTTTAATCGTTTTTTCTGTTTTTGCAATTTCATCTTTCTTATCTGAAATTTGCTTTTCAGTATCATTAATTTGGTTATCTATGTTTTTTACTTGGTTACTTAAATCAGTTAATTGGTTTTGATATTTGTTAACTTCGGCTTGCTTCGTTTCTACTTTTTTACTTGCAGCATTAACCGAAGTGATTGGTGCCGAAGCCAGTAAAACGCCTGCTAAAGTTAGTGAAATAATTTTTTTACTAAACATGTGTAAGCCATTCTCCTCTCGCTTCTCTACTAATTTTTATATCATAAATTAGCGAAAGAGGTCGTATTTGTTACAGTAATGTAACACAAATGATAAGTTTGTCTTAAATTGTCGCAATACTATTACAATTTGACTACTTTTTTAATTTTAATATTGAAAATGTTATGCATATTTATCTAATCTCTAATCTGTTTATATAATTCAAATCGTTTTTACTTTACAATTAAATGAAAAGAAACGAAAAGTGTGGTGCTTCAAATTGTTTAAACTCTTATTAATCGAGGATGATTCATCTCTTTTTAATGAGATTAAGGATCGATTATTACAATGGTCTTACGAAGTTTATGGCATTTCTGATTTTAGTAAAGTAATTCAAGAATTTACTGAGATTAAGCCTGACCTCGTTGTTATTGATATCCAGCTTCCAAAATATGATGGTTTTCATTGGTGTCGTATGATTCGTTCTCATTCAAACGTACCGATTATTTTTTTATCTTCAAGGGATCACCCTTCTGACATGGTTATGTCTATGCAGCTTGGTGCTGATGATTTTGTACAAAAACCATTTCATTTTGATGTCCTAATTGCGAAAATACAAGCCACCCTTCGCCGAGTCTATAATTACAATACCGAAAAAATCACGTTTAAAACTTGGTGTAATGCTACTGTAGATTACGAGAAAAATACTGTAACAAATGATAGTGGATCAATTGAACTTTCAAAAAATGAAATATTTATATTGAAACTATTAATCCAGCAAAAAAATAAGATTGTTAGTCGCGATGAACTGATAAATAGATTATGGAATGATAAACGATTTATAAGTGATAATACACTAACAGTTAATGTGAATCGATTACGTAAAAAACTTGATGAAATTGAATTAGGACGATTTATTGAAACAAAAGTTGGTCAAGGATATATCGCTTTAGAAGAGGAAATCCAATGATTAAAAAATTTATTATTGAAAGACTTAGTTGGATACTATTTTTTCTACTTACTCAGGCTTTAATCTTATTTGTATCATTTATTGATTCGTCCATACCATTACAGTCACTCCTCTATATTGTCTTTTTATCGCTCTTAATGTTTATTTTTTTCTTAGCCGTTCGTTATGCTAAAGAAACAAAATTTTATACGAGTTTAGAAGAGCGTGAAGATAATCTTGATTTATCAGGTATCGCCAATCCAGATAGTCCATTTGAAAAAATAGTAGAAAATAGTATTTCCAACCAAACGATCTTATTGAGAAAAATTGCAACCGAAAACCAAACCGCGTTAGAGCAGGAAAAAGATGAGCTGTTATCGTGGATTCATGAAGTAAAGACTCCATTAACGGCTATGCACTTAATGATTGATCGAATAAACGATGAAAAATTGAAATCACATTTAATGTATGAATGGTTACGGATCCACTTTTTGCTAGATCAGCAATTACATCAAAAAAGAATACCTTTTATCGAAAATGATCTTTATATTGAAAGAATCCAACTTGAAGATGTTATTTATACTGAGATTAAGACACTACAATCGTGGTGTATACATAAAGGAATAGGCTTCGATATCGAACTTGAGGAATTTGAAGTATTTAGTGATGCTAAATGGCTTGCCTATATTATTAGACAACTATTAACAAATGCAGTTAAATACAGTACATCCTCAGATATAATGATTAGAAACTATCAAAAGAATGGACAAATAGTTCTTGAAATAGAAGACTTCGGTCGTGGCATACATTCAAAAGATTTGCCACGTATTTTCGATAAAGGCTTTACTTCAACAACAAAGCATCAAGACAATGCCTCAACTGGAATGGGATTATATTTAGCACAAAAAGCTGCACAGTCCCTACTCATAAAGATACAAGTACAATCAGAACTAGAAAAAGGAACAATTTTTACATTGATCTTACCAAAGCAAAATGAGTTTTTACACATCAGAAGCATGTGACAATATTGTCACATGCTTTTGTGAATTGTTCGGTTAATCGAAGGAAACGCATTTAGAAACCTTTTATACTAATTTTATAAATTAAGAAAAAGGAGTGTATAGGAATGAACATTCTAGAAGCAAACAAAATTCATAAGAGCTACGGAAATAAATTTAATAAACAAGAAGTGTTAAGAGGCATAGACATTAGCATTGTCAAAGGAGAATTCGTTAGTATTATGGGTGCTTCAGGATCTGGAAAAACCACTTTACTGAATGTACTCTCTTCTATTGATAAGATAAATAATGGAACTATTTCAATAGAAGGAAAAGATATTACAAGTTTGAAAGAAAAGCAATTAGCTGAATTCCGTAAAAACCACCTAGGATTTATTTTCCAAGAATATAACTTATTAGATACGTTGACTGTTAAAGAAAATATTCTTTTACCTTTATCTATTACGAAGACACCCTCTGTTGTAGCGAATCAAAAATTTGATGTAATTGCTAAAGAACTTGGTATTTACGAAATAAAAGATAAATATCCAAACGAGATTTCTGGAGGTCAAAAACAACGTACTTCTGCCGCTCGATCATTTATTCATGAGCCTAGTATTATTTTTGCAGATGAGCCAACTGGTGCACTTGATTCAAAATCTGCTTCTGATTTATTAAACAAGCTAAGTGACCTGAATAAGAAAAGAAATGCAACGATTGTAATGGTTACACATGATCCCGCTGCAGCCAGCTACTGTAATCGTGTCATCTTTATTAAAGATGGACAAATTTATTCCCAATTGCACAAAGGTGATGAAACGAGACAGAACTTCTTCAAGGATATTATGAAAACACAGGGAGTATTAGGTGGTGTTCAACATGAAGCTTAACCATTTGATCTTCCGAAATTTAAAAAAGAACTTAAAAAATTATTATCTTTATGTTTTTGCATTAATCTTTAGTGCTGCTTTGTATTTCTCGTTTGTCACTTTGCAATATGACCCTTCAATGAACGCAACAACGGGTTCAATTAAAGGAGCTGCTGCGGTTCGTGCAGCTTCGATCTTACTCGTTGCAATTGTTTCAATCTTCCTTCTCTATGCAAATACAATTTTTATTAAAAGGCGAAGCAAAGAAATTGGTTTATTTCAACTAATTGGGATGACAAAAAACAAGATTTTCCGAATACTAAGTACTGAAAATTTTATCCTCTATTTTGGTTCATTACTTTTTGGTATCTTAATAGGATTCGCTGTATCTAAGTTAATCATCATGATTTTATTTAAAATTACTGGAATAAATGCCATCGCCACTCTTCATTTTTCTAAGACGGCATTCGTCCAAACACTAATTGTATTTGCTGTTATCTATCTATTTATCATGCTAATGAATTACCTCTTTATTAAAAGACAGACAATATTATCTTTGTTTAGATTAGTATCAACTACAGAAGGCAAAATAAAAAGAATGTCAATATTTGAAATCGTCATCGGAATTGTTGGTATTCTATTAATCATTTTTGGTTATTATCTTTCATCGAAGTTATTTGAAGGCGATTTCACTTCGATTATGGAACTTTTTATCGCAATGACATCCATACTAGCTTCCGTTATCATTGGAACTTATTTATTCTATAAAAGTTCCGTTCGTTTCATTTTAAATATCATCCGAAAGAACAAAAATGGTTATTTAAATATAAATGATGTACTCTCTTTATCATCAATTATGTTTAGAATGAAATCAAATGCGTCACTATTAACGATCATTACTACGATTTCAGCACTAGCAATTGGCTTATTATCATTAAGTTATATTTCTTATTACTCAGCTGAAAAAACAGCTGAAAATCAGGTTCCCTCAAATTTTTCTATTACAAATAGTAAAGATGTAGAGACATTTAAAACAGCATTAGATAGAAACGATATAAAATATACTGAAAAACGCGTTGATATTATTCAGGTCGACACCAATATAAGCAACATCATTGACGCAAACTTTAACAGTTTCAATAAAAAATCAGATAAATTCCCTCTTGCAGTTGTAAGTGAAAAAGCCGTCAATAACCTGAACTTGTCATCAAACGAAACTATTTTTACTGGTTATAATGATTTGCTTCAGAAATTTATGACGATGAAGGATTCAGGTGAAATTAAATTAAAGAGTAAAAACAAAGCAATCAATCTAAGCTATCTAGGTCTTGATAAAAAATTTATCATACCTTCTCATTTTACCAGTGGTTTACCAACTGTTCTTGTAGATGATAAAGTATTTGAAAGCTTAAAAAAGGATCTTGACCAATCCATTCAAAAAGACTCAACAGTTTATTTCGGTATTAATATAATTGATAAAAATTCACTTAAAAAAGCAAATGACATTTTTATAGAAAACCATCTTAATGACCATGGTGCAAATGCTTCACGACTTAACCTGATTAATAATCAGAAAAAAACAATGGGACTGATTATGTTCATCGTTGGCTTTTTAGGATTAACATTTTTAATTACATCTGGTTGTATTTTATATTTCAAACAAATGGATGAAAGTGTTGATGAAAAGCCAAATTATACTATTTTAAGAAAGCTTGGATTTTCACGTAATGATTTATTAAAAGGAATCCGTTCTAAACAAATTTTTAATTTCGGTATTCCGCTAGTGATCGGCTTAATTCATAGTTATTTTGCGGTCCAATCAGGCTGGTTTTTATTCGGAGCAGAAGTTTGGACACCTATGATTATCGTTATGGTTTTATATGCAGTTCTCTATTCAATTTTCGGTGTACTGTCTGTTCTTTATTATAAAAAAGTGATTAAAGATGCACTTTAAAACTAGTAAAAGCTCTGGTTATTAAACTAGAGCTTTTTCATATACATTGTTTTTATTTTTGAATGCGTTAGTTGATTACAACTCCAGGATACTCGCTTTCCGCGTGGCGTGAGCTAGCCTCCTCGGCAAGCCTGCGGGGTCTCAGCCTTCCCGTTATTCCCACAGGAGTCTCGCACCTTCGCACGAATCAACTTCTGTCTTAAAATTAAAAATCTCAAAAAGCAGCAATCTTTTAGAAAAGATAAAAACCCTTCTATTTAATAGAAGAGTTTTCAACATAAACTACATCATTTCTTATTAAATCTTCATATGACTCTCTCTGAACAACTACCCTTGCTTCACCATTTTTCACAAATACTACAGCTGGTCTTCTAAGACGGTTATAATTATTAGCCATTGAGTATCCATAAGCTCCCGTACAAGATACAGCTAGAATATCTCCTTTTTGTACAAGTGGTAATTCACAATCCCAAATTAACATGTCTCCCGTTTCGCAGCATTTTCCAGCTATTGAAACGACTTCTGTTTCTTTACTTTCTACATGGTTCGCAATCATTGCCTCATACTTTGAACCGTATAAAGCAGGACGTATATTATCTGTCATTCCGCCATCAACGGATACATATTTACGAATAGAAGGAATATTTTTGGTTGCTCCGATTGTATAAAGCGTTGTACCCGCTTCTCCTACAATACTTCTACCTGGTTCAATCCAAATTTCAGGAAGTGGATATTTTTTCTCTTTGCATTCCCTTCTTATGATAGAAGAAATTGAATCAATCTGTTCAAAAATTGAGATTGGTTCATCCTCTTCTGTATAACGAATTCCGAACCCTCCACCAACATTTAGAATCCTAGCAGTAAAATTCAATTCTTTTCTTACTTCATTTAAAAATGTCATCAAAATACTGATTGCGTGAACAAATCCTACTGGCTCAAAAATTTGAGAGCCTATATGTGAATGAATACCAAGTAATGTTAAATTCGGAGATTGTAATGAAATCTCGATTGCTGTATTAGCTTGTTTCGATTGAATATCAAAACCAAATTTAGAATCTTCTTGCCCTGTCATCACATATTCATGTGTGTGTGCTTCAACACCTGGTGTAACACGTAATAATATATCTACCATCACGTCTCTTTCTTCTGCCAATTCTTGTAGAAGTGCTAATTCATAAAAATTATCAACTACAAAACAACCTATTTTTGCATCTAAAGCCATCTCAATTTCTTCAGCTGTTTTGTTATTACCATGAAAGTGGATTCGTTCTGCTGGAAAACCAGCTTGAATAGCTGTATAAAGCTCCCCACCAGAAACAACATCTAAACATAAGCCTTCACGATCAATTAATCGATATTGCTCTATACAAGCAAATGCTTTACTCGCATACGCTACTTGATATCGTAAACCTGTTTCTTTAAACGCATCTTGAAATTGTCTACATTTCGATTCGATTAAAGATTCATCATATATATATAAAGGTGTCCCAAACTGTTTAACAAGTTCAACAGTGTCACATCCACCAATTTCTAAATTACCTTGCTCATTGATTCGGCTAGTTCCATGAAGATACATATTATTAACCCCTTTTTTGTGAGTAATGTATCATACTTGCTACTCAATTCAGTGTATTAAAAAAAGACGCATGAAGTAATGTTCATGCGCCTATTTATTCCCAAAAAGATGGTTAAATAGCCAATCACATCTCTTCAATAGCACTTCACATAAACATGTGACAGTTCTACATTTCTTAAATGTAGCCCCAACAATAAACTTAGTGGAAGTTTATCATTTCGGCGGTATACCCTTTCCCATTTTTTCAGCAAACCCACTGTTCTCCAAAATGGTACTCTTTTACACCGCAACCTCTATGAAATTGAGACAATCGTATAATATTACTAATTTTATATCATATTTATACATTCATAGTCAATAATTATTCGTATGACATATTATAACAACAAATGAATGTTTTCTATTATTGATTTACATCTTTATATCTAGTAAAATAGAAAAGCAATAAATTTAACTTACTTATGTAATTGAAGAAATAAGGGTGAATTATGGGCAACTATCAAAAAATCCAAATTCCATTAAATATAAATATGAATTTTTCATTCCTCTGATACAATGTCAGAGGTTTTTTATTTTGTTGCACATGGACAACTTTCTTCACCTAAGTGGAAACTATTGATTGGGGGTAACTTCTTTGCAATCATCTAAAATTGCCGCATTATCTATTTTTAGTAATTCTTTTATTATTATCTTAAAACTGGGAGCAGGAATTTTCACAGGATCTGTTGCTGTCATTTCAGAAGCAATTCATTCTTCATTAGATTTAGTTGCTTCTGTCATTGCTTATTTTTCTGTAAAAATCTCAAATCGTCCGCCAGATAAAGACCATCCGTATGGTCATGGGAAATTTGAAAATATTTCAGGAACAATTGAGACTTTGCTTATTTTTATAGCTGGGATCTGGATAATTTGTGAATCCATCAATAAAATACTTCACCCCACGCCTATGAAACTTCCATTAATAGGTGTAATTGTCATGTTAATTGGTGCAGCTCTAAATTGGAAAATCGGAAAAATTGTGCAACGTGTTGGGAAAGAGTCTGGTTCTGTTGCGATGCAATCAAATGCTCTTCATCTTCTTACAGATGTTTACTCTTCAATTGGAGTAGGGATCAGTTTAGTGTTAGTAAGCTTAACAGGATGGGAAATATTAGATGCTTTAATAGGGATTGGAATTGCACTGTATCTAATGAAGGAATCTATTGAACTTGGACGGAAAGCATTTTCTCCTTTATTGGATGCAGGATTATCAGATGAGGAATTAGAAACGATTAAAGGTGTTCTTGCTAAGTTCAAAAACCAATACATCGAATATCATAACCTTCGAACAAGACGTTCAGGAGCAGAAGAACATGTTGATTTCCACCTCGTTTTACCATCAAGTACTAGTATAGAAGATGCTCATAATTTATGTAATGAAATCGAAAATGAATTATCAAATGCACTCTTTAATCCAAACATTCTGATTCACGTTGAACCAGAGGATGAGAAGATATTTGTAAAATAATCGTAAAGTTGCCCCATTCTTTATTTTGGGCAACTTTTTTTAAAAAGAAAGCATTGACTATAACGTAACGTGATATCTTACAGTTTATTTAGGAGGTGATGACATTATGGCGTATACAGTAAAAGAACTTGCAAAGCTGTCAGGAGTGACGACAAGAACCCTTCACTATTATGATGAAATCAATTTACTAAAACCAGCTTACCATAGCGAAAATGGTTACCGTTATTATGAAAAAGAACAACTCCTCCGGCTTCAGCAAATTATGTTCTACCGTGAACTTGATTTACCGCTCGCAATCATCCAAGAAATCCTATCAAATTCGAGCTTTAACCTTATTTCTGCACTTACATCACATAAACAAAATCTATCTAAGCAAGCAGAGCGATTACAAGAACTAATGAATACAATTGACCAAACGATCAAACATATAAAAGGAGAGAAAAAGATGAGTGATGAACAACTTTTTAACGGTTTTGATGAAGAAAAACAAAGACAATATGAAGAGGAAATAAAAGAAAAATACGGTGAAAAACTATTAAATGAAAGTAAAAAACGGACAAAAAATTGGAACAAAGATGACTATGCCACTGTTCAAAAACAATATGATGATATTCACAGAAATCTTGTTAAAGTAATGGATCACGGACACGATAGCTCAGAAGTACAATCGATCATCCAAAAACATTTCGAGGTAATTAACCAATTTTACACTCCTACGAAAGAAATGTATAAAGGGCTAGGACAAATGTATATTGAACATCCTGATTTTCGTAAGCTTTACGACAGTTATCATCCAGAATTAGCAAATTTCATGGCAAAAGCAATGGCTTATTATGCTGATAAAAATTTATAAGTTAGTAAATGAAAACAGTCAACCTCATTTAATTTGAGGTTGACTGTTTTCGAGAACTAAACTATTTCTCTATAATTTAAACTTACTAGTCATTTCTTTAAGAAGATTAGCCATCTCGGATAAGTTTTCGATTGATAACGTCATATTGTCTACCAATTCATTTTGCTCGACAGTTGACGAAACAGAATCATTTGTTTTAATAAGTGTCTCTTCAGCTATTTGAGACGTTTTATTCACTGAAGATGTAATTTCTTGTGTAGCAGCAGACATTTCCTCAGATGTTGCAGATACTTCCGCAATTTGTGAAGTAACATCTTGGACTGCTTTTAAAATCGTTTTAAATGCGACCCCGGTCTCTCCAACAAGACTTATCCCCTCTTTTACCTCTTCTCCGACAGAATTCATAGAATGGACTGCTTGATCTGTATCGTGTGTAATCTTCTCTACAATTGAACGAATGTTTTCTGCTGCAAGCTTAGATCTTTCTGATAATTTACGAATCTCAGTTGCGACAATCGCAAATCCTTTCCCCTCTTCACCCGCTCTAGCAGCTTCAATTCCTGCATTTAGTGATAAAAGATTAGTTTGCGCAGAAATTTCTTGTATCAAATTAAGAATATTAGAGATTTCAGTTGAATGACTCTTTAACGTTTCGATTAAACTCGCAGAATGAGCAACAGAATTAGCGATTGCTTCCATTTGTTCGATTGCACCGCTAACCTTTCTATTTCCTTGTTCAGATTCACTTAACGTTTTATTTGATAAGATTGATACATTAGTAGACGCCTCTGCGATTTGTCCAACACCTGCTGACATATCCTCAATTATTGTAACACTTTCTTTTAAGCTCGTATGTTGCGTAGTTGACCCATCAGAAATATGTTGCATCGATAAAGCGATTTTATCACTTGCCACCTTTGTTTGATTCGCTTTATTCAAAAGTCCAGATGTGCTATCAGCTAGCTCTAACGAACTTTCATTAATATGAGAAATCACTTTTCGAAGATCTTGAACTAATGTATTAAACGATTGAGCTAATATGCCAATTTCATCTTTTCGTTCGGTTTCAAACGTTAAAGACAGGTCACCAGCATCTACTAACTCTACATGTTTCTTTAATTTTACTAAAGGCGCAACTAGATATGCAGTAAATAGATAGATTACTAGAATACTTAGAAGAATTATTGCAACTGTGATGATAATAATCGTTATTTTATCTGATTGCATTTTTTTATAAACTGAATTCACATTAAAGTCAGCACCTACTATTCCTAGGAATTGCCCTGTTTTAGAATGAATCGGAATAAAAGTAGTAATCACTGCACCATATTCTTTAGTGTAACTAAATTCACCTAGTTGCTTCTTTCCAGTATCAAAAGCTTGTCTCATTAGAGGGAAATCGTTTGCATTTTCTTCAACTTGATTCATTGCGGAAGCATCCTTAGAATCCTTTGGAGCACCATCTACAACATAACGATACTCATTTCCTTTATCTGTCTTTTCTCTCTTCATTGTATAAAGATACTTCAACCCATTAGTTTCTTTAAGAATATTAAAATCTTCCCTTAATTTATAATAATAATCTGTTTCTGTATTTGCATTTAGAAGTTGTTCATATTTATCTACATCAATTAATTTAGAAGCTTCATAAGTAATTTTTTCTGCTTGTTTACTAACAGAATCTGTAATTAATTTCTTTGACATATCATACGAAATAAAGCCAATTAAACTACCCAATATTGTTACTAATGTTGCAAATAATAGTACCATTTTTACTTTTATGCTTTTTCTCATTACAGTAACTCTCCCACTTGTTGTGCTATTTATGCAAAACTAATAGTAGTATACTGATGCATACTACTTTAAACGTTCGATATGCGGGCAGAATCTTGATGTTTTACGTTTATTAATTTTTAAGTTTATGTACCTTCTAAACTTTACAATTATACTTTCGTTTGAGAAATCCCCTCCTTAACGGACATATAGTGATATCTTTTCTAAGGAAAAATCAGTTTGAATTTTTCAGTACCTCTGTATTAGAATCCATTAATTTATTTACTTTTTTAGCTATATAGAAATAACCAGCCGCCATAAATATTCCAAATACATAACCACCAATTGTAAATAAAATTGTACGTGAATAGTATGCTTTTGTTCCATATTGAACAAGTAACCACCATTGAATAGACGCAAATAATACGTCCTTCAGTGCCCAAAAAATAAATAAGTACTGAAAATACTTAAATATTTCTTTATGAAAAAACAATTTTTTACTCGTTTCTCTGTCATGTCCTTGTAAAGCCACAATATCTAAAGAAAAATAAAGAGTTAATGGCTTTTTTAACAGTATCAAAAATATAAACACCACAACTAATGCATAGTGATAATAAACATTGTATAGAATGAGATTGTATCCAGATCCGGATAATAAATCTACTGCCGTACTCACCGACATTGTTGAAATAATAAATAAGCCCGTCACATTAAATTGTTTTGTATACCAAAATCGAAAGATCGTATATAAAATCCCAGGAACTGTTGGAATAATCATAGCCCAGTATTCACCAACAATTGGTTTTAATAAACGGAATAATACAATCGGAAAAATTACATAAAGTACAATATCATATAAAATAATATTATTTTGTTTTTTCATTATATCGTCCTCAACTCTTTACTTTTAAATTGAATATAATTATCATAATATTTAAACTTATTATAAGCTAGTTTTTTTTTACTAATTTCTCAATTAATTGGAGGCCCGGTATGGAGTTATATATAAAAGAACTAAAAACAGAAGTTGATTGGAGTTTAGCTTATCCCGTAATGCACGAACTTCGAACACACTTATCTGAAAAGGAATATATCAACCTGATGCATGAAATGGCTGATGAAAACTATCAGCTTTTTGCACTAATCGACGACGAAAAAATTCAATCCTTGGCTGGAGTAACAATTCGAACAAATCTCTACGCATTAAAACATGTTTACGTGTATGATTTAGTCACTACTAAACATGCTAGATCAAAAGGGTATGGTGAAAAATTACTATCCTTTCTAGAAATTTGGGGACGTGAACAAGGTTGCACAAATATTGCTTTAGAATCAGGCGTTCAACGGACCGATGCCCATAGATTCTATGAGAAAAAATTAGGATTTGATCGAACTAGCTACTCTTTTCGAAAACGATTATAGTCACGAAACAATCAGGCTAGCTAATCTTGTTAAGAGCATAAACAAAAAAGAGGTAGTCTCTATAAATTACTAGAGACTACCCCTGTTCTTTGTTCCCTTTTCCCTGTTTTCTGTTCCCTTAAAACAATGTATGAGTTCCAGGTCCTGTCAAATAAAGTCCAATCGAAACAGCAATGATGAGTAAATTATATTCATACCCATTTGCTCCATTCCATAATCCGTTTTTCCAGTGAACTGTAAAGATTGCTACTAGCATGATGAAAATAATTAAAATGGCACATACTTTTGTATATACGCCAGCAGCAATTAGTAGTCCCCCTCCAAATTCACCAAGTCCTGTCAAAAACGCAAAAAACGCACCTGGTTTAATTCCAATTGATTCTAGCCATTTTCCAGTACCCTTGATACCGTGTCCTCCAAAAATTCCAAATAGCTTTTGAGCACCGTGTGCTGCTAAGATTAACCCTAAAACGAGACGAATGATTAATAATCCTTCATCCATTTCCTTAACACCACCTTTTCTCGATATTGAGATATCTAAAGCTATTAGTAAGATATGCCGATTAAACAGTAGATAGACCTTTTTAATCCACAAAATAAAGTGAAACTTCCTTCAGTTGGGTTTTTACTGTCCGCTAATGTAGGATAAATTTAATGTTTTGGTTTGCTGACCATTAGTAATAATTCCATATACTATTAGTAACTTTTCAAGAGGAGATGAAAACATGAAAAAATTCGCCCCACTGCTCATTATTGGTTTGTGGATCACACTATTTTCTGTCGCCTACCATTACCATTTAACTAATTTATCAATTGAAGAATGGAAAACTCTTTTAAAACATACATCCGTAAATATCCCCATCCTATTTGTGTTAGTCTTTTGCTTACGTATTATCCTTTTTATACCTAGTTCAGTCCTTATTGTTGTAGGAAGCTTTTTATTTTCACCGATCGAAGGCATTTGCCTCTCACTAATTGGGATGTTTTTAACAGAAACTTTTATTTATGCAATCAGTCGAACTGTTTTCCAAAACAAGGTGAATCAATTTATTCATAAAAAGTACCCTTCTCTTTATGAAAAGATACTAAACAATCGCTCTCGCTATTTATTTGGAGCAGTCGCTACACCGCTAGCACCAGCTGATGCAGCTTGCTTTGCTGCTGCTTCTACAAAGATGCCTTATTTTCACTATATAACGGTTGTCTTATTAGGTAATATTCCAATCGCTATTCTCTACACTTTTTATGGAAATTTATTAATTTCAAGCACATGGGTGACATTAGCACTCTCTATTTTATGTATCCTTGTTACTGGCATTCTTTTTGTGTTAAGGAAAAATAAAAAACAAGAAGAGGTTAAGAAGATTATCTCTCCTTAACCTCTTCAAATGCTTTTTGTATATTTTGAACTTCTTATCTTATAAAACGTAAGCTCCAGGGCCGATTAAAGCTACTCCAATTGCAACTGCCATTAACATTACGTTATATTCGATCCCATTTGAAGTAACCCAAAAACCATTAGCACCATGTACTTTCACAATTGCGACCAGCATAGTAAAGACGATTAATAGAGCACCCACCCAAGTATAAATACCTGCTGCAAATAATAATCCACCAACAACTTCACTTAATCCGGCCATTAAAGCCATAAAATATCCAGGTTTCATCCCGATTGACTCTAACCATTGTCCTGTACCTTTTAAACCATATCCGCCAAACCAGCCAAATAATTTTTGTGTACCATGTCCTGCAAATGTCATTCCTATTACTAAACGTATAATTAATAAACCTAAACTCATTATATTTTTCTCCTTTTTAGTTAAATTTATTTCGAAATTGAGATATTATCTCACATACATTATTTTTATGGTAAATCAATTAACATAAAGCGTGATGTTTGATTCGCTTTAATAACTAACTTCTCTTCTTCTGTTATTCTTGCATCATCTCTGCGTTCTAATAAAACGTCATTGACACTCACTTCCCCTTCGATCACGAATAGGTAAGTTCTGCGATTAACTGATTGAGAAAATTCTAGATTTTGACCTTCTTCTAAATCACTTAAATAAATCGATAAATCTTGATGAATAGTTGCTACATCTTGTTTGTTACTATTTTTTTGAACTACTGGAAGTAATTGATTAATCAATTGGTCTTTATTAAATGAAATACTTTCATAACTTGGTTTTAACCCATTCACCTCAGGTAAAAACCATAGTTGTAGTAAATTAACAGATCGCTCTAGTGACGGATTTATTTCAGAATGATAAATACCTGTACCTGCACTCATACGCTGCACTTGACCAAACTCAATGATTTCACTATGTCCTGCATTATCTTGATGTTCTAGCTGACCATCTAAAATAATCGTTACAATTTCCATCTCTTTATGAGGATGCATTCCGAAACCTTTGCCTGGAGCAACAATATCATCATTTAGCACTCTTAATGGCCCAAACATCATATTATTTGGATCATAATACTCTGCAAACGAAAAACTATGACGAGCATTTAACCAACCGTGATTTGCATTATAGCGATCATTATTTTTACGAATTAAAATCATTTCCTTTTCCTCCTTTTATCTCTAATTCGAGATATTATTTATAAAAAAATTTAATTAAATAGTTATTATGCTAACCGAATCAAAGGAAATAGCAGAAAATATTATCTTTAATTCAAGATAATTATAAATCCATCTTATTCAAAATGCAACAATTTGTTTACAAAAAAATGTCCCTTAATTTAACTACAAAATCCTCAAATTATTTATCCTATTTTCCAGGAAATGATTAAAATCGACAAATTATCTGTAACTCGTATTAGCAGGGAATAGGGAGAAGGGAACAAGGAACAGGTTCACTCCCCGCCCCGCGGAAAGCCAGTATCCTGGAGTTGTATCAACTAACGCATTCTAAAATATCAACAATATATACGAAAACAGACATTTTTTAAGTTAAATATTCAATTATTAAGCACAAATTGGACAATACAATTACTAATTACTACATGACCAACATAGTATAATAGAAAAAATCTTTTAACTGTATGGGAAAGGAGCATTAACATGTCCTTAGAAAAGGTCCTCTCTTCATTGTGCTATTTTAGTACGTTTTTCGCACCTTTTATCTTCCCGATTATTGTGTTCTTTGTCGTAAAAGAAAACGTCACAAAATACCATGCCAAAAGAGCTTTTCTCTCTCACCTTGCTCCATTTCTATCTATTCTACTGATTGTAGGTGCAGGCGCCATTAGTGCATGGTTAAATCACAATATAGAAACAAGTGGAGTAATAATCGTTACATGTTTTCTCTTAAGTGGTATCTTAAATCTGATCGTCTTAATATGGAATGTTGTTCAAGGAATTAAAATCTTAACGAATGAATGATTTAAAAAGCATAGTCGACTGACTGTGCTTTTTAAATGGAAATGACTATTAGATTAATTATAATTTCTAATTTTTATGTTGTAGAACCTTCTTCTTCATAAAAAGAAAGCTGTTTCGTAATCTTTGTTACTATTTAACAAGGAAGTTGATTTCCGCTTCAGGACGCTCGCTTTCCGTGGGGCGGGCGGTGAGCCCACAGGAGTCTCGCACCTTCCGCTCCAATCAACTTCTTTATCAAAAGTTAAAAATAATCAGTTAAACAACATTGTTGATACTCACGAGAATCCACTCCAAAAACAATATTGAAAAATATCATTGCCTTTCAAAAAAGAATTTATGAAAAAACATATTGTTTATTCAGAATTTATTTTGTATATTATTAATATATTTAGTTAATTGACTAAATAACTAAATATATTCTTCTCAATAGGGAACAATATGATCCATCTTAACAGCAGCTGAACATATTTAAATAAGTTAGTCAGATGATCTTTAAAAAGGGGAGAAACAAGATGAGTAATTCTTTAGCATTAATCGTTTTACCATTATTAATATTACAGCTCATTTTAGTCATTGTATCCATTATTGATTTAGTGAAAAGAGATGCGTCAACGATTAAAGGAGAAAATAAAATATTATGGGTTTTAATCATTGTATTTATTAATACGATTGGACCTATTTTATATTTAACAATCGGAAAAAAGAAGTAATGACACATTTAAAGGAGGTACTGGTCTAATGATTTCTTGTAAAAATTTAGTCAAAGAATTTAAATCTGTTCAAGCTTTAAAAAACGTAAACTTTAATATTGAAGGAAATGGTTGTTTTGGTTTTTTAGGTGGCAATGGTGCAGGTAAAACCACTACAATCAGGATTCTTACGGGATTAGCAATACCCACACGTGGTGAAGTAAAAGTATTAGGATATGACATTGTAAAAGACAAGGAAAAAATTCTTAAATCCATTAGCTATCTTCCTCAGCACCCTTCTTTTTATGACTATATGACTGGGGAAAAATGGATGCATTTTATTGGAGAACTTTATGGCTTTGACAAGCGTTTGATTAAAGAAAGAACAGAAGAACTATTAAAAAAATGTGGCATTTGGGATGCTCGAAATCGTCAAATTGGCGGTTATAGCGGTGGTATGAAGCAAAGACTTGGTTTAGCACAATCATTAATTAACAAGCCTAAATTGTTATTTCTTGATGAACCTGTATCAGCATTAGATCCAATCGGACGCCATGAAGTACTTACCTTGCTATTAGAGCTAAAAAAAGAAATGGTTATTTTTATGTCGAGCCATATACTTGAGGATGTAGAAAAAATTGCAGATGAAATCATAATTATTGATAAAGGAGAAATTATTCTTTCTTCAACAATAGAAGATTTGAAAGCAAGTTATACCCACCCAATCATTAGTTTTGAATTATTAGCACCAGTAGAAAACTTATCAAGTGTATTAAAGAATGAAAATTGGATCGTAAGCATTCAAGAAGTTTCAAATCACTATAAAATAAATGTAAAAGATATCGACATTGCCAAAATTCATTTACCAAAGGTCTTGCATAACGCTGGTGCGATCATTACGAACTATCAAATAGAGTCTTCATCATTAGAGGATATCTTTTTAAGGTTGGTGAATTAATATGTCTAATTATTTTTCTATGTTAAAAAAAGAAATCTATGAATTTATCAAAATGCATAAAATTTTAATTGTACCTATTTCCTTTATATTTCTAATGATTAGCCATCCAATTGGGATGAAACTTCTACCTAAAATAATAAAAAATGGGTTGCCGAAAGATACTGTTATTCATATCCCAATTCCTTCTGCTGCAGAAGTTTTATCAACCGTTTTTGGAAAATTTGAAAGTCTAGGTATCATCATCCTTATTCTGGTCTCAATGGGGACTATTGCTGGTGAAAGAGAAAAAGGTGTCGCTGCAATGGTTTTAACGAAACCAATCAATCGGATTACTTATTTTATTTCAAAATGGACTGCATACTCCCTTCTAACGATCTTGAGTTTTATCATTGGAATGATCGCAACAACTTTTTATACAGCGAATCTGTTTGATAAAAATCAGATTGATCTATCAAATGTTACATTAGCCATAGCACTATACATTCCTATTATTTTATTAGTTATTTCGATCTCGTTATTTTTTTCATCATTTATTAAAAGTTCTATTTTATCAGGCTTTTTATCATTTGTTGCTTATTTAATCATAATGAATACTCCACAATTTCTATTTACGAAGCATGATTCAATCTTTCCAAGTGATTTGGTCACAAATGCGAACGATCTGATCATCGGAAAATCGATTATCTTTATTACTCCACTTATTGTAGTCATCCTACTGAATTTACTTTTTGTCATATTGGGTGGTTATCTACTCAATAAACAAGAGATTTAATTTTAGGTGCATTGATTAATAAAAACCAGGACTCCTTATTAAAATCAGAAATCCTGGTTTTTAACTTACTTTAAAAATGGTGAGTCTTAAAAAAGAGAAATCCACTAATTAAGTATTGGGATTATCAAAATGTTCTTGGTGTTCTTCATGTTGTTCATCTTGCTTCTCTAATTTTACAGGCTTTTCTTCCTGAATTAGATTCTCTTGTTTGTCTAGTTTGTCTGGCATGTCCAACTTTTCTAGTCTATCTAACTTACCAGATATACTTTTCAATATAAGGTTCCTTTCATTTTGAACTTTTAAAAATTTTAAAAGAAACCAAATGAAAAATATAACCGGAGCTATATAACATAAAAAAGTTATAATCGGAAAAATAGCAAAAATAAAATTACCGTTCATTTATTTGCCTCCATTCATTTTGGATTGTTTATTAATCCCTTTGTAATATCAAGAATACTGACGATCAACAAATGCTCTTATGATGCACCCATTTTTATTTTTAGAAAAATATAGATTTTAATACATGAAAAAAATTATTTAATTACTCGTTTACAAACCGATGGTCGGTTGCAAACAATCTTTATCATGGCAATGATGCGCTCTTCTTCCATCCTCTCACCTCGTTTTACCTATCTACACTATACTTCGTTTAAAATAACCAATTTCTCACCAAAATATTTAAATTTTTCGAAATTTACGTCTGCAAAAATAAAAAAAGAACAAGATAGCCTTAACGCCTCTTGCTCTTCCATTTATATTAATTTCCTTTTATTTAGCATGATTCTTTAAAAACACCATGAATTCTTCTTTCCAATGATCTTTTTCACTTTTATAATAGCTTAATTGAAAACGGTCTAGAGAATACAGTTTCTGTTGAATAGCTAACTTATCCGACTTTTCAATTGCCGTGATTAATCCTTTTAAATCATCTGTTTTTGTTTTGTAAATAACTTGATCATCAATATAATAAACTACCTTCATTCTGTATTTCCTCTCCTCTCTTTGGAGTACTTATTTCTACAAAAACTAGCATTAACCTTCTTTATTACATCTAAAAGTTTATTACCCCTAGTTATTTGTCGATATTATTTAGTAGAAAACGATTATTTACATGCTGTCACGTTAATGATAGTCTTTTTTTAAAAAGTCTTATCTTTCTTGCCAAAATCAGTATAAGAAAAAATTAGTATATATTGACATAAAAAATTTAAGTGAAAAGAGTGATAGATGAATTGAAGGAAAAAGTAGGCGTTATCGATATTGGGTCTAATACCATTAGACTTGTGATTTATGAATATTCTTTTACAGGAAGACAGTTGAAGGAAGTTGAAAATTTTAAGGTAAGTGCAAGACTTCGAACCTTTTTGGATGAGCATCATGCCTTAAACAAAAAAGGAATCAGCTTATTACTAGATACACTTAAAAATTTCAGGATAATGATTCAACAATATAACGTGACAGATGTCTTCTGTGTAGCTACTGCAACGATTCGGCAGGCAAGTAATCAGGAAGACATCATACAGATTATTAAGGAAAAGACTGGTTTTACTACTACTTTATTAAGTGAGTACGAAGAATCCTATTATGGTTTTTTGGCCGTTATTCAGTCTATGGATATACAGGAAGGAATCACAATCGATATGGGAGGAGCAAGTACGGAAATTACGTATTTCCGCAATCGCAAACTAGTTCATTATCAAAGCCTCCCATTCGGTTCCCTATCGCTAAAACTTCAGTTTGTGAAAGGTGATATTCCTACCCACCTTGAAATCATGGAAATCGGGCAGTATATTCAGTCACAACTTGAAAACCTTCCTTGGTTAGTTAATAAACAAGTTCCAATTATTGCAATTGGAGGAAGTGCACGAAATGTTGTTCAGCTTCACCAAAGTTCTACCAACTATCCAATTGTAGGGATCCATCAATATGAGATGGCAGTATCCGAACTTCAAGAGGTTACGAACAAACTGACACTTTTATCATTTGATCAATTACAAAAGGTAGAAGGACTCTCGAAGGAACGTGCAGATACTATATTACCAGCTCTAGAGGCGTTTAAGGTGATCAGTGATATATCAAAGGCAACAAGCTTTGTGTTAAGTAGAAAGGGCCTAAGAGAAGGATTACTTTATAAAAAGAAGAATTTGGTTAATGGACAATTTACTCTTTTAGAGGATAGTATCCAAGAACTACTCCAAATGCTTCATATCGATTCGGAAAATGCAAAGCAAATTACTAAAATAGCTAACATGTTCTATGAACAAATAAAAAATACAGAAGGAATCGGTTCAGATTTTACTAAAGATGATCTCATATTCTTACAATATGGAGCCCCTCTTTTTCATCTTGGACAAAATGTAAATGAAGAATCAATTAGTCATCATACTTTTCATTTATTGGCTAATCAAACCATTCTCGGCTTATCTCATAAAGAACGTGTAAAATTAGCTCTTATTGCCTCCTATAGAGGAAAAGGAACATTACGTAAGTATATAGAACCCTTTAAAAACTGGTATACAAAAGACGAACAAAAGAAAATAGCCTTACTGGGAACTATATTAAAAGTATCTCAAAGCCTAAATACAACCAAACGCAATATTGTTAACAGCATAAAGATTACTGCTCATGATACGAATTGGGTAGTAGCGATACAATGTCAAGGTATCTACAAGCCAGAAGAATTTCAGATGGAAAAACAAAAAAAACATCTAGAAAAACTCTTGAAAGTCGCTATTATTCTTAATTTCACAGAACCTTACTAATACCTAAGACTACGATTTATAAGGTACGTGTTTCAGATAACTGGAATACGTACTTTTTTATTGTAGGATTGATATCTTATACTTCTTTTCACCTTAACAAAACTAAATTTTCAAACAATGCATAAACAAAATTTACAATAAATTTACAAAGGAATATATTTCCTTTTAACGCATTCATGTTATCGTAATATTGATTGAATTAATAATTATAAACTAATCGTCAAAGAGCATGGGAGATGTAACGTTTATGCAAACACCAACCACTGATAAACTAGCAATCAATTTAGATAACACATCCTTTTACAATAATAGAGAGTTAAGTTGGCTTTCTTTTAATCAAAGAGTACTAGAGGAAGCAATCGATAAACGTAATCCCCTATTAGAGCGGTATAAATTTTTAGCTATTTTCAGCTCTAACTTAGATGAATTTTTTATGGTACGGGTTGCTGGTTTACAGGATCAAGTCAAAGCTGGTTATAAAAAACATGAAAACAAAGCGGGTTTAACACCAAAAGAACAACTCACTAAAATCTCTCACATTACATGTGATCTTGTTAAAAAGCAAGATTATACTTACTTACATGAATTAACCCCTTTATTAGCCAAAGAGCGGGTAAAAATTATGCCCGTTTCAGAAATACATACGAATGATTTGTCTTTTTTAGAGACATATTTTGATGAACAGCTATTCCCTGTTCTTACCCCCATGGCTATTGATGCTTACCGTCCTTTTCCTATGTTGCTAAATAAATCATTAAATCTAGCAGTCGTGATAAAGGAAAAAGAAGGCAAAAAAGTAAGCGCATTCCCTTTCGATGGAAAATTAGCAATCGTACAAGTTCCCGCTGTGATCAATCGCTGTATTGAGCTACCTAGAGAAGACGGAACAAGAGCTTTTGTTCTTTTAGAACAAGTCATTGCATATTTTATTCATAAATTATTTAAAGGACATCATATAAAATCTGTCACTCCTTTTCGAATCACTCGAAATGCAGATTTAACCATTCATGAAGATGAAGCCGAAGACCTATTGCAGGAAATAGAAGAGGAACTTAAAAAACGCAAGTGGGGAGCAAGTGTCAGATTAGAAGTACAACATGATTGTAATGATGAGCAGTTAATTGAGTACCTAATAGATGAGCTAGAAATCCATAAGAAAGATGTTTATTTTGTTGAGTCACCTCTCGATTTAACGTTTCTTTTTTCATTTTGTAAAGGTATTCAATCGACACATGAACATTTAGCGCAGCCACCATTCATTCCAAAGCCTCCTCTCGATTTAGATAGAGGAGAAGATATTTTTACCACTGCCTTGAAGCAAGATATTTTACTTCATCATCCATACGAATCATTTGAACCGGTAATAAATTTTATTTCCAGTGCTGCTGATGATCCAGATGTTCTAGCAATTAAGCAAACTCTTTACAGGGTTAGTGGTGATTCACCTATCATTAAAAGCCTACAAAGAGCAGCTGAAAAAGGAAAACAAGTAACTGTCCTTGTCGAATTAAAAGCTCGCTTTGATGAAGAAAATAATGTTCAGTGGGCTAAAGAATTAGAACTAGCAGGTTGTCACGTCATATACGGTATAACACACTTAAAAACTCACAGTAAAATTACTCTGGTTGTACGCAGAAAACATGACCAAATTGAACGTTTTGTCCATCTTGGAACAGGAAACTACAATGATGCAACAGCTAAAATCTATACAGACATGGGATTGATTACGTCGAATCAAAAAATAGGAATCGACGCGACCAACTTTTTTAATTATCTAAGTGGACATACTGAAATGCCCGAGTATTACCATTTATCAGTATCACCGTTTGGAATAAGAGATAAATTATTAGAGTTGATTAATCAAGAAATTGCTTATCATAAACAATATGGAAATGGATATATCATTGCCAAAATGAACTCTTTATCAGACAAACAAATTATTTTAAAATTATATGAAGCCTCTAATGCAGGTGTGAAGATTGACTTAATTGTGAGAGGTATTTGTTGTTTACGTCCAGGCATAAAAGACGTCAGCGAAAATATTACCGTACGAAGCATTGTAGGTATGTTTTTAGAACACTCGAGAATCTATTATTTTCATCATAATGGAGAAGAGAAACTATATTTATCATCTGCTGACTTGATGACCCGAAACATGGTGAACCGCATTGAGATCCTATTCCCTATCCTCAATGCACAATTAATGCAACGTATTCAAAAATGGTTAAACGTAATGCTGAAAGATAATGTCAAAGCACGTATACAAGACTCTTCTGGCCAATATCAGTATGTAGATCGAGCTGAAGGGGAAATCGAAGTAAATAGTCAGGTCATGTTATCCGAAATGTTTAACCCTTCCATCAATACAACAGAAAAGAATGTACTCCATCTGTTTGATTTAAAAAATAAATTAGCTAAGTTAGGAAATTTCTCATTATCTAACTTATGGAAAAACATGAATCCTTGATGTTTCACTGAATCTTATTAATTTACTTTTTAGAGTGGCTTTGAAAGTCACTCTTTTCTCTTTGCTCTTTTTTATTTCTTATTAATCCACTCACTTATCAAAACAAAAAAAAAAAACGGATTTTGAAAAAAGTTTCTTCAAAAAACGCTCTTTCTATACAAGTATTAACGACCTATCGCTGCTTTTTCTAAGTTTAGAACTCGATAAACTTCTTCAAGCTTTTGAATTTCATAGGTTGGAAGAATGCCAGTATTATTTGGAATCATTTCAGGATTGAACCAACACGTGTCAATTCCCGCCATCTGTCCACCTTTAATATCCGCACTTAATGAATCCCCAATAATTAATGTATTTTCTACAGATAAATTAGGAATTCGTTCAAAAACATAATCAAAGTATTCCTTCATTGGCTTTTGATAACCAGTGTCTTCAGAAACAAAAATATCTTTAAATAATGGATATAAGCCTGAATCATGTAGGCGTTTATATTGAGTCTCAGAATCACCATTTGTAACAATATATAAGTCATATTGATTTTGTATATCTTTAATTAATTCAAGTGCCCCATTAATTAGCTGATGTCCCTCTTTTAAGTAGCTATGATAGGTTTTTTCTAATGAGATGCCATCAACCTCTAGACCATATTCTTTAAATAAAATTGAAAAGCGAGTATTCATTACTTCATCACGATCAATTTTCCCTTCCTCAAAAGCTGTCCAAAGACCTTGATTGATTGTTTTGTAACGAGTTTTGACTTCGGGTGTTAATGGAAAATTTTGACCCTCAAATAATCTGTGTAATGCTACCTTTTCTGACGCAGTAAAATCTAATAGTGTATTATCTATATCAAATAGTAAAGTTTTGTAGTTTTTCAACGTGATCTCTCCATATTCTACTTTTGTCTTTCTATAACATTATAATCATCAAATTCTTCTACGTCATCTTAGACACTTGATTCTGGCGTAAGCCGCCTATTTTAAATAGTAAAATACCACTAACTATAACTAGTACACCTATTAACTGTTTAGGAGTAAAAGGAACCTTCTCCAAACCTAACCAGCCCATGGAGTCCCATAATAAAGCAAACCCAAGCTGTGATGTGAAAACAATCGAGATGGCATACGTTGGACCAAGTAGCCTTATCCCGTTCACAATACAGGTTACCACTCCAACCCCAATTATACCGCTGAACCAGTACCATGGCTTCATATTTTGCAAGATAAATAGATGTTTCCCTTCAAAAAGTAGACCAAACATTAGTGAAGCTACAAATCCCATACCTAACACTAACGTCGTTGTTGCCCAAGATCCCGCTCGTTCATTCACTTTACTATTGAATATATTTTGCAAACCAACCAGCGATCCTGCGATAAATGCAAATAATAATCCTAGAATCATAATCTATACTCTCCCATCTGCTGATTTTTTTCTGATGGTGCGTTTTTTTATATCCTCAAGAATCCGCTACCTTTCAGCGGAATCAGTTATTCGTAAATATTATGACCTGCTATAGCTCTTAATCCTTCTCTATCCTTTACAAGAACGAACCCTTTCTGGCGCTTAATTAACCCTTCTTTACAGAACTGTAGAATTACCCGATTTAGATGCCTATAGCTAGTTCCAATTAAATTCGCTACATCCGTTAGACTGACTGTGTTTACCTGCCCTTTAAATTTAGTATCCGATTCATCAAAAGAAACAGATAACAGATAACTTGCCAAGCGTACTTCTACTGGATACATTAAGTTGAAGCTCATTGCGTAGGATTTAATTGTGAACTTTTGTGTAATGACATCTAGTAAGAAATGCAACAAAGGTAAATAATCTTTCCCGTACTTGTTCAACCATTTATAATGAACACCAATCAATAAAACCGGTGATACTGCTTCAACAGTATTAATCAAATCAATCCCTTGTACATATTCAATATCTCCAATTATCTCAAGCGGTGTCTTAAAAGAGACAATCAGTGTTTTTCCTTCCGCTGAAGTTATATACACTTTTAATTTCCCTTTCACAAGTACATACAAATAGTGCGAAGGTTCTCCTTGGGAACAGATGAGTTCTCCTTGATCAAAGCTATAGAGTGACAAATGTGGTAGTAATTGTTCATTAAATATGGATTCTATTTGATAATCATGTAAAAAACAATCCAATTGTTTACGATCTTTTAGCTCTTTCATTACCAGCTCCAGCCTTTCACCTATAACATTCTATATGAATGATCAATATCTTAAAATAATCACACCAACTATCATCATTCCGATACCGATGAACTGCGGGAGTTTCATCTGCTGTTTTTCCACACCAAACCATCCGTTACTATCAATTAAAAAGGTCAGAATCAGCTGGGCGATGAGTAAAGTTGATATAGTCAGTGTAACACCAATAGCCTGAATAGCAGTAACATTACTAAAAATAACGACAGCTCCAAATGCTCCTCCTAATAAATATAAAGGCTTCACTTGTTTAAACCTTTTCCATTTTCCATCTCGAACGAAGATCAAGATACATAAAGCCGTAATAAATCCGGTGAACTGTGTAATCGTCGCTGTTTGCCAAGTACCAATATCATGGCTAATTCTAGCATTAGCAACTCCTTGCAAAGTAATTAGTGCCCCACCTAAAAACGTAAATAATAGTCCTCTCATATCTCTCTCCCCAATCTTGATCTCTCTTTCATTAAAAGATAGTTCCAAGTCATTTGGGTAGGACATATGTCCTCAGCTTATCGAATTTTTTTAAAAATAAATAATCACCTCTAAGACAAAACTATCTTGAAAGGTGATTTTTACCAAACTTTAATTTAATATAAGTTTGGTAACATAAAATCTATTTATATAATTAATTTGTAGTACGATACATTCAAAAAATTTTTAGCAAAAAACAACAAAACATAAAGAGGCTCACATTATGATCCGATTCAATTATTTTACATATGCTCTAATGAATACAATTACATTTCTACCTTATTTTCTTTTTATCATTATCGGAAATTCTTACCATACAATCTTGAATGGTTGGTTTCCTCTTATTATCTTTTATACCTTTAAGTATACGGGCCCTTTTCTCATCAATTCGTTTCAAACAAAAATAAAGGCTCGAGAATTATTGTTAACTTTTATAGCAATAGCAACGGTTGGAGCTTTTTGCGGAGTTTTAGCGCCACTTTCACCTATGTGGATTGAACTGGCTGCCGTTCTCATGGGGACTGCAACGGGCATCTTACTTCCTCTCTATACTACTATTCAGTTTCATGAAAAGTCTTTTTATGGGAGGAAAATGAAAGGAGCACACTTTTTATTCGCATTATTAACTGCGCTTATTATCGTTCCATTAGTTTTGTTTACAGCTCATTCTCATTATTCAAATTTGGCTTTTTTAATTTGTGGAATCGCACTTTCAATTTGTTTTATTTCGTTGAGACAGATGCCACAATACGAAATAGCTGTAAATCCAATTTATAATTTTAGGGTAAAATCCTTTATTATTTTTATAATATTTACGGCTCTTATTTTCATCATTAAAGCTACTCGAAAAACTGATTTACAAATTTTTATAGTACTTCTCTTAATCGGATCTCTTACAGTATTAGCAATACTAACCTTAATGATGAAAAAATTCAAAGTTCGGTTTCATTTACCAAAATACATTCACTTTTTTGCATTTATTCAAGGGATGACAGCTAACTTTTTCTTACTTTACGGAACATTTTATGCTCTATCCCAAAAAAGCAATCATTTCGTGACCTATGGTATTTATCTACCATATGGACTTGGAATTATCTTCTCTTTATTTTTAGGAGGAAAAATTGTTAAGAAGTTCAATCGTATTCATCCTTTATCCGTAATAAGTGTTGGATCTTTCTGTGGCCTATTATTAACTTTAATTCCATGGACAATACCAATCGGTGGTTTTTTCATCGGCTTTTTCAGCTCTTTACAAACTAGAACGTTGAATCGTTTAGCTTACGCTGCTTCAGAATCCTATAAAGATTCAAGCCTATTATTGCGCAATCGCTGGTCGAAATTAGGTAGGATGATCAATCAAACTATTTTAGCTCTACTCATCTTGTTAAGCAGTTACTTAAGTCATATTCCATTCAATCAAGTTTTTTTAATCGTTACAGGAAAGAGTAGCCAGTATAAAGATCTGATGTTTACTAATCTACTCATTACTGGGTTTATTATTGTTGTTAGTATTGGAATTTTGTTTTCATATGGGAATTGGAGAATGAAAGATAAAACTGGATATTAATCCCCTTCATCGTTAAAAGAAAAAGAGCCACAAACAACAACATAAATTTGGTTGTTACTTGTGGTTCTTCTTTTATTTAGCTTTAATAAAATTGTATTTATTTACTATATAAAATCCCCAAGTATTCTAATGCCCACACTTATTCCCTGACATATTATGGTAAGCTATTATCAATACGACGGCTTTACATTGATATCTGAAAATATTTCAACCGCTGAACTAGTACCAACCCTAGATGCGCCTGCATTAACCATTGCTTCTATATCATTCAGATCACGGACACCTCCTGAGGCCTTAACTCCAATGGTTGCCCCCACCGTTTCTCTCATTAAAGCAACATCTTTAAGGGTTGCTCCATTTAATGAAAAACCTGTTGAAGTCTTAACATAGAATGCTCCCGCTTTTACTGACAATTTACAAGCCATTTTTATTTCTTCGTTCGTTAATAAACATGCTTCTATAATAACTTTGACTAAAGCTTTTCCTTTTGCAGCATCCACAACAGCTCGGATATCTTTTTCAACAAGCTCATAGTTTTGATCCTTTAAGGCACCTATATTAATCACTGTATCTACTTCTGTTGCCCCATTTTCAATCGCATTTTTTGTTTCAAATGCTTTTGTATCAGGAGTATTGGCACCTAATGGAAATCCTATTACTGTACATACATTGACATCAGATTTGCTTAAGAGTTCCGCAGATAATTTTACCCATGTAGGATTTACGCATACTGAAGCGAATCCGTATTCCATTGCCTCATTACATAACTTAATTATCCCTGCTTTATCAGTTTTGGGTGTAAGCAATGTATGGTCAATTAGTTTTGTATAGTCCAACTCTTTCGCCACCTTTTAGAATATGATTTTGTTCTTTTATTACATGAATTGTTTTTAGTTCAGCATCTTCTGCACCTTGAACTGGAAGACCAGCTTCAATATTTATTCTCGTATACATTACATTTTCTTCAGTAATCTTTTCACCAGGTATAAAGATAGGGATTCCTGGTGGATATACCATAACAAACTCAGCGATTATTCTACCAACAGACTGTTCAAATGGAATCACTTCCGTTTCAGCGTAAAAAGCATCACGTGGAGTAAGCTCTAGTGATGGAATTTCAGGTAATAATACGGAACTATCTATCCTTTTATCTGCAAAAATTTTATTCTCATTAGAAAGTTCTGTTAAAGCTTGTACAAGTGTTCCTAAATCCTCTTGTGAGTCACCAGCTGTCACAATACAAAGTATGTTATATAGGTCCGATAACTCGATTTCGATATTAAATCTATTTCGAAGCCATTTTTCGGCTTTATATCCCGTAATACCTAGCCCTTTTACTGATATTAGAAGCTTTGTTGGATCCATTGCCACCGCAGCACTTGATTCCAAAATTTCACTCCCCATACAATAAAGATGTAGAATTTTGTTAATTTGCTCTCGTGTTTTTTCCGCTTTTCGAATGGTATCCTCAAGTAATGTTTGACCTTTAGTAGCTAACGATTTTCTAGCAACATCTAATGAAGCAAGCAATAAATAAGAGGTGGATGTTGTTGTCAGCATACTTAAAATCGATTGTACCCGCTTAGGAGAAACAAGATCTCCGCGCAAGTTTAATATAGAACTTTGAGTAAGGGAGCCCCCTAATTTATGCACACTTGTTGCAGCCATGTCAGCTCCTGCCTCCATAGCAGAAAGTGGCAGTTCTTTATGAAAATGAATATGAGCGCCATGTGCCTCGTCTACAAGTACAGGAATATCTCGAGAATGGGCGATGTTCACTATTCTTTTCAAGTCACCAGAAATACCGTAATAAGTTGGATTGATCACGAGAACTGCTCTCGTATCTGGATGTAGTGTTAATGCTTTTTCAATAGAATCTGGCGTTATACCATGAGAAATACCAAACTTTGAATCTACCTCTGGATGAATGAAAATAGGAACAGCACCTGAAAAAACGATCGCACTCATAATCGATTTATGAACATTTCGAGGCACTAAAATTTTATCTCCAGGTCCGCAAACCGACATAATCATAGCCATAATTGCACCGCTCGTCCCCTGTACAGAGAAAAAAGTATAATCCGCACCAAATGCTTTAGCAGCTAATTCTTGAGCCTGTTGAATAATCCCTTTTGGTAGATGCAAATCATCTAAGGGACCGATATTTATTAAATCAATCGAAAGAGCATTTTCACCAATAAACTCTTTAAATTCCGGATCCATCCCTTTCCCTTTTTTGTGTCCGGGGATATGAAATTGTATTGGATTATTTTCTGCATGTTTTTTTAAAGCTGTAAATAATGGAGTGTTGAATTGAGAATACAATTTATCACACACCCTTTCTCATCTCACAAGATGAAGTTAATCATTGTGAAATAGACGATTAAACCTATTCATGTGAAGGATAATTGTGAATCATTTCACACGAAAAGATACTCATTATTTAACGTTATGAATCACTGGATCAATTCCACAACTTCATTATAAGGATTTTAAAAAATTTAAGACCATCCATTTATGTACTTTTTTCACCATCCATTAACTTTGTTGCTATTTAAGAATTCGTTAGTTGATTACAACTCCAGGATACTCGCTTTCCATGGGGCGTGAGCTGAGCCTCCTCAGCAAGCCTGCGGGGTCTCAGCCTTCCCGCTATTCCCATAGGAGTCTCGCACCTTCCGCCCGAATCAACTTCTTATCCTTTAACTTTTAAAAACAACAATCTTTATAACCAATAAACAAAAAAAGAACCATGATAGATAATCATGATCCTATTTTAGAAGTACGATTTTCAGAAGCACTTAATTTAAATAGAATTCAGTGCCTCTGAAAATCGTTTTATCCCTTCATCGATTGATTTCTCATCTTCTCTTGCAAAGGTAAAACGAACATATCCCTTTTTAGATCCCATCGTTGAACCAGGTGCAAAGATGACTCCTCTTTTGATGGATTCTTCTAATAATTGGGCTTCATTAACTTCTTTCTTTAACTTGCACCATATATGAATTCCTCCTTGAGGAATAGTGAATTCAACTTGATCTTTTAAATAGAAGTGGAGACTTTTGACGATCTGATCTCTTCGTTTTTCTAGCTGTTTGACTAATTTTTTGATATGTAAATGGAAATTTTCAGTTTCTAAAAAGTCATTTGCAATCCATTGTGTAAAACCTGCATGACCAAAATCAATTTGTTGTTTTGCATCCGATAATCTCCCTATAACTGGTTTTGGACCAATAATCCAGCCAATTCGTAATCCAGAAGCAACAATCTTTGATAATGAACTGATATATAAAACATTTCCATGTACATCCATTGATTTTAATGTTGAGACCTCTTCACCAGTAAATGACGTTAAACTATATGGATCGTCTTCAATAACAGGGATACCGTATTCAGAAGATATATCCAAAATGGCCTTACGTCTTTCCATACTGAGAAAAGCCCCAGTTGGATTTTGAAAGGATGGATTTAAGAATATCATTCTAATTCTATGTTTTTTATGTAATTCCAGTAAATCATCTGGATTTACTCCATGATCATCTACTGGTAATAAAAATGGTTTAATCCCTGCCGATTTAAAAATTGGAAGATTGTATGCATATGATGGGTCCTCTATCGCTACGGAATCCCCTGGCTTTAGCAAACATTGAACGACTAAGTATAAGGCTTGTTGTGCACCTGATGTGATTAAGATGGATGATGAATCCGTATCAATTTTTCGAAACTGTTTAACATGTTTTGCGATGGTTTTTCTCAGTATCTCGTAGCCCTGAGGATGATCATATCCTAAGCTTCCAATAAATGATCTAGTCGACGTAATTTCTCTTAATGATTTCATTGGCAAAAGATCTTCTGACAGTTCTCCGCTTGCTAAATTAATTACCTTATGTTCTACCGTTTTTTTACGAATTTTCTGGTTCACCGGTAAATTCGGTAAAAAAGATCCAGCTTCAATGTACCTGTTCCAACTCGGAATACGCTTCTTCGTAATTCCCCAAATATCTTTACTGATAGTGGTTCCGCTACCTCTATTTCTTTCAATAAGTCCATTTGATTCCAGTTCATCATATGCAGCAACAACCGTACTTCTATTTAAGTTAAATTCCTTAGCTAAATGCCTTTCAGAAGGTAGTGGTTTATCAGGCGGAAATGTACCATCTACTATGCCATCTTCAATAAATTCAGCAAGTTGCTTATAAATAGCTTTTTTTCCTTTACGATCTGGTCTCCAATCCATCTTCTACCTTCCTTACTATTTAGAATTGTATTTTACTCGAATTAGGTCATTCTTAATTTCCTATTTCAAACTGTTATAAAGATCTCTTCTAGCTTTAAATTATCTAAATATTATACACGATATTGAATAGTATACCTCATCCACTTTAGTAAAAATTTGACCATCCACTTTTGAAAACAACTTAATTTATAGCAAAAATAGATCATTACTCGGTCAGCTTAAACCGAGAATTCCCAATGAATGGAAGAAGATTTACAAATCATATTTCAGTCCCAAATTAGGTAAATTAAGAATTTTTTCCATTGTGAACACTTTGTGACACTTATCTCATATTATTGACTTTCAATTTTTCTGGCTCTAATATTGGAACCAATTGTGAATCAGATATAATCATTATTTACGTTATGAAACTCTCAAACCCAAAAGAAGGGAGTTTCTTTATGAAAAAAAATTGGGCTAAATTAACAATCTTTTTCTCTACTATCGCTATGTTAACAGGATGCAAACCACTAATGGTTTTAGATCCTAAAGGGCCCCAAGCTCAAACTCAAGCCAAGGATATCATGCTATCCATTTCAATCATGGCTTTTATTGTATTAGTTGTTTTTGTCATGCTAGCTTATATGTTAGTAAAATACCGAGCGTCTAAACAAAGTAAAGATTACAAACCTCCTTACATTAAGGGAAGTGCAGTTGTTGAATCTATTTGCGTCGGGATTCCAGTTTTGATCATTGCTTTTCTTTCAATTGTTTCAGTTCAAAGTAACAATAAAGTTGAGTCAGTACCAAAAGGATATGAGCAGAAAAAACCATTAATCATTTATGCTACATCCTCTGACTGGAAATGGCATTTTAGCTATCCCGAAGAAAATATTGAGACAGTTAACTATCTTTATATCCCAACAGTTCGACCACTTGAATTTAAACTTTATTCCGACGGACCCATCACAAGTTTCTGGATTCCACAACTAGGCGGACAGAAATACGCAATGTCAGACATGGTTACTACATTAAACTTAGTTGCTGACGTGCCAGGTGAATACATGGGCCGAAATGCAAACTTCAGTGGTAAAGGATTTGCTGAAAATACTTTCAATGTTAAAGCAATGCCTGAAAGTAATTTTGATAAATGGGTAAAAGATGTTAAAAAAACTGCTAAACCTCTTACAAAAGAAAAATTTACTAAATTATTAGAACCAGGTCATCTTGGACAATTAACTTTCATAGGAACTCATTTAAAATACCTACCACCTAAAACAGGAGAAAATGGTGGGCATAACCATAGTTCAAGTGATATCCAAAAGAATTCTAAAGAAGAACTTACTGACCACATGAATCACTAAGTTTCTCAAAATTAGAAGATTACTAATAATTTAGAAGCTTATTTCTGAAAGGAGTAACGTAAAAATGAAATTCTTTGATAGATTTGCCATTCCTCACCCAAATATAGCAATTTATGCATCCATGATCGCGATTGGTCTTACAGTAATCGCAATCGTTGCAGGCTTAACGTATTTTAAAAAATGGGGCTATTTATGGCGTGAATGGTTAACAACCGTTGATCATAAACGAATCGGTATTATGTATTTATTATCTGCCTTATTAATGTTATTCCGTGGTGGCGTAGATGCGATTATGATGCGTGCCCAAACCGCTGTACCTGATAACACACTTCTTAGTGCAGATCATTATAATGAAGTTTTCACTACTCACGGGATTGTTATGATTATCTTTATGGCTATGCCGTTTATCTATGCGCTTATGAACTTCGTCGTTCCATTACAAATTGGAGCACGTGACGTAGCGTTCCCACGTTTAAACGCTTTAAGTTTCTGGTTATTCTTTATGGGTGCAATGTTATTCAACATATCTTTCGTTATAGGAGGTTCTCCTGATGCGGGATGGACTTCGTATTTCCCACTTGCAGGGAACAAATTAAGTGAATCTGTCGGAACAAACTATTATATGATCGCCCTTCAGATCGCTGGACTTGGTACATTATTGTCCGGAATCAACTTCATCACTACCATCCTTAAAATGAGAGCACCTGGCATAACATTAATGAAAATGCCAATTTTCACTTGGTCTGCCTTAACTGCTAATGCGATTGTTGTTTTTGCTTTTCCTGTCTTAACAGTCGCACTTTTAATGGGAACCATGGACCGACTATTTGGAACAAATTTCTTTACTACGACAAATGGTGGGATGGATATGCTTTGGGCAAACTTATTCTGGGTTTGGGGTCATCCTGAGGTTTATATCTTAATTTTACCTGCATTTGGCGTTTATAGTGAGATCATCTCAACCTTTGCACGTCGTAACTTGTACGGTTATAAATCGATGGTTGCCTCAATGGTCATCATCTCGTTTCTTTCGTTTTTAGTATGGACACACCATTTCTTTACAATGGGTCAAGGAGCATTAACGAACAGTATATTCTCGATTACGACGATGGCAATTGCTATTCCAACAGGAATCAAGATATTCAACTGGATATTGACTCTTTGGAGAGGAAAAATTGAATTTACCGTTCCAATGTTATATTCAGTAGGCTTTATACCAATTTTCACAATTGGTGGAGTTACTGGAGTTATGCTTGGAATGTCCGCTGCTGACTACCAGTACCACAATACGATGTTTTTAGTAGCTCATTTCCACTACACAATTATTCCTGGCGTTGTATTTGCAATGATTGCTGGGCTTACTTACTGGTGGCCAAAAATGTTCGGCTTCATGCTGAACGAAAGAATCGGGAAATGGGCATTCTGGTTTATCGCAATCAGCTTTAACGTAACATTTTTCCCAATGTTCTTTGCTGGTTTAAACGGTCAGGCACGCCGAATGTACACATACTCTGCGTCTACAGGATTTGGACCTTTGAATCTGTTGTCATTTATCGGAGCACTTGGCCTTGCAGTAGGCTTTGTATTGCTTGTTTATAACATTTATTATAGTTTCCGTTACTCATCTCGAAATATTAGTTCAGATCCTTGGGATGCACGTTCTCTTGAATGGGCTACACATAACCCAGTACCAGCGTATAACTTTGCGATTATTCCAGAAGCAGATTCTATTGAAGCATTTTGGGATGCTAAGCAAAAGGGGTCTTCATTATTCAAAGGTAAATATAAGAAGATCCATATGCCAAATAACAGTGGTGTCCCATTTATCATGAGTTGTCTCATCTTTGCATGGGGATTTTCATTCATATTCAGTATGTGGATTCCTGTCATCATTACTACACTCGGAATTTTTGTCTGTATGGCTCATCGTTCATTCGAGATTGATCATGGACATTACATTTCCATTGAAGAAATTGAAGAAACAGAAAAAGAATTACGAGGTGCGTAAATGATGAAAATAGATAACTCGCTCCCTTTAGAATATAAAACAGAACAAAACCAGATTAATATTTTAGGATTTTGGATTTTTCTTGGAGCAGAAATTATGCTTTTTGGAACACTTTTCGCGTCGTACTTTACGTTAGTTAATCGTACTGGAAACGGTCCTACAGGGGCTGAAATATTCGAAATTACACCTGTATTAATTGAAACAATCGTACTGTTAACAAGTAGTTTCGTTATCGGACTTGGTATTCACGCTATGCGTTTAGGTAGAAAAACAGCAGTGATAATCTTCTTTGCTATAACACTTCTTCTTGGATTAGTATTTTTATCCTTTGAGATTTCAGAGTTCGTTCACTATGTTCATATTGGTGCGGGACTACAAACTAGCGCATTTACAGCAATTCTATTAACAACATTAGGAATACATGGTGCTCACGTTACACTTGGCTTTTTCTGGGGGTTATTTATTATCCTACAAATTAAAAAACGAGGTCTGACTCCTGAGGTAGCTAATAAATCATTCATCTTTTCTCTTTATTGGCATTTCTTAGACGTCGTATGGATTTTCATTTTCAGCTTCGTTTATTTGAAAGGAATGATGTAATATGAAAGAATTATTCCCTTTGAAACAAGTGAAAGGTTTTGCTTTTTCAATGATTCTTACTGGAATGGCACTGGTTGTATTGTACTTTAAACTATCATTTGTGGCAGGCATGACAATTCTGTTAATAACAGCATTTATTCAAGCAGGACTCCAGCTAGTCGTGTTTATGCACGCTGGGGAAACGAAAGACAAAGGAGCAATCTATACGAATATCTACTATGCATTAGCTATTGCTCTTGTTACTGTCTTCGGAACATTACTTTGTATGATCTGGGGTTATGCATAATTTTGTATTAACTAATTACGTATCCAATAGACACTATTTTTTCTCATCTAGATTCGACAGAAGTTTTTAAGTGTATATAATGAGGAGGTTAAATCATTGACTTGGGTATATATTATTAGCGGAGTTGTAATTGTCGCGGTATTCGGTGCATTTGTTGTTTCTGTCAATATGGGCTATGGTGTTAAACATAAAGTAGATAAACTAGATGATATTAAAAAGAATTATAGAGAAAAGTAATTCATTTAAAAACCCTTGCTGAAAATTATTAGCAAGGGTTTTATCCTATTTTATTTTTGTTTAGTCAACTCACTTGCTAGTAAACAAATAAATTAACTGTCCTTATTAATTAGTTCAATCGCTTTTTCTAGAACTTCATCTCTATTTTCACTTATTCCCTTTATCGTTGGAGTGACTTTAGTATCTGGAACGATTCCGACCCTTTGTGTTTCTGATCCATCTGGATAATAAATACCAACACCAGAAATTGCAGTCTTGATGCCTCCTGGAAGAACAAAAAATGAAACATTTCCATCTGCACCTGCTGTTGTTTAATTTTATAATTTGATCATATTCTCTCTTAAATTTTAAACTAGAATTTTTCACCAGTCATAACTGACATAAAGTCTTTATAAAACCCCTCGTAATCTAAGCCCACTGCGATGTGTTGTTGTGGTCTCCCATCAAATTGTTCAGGAGCATCTGTTACTCGAAAATCTGCACTGCTTTGACCTCTTGCCACATCGGTTATATCAATTACAACAGGAGATTGATAGAATGTAAATAGATCGCTTCGAATGACTGCCATAAGCGTGACCGCATCATGAACTGGGCCACCTTGTATTCCAGGTACCTTCTTTTGATAAAAATTGAAATAATAGTAATCCATCATCGGTTTTAAAAGCTGCGTTTTATCCTTAGTATTTATATAATTGACCATTTTAGGAGTAACAATGGCATTTTGCGTTACATTTAAAGGAAAAATATATGCACTTTTTACATACTTCATAACAATATTGGCAGCTACCGGATCTCCATAAAAATTAGCTTCTGCAGACGGTGTAACATTTCCAGGATATAAAAATGCCCCTCCCATGATATAGTAAGAATTTACATTTTTCATCAGGTCTTCATATAAAATAAATAAGGTGGCAAGCGAGGTTAATCTCCCAGTATTAACTATAATTAGTTCATGTTTATACTGCTCAATCAACTTGATAACATCAAAGAAATTTTCTAAGTTCTCAAACTGTAAACCTGGATCGATCGGACCTAAGCCAAACGGACCATGGACTTCAGGGTAATATGTTGGGAACTCCCCTGTCATGGGCTTCTCAGCGCCTCCATAGACTTTAATATATTCTTTCCCAAATCTTTTAAGTAAAAACCGGACATTCCTCGTTGCTTCTTCCTTAGATACATTTCCATAGTCCGCTACAATCCCAATTAAATCAATATCATCTGTTAAATTTGCGTAAGCCAAAGCTACCGCATCATCAATTCCTACATCACTAAAAATCAACACTTTCTTCCCCATTAGCTTCGCTCCCTCTATATCAAATCTTCGGAACAGTTCTTTTTAATACATCATTTTTAATTTATTCCTTTGATATATAAGGTATGTTGTTATCTATTTGAAAAATGTATTGATCAGTCATTTCATATAGAAAAATAGAAAAAATCCTGTATTTTTTTACTACAGGATTTTAGACAAACATTATTTTGTTAAAGGTACAACACACCGAAGTAAGATATAATCTGTCCGACTTATACTTCTTTTACAGTAGCGATATATGGCAGATTTCGGTACTTCTCCGCATAGTCGATGCCGTATCCAACTATGAATTGATCTGGAATCACAAATCCTACATAATCTGCTTTTAAGTCGACCTTTCTGCGCTCAGGTTTATCAAGTAAGGTACATATTTTCATGGACTTTGGTTTATGAAGCTGGAAATGCTCTTTTAAAAAGTCTAGTGTTAAGCCTGAATCGATAATATCCTCAACAAGCACGACATTTTTACCTGTTATATTTACATCAATGTCCTTTAGCAATCTTACTTTTCCAGTTGATTCCGTTTGATTACCATAGCTTGATGCTGCTACAAAATCGACTGAAACGTTCCCTTTCAGCTCTCTGATTAAATCTGCCGCGAAAACAAATGCTCCTTTTAGCACAACAATCAACACAATCGACTCATCTTGGAAATCCAGTCTGATTTGCTCGCCAATTTCTTGCACTTTTTGCTTCAATTGCTCTTCTGTAATCATAATACTATTCAATTCGTATGCCATGATTTCACCTTCTAGTATGTAATGCTTCTATTATAAATCATTTTATAGGTTTCAATCCACTAAGGAAAATGTGAAGTCCAAACTTTGCTTAACTAAAAAAGGTAATAGATAGTATTCATAAATACTATCTATTACCTTTTTTATAAATATAGAATTATTACTACACCTGGGCTGTAGCTTCCCTACTAATTATCCCTATCATAATCTTTCAGTTCAATTGCATTAGAAGCTTTCGCTATCATTTTCGTAATCATTTTATACATTCCACCCATAAGGATAGGTAAACGCAACATTATATTGCGCAGAAAGATTTTAAACTTTGAGCTTTCAATCATACCTCCAGCAGCTACTAACCCTATTTTTTGATTTTTTTCAACAAACTTTCTCATCTCTTTTTCGTAGGCAGCAAAGGCAAGGTCGTAATTACCATCTGCAGCTTTCAGTTCACTGGCTAGTACATAAGCTCCGACAAGTGCCAAGCTAGAGCCCTGGCCAGATAGAGGTGATGGTCCATACGCCGCATCACCTACTAATGCAATTCGACCTCTTGACCAAGTTGGCATGTGAATCTGGCAAATCTCATCAAAGTAAAAATCTGTCGCCTCATTCATAGTTTTTAGTAACTGAGAAGTTTCCCAACCTTTATGACCTTGGAAAGCATTTTCTACAAGTTTCTTCTGTGCCCCGACATCATAACGGTCGTATTTCAATGGTTCTGATTTAAACACAAACATACCCTTTGCTTCAGCATTATCACGGGCACTATACAGACCTACAGTTTTGCCTGGTATTGTATACAATAGCTGGCGGTGGTCAAGGTTAAGGTAATTCTCGAGAGTAAAAATCGAGATATAACAACCAAGAGTATGTTTAAATTTTTCTTTATCACCAAATATTAAAGTACGAACATTAGAATGGAGCCCATCTGCACCAATGACAAGATCGAATGTCTGTGGCTCGCTACGAATAAATTGGACTTCTGCGCCTGCTTCAGTTTCATGAATAGCGGTAATCGAATCGTCCCAAATATATTCGATTGTATCCTTTGTTAAGTCATACAAAATAGTACTAAGATTCTCGCGCATGATTTCGATGTCCAGACCATGCTGATTTCCCATACTTGCTTCGCTTATTTGTCCTTCGATTTTGCCTTTACCGTTCACAAAGTAAACACCTGTCATGTTCGTATCAGCTAAACGAACTTGATCGAGAATTTCCATCCGCTTAAGCACTGTAACAGCTGCACCACGGACATCAACACCATACCCTCTTGGACGCAATGTCGGCGCACGTTCTACTATAGTCACTTCGAATCCGTAGCGATGAAGCCAGTAAGCTAGTGCCGGCCCAGCAATGCTCGCACCGGAAATAAGGACACGTTTCAATTACTTATTCACTCCAATCCTATTTAGAGTCTTAAAACATATCCAAATTATATTCACGGCGTATTTTATTTATGTACAATCTTATAATGGGAATCTAATTATCTATCAAAATACCCAAAATATTGAACAAAAAAACCTACATATCAATATAGGCTTTTGATTAAACTTCTATAAATTATCAAGATTTTTTTAAACCCCTGTTCTGATTAGGACTGGAGTAATGCACTAAAATTCATTTAATATTAACGTTCCATGTTGTTACTCTTATCTCTTGTAACTCTACATTTGCTAATTTTGTTAATAGAAAAAAAGTAAAAAATACCTCCAGCCATCCAGTAAGGCTCCCAAAATAGTAATCTCCAGAGAGTAGCATAGCTGTCTAATTCAAGGTGTGTAACTCCCATTGCACTCAAGGATATTGTTGTGAAATTGAACAAGCCATATAAAAATAGTAAAAGGCCAAAAATTTTTATAATGAGATAAAGTGACTTTTGAATCCAAGAATTTCTCCATTTAACTAGCAACATTAGGAGCAATACCGCTCCGAGCAATTTTATGAATCCAGTCGTCCAAACGATTGCTAAAAATGATGGCTCTGGATTTAATGCCATTTCATAAATTGATCCCCCTAAGGATCTAACACCAAACATGCCACCCGCTGCCCAATAGAAACTTAAAGCAGAAAATAGTAGTGTCCAAATCACTCCTAAATACAGAAAATACTTATTGGTTTTCATGAAAATGGCTCCTTGTATAAATTAATTTTACACAAACTATAATGAATCGATCCTTAATTTACATAATCATAAAAATAATACTTACCAAACAGGTCGTAACCTCGATGACAATTTATCTTCATTTTCTTCATCAACTAACTTTTTTAAATCCTCTTTGAGCATTTGCATTCGTTCAGCACCTATGTTGTCAATCCAACGTTGTTCTATATTAGTTAGAATTTCCTCTTTCGCTTTCACTACTAACCAACCACGTTCGGTCAGAACAATAATTCTTCCTCTCTTGTCAGTAGGATGAGTTTGGCGCATTACATAACCACTTTTCTCAAGATAATCCACCATTTTACTTACTGCTTGCTTTGAAATTCCTAGATATTCAGCTAGTTCTATACCTGTCGCTCCATCAGGAATCATACGTTTAAACATAAAACCATGTGCAGGTCTGATATCCTCAAATCCCAATTCACTCAAGCTGTCATGGAGTTCATTAATCGATACACTAAAGGATAATGATAAAAGTGATGTAAGATCCAAATCACTTAATAATTGATTTTTCATGTACAAAATCTCCTTGTATAAAGTCAATTAAGTTGACTACATTCAAACCCTATTGTACTATACGGAATATAGTCAATCAAATTGACTATATTAACTTAGATATAAGATTCACTAAATAAATATTAATAAAATATGGAGGGTTCTCATGGCTAATATTGTGAAAATTAGAGGAAGCGTATTTACGCCTTATGCTTGGTTGGAACCTATTAAAGATCCTGCAACAGGAAAGATGCTCGAATATGCTGGTGATGCACGTGAATTTACACCATATGCTGTACACACAAAGCGATCAAGACTGGAGCAAGAAGTGATTATTGATTTTTATAAAAAAGAAATTTTCACATCTGCAGATGCTTGTATCGTAACTGTGAAAATTACAAATCCAGATGGTTCTATTGATTATAAAGTAGGAAAAACAGGTACAGAAAATATTGTATGTACTAATGTTGTATGGGGCGCTGATGAAGTTTCTTTTGAAATGAGTGCAAGTGCTAGTAATCCATTAGATACAGCAGCACCTGCAGCTGACTATTTATTAACGATACGTGTTAAAAAAAGTGGAGTTGCGCATATTGAAGGTTCCCATGATGGGTTCCCCTGCTATGAATTTTATAAACAAGTAGATTTTGCTCCATTTAGATTAATCTATACTCATGATTACAGAGAAACTGGTGATACTCCAAAAGCGCTAGCTGGAGAAATGGAATATAGTTTTAAAACGATAATCTAGATATAAAAGTATTACCCAAAAATAAAATTACAGAGGTGTTTCTCATGGCTAATATCGTGAAAATTAGAGCAAACGTATTTATTCCAATGTCTTGGACTGAACCTAAAAAGGATATTCAAACAGGAAACGTAATCGAATTCGAAGGCGACTCACGTGAATTTACACCGCATGCTGTAAATACGATGCGTTCCAGAATTGAACAAGAAGTAGTTGTAGATTTTTACAAAAAAGAAATTTTCACCTATGCGAATACTGGCATAACAACAGAAAGAGTCACAACTCCAGATGGTTCTGTTAATAAAAGAACCGGAAAAGCTAGTACAGAACGTATTGTATGCACTGATATTGTATGGAGTTCTGATGACGTTAAGTTTCAAATGAGCGCAAGTGCTAGCAACCCATTAAATGAGTATGCGCCTCCCGTTGACTACCTTTTAACTGTACATGTTAAAAAAGATGGTGTTATCGATATACAAGGAACACATGATGGATTCCCTTGTTATGAATTTTATAAACAAGTAGATTTCGGTCCGTTTGAACAAATTTATACTCATGATTTTAGAGAAACTGGCGATACACCTGAGGCAATGGGTGGAGAAATGGAGTATAGTTTCAAAAAAATATTATAAAGTCAAAATGCAAATTACAAATTTAAAAGAACTCACTTTTCAAGCGAACATTAGGAGGGAAAATTAATGACACAAGTTTTATTTATAAAAGCAAACAATCGCCCAGCAGACCAATCAGTAAGTGTGAAATTATATGAGGCTTTCTTATCAGGCTTCAAAGAATCACATCCAAATGATACAGTGGTAGAGCTTGATTTATACAATGAAGAATTACCATATGTAGGAGTAGATATGATTAACGGTACATTTAAGGCTAGTAGAGGAATTGATTTAACAGCGGAAGAAACAAAAGCATTTGCTATTGCTGATAAATTTTTAGATCAATTTCTTGCAGCCGATAAAGTTGTATTTGCATTCCCGTTATGGAACTTAACAATCCCTGCTGTATTACACACATATATTGACTACTTAAATCGTGCAGGTAAAACATTTAAATATACGCCAGAAGGACCAGTAGGACTCATTGGTAATAAAAAAATTGCATTATTAAATGCACGTGGCGGTATCTATTCAGAAGGACCAGCTGCTCAAATGGAAATGGCTGTTAAATATGTAGCAAGCATGATGGGCTTCTTCGGTGTAAAAGAGATCGAGAAAGTCGTCATTGAAGGCCACAACAAATTCCCAGATAAGGCAGAAGAAATAATTGCAGATGGCCTTGAAAAAGCTGTTAAATTAGCGAGTACGTTCTAATTAATAAAAACATTTATTCAAAAAAGTACCAGCACTTTTATAAAATGTACCCTTTGTAAAGGACATTAAAAAAAGCCTAGGCAACTTTAAGAAGATGATCTCTGTATTGAACAGGGGTCATCTTTTTTAGATTCCATTGGTATCTGTAATGATTGTAATA
>NZ_JAGIYQ010000002.1 GCF_017814275.1 Gottfriedia endophytica
GCTTTAATTTCGAAACTATATTTTTGGAACTTCTGACCTTTTTTCGCCATAAGAAAACACCCCTTAAAGTCAATGTTGCCCAACTCTGGGTTTTTCAACATCTACTTTAAGGGGTGCAATCTAGCCGGGTTTGCTTTTATTCAAATTAATTTGATTTTTTTTCTTCTTTTTCGTCTAACAAATCGTTTGTTAAACCTTGGGTTGAACGTTTAAATTCTTTTAATGTTTCTCCAAACGCCCTTCCTACTTCTGGTAACTTTTTCGGACCGAATATAATTAATGCTAATACTAAAATTAAGATTAAACCTGGAAAGCCAATATTACCAAGCATTTTTCTCCCCCAACTTTCCTCTATTATTATGTAAAAAATCTATCTATTCTAATTCTGTCAAAAATTTCAACATTCGTCAAATCATTTTTCTAAAATATTCTATAAAATTTACACCAAATAATTAGAAGGTTTGTTAATTAAGATTGTTAATTCTCACTAAAATCTACAAACAATAAAAAATCCTGATTTAACAGGATTTCGTTTATCCCACATTAACGGGCAGTAAGACCCCCACCTCAAGATTAAGAGTGATGCGAAGAAGATAGGTATAATGTATTTTTATAGATATTATAATTATTACAAAGATTAGTAACAGCTTCTGCATCAAATTTTTGAAACAGTCTTAGTACTAGCCTTTTAGTGGTAATTGTTTTATTTTGATGATCATATATCATAAATCCTCCGTACATTATATGAGATTTTAATGGTATCAAGTAAGTAATGTTTATTATTCAATGTTTTTCTATGAAATCCTTTATTTATAAAGTTCAAAAAAATAGAGACCTATTAGGTCCCTATTTTAATAATTAAAGGTTTTTATGTTCTAATATAATTTAGTTGTTAAGGATGTAAATCAGATTCTATTTTTTCTTTTCATTTTTTTTTACTGGTTTCTTTACTGGTTGCTTAACAGGTTTTTTCACTTCATTCTTTTCAGGTTTTTTCTCAACTTTTTTTTCGATAGTGTAAGGTAGATTTGTAAATGATGGTAAACCTGAAATATAACCAATACCACCTGTTTTATCAATTCCGATTTCTTTATCCATAGCTTTCTTCAGTTCATCTTTATTCACTGCTGTGATAGGGAAATTATCTAATTCATCACCTGGATGTTGGAAGTTAGTCATAATGTATGAGAATCCATTACGATCATCTGCGGCAAACAATCCTGTTGCTTCTGCAGCAGCTGGAATTGATAAAATACGAGATAATTTTTTCGAATCTACATTATAAGCCCAAACAAAGTTATTTGTATGCATTGAACTATCTTCACCGATAAATAAAGTTCTCATTGCTTCAGAATAGCTTAAGTTGTCAGTATTAGCTACTTTATCAACATTTGCAGTATTTCCGTATGGGTCAGCAGCTGGTAAATCTTCTCCTACAACTAATCCTGACATTGTTGTTGCAACATAATTACTGTTAATGACATTTTTGTCACTATCTTGTAGTCCACCCATTAAATTTAATTCATATGTCGCACCAGCTTTAATCTTCGGTAATTGAATATCATCTGCTGGATCTTTTCCACTTGCATCCTTTTCCATTCCTTTACTTATATCAGTAATCGCAATATACACTTTTTTATCTTTTGCATTTAATGTTACGCCTTCCATTTTGTTAAACTCTGTAGTTGCTCCTAGCATTGCAGCATATCGACGAGACTCTAAAAATGCTGCTGCTTTTTCCATGCCTGGTTTTAATTTCAAATATTCAGTTTTTCCATAAGAGTATTGTTTGATTGCTTTAAATCCATCTTTAGGTGCATCTGACGTTTCAAAGATATCACTAAATTTAATGCCACTATAAATGATTTTTTTGATTTCTTTGTCAGTAGAATGACCTAGTCGAATCCATTCTAAGTTTCCTGAACCACCATTTTGAGTTCCAGTTTGCTTAAATTTAGCAGCGTATAATGTACCAGCTGTTAAATCTGCTTCTTTATCTGCAACATACATAAATAATCCTGTATATGATCCATCATCTCCGAAAAATGCAGTGCGTTTATCTGGCATCATTTTCATTAATTCATGTGAAAAACGGCCGATACTATAATGTTTAGTTACATTTGCTTCCCCATCTTTTGTTACTTTAATTTCAGGAATAAATCCATAGAAATATGGGTTCGCTTTTGCTTTATCTCCCCAGTAAAGCTGTGCAAAACTTTCAGTTGAAGTTCTTGCAGAAGATTTAGGATCTGTTTCAAATTGGCGTGCATCTGGTTCGTATTCCTCTGATCCTAAGTGAGTATTCCAAGGCGATAATGAACCATTACATGGAATCCACAGACCATTTACAGATGAAAAATCAATTTTCTTAACTTCCTTAGCTTTAAGCTCTCCAGTCTTTTTATCTTGTTCCATTTTGCTTAAACTCATTGAAGCAGGAACAATTCCATATGCAGATTGACCAGCAGCATCAAGTGTTTGATATTCGTAATGTGTCACCATATAAAGTTTGCCATCAATTGGATTCAGTAAAGAATTTGAGTCAGGAGAGTCAGATAAAAAATTAGTTGGTTTTCCAGGAATACTCTTATCTACAATAGGATCCCCGAAAAAGTCAATTGGTGTACCAGCAGCAATATACTCACCATTGTTTCTCGCAATTTTATCTTCTGATTTAAATAATCTTTTGTAGGATAATGGAAAGTTTCTTGTTTTTCCGTCACTGTATTTCACATCAACAGATGCAGTTGTATATGTTTTTACCATATCTTGAATAGTAGATGCGGTTTTCATTCCATTAAATTGAACAGATGTAATGGATACTTTTCCTTTTTTACTCTCTGCATTTGTATGTAAGAATGTTGGAACTGTCAATCCTAGTGCCAAGGCAAAAATTGTTCCTTTTTTTAAATAATTTCTTTTAGTCATATTCTTCCTCCTAAGATTTTTTTAATATTTTTTAATGTTTATTTAATTTCTTTTTCACTTTCTATTAAACTTCAAAAATGTTAATTGACTATTGTTACAGTGTAAAGTAATTGTTAATATTCGACATTTTCTAAAAATTCTAACCGTAAAGGTGTTGCTTAAAAAATAAAAAGCATGTATTTCGATTGATACTCCAATCAAAATAACATGCTTTTTACTTTTTTATTATAATGAAATCAATAAAGATAATATCATACAATTTTAATACGCTTTACCCCAATAAACCATTGTTTCTGTTTTCTTACCGCAGCATACACATTCATCAGACACTTGTTCTTGTTCGAAAGGAATGCAGCGTGAAGTTAATCCTACATCTTCTTTAATTTTCTCTTCACAAGCTAAATCGTTACACCACATAGCCTTAATAAACCCAGGTTTAGTGTCAGCAATTTCTTTTAGTTCTACCATATTTTTTGCTTCAAACGTTTTTTGCGTACGATTATCAAGTGCTTTATTGTATAGATTTTCGTGAATATCAACTAATAAATCTGAAATACTTTGTTCAAGATTATCTAGAGAAACAAAGATTTTTTCACGTGTATCTCTTCTTACAAGGACAGCTTGATTCTTTTCGATATCTTTTGGTCCAATTTCAACACGAACTGGAATACCTTTCATTTCATACTCATTAAACTTCCAACCAGGCATTTTGTCAGAAGTATCGATTTTAACTCGAGCAACTGATGCAATACGATTTTTAAGTTCTGTCGCCTTTTCGATTACACCCTCTTTATGCTGAGCGATTGGAATGACCATTACTTGTGTTGGTGCAACTTTTGGTGGTAATACTAAGCCGCTATCATCACCATGTACCATAATTAATGCACCAATAACACGAGTTGTCATACCCCAAGAAGTTTGATGTACATATTGTCTCTTTGAATTTTTGTCAGTATATTGAATGTCAAAAGCTTTCGCAAAACCATCTCCAAAATTATGTGAAGTTCCGCTTTGAAGTGCTTTTCCGTCATGCATTAAACTTTCAATTGTATAAGTTGCTTTTGCACCAGCAAATTTTTCTTTATCTGTTTTTTGTCCCTTAATAACTGGGATTGCTAAAAAATTCTCTAAGAAATCAGCGTATACATTAAGCATTTGTAATGTTTCTTCTTGCGCCTCTTCTGCAGTTGCGTGTGCAGTATGTCCTTCTTGCCATAAAAATTCTGTTGTACGTAAGAATGGACGAGTTGTTTTTTCCCAGCGAACAACAGAGCACCATTGGTTATATAATCTTGGAAGATCATTATAGCTTTCGATCGTTTTTGAATAGTGCTCACAGAATAATGTTTCTGAAGTTGGACGAACAGCTAATGGCTCGACTAACTCATCATGTCCTCCGTGTGTCACCCAAGCAACCTCAGGAGCAAACCCTTCAACATGATCTGCTTCTTTTTGTAATAATGATTTTGGAATGAACATTGGCATATAAACATTTTCATGGCCAGTTTCTTTAAATTTAGAATCTAGTTCTTTCTGGATATTTTCCCAAATTGCGTATCCGTATGGTCGAATAATCATACAACCTTTTACACTTGAATAATCAATTAACTCAGCTTTTTTAACAATGTCTGTATACCACTGTGCAAAATCTTCATCCATTGCGGTGATTGCTTCTACAAACTTTTTATTATTACTCATTTTTCAATCCTCCTAATTTAATGAAACATTTTAAATACAACAAAAAACGCCAAGAATAATCACAAGGGACCATTCTTGGCGTTACCACCCTAATTATTATGTAAATAGTTAAATTAACTTTTACATAATCTCTCAAAATCTTTAACGGGAATACCGCTGTAGCCTACTTAGTTTCGGTACAGTGACTCTAAGGCTGGTTCAGTATATATACTTTAGGAATTTTCACCATCCATTCCCTCTCTAAAAAGCTCCTATACTTACTATTCCTCTTCATTGTCGTATATTTAATTATTAAACATCTTAATTTACAAAAAAACGAAAGTCAATATCTTTATTGACATTTCTTGAAAATAATTGTTTTTATTTTCCTTCAATAATTTGTTGCACATAGCTACTAATAGCTTTTGGATCAGTCAATCCTAATTCTGCTGGATTAACTGGCGGAAATGCTTCAAGAGAAATATTTGCTGGTTTAATTCGATTACCATTTGATTCTAAAATATTATATGTTCCATTAATTCTTAGCGGAACAATCGGCACACCAGATTTAAGAGCTAAGTGGAAACTACCTGATTTAAATTCTCCCATTTTGTCGCCCTTACTTCTTGTCCCCTCAGGAAAGATAACTAAAGAATGTCCATTTTGAAGTTTCGTGATACCATCTTTAATAGCAAGAAGCGACTGACGGCGATCTTCACGGTCCATAAATACACAATTCATATTTTCCATCCATTGACGAACAATTGGAATCTTACTCAATTCAACCTTTGAAATAAATCCCATAGGTTTATTTAAATACCCCATTAATAATGGTATGTCAAAATTACTTTGGTGATTACTCACGAACAAGACTGCTTGATCTTTTGGGATATTTTCTAATCCTATTACCTCTACTTTACTACCTGTAACTCCAATCATCATTTTCCCAAAATAATCTGGAACTTGATGGATAAATTTATCTCTTTCATTAACGGATAATGTGTTTGGGAGTCTTTTTACTTTTGGTAGTTTTAAACCTACATATATTACACCCCATATTATCCGAATAGCTGCATAAATCGTACGAATCATCGTTCTCCTCCAGTAAATCAATATGCATTCTATTATATAGAAAATTAATCTTTTTTTAAAGACATAGTATATTTTAAATGACAATTAAGTCAAACTATTCTTCCCTAGTAGTGTCGCAAATTCTTTGTTTATTAAAAGTAGCTATAAAGCAACATTAAAATCAAAAGATTGATATCTTTTACTTTGTTTCTATTTAAGAATGTGATAAGTTGATTTCCACTCCAGGATGCTCGCTTTCCTTGGGGCGTGAGCTGAGCCTCCTCGGCAAGCCTGCGGGGTCTCAGCCTTCCCACATCTCCCACAGGAGTCGAGCACCCTTCCGTTCCAATCAACTTCTTTATCATCATTTCTCTTTAATAAATTCTAAAAAAATTCTACTTTTTAGAATAAGTAGTTCAAATAACATGACGAAGTACTTAGTCACAAAATAAGTAACAAAGGATCTAGTGACATAAAAACAGGTTAATTAATATTTTAATTATCATACCAAAAACGCTTGGAGTCATCACCAAGCGTTTTGAATTAAATGTGTAATTCTCATTGAACGAAAGCCCTCACATTTTTCATTAAATCATTGGCAATTTCTAAAGCTTTATCTATACTCTTTGCAGGTCCTGAAATGATTAATCCATTTTTGGCAAACCAAGTCTTCCCTCCATCATTGTCAGGTTTAAATACTTGGATGCTCACTTTACTAAAATCATTGTTTATAAAAAGAACACCATAACTATTTATGACTGGAGTACCGTTTTTATAATAAGCATAAATTATATTTCCAGAGCCATTCTCTTGGAATTTTATTTTTAATTGCCTATTACTATCTTTGTTAGGATAACTTACTCCTTTAAAACCTATTTTACCTACAAAGGTTTTGTTTCCTAGTAGTGAATGTTGAAGTTTTCCTTGAACGTTTATTTGTACAGACTTCGTTTTGCCACCACCCAACTGATATTCAACACCATTTATAGAACGTGTGATACTCTTCGGATATGTGTAATAAATACCGTAAACAATCATTATCCCAACTATAAGAACAAGTATGGATAGTATCCTCTTTTTCAACATATCACCTCTTTATATATTGTATTATGCTACCGTTACTTTAAAATAGAATTTTCTTAATAATCAGATATATTTTAACATAATTCCCATTTGCCTTTCACTTTTTTATAATAAACAAAGAGAAAAAGACATCCTTTAAGAGTAAGATGTCTTTCTTCCTTTATAACCCGAATAACGAATTTTTTCATTATGAAATTTTCTTATAGATTTTATATACGTATTGAAGTCCAGATTTTTCATCTGTATTCATTTCAGAAGAAGATACTTCTTTCCATTCTTCCTTTGAAAATTCAGGGAAAAATGTGTCTCCTTCAATTTCCTTTTGTATTTCAGTTAAGTAGAGAGTATCTAAAATTCCCATTGATTCTTTAAAGATTTCTGCTCCACCTATGATAAATACATCTTCATTTTCCTCAGGATGATAGTCAGATAGATGATGAATGACTTCAATACCTTCAGCCTTATAGTCTTTGTTTCTTGTTACGACAACGTTTTTTCGGTTTGGTAAAGGACGACCAATTGATTCGTACGTTTTTCGCCCCATTAGGATTGTATGTCCAGTTGTTACTTTTTTAAAGTAACGTAACTCTTCTGAGATATGCCAAGGAAGTTGATTATCTTTGCCGATTACTCGATTTTCTGCCATGGCAACAATTGCAGCTATCATACACTCACTACTCCTTTAATAATTGTTTACAACTCTAAACTGAACCCATTAGTAATTTGCCATACGTTCTTTTTATAGGTTAAAGTTCATTTTTATAAACGTTTTTTATTTTATCCTAAACAGCTACTGGCGCTTTGATAGTTGGATGTGGGTCATATCCAACCAGTTCAATGTCATTTAATTCAAAATCAAATATACTTTTAACTTCTGAATTTAATTTTAGAGTTGGTAATTTACGTGATTCACGAGTTAGTTGAGTTTGAATTTGTTCAATATGATTTGAATAAATATGAACATCTGCACCAGTATAGATTAATTCTCCAACTTCTAGTCCACATTCATGAGCTATTAAGTGTGTTAGCAACGCATAAGATGCAATGTTAAAAGGTAGACCTAAAAATACATCATTCGAACGCATATTAAACATGCAACTTAGCTTTCCATCTAGAACATAAAATTGAAATGCATAATGACATGGTGGAAGTTGCTGATTCTTAATTTCTGACGCACTCCATGCATTACAAAGTAATCGTCTTGAATCTGGATTCCTCTTAATTTCATCGATAATATACTGGATTTGGTCATACGTTTGTCCATCAGCACCTTCCCAGCTACGCCATTGTTTCCCATACACATTACCAAGATCACCAAATTCTTTAGCAAAGTCTATATCATTCAATACTCTTTCTTGGTACACTTTCATCTGTTCTTGATATAGGGCATTGAACTCTTCATCTTTTTGGCTACGAATACCGAAATTCGTCATATCGGGACCATTATACTCGTTTGATTCCACCCATTTCTGAAAACCCCATTCATCCCAAATATGGTTATTATTTTCTAATAAGTAACGAAGATTTGTATCCCCTTTTAAAAACCATAATAATTCACTCGCAACTAAGCGAAATGGTACTCGTTTTGTTGTCAATAATGGAAATCCTTCTTGTAAATTAAAGCGCATTTGATAACCAAATACACTTATAGTTCCCGTTCCTGTTCGATCTTCTTTTTTTGTCCCATGTTCTAAAATATAGTTACATAAATCTAAATATACTTTATCTACTTGATTCATAAATAACTCCCTTTTCTCCCAAATAAACTGTCTAATACATGTTGTCAAAGCTCTAACTATTGCTTTATTTTATTCTTCTTAAAAATTGAGTTTACTAATGAATTATCTCATAACATGCAATCAAAAAAAATGACAAATTTATAGTTCTATATAGCCAAAATGAAACTGAGCAGATTTTCTAATTAATTGATGAAAGCCATATTTTTTAAATCGATCACTTCGGAAATGATCTTTTAATACAACTTTTTTACTGGCAACCCGCTTCGCTTCTTCTATTGTCTCTTCCAAAATTGAATCATATTCAGCTAATGGCTTAATCTTTTTAATTCCATTACTTTCATTGATTTCTTCTTGAAACATAGGGTCAAAGTAGATTACATCAATACTATTATCCTTTTGTTTCTTTAAAAATGCTAAATGATCAACATGGTTTACTTCAATCCTATTTAAGATTTCGTTCCAGTTTTCAATATTTTGCTGATCCGTTTTTATTCCCTCTTTTACGATGTAAGCAATGGTCTTATTTTTTTCAAGTCCGATTACTCGTCCTTTTTCTCCTACTCTAAAACTAGCGACAATACTATCTGATGCTAACCCAAGAGTACAATCAAGTAATGAATCTCCTTCTTCTAATGAACAAGCATCGCAAAATGGGTCGTGCTCTCCATTTAGTAACCTTCTTATTCGAAAAACAGCTGAATTTGGATGGAAGAAAAATGGTTCATTGGAATGTTGGGTGAATAATTCAAGTCGTTTTTTTCCAACGACTAGTATTGGGCTATTAAATACATTGTGCATTTCAGCTATACTTAGATCATTTCTTTTTTCAAAAGTTGTGTCTAAATCTTTCGCAACCCCAATTGCTCTATCAATTATTGAATTGTCCGGTCTTAGGCATGTAGTAACAATCATTTTCTATTCCTCCAATAATTTAGAAGCAATATTAATTAAAAGAAGCTGTCCCTCTTATCTTTTAGGGACAGCTAATTCTTACATTTGTTTAAATATAGATAGGATTCTTTCTTTAATGTCCTCAGGTGTTGATCCTTCGATTTGTTCACGAGGGATAAATCCTACTACTTCTTTCCCTTTAAATACCGCCATTGAAGGAGATGATGGTGGGAATTCAGCTAAATATTCTCTTAATTTTGCTGTCGCTTCTTTATCTTGACCTGCAAATACAGTCACAGCATGAGCTGGTTTTACTTCAGCTTCTAGAACAGCTTGCACTGCAGATGGTCTTGCTAATCCTGCAGCACAACCACAAACTGAGTTGATAACAACAAATGCTGTATCACTTAGATTTTCCATAAAGTTTGTAACTTCTTCTTCCTTCATTAACTCAGTAAACCCGTTTGTTGAAAGTTCAGCTCTCATTGGTTTAACTATTTCTCTCATATACTCTTCATATGCATTCATTTTTATAATTCTCCCTTACGATATTATTGCTCTTTTTTAAACTGCTCTGTCATTTGTTTCCAAACTGATCCTAGAGCTTCTTCACCATTTTCAATTCTTTGAAGAGCTAATTGCATTTGCATTTTAACTTCGAATTCAGATTCACCCTTAAGTGCTTCTTTAAGAGAAGGAATTGCTGACTCGTCTCCAACCTCAAATAAAAACATTGCAGCACGCCAGCGAACTATTTTATTCAAATCTTTAAGTGCTTCAATCATTGCAGGCATTGCTTCAACTAATCCTAAATCAGAAAGACAGTCTCCTGCAATTCTACGAACTCCTACTGCTGGGTCTTTTAATGCTTTAAGAAGCAATGGAAGTACATCATCTGATTTTAACATACCTAAATAAGCAGTTGCTAATCTTCTAATCGAAACATTCGAGTCATTTAATGCTTTTTCTAATAAAGGTAAATCTTCTTTTGTTGGATTTACTTTAACAAATCTAGCATATCGTTTTTTCCAGTCTTCTTCTTTGAATAGATCTTCTGTTAACTTTTCATAAACATTTTTAATTTCCTGAGGTTGTTCAGGTTGATCTGAAGATTGGTTAATTAGTTGTGAAACTGTTTCTTTAATCTTTTCCTCAGGATGTGTTGCTGTTAATTCATCAACTACTTCTTTTTCGATTGATTGATATTCTCCATAACGAATACCATAATCAATCCATTGACGATCTAATACAACGTTTTTAGCAGCTGTTGAAAGCTCCATTACCGCACCTTTAAAATAAGGTGGCAATGCCGCTCTACGCTCTTCACCGTTTGTAACTAATTTAAGCTGCATCGGGATGTCTTGATACATTTGAACAAATACTTGAACCTCACCAAAGTTTGATTCAATTTTCATTACATCATCATCAGTTGATGTAACATCTTCACCAAAGATTTCTCTTACTTTTAATAAAATCCCTTTCCAATCAGCTGTTGGTTTTCTATCAATCGCAAGAAAATCTGCTACGTGATATACACTTTTTACACCATCTATTTTTAAAATGTTTTGAATGACTACTGGTGCTGCCTGAGCACTTTCATTTGTATAGTGGCTTTTTTGTCCTGCTGGTAACTCTGTATCCAAAGTAATTTTCATTGTATTTGGACTTGGAGTTGGTTCTATCGAAAGAATCTTCATCGAATTCTCCTTTTTTTGCATTTTTTTATATTCTAACAAAAAAAGGAGAGTTACTCTATTGTAATGCTTTCACGAACTCACTAAGATTATCCATTGCTTTTGATGTATCATTTTCCTCATCTATTTCTATTCTACCTTGCAGTACATGAAATTTCTCAACCATGACTTCAGTAACGAATATTTGCTTATCTTGCTCATTCACATATGATGAGGTTCTTAGTGATCCTTCTACCGTTACTTCCATTCCTTTTTTCGCTTTAGAAGTTGCGTATTCAGCTGTACGTCCCCAAAGCTTGACTGAAACAAAGTTTGTTACTACCTTTTTTAGATAATCAGAATACGCAGATGTTGCAACATTGATAAAAGCAGTTTTTCTTCCATTAACTGTAGTTTGTAAAATTGGATCCTTCGTTAATCGACCTACGATAGTAATGTGGTTAATCATTCATATCAACTCCCTTTCTTTTTACAAAATATAATCAATTGATTTGTCTTTGTAAAAAGTTGAAAATTGATAGAAGACACCATTTTACCGGGTCAAAATTGATAAATTGTTTCGTTAAAATTGAAATTTCAAGCTGAAATTTTCCCTAAAAAATAAAATTAGTTATTTTTTAAACTTTCAACTAGCTCGCTTAATTCTGACCAGCGTTCCATCTTGTTTTCGAGTAATTGTTCATTTTGTTCAATTTGCTGTGATAGCTTATGGGCTTGTTCAAAATCAGAGCCAACTTTTAATAACTCATCATTTAATCTTTCAATTTCTTCTTCTAATTTTTCAATGTCACCTTCGATACTTTCCCACTCTTTTTGTTCTTGATAGCTTAATTTTTTACGTTTATTTTCCTTTTCTTGTACCGGCTTTGGTTGTTTTGGTTGCTCAGTTACTGCTTGTTTTTCCTCTTCTACTTTTCGATCTAAATACTCAGAGTAAGTTTCTAAAGTTGAGGAAACATTACCCTCACCTTCAAAGATTAATAATTTGTTTGTAACTTTATCTAAGAAATAGCGATCATGGGAAACTGTAATTACCACACCAGAAAACTTTTCAATATAGTCTTCTAAAATCGTTAGTGTTTCAATATCTAAATCATTTGTCGGTTCATCAAGTAACAGGACATTTGGAGCAGTCATTAACAATCTTAGTAAATATAATCTTCTCTTTTCACCACCGGATAATTTTCCAAGGATAATTCCATGAGAATGTGGCGGGAATAAAAATGTTTCGAGCATTTGAGACGCTGATATTGTTTTTCCATCTGGAGTATGAATGACTTCAGCCTCTTCTTTAATATAATCAAGCATTCTCATATTTGAATTGAACTCTTCATTTATTTGTTTATAGTGTGCAATTTTAACAGTTTGTCCAATATCAATTACACCTGTGTCAGCCTTTAGATTACCTGTTAACATTTCTAATAAAGTTGACTTCCCAACTCCATTTTCACCGATGATACCAATTCGATCATTTTGATTAATTAATAAAGAAAAATCCTTTAAGATCACTTTATGATCAAATTGTTTATTTACATCAATAAATTCAACAACTTTTTTGCCTAAGCGTGATTGTTGAAAATTCATTTCAAGTTCTGAAGATTGGTCTTTTGTTATTTTTGTCGATAAATCCTCAAAACGTTGAATTCTAGCTTTTTGCTTTGTCGTACGAGCCTTTGCCCCTCTTCTCATCCATGCTAATTCTGTTCGGAACAAATTCTTTCTCTTGTCATTAGTAGCTGCTTCTTGTTCCTCACGAATTGCTCGTTGCTCAATATAATATTGATAGTTCCCTTCATATCGATAAATTGAGCCGTTAGAAAGTTCAAGTAAAGCTGTTGTAACAGCATCTAAAAAATAACGATCATGTGTTACAAATAACACTGCATTTTTCAACTTTGAAACGTGGTCTTGTAAAAAGACAATGCTATTAAAATCTAAATGGTTCGTTGGTTCATCTAAAATTAATAGGTCACATGGATGAATAAGTGCCTTTGCAAGCGCAACTCGTTTCTTTTGACCACCTGAAAGATTCACAACATCTTGGGTTAAATCTTGTAAACCTAATTTTGATAGGATTGTTTTTGCATTTGCTTCAAGATCCCATGCGTTTTTTGAATCCATTTGAGCTTGTAATTTTAATAGTTCAGATAATAATTTTTCGTTTTCAGGTTGTTTCTGTAATTTTTGAAGTGTACTCTCATAATCCTTTACTAGCTTCATGATAGGATCGTTACTTTCAAAAACAGCTTCAAGAATTGTTTGACTTCTAGTAAAGTCTTCGTGTTGAGGTAAATAACTAATTATATAATCTTTTGGCGTGATGATTTCACCAGAATCCGCTACCTCTACTCCAGCAATGATCTGTAATAGACTAGATTTACCCGTTCCATTTATACCAAGTAATCCTATTTTTTGCCCTTCCGATACGGTAAATGAAATTTCATTGAATAAAGTTTTATCTCCGTAAGTTTTGACTAGGTTTTCTGCTTGTAAAATTTTCATTCGATACTATTCCACTCTTTCATAAATTGATCTATAAATGTTTCAACAAAATGATGTCGTTCTTCAGCGATTTCTTTTGCTGTTTCTGTATTCATTAAATCCTTTAATTTTAATATTTTCTCGTAAAAGTGATGTAATGAAGAGCTTTTATCACTTCTATATTCTTCTAATGTCATATTTTCACGAATTTCAAAATCTGGATTATACATGCTTCGATTCTTTTTACCACCATAGGCAAAGGTTCTTGCAACACCAATTGCACCTAGTGCATCTAATCGATCAGCATCTTGAACAATCTTTCCTTCTCTTGACGAAGGGATTACTCCATTGCCACCTTTGTATGAAATGTTATCAATAATGTCAAAAACAAATGAAACTTGGTCTTCATTTTGTAAAGTTTTTAATAGAAATACCTCTAACTGCTCACGCTGTTCTTTTAAATCTGTTATTAATTTATCATCGATTACATCATGAACTAGTGCTGCACATTCAACAATAAGTGCATCAGCATTTTCTTTTAAAGCAATCATTTTGGCTAATTTACGAACACGGTCTATATGATACCAGTCATGACCACTACTATCACCATTGTGAATTTCTTTTACATATGCCTCAATTTGATTGATTTTATCTTGATTTGTCATATGGTTTCCTCCATTAATTCTACCAAACATTATAGCATGAATTAGCTAGATGTTATTAAAAGATCAACTAGTTAGAAGTAGATTAATGTTCGTTTCACAGTAAATAGCCCTTCTATCTTTTTGAAACAATGAAGGGCTATTTAAATTAATCTCTATTTACGAATTTTTTATCTAAAGAATTCTTTCAATTTTTGTTCCATTTCCTTTTTATTTTCAGCAAATTGTCGATGACGGTGACCATTTGCTCCTGATGTATGAGGAAATCCATTTAAGATAAACTTAGGTTCTATGTAATTATTTTCAACTAGATAATTTAATACCTTCGTTACATTTACACCTAAAGGAATGATTAATGGATTATTCATTGTTTCTATTTCCTTGGCAAAACCGTTAATAATATATTTCATTAGTAGTTCTGTGGTTATATTTGGAGTCGAACCAGTGTAATTTTTTCCTTTATAAAAAACAGGATAACAAATGACTGAATTCGTTTGAACAAGTTGACTTGCACTACTAAATAATTCACTTGTAGACGTTAATCCTAAGTAACTATGTAATTGTAATTCATCTAACATTGCAATTAGATTTTTCCTCATTGGTCCTTCGAAACTCGAGTTTTTCTTTACTTCATGTAAGATTTGTTCATCGTCTATCGTTTGATCCTTTAAGTTAAAAACCGTTGAAAAGGATCTTTTCATTTGATGTAGGCCAGGAGTAATACCAGCAATCACAACTTTTGCATTTTCGTTTACGTATTCAAATGGGGCATAATAGATATCGATTTTCTTTTTTTCATCTATATCTAGCAGAAATTGTTCAGTGAGGATTTGATCCTCAGATATTGAAGGTAATGAATTTATTTTTTGCTTGTAGTCAGAAAATCTTGAAAAAGTTGATATTGCCATTGGAAAGCCTCCAAAAATATAAAATGATTCATTAAATTATTTTTCTAAAAAAATATTTAATACTCCCTTTTATTTAACCCTTTTTCAAGAGATTTAGTCAATATTTCTATTTTTCTGTTTATAATAAATTTTCCCATTGACATCAACTTAAAAATACCCCATTCTAATAATGAGTAAGTCACTCACTCATAAACAAACGAAAGAAGGTAAATAAAAATGGGCAAAAACAATATCCTTCAGCAAATCATTATGAGAAAACGTAATCAAAGTCAGAATGCTAAATTACTTCAGATTAAAACTCCGAACAGCATTGTTGAAAGCAGTTATATTAAAATTGGCGGCATTGACCAATGGATTAGCATACGGGGTGAGGATCGGAACAACCCCATTTTATTATTAATACATGGCGGACCGGCTTCTACCTATTCCGTTTTTAATCCATTATTACGTTCATGGGAAAAACACTTCACTGTTGTTCAATGGGATCAACGCGGGGCAGGAAAAACTTTCGGGAAGAATGGAAAAGACAGTTGTGGAACCATCACTTTTGAACTCCTTGCCAAGGATGGGATAGAGGTGGCGGAATACTTGACCGAGAAGCTCGGCCAGCCAAAAGTCGTTCTCATCGGAAGCTCTGCGGGAAGCCTAATTGGTATCATGATGGCAAATCGTCGTCCAGATCTTTTTTATGCGTATGTAGGTACAGATCAGAATGCCCCGGATTCACAAAATCTTTTGCATGAAATATCGGTGAATGCTGTCCGCAAATCAGGAAATTCAAAGGGGGTACAATTTCTTGAAAAAATGGAAGCAGATCGATCCCAGATAAGTCGTAAGGATGTCGATAAGCGGAATCGAATTCTTGTAAAGGCCATTAGAGATGTTCCAAATATGATTACAGACTTAATTTTACCCTCTTTGATTTCATCCCCGGAACATAAAATAAAAGATATTATGGATATTTTTAAAGGCATGAGTTTTTCTCTTGACCATCTATTTGCTGAATTAATAAACTTTGATTTTAAAAAGGTCGGGATGCAATTTGAGCTTCCAATCTTTATTATTCATGGAGATAATGACATAATCACTCCGACTGAATTGGCAAAACTTTATTACAACGAGATAGAAGCTCCTCATAAGGAATTTGTTCTCATCAAGAACGCCGGCCATTTAGCATGCTTTGCCCGTGCCGATCAGTTCCTTGAGGAGTTGTTAACAAGAGTACGTCCTCTAATTGTCCCGACTTCTAACTAACAATTTTCAATTTATGATATAATGAATATACTATTTTTCAATGATTTGGAGGTTGGAACGATTGTCTCCATTAAACAAAGAGAAGCTTAATCAAATTCGTGATGACCGTAGAGAGCAAATTAAACAGGCGGCACTAAAAGTGTTTGCTCGCCGTGGATATACTGGAACAAAAACCAGCGTCATTGCCGAGGAAGCAGGTATTAGCGAGGGACTTATTTACCGCTATTTTCAATCTAAAAAGGAGCTTTACACAACCATTGTCCAAGAATTGATGGATGAAGCAAAAAGGGAACTTAAGCTAGCTCCATCCTTACCTGGAACACCATTCGAGCAAATTAGAAACTTAACGAAACACATGATGGATGAAAACAAAATGTACGCTTTTATGCTGATGGAAAGGGCGCGAACGGCAAATGATGTTCCGGAAAAAGTCACGCAGATCTTCTCAGAGGTTTCCACAAACGTTCTGATTGATCCGCTCATTCCTGTCTTTGTTAAAGGTCAGGAATCCGGTGAGTTTTCATCTGGAGATCCAAGAAAGTTGCTGTCCTGGTATTTTACAATTATCAACAGTCTTCTCACTCAAGATGAAGTGGATAAAGAGTATGGGTTGCCAGATGTTGATGTGTTGATGCGGGTTTTGACAAATTAATCTTCTAATCTAAGTAATGTTCTTTTATAGAATCTCCCTCAAAGAAAATGCTCTGGTTCTAGAGCATTTAACATAGGTCAAAATAGTCATTTATTATAAAATAAGAACGGCTAACCCGCGAAACGTTTAACATGTTTTGAGGATTAGCCGTTTTTTACTGTTACTTAAAGTAAGAAGCGATGAGTGGGACCATATACCCAGCATTCTTGCTGACTTGAAGGTTAACCGCAACCGTCTTGACGCCACCGATGTCGATTTGAATCTCTTTCAGGCCGTCTTCCGGCGTAATTGTTCCTACATCTTTGAGAAGCGCGTTTGTATCCAAGTCGGATATTTTGATATTGGTTAAGTTCCCGTCAATCGCGGCAATCTTAAGTACGAGCTTCTTATATTTTTTGTTAGGCGTAAAATAGAAGAAAGGAGCTCCACCATCGTCCAAATGATTATAAAGAACTTCTTTATAATTCGTACCTTTGTAAGTCGTTTGTTTTGGATCCTTAGAGTAGTTCGTATTGTGGAAATTCTCGGATTTCACGGGAGTGCCGTTCACTTTTTCGCCAACGATAATTTCTTTGCTTTTGGCATCCGTAACGACGGGTACATTCAGTACGCTGCCAATGCCTTGAATCGGAACGTAAATACTGCCCTTGTAAGAAATCGGCTGAAGAGCAAGGCCTTTGCTGTCATTGAACTGCGCTAGTTTGCCATTTACACGTATTTTTACATTTCCATCGAGATAAGCTTCAATCTTCTTCAGATTGGAACCGGCGTAAACGCCAGTACTGATACCAAATAATAATGCTGCACCGGTTATAGAAGCCACGAGAGCTTTTTTCATTTCATCTTTACTCCTCTGTATGTTAATTAATGGAAAACACCACAATTTTTAACTTAATATTCTTTCAATTCATAATCTTATATCAATTTCGAGCAGGTTACAATAGTTCCATTCAACTTTCTAACAGCAATTTACGGGAGAATCGAAATCTAATTGGGATGGAAAAGCTTGATGAAGCCCCTTCAACCGAAAAAGAAAAAACGGCATCTCGGCCGTTTTGGTTTAAGGTACTGGTTAAATGATCTTTTCGCTGAGGTATCATCCAAACCACCAATCGTTTTGACATAATTTTAGGTAGTACTATTAATGCTGGAACAAATATTGGCAAAAATACCCTGTTTTTCGTTCAATCTAAATCATTTTTTTAATACCTTTTTCATGTCATTTGCATTATGTATTAGGTATTTTTTCGTCATTTTTCATCAAAAACAGACAAAAATTTGAAAATTCATTATAATCAGCATTATACCGGTATAACAACAAAAAACAAAGGGAAGATATATGATGAAAAAACGTATTGGAACTAAAAAAATAATGTCATTAGTTGCCGTAAGTGCAATTACCGTCACTTCATTATTCGGCAGTTTTCAAAAAGCTTTCGCGTGGTCTTGTGATGATCCGCATAATCAAGATCAAAGTACACATCTTTTTATCGTAAACAACGGTGTCAAACTTATTTCCAGCAATGCAGATCCTGAAATTAACAAGCCTGCCACTCTGCTTGAACAGTTTCGTGATCGTTGGGAGCAAGGCTTGTACGATGCTGATCACATTAATCCTTACTATGATACTAGCACATTTATGTCCCACTTTTATGATCCGGACACGAAAACGAATTATGCGGGACTGTCTTATCCAACAGCACGCCAATCAGGGGCGAAGTATTTTAATCTAGCATCGAACTACTACAAAAATGGTGATTTTTACAATGCATTCTATAACTTAGGGTTATCTTTGCACTATTTTACAGATGCTACAATGCCTCTTCATGCTTCAAATATTTCTAATCTTGATCATCACGCACCTGGATATCATTCGAAACTCGAATCATTTTCCGAACTTATTCAAGATCAAGTGACAGTTCCAGATTCAGGTCTATATAATTTGGTGCCTTCAAATGATCCTGAGCTATGGATTCATCAAGCTGCAGTACAAGCGAAATCAGTTATGCCTCAGGTATGGAATGATTCTATCATTAATTGGTTCTGGCAAGCGGCTTACAGTAATTATTATTCCGACATGTGGAAAAGCGTCGTAAAAGCTCCAATCCTTAATCAGCTGAACCAAGCAGAGCGTGAGACCGCAGGATTCATAAATATGTTTTTTCGCTTAAACGGTGTTGAAACGCCTGTGACTGTTTACAGTGAAACTGCTTTTAGCGGTGCATCAGAATTACTCGGTTCTGGAAATTATGATTATAACCAGCTCGTAAAAGGCATTGGCAATGATGCAATTTCTTCAATTCATATTGCACCAGGCTATCAAGTAACTGTCTTTGCGAATGCCAATTACAGCGGAGCATCGAAAGTGCTAACAGCTGATGCGAGCGATTTGGACAATCTCAACAAAACAATTTCGAGTCTTAAAATAGAAAAAATACAGTAGGTTAACGTACACAAATAATTCATTTAACGGAGCATCGACAGTTGTTTCAGGAAATGTTGATGGTTTCGGTAATTTAAATCAGTGGGAGTTTTCTACATCTCCCACTGATAGTAAGTTGAACCAATCAGGCTTTTACGGAGAGTAAGATATTGATGTATCTGTGGGACACGGAGCATTTTGCTTCCTGTTTTTTCATTTCGCCTCGATGGCATACATCATCATATAGTCCCAATATAAATAATAAATTTATTTTGAAATAAACATTTCTCATGACCTATGGTCTTCTAGTTAATCTTTGGTAGTTTTCCGGTTTAGAAGTAATTCATTAATAATTATTACTCTTCCATATTCCCCCATCAAAGTCTAATTTTATTCAGGTGGGGTAATATTTAATTTATTAACAGACAGACACTTGTAAAAGTTCACCTCTAAAGAGTACATTTTGATTTTGAATTGCCTTTTCATTTTCAACAATTCCTCCCGTTTGCTGAATATAATTTAATTAACATATTCTTAAGTCCTTTGCTTCGATATAAAAAACATTGGAGTGGAATCTACATTTTTTAGCCAAATCTTCTCATGACCATTTAAAGCATCTTTTACCCATACATCACCTTTATTTCCCTCTACTATCTTTCGAAACCAAGTAAGATAAGATCCAACAACCTGAGGATCTTCATCAAGCTCATTCCTCTTCGGAAAAGTGATTTGTTTTTGGTCTGCTGTTCTAATATTAATAACATAAAGTGATGTAAACATGGTTGGTACAGGTCCTTCCTTCCACTCCTTGTTCTCTTTCGCACGTGCCACAATTACCAAATCATTAGAGAACCATTCCAAATCGAGATCTACAAATCCTTTAGGTGTGTATTCCTTTTGTTGTATAGATGTTGGCATTTCAGCAATCGTCATTTTCTTGTTTTCAACGAAAAATCTTCCTTCTCCTGATATATAGGCTAATTGATTAGCATTTGGTGCCCACTTAAACCAGTCTTGGTAACCTAGCATTTTTCCTACTGCTTGAAAGTTTCTACCTTGTGATGATAAAACACATAACGGATTGCTATCCATGGACCAAGAAGCTGTAGGTATGCCAAGAAAACTAACCCATTTCCCATCAGAACTCCACTTAAAATAATCAGCCATAATGGCAAACAAATTAGGTGCTTTTGTTTGAATAGTATAAAAATGTTTCATTTTATCTGCATTAAGTTTTGCATCGACTGGAATTCTATAAAGTGGTATTGGTCCCCATCCTGTAGGACGTAAACTAGATTGTGAGGAAACAATAAATTCTCTCCCGTTCGGAAACCATTCATAACCACTAACCCCAAGTGAGACATTTTCAAACCCTTGCGGAAGACCATTCTTTGTTTTTGTTACATTTAATAATCCATGATCAATGTAGGCTAATTGATTTTGGTTTGGAGACCATTTAAAGTCAGTTGCTTCGACTCTAAAATAAGGCTGGTAACTTTCTTTTTCCTTTGTATCATAAATGAATAAATCTGATTTTTGCCCTTGGTCATCACCGTCGATATAACCAATAAACCGACCGTCATATGACCATTTTTGAGAATACACATATCGATCTTTTGTAATCTGTATTTCTTTATCGCCGTCTTTTATCCATAGCTGATGATCACGGATAAATGCAGCTTTAAGAGGAACTTCAGCAAAAGCATTTTTGGAGAAGGTAATGCTTATTAATATTATGAATAGTAAAATCCTAATGGTTGCCATTAATCATTCTCCTTGTAATAAAATGTCCTTATTATTAATGGGACGTTTCCAATTTGATGTTAGTTTTCTTTTATTTATGTTTTTTATGAACGTACTTCTTTTTTTCTTTCCTTTTTCACCATTTCGAACTTCATTGAAATTCATATTTGGTCCTGCTGGAAGCATATATTTTAATCTGAAAAGTCTTTTTTCTTTCAATTCAAGTCATAGTTTATTATATTTATTATATAATAATTATTATAATCTAGGTTGTAGCTTTCTTACGACTAGAATCATAATGATTTTCTAAATTTACAAGGATGGGAGAAATACATATGGATACTAATAACACAGTTAACACAGGGAAGTGCCCAGTAATGCACGGAGGTGCTACTACTAACAAATCTAGTGGTACATCAAACAGAGACTGGTGGCCAAACCAGTTGAACTTAAATATTCTACATCAACATGACAGAAAATCTAATCCTATGGGAGAGGACTTTAATTATGCAGAAGAATTCAAAAAGCTAGACTACTACTCTCTTAAACAGGATCTTCACGATCTAATGACAACCAGTCAAGATTGGTGGCCTGCTGACTATGGACATTATGGTCCGTTCTTTATTCGTATGGCTTGGCACTCCGCTGGTACATATCGTACAGGTGACGGCCGTGGAGGTGCTGGAACTGGCACACAGCGTTTTGCTCCACTTAACAGCTGGCCTGACAATGGTAATCTCGATAAAGCTCGCCGGTTACTATGGCCGATTAAGCAAAAGTATGGCAACAAAATCTCTTGGGCAGACTTGTTTATTTTAACTGGAAATGTTGCGATAGAATCAATGGGCGGAAAGACATTTGGTTTTGGAGGAGGACGACCAGACGTTTGGCATCCAGAAGAAGACATTTACTGGGGTACTGAAACGGAATGGTTAGGTGATAACCGTTACAAAGGCGATCGTGATCTTGAGAACCCACTTGCTGCTGTTCAGATGGGACTTATCTATGTTAACCCTGAAGGTCCAAACGGTAATCCCGATCCACTTTCTAGTGGAAGTGACATACGTGAAACCTTTGCACGTATGGGAATGAACGATGAGGAAACAGTTACACTAGTAGCTGGAGGACATACTTTTGGTAAGGCACACGGTGCAGGAGACGCTGCTCTTGTAGGTCCAGATCCAGAAGCTTCTCCTATTGAAGCGCAAGGCTTAGGTTGGCTAAGCACACATGGTACTGGCAAAGGTCGTGATACCATCACAAGCGGTATTGAAGGCGCTTGGACTGCTAATCCAACACAGTGGGATAATGGATTCTTTGATTTATTGTTTGGATATGAATGGGAGCTCTCAAAGAGCCCTGCAGGCGCATATCAGTGGATTGCTGTAAATCCTGCTGAGAAGGATCTTGCCCCAGATGCAGAAGATTCATCAGTTCGTGTTCCGACTATGATGACTACCGCAGATATGGCTTTACGTATGGATCCAACTTACGAAAAGATTTCTCGTCGTTTCCATGAGAATCCAGAAGAATTTGCAGATGCATTCGCTCGTGCATGGTTCAAACTAACACACCGTGACATGGGTCCTCGTGCAAGATATCTTGGCCCAGAGGTTCCAGAAGAAGTTCTTATCTGGCAAGATCCTGTACCTGCTGTTGATTATGAATTAACAGCATCAGAAGTAGAAAAGATTAAAGTAATGATCCTAGACTCAGGACTTACAATCAGCGAGCTAGTAACAACTGCTTGGGCTTCAGCAAGTACCTTCCGTGGCTCAGATATGCGTGGCGGTGCTAATGGTGCTCGCATCCGTCTTGCTCCACAGAAAGATTGGGAAGTGAATCAGCCTGAACAACTTACAAATGTGCTTACTGTTCTAGAAAACATTCAAAATCATCTAGATTTAAAAGTTAGCATGGCCGACCTAATTGTACTTGGTGGTAGTGCCGCAGTAGAAAAAGCTGCACGAGATGCAGGCTTTGATGTAACCGTTCCTTTTGCTCCAGGACGTGGAGATTCTACACAAGAGCAAACCGATTTAGAGAGCTTTGCAGTGCTAGAGCCTTTCGCTGATGGTTTCCGCAACTATCAGAAAAAGCAGTATAGTGTAAGCGTAGAAGAGTTATTAGTAGACAAAGCACAATTACTTAACCTTACAGCACCAGAAATGACTGCACTTGTTGGTGGCATGCGCGTCCTAGGTACTAACTACGGTGGTACACATCACGGAGTTTTTACTGATCGAGTAGGCACTCTTACTAACGACTTCTTTGTTAATTTGCTTGATATAGGAGTAGCATGGAAGCCAGTAGACGGAGGCGTATTTGAAGGAAGTGATCGCAAATCAGGTGAGGTAGTACGCACAGCAACTAGGGTTGACCTAGTGTTCGGTTCAAACTCAGTACTACGTTCCATTGTAGAAGTTTATGCTCAAGACGATAACAAAAGTAAGTTTGTAAATGACTTTATAGCTGCCTGGGTCAAGGTAATGAATGCAGATCGTTTTGATTTAAAGTAATCTTGGGCTGACAGGAAATTTAAGCTTAAATAATACCGCCATCCTATATCGATGGCGGTTTTCCTTGTGAAAAATAGACAAATAATCAAAATAGAAACATAAATGACTACTCGATTAGCTGTTTTTTCCTTAACAATTCCAAATACTTTACTTCAAGTAATTGCTTTTCTTCTTTATTACTTGTCATAGATAATTTACTTAATGTCTCTGTTAACTCCATTTCAATTGCGATTAAATAATCTTCTTTCTCCCGTCTAGTAACAATCTTTTTCGACTCATGTAAGGAGTCACATTCTTTTAGATATGAATTATTGATTTGTATAGTAAGGATATGGGTTGCCAAATTTTTAACGAAATAACGGTCGTGGGTAGCAAAAATAATTGTCCCTGGATAATCCTTTAATACTCCTTGCAAAGCCTCAATAGTTGGGAGGTCTAAATAATTGGTTGGTTCATCAAGTAATAGAACATTATAATTTCCAAGAAATACTTTTACTAATGCTGTTTTAACTCTTTCTCCTCCACTTAACATTAGGACTTTTTTATGAACATCTTCTCTCTTAAACTGTAATCTTGATAAAACTGTACGAATTAAATGTTCTGAGTAATTACTCGATTCTTTGACATTTTCTAAAATCGTTTTGTTTTCATCAAGATTTTCTAGATGTTGGTGGAAAAAGCCTAATGACACTGATTTTGCAACGTCTATTTCCTCATTACCGTTTGCAATCATGTTTAATAATGTAGATTTCCCAGCACCATTGAATCCCATAATAGCAACTTTTGAACCAGGTTTAATCGCTCCATTTAGATGACTAAACAACATTCGTGCACCAAATTTAGCACTTACTTGATTAAACGAAATTGCTGTTTTACTATGAATTTGCTTAAATTGATTTATATCAAAAATAATTTTCTCTTCTGTTTTCGGTTTTTCTTTTTTCTCAAGTTGGGTAATTCTTGTTTGGATCGCCTTTACTCCTTTATCTAATTTTGCCTTTTTCTGACCTACACTTCTTTTGTGAAGTCTTGCTTCAGAATTCCCCATTCTGCTCGGTGCTTTCTTTAATGACTTAGACTTTTGACTTTTTTCGAGTGTAGCCTGTTCTAAACGATGTTTTTCCTTTGTATATTGCTCATACTCGAACCATTTCCTATCTTTTTTATGTTGCTTTTGATCAACATAATCATTATAGTTTCCTTCATAGCATTGAATGGTACCACTGTCTATTTCCCAAATGGATGTACAAACTTTATTTAACAGCTCTCGATCATGAGAAATAATGATTACACCACCATCAAATTGTCTCATTTCCTTTTCAAATTTTTCGACTCCATTAACATCCAAATGACTAGTTGGTTCATCAGCAATGATTAATTTGGCTTCCGATGAGAGGGCTGATGCAATTTTTAATCTCGTTTTTTCTCCACCACTCATTGTTTCCCCCTTTGGAACCCCCCAACTCCTTTTTAATTTACTTTCAATCTCTTCTGCATCTACATCTTCAAGCTGAGGAATATAAGCAATCGGACAGAATAATTGAACAGTCCCTTGATCAGGCCTAAGTTCATTCGCTAATATTTTCAATAATGTTGATTTCCCTTCACCATTCTTCCCTACAATACCAATACGCTCACCATGATAGACTGTAAGTTGATTAACTTTTATAATTAATCGGTCTCCGTAACTTTTTTCTATTTTACTCGCTGCTAACAATAACATCAAAAAACCTCCCTAGGATTCTAGAGAGGATTAGTTAATTTTAGGTATAATGAAAAAACATCCCTTTTGAATGAATCTCATTATAAAAGAGTGTTTCTCATTTTAAATAAAATGGCACCTAAAAATGAACAGACTAATCCCATCTAGACGAAATATATTTTAAAATAAAATTTTCAAAATATTGTCTAAAAATTAGGATTATTACTTCATTTTATACGGTACCTTACCTTTCTTCCAAAGATATAATTTTATAATATTATGGATTTTCCAAAAAATCAATTCATTATTATTTAATTAAGGATTACTTTTAGTTTTACATAATATCTCCTTCTAACTTTCCCCTTCAATACCAACAATCAGTTCTTCTTATCCTCTAAGTCTTTCTAGAATATCCTTTTCTACCCTATGCTCAATAAGGAGTTGAACTTTGTCTCTGTTCAACGAATAAAATATTCCATTATTTAAAATGTATTGAATCAAACTTTCAGTGGTTACACCATTTTCCTCGGAACAAATCGAGATTATTTGATGAAAAAAGATTTCATAAGGAACCCAATAACCTGTCCCCGCAAGAGTCTGTAAAAATGTATATTTTTAAGTGCTATAAAGTTGAAGTATTTGCTCGGAGCCCTGTTTACTACCTGAACGACCCAAGCGTTGCTAGATAGGAAACACTAAAAAAAGAGTTTTTAGCCCTAAAGGAGCTTACACCAAATATGTTTCATACTTTTGTAAAGAAAATTGAATATCCAATTGATGGTAGGCATAATAAAACTGCCGAAATCGATTCGACAGTTAAATTTGAATTTTTTATTCTTTTCCTAAATTTAATATTCCATTCCCTTCAAAACGCTTAGAATTTCCAAGAGAATCCGTTCTTTTAATTAATTGAGCATAAATTTCATCTTCAGATAATGTTCTTTCGAATTCTTTTTCACTTTGTTTAATAATTAAGGCAGATCCCCCTGAAACATGTGGAGTTGCCATTGACGTTCCACTTAACGTAGCATATCCTCCGTTGTTATAGGTGGATAGAATTCCTTCTCCCGGTGCAACTAAGTCTACATTTAAGTTAGAATCGCTAAATCTTGATATATTTTTATTTAAGTCTACTGCACCAACTTCTACAACTTCTTGATAAGCTCCTGGGTAATCGAACTCGTCTGTGTCTGGTCTATTATCTCCACTGTTTCCGGCGGCACAGACAACTAAAACACCTTTACTTATTGCATTTTTCACAGCCTCATGAAGTTCTGGAACATCTTGAGGTCCTCCTAAGGACATTGAGATTACTCGTACTTTTTCTCCATTAGGCCCTTTCCAGTTTGCTGCGTAATTAATACCATTAATAATCCACTCATACGCCCCACTACCTTTTTTTCCGGCCAAAACTTTTACAATAAGTAGTTTAGCCTGTGGGGCGACACCTAAAACCCCTTGATTATTTTCTGTTGCAGCTATTGTACCCGCAACATGAGTACCATGGCCCGCATAATCAGAAACATTATTTGGGTCACTATTATCATCTGTTGTAAAATTTCGTACGCCGATAATACGATCTTTTAAATCTACATGATCCGTCTTGCAACCGGTATCTAATACTGCAACTACAATATCCTTACCCTTATCACTTTTTTGCCATGCCGTTGGTGCGTTAATTAGTTTCACACCTGGAGGCATTTCTGTCACCTCTTCAACTACCTCTAACACTTCATATGGTATTAATTTTACTTCATTATTTTTTACTTCATCGTTGTTATTCAACTGTTTCACCTCAAGCGAAATTTTTGGTATTTACACTCGCAAAATATTTTATCCACGAAAGTATGAAATATGGTATTTTTTAAAATTGAAGAAATTTCAGAATTCCAGTCTTTGTGCTTGCTTTCCTTTCTTAAGGAAGCAGTCAATCAACACATCATAATGGTCTTAGATATTCCTTTATCTTTCGGAACTCTATGATTCTATTTAGGAGAGCAAATTAAAATAGGGTTTAGAGTGAAGAATTGGGAGACCCTTGATTTCTTGGGACTCCTAACATTGCTGATTTCAATTTAAACAACTTCAACTTTTACTGGTTGGTGCTATTGTTATGGTTACATTCACTGACAGGCTTAATCGCATGTCCTTCATCATCAGTACACCACGATTGGGATTGAAACGCGAGAAACATACCAACCCATCGATTTTCTTCTTCAAATTGAATAAGAGTGGCACCGTCTTGCCATGTGCCGTCGTCACCCGCCCACTTAGTACTATTGCCTTGGTTCATATGAATATCATGAATACCTCTCCCTGGTGAAAAATGAAAGTATTTGTCTCTTGAATTTTCATTTTTGAATTTATCTCCGTAGGCATAAACGGTAGCATTTTTATTTTTAGCTTCCATTATGTAGTGGTTGACTTTATCATTTAAGTCATTGTCTGGTCCATCCTCTGTAGCTGGGAGAGGAATCATTTTTTTTGGATCAAATAAGCCGCCGCGAATGTAATCTAAGGCAAATTTTTGATTATCACTGGTAATTGGAGTAAACCCTTCTTCTAACGTTGGAATAATTGTTATCTGATCAGAGTTAAAATCTTCACTTACATAATATAGAACCTCTGAGGGACTATCTTGAGAAGCAACATTGATTGCAATTCTGTAATCCTTTCCAGCTGCTTTTAAATGGACTTCATAATGTGGGGTTCTATCTTTTGAATCCACAGGCCTCACATCAAAAACCTTTCCTTTTAATACACCGTAATTAAACAAGGGCATAATATTGGAACCTCCATTATAGTTTAAATAGTCGAGAAAAATTTTTATTAACTATGATAATAATTTTTATGAGTTCGATTAAATAACGCTTCATGATGTACGTTTGAAATTAAAAGTAAAATAAAAAAGATCAATTGACTGAAATGGAGGATTCAATTACCATACGGCACCAATCGCTTTTGCACCTCGGTTGCATAGCTCAAGTGATTGAAGATGGAAAGAACACCCGCGCCTCCGTTTCTTCCCAATTATCTAGGTTGCCGAAAAGGCCAGATGAGATACGACTTCTCGAACGAAACCCGCCGTTGGTTTACGTATAACTGGCCGGCAGACAAGAACGTTTCCTGGATTGTTGTTCCAACAACACCGCAGGCAGGGGCACCTCACATTATTTCCAGTTCTTTCAAGGAATTCCTAAATGCCACACAACAATCCTGTCTCAAACGCCGGAAGACGAGATACGAACCGTTTCGGGCCCAAGGGGGCACATCAACGAGCATGTCTTCTCCTTTTTGCATCGGATTAAATACCCCTGTACTATCCAATGCCCCTTGGCTTGGGTAACCAAATACGAATTCACCAGGTCAGATGAGCATTTCACCTGGTCTGGAAAACATTTTTGCCCGTTCGTCCTTAGGATCAATAAAGCGTGGTGTTAGAAAATCTTCAGACATGTCTGATATGCATCCACGTATTCCTGGTTGCGAGATACCATCTTTTAATCCGAAGTGCTCATGCCCAGGTTGGACTGAACTTACTCTTCCTTCTTCTACATGCGTTAACTTTATTCCTCCTTTTTTATCTATGGTTTCAGTTAGAATTTTTAATCTTTCTTGTAAGAAACTATCGTTATCGCTTGCTACGATTAACAATAAATCTGGGAGGTTATCTGGCCCCCAATCACCCAATTTTCAGGTATTTCCTCTTTGGTAACTAGGTCACCAAGTAATCCTGATCTATTTTCCATTCGACTTCGAAATGGAAATTAAGGCATCTACGGGCATATTAGAAAACTATAGGATATATAACTACCCACCCTGGCAGCGTTTAGGTCAGGGGTTCCCCCATAACTTCAAAATGTTGATTTATTGCCATTCTTGAGATACTCAGGGCTGGCTCTTTTTCATTACATCATTAAAAATTAACAAAAAAGTAACGACTCTCTATAATTTATAAAAGGTAACAAGCATAACAAAGTTTGAATTCTAACGTTGAAGATTTTTTCTGTTGTCATTACTTTCTGTACAAAATAAAAAGCACTAGAAATTACTCACTAGTGCTAATTCAAAATTACTTTTTGCTTTATTGTAATCTTCATCTGCAAAAGCCAATTATGCAAAAACCAAAAGGTTGAAAATACCGAATTCTCAGACAACTATTGGAACTATATTTCGATGTATACCACCTTCAAATAAAATAGATGAATTATTAATAAAACATGAGCCCCCTCTACAGAGGGAGCTTTCATACTCACTGTCACATCTCTTATTAATATGTCCTTACTAGTAGTGAACAGCACTCCACATGTGTTGAGTAGGTTGTTCCTTTACTTTCCTAAAAACTTTGATTATAATTTTAATAGATATCATATACTAAAAAAGAGCACCAGCTACAACTGGACGCTCTTTATACATCTAACTGCAAGAAGTGCAGTGGCCAGAGGGCAAAATAATCCACCTACTTTACCAGAGCGGGGTGGGTTATTTCTTTTTACCAGAAGAATTACATACTGCAATTACTGCAACGATTAAACTAGCGAAACCAATCATAAGACTAATCCCTTCGTAAACAGTAAACATAAGTGTCACCTCCCTTCATAAGGAAGTGCCACTGCCCACCCAGCCATAGACTGTACTTCTAAATTATACCATATATTTGAAATAAACGCGAATATACGTTCGTCAAACTTTTCTTCTATTCGCGTGAATCATACTTCACTTAATTCTATAAAACCATCTAACATTTTCATATAATAGTGAGTAAACTTCATTCAACGAAATATTCTTCATTTCAGAAATCTCTCTTACAACATGATGTACCATCTTTGGATGTGTCATTTGATTCGTAAAAATACCTTCAAATGGCCACGGTCCATCTGTTTCTGACATAATTAAATCTAGTGGAAAAGTTTTAACAACCTCTCTCGTTTCCTCTTCATAAAGAATATCTGGCGTTAAGGATACATAAAACCCATTTCGAATGAGCCGCTCCATCGTTTTTTGATCACCTTTAAACCAATGAAAATGAGCTCGTTCAATAGTATGTTTCTCCAATAAATCACACACAACAGGTGCATCATTATAAACGGCGTGTAAAATAATTGGTTTATCCAATTTTTTCGCTAACTTAATAAACTCTTCTAACAGATCTACATATTGTTGATACGGAAACCTAGAATTATTTTCTTGTGTTCTTAAGTAATATGGAAGTCCTACCTCTCCAACTGCAACCATTTTATCTTGATGTTTTCCAATCCAATCAAACATTTCGGTTACATCACCATCGGAAGGTATAGCCTGTTCAGGATGAAATCCAAACGCCGGATAAATTGTCGGGTTAACTTCCGCAATCTTTAGATTTTCTTGGCAAGAAGCTAAATCCATCGATACATTAATTAACCCTTCAATTTTGTTCGAAGACAAACTTTCAATTATCTTCTGCCGATCGTTTTCTTCATATTTATCAAAATGGATATGAGCATCAAATACTTTCATATTATCTACTACCTTTCAATTCTGCGAAGATTTCTTTTTTCATTTTTTGGAAATAATCATCCATTAGTAACTCTTCATTTCTTGGTCTTGGAAATTCTACCTTAATTTCTTTTACGATTTTGGCAGGTCGTTCAGATAAAATATAAATTCGGTCTGATAAAAACAAAGCTTCTTCAATATTATGAGTAATAAACAGGATTGATTTTTTTTCCTTTTCCCAGATAGATAGTAACCATTTTTGCATGTCTAGTCTCGTAAATTCATCTAATGCAGAAAAAGGCTCATCAAGAAGCATTAGAGATGCTGGACTGATTAGAGCTCGAATAAATGCTACTCTTTGCTTCATTCCACCTGAAAGTTGATGTGGAAAAGCTTTTTCATACTCTGATAAACCAACTTTACTCAACCAACTCTTTGCCTCATCTAAATTTGTTTTTTTATGCAATTCTTGCCCTAATAAAACGTTTTGTAATACATTTCTCCACGGTAAGAGAGAGTTATGCTGTGGCATGTAACTAATATGTCCTGTTTCACCAGTAATTTTTTTATCACCTAAGAATATTTCTCCTTTCTCAGGTAACAAAACTCCTCCAATACTTTGAAAGATTGTACTTTTCCCACTTCCTGAAGGTCCTATAATTGAAACAAATTCACCTTGATTCACATGTAAAGAAATTGAATCCAGAATTTGACCTGTTTTAGGAAATGAGACTGAGATATTTTCAACTCTTAGTTCTGCTTTCATCTTTTTCCCTCTTTTGGCATCCACTTTATTATACTTTTTTCAATTATGACAATCACAATATAAAATATCAGACTTAATAAAATTATAATAAAAATTGCGATGAATACTCGGTCTGTTCGGAATGAGGATGAAGATAAAGTCATAAAGACTCCAATTCCCTTATCAGAACCTAACCATTCGGAAATGACCGCTCCCATCACACTATATGTTGCCGAAATTTTTAATCCAGAAAAAATAGGAGGTAACGCGTTAGGAAACTCTACTTTCGTAAAAATTTGCCATTTAGTTGCTCCAGACATTCTCATATATTGCATTAAATCATTTGGTACATTTTTAAATCCATCTAACGCAGCAACTGTTATTGGGAAAAAGCATACAAGCGTAATAATGATAATCTTTGGTAAGATACCAAATCCAAACCAAACGACTAGAAGTGGTGCTAGTACGATAATCGGTATATTTTGCGATAGGATTAAATAAGGATAAAAGATATTTTTCATGCCTGGAATGACATGAAGTAAAACAGCTATGATTATTCCAATTAATGAACCAATAATATAGCCTGATACGGCTAACTTTGTGGTTGAAAAAGTATCAGATAAAAAAAGATTATAATTCGTAAACGCTTCTTTAAAAATGGTAGAAGGTGCAGGAAGAAGCCATTTTGGTATTTGACTATAACGTGAAGTACATTCCCAAATTACGAAGAAAAGGACGAGGACCAATAATGGTCTCCATCCTTTTGCAATTAACCTCTTCATGGACGATACTTCTCCGTTAACGTATCCATTGTGATTCCTTTTGGTTGAAATAAAATTTTAACTTGAGAAATAACATTCGGACTACCAAGTTCGACCATTTTATTATTCATCTTTTCGATGACACTTAGCAACGTTGATAATTCACCCTCCATTGTTGTTTCAAGTGGATGAACTTCGTATTTGACCCCTGCTTGATCAATTACTGCAATTGCAGCATCTACTAGGGAATATAACTCTTCACTACTGTGTGCTTTAGGAATTATTTGTATACTAACTAATGCGTTTGCCATATGATAAAGTCTCCTTTATTTTGGTAAGTAATCATTTGTAAATGCTTTTTTAGCGTCTAATGGCTTTTCAAGAAGCTTGTGATCATACATCCAATTACTATAATTTTCCCAAACTGATAATTTTTGTTCTCCCCATCTTGGAGCATCAGCTTGATATCTTGGTGATAACCATTCTTGACTTTTCTTCACAAGTTTTTTATCTAGATCAGGAACAGCTTTGGTTAAAATATCAGCACTTTCATCTGGATGTTTAATCGCAAAATTATACCCTTCAGAAAGAGCAGCCATAAATTCTTTAACAGTCTTCGGATCATTTTTTAACATATTTTCATTTGTTGTAATAACTGGTGTGTAATAATCAAGTTTCTTCGAGTAATCCGTTAAATAAATCATATTAATTGGTTGTTTTTTTAATTCTGCTTGGATACCAGTCCAACCATAATAAATCCATGCAAAATCTACATCACGATTTACTGCAGTAAAGAAGTCTGTGTCACCCATATTAACAATCTTAACTTTGTTCACATCCGCATGTTGTTGAGCCATTAATGAAGAGATAACAGCCTTTTCAGTTGGAGAACCCCAACCACCATATGTTTTTCCTGCAAAATCTTTTGGTGAAGTGATATTTTTTGATTTTGGTGATGCAAATCCAGATGTATTATGCTGAATAACAGCTGCGATCGATACTAATGGAATACTTTGAATTCTAGCTTGTGTTACAGATTCTTGGTAACTCACACCAAATTGTGCTTTTCCTGATGCAACAAGCTGATCTGCTCCTGCATTACCAGGCATTATAATACTTACATCTAATCCATGTTGTTTAAAATAGCCTTTTTCTTTTGCTACATAAATACCTGTGTGATTCGTATTCGGTGTCCAATCAAGAACAATAGAAACCTTCTTTAAAGCTTTATTCTTACTTGATGTATTGTCTTTTTCGTTTGAACTACATCCCGCTAAACCTACTACAAGTAGTAGAGATAAAAATACACTAACAATCTTTTTCAAAGTTTTTCCTCTCCTAAACAATTATGTAGACAATGAAGTTGGAAAAGAAAGATAGATAAGAGCAAAAAGAAAAACGCTCAGGAAAGCCCGAGCGTTGTAATAATCCAAAATAAACGGAATAAGTTCGTCTATTAGAAGATGTTCCCTCCGCTGGTACTAACCAGATCAGGTTTAAGGGTCAGTATCTTTGGATACTATCTCAGCCAGCACTACTGGCCCCCCTACATTCCAATTCTCCAATTGTCTATTACACTATACAAAATAACGATCGTTTCGTCTAGTCCAATTACGAAAAATTCGTAAATTGTTAGGTTTATTAAACTAACAAAATTTCTAACTTCTAAGAGAAAAGGATTAGCCAGTTTAACAGAAATATTATTTTCAATTCGTCTTTTCGGTCCTAGGCATTTAGTAATTCTTCAATTTTATCCTTCATGTCCATAGGATTTGTTTGTGGTGCTACACGTTCAACTACATTTCCATTTTTATCTATTATGAATTTCGTAAAGTTCCATTTAATCGCTTTTAACCCCATTAATCCAGGAGCCTTTTCAGATAGATATTTAAATAAAGGATCAGCATTTTCACCATTTACATCAATTTTCGCGAATACCGGGAATGACACACCGTAGTTCAATTCACAAAAACTAAGTATTTCTTCGTTAGAGCCTGGTTCTTGCTTCATAAATTGATTACAAGGGAAGGCAAGGATTGTAAGTCCCTTACTTTTATACTGTTCGTATAAATTTTGTAACTCCTTATATTGAGGTGTAAAACCACATTTACTTGCTGTGTTCACAATGACTAAAACTTGATCTTTATATTCTGAAAGAGAAACATCTTCTCCTTTGTTATTCTTCACAACAAAATCATAAATGGTCATGTTTTTAACCCCTTTATCCTTTTTATTTTATATTAATGATTATTAGGAAAAATGTCTAATTACATGATTGGAATTTTTTAAATCATCCTTCTTTTTCGTCTAGACAATTAAATAGAATTCGCTTACACTATAAATATGAACATTTTGTGACAAATTTTCGTCTAAATTATGTCAAAACCGGTTAGAAAGAGGGACTACTTATGAAAAAGAATAAAGGGTTAGTAGATTTTGAATTTTATTTCGTACTTTACGTTATGGCTTTAGTTGTTGTTGGATGGTTCATTGATATTAATGGATTATTTCATAGCAATACTGAAAACTCACACGGACTGTTTTTAGTACCTTTATTTGGAAGTATTGTAGGATACCTTGCTCTTAAAATTGCTCAAAAGAAAGTATCAACAAATTAATAATGAATAGATTAGTGTAGAAGATCGCTCTTCTACACTTTTTTAATAAATGAAGTTCTTTGATTACTGATAGAGATAAATCCCTCGTTTTTTTCTAAAAAGTAAACTTTTACTTAAAATTAGAGGTGATTTCATGAAATTTATTAAGCAACATTATAAAAATATTTGGATTATACTTCTTATCATTGTAACTCTTGTTCATGTACTTATTAGAGATGAAATAATTACAGGCACAGTCACTGTCATAGCATTAATCCTAGTGGTTATTACCGGTATAATTTCTAAAGAAAAAAAAGAATAGATTTTCATGTTTATTAAGATTATTCTTGTGATTTTCCATTATGCAGTTTAACAGAGCTAAACTATTATAAATATGGAGGAAAATTATGAATCACTTAGGTTTTAATACATATTTAATTGATTTATTTGATTTATCACTTCCGGAGCGTACCGGTTCTTATGTCATTTTAGATGACGATGTCACAATTATTGAGACAAGCGCTAGCCCTTCCCATAATTATTTACTAAAAGGTCTTACTGAATTAGGTGTAAATTTAGATCAAATCAAAAACATAATTGTTACGCATATCCATTTAGATCATTCAGGTGGAGCTGGTTTATTGATGGAAAAATGTCCAAATGCCACTTTATTTGTTCATCCAAAAGGGGCAAAACATTTAATTAATCCATCCAAACTAATTGCTAGTGCAAAACAAGTATATGGTGATCTATTTGATAAGCTATTTGATCCAATTATTCCTGTTGATGAAAACCGTATTAAGGTTGTAAATGATGGAGAATCGTTACAAATTGGTCATGACCGCTCTTTACAATTTTTTCATACACCTGGTCATGCGGAGCATCATATATCCATTTTTGATACAAAGAGTCAATATGTCTATACTGGAGATACGATCGGAGTTCTGTACCCCCAACTTTTATCTAATGGACTAACTTTTGTGTTACCATCTACTTCACCTAATCAATTTTCTTATGAATCAATGATTCAATCTTCAAAGAGAATACTTGAATTAAACCCTTCAAAGATTTGTTTTGGTCACTATGGTAGTTCAGACAATATTATTCAGGCATTAGGTAGCTTTTATCGTTATTTAGATTTGTTCTATGATGAGGCTAAAAAAGTCATTCAAAAGGATCCTCAATTGCCATTTGAAGAACTATCTAATTTATTATCTTTAACTCTAATCAGAATAATTAAAGAAGATTTAGTGCAAAAAGGAATTCATGATGATCATCCTGTTTTTGAGTATATTCAAATGGATATTAGTATTTGCTCAATGGGCTTAATTTTATCCTTGCTAAAAAACCGTTAATAAATAGGCTATCCTCTGCTTAATTTTGCAAAGGATAGCCTATTTTTATTTCTTACTTATTTTTTTACTCTTCGGTTTATTCGATTCTTTTGGTTGAGTTTTTTGTTCACCTTTTACAATATCTCCACCAAAAACGGTTAATTGCTCAAAGTTTAATTTTTGAGTTCCTTTTAAACTTAATAAATGCTTTTGTTCCCTAGCATTTACTAAATTTACTACTGTACCTTTATTACCCATTCGTCCAACTCGACCACTTCTATGTGTATACTGTTCAACCTTTTCAGGAACATCTAGTGTAATTGCATAAGGTAAGTTTTCAATATCAATTCCTCGAGCTGCAACGTCAGTAGTAAATAAAAGTGTTGTTTTGCCTGATTGCAAATCACTTAACACTCTACTTCTTTCCATTTTTCCAAGCTTTGAATGTAATATTGCAGTACGAATTCCTCTAAAATTAAGTTTAGCTGCGTATCCTTCAAGTTTAAAAGGATCATTACTGAATACAAGAGCCTTCATGTTTGGAATGGAGCCTATTCTACGTAAAATTTCCAGTTGTTCCCTGTCATCACATGGGATATATCCATGGACAATATTTCCTTCTAAGCTTTGTTCAATAACAAGTTCTTCAACTTGTTCATTTTGATTTTTTGCAAACGTTTTTGCTTGAGGTGTTATGGTTGCTGAAAAATATAACAACTGACGATCCTTCATTGTTGCTTTAATAATATTGGGAATTTCTTTCTGGTCGTCTGTTTTTAATAATTCGTCAACCTCATCTAAAACAATTTTCTTAACACCATGCATTTTAAGCTTTTTCATTTTGATTAATTGAGCAATTCGACCAGGTGATCCAACTATTATTTGTGGACGACCCTTTAATTTTTCAACTTGTCGTTTAACATCCGCTCCACCAACGATTGATGCAACTTTTATTTCCATTGATTTTGCATATTCTTGTACAACTTGGAAAATCTGCATAACTAATTCTCTTGTTGGTGCCATTATCATAACTTGAGGTACTTCAACTGATGAATCAACTGATTGAAGTAAAGGTAATACATATGCTAGTGTTTTGCCAGTTCCAGTAGGAGATTGAACGATGATGTCTTTTCCTTCTAATATTACAGGAATCGTTTTTTCCTGTACTTCAGTATATTTTTCAATTCCATTTTTTCTTAATGTCTCTATCAAACGTTCATTTAGTTGATCAATACTCATTTAAAGACCCCTTTTTATATACTTGTTTTTCTTGCCATTTAAGAATATCTAACGTAGCTAAAAGAAGATCTTCAAGCAACTCGATTCTTTCTTCTGTAATTTTATCAATTGGTTTTACAATTAAACTAGTTTTATTTTCAATTGAATCTTTTCTCGAAATTGTTGTTTCTTCTACCCAAGATTCTGTTTCATACGGATAATATTTCTGAAAAAACATGCTACTTTGGTTTAAATCCTCTTTATTTAACCATTTATCACCATCAATGATAATTGTACAATAACAACCGCTATCTTCACGTTCTAAAAGCAATTCATTATATAATTCTTGTCCACTTGAGTTAATTTTATATGTAATCTTTATGTCTTTATGTTCTAATTTTTTTGTACAAAATGTAATTGAAAACTCACGGTCCATCTTTGCGAGATTTACGATATCTTCTCGATTAACAATTCGAATTTCTCCGGATAAATCTAAATCATAAAGTGAACCTTCTAAAACAACTTTCATATTATCAAAAGCAGTTGGGTCAAACATTCTATCACCTCAGCATTACTACTTGAAAATGCTATTATAACGTATATTGTAAACATTTAATATAAAAAATAGGATGATTTCTTAAACTTTGTTGTTATTTAAGAATGTGTAAGTTGATTTCCACTCCATGATGCTCGCTTTCCTAGGGGCGTGAGCTGAGCCTCCTCGTCGCATACGCTCCTGCGGGGTCTCAGCCTTCCCGCATTTCCCACAGAAGCCCGTCACCCTTCCGTTCCAATCAACTTTTGTCTTTTAAATTACAAAACCTAAAAGCAACAATCTTTTAAAAAAATCCCCTAGAAAAGAGCAAAAATAAAAGCTATCCCATCTTACAATCAAGGATAGCATGGGATAACCTCTATATTATTTAAAACAATCCAATTGCATTACCTTTCGAATCAACATCCATATTTAACGCAACTGGTTCTTTTGGCAATCCTGGCATCGTTAATACATTACCAGTTAATGCTACTATGAATCCAGCTCCAATAGATGCTTTTAATTCTCTAATTTCAATGGTAAAGCCTTCTGGTCTACCAAGTAATTTAGGTTGATCTGATAAAGAATATTGGGTTTTAGCCATACAGATTGGCAAATTGGACCATCCATAGTTTTCGAAATCATTCATTTGTTTAATTGCTTTTGCAGAAAATTGTACATCTTTTGCTCCATAAACCTTTTGAGCAATTTTAATGATTTTATCTTCAATTGAATCTTCTAAGTCATAAATGTATTCAAATGGTTTCGCTGGTTCTTCAACAAGTCTAGAAATTGTCTCAGCTAATTCTATTCCACCAAGACCACCTTTTTCCCAAACCTCTGTTAAAACAACCTCTACACCACGTTCTTTACACCATTCCTTAATAAAATTAACTTCATTTTCTGTATCGGTTAAAAATTTATTAATGGCTACAACGACAGGAACATTAAATTGATTGATTGTATCAATATGTTTTTCCAAGTTACAAATTCCATCTGTTAAAGCTTGAACATTTTCGGACTTCAACTCAGCTTTATTTACACCACCATGCATTTTTAGTGCTCGTATTGTAGCAACGATGACTACTGCATTTGGCGATAAATTTGCCGCTCTTGTTTTGATATTTAAAAATTTCTCTCCACCTAAATCTGCGCCAAACCCAGCTTCAGTAATGACATAATCACCGAGCTTTGCAGCCATTTTTGTTGCAATCACACTATTACATCCATGTGCAATATTTGCAAAAGGACCACCATGAATAATTGCAGGAGTATGCTCTAATGTTTGAACTAAATTCGGTTTGATTGCATCTCTTAGTAATAAAGTTAGCGCACCTTCAACGCCTAAATCACCAACAGTAACAGGTTCATTATGGATAGTATAAGCTACAACAATTCTTTTTAATCTAACTTTCAAGTCGTCTAAACTTGATGCTAAACATAGAACAGCCATTATTTCAGATGCAACAGTTATATCAAATCCATCTTCACGAGGTACACCTTGCGTTGGTCCACCTAACCCAATAACAATTTTCCGAAGAGCTCTGTCATTCAAATCAACGACACGTTTCCACGTAATTTTTCTCGGATCAATCTGTAGTTCGTTCCCTTGCTGTATGTGATTGTCTAATAAAGCAGCTAATGCATTATTAGCAGTTGTTATTGCGTGGATGTCACCAGTAAAGTGTAAGTTTATGTCATCCATTGGGACAACTTGGGAATAACCTCCTCCTGTTGCTCCTCCCTTTACACCCATCGTAGGGCCTAATGAAGGTTCACGAAGCGCAACGATAGCTTTTTTCCCGATTTGATGAAAAGCTTGTGCTAAACCTACCGTAACTGTAGACTTTCCTTCTCCAGCAGGAGTTGGGTTAATAGATGTCACTAATATTAATTTTCCGTCTGGTTTTGTATGTAATCGGTCAAGAATAGATAATGAAAGCTTTGCTTTATATTTACCGTAATATTCAATTTCATCATCTTCTAATTGAAGTGTAGTTGCTATTTCATCAATTTTCTTCATTTCTGATTCTAAAGCTATATCTAAGTCTGATTTTACCACGGTACTATCCATATTCTCATCTCCTAAAGAATCATACATATTATTAATTGTACCATTTTTAGACATTTTTTTCATTTGAGTTAACCTCATTTACAATACTTACTATTCATGAACAAACTGAAGCAAACCATACTAAGAGTATCCTCGCAAATGAAAGGAGCTGGATCCATGTATAGACATAAGAAAAACCCTTTTAACAAACAGAAAAAAAATTATGCTAGAGATTATAATGAAGAATATAGCACAGAATTCATGCCCACAACTCGATACACAGAAGGTAACATATCAGAAAGTACAATTTTTACACTTTGGATTGGTTATACTGGCTTATTCTTATCGTTGTTCTCCTTATTTATGCTACCAGTTTTATTAGGTATTATTGGAACAGCTATTGGGATCTATACTGTAAGTAAAGGACAAAGAGCATTAGGATATACTACCATTGGATTTGGACTATTCTCCATTCTGATTTCTGTTTTTTACAATTTAATGTTCATTGTAAGTGCTATTATATAGAATCAGTTTAAATTGAATCTTTATTTACAAAAAAAAGACTGCTCCAATACAACGAAATGTTGCTTCATTGGACAGTCTGTTTTTATACTTCAGTTAGTGACCATTCATTATCTTTTTTAGAATAAATTAGCAATGCAAATTGATTTGTTTTTTCTCTGTGTTCATCCACGTTAGCAATAACTTCATCAATTTCCGCATAGTAATTTACTCGATAAATCGGAATTTCAATTGTTTTTCGATTTTCTAATCTTTCAGTTAAATCAATGATTATACCATCTTCCATTAGCGGCAGTAACTTCAACATTAAATTTATGTGAAGCGGAGTTAAATTTTTAGGACGAGAGAAAAAGTTAATACCTTTTTTATTAAAAGTATTTAATTTATTTGTAATCGAATTACAAAGCATAAATAAGAAATCATTCATTCTTTTGTAATAGACTTTTTTATATTGCCCACCATTCATATTTATGTAAGCAAACGAATTATTTAATCTTGGTAAAAACGGCTTAGAGATTGGTTCTTTTTTATGAGCCAAATAAAGAAGCTCAGAAATCTCTCTTGGTTCTAATTCATCTAAATCAAGTAATTCCTCAAAATCAACCCAACAAAAATCAAGGTTTTTTTCAACATCCTCATTTAGTAACTGAGAGATGTATTCTTTTTCAACATAATTAAATGAAGAATTTAAATTATAATCAGCCCATTGTACATCATGCTTCAGTAAAAGTATATTTTGAATTGGAAAAGGTAAACCTTGTATAAATTCTCTAAAATTAATGCCTGAAGTAATATAGCAATGATTATGTTTATCTCCATATATATAAATAATATCTTTTACTGAATCGTTGCCTGCCAATAATAATGCCACCTTTAATATTTTTTCTTAATAATACCACATTTTGAGAACGAACTGCATGGTATTCTGTAAATATTATTAATTCTTTCAAATTTGATATTACATTGTAACATTATTAATTTCAATGAAATTTTAAATTAATTTTGAACCGTTAAGCAGTTTACATAATATTATTGTGGTAACCTACAAGGTTCGATTTTTTTCGTCATGATTGATGTCTTTTTTAAGGAAACAAGGTTATACTCTCCACTTGTATTATTAAATGTCATTGTCACCAAAGTATATGGTGGTTTTTGATTCGTTTTATAGGCAATGATTTGGAATGTTACTTCATATACATATGTACCTTTATATAATTTTTTTATTTTTACAATTGAAGGACAGTCATATTCTTCCCCTGGCCCAAATATTTTGTACAACTCATTATTCATGCTTGGAAAAATGAGAGACATAATTACTTCTTGATAAGTTTGTTCACTTGTCGTTTCTGCATTACCTAATGAACCTTTAGTACTAAACATTAACAGCACAAAAAATACAATTAGGGTCTTCTTCAAATAAGTCACCTCTCTTTTTTAAGTTAGTATGAACAATAATTGTCTTTCTAATAAAATGGCTGTTTTCGTAAACATTGTGGCTGTTATCGTAAACATTGTGGCTATTTTAGAATATGTTAGTTGATTACAACTCCAGGTTGCTCCCTTTCCGTGAGGCGTGAGCTGAGCCTCCTCGGCAAGCCTGCGAGGTCTCAGCCTTCCCGCTATTCCCACAGGAGTCTCGCACCTTCCATTGTAATCAACCTCTGTCTTTATATTAATAATCTCAAAAGCAACAATCTTTTAGAAAAGAGCCAATAAAATGAACTTTTATCAACGGATCATAATTTTTGAGACAAAGATTCAGCATCACTTCTATTAAAACTGCCGATTTCAAAAGAAAAAAATAAAGAAAGGCTGTAAACCAAATTTTCACAATTTGAGTTCACAGCCTTTTAAAAGTTTATATTATTTTATTAATCAGAATTCTCCCTCTTTAATTTCTTTATTTTCATTTAGTTCGTTTTCAACTTCATCTGTCGTATCTTCAGAAATCGATTCTTCTTGAATATTTTCTACATCTTGAATATGTTCTTCTTCATTAATCGTAAATTGACTGATTACTTCATCAAGTTGTTCAGAAAGCTCTGTAAGTAATTCCGCATTAGTTGCAACCTCGTCCATTGTTGCACTTTGTTCTTGAACCGATGCAGCTGTTTGTTGTACTCCAGCAACGCCTTGTTCAGTAACTGATGCAATTTGTTCGATAAATTTCATCAGCTCCATACTACCATTTTGCATCGTAACTAAATTATTTGCAATTTCCATAATTTCATTATTCATATTGGAAAAACTATTATTAATTTCGTTAAATGTACCACCTGTTGCAGCAATAGCACTTGTTCCTTTTTCAACTTCATCAAATCCGCCTGATAAAGAAACTGACATTGATTTCGCTTCATTTTGAATTGTTTGAACAATGTTTGTAATATCTTCAACTGATAATTTTACACCTTCAGCTAAACGACGAACTTCTTCTGCTACAACAGCAAAACCACGCCCTGCTTCTCCTGCTCGAGCAGCCTCTATCGATGCATTTAATGCTAAAAGATTTGTTTGATCTGCAATATCACGAATTACTTTAATTACTTTTGAAATAGATTGAGCATGTTGTACAAGTTGTTGAACATTCTCAACAGAACCTTTTACCACTTCATGAATAACATTCATTTGTTGCAATGATTGTTGCATTTGATCATAACCTAGTGCTGTTTTTTCTTGAACTACATTAGACACTGTTTTTAAATTTTCTCCAGCATCATTTGCCATTGTCATTTTATCATTAAATTCACTAGTCATTTCTGCCATTTGATTTGCGGAATCAGCCTGTAATGAAGAACCAGATGCTAATTCCTGCATTGTAGCAGCGATTTGTTGTGATGCTTTTTGAACATCAAAAGCAGATTGTGATAACTCATTACTTCTTTCATTAACTTCAGTTGAAACTTTTTGCATTTGAGTAATTATTCTTACTAGATTTTCTTTAACACTGTTGATTGCACTCGATAGAATCGCAATTTCATCTTTTCCTTCATATACAGTTGTTTCAACACTTAAATTACCACTCGAAATCTCATTAATAGATGATAATATTTTATTTAACTTTCCATTTATTAATTTATTCGCAACGTATAAGGTAATAATTGAAAGGATTGCACTAACAATAATTGAAAGGACTAAAACAACTTTAACAAAATCGATTGAATCACGCATTTGCTTATCATTAATAGCTCTTTCTGCATCAAGTAGTTTAATAATATTACTTGAGATTCCATCTATATAACTTTGTGTTCCATATGCTTGCTGAACTAATAATTTTACAAAACTTTCATTACCTTCTGCAACTGCAGGTACGATTTTCTTCTCTAAAATATCGTTCATAAGTTGATTGTAATCAACGATATTTTGAATTTCTTTTAGAATAGCTGGATTTTTTATTTCTTTTTTTGATGTGTTGATTGTTTTTAAAAATGATTCATCAATTGCTCGATATTTTTCCAAAGATGTTTCATCTTTAAATGTTGCATAAACAGACAATGCTACATATTTTTTATAATAAATTGCAGACATTTGCTCGGCAACTAATTCTTGTTTATTTATTATATTTGCTTTGTTATATTGATCTTTGATTGAATTAAGAAATCCAAATGTTATTCCAGATGAAATGATAAAAACTGAAATTGTCACAATTGTAACGATTCCATATTTTCCACTTATTCTTAAATTTTTTAGTCGTATCAATTAAAAAACCTCACTTACATTTTAATTTTTTTACTTATTCTAATTTATATATAATTGCGAAAATTTCAAATATAAAACATCTTATTTCAATTGATTACTAGAAAATAAATTAATCTTTCTTCTACTTAATTAGTAATTTGATATCCACTATTTTGTAGATACTGTATGATTCCATCATGGATAGCATTTGCAGCCTTGTGTAATTCCAATTGAGATGATAGATGTAAGCGATCTGCTTGTGAGTCAATAAAGCCTAGCTCAGTTAATACTGCAGGAAGATTGTTATCTCGAATAACTTGGAAATTGCCATGATTCGTTCCTCTGTCAGTTGAGTTCCATGCCATTAGTAATTGAGTTTGAATGGATTTAGCCAGATTCTGGCTTTGTTGAATCATAGGATTTTTTCCATCTTTACCGTAATAATATGTTTCTGTACCTCCACCATTTTCACCACTACCAGAATTAACATGAATACTAACAAATAAAATGGCACCATTATTTTTTGCAATTTTCACCCGATCGCCTAATGGAATAAATTGATCACTATCTCTTGTTAAAATGACATTTACGTTTGAACCCAAAAATGATTCTTTTATAAATTGTGCAGTTTTTAAAGTTATATCTTTTTCAACTAATCCATTATAGCTTGTTCCAGGGTCAGTACCTCCGTGCCCAGCATCAATTGCTATATTAATGGTAGATGAATTTGGTACTTGCAAATCTTTCACATATTGCTTGCTTACAAACCCTATCGAATTATTTTTGGAAATTTGTAACCATCCATCTATTTCCTTTAAAACGACTAAAATTTCTCCTTTTTTAACTGATCCAATGACCAATGACGAAGTGGAACTATCTGAACGAACATTTAATGATGTTGTATCGACAATTACCTTCCTAACTAACTTTGAGTCATCTTGATTACTAGGTGGCTTTGATGGATCATTTTTTAGTTTAGTAGTGTATTTAATAGATATATACCCCTTCAAATTTTTATCAGAAAGATAAAGCCAATCATTATTTATAGAATACCCTTGTACTTTTGTTGCTTTATTGATTTTTTGAATAACTGGATAACTAGTGCTTGGACCACTTCTAACATTAAGGCCATCAGTATTAATTCCATACATTTGATTAACACCCACAGAATTTGATGAACTTAATGTATTAGAAGGAATATAACCAACAGAATTGCCAGTTTTTACTAGAGCAACTTTAGGAGTTATCTTTAAAATAGTTAAGAGCGTATTTTTTGGGATTGTTTTTACATTTGGATAAGTATAAGATGGACCTTCTTTTAATGTCACTTGGTTTAGAGTTGTATAAGAATATGTAGGTTCTAGTTGAGGTTGGTTTAACGGTAATTGCATCCATCTAAACAAAAGTACTATAACTTCTGAATATGTAAGCTTTCCATTTATAAAATATGTATTATACTCAGAATCTGTAAATAATCCTTTTAATTTTAAAGTTTGAATAGCATCATTCTTTTTTAAATTAGGGAATCCATCAATTGCACTGATGATTTCACAAAACTCTTGAAATGATACAACCTTTTTCAAATTTTGGTCCGATAACCAATTAGTTGGTAAAATAGTAATGTAATAACTTTTGATTGATTGAATAATTTGAGGCTCTGTAAGACTTGTATTCGAACCTTCAATATTCGATAATTTTGCAAAAGCTAGTAGTAGTCTTTCCCTCGTTAAAAGGCTTTCCTTTGGATCATCTATACTTTTTTGATCAATGATCTTCCCCTTTAACAAATAGGTAAGTTCCTTTGAGCCGAATTTTACCTTTACGATATTGGATGCTTCTACCCATCTATTATTTAATTGAAAAATTAGTAGAAAGATAAGTAGAAAAGATAAAAGATGACACTTTTTCATGAGTTTGTCTCCTTTTGTCTTATAATGTATAAAACTATCTTATAAAATTAACGAAAAAAAAGATAGTATACTTGAAAGAATATTTAAAAAATTAAACATATTTTACTATTTTTAGTTTACATAATAATTTTATGTTAAATTAAAATCTTATTTAACAGAAGGTTTATGATTAAAAGATTTTTTTTAAAAACTTTGTTGCGATTAAATATTGTGTTAAGTTATTTTTCACTCCAGGTTGCTCGCTTTCCTTGGGGCGTGCGTTGAGCCTCCTCGTCACCATCGCTCCTGCGGGGTCTCACCTGTTCGCTGCCTCCACAGGAGTCTCGCACCTTCCGTTTCAATCAACTTTATTATCAGCAGATTCTTAAAATAAATCCTTTTTATAAAAACAATCTTTTAGAAAAGATAAAAAATAAGCAAAGACGATTGTCTTTGCTTAACCATTTACTTTTTCTGCTTTCCAATAGTAATTAGCTAATATATCTCCTAATAAATCAACTGTTCGATACAATTCTAGAAGTGTATTATCTACACCACCTACTTCTATTAAAATAGAATTTGGTGATAAATCCTGATTATATACGCCATTACCATTAGAATAGTTTTTACTAAATATCCCTCTAGTTAAACGTTTATCTACTTTTTCAATTTCTTTATTAATTTCTTTTGCAAATTCATAGTTTTTCTTATAGTTTTTATTTTCGACACCTACGACAAAATAAAGCTTCGCATAACTTTTTCCGTTAATTACTTGTGTCGTTACATCTCTCCGTGCATCATCTCGGTGAATATCAATTAAATAGTTTAGATTTTTGTCATTTTGCAAATCATCTTGGACAACTAACCTTGACATTTTATATGACGATTTCCAATTCAATTGCCGTTTTGCCAATTCATTCCCTATATTCGATTTATCATCAATTGCACCAATCCCATTCGATATTAATTTCTTTCTCAATCGTTCCCCTAGAAGACTTACATTTACTTTAGATGAAGTCGCTTCATTTGGTTTTGTAGCTCCAGGAATTAATGGTAAAAATGATTCCCAGCTATGTGTATGATAAATTAAAAATACATTTTTCCCATTAGTTGTATGTGTCGGTGGCTTCGTAGGAGTGATTGGTTGGTCTTCAATTTTATTTACATCCACATTTGGGTCTTTATTTATTTCATCAAGTGTTAAGCTTGATTCGATTGGTAAATTCGTGAAATCTGTTCCATCTCCAGCAACTAAAATATTATTATCAAATTTAGACATACTTGAAAGTTCTTGAACTAGTAAACTTTTTGTATCATTCAGGCGTAAATTTGTAAGTAATGAAAAAAATAATGAATTGATAGTTTGTCCATTATTTTTCAATGATTGTTTTGTATTAAAATGTCCATTTTCTAATTGAATAGCTTTTATAAAACCGTCAGTACTAAATTTTTCAAACCATTGATGGACGTAATATGATTTCGTATCTGTCATAGACGTTACAAACAAACTTGCCATTAGAAATAATATAACAATTCCTATTAAGATGCTTGCAATTAATCTTTTTATATTCACTGTTTTTATTAAGATTGTTTGTTTCATCTAATCACCTCTTACTTTCACTATATGTACAAGCTATCTTGTTTAGAATTACTAAATCTTGATAACTTTTTTCATTTTTGTTTGTAATAGTAATAAGAAGTGCTGTTTTCGTATACTTTGTGGCTATATAATAAAGGTCATTGTTGATTAGAACGTAGGGATGCTCGATTTCCGTTGAGCGGGCGATGAGCCACTTCGGGGGTATTACTCCTGCAGGGTCTCGTACCTCTGCTCAAATCAACTTTCAATTCAACAGTTTGCTTTATCAAAATCATAATAAAAGCAAAAAAAGATGCTTCTTATTTGAAGCATCTAACAAAATTTTAAAAGTCAAAATCACGGTCACGGTCACGATTACGATCAAAATCACGGTCACGATCACGATCAAAATCTCTATCAAAATCACAATCACAACGACTAAAGCTGCTGAATCGATTAAAGACACAACTATGTCTTGCTCTGTTAAATTGTCTTCTACAAAATTCATCTCTAAAATCAAAATCTCGACGGCGGTTACGTCTTCTACAAGATCTACGAACTGAAACAAATTCTCTTTCCTCTTCACGACGACGTTCTGGACGTTCCTCACGCTCTTCACGGTTACAGCCCCAACACATTTAAGTTCACCTCTGTATATAAAATACATTACACTCATAACATACGTATCGGCTTGTCAAAGTGACACGTGTACTTGCCTAATTATTTATCTTACTAACCATAAAATTTTCAATACACTCTCTCCTGACTAATTTTAAAAACCTCAAAATATTACAAACCATTCAAATAAAAAAAAGCTATCCTCTCATTTTAATAGGGATAGCTAAAAATTTATTTATTTCGATATACATACGGTTCACTTGGCGGTTTAACTTCTTTTATATTGTCAACCTGCAAGTAAGGTATCGTCGTTTTAAATGGTTGATAATACATTTGTTTCAATGTTCCAGTAACCTCAACCCACTGATCATTTTTCAAATTTGTTTTCTTAGGAAAATTTATAAGCATTCCATAAACACCAGAATCAGCTACACAATGAATGATCCCAAAACGGAATATGAAAAGCTGATTATTATTTAATGATTTTTCTCTATAAACAAAACCTTTATAAGTTACTTTTGTACCTAAAAAGATACCTGGATTATCGTAAAGTACTTCCATCCCTTTTAAGAAATTTTCATCATTCAATTCGATATGATTTTTATTTACAAATTCTTTTGTTTCTTGTTTTATTAATTGTTTGTATCCATCTTCACCGTAGTAAACACTTAAATCTGGTTTCAAGTACTGTCTCTGCATAAACGGATCATTGTTGCCTGGTTCAGAAACAGGAAAATGAAATCCTTTTGCATCTACGATTGTTGAATCTAGTGTCGATATCGGTAAAAACAATCCTGTAAAAACAGGAAATATGAAAACGATAGCACTTAAAAATCGTTTAATCCCTTTTTCCTTTTTATGAACATGGCCATGATGACAGGTATGATCACAGTCATGGTCGTGTTCATGATCATGGTTTCCTTCCGTCTTAAATACGTGAATAACTTGGATGACCGTTAACAGACCAAATAAAATGGCAGCTGTTAAGGAAAGATAGGAATATTTCATGTTAATGTATTTCGTTATATTTCCTGAAACATGTAATTGAACTAAAAAGACTGTAAAGCCAAATAACATATATGCTCTAGCCATTTACATCCCTCCTCATATGAAAGTTGTGAGTAGTAGCGTGATTCCAAATGCTAACCCAATTATTCTCAGTACATAACCCTTTTTAAAGTTATTAAACAGCATAAACGTATTTTTAATATCAACCATTGGCCCAAATACCATAAATGCTACGATCGAACTTGTAGAGAATGTACTTTGAAATGAAGAGGCAACGAACGCATCTGCTTCAGAACATAATGATAAGATAAACGCAAGAGCCATCATTACAAGTGAGCTTAAGAATGGACCATGTCCAATTTTCACTAAAGCGTCAGTACTAATAAATGTTTGAACACTTGCAGCGATAAAAGCACCGATTATTAAGAATTTACCCATTGAGAAAAATTCTTCAATGGCATGGACGCAAACATCCCACAATTTTTGTTTTAACGGTACATTATAGTTTACTGGAATAGTATGTTCTTTTAATAATGGATTTTGAATTTTTGAGTATGAAAGAACAATTCCTGTAATATAAGCTACAATAATAGCTGTTAAGCAACGTAAAATGACCATGTGAATATTGTTACCAAAAGCAATAAACGTTGCAAATAACACGATTGGATTAATAATTGGTCCAGTTAACATAAACGCAATTGCCGCATATGGTGGTACACCTTTCGCTATTAATCTAGTAACGATTGGTACAATTCCACATTCACATCCCGGAAAAATAAACCCTAATAATACTGAAACTAAAACTGCTAAAAATCTATTTTTTGGTATTAATTTTGAAAGCATTTCCTCAGTAACAAAAATTTGAATAATTCCTGAGAAAAAGACACCGATCAAAATAAATGGTAGTGCCTCAACTACAATTGAAATAAAAATTGTATTCATTTGTAGGAAAGAATGAAAAAAACTATTCCCCATATAAATCCCTCATTTTTAGTAAAAATAAACTCTCAAATCTACCAAACAGGTAGAAAATGAGAGTTAAAAGAACTTCTTCTTCCAAAATATAAATGCAAGTGATGATGATAAGAAAAAGCATATACCTAAAACAAGCCAAAAGGCGTGTGGAACATGAGATAATGGTATTTCATCAACGTTCATTCCATAGAAACTTGCAACCATTGTTGGTATTGATAAAACAATTGTAATCGATGTTAAAAATTTCATTACAATATTTAAATTGTTTGAAATTACAGAAGCAAAAGTATTCATCATTCCACTTAGAATATTACCATATACCTCAGCCATCTCTATTGCCTGTTTATTTTCAATGATTACATCTTCTAATAGATCCTCATCATCTTCGTACATTTTTACGACATTACCTTTTAATATCTTCTGCATGACAATTTTGTTGGATTTTAAAGAAGTTGTAAAATATACTAAACTTTTTTCTAAATTTAACATTGTAAATAACTCTTGATTTCGAGTAGATTGATGAAGTTCGGCCTCAATTTCATTTGTTTTACGATTTATTTGCTTTAGATACCTCAAATAATACGTAGAAGTTGTATGAAGTATCTGCAGCGCAAAACGAGTTTTTTTATACGTAAAAAACCCTTTCACCTTTTGATAAATAAATCGTTCAAATATAGGGTTCTCACTTAAACAAATCGTAACAAACGTACTAGGTGATATAATCATACCTATTGGAATTGTATCAAACATGGAATGACCTGTATCATCATGTGTAACAATTGGAATGTCGACAATAATTAAGGTATGTTCTCCCTCTACTTCAATCCTTGAACGTTCTTCATCATCAAGTGGGTCCTTAATAAAATCTACATCTAAATCCAATTTTTTTATTAAAAATTGAATTTCTTGTTCGGTTGGATTTATAGCATTGATCCAACACCCTTTTTCAATTGAATCTATTTGTGATAATTTACCAGTCTCATCAGAAAGATAATAGTTAAGCATAGAAGACTCACCTCAATTTCTAAACAAAAAACGAAATAGCATATACTCTATAAGAATACGGAACAATTGTAAATGTTTCAACCTTTCTTGCATTAAAATTTCCTATTTTAAAAGAATTTCTTTTACTTTCTCTATTTACCTTTCATGATTTTAGCAATTTTTATTCTATTATCACTCATCTCATTTAGAAAATTCATAAAAAAAATGGCCACAAATTTGTGACCATTTTTATCCTTAAATAAATTATTTCTTTTTAAATCTTCTCTTAACTAATAAATACACAAGAAGCAATATTACAGCTCCTATCATAATATAAGGAGTGTATGGAGCAATTATACTCTTTGCTTTATCCCAATTTTTCCCTAAGTTTTCTCCAATTAAGATAAACATATAAGCCCAAGGAATCATCGCTAAAACAGTATAAAACGTAAATTTAGATAATGACATCCTTGCAATACCTGCTGGGATTGAAATAGCATGTCTAACTACTGGAATAAATCTAGCAGTAAAGATAACGCCAACCCCATATTTTTCAAACCATTTTTCTGCAATTGCTAAGTGATTTTTATTTATTAATATGTACTTACCGTATTTTTCAATAAAAGCTCTCCCGCCATAGGCACCGATCCAATACAAAAATATTTGTGCGATCGTACCACCTATAATACCAGCTATCATTGCTCCCCAAAAATTTATATGGCCCTGTGCAATTAAAAAACCAGCATAAGATAAGACAATTTCACTTGGAATCACTTCTATCATTAAACCTAAAGCAACTCCAAAATAACCTAATGATGCAAAGAAATCTAGTACTTGATGTATGAAATGCGTCACAAGATCATCTCCTCTCTATATATTACGACTTGTCTAAAAGAATATTACTGATGAATTAAGAAAAAGTCAAAGTATAATACTATTTGTAACAATAAATTTACAATTGGTATAGGAACTATGCTGATATTACTCATTCAAAAATCTATAATACAAGACACCGTCGAAAAAAGGGCCACAATAAATGTGACCCTTTTAAACACGTTATTATTTAATTGTTACATTTTTATAAGTGTAATCAGGAGCTAAGTTGTGGATAATTAAGCCATCAACTTTATGTTGCATTAAGTAAGCTCTTGATCTTTGGTATAAAGGAATAATCGCAGCATCTTCTTGAACTAAGATTTTCTCAGCATCAAGTAATGCTTGATCACGTTTAGGAATGTCTGTTAAATACTCTTTGTTAGCTTTATTCATTAAATCATCATATTTAGGATCATTATATGACATTTCGTTAAATTCACTCTTAGAATTAAACAGATTTAAGAAAGTAGTAGAATCTAAATAGTCAGGTCCCCATCCACCTAATGAAATATCATAATCTTGTTTTGTTTCATTATCAAGTTTTTGTTTAAATGGAACTTGTTTTAAGTTGATTGTTAAACCAGGTAATGCAGATGTTAATGCACCTTGTAAATATTCTTCAACTTTTTTGTTTGTGTCATCATCAACACCAAGTAATTCTACTGTTACGTTCTTTTTACCAAGTTCTTTTAAACCTTGCTCCCAATATTGAGTAGCTTTAGCTTTATCAAAGCCTACAAGGTCTCCATTTGCTTGATGGAAATCTGATCCATTAGCTTGAACAAAGTTTGCTGGTACAATTCCACCAATTGGTTTTGAACCATTATTTAAAATACCATTTGTAATATCTTCACGTTTGATAGCATACGTTAAAGCTTTACGAATGTTCACATTTTTCAGATCAGGGTTTCTCTTTTCGTTTACACGTAAGAAGAATGTAGTTGGCGTTCCATATGTTCCGAAATCTTTGTTAGTTCTGAATTTATCAACAAACTCAGAAGATAAAACTACACGGTCAACTTTACCAGTAGTATAAAGGTTAACAGTTGCAGCTACATCTTTTACGATATTGAAGTTAATTGTTTTTAATTTTACATCTTTTGCATCCCAATAGTTATCATTTTTCTCTAATGTATAACTTACATTGTGATCCCATTTAGATAATTTGAACGGACCGTCAAAAATCATATTACCAGCTTCTAAAGCATAGTTTTTCCCTTGTGATTCAACATATTTTTGATTTAATGGATAGAATGTTGGGAAAGTTACTAAAGATTCAAAATATGGAACTGGCTTTTCTAGTGTAACTACTAATGTTTTATCATCTTTAGCTTCTACACCAAGTGAGTCTACTGGAGCTTTTCCAGATGTTACATCTGCACCATTTTTTAAATAAACAAACATGCTTGCATATTGAGAAGCAGTTTTAGGATTCGCTGTACGTTTCCATGCATATACAAAATCCTTAGCTGTTACAGGATCACCATTTGACCACTTAGCATCACGTAAATGGAAAGTATAAACTGTTTTATCAGCATTTGTTTCAACCTTTTCAGCAATACCAGGTTCTACAGCATCATTTTTACCTAATGTCATTAGACCTTCCATAACGTTACCTAAAACGTTAAATGATTCAGCATCTGTAGCTATTGAAGAATCTAATCCTGGTAACTCATCATTACCGATTAAGTTTAAAACTTGATCTTTACTTTTTGAAGCAGTGCCTCCAGTTTTATCGTTGCTTGAGTTACATCCTGCTAGAAGCATACTAACAGCAACTGATAGCGATAGAAAATAAGAAATTTTCTTTTTCATTTGATTGCCCCCTATGTAATTAAATCGTTTTAAAAAATATTAAAATATTCTAACAAATTAGAGTAGAAAGATTTCAATATTTTTTACTTAACTTTTATTTTACATATTTTTAACGAAAAATCAACAAAATTTGACGAATTTTTTAAAAAACTTAATTAATACTGAAAAATTTGATTTTTCTATACTGTATTTGAATTTTTTGGATCTCCTTTCATTCTATTAAAAAAAGTCTGTTTTCGTATATATTGTTTCTACATTGAAAGCTTTAGCCATCCATGAAGCTCATAAATCGGAGCTTCACAACAGTAAATGAAAATGTATGAAGCTGGCGATACTTGCAATCCATTGCTACATACTCCATAAGTCTATACGTTTGTCGCTCTCTTATTCTAACGACTCAGTAGCGTCTTCTTTGTTATTGTTTTTTTATGGCGTACAGAAGTATTATTTTCATGCTAGTTGATTACAACTCCAGGATGCTAGCTTTCCGTGGGGAGTGAGCAGAGCCTCGGAAGCCTTCGGGGTCTCAGCCTTCCCACTATTCCTACAGGGTCTCGCACCTTCCGTTCCATTCAACTTCTTTATAGACTACAGTACTATTTTAAATACGTAAAAAAGAGCCACATTTACTGTGACTCTTTTTAAACAAATTATTATTTAATTTCTATATTTTTTAAAGTGTAATCTGGACCTATGTTGTGGATAATTAAGCCATGAACTTTATGTTGCATTAAGTAAGCTCTTGATCTTTGGTATAATGGAATAATCGCAGCATCATCTTGAATTAAGATTTTCTCAGCATCAAGTAATGCTTGATCACGTTTTGGAATATCTGCTAAATAATCTTTGTTTGCTTTATTCATTAAATCATCATACTTACCATCATTAAAAGACATTTGGTTGAATTCGCTCTTAGACTCAAACATATTTAAGAAAGTAGTAGCATCTAAGTAGTCAGGTCCCCATCCACCTAATGAAATATCATAATCTTGCTTTGTTTCATTATCAAGCTTTTGTTTAAATGGAACTTGTTTTATGTTGATTGTTAAACCAGGTAATGCAGATGTGAATGCACCTTGTAAATATTCTTCAATTTTTTTGTTTGTGTCGTCATCAACACCAAGTAATTCTAATGTTAAGTTCTTTTTACCAAGTTCTTTTAAACCTTGTTGCCAATACTGAGTAGCTTTAGCTTTATCAAAGCTCACTAGGTCTCCATTTGCTTGATGGAAATCTGATCCATTAGCTTGAACAAAGTTTGCTGGTACAATTCCACCAATTGGTTTTGAACCATTATTTAAAATACCATTTGTAATATCTCCACGGTTGATTGCATACGTTAAAGCTTTACGAATGTTCACGTTTTTCAGATCAGGATTTCTCTTTTCGTTTAAACGTAAGAAGAATGTAGTTGGCGTTCCATATGTTCCAAAATCTTCGTTAGTTCTAAATTTATCAACAAATTCAGAAGATAAAATTACACGGTCAACTTTTTTAGTAGTATAAAGGTTAACAGTTGCAGCTACATCTTTTACGATATTGTAGTTAATTGTTTTTAATTTTACATCTTTTGCATCCCAATAGTTATCATTTTTCTCTAATGTATAACTTACATTGTGATCCCATTTTGATAATTTGAATGGTCCGTCAAAAATCAAATTACCAGCTTCTAAAGCATAGTTTTTCCCTTGAGACTCAACATATTTTTGATTTAATGGATAGAATGTTGGGAAAGTTACTAAAGATTCAAAATATGGAACTGGCTTTTCTAGTGTAACTACTAATGTTTTAGCATCAGTAGCTTTTACACCAAGTGAATTTAAATTTTTATTTTTTCCAGAAATTACATCTTCACCATTTTTTAAATAAGTAAACATGCTTGCATATTGAGAAGCCGTTTTAGGATTAGCTCCACGCTTCCATGCATATTCAAAATCATAAGCTGTTACAGCATCACCGTTTGACCACTTAGCATCACGTAAATGGAAAGTGTAAACAGTTTTATCAGCATTTATTTCAGGCTTTCCTTCAGCAATACCTGGTTCTACAACATCATCTTTACCTAATGTCAATAAACCTTCCATAACATTACCTAAAACGTTAAAAGATTCAGCATCTGTAGCTGTTGAAGAATCTAAACCTGGTAATTCATCATTACCAATTAAGTTTAGAACTTGGTCTTGGCTTTTTTCAGCTGTTCCACCTGTTTTTTTATCGTTGCTTGAGTTACATCCAGCTAAAAGCATACTCACTGCAACTGATAGTGATAGAAAATATGAAATTTTCTTTTTCATTCTATTTGCCCCCTATGTATTCTACATTGTTTTTAAAATGTTAAAACATTCCAACAAATTATAGTAAAAAGATTTAGAATTTTTTAACTTATCTTAATTCTACATAAATTAAATAAAAAATCAACAAAGTTTGACTAATTTTCCGAAAACTTTTTTAATACTGAAAAATAGACTTTGTACTTCATAGAGATTTTAGGGTTCACTGTACATAAATTCCCCCCTTCATTCTAGTAAACTACAATAAAGAAAGAAGCCTTCAATAGAATATATGAGGGCTCCTTTCTCTCTATGTTACTTTTTATTTGTAGCGTTTTTATAAGAATATCCCGCTCCAAATGCATTGTAGTAAACACCTTTAACTGTTGGTTTTTCTAAATATGCAATACCATTTTGGTAGATCGGTCCAATACCTGAATCTTTCATGATTACTTTTTCTGCTTCTAGCATATCATTCCAACGTTTAGAAGCATCAGGCTCTTTTTTCGCATCTAAAACTAGTTTATCATATTCAGGATTATTGTATTTCATTTCATTGAAAGGACTATTAGATAAGAACATGTCAATGAATGTCATTGGATCTGGATAGTCTGGACCCCAACCTGAGAATGAGAAGTCATAATTGAATTTTTTCTCTAAATCTAATTTCACTTCAAATGGCTGTGGTTGTACATTTATTTTTAAACCAGGTAAGTTCTTTGATAATTCACCAGCAATATATTCTGCAGCTTTTTTACGAGTTGAATCATCATAGCTAAGCATATTTACTTGGAAAGAATCTTTTCCTAGCTCTTTTTTCGCTTGTGCCCATAATTTTTGTGCTTCTTTTATATCTTCTTTATTGAAGTCACCATTCGTATCACGGAACTCTTTACCATCTGGTCCTTTTGCAAATTGAGTAGGAACAACCCAATATGCAGGAATTGCACCATTATTCATAATTCCATCTGTAACCGCCTTTTTATCATAAGCCAAATCGATTGCTTTACGAACGTTTGCATTTTTAAATAATGGGTTCGATTCATTGAATCGGAAGAATACTAAACGTGCATCTAACATTGTATGGAAATTCTTTGGATCATTTTTATATTTATCGATAAATTCAGCATCTAATTTTGGTAGTAAATCGACTTGACCACCTTCATATAGATTTACTGCTGCTGAAGTATCTTTTACGACATTATATTTAATCTCGTCCAATTTAACCGCGTCTTTATCCCAATAATTTGGATTTTTCTTTAATGTATAGCTTTGTTCATGTTTCCACTCACTTAATTCAAACGGTCCATTAGATAATACGGTTCCTGCTTCTAGACCATAATTTTTGCCCTGAGATTCAACAAATTTTTGATTTTCAGGAAGATATGTACCAAAAGTAGTTAATTGTAAAAAGTATGGAGTTGGTCGTTCTAATGTAACTTCTAGTGTCTTATCATCTGGAGCATTTACTCCAAGTTGATCTGGAGTTGCTTTTTCCTCATTGATTGCTTGCCCATTTTTAATATAATAAAGAATAAATGCATATTCTGAGGCAAGCTTTGGATCAAGTGCACGTTTCCAAGCATAAATAAAATCTTGTGCAGTAACTTTTTCACCATTTGACCATTTTGCATCGCGCAGATGGAATGTGTATTTTAAACCATCTGAACTTACCTCTGGTTTATCAGCAATTCCCGGTTCAACTGTTCCATTTGGCCCTAATCGAAGAAGACCTTCGTTCGTACTATTCAACACTTCAAATGACATAGCGTCAGTTGCTTTTGCTGAATCCATTGAAGGAATTTCAGTTGTAGAAGTAATACGAAGAATTTGCTTCGCATCTTTCTTAGCAGTACCTTCCGTTTTCTTTGAATCACTGTTGTTACATGCAGCTAATACTGTACTTAATACAACTAAACTTGAAACAGTTGTAGCTAATTTGCGCTTCATAAAGAGCACCTCCATAAAATAATTGGGTCGTTTGTAATATTTAGATAATTCAAACTACAAACATCTTTATCTCTCACAACCAATATACTATACAATTAACTGAAAAAAAAGTATTTTTTAAATTTTTAAAAAATTTAATCGTAGTTTTAATATGTATTTCCTTTTAATTATTAAATGGGTTATAATTTTAATTATTGATTTTTGCACTTTTTAAGATTACTTATAGGACGTGAATTTATGATTAAGAAAAGTATCCCAAACTTATTTACCTTAGGGAATTTGTATTGTGGATTTCTCTCTATTGGATTTGCTGCAAAAGGAGAGATAAGTAATGCTGCTATTCTAGTGATCATTGGTATGATGCTAGATAGTATGGACGGTAGGATGGCAAGAATCTTAAATGTTCAGTCACAAATGGGTAAAGAATTAGATTCTTTAGCTGATATCGTTACATTTGGTGTAGCACCTTCATATTTAATTTATTGCACTATATTTTCAAATCATGGTCTTTTCGGTATTTGTTTTTCAGGACTTTTCCCATTGTTTGGTGCATATCGATTGGCTCGATTTAATATAACACCTATGTCAAAGTCTCTTAAATATTTTACTGGTGTACCTATAACTGCTGCAGGTGGTATTGTTGCATTATTAACTTTATTACATAAAAGTATTCCTCCAGTGATAATGATTGTGATTTTTATAGCTTTAGCATTTCTGATGGTAAGTCGAATCCAAATTCCAAGCTTTAAAGACATTCCAATTCCAAAATATAGCACAATAATCACTTTATTTTTAGGTTATTTACTTTACTTAGTTTGGGACTTAAAAAAAGCACAATGGCCATTTTTCCTTTATATTGCTATTCCCTTATATATTATTCTTTTCTTCTTTCAATTTTTTAAGAGTAAGAAGAAAAAATCAAACTATGAAGGTCATGAAAAGAAAAAGAAGTTTCGTTTAAAAAGATAAAACGAATAACGTAACAAAATAGTAAATGCCAATTCACTTTTAAATAGAATAAGTGAATTGGCATTTTTATTTTACATTGCATTTAATCTATGTTTACTATTCATTTCTTTTTTATTTAATACTTTAAACATTACTTCATATAAAACCGCACCTATAAGGGCAAGTAAACTAATGAATATAAATGTCCACCTGTAGCCTACTAAACCAGCAAATGGAATTGTTAAAGGTGCAATTGTTCTACCAAATGACCATCTTAAACTCGATGCAGCAAAATACTGCCCTCTTTTATCTTCTGGAGCAATTTTTGAAATAAATGAATTTTGAATACCTACTACTAAAATTTCACCGATTGTAAATACAATCATCGCTAATAAAATGATATATGCTAAATTAGTAAACCCAAACATTAGCATAGAAATTGAATAGCAGATTGATGAGATAAAGAAAAGTTTTCTTTCATTTAAACAGTTACCAAGCTTTGTAATTAACACTGTGAAAAGTGCAACAATTAACCCATTCTCTGCAATCGCGAAGCTAAATAACTTTTCTCCACTTGTATGTAAAGTCCAAGAACCTATCTTTAAAACTTCTTGAAATGGAATCGATTCTTTAATATAAACCGCAAATAGTAAATCTAATTGGGTAAAAGTTTGCGATATTAGTATCCCTGCTATAATAAAAAGGAATAAAACTCGATCTGACATGATAACTCGATAATTTTTGATTTGTTTTACGATTGTTCTAGCAATTCCTTCTTTTTCATATTTAATCGATTCTTTGTTAAGTGTTTCTTTCAATAATAATGTAATTGCTATGGCTACAATCATAAAAATAACAAAAGAGGCAGAAAATAATAAAAATCTAGCTTTAAAAAATAAAATACCACCAATAATAGGCCCTAAAACAACATTAATATTTATGGCAGTATAAAAAACAGCAAATACAACATTTCTTTCTTTTTCGTCTTTAACTGTATCACCAATCATTGCTTGGCTAGCTGGATAATAAATCATTCCTGCAATACTAATAATAGAGAAGCCAATAAATGTCAGCCAAGGTAATTCAATAATTGGTGAGTTTGCAAATACTAACAAAAACATACCGAAACACTGAAACATAGCCGACATAGACATCATTCTCTTTCGGCCATATGTATCAGCTAAATATCCCCCTGTTAAACTTGCTATGACACCAACAGCTTGTGATAGCATTAATAGAAGTCCTGCAGTTTCTTTACCTAACTTCTCTGAAAAATAAATCGCCATAAATGGTAAGTACATCCAATAAAATAAGCCAAAGAAAAATTCGGCAATTAACCTGACCTTCATATTAAAATTCCAATTTCTAATACCCATTTTGCACACTCCCTTCTGATGCAAGTAACTCCTCTTAATTTATTAAAAAAACCCAAAATTCAGATTGTATTCAATAAAATCTAATTATTCAAATGATTGAACTTTCTTATTAGAATATCATCAGAATTGTAGATATGCTATTTATATGACTTGCTAGTTTTTATTTTTGTAGTTTCATATAATCAATGCATGTCTATTCTAACTAAATGGTTCATATGTATGAAGTACATGCATAAGGGGGATTTACTATGGCAGGTTATGATAAAAAAGAGATTAGAAATATTGCATTTACATATGTAGGAACAGTAATTGGAGCAGGTTTTGCGACAGGAAAAGAAATCGTTGAATTTTTTTCAATAAATGGTGGGTACGGTACAATCGGGATTATTATTAGCACTTTTTTATTCTCAGTCCTAGGAACTAAAATTATGCTGATTGCAAACGAACATAAATTAAAATCTGCACAAGCATTTAATGTTATGCTATTTGGAAATATTGGTGGAAATATCATAAATGGCTTACTATTTTTTGTCCTCCTGGGTGTAACTAGCGTTATGCTTTCAGGTGCTGGTGCAATTTTTCATAATCATTTAAATTTCAACCCTTTAATAGGCTCAATTATTTTTATTGCCTTAACTTTTATCATCTTATTGAAAGGGACTGAAGGATTATTTAATTTAAATAATACGGTAGTACCAATTATGATTCTTTTTGTTGTAACAGTTTTTTTAAATGCTAATTTTGATAAACTATTTTCTTCAAAAATAGATATTGGCACTATTTTTCCAACTGCCTATCAATTGAATTCGAATGTTTTTACAAACCCTATTACCTACGTCTGTCTAAATATGGCATTGGCACAAGCGGTATTAGTACCAATTGGAGCTGAATGCACAAATAAAAGTTCTTTAAAGATTGGCGGAATCGTAGGTGGAATCCTTTTAGGGATTATCTTATTAATAAGCCATTTTAGTATCAGTACGATCAATCACTTTAAGGATTTTGAAATTCCCATGGCAGAAGTTATCAAACAAATACACCCGTTTTTTTACTTTTTATTTCTGTTCGTCATATTAGCCGAAATTTTCACAACACTAGTTGGGAATATATACGGTATGACAAAACAGTTAACAGGGACTGAACAGACAAATCAACCATTGATTATTTTATTAATACTATTCGTTTGCTTCTTTATTAGTATCATTGGGTATGGGCCATTATTAACGTTTCTTTATCCACTAATTGGTTGGATCACCTTTATCGTCATGTTAACGCTACTTAGACCAAGTAGAAAAAGTTAATCACAATCCTCGCATACTTCATAGTAAAGTCCAAATTCAATATGAAGAAATGGTTTCCATTGAACTTTTATCATTCTGCTTTGCCAACGTTCTAAAACAAATTGAATAGAGTATTCTTCCTCATCTCTAATTGGAATCATACGATGATACTGTGCTCTTTTAAAAGAAAATAAATTCTTATTATTCTCGTACAAATCAATTGAAAACTCTTCATCTTCATTTAACATGATACGGATATAGGAATCGTACGAAAAGGATGAATTTGGATCTTCATTTTCGATCCCATGTTCTGATAAAATTAATACATATTGCCCTTTTTGATTTTCATTAAATTTTATTGAAAATGCATTTTCAATGCAGCAAATCATATTTTCACCTTCATATAAATGTATTATAAACAGTGTAACATGAATCGAACATTTCTTGAATTTATTGAACCTATATAAAGAATATTGAACTATATTTAGTTAAAAACAGAAAAACTATCCTATCATTTCTTATGAAATAATTTAGGATAGTTTTTTTAATGGCCATTTTCGTATTAATTGTTGTTGATTTTAGTATATGTAAAACGAAGGCTATTTCAATGTACTATAAATAAAGAGTACGTGAGTTTCCGCAAAAGGATACTCGCTTTCCTTGGGGCGGGCGGTGAGCCCCCTCGTCGCTATCGCTCCTGCGGGGTCTCACCTGTCCCGCTGCTCCCACAGGAGTCTCGCACCTTTTGCTCCAACTATTTTCTTTATTATTAGAATACTTTCACAAAACCTTTAAAGATAATAAATCTTTTAGAAAGAAACTTAAATTAAATCAATTCTTTTACTATTGGTTTTTCCATAGACTTTTTAGTATTAATCCTTACTTTTTCCTTCCTAAATACAATTGCTATTAATGTACATAAAAATACAAATGGCATACTCATTTTATATAGACTTACAAAACTACTTGAAATGGTTGAAATTGAGTAACTTGAAATATTATTAGAGTACTTTTGAATCTCTGTCTCTTGTCTTATAACTTCTTGATTTACGTTTTCATAAACCTTTTCTCTTGCTGCTTCTCTTTTTTGAACGGGCATTTTATCTAAAATGACCTTCACATTTAGTTCAACAATTTTTTGATGTTCATTTTCTGAAAATAATTGATTTTTGATTGATTGTTTTCCATCTGATTGGAGAACAGATTTCGTTTGATTGAAAATCTTCTGTTTTACTGATTCTTGAATATCCAGTTGCTCTACTTGTTTTTTTGCATAATGTAAGACTTTTTCCTTACTGTTGTCAATTTTGGAAGTTAGTCCTCCAACAAAAATGGCAACTGCCAAAACTACCCCAACTTGACGAAGCATGGAAAATACACTTTGAGATGATGTTAAAAGTTCTCCTTCGAATGAAGACGTACTTGCTATCGTTGCAGATGAAATAATAAAACTAAAACCTATTCCTAGCATTGTACATAGTACGATAATTTCCATTGATTTACTTTCAATACTTAGATTGTGTAAAAGGTAGTATGCTACTCCCATTATACTGAATCCAATAATTACAGGAATGGAAAAACCTATTTTCTTTACAAGTAGCCCTGCTAATTGAGAAAAAATAAAAATCGAGGCAGATACTGGAGTGATAAGGAGCGCTGCTTCTAATTCTGATTTCCCTTGAAATCTAGTCAAAAATTGAGGTAGTAATACCATCACACCAATTAAAAAGACAAAGCCAGATGTTACGATTAAAACAGAACCTAAAAATTGACGATCTTTAAACAGTTTAAGGTTAACCATTGGATTCTTAACCTTTTTCTCTATTAAGATAAAGATAATAATTGATATAATACTAATTACATAACAGCTAATACTTTTGTCAGATGCCCATCCCCACGCATTTCCTTTTATTAATACTAAGTTAGTAGGAAATAATGTAGAAATAGAAAAAAGTAGCCCTAACCAATCAATCTTCGCTTTCGTTCTTTTTTCTTGCTTTAATGGTAGTAACATTAAACAACCAATTAATGCTATGACACATATTGGAATATTTACATAAAACACCCAATTCCAGCTGATTTTTTCTGTTATGATTCCGCCAACAGTAGGACCTAATGCTGTAGACAACCCTTGTGATGCACCTAAAAGCGTGAGAGGTATAACTCGTTTATCAATCGGCATAGAGGATACACCTATTATCATACTTAATGGAATTAAGATTGCTGCACCAATACTTTGTAAAAACCTCGCTTCAATTAGTAGTGTTCCTGAGGTTGAGAATCCGCATAATAGTGACCCAATCCCAAATAAAAGTATGCCTACTATATAGAATTTACTTTTCCCAAACATTTCTGCAAATCTTGCCATTGGTATAGCAAGTACCGCAATCGTCATCGTATACACGTTCAGCATCCATGAACTTGTTTCTAAACTTGTGTTTAAATCTGCTTGTATTGCAGGAAGAGTAATGTTCATAATAGTAGAATCGATCATACAAATGAATGTCCCTAAACACATTAACAAGACAATTTTCATACTATTATTTTTTGGCATTCATTATTCATCTCCCTTTCTTAATTTAGCTAATTCATTTTCAATCCATTTTAAAGTGAACTGTGCGCTGTCAATCCCATACAATAAGGTCATCTTTTTAAAAGAATCCATGTTTGGATATTTTTCATTAATTTGATTTAAATGTTCTAATTGATTCTTTGCCTTTTGCTCTTCTTTTTTTAGCCAGCTGGTAATATTCTCTTTACTTGTATATCTTCCAAAAAAAATACGAATCAATAAATCTGATCTGATTAAAGTTGGATTTAATGGACTTTCCATATAACTCAAGAATTCTTCTTTTCCTCGATTAGTAATAACATAAAGATTTTTGTTTGGTTTACCTTCTTGTTGGACAACTTCTTTTTCAATAAACGCTTCTTTCTCCATCCTTTTTAAAGCAGGATAAATTGCACCATAAGACGCATCGAAAAAATAGGCAACGGAATTTTCCATCATTTGCTTAATATCATAGCCACTCATTGGTTTTTCAGTTAAAAACCCTAAGATTACATGTTGAATATTCATTTAAAAATCCATCCTTCTTATAATTTATATTAACAATGATAATATATACATTATTAATATTAATTGCAATCGATTTTATTACATTTTTTTAAATTTTTTCATAATTAATAAATCTCTATCATCAAAACATGTTATTAAGCCTTTTTCTATAAGAATTGTTAAAACTATTTTCAATAACATCAGATCGCCATAAACAAAAAAAATCTTCAGAGTAGAAAGCTTTTTACTCTGAAGATTTTTTATCATTTACTATATTTATCTAGACTTAAAATAGGCTTATCTCTTTTGAAGAAGTGCTCCTGAAATACCTGGTTTCGTCATTTCATATGGATTTAAAATTAAATCAAGTTCTTCTTCTGTCAATACTTCATATTGAAGACAAAGCTCTCTCACTGATTTACCTGTAAGTATAGCTTCACGTGCAATTTTAGACACAACTTCATAACCTAAGTGAGGGTTTACTGCTGTAATCACTCCTACACTTTTTTCTACGTATTCTTTCATTCGGTCTTCATTAGCTTCAATTCCAGCTAAGCAGTGATCTGTAAAGCTTCGGAATCCATTATTCATAATACTGATTGATTGAAGTAAATTAAATACAAGTACAGGTTCCATTACGTTCAATTCTAATTGACCTGCTTCAGAAGCCAAACAAATTGTATGGTCATTTCCGATTACTTGGAAGGCAATCTGGTTAATAAGTTCTGCCATAACTGGGTTGACTTTTCCTGGCATGATTGAAGAACCTGGTTGGCGTGCTGGTAAGCTAATTTCACCAAGTCCTGCACGTGGACCAGATGCCATTAATCGTAAATCGTTCGCAATTTTAGACATATTCATCATGCAGACCTTAAGTGCAGCTGAAACTTCTGTATAAGCATCAGTATTTTGCGTTGCATCAACTAAATGTTCTGCACCTTCAAGAGGTAGTCCACTAATTTCTGCAAGGTTTTTCACTACATATTCAATATATTGTGGGTCTGCATTTAAACCTGTACCTACAGCCGTGGCTCCCATATTTACTTCATACAAATGCTGGCGTGTTTGTTTAATTCGCTTAATGTCTCTTTCTATTACTCTACTATAAGCTTCAAACTCTTGACCAAGACGGATTGGTACAGCATCTTGGAGATGTGTACGTCCCATTTTGATTACATGGTCAAATTGCTCTGCTTTTTTCTTAAATGTATCTAGCATATGATTCATTGTTACTAGTAACTTCTCTAACAAACTAAGAGTTGAAATGTGAATCGCAGTTGGGAACGCATCATTCGTAGATTGAGACATATTCACATGTGTATTAGGACTAATTTTACCGTATTCACCTTTATCATAACCTAAAATCTCAAGAGCACGGTTTGCGATTACTTCATTTGCATTCATATTCATTGAAGTGCCAGCGCCACCTTGAATTGGATCGACAATAAAGTACTCATGCCATGCGCCTTCAATAATTTCATCTGCAGCTTTAACAATCGCTTCACCAATCTCTTCATTTAAGCGCTTAACTTTCATATTTGCTAGTGCAGCTGATTTTTTAACAATTGCTAACGCTTTAATCATTTCTTCATGAATTCGATAGTGTGTGATTGGAAAATTTTCTTTCGCTCTTAACGTCTGTACTCCATAGTAAACATCAACTGGTATTTCTTTTTCCCCTAGAAAATCTTTTTCAATTCGATATTCTCTCTCGTTAATCATAAATTTCTCCTACCCTCTTCTATTTTTATAATGTAATGTCTTTTGCAATCGGAGTTTCCATCAATTCTTTTACCTTTTGTGGATCCTGTGTTTTACCTAAAACCCACATCAATTTAGGAACAATAGCTTCAGTATTCATATTTTTGGAACGAATAATGACATCTTGATTTACTTTTCGTCCCACTTCATATATATCCATTTCCTCTCCTTCTTCTAGACATTGGGTAGTAATGACAATTGAAATTCCACAATCAGATAGTTCATTTAATTTCTCTAAAATATTCCTCTCATGAAATGGAATGCCACCGCTTCCATAACTTTCAATCACAATACCCTTGTAAAGATTTTTCATAGAATCGAAGAACTCAGGCTTTATACCTGGAAATAACTTAACTAATGAAACATCTGTACAAAGAGAAGTATCTAATTTAGGCTCTTTATTTTTTAATTTATTAACATGATTATAATAATGAATTTCATCTGTATTTATAGAAGCAACGTAAGGATAGTTTATACTTTCAAACGCATCATAACTTTTTGTTCTCAGTTTAATAGCTCTAGTCCCCTGTATCACTCTTCCATCAAAAACTACATATACTCCACCGATTTCTTCACATGCAAATCGAATAGCATCAGATATATTTCTTTTAGCATCTGTTTTCTTAAAAGCAATCGGGATTTGAGAACCTGTAATAACAACTGGCTTTGACAAATCTTGTAACATATATGAAAGGGCAGCTGAAGTATAAGCCATGGTATCAGTTCCATGGGTAATCACAAAGCCGTCGTAATCATTGTAATGCTCATAAATAGCTTTAGCCATTTGGATCCAATATTCTGGTTGTATATTTGTACTATCAAAATTCATTAATGATTTTGTATCTATTCGACAGTATTGCTCTAGTTCTGGTAAATACCTTAAAAGATCCTCAGCCTCCATTTTAGGAGTTAGACCATTTTCTCCCTCTAATGAAGCAATTGTTCCCCCAGTAGTGAACAACATCAGTTTTTTCAATTTCATGAACCCCTTTAAAATATATTAAGTTTGAAATGAAAATTTTGTTCTCAATTCGCGTACTTTACTTGTATTATAATAATATGTTAAAGATAAATCAAACAAAAAATTATTCATTTCGCGTACATTTTATTTCCTTAAGATGGTAGAATAATATAAATGAAATTAGAGGAGCGAGGGCAGATGATTAACGAGAGATTAAAAATACTAAGGAAAAGGAAAAAATGGTCTTTACAATACATAGCTGATCATCTTGGAATTGCTAAGAGTACTTATGCAGGGTATGAGTCAGGTCATCGTCGTCCATCTTTAGAAGCCATTCATTTAATTGCTGATTTATTTAATACGTCAACTGATTATCTTCTTGGGAGAGTTGATGAACCTACCTTTAAACCAAAAGGGAAAAACATCCAGTCCTCTCAGCCTATTGAATTAACGAATCTTCCTTGTTTAGATTTAACGATTGATGGAGAGACTCTTTCTGACGAAGAAATGCAGCAATTTATTGCTTTTATTAGAGCTAAAAGAGAATTGGAAAAACAGACATTATAAATTTCCTTTACGTCAAAACAAACAAAAAATGCCTTCCTTCTCAATCATTTAGGCCAGGCATTTTTCACTTAAAACTATCTATCGATTTTTTAATCATCTTACTCTATAAAACAATTATATTCGTTACTAGGTTCGAGTCCTTTTTCTCTCATAAAATCAAGGACGACTTCGGTTGAAGAAATCCCTCCTCTAGCCCCCATAACTGTAACAGAACGAGCTGCAGCCGCATTAGCAAATTTAGCAACCATTTTTAAATTATTACATTTATTTAGTGCATAGATAAAGGAACTGCAAAATGTATCCCCAGCACCTGTCACATCTACTACATCCACAGAGATACCTTCTACATAAACATTCTGATCTTTCGTATGAACAGAGCAGCCTTTCTCAGCATGAGTAACCACGACCACTTCTGTTCCATAACTTAATAATTGCGACACTGCCTCCTCATATGATGCATCTTTTCGGTATACATCAAACCCTATCTGATTAAAAAATACAATGTCCATTTCTTTGAAAAATAGTCCGTCTCCTGATTCAATATGGCCAACATCAAGATCATAAACCATTTTAGCGCCTGATTCACGAACCTTCTTAATAATCTCAATTGCATTCATATTTCCATATCGTAATGGCCTGATTTCACCGATTGTTGTGTAAACATACTTAGCTTTGCACATTACATCTAAAATGTCATGTGTAATTTCGATCTGCTGAATTCCTAAAGTAGGAATAATTAATGTATGTTCTCCCTCTGCTAAAACAATAATGTTTTTTGCATCTGGTAAACTATCATCATATAAGACATAGCTAGTGTCTATCCCTTGTTTTTGTAAATCTGCAAGTAAACTTTGTGTTATTTCCCCACCATTTAAGAGTGAAAGAAAATAGACTGATTCGTTATATGAATTATAAACGCTGGCTGCATTTGCAATACTTCCACCCATTTGAGGCTTCAATGTTTCAACAAGCACTTTATCACTAATTTTCGGCCAGTACGGTGCTCTGTAATATTCATCAAGTGCAACGTCTCCTATGAAAAAAGAGTAGTCATTGTCCATACGATACACCTCCAGTATGTAATTGCTCATTCCTACATGTTAAAAATACTTTATTTATATTTTCATAGACTTAATTTTCAATTTTTTACATTTAATTGATCTCGGAATTTTTGTAACTCACTAATGAAATAGTTAACATGTTCAACACTTACATTTCCATTGTCTTTATAATTATCTTTTAAATAACTCCCAATAATCGCTCCATCAGCTAACTCAAGTTGATTGCTGAAATTTTCTGCGGTTAATCCTGCTCCAACAATTAGTGAGAACTCATCTCCAATAATTGCTCGAAATTCCTTTATTTTATCTAAATTTGTTTCGATCCCCGTACCTGTTCCAGTAACTACGATCGCGTCACATCTTCTCATTCCAATTTTCAAATCTTCTTCTAATGTTCTTCCTGAAAGATAAGGCTGATATTTAAATCTAACCCCTCCAAGAACAAAAGCATTCGTTTGTTCTCTCATTTTTTGAATGAATTCATCATACATTTCATCCTTATCAATTTCCAAGTGGCCAGATACTGAATCGATTTGAATAAACTTAGCTTCATATTTATTAGCTAGCTCAAATCCTTTTTGGTCATCGTCTAAAATATTTACCCCGTAAATAATATCTTTTCGTTCTTTATAAATATACTTTAGCACTTCCTCTACATCTTCTGGACTGCCAAAATAGTTTTCAATGATTACTGCATCAATCCCATTTTCAATTAATTGATCTATTTCACTCTTTGCAATCTCTAACTTTTCTTCCCTATTTTCACCTTTTAAATGAATCATTCCTAATATAGGCTTAACAGTCTTGAAAAGATCTAAAAAACTTCTATTTTTATTACTCATTTTCATCCTCCCGAAATTATAATATAGTTTTCTATTTACTAATACTTAGATAAAAGTTCCACAATTTCTTTCCTAAAAAGAATGTTTTCCCCGAAGCCAACCTCACTAGCGAGTTCACCAATTTGAGGCTTCTTTATTTTTGCTTGTTTTATTATGTTTTGATTTGAAAAGATATCTGTAGCTGATCCATCAGCAATAATTTGTTTATCCGCCATCGTCACTACTCTCGTGAAATTGTCAGTAACAAACTCCATATCATGAGTGATGGTTATGACACTCTTACCTTCATCCTTTAGTACATCCATAAGAGTTGATAGAACCTTAATTCCTTGCATATCTTGACCCGCTGTAGGTTCATCCAAAATGATATATGGTGTTTCTATTGCTAAAATAGCTGCAATTGAGATAAACTTTCTTGTTGAATACGGAACGTCATATGGGTTCATTTCTAAATAGTCACTCATACCTGTTAGTTCAACAGCTCTGCTTACACGCCGATCAATCTCTTTTTGATCAAGCTTTAAATAGCGCAACATATACTCAATTTCTTTTTTAACATTACTATTAAAAATTTGATCATCAGGGTTTTGAAATACATATCCTACAAAAGCTGATATTTGTGCAGTTGTTTTATCTTTCGTATTTATTCCATTAACAAGTACATCGCCCTTTGTTGGTTTATTCAATCCATTCATAAGCTTTACTGCTGTTGTTTTTCCTGCACCGTTTTGCCCAACAATCGCAACTCTTTCTCCACTTTCAATTAAGAGATTTAAATTTTCATTGGCAACAAATCCATTTGGGTATGCAAACGTTACATTTTTTAATTCAATTGCGCCCATTTACACATCCCATCCTTTTCATGATTTGCTCTTTAGCCTGTGATTTAGTAATCGTAATATAATCAAATGGCTTATCTAGTCTATTCATATCATGACCTAATAACGCAACTTGCGGCATTGCTACGTCTAGTTCTAATAATGCCTTATTTGAAAAAACCTCCATCGGTGTACCACTATCAACAATTTGTCCATTATTCATGACTAATACTTCATCAGAATACTCAGCAATTAAGTCAACTTTATGTTCGACTAATATGATTGTTTTCCCTTGTTCTTTTAACATATCGATGATCTCGAATACATCAGAAGTGCTTTCCGGATCAAGTTGCGACGTAGGTTCATCAATGACAAGAATATCGTTATTCATTGCGATAATTGATGCAAACGCCACTCTTTGACGTTGTCCCCCAGAAAGATTGTTTGGATTTTTCTTTATTAAATCTTCAATCTTTAAAAGCTTAACTACCTCAATAATCCTTTCAATCATTTCATTTTTTTCAATTCCAAGGTTTTCAAGCCCTAAAGCGATTTCCTCTAAAACTGTATCTTTTACACCACTTATTTGCGTAAATGGATTTTGAAAGATATAGCCAATTTTTGTCGATAAAAGATTACTGTCCCAATTACGAACATCTTTTCCTTCTATTAAAACATCACCAGAAAGATCACCTTGATAAAAATGTGGAATTAATCCTCTGACTAGGTTACAAAGTGATGTTTTCCCTCCACTATTTGGACCGATAATTCCATAAAATTTCCCTTTTTCAAAAGTATAATTAATATCTTTTAAAGCAAAGAAATCTGTTAGAGGATATTTATAAGAAACATTCTTTAACTCTATACCATTCATTAAATCAACCTCCAAATGATGAACAGAATAAGAGAAATATTTATTAACAATACCACCATTTTTTCCCATAAAGGAACTTGACGAAGCTCACTCATATGGGTGTTTTTTGTTGGTGAAGAAAATGCTCTGGCATCCATAGCAATAGCTTTCTCTTCCGTGCTAGCGATTGCCCCTAATAGGAGAGGCCCCATAATCGGCATGAACGCTTTTACCCTTCGGAATATAGTTCCTTCAGTTTCAATTCCTCGTGCTTTCTGAGAGTCCATGATTAACTTAGCCCTTTCCCCAAGGTCAATAATTGACTGTAAAGAACTTAGAATAATATAGGTTGTAGAGTGTGGTGCACCTAATTTTTCTAAAGCATACATTAAGTCCTTTGCTCGGGTTATTTTACTATACAGGACAAGGGATCCACATAACGAAACAACCAGGGTTGAAAACCAAACTCCTTGATTGATCCCCTCTTGAGTAATAGTAAAAACCCAAAAACTAAATAATATATTCTTACCTGGGATAAACATCGCTCTCATAATAAACAGTAAGGAACCGATTAATAATCCTAATTTAATGTAGATCTTTGCAAAGCTATAAAACTTCCCTGCTATAGCTGCTATTAAAAAATATAAGATAATGATACATACACTGACTTGCCAACTTTTCGAAATGATTGAAAAAATTGCGATGGCAATAACTAAATTTAATTTTGTTAATGGATTGAGATCTAAAAACCAGTTACCCGTCAGTTGAGGTTTATTAAAAGAAAATACATATTCATAATCCATATTCAGCTCACCCTCCATTTGAATAAGATGAAGTCTAGGCACTGACACATTACAGTTGAATATTAGTTATAAGGAGAGTGACCCTACTCATTTTTAAATAGAGTAAAGGACTCCCCTTTTTTATTGAATTAGTGTCGCTAAATTATTTATCAATAAAAAGTTCGCCTTGCGGAAGCTTCACTAAATTTCTCTTTGGAATACTCTTAAGAATAAAAAACACAATAATCAAAGTCGGAATTTTATCTAATAAATCAGCACATATCTCAGAAATATACGCTCCAGCTTGTACAGAAAAACCTACTTTCATCAACATACCAGTAATCATTCCAGTTGTTCCTGCTCCAAGTCCACCAAACATAAGGACTGTTATAGTAGCACCTAGTCCCCCTCCAATTGCAGCAAACCCAATAGAAGCTACAATTGTTTTCCATAAACTTTTAAACACACCTCTTCTTGCTAAAAATCCTGCAAGTAAACCAAAAAGTATATTTAACCATATATAAGCAAGTGTAGTTGGATTAGTAACCGAGATTGTTACATTTGTAATTGCTCCAACCAGTGCCCCTGGAATACCTCCACATAGTGCACCTACTACAATTGTTCCGATTGAATCAAGATAAATTGGAAGTTTTAGCAATAACACAATTTGTCCACCAATAAAGTTAACCGCAATACCAATAGGAATTAAGAACATTGTTAATTTAAAAGAATTTTTCATAAACTACCCTCCCAGTTTATAAAGACTGAATTTTCAGATATTAAAGATTAAAAAAAGAAATTAATTGATCTCTGTCATAATATTAAAATCAAGACTCGGTGCGTAAAGAATTTTTACTTTCTCAATTTCAATATTATTTTGGTCAAAAATACTACCTTCTGCTTTTAGTAATGCCTGTTCAGTTTCATCAATTTCTAATATTTCTCTCGTCTGTTGATTAATTATTTCTGGCCTTAATGAAATTTCTGTACGTTTAGGAAAAATGTTATATTTTTCTCTAAATACTTGATAAAGTGATTCCTTTTCAAAATCGTATTGATCTAGACCAGGGAATACACTGACAGGAAGTAATGACTTATCGATCATTAAATAGATGATTTTATCTTCTTTTTTAACACCCCTTGCCCGTACCAGCTTATAGTATTCTACTCCATCAATTGAAACGTTACTTTTCTCTAAAACTTTTGAATAACCAATTTCTTTTCTACTATTTAAATAATCAGTAAATCCACCAAAATTCGTAATACTATACTTTAATGGACTTAATAAAACTAATGTCCCTTTACCACGTACTTGTTGAACTAATCCATCATTTACTAATAAAGAAATTGCATTTCTAACAGTTCCCCTCGTAGTTTGAAACGCTTTCATAACTTCTGTTTCCGAAGGGATAAATTCCCCTTGCTTATATTCCCCATTCAATATTTGTTCTCTTAATTTTCGATACAATTGAACGTACAAAGGAATATAATCACTTTTATCTAACAACAGATAACCCCCTTCTTTCTCTATTTGTACACTTATGTGTACAAGTTAATAGTATAATTGATTTTTTATTCAGTCAACTGAATTTTCATAAAATTATAAAATTTAATTTAATCCTATATACACTAAAAACAAATAATGCTTCCCCTATACAATTAGAGGAAGCGATCGCTTAAAATATATTTTTTGTAAATTAAAGAAATAATTCGTTTTTACTACTTTAAAGATGAATTTATATCAATTAAGTTGATTGATTATTAACAAATTCCATCTTCCAGCTATAGTAATCATTATCTGGATTTTTTTCATATCGTAAATTTGCATCAAATTTATTTCCCTTTTTACTCGTTAAACCTTTTACTGTGGCCACCCCATCTTTCAACAGAGCTTTTACCATTGTTTTTGTAGGCTTTTTTTTCATTGTAGCTAAAAATTTATCATTCTTCCAAACGACGAATTTACAACCATTTTTCCAATTACTACATCCAAACCCTTTTTGTCCTTCTATAATTCCATGCCCACAAATAGGACATTTACCAAGTACCTCAATTGTTTTTTTATCATTCGACACTTCATTAATAATAACATCTTTTTCATGCTTAATTTTTTCTACTGCTGTTGAAGTAAAATTAAAAATAACATTTAGAAAAGAGTCTTTTGTAAATTTTTGTTTTTCAATATCTGATAAAGTTTTCTCTAATCGTCCTGTGAATTCTAAATCAAATAATTCTGTAATAGGGAATGTTTCAACTAACCTCTTCCCTACATCTGAACAAATTAAATTCTTATTTTGGGTTTCAATATAGCCCACATCTTTTAATTTTTTGATTGTTTCCGCTCTTGTAGCTGGAGTTCCAATACTATATCCACTTAATATCGCAGCCATTATTTCTTCACTTTCTTCATCATCTTTTCCTTTTCCACATGTTTCCATGATTCGGAGGAGAGTTTTTTCTGTATGATGTTTAGGTGGTTTCGTTACATGTGAAGAAATTTTATGATCTGTAACAGCTACTGTATCATTTATATTAACAAGAGGTAATATCGTATCCTTTGATTCAATTTTTTCAACTTTCTTCCATCCTTCAACTAATTGCACTTTCCCTTTTGAAATAAAATGCCCTTTTATTTCTAGATGATTTATTTTTGTCGTAATTTTAGTTTCTTCATATTCTGCAACAGGCATAAATTGCATAATAAATCGATTTTTAATGGATGTGTAAACAATTTCTTCGTCTTTCGTTAAAGATTTTGGAATTAGATAGGTCGGAATGATTGCACTATGACTTTCAACTTTTGATGTATCAAAAACACGTTTTGAATTAATAAACTTCACTTCATCCTCATAAGGTAAGCCTTTCTTTAAAATACCAAGAACCTTTGCAGCTCGCTCTACAAGACTTTCCTCTAAAACAACACTCGATGTTCTCGGATAGGTAATAAATTTTTTCTCATACAGAGATTGGGCAACTTTTAAGACTTTATCTGATGTCCATCCTTTGTATTTACTTGTTATAAAACCTTGTAAATTAGATAAGTTAAATAAATATTGTGGGTATTCTCTTTTTTTCTCAACTTGTTTATCTAATATGAAAGCTGTTTGGTTAGTAAGAGCTTTGTCTATCTCATCCAAGATTTCTTTATTCTTAAACTTTTCTTCTTCCTTCTCAACATATCCGCCTTCGAACTCTTTATTATCTTTTGTTTGAAAAGTTGCAGTTAATTTATAGTAAGTATCAGGTACAAATTGTTCAATTTCCTTATCTCGATCATAGATAATCTTTAAGGTTGGTAAAAGAACCCTACCAATGTTTAAAGCTTTGCCTTTTCCTTTTTGATATTTTAATGTTGCAACAGAAGTTAAATTAATTCCAATTACCCAATCTGCCCATTGTCTACTAATTCCAGCATCTTGAAGCGGCTTTAGTTCTGTATTTGGTTTAATGTTTTGTAATCCATTTAATACTTCATCAGGTGTCCATTCATTTAATAACAAACGGTATACCTTTTTGTCCGCCTTAAGATTATAAATGATCATATCTCCAATGATTTGTCCTTCTCGATCAAAATCACATGCGGATATGATCATATCAACATCATTTCGCTTAATTAAGCTATAAATGATTTTCAACTGCTTTTTAGCACCTAAATCTTCTTTATCTCTATTACGAGGGTCACTTTTTACTTTATATTGAAATTGAGGTGGGATAAAAGGAAAGTTTTCCATTTTCCACCTTAGCATTTTTTCATCGTAGTCTTTTGCATCATATAGTTGCAATAAATGACCGAATGCCCATGTAATAAAATAGCCATTCCCTTCAAAATAGCCATCTTTACGATCCTTAATTTTTAAAGCATCTGCAATATTTTTAGCAACAGATGGTTTTTCTGCAATAATTACCTTATTCAATGAATTTCCTCCTTGAAAAACCACTTAAAACTTATGATTTTCAACCATTGTGATTAATAATTCTATACTTAATTTTCACTTCACTATATAGGTCCTTTATTATTTTATAATAGAATCCAGTAATAAGTAATATATTAATACCAATATCATTTTCTAGCGATATTTATTTTCCATGTTACAAAAGCGCTTACTTGATTTATTTTTCAAAAAGTTATATAATAACTTCATCATTTATAAATGCTAAAATTTGTAAATGAAAATTTTTAACACGCAACACGTGGTTCGTTGTAGGAGGAAAAAGAAATATGCAAGGTAAAGTAAAATGGTTCAACAATGAAAAAGGTTTTGGATTTATCGAAGTTGAAGGTGGAGAAGATGTATTCGTACACTTTACTGCTATTCAAACTGATGGTTTTAGAGCATTAGAAGAAGGTCAAGAAGTATCTTTTGACATCGTTGAAGGAAACCGTGGACCTCAAGCTGCAAACGTTGTAAAATTATAATTTATTGCAATCAAAAGAGACTGTCCTACAGTCTCTTTTTTTGTATTTTTCAAATAGAACACCTAATTGTGGATATACTATCAACTAGTATTATACAAGGAGGGATTCAATGTCTCAGTTTACAGAATTTGAACAAGTTGAAATGAAAGTAAAAGCAGCTCAAAAATTAGTTGGTTATGCTACTATGAGCATGGATCAACAACAGTTAACTGACGCATCAACTGCAATTGAACAAGCTAGAACTCAGTTAGAAAAAATGAAGCTAGTTGCAACAGATTTAGATGAAGAATTTTTAGGAAATCAAGAAGCTGACTTAGTACAAGTAGAACAGCAATTACTCGAAGCTAAACAGTAGATTTTGTTGTATTAACATTGAACTAAATATAAATACTCGCCAATTTTCAATAAAAAGGATGCTGATATCTAACAAATGTTAGATAAGCATCCTTTAAATTTATAATTTTCCCCTCTATTAAACAAGACACTTACGATTCGTTAAAATCCATCCGCTTCCAGGTAAGAACATCCGAACCTTCTCTTTTGTACCTCACTACGGTGTCTCAGCTGCCTCGTTTTTACGCAAAAGTCTCATTGATTTTATCTCAAAACTCATTTTTATTAATTATCTACCATAAACTTAAAAGAGCTTAATTTTTATGACAGCTGTTTGACAGCTTCTGGCCATATTCCCTTAACTTTTCACCAACTGTACATTTATGTATACAGAAGGACTGTGCAAATCTTTGGTTGTGTTCTTTTCGAAAATGCTTATAAATAAAACATCCTTCGCAATATTGTTTCAAAATTGCATCAACTTCAGCAAAAACTTGTTTTCGTTCCATTCAATGATGTCCTCCTATTTTGCAAGATTCCACTGAATCTATACTTAGTAGTTATAATTTTAGGATGAACTTAGGATAGTTCTTTTGTACTTTCAATAAAGGTGCCCTTTAATGCTTGTGTAGCTAACATATCAGCCTCTTTGTTTTCATTTCTATTAAGCAAAACATATTGTACTGATAATTTTAATGTATTTAACGAAGATGATATGCGATCAGCATACTTTTCAAATTGTTCTTCATAACACGGCCATTCACCATTTAACTGTTTAATAACAACTTGTGAATCCCCATAAATAGTCACTTCTTGTCCTTTGATTGCCATTTCATCTAAGATAGAAATTGCATTTTCTAATGCTGCATATTCTGCTTCGTTATTATTACTTAAATCTGTCAGACGATTGTTATATCTTTTTCTATATTGTTTTCCATTCTGACTATAGTAAATACAGACTCCAATCCCACTTACTAATGTTTGGATATCAAAGCCACCATCAAAGAAAATTTTAAGATCATGCGGTTCTTCTTCTAATTCTTTTAAATACTTTATTATTTGTTTTTTAGTCCAAGTACTATTTGTCTCATCAACAAAAAGAAGATCTTTTGTTCTACCAGTACTATCAAAATCTTCTGCTAATAATAACGCCTCTTTTACTGGTAAATATTCAGTTTGTAACATTGTCGTATATCTTTTTTTCGTTTGATATGTCCAATGGATGGTTACTTTCATATACTTATCTCCTTTTTGTTAATTTCACTTTAAGAAAGAATATGTTGTTACTATATAAGATAGTAATTTAAAAAGATTTTGTTATAGATATTTGGTGATAAAGTGAAACTTCCATCAGTGGGGGTTTTCTTCATCCCCACTGATGGTTAGTTGAACCAATCGGGCTTTTATGGGCAGTTATCCGCCACTTATCTTCCTCGCTTTCCTATCAATCTCGAGGTGGGGGTCTTACTGCCCGTTAATGCGGGATAAATTAGTTGATTGGAACGGAAGGTGCGAGACTCCTGTGGGAGCAGTGGGACAGGTGAGACCCCGCAGGAGCGATAGCGACGAGGAGGCTCACCGCCCACCCCACGGAAAGCGAGCATCCTGCAGTGGAAATCAACTAATCTCATTATTAAATACTAACAAAGTTTCCTTAAACGGCCTAAAGACTCATTAATTGAGTTCGTAGAAAACTATAAAAAAGCCTTCTTTTAATAATGTAACTTAAAATTCATTTTCCTTAGAGACAATATTATAAAAGAACATAACGAAAAGTTCCATTTTCTTCCTTGTAAATGTTTCCTTTTCAAATAATCTATACTACAATTAGTATAATTAACAGTTTGGAGGTTTATATGATTGAAGTTTACATAGACGGAGCCTCAAAAGGAAATCCTGGTCCATCAGGTGCTGGAGTTTTTATTAAAGGTACCTCAGAGCCTCATTTTTTTAGTATACCACTACCCGAAATGTCTAATCACGAGGCAGAGTTTAATGCATTAATTCATGCATTAACATTATGTATTGAAAAAAAGTATTCAATTGTTTCATTTCGAACCGATTCTAAGGTTGTAGAGGAAACAATCGAAAAAAAATTTACTAAAAATACAGTTTTCAAACCTCTTTTAGACAAGGCGTTATTGTTAATCGATCAATTTGATTTATTTTTTATAAAATGGATTCCATCAAATTTAAATAAGGTAGCAGATGAACTTGCAAGAAAAGCAATTAAGTAAAAGGGAATGATGTGCGTATGAAATATAAATTACTTTCAACAATCTTTCTATTAATAATTGCCTTTATTTGGGGCTTCACATTCTTTATTGTCGGGCAAGCGATTACGATTGTACAACCATTTACATTTAATACGATTCGATTTTTAATCGCATCCATTGCCTTAATCATTGTTCAATCTTTTTTAAATCGTGATAAACAAACTAAATCTAAAAATAAAGTTGGATTTATTTATCCTGGAATTATATTAGGCTTTTTTCTATTTATTGGATTATCATTTCAAACATTTAGTCTTGCTACAACTTCAAGGTCAAACTTAGGAATTATATCTTTATTAAGTATTTTATTTGTTCCATTACTATTATTTTTTAAAGAGAATAAAAAGCAAAATACACTTTCTATTATTACTTTACTAATCGCTATCATTGGCTTAATAATACAGCTCTTAACAAATAAATTCACATTTAATATTACGAATATTCTTACAATTATTTGTGCAATTTCATTTTCATTTCATATTATATTCTCTAAGAAATTTACTGCAACCTTTGATATCCTTTCATTAACCACCGTTCAAGTTGTATCTGTTTGTCTTTTTTCATGGACTTTTGCACTTATTTTTGAAAATTGGCAGGTAGTCTTTAACCATAACTTATGGTCAAATAAACTTTTTATGGCATCTGTTTTATTTACAGCATTTTTTTCTACTGGCATTGCATTTTTTATCCAAATGTATGCTCAAAAATATATCACACCTACCAAGGTTGCGATTATTTTATCGACCCAGACTATTTTTTCTACATTGACTGATCATTATTTTGATGGAAGACATCTAACTAAGTATATCCTAATTAGTTGCTTCTTACTTTTCATTTCTATACTTCTTTCTGAAATTAATTTAACTAAAAAAGATAGAAAAAAAGAAATAACCACTCACATAATGTGAATGGTTATTTTTTTCCCGTAAATGCCGTTATCCCTTTTATGTCTTTAGTAAACCGGAACTCCAAGGTGGATGTCCTCACAAGTAACTTTCATCTTCCGAAAAGGCATGATGTTGTTACTTAAATATCGGTCTTCCTAAATATGCTCATTGGTTTAAGACATAAATTGACTACGCACACAACAGGCTATTCTATTATTAATTTATTTTTATTAATCATTCCCCGCAATGCCGTTATCCCTTTTATGTCTATAGTAAACCGGAACTCCAAGGTGGATGTCCTCACAAGTAACGTTCATCTTCCTAAAAAGGCACAATGTTGTTACTTAAATATCGGTCTTCCTAATAATGCTCATTGGTTTAAGACATAAATTAACAACGCACACCGCAGGTCTTTTATTTCTGTTCTCTTATATTAAATGATTATTTATTTGTTTGCAAGGATTTTTATTACTTTTTTTCAATTGCATTTTCACTATAAGAAATCCAATCACTGTAACTCCCAGCGTACAATTTTACTTTTTGATACCCTGCTTCTTCTAGTGCTAATACATTTACACACCCGGTTACTCCTGAACCACAATAAACAATGATTTCTTTATCATTTGAAATAGGAGAAAAGTGTTCTTGAAGTTCAATCTTATTTTTAAATAATCCTTCATCATTAAGCGTATTTTTCCAAAAATAATTAACTGCAGTTGGGATATGTCCTGCGATCGCATCAATTGGTTCATATTCCCCTCGATATCGTATATCTTCTCTAGAGTCGATTAGTTCCGTGTTATCGTCCTCAAAGCCCTTACGTACAACTTGATGATCAACAATGTATGATTCTGTTTGTCTAAGACGATAATTTATAGGGTCCATCTGTATTATTTCTGAAGTTGTAGGTAAATGATTTTTAACCCAAGAATCAATCCCACCATTAAGAATAAACATAGTTTCATGGCCAATTAATTTTAATAACATTAAACATCTAGCAGCATTTTCATGAGTACCACTATCATAGCAAATAATAATGGAATCATTTGAAACACCTATACTACCTAAATAGTCACAAAACGTATTTAAATCCGGTAATGGATGTCTTCCACCATGCTGTTCAATTGCTCCAGATAGATTCTCATTTAAATCAATATATTGAGCAAATGGTATATGACTTTTATGATATTCTTCTCTACCAAATTTCGGATTATTTAAATCAAAACGGCAATCTAAAAACTTTACATGTTTATTCTTACTTAACGTGTAGGCAGTACTTGCAGAAATAAAATACTTCAAGACTTCTCCTCCATTACTAGTTAATTTCATTAAATAACGAAACTATTTTTTCTAATTCGTTTACATTATTAACACTATTTAATTCTTCAAGTAGCTCAGAAAGTGAATAATTTGTTTCATTTATATAAAATTCCACAATATTATCTTGTTTTTTCAAGTACTCACTACGATAAAACGCTTGAAAATCACCATTCATTTTTTGTAAAAATTCTTCTAATGGTTGATGGAATAAACTAATCAATTCTTCTAGCATTTTTTCCTTCATGCCATTTTCAAAAAATGATTTAGGATTTTTATAAAATTTATCTAATTTATGAAACCTCTCCAACTGAATAAATTCATGAGGCTTTTTAATTGTAGGACTTAAATAATCTTTTAAATCATATGCCTCTATTGAAAGATCTTTAAAATAGGATTGAATAGTAGTTATTATTTTTCCGTTTATATCGTTTAATATTTTATGAACAAATTTTTCGATTCGATATGACGTTACATGAAGCTCTTGAATCAGCTCATCAAATATAAAGAATAAGAAATCTCGTAGAATGTTTTGTAATACTTCCTTTACATTTTTAGTAGAACTATTTAGAACACTAGGGTTGTAGAAGGTTGTAAATAAATCTCTCATCCTTAATTCGATTCTTTTATGAATGTAATAAGTTAATTGTTGAATTTCTTCTGTTACATTCAATGGCATTTTCATTGACTTTTGCTCTTCAAAATAACCTGTAAGAGCCATTTTTGCATTCTTTATTTCAAGAATATATTGTTCTTTCTTTAATTGATTTCCATGATGATTTTCTAAAATAGATTTTATATAGTTTTTTAATTGTAAAATGTCCTGTCTGAAACTAGTAAAAGCTTGATAAGCCATATCATTAACTAAATAGTTTTGAACGAACTTAGTTAATTCTGTATATTGGTTTATTAAGTGTTCTTGGACAACATTACTTAAATCGTATCCTTTATATTGAAGTAAGCTTGAAATCGTGAAAATTCTAGGGAACCTTACACCAAGTCTTACTAATTGTTGTTCAAAATACTGTTTAACAGTACTTAGTTCAGAAAGGTCCTCTGCTAAATCTGATGCATTTAATAAAAAGACTACTTTATCTGAATCAAAGCTTTCTCTCATTTGACCAATTTGAATTAAAAATGACTCATCTTGTCTTGTAAATGCATGTTGATAATGAGATACATAGATAATAAGATCTGCATTTTTTAAATAACTAAAAGCAACCTCTGTATGTCTAGAATGAATACTATTGCCCCCTGGTGTATCTACAAGAACAATACCTTGGAGTGTTAATTCACAATCAAAATAAACTGTACTTTCTAGAACAAAACAAGCCTTTCCTTCATCACTAATCATATCGTTATAATCGTCAAGTTTATATGTTTGTTCAGTTCCTAATATACTCTTCATTTCTTCATAGAAATTAACAACATTTTCTACATACGTAACTGAATCGATAGGGATACTTTGTTTATGATTCGTTAAAATATTTCTTACATTCATAAACCAATCTTGTTTTTCAAGTTTAAAACCCCATTTATTAAATAGCTCAGTAAATTCTTCTTCAAAAATCTTATCTGATTTAAATTTTATATCAGCAGTTCTGTTCATCTTACTTTCAGATGATTTTTTAATATGACATATCGCTGCTGTTGTTGGATGCGGTGAAACTGCTAAAATTCTTTCACCTAATAATGTATTTATGAATGAAGATTTTCCTGAACTAAAAGCACCAAACAATGCAAGTGTATATTCACTATTTTTTATTTGATTTCTTTTCTTCGTTAATTGCTCGATTCTTCTTTTTACGAGTGATACATTTTCTAAATTGATTAATAAATGATCATACTGTTTATACTTTTCATCAATGTTTTCTATTTTTTCTTCTACTTTAGTAGGTTCAGTAGTTTCCTCTTCTATCACAATTGTTTGGTCTACTAAACTATTTTCTTTAGTAGTGAATTTAGCTATTTCACTTGAACGAACTACTTGAATATCTTCAGTTTCAGTCGGTAGTTCTATTTGTAAATCGGTATCAAATATTTTTTCCAGGCCATCTAATTTTTCTTGTAAATCCTTCTTTGACCTCATTAATTCCCAATATTGGTCTTGATTTTTAGATGCATTTTGTAAATTCGATGTTAATTGATCTTTAGATGATTGATATTTTTCGGTAATAGAAGGTTCAACACTATTAAGAAAGTCAAGTACTGCTTTTTTATATAATTTTTGAATTGACTCTCCTATATCTTTTGAAATTTGTAAAAGAAACTGTCCATCAGTATTTGTAATTTCTATATTTTCCGAGATTAATTCATCTAATGAAAAGTTTAATTCAATTAATTTAATATGATCTTTTAATGATTCATCATATAAGACCATTTTTTCAAGATTTTTTACTAGTTGTTCTTTTATATAATATTCCACAAGTTTTTTTGTTGAATCTGAAAGAAGGCTAGATAGCTCCAGTTTAGATTCTTCAACAATCGATTCAAGTTTCTTTCTTGATTGAAAAAAGCTCTTTTGACGAAGCGCTTTCAAACTATCTAAGTAATTTTTAACGCGTTCCCTCATTTCATATGGTGTTAAATTTGCATTCGTAATAACGAGATTCGTCGATTGAGTAAATTCTTTTCGCCAATTAGTGAATTCATCCTCAATACTTTTTAGTTCCTCACTAATTTGTTCAATTAATGTAATATCATTACTTGATTCAACTTCTTGATCAATTGTTGAAATTTCACTTTCAATGTCATTCATTTGCTGTTTAATGATTTGAATTAAGTTCTCCTTATTTCTTTCAAAATAAGAAGATTGAATTTCAATCGGTAATTGTTTTACAAAATCGATTAGTTGGTCCAAATCATTGTTCGGAAACTGAACATTTTTTGTAGATATATAAAATATTTGATCGATAAACACACCTTGATTATGAAAATTCTTTATGACGCCTTCTTTAAAATCTGAAAAAGATAATTCTTCTTCTACATGCTTATCAATACATGTAATGATTAATGAAACTTCCTTATTCGACTCGATTAATTTTTTAATATAATCAATATTTGTACGTGAATGGACATGCTGATAGTCCATTAAATAAAATATATGATCTGAAAGATTGATGACAGATTCTGTTGCTTCCAGATGTTCGACATCAATCGAATCAATACCAGGAGTATCAACTATAACAACATTTGGATCTAACTGAAATTCAGGTTTTGTCCACTCTACCTCAATAATTTCATGGCCATTCTTCATGACTTCTTTTAATTCTGTTTGATTAAGAATACCTTCAACACTAAATAACTCACCGTTTTTATTTGTCAAAACTAAGTTTTGATTTCCATTTTTTAGTTTGACAACGTTTGCACTCGTCGGAATTGGACTTGTTGGCAATTCGTCCACTCCAAGTAATACATTTAATAAAGATGATTTGCCCGCAGAAAAATGTCCACAAAACACAAAATATTTATCAGTGTTTGTCACTTTAGTAAGCAGTTTCTTCAATTGAAAAAGTTCTTTATGATTACCTTGTTCTTTTAATAATTGAATACTTAGTTTAATTCTTTCTTGAAGTTGAAAATCATTTGTAGTTACTTTTTGCACAATGTTATACCCCTTTAAATCATTCTCTACATTATTTTACTAAAAAATGATACCGCTTAAAAGCATAAAAAAAATACTAGGATGGCTCCTAGTATTATATATTTTTTAATACGTATTTAGTAACTCCAAAATATAACCCTAATGTAACTGCAAGGAATCCAATAACCATTCCGAACATCTCCTTAATCATTGATAATGATTTTCATTTCTATTTAAATTTTATCAATTATTTTCTAAATGTCAATAAAATTTTCAATATTAGTCTTACATATAGGTTCTTTCCGAATACATTGCTATTATTTTAGACTGCGTTAGTTGATTACAACTCCAGGATGCTCCCTTTCCGTGGGGCGTGAGCTGAGCCTCCTCGTCGCTATCGCTCCTGCGGGGTCTCAGCCTTCCCGCTTTTCCCACAGGAGTCTCGCACTTTCCGCTGTAATCAACTTCTGTCTTTAAATTTAGTAATCTTAAAAGCAACAATCTTTTAGAAAAGAGAACTCCATGCAAATATAATTTTCACCATGGCCCATGAAAATATGTAATAAAGGTTCTTTCAGGGTAGAGCTGAAGAAACACACCTAAACGCATGGATATAGTAAATCCATGCGTTTTGTCTAATTTAATTGAGGTTATGTTACAACAACATAATACAATTTTATTCGTTTTCTGCTTTTTTGTGGACACAGAATACCTTATTTTCATAAATATAACTATTTTAGAGATGTTTTAGGACACAGAGTATGTTATTTAGTTAAAATCAATCAAGATGACAAGTTTTTAGCTAATTAAGGGAACGTGTGTCCCATAACCAGAAATTCCTCTTTTTTGATAAAGATAGCGGAACCTGAGTCCGCGAAATGGAAGCTCATATCAATATTTTGTTTAACAGGGACCACTATGAAAATGTGCAATATAGGTTATTTTCAGGTTATTCTTTTGAAAAGAGTAAAAAAAGCAATTCAACATTTTCATTTTTCAATGAAGATGTCGAATTGCTTTATTAGTTTTAAAGGAGTGTTTCGTGTTGTGCTTTTATAGTTTAAATCATTTTATTTGATTCTTCCTTCTCAATTGTTGGTTCATTAACCAGTTCTTTACAGTTCGTGTTTAATCTAATTTAATGACTTCACAATTTCGTCACATTTTCTTCACCACTCCTCCTTATTTTTCTTTGAGTTATAAGGTTTTACCTATACATATAGTGTTAATTGTAAAAACGACACATTTGTGAACAAATTTATAAAATATAGATAATTTTTATAGATTTTGTATGATGAAATTGTAAGTTAATTCCAATTACTTTCACAGTTTTAAAGGGGGAGGCATTATGAAAACTCGCTTAGAGAATGGCAAAGTTAAAGTAGTAAAAGAATCTTCTACTTCGTTAAAAGGAACAATGGTTTCCGTTTTACTTTTATTAGGTTTCATTCTCTTTACTTGGTTTAGTGTATTTGCAATTTTTTTAGACCGTAGGTAACAGCATATAGGGGGAATGGGTATGCACATGCATAAAATGGAGAAAATTTGGCTTTTTATTGGTATTGGAACTCTAATTTTATTTTTAGCAATTGTAGGCGTTAACGCATTTTATATGGGAAATAAGCCACCTAGCTGTATAGCAACAATTAATCCAGATCGTGTTAGTTCTACTCCACCTTTTAATCATCCAGGAGTAAAACAAATTGGAAAAAATCATTATCAAGTGACTGTTGTCGCATCTGCTTTTTCATTTGATCCAGGGGATATAAAAATACCTCTAGGAGCAAAAGTTGACTTTGTTGCAGCTACAAAGGACGTAGTACATGGCTTTGAAATTGCAAAAACAGACGTAAACTTTATGATTGAGCCTGGATATATAAGCACTTATTCAACTACTTTTAAAAAACCAGGTGAATATTTACTCCTTTGTAATGAATATTGCGGAACTGGTCACCAATTAATGGCTACCAAGTTGGAGGTTGTTGGCAATGAACAATAATTCGATTATTAAAATTGATAAAAAAGATGGAAAGCTTGCATTAGCTCATTTTTACGTAGCTTTTTCTGCATTGTTATTAGGTGGTTTAGCAGGGCTTCTTCAAACTTTAGTTCGTTCAGGAAAAGTAACATTACCTGCTGGAATTAATTACTATCAAGTATTAACTGTTCATGGTGTTTTATTAGGACTTGTATTAACTACATTTTTTATCATCGGATTTCTTTTTGCATCCATGAGTAGAACATCAGGAACACTTAGTAACGGTGTTCGTAAAACTGGTTGGATTGGCTTTTGGGTTATGACAATTGGTACTGCATTAACTGCAACATTTATTTTATTAGGAAAAGCATCTGTCCTATATACATTTTACGCTCCACTTAAAGCTCATCCAGGGTTTTATATCGGTTTAACATTAGTTGTTGTAGGTAGTTGGATTAGTGGATTTGCTATGTTTGCTCATTATGCAAAATGGAAAAAATCAAATCCAAAACAAGTTGGTCCACTTTTAAGTTTCATGGCTATTATTACAATGGTATTATGGTTAATTTCAACATTAGGTGTTGCTGCTACTGCATTATTTCAGTACATCCCATGGAGCTTAGGCTTTGTAGATCGCATTGATGTATTACTAAGTAGAACGTTATTTTGGTATTTCGGTCACCCACTTGTTTATTTTTGGTTATTGCCAGCATACATGGCTTGGTATGTTATTATTCCAAAAATTTTAGACACACCAATTTTTAGTGATTCATTAGCTCGTATGTCATTTATTTTATTCTTATTCTTCTCTATTCCTGTAGGTTTGCATCACCAGCTATTGGAACCAGGAGTCGATTCATCATGGAAGTATGTACAAGTTGTTCTTACTTTTATGGTTATTATTCCATCATTAATGACAGCCTTTTCAATGTTTGCTACCTTTGAACGTTATGGTAGAAAAAAAGGAGCTACTGGTCTATTCGGTTGGTTTAGAGTTTTACCTTGGAACGATGCTCGTTTCTTAGCTCCTATGATCGGTATGTTATTCTTTATTCCTGCAGGTGCTGGTGGAATTATAAACGCAAGTAACCAATTAAACCAAGTAGTTCATAACACAATTTGGGTCACAGGGCATTTCCACTTAACATTAGCTACATCAGTAGTATTAACATTTTTCGGGATTGCGTACTGGTTAATTCCTCATATCACTGGTCGTAAGTTTACAAGGGAATTAAATTCTTTAGCCATTATCCAAACAATTACTTGGTCAATTGGAATGTTCTTTATGTCTTCTTCAATGCATTTAGAAGGTCTACAAGGTGCACCAAGAAGATCAGCATTCTCTACATATTTTAATTCACCGGTAAGTCATGATTGGATTTCTTACCAAATTGCTCAAGCAGTTGGTGGATCAATTCTTTTCATCGGAATTATATTAGAAATAATAATTATTATTAATTTACTTTTCCTTGCTCCTAAAGGAGAAACAGAATTCCCTGTTGGAGAAAGTTCTAATGAAGTTGAAAAAACACCACTTTATTTTGAAAACTGGAAGCTTTGGATTGCAATTACTGTATTATTAATTGTCTTTGCTTATTCAGTTCCATTGTATGATATGATACAAAATGCACCGATTGGATCAAAAGGTTTTTCAAATTTGATAAAATAGCCTTTTACTGATCGTTACAACTAAAAAGTCAGCAGATGATATAAAATCATCGCTGACTTTTTTTATTACCGTTGATTATTGCTCTACTTCTGCTAAATCATATAATGCTGAAAATTTATTTTCTAAATAGTCAATGTAATACTGAACATTTAATTCCTCACCTGTTACATCTCTTAATAATACCTTTGGTGTTTTTGTTTGACCATGTTGATGGATATTCGCTTTTAACCATTGTAATATTTCTTCAAATTCATTTTTTGCTACAAGTTCGTCAAAATTAGGAATGTCTTTTACCATTGAATTTTTAATTTGTGCTGCATACATAGCTCCTAATGCATATGTTGGAAAATAACCAAAGTATCCCATCGACCAGTGTACATCTTGTAAAACCCCTTCTTGATCATTACTTGGACGTATACCTATATATTCACTCATCTTCTCATTCCAAATTTCTGGTAAATCTTTCACTTCTATTGTACCTTCTAATAGTTCCTTTTCAATTTCATATCTTAGCATGACATGTAACGGATAAGTTAATTCGTCCGCTTCAATACGAATAAATGAAGGTTTGCTATGATTAATCGCTTTATAAAAATCATCTAAAGAAACATCGTCTAACTTACCTTCCAATTGCTCTTGTAAGCGATTATAATTTTTACTCCAAAATGCGTAGCTTTTACCTATCATTTTTTCAAAAAATAATGATTGAGACTCATGAATTCCAAGTGATGCTCCACAGCAGATAGGGAGTCCAGCTAACCCCGTTGAAATATTTTGTTCGTATAAAGCATGGCCACATTCGTGGATTGTACTAAATATTGCTTTATCAAAATTATTTTCATGAAATTTCGTTGTAACTCGAACATCACCTAAGTTTAACGAAGTAGCAAATGGATGAGCTGTTTCGTCTAGTCTTCCTGCTGAGAAATTATATTGTAAAGTTTCTAGTAAGCTCTCACATATTTCACGTTGTTTTTGTTTTGAAACAAATTGGGTCATTTCTTCTTTTTCAAAATTTTTACCAGTATTTGCAATTGCTTGTACAAGTGGTACAATTCGCTCTCTCACTGTTTGAAATACTTGGTCTAATTCCTTTACGGTCATTCCAGGTTCATACTGATCTAAATATGTATCATACTTACATTCTTTATAACCTAAATACTCAACAAAACGTTTTTTATATTCAATAATTTGCTCTAAGTAAGGTTGATATTTCTTAAAATCATTTTCATTCTTCGCTTCTGACCATACACTTTCCGCCATTGTTTGTAACTTAATATATTCACGATATTCTTCTGCAGGAATTTTCGTATTTCGGTCATATTGTCTTCTCATTTCTTTAACAGTTTGCTCTGTTTCGAATGATATAATGTTATTTCCAATTGCTTCTTCTAAGGTTGTTAGGTAATGAGCCATTACATCAGAAGTTGTCATTTTAAAAATTTCTGATGAGATTTCACTGATGACAATAGAACGTTGAGCTACGCTGTTTTTTGGTGCACCTGTTCGTAAATCCCAATACATTACTGAATTTGCTTCATTGTAATTTACAATTTTTCTAACATAATCCAAAAATGATTGCTCTACTTCTTTAAAGCTCATTTAATTCCCCTCCGATTTTAAATTCGAAATATTCTTTCAATAATAGTTTAACATAACTCCCTTACATTTCTTTATATGAGATCAAAAATAATAATCGACATGAGCCATTAAAAATGACTTAAAAATCAATATGTTTTATTGTAGATAAACTTTTTTACTAGTTATTAATTTTAGGATCTTTAACATTGTTACTATTTCAGTATGTGTAAGTTAATTTCCACTCCAGGATGCTCGCTTTCCTAGGGACGTGAGCTGAGCCTCCTCGTCGCATACGCTCCTGTGGGGTCTCAGCCTTCCCGCATCTCCCACAGAAGCCCTTCACCCTTCCGTTCCAATCATCTTCTATCTTTTAAATTACATAACCTAAAAGCAACAATCTTTAAATTACGAAAACAACCTAATTTTATAAAACAATATTTGGGTAAATAAAAAACTAGTTCCATTTCTGAAACTAGTCTTTTCGATTTTATAGTTTGTATAAACTTGTATATTTGTCTGTTAAATAGTTGATAAAATGAGTTACATTTAATTCTTCACCTGTTACATCAACTAATATTTCACTAGGAGTTTTAAGTCTACCATGTTGATGAATATTCTTTGTTAACCAATTAACAATTGGCTCAATTTGTCCCTGCTCTAAAAGTTCTTCATACGAAGGCATTTCTTTAACTAACGTATTTTTAAACTGAGCAGAATACATTGCACCTAATGCATATGAAGGGAAATATCCAAAATCTCCTCCAGACCAATGAACATCTTGTAATACACCTTCTGCATCATTTGAAGGAGTAATACCTAAATACTCTTCCATTTTTTGATTCCATACTCTAGGTAAATCCTTCACTTCTAAAGATCCATCAAACAACTCTTTTTCAATTTCGTATCTTACCATTATATGTAATGGGTATGTAAGTTCATCCGCTTCAATTCGAATAAGCGATGGTTCACTATGATTTACAGATTCGTAAAACTCTTCAAATGTTACATTTTCTAAATAATCTCCTGCATTATCTTTTAATACTGCAAATTGATTAGTCCAGAATTCTTTACTTCTTCCAACGATGTTTTCAAAGAAAAGTGATTGTGATTCGTGTATTCCCATTGAAGAACCACCACATAATGGTGTGCCAATTAATTTTGTAGAAATATTTTGCTCATATAGAGCGTGACCACATTCATGAATCGTACCAAATAACGCACTCATAAAATTGTCTTCAATGTATTTTGTTGTTACACGAACATCCCCTGGATTCAACGTAATTTGGAAAGGGTGCACTGATTCGTCTAATCTACCTGAATCGAAATTATAACCTAATTGAGTTAAAATATCTTCACATATTCTTTTTTGTCTTTGAATTTCTAATGGCTTAAATAAGAAGTCACCTTGTAATGATTTGCCTGTCTTTGCAATAGCTGCTACAAGTGGGACTAATTCTTCTCTAACTTTTTTAAATACTTCATCTAATTTTTTAGTAGTCATTCCTGGCTCATATAAGTCTAGTAAAGTATCATATTTTTTATCATTATATCCCCAGTATTCAATAAATTTCTTTTTCGCTTCAACAATTTTTTCTATAAATGGTTGGAACTTCTCAAAATTAGCTTCCGCTTTTGCCTCTTCCCAAGCTGATTCACTAAGTGCAGTTAATTTAACAAACTCTCTATACTCTTCTGGTGGGATTTTTACATTTAAGTTATAGTCTTTACGACACTCTTTTACTGATTTTTCTGTAACGTCCGATAACACTCCAGTACCGATAACGTTTTCTAGTTTTGTTAAATAATCATTCATCTCACTAGATGTTGACATTGCAAAAACTTCTGCCGATAATTGACTAATAACATTTGAACGTTGTTCTGCACCATTTTTGGGAGCACCAGTACGTAAATCCCAATACATAACACTAATTGCTTCATTATAATTCATCATTTTCTTGTTAAGTTCTAAAAATTGTTGTTCAATTTTTTGGATTTCCATATATATACGTCTCCAATCTTTTCTAATATTCAATTAATTGTAACATAAAAAATATGAAACCAAATAGATTGTTTTATTTTTACTGAATAAAAGGAGGTACAATTTATGAATATATTATTATTAGGAGCAACCGGTAGAGTTGGTTCGATCATTCTTGATCTGTTATTAAAAACAGATCATTGTATAACAGTGCTTGTTAGAGAACCTAACAAATTACCATTTCAACGTTCTAACTTAAAAATAATAACTGGAGACGTATTAAATGAAAAAACACGTACTAACGCTTTATCTGGCATAGATGGTGTCATAAGTTCATTAAATACTGATGGAAATGATACATTAAGTAAAACCGCAGAGCGAATTATCCCATTATTGGTTTCAAACAATATTAAACGGATCGTTACAATTGGTACTGCTGGTATCCTTAATTCTAGAGTAGACCCTGCAATTTTAAGGTATAAAAGTGCAGAATCAAAACGAAAATCTCAAACTGCTGCTCAGGACCATGAGAAAGCATATTACCTTTTCCAAAAAAGTAACTTAAACTGGACAATTATATGTCCTACTTATCTACCAGAAGGTGAAATCACTAAACAGTATCGAATTGAAGAAGATTTTCTTCCATTAAACGGTCAATCCATTTCAACTGGGGATACCGCTCATTTTACTGTAAACGAATTTTTCAATTGTAAACACATTGGTAAACGTGTAGGGATTTCTTATTAAATAGAAAATGCCTGTAACTTTTCGATTACTTAGGCTTGTGCTTAGTAATCGAAAAGTTACAGGCATTATTTTTATTTATTCTATCGTTAGATTATTTGCTTTAACAGGTAAAATAGTATGAACCTTTTGAAGAGTACTTTCCTTCACATTTGAATCTACATAGATCATAATTTTACCACTATCTCCATTACTTCGAATTAATCGTCCAATACCTTGTCTTAGTCTTAGAAGCATATAAGGCTCATCAACTTCTTCATACCAATTGTTCACACTATTTCGTTTTGCTTGGAATACTGGATCATTTGGAGGAAACGGTAATGAATGGATAATTACTTGGTTTAGTGATTCTCCTTGTATATCAAGCCCCTCCCACAAATGAACAGCACAAAGTACTGAATGAATCTCATTTTGGAATTTAGAAACAAGTGTACTTATTTCTTCTTGTCCCTCAAAATAGATAGGAAAATCCATTGACTCATTTTGAGTTTGTAATTTAAATTCATTTAATTCCTGAACAGAATTAAATAAAACAAGTGTACTTCCTTTATTTTCATTCATGTTTTTAATGATTGAGTCATTTTTTAATGCATTTTCTGTTGAATAATTTTGTATCACATCTATTTTCATTAGTTCTTCATATTCGAATGGCGAATTCACAGAAAACGATAAATACTCTTTTACGCCTAAACTGTTTGAAATATAATCAAATGAATTATTTTCAGATAAAGTTGCAGAAGAAAAAATCATTGGAATTTTTAATGAGAATACTTTTTCTTGTAATAATTCATTTACTGCCCTAGGCATAATCACTAACGTTAATTCATTTTGATATTCTTCTAGCCATAATATTGCAGTCTTTTCATTTAAAAATAAATTTAATGACATTTCGATATCATCTAAATGTTCATCTACAATATTTAACTGATATTCATCCATCGTATACATTTCACTTTCAAAAACAAGTTCATCACCAATTTGGGCAATTTGTTTACGAATTTTTTCTCCTGTGCGGATTATTTCATCAGATTTATTTACTTCTAAACGATTCGAGCCTTTGATCATTTTTGATTCACGATCTAATAAATAGAAGAACTCATCATATGTTTCTAAAGTATCTTCTAACAATTCTCTAAACGTTTCCCTTGTTCCAGTTTGCATTAAATGTGTGAAGAAGCGATTTAATGTTTCTTGTTGTAGACGATATGTTAATGATTTTTGAGCAGCAAATTCTAGAAGATGACCTTCATCAAATACAACACAGCTTGGTGATGGTAAAAGTGGTAGCTGACCTTCTCGTTTTCTTGAATCAGCAGTCCAAATATGTTCCATATAGAAATCTTGTGAACATACAATTAAATCAGTTGCTTTTCGATATTGATCTCTCGATAAAGTTTGACCACATCGATGTCTTTTTTCACATGTTGCACAATCTTGAAAATAGTCATACCCTACTGTTCCCCATTCTTCATCAGTAAGATCTTTATGTTCAGTACGATCTCCGTAAGGATAAAAAGCTTGAAGTGTACTATAATCATGAACAAATGAAGGTAAATTTTCGTAAATGCCTAAAACTTTATCACTTGCATCTAGGTTCCCTCTTTGCTCATCTAGCTTATTTAAACATAAATAACTTGTAGGAGATTTTGCTAATCGAACATCGACATCTAAGTTTAAAGCCTTTGATAATTTTTCAATATCTCCATTCTTTTTGACGAGCTGTTCAATTAGTGATTCATCTGCACATGCAATAATTGCTGGTTTACCAGTGTATCGTGCATAACAAATACTATATAACAAATAAACAAACGTTTTACCTGTTCCAACACCGGCTTCCGCAAAGATAATTTTCTTTTCTTTAAATGCTCTTTCAACTTGGTAAGCCATGAATATTTGTTCATCACGAATTTCATATCCGGCATCAGGAAGTAGTTCATAAAATACATCCCCGATCCATTCACCTAATTTATCAATGAAGCTATCTTGCTTAGACACTTCAAATGGTAATTTTCTTGTATTAACCATATGTACCCCCTACATAGAAAAAAGTCCTCAATGAAGACTCTTTTTCAACAACACGTTTTTATTTTAAATAGAAACTTTTATTTTTAATTTAGCGTAAAATCTATCATACAAAATATAAGGATAAATTACAACAAACACTTCTAATAATTTATTTAAAGATCATTTCAAATCTAATATAGATTAGTTTATTCATTTGCTTTTTACATTTTGGCTGTTTTAGGCAAATTTGTTGCTATTTTAGAATACGTTAGTTGATTACAAATCCAGGATGCTCCCTTTCCATGGGGCGTGAGCTGAGCCTCCTCGTCGCATACGCTCATGCGGGGTCTCAGCCTTCCCACTATTCCCATAGGAGTCTCGTACCTTCCATTGTAATCAACTTTTGTCTTCATAGTTACAAATCTCAAAAGCAACAATCTTTTAGAAAAGAGCATATTTATTTTATAAAATGAAAAAACCACCAAGATAGGTGGCGAAAGTTGTACTAAAGAATATAATTCACATTATTGTCTTTTTATAATTGGAAATTCCATTTAATTCGCAGTCCAAAAATCCATCGCGACCATTTTCAATTGAGAGTCTGTGATCCAAAAATACCCTTTTTGTCCCCATCCTTCTCCCCAGCTGTTTAGCACTTTATATGTTGTGGTATTAGCATCACTTTTATAATCAACAATTAAGACCTCGTGACCACCTAGTACATGCTCATGTTGAGATGGTGTTACAAAGATTCCAGATCTTGCTACACTATCAGACTCAAAGGATTCGTATACTACCATACCGAGAGAAACAGTTAATCCATCAGCTAATGCCGTTTTTAATATATCGTAATTAGGTACACGGTAATAATTATTAATTTTGTATTCAGGAGCTTCAATTTCAGCTTGTTCTGATGGAACGGTTAAATAATCATGATCATTATATGGCATTGTACTTTCTAAACAAACGCCAAATTCTTTAAGTGTTCGCATACCGTCTCTTGATTCTGCCCCCGAGTCCTCTCTTGTTGTTCCTTCATAATTTCGTTCATGCCAGTAGATATAAGCTCTACTAAGTACTTGAAATGGCTTTTCAGCTTTCTTTAATAAGTACATTCTCATACTAGCAAATGCGTTAGCTGTACATGAACCTTCTTGCCCTTGGTCAAATACCCAATCGATTATAATTGAATTATTCGTTTCTGAAGGTAAATCTGAAACAGTTTTGTAATTAGGACTTACATAAATCTTATCGCGCAAATCTTTAGAATCATGGATAATATTATACTTCATCGTATTCATCCTCCAATATTCATATTTTTTTGCTACTATCTAATTACATAAAACTTTTTAAGCTGGTAACTGTATTTGTGATGATCTTCCAATACATTCACCTTCTTAAACCTTTTTTATTTGACATCAATAAGCAAAATTCCTTCAAGACAAAGGAAAAAATTTATTAACAAAGAATATAAATATATATGATTAATTAGGATTGAGAGGGCGTAAAACGTTGTATGTCGGTATTGTAATTGCATTTATCATTGGACTAACTTTTATAATTACTGGTCTATTTTTAAAGCATAAGCCACCAAAAGAGATTAATGATTATTATGGATATCGAACCTTCCGTTCAATGAAAAATATTGAATTATGGAATGAAGCTAATCAGCTTAGCGCTAAAATCATGATTAAAAATGGTTATATCATCATGATTTTAGGAAGTATTATTGGTATTGGAATTGGATTTAAGTATGAAATTGTTTCAGTTTTTTTAACAATTGGATTAATGGGGTTATTAACAATTCTTATGTTTATTAAGGTAGAAAAAAGATTAAAGCAGTTAGACAGATAAACTCATCATATATTTATAATTCAAAAGAGTCACACCTTTCTCTATTTAAAAGAGAAAAATGTGACTCTCATAATTTCAACAGTCTTGATTAGTCCTCTGATCGACGAGGTGGTCTCTTACCAAAATACTGATAGTAGTCCGTTTTAATAAACCCATTAAATAACTTACGCTTTTTCGATGCTGGTGCTCCGTAGCATTCTTCAAAGCCTTCATGACTTGTCATGACATATACTGACCAAGTATCAAGTGGTCTAAACACTTTCCCCATATCACTATATAGTTTTTCGACATAAGGTCGGTCATTTAGACGCTCACCATAAGGAGGGTTCGCAACAACGTAGCCATAGTCTGATTTTGTTGTAAAATCCTTTACTTGCATTTGCTTAAATGAAATAATATCACCTAATCCAACTTCTTCTGCATTTTCTTGTGCAACACGAATCATTCGGTGGTCGATATCTGACCCAATTATATTTAATGGTTGGTCATAATTTGCCAAATCTTCTACTTCTTGTCTTGCTTCATTCCAGCGTTTATTTCCAATCCAATGCCAATCTTCGGATGCAAAACTTCTAAAAGAACCTGGAGCAATGTTTTGTCCAATTAAGGCTGCTTCGATGGCTATTGTTCCTGAACCACAATACGGATCAACAAAAGGAAGATCCGGATTCCAATTTGTTAACATGACTAATGAAGCTGCAAGTGTCTCTTTTAAAGGTGCTTCTCCTTGAGCTACTCGGTATCCGCGTTTGTGTAATCCTTCTCGACCAGTTGTGTCAAGTGTTAATGTTGCAATATCCTTGACTAGCGAAACTTCAATTCGAAATAATGGCCCATCCTCTATTAACATTCCTTGGATGTTTTGAGTTGCTTTCAATTTATCAACAATTGCTTTTTTAACAATCGCTTGACAATCAGATACAGAAAATAACTTGGATTTTTGAGATTTTCCTAAAACCGGAAATTGAGCATTTCTTGGGATATATTTTTGCCAAGGTATTGCTTTTGTTTTTTCAAATAGTTCATCAAAAGTTGTAGCTTTAAATTCCCCGATTAAAATCTTAATTCGATCTGCTGAACGTATCCATAAATTTGCACGACATATTCCACTTTCATCTGCTTTAAATAGTACACGTCCATTTTCAACTGTTACATCTTCATATCCTAAGTTTTTAATTTCTCTTGCAACTAATGCTTCAATCCCCATTGCTGCTGTAGCAATTAAAGTATATGTAGCCAATTTAATCACCTATTCCATTCATAAATGAATGGTCTTCTATGTATTTTTTATTTTAGTTTTACCTTTTATAGAAAAAACTCTCCTACTCTAAATAGGAGAGTTGTTTACCTATACTATATTATCACTTCATATGTTCTGTAAGCCATGTTTTGTCCCTTCGTACTACAGACGGCTTTTAACCTCGTACTCCGGTGGTAATCATCTATCTACAGAGTAGTAACTCTGTCCCTTTCTAAGTTCAATTCCTTCGAAAGGATTCCCCTACCATTATTTGGGTTTCTCGCTCGTGGGGTTTACCTCGTTCCACTCCTCTCATTTCTTCGAGGACTACGTCACTGTGGCACTTTAAAGGTAGTAAAGCCATATCCAGAAGGACTTAGGCTAGTTCCCTGCCGTTAGCCTTTTAACAGACTACCCTAGCTTATGACTTCGCTAGGCACGAACACTACAGCCATCTCAGGACTGTGCGAGCATGGACTTTCCTCAACAACGTCAAGCGTTGCAGCGATTACCCGAACATATTGAAATGAACATTTCTTAGTATAGTAAATTCTACTTTATAATGCAATCTTTTTTAGAAAGAAAGTTTACTTAAATTATTCATACAATTTACTTCCAAACACATGTTTTTCTAAATTCGATAGTCTTTTTAAAATATCTGTGTTTGTATTTGTAAAAGGTGTTACATTACTTTTTTGATCATCTAAAAGTTTTTTATACTTTGCATTTTCTTGTTGTAAAGAAACAATTTGATTTTGAAATGCTTCATAATCTTTTATAATAACGTCTAAAAATTTATCAACTTCTTCTTGGCTATAACCACGCATTGTCGTTTTAAATTCTTGGTGTAGAATATCTTTTATTGTAAGTTGTCCTTTTTTTGTATCCATTTATTTCACCCCAAAGCATTAGAAATATTTACAATCTATTCTTTCAAAGTCTTTTTAAATTGTCAATTATCTACACTATGTAAATCAAATTAGAATTTAATCATACATCGTTTCTTCATCAACAATTGCTTGTAGTTCATCAAAGGTTACTTGTATTAATTGGTAATTTCCAATTTCACACTTTTTTTTAGCAATATCATACATATACTTTGGACTGCCTTCCTTTTCAGGATCATAAAATAATAAACAAGCATCACTTTTTTCAATTAAGAAAACATTTTTTGCAATTAATTGTTGTGGTGATTCATATGGTTTTCTTGAAATTGAATCAACATGATCTGCGAGCATAAGAATTTCTTCATAATACAATTTATTTTGTTCATTCCAATTTTGCTCTTGGTTTTCATATGGAGTAAATATACCTAATTGAAGATTAGGAAAAATTTCTTGTAATTTTTGTACTACTTCTGCTGCCCATAATTCTGTACCAAGTTGTCCAGAAATAATGACCCACTCTAATCCTTCTTCTATTAACGGTACAACGCTTTTTAAAATCGCTTTTTGTATGTATTGTACTGCTTTGTGATTATTTGAGAATATCCCTAATTCTGATGACTTATATCCAGATATTGTTAATATTTTCATTAAGATGCTCCAATTAATTGAAAGGAAGAACCTTTTCTAAAAGATTCTTCCACATGATTTTCATTTGCATTTTAAAATTAATTTTAATTCTCCCGTGAATAAGAGACTATTTCTGCACTAATCAGTAATATTAAATCAAATATTACTTAAGACATGATGTTTAAAAATTACATCATTGGCATGCCTGGTCCCATTCCCATTGGCATTGTTCCTGGCATGCCTGGTCCCATTCCCATTGGCATTGTTCCTGACATTCCTGGTCCCATTCCCATTGGCATTGTTCCTGACATTCCCGGAGCCATTCCCATCGGCATTGTTCCTGGCATTCCTGGAGCCATTCCCATTGGCATTGTTCCTGGCATTCCAGTTGCACCTCCATATGGCGTAGCAACTGGAGCTCCTGGATATCCTGGCCCAACTCCTGGATATCCAGCCCCAATTCCTGGATAACCTCCATCAAAAAATGGTGGATGATTTACAGCAGGTAATGGTTGTAAATTATTTACTACAGATGTTGAATGTGGGAAATAATTTTCAGGTTGAATCAAATTATGTTGTACGATTGTTTCATGTGATGGGTAAACATTCGGTACAATTGTTGTAGAAAATACATGCTCTACACTATCTACTATAGGATGAACAACTGCTGGCATTACATGCGCTGGTAATACGTGTGCTGGTCCATAACATGGTAAGCAATGATGATACATATCTCTTCTCCTCTCCTACTATTTAAAAAACCTTACATCAACAGTTTATGTAGAAGAAAAAAAGACGTTCGTTATACATGCCTACTTTTTTCTAGGATAAAATTACATATAGAGCTTGTTTAAAGCTTGTAAATAATACTGTTATTAACATTAACGTAATAAAAAACAAATACAATATGGTGTTTTTCAACTATGCTCTCTCCATTGTCACATTATTTCATAATAATTAATTATTTTAAGGGGTTTTTGTTAAAGAAACAATAAGAAGAATAAAATTATTTCAAATAATTTTTTAACAAATTTTTAAATATTTTACTCTAATGAGGTAAATTAGTTTAAATCTCATAAATATGTTCCAAATCATTTTTAAGATATTTTTAAAGTTTTAAGCTTTTTTACAACAAAAAAGAATAACGATTAAAATTAATTTCTAAGTTGTAATGAAATATGTATCTTTTATTTGAAATAGACAATACAGTCAGATATAAGTTTATCTACATCTGATCGTATTGTCTATAAAATATGATTTACTAATTTTTTACTATTATTTATGTTTGCTTCTCACTACTTAAATAAAAATCCCACTTGCTTAAACAAACCACCTACTTGATTCATCGTATTCATAAACTGTCCTGCTGTATTCATCATTTTTGACACATCATACGTACCATTATTATTTTTAAATTGATTAATAATTGATGCAATTTGATTTTGTTGTGTATTGTTCCCGTTTACCCCTTTTGGATTTGTAGGATATGGTTTATATGGACCTTGCATCATTGGCTCTGCAAATGGACCCATTTGTGGGTGAGGTTGAAATGGAAAAGGCTGTTGTTGAAAAGGAAATTGTTGCATGTGATGAGGAAATTGCTGATTTTGATACATCTGCCCCCCTTCAAACATTTCAGTTTGCTGATTAGTTGACATAGATTGTCCTTGAATTGTCTGAGGAATAAAGGCGTTTTGCGATTGGGGCATTGAATGTATTTGTTGCATACCATTTTGAAATTCTGGAACTTCCCCAAACAAATTTTGATTAGGTTGTAACGCAGTATTCATTCCGTTAAATTGGTTTGGATTACTTTGGGCTGACTGTATTGATTGGATTGGCTGGATTACATTCTCATACCTTTGAACCGGTATATAGTAAGAGTATGCATTTGGTGTAATTGGATATGGACTATTATAAAGATTTGATTGAAATTGCATATTATTGGAAGGATGAAAATTTCTTGGATCATAATCATTATAATACATTTTAATTCCTCCAACTTTCTATTCTACAGTATTTGTATGAATATAGAGCCCAATCTGTGACTTTTTTATTTGCTCTTTTCTAATAGATTGTTGCTACCCGAGATTTGGAAAGATAGTAGTTGATTCGGGCGGAAGGTACGAGACTCCTGTGGGAAAAACACGGGAAGGCTGAGACCCCGAAGGCTTGCCGAGGAGGCTAGTTCACGCCACGCGGAAAGCGAGCAACTTGGAGTTGTAATCAACTAACGCATTCTAAGATAGCAGCAAATAGCCTTTTTATCATACGGAATATGTCATTTTCTGTCGGAAGTCTCAATTTTATAAAAAATTTAAAATACAAAAAATTATGATACATTAAAAGTGTAAGGAACGAATAAATCTTGCTTCAAATGATGTACGAATAAACGTATTTTGGAGGGATTATAGTGACATTAGAGGAACTACGTGTAAAATTTTTAGATGTAAAAAGTTACGAGCCTGTTAATCTTAATCAATTAATGGATTTTCTTCAGTACTTCTATATTAAAGGAGAAATATCAGTTAATAACTACCGAACTTTAATTCAAACTTTGGAATTGTCAGGCGCAAGTAAACCAGCATACATAACGGAAATAAGCCAAAATGTAGAAGTTTTTTAACACAATATAAAAGGTTATCTTTTAGTCAATTTACCAAAAGATAACCTCTTTTTTTCAAAATGCTAATTTTCCTAGATTTATAGGTGTGCGAATCCAATTCCCACCATCATTTACTTGATTGATCTTTTTTTCGAAATGATGGAGATGCATTGTAGTGAGTTGTATTTGTTGTAATAAGGTTGAATTTTCATTTACAATCTTTTGATTTACCTTCAACGATAATGTATGTTCAATTAACTCAATTTCATTCAATAATTCATCAATCACATTACAAATTGAATCTTTTTGAATCATATCCATTTCTTCCATCTCCTCTCATCTTATTGATTCATATTCTTTTTTTCATCTTACTTTCCTTCCATGGTGACAAAACTAGTACATTTTCGATAAACATAGTGTTTTTTTTCATCAAGTTAAAAAATTTCGACATAAACTAAGTATTTTCTAATTTAATATTCATTAATGATAAATAATCTTAATCATTAATCCATTTATAAAACCTTACATTTTCCCGGTTCCTTTAAGAATAAGTTTTATAAGTTACTCGCTATCTTTCTTTCTATTAATTAATTATAATAATTTAGTTTCATAGAGTCTTACAGATAAATTGATTACACACTTAACGACGTTTTTTTGATATAATCGAACCGTATGTGGAAATTGGAGCTGGTAAAATTGACTGTATTATATCCAAATAGGAAGAGATCAAATTTCAATCATGTGAATGAGGATAAATCAAAAATAGGTAATACTTATAGTAACAGAGGTATGTCATTAGAAGATGATCTTAACTTAACCAACTTGTATTACTTATCAAATGGAATTGCAAACATTCACAAAAAACCAACACCCATTCAGATCGTGAAAGTTGATTATCCTAAAAGAAGTGCCGCCGTTATACGAGAGGCATATTTTAAACAACCTTCTACGACAGACTATAATGGTATTTATAAAGAAAAATATATTGACTTTGAAGCAAAAGAAACGAATAATAAGTCTAGCTTTCCACTACAAAATTTTCATTCCCATCAAATCAAGCATATGCAAAGTGTTATCAAACACGGCGGAATTGCGTTTGTCATCTTAAAATTTTCGATGTATAATGAAATTTATTTTCTAAAGGCTTCAGATATTCTAGCATTCTGGGACCGTCAAGAAAATGGTGGAAAAAAATCAATTTCTAAAGCAGAAGTTGAACAAGTAGGGATTCTTATAAAAACTAGTTATCCAGATTTTGTACCTTACTTAAAATGTATTGATGAGCTTTATCAGTTATAAATAATGATCGAGCTCAACTTGAAAGGCAGGAGTATTCTATGTCAGAAAATTATCGTTCACGAGAAGAACGTAAAAAAATGGAGAAACCAAATAATAATAATCATAAACCCAAAAGTAGTTCTCCAAAAAAACGAGAAGGACTTTGGAAAAGAATCACATTAACAATATTAACAATTGCAGTAGTTTGTATACTTGCTGGGATTGGAACTTTTTACTATTTAGTTAGTGATGCGCCAAAATTAGATCCGAAAAAATTACAAGACCCTCTTTCCTCTAAAATTCTAGATAAAGATGGAAATGTCATTGCTGAAGTTGGTACTGAACAACGAACAAAGGTAACATATAATCAAATTCCTAAAGTAGTAGAAAATGCTTTTATCGATACAGAGGATGTTCGATTTTACCAACATAAAGGTGTAGACGTTCGAAGAATTTTTGGAGCGATTCTAGCTAATGTTACTGGTGGATTCGGTTCTGAGGGTGGAAGTACAATCACTCAGCAGGTTGTTAAAAACTCATTACTATCTAGTAAAAAAACAATTAGACGTAAAGTACAAGAGTGGTATTTAGCATTCCAGCTTGAACAAAAATATTCTAAACAACAGATTTTAGAAATGTATTTAAACAAAGTTTATTTCTCAAATGGCGCAGGTGGCCCTGGAGTTTATGGTATTGCTAAAGCATGCCAAACTTATTTTAATAAAGACTTAAAGGATATTACCCTTCCTGAAGCAGCAATGCTTGCTGGTATGGTTCAAAGTCCAAATAATTACAATCCTGCAACTCATCCACAAGCTGCAGAAAACCGTCGTAATATTGTTTTAGGTCAAATGTTAAAATACGGATCTATTACGCAAGAACAATTTGATAAAGCAAAAGCAATTCCAATGAAAAGCTTAGTACACGTACAACCACAAGAGTCACAACCTTACCAAGCATTTATAGATGAGGTTGTTAAAGAAGTTAAACAAGAAACAGGTGCTGATATCTATACTGAGGGTTTAACAGTTCAAACTACTTTAGATCCAAAAGCACAAAAAGAAGCTGATGATATTACAAATCGAGGCAATGGATTCTATCCAAACGACGATTTCCAAGCTGGTTTCACTTTAACTGATACTAAAACTGGTGAAATCCGTGCTATTGGAGCTGGTCGTAACGCTGCAAAAGGTGGCTTTAACTATGCAACAGATATTCAACGTCAACCTGGTTCATCAATTAAACCAATTCTAGATTATGGTCCTGCAATTCAGTATTTAAAATGGTCTACTTTTCATCAAATCGATGATTCGTCAAACTTCCATTATTCTGACGGGACACCTGTAAATAACTGGGATAAAAAGGGCTATGGCCAAATGTCTATTCGTTATGCACTTGAGCAATCACGTAATATTCCAGCTATTGAAACCCTTCAACAGGTTGGTTTAGAGAATGCAAGAGGTTTTGCTGATGGTTTAGGAATTCATTTAAATCACATCTATGAATCATATGCAATCGGTGGATTTGATGGAGTATCTCCTTTACAGATGGCAGGTGCATATGCTGCATTTGGTAACGGTGGTGTTTATATTAAACCACATGCTGTTACAAAAGTTACTTTCCAAGACGGTACTGAACAAGATCTTACACCAAAACCAAAGCAAGCTATGAGTGATTATACTGCATACATGATTACTGACATGCTTAGAGGTGTTGTAAAGTCTGGAACAGGTACTAAAGCTAGGGTTCCTGGCTTGGATATGGCTGGTAAAACAGGTACTACAAACTATGATCAAGCAACTCTTGCTAAATTTGGGTTCCCTAGTAATGCAACTCATGATAGCTGGTTTGTTGGCTATACTCCTGATGTAACAGTTTCTGTATGGACTGGTTATCCAATAAATAAAACAGGTGAGTACTTAGGAAAAAACTCATCAAATATCGCAAAATATATTGCAAGAGATATGTTAGCAGCAACTGCTGATTACAATTCTAGGTTTAAACAACCAAGTTCTGTTTACGAAAACAATGGTGAGCTTTATATTAAAGGTGAAAAGGTTGATAATGTACCTACACCAAAAACAATAAAAGCACCAAGTCAAGTAACTACTAGCTTCAATCCAGTTACTTCAAACATTGACTTGACATGGAATTATCCAGCAGATTTATTACCATCAACTACTTTTGAAGTTGCATATGATGTAAATGGACAAAAAGCTACACCATTATCAATTAAAGATACGCAAGCTTCAATACCTAGTATTATGCCTGGTGATAAGGTTAATATATCTATTACTGCGATTACAGCCGATGGAAGAAGTTCTACTGTTAAGGTTTCAGTAAACTTATCTAACAATGTAAATCCTAACCCAAATGGTAATAATGGAAATCCAAATCCTAATGGTAATAATGGAAACCCAAATACGGGTAATCCGAATAACGGGAATCCAAATACAGGTGACCCAAGTACGGGTAAACCAAATACCGGGAATCCAAATGATGGGAATCCTAATGGAAATCCTAACAATGGAAACAATTCTGGTGGAAAAAATGGAAATCCTAATAATAACGGGAATCCTTCGACTAATCCACCGAGTCAGCCTGTTAAACCAGGCAATTCAGGTACAACCGGATTAAAGAATCAAACTTCTTATATCAAGCCAAATTCGCAAAATCGATTAAATAATTCAAATTCAAATAATAAAATTGTTGCATAACAAAAAAGATGAGGCAAGCACATAGATGCTTACCTCATCTTTTTATTTTTTGTTTATAATACTGTTTTTCTATTTCTTCATATAACCCAGTTAATTGAATCAATGAATGATAGTGATTGGGTTGATTTAATAGAAACGAAAGTCTTTCTTGAAAATTTAATGGTTTAATTGGCAATTTATTTATTTCTACTTGTAAATTTCTTAAATCCAGTATTACTACTTGATTCATCCAGCTTAAGATTGAAATCATATTCGCAACACATGAAATCATGAGATCTTTCGCTTGTTCTTTTTTCCTCATTCGAAACATTTCACTTATACTTGGCTTAATTTCTTTCCAATAATCGATCATATCAATGATTAACGATTCGGCATTTTGTATTAGTTCTTCCTTGTTACATATTTGATTAACAATATTTATTTCGTTATAAAATGGTATTGTTAGTTTACTCTTTTCATTTAGCTCTCTTATTTCTAAAGAATTATCATAGAATGGCTCAATTCGAAACTGGCTTGGTATAAAGATTATTTTCTCCATCTGTACCCTCTCATTTCAAACGTTTTTTGCCTTCTCTACAGATTGTATTTAATGGACATTCCTGACAATTAGGTCTTTGTGCTTTACAGTGATATCTTCCGAAAAATATTAATCTGTGATGCGTTAATCCCCATAATTCCATCGGTATTTTTTTCATCAATGTTTCTTCAACCTGTAAGACTGAATCTTTCCACCTACAGATGGCTAACCGTTTTGAGACTCTCTCTACGTGGGTATCAACTGCAATTGCTGGAATTCCATATGCAACTGACATCACAACATTTGCTGTCTTTCTACCAACCCCTGGAAGCTTTACAAGCTCTTCTCTTGCCTGAGGTACAATTCCATCATAATCATCTAGTAGCATTCTGCATAACTTTTGTATATTTTTTGCTTTATTTCGAAATAAACCAATTGATTTTATGTCGTTCTGTAGTTCTTCCAAACTTACTGCTAAATAGTCCTCAGGAGTTTTGTATTTTTGGAAAAGTTTTGCTGTCACTTTATTGACTAGAACATCAGTACATTGCGCTGACAAAGCAACTGCGATGACTAATTCAAATGGATTTTTATGATTCAACTCGCAATGTGCATCAGGAAACATTTCTCCTAAAGTATCGATTACTTCATTTATTTGTTTAATTGTTAACATATTACCCTTCCTTTCTTTACATAATAAAACAGACTGTCCCAAATTTCAGTGCCATGCACAACTCAAGAGACAACCTGTGTGATCTAAATTATTTTTCTAACCAATTATAAAAAGGTATTGTACCTGTGTAGTTCGTTTCATTTTGTGCCATTTGACGATCTTTTTTTCGAAAATGCTTACTATAATCAGTAGCTTTCTCAAGTGTATTTATACCGTTCTTTTTCCATTCAAATAAAATTCGATCAATATATCGAAAATTAAGTTTCCCACTCATTACAGCTTCTTTTAATGCGGCTTTAATTAAAGATTCCTCATGTTGATCTTGATCTAACCACATTGTAAGAGTTTCACACTCAAATGGAGACAATAATCGACCAAATTCTTTTTCGAAAATAGAAAAAACAGATGGCTCTTCATCTGATTTATTATTTATTTCTACTTTTATATTATGTTGGTTTTCCCCGGATTCTAAACTGTCAAGTAGCTTATTCCAAAGTGGCTCTAATGAATATGCCTCTGCACCTATTTCGATATAATCAAACTGCTCTATTATTTCAATAAAACCTTTTTTAAGCAATTCACGTATAATCTCCATACATTTTTCTTCAGAAAAAGTCATAACATTTGCTAATTGATTTGGAGTAGGAAACGAATTTCCTTTTTGCTGAAATGAATGCAATTGTAAGATCATCACTAACTCATTTTCATTTATTCCAAGTAAAGCATAACTTGTTAATAAGACAGTAGGTATACTAAGTGTACCTTCTTGAATCCACTTGATCATGCTATTTTTATTCATTTACGTACACCTCGTAATTTAGTATAGCATGTTTACTTTTATGTTAAAACAAAAAAATAGAGGTATGAGTTCATCATACCTCTACTATAAATTATGGATATAAACGGTTTAATAAACGTGGAAATGGAATTGTTTCACGAACATGTTCAACACCTGAAATCCAAGCTACAGTTCTTTCTAAACCTAAACCGAAACCTGAATGTGGTACTGAACCATATTGACGTAACTCTAAATACCATTTGTAAGCATGAGTTGCATCTAATCCATGCTCTTTTAATTTCTCTTCAAGTAATTTCATGTCGTGGATACGTTCAGATCCACCAATGATTTCTCCGTACCCTTCTGGTGCAATTAAATCTGCACATAGTACAACGTCATCACGTTCTGGATGAGGTTGCATATAGAATGGTTTGATTCCTACTGGGTAATGTGTAATAAATACTGGTTTCTCGAAGCTTTCTGCAATAGCAGTTTCATGTGGAGCTCCAAAATCATCACCCCATTGAATATCCTCGAAACCTTTTTCATGTAAAAACTTAATCGCATCATCATAAGAAATACGTGGGAATGGTGCAGTAATTTTTTCAAGCTTAGAAATGTCACGACCTAATGTTTTAAGCTCTAATTGACAATTTTTAAGAACTGATTGAACAATATAAGATACGTATTGTTCTTGAACCTCTAGATTTTCTTCAAATTCTACGAATGCCATTTCAGGTTCAATCATCCAAAACTCAATTAAATGACGACGAGTTTTCGATTTTTCTGCTCTAAATGTTGGACCGAAAGAAAATACTTTTCCTAGTGCCATAGCAGCAGCTTCCATATATAATTGTCCACTTTGTGAAAGGTAAGCATCTTCATCAAAATACTTCGTAGCAAATAATTCAGAAGTTCCTTCAGGTGCACTACCTGTTAAAATAGGTGGATCAACTTTTGCGAAACCATTCTCATTGAAAAATTCATACGTTGCACGAATGATTTCGTTACGAATTTTCATTACAGCGTGTTGGCGTCTAGAACGTAACCATAAATGACGGTTGTCCATTAAAAATTCAGTACCATGTTCTTTTGGTGTAATTGGGAAATCAACTGATTCGTGAAGAACCTTAATTCCAGTTACATTCAACTCATAACCTAGAGGAGAACGCTCGTCTTTACGTACAACTCCAGTTACATACATAGAAGTTTCTTGTGTTAGACCTTTTGCTAATTGAAATACTTCTTCCCCTACTTCTTCTTTAACTACAACACCTTGAATAAATCCAGAACCATCGCGCAGTTGAAGAAATGCGATTTTACCACTTGAACGCTTGTTTGCTAACCAAGCGCCAAGAGTAACTGTTTGATCAACGTATTTATGTACTTGATTAATTGTCGTTTTCAAAAATAACCCTCCAAAACTTATGTATAGACTAATTCCAATATAATCATTATACCCCTCTAGTTTACTCATATCAACGTAAATTGAGGAAAATAGACAAATTATCTAATAATATTATATCTGATAACATAGTTAAACTCGAGATTTCTATATTTTATTAAAAGGCTCTGTTCTAAAAAACAACATTGAAATATAGCTTAGCCCTTTAAAAACGCTGTTTTCGTATACATTGTTGCTATTTCAGTATGTGTAAGTTGATTTCCACTCCAGGATACTCGCTTTCCTAGGGGCGTGAGCTGAGCCTCCTCGTCGCATACGCTCCTGTGGGGTCTCAGCCTTCCCGCATCTCCCACAGGAGTCGAGCACCCTTCCGTTCCAATCAACTTCTGTCTTTTAAATTAAAAAAACTAATAGCAACGATTAAAAAAAAGCCTAATAAAAAGATGTATTCGCAGAAAGTGTTGCTATTTGGAGTTCCTGTGGTTCCGCTTCAGAATACTCGATTTCCGTGAGGGGACAGTGATCATACTCGGCTCATCCGCACCTGTATGGTCTCACTCTTGTCCCGCTGCTTCCACAGGAGTCGAGCACCTTCCGATCAACTTTCTTCTTTATTAATAGTTTCCTTTAACAAAACCTTTTATAAGCAACCATTTTAAGAATATGTAGTTCGAATACTTTAGATAAAATAAATCTATATTGGAGGTTGCTTTGGACACTGAGTTCGTTATTTACTAAAAATCAAGCAAAACTGACAGGTTTTAGCTAAATAACGGAATGTGTGTCCGATAAATATAGAAATTACCCTTTTTGTCACATATAACGGAACGATTGTCCGATGAATTCCATATCAAAAGTCGGTACTACTTACTTTTAGTAAAGGGCCAAAAAAAAGACTAAGCAAAGTGCTTAGCCTAAAATTTTTGCGTTCATAAATTCTTCAATTCGATCTAATGCTTTATCTAAAACTTCCTGTGAAGTTGCATATGAAAGACGAATGTTATCTGGTGAACCAAAACCTGAACCTGGAATAACTGCAACTAACGCTTTTTCTAATAAAGCTTTTACAAATTCATCTACCGTATTAAAACCCGCAAGTTCTGCCGCTTTTTTTGCATTTGGGAATAAATAAAATGCACCTTGTGGTTTCTCACATGTAAAACCAGGAATTTTGATTAAACGGTCATATGTTTTATTTAATCTCTCTTCAAACGCTACTCTCATTTCATCTACTGGTTCATCGCCTAGTTCATAAGCTTTAATAGTAGCGATTTGAGCCATTGTAGTTGGGTTAGAAGTTGAATGACTAGCTAAGTTCGTCATTGCATTAATTAGCTCTTTATTTCCAGCAGCATACCCTATTCTCCAACCTGTCATTGAATGAGACTTTGAAACCCCATTAATGATAACAGTTTGGTCTTTTAATTGAGGACTAAGCTCTGCAATTGAGACATGCTTATTACCATCATAAACTAGCTTCTCATAAATTTCGTCTGAAACGATTAAAATATCATGTTTCAAACAAACTTTACCAATTTCAAATAGTTCTTCACTAGTATAAATCATACCTGTTGGATTACTTGGTGAATTGATAATAATTGCTTTTGTTTTTTGTGTAATTGCCTCTTCAATTTGCTTTGGTGTTACTTTAAATGATTGATGCTCGTATCCTTCAATAAAAACTGGTTTACCTTCAGCTAAACTAACTTGTTCAGGATAACTTACCCAATATGGTGTAGGAATAATAACTTCATCTTCTGGATCTAGAATTGCTTGGAATAAAGTATATAATGCATGTTTTGCACCATTTGTTACAACGATCTCTGCTGGTGAGTACGAAATACCCTGATCTTTCAAAAGCTTATCACAAATCGTTTTACGTAACGATAATAATCCATTAGCAGGCGTATATTTCGTTTGACCTTTAAGCATTGCAGAATAGGCTTCCTCAATAATCGGAAGAGGTGTATTAAAATCTGGTTCCCCTGCTCCTAAGCCGATTACGTCAATACCTTGATCTTTCATTTCCTTAGCTTTTGCAGTAATCGCTAATGTAGTTGATGGTGTTAATGAACTTACGCGTTTAGCTAACTTCATTGCATTTCCCCCTAGATACTATAACGTTTTAACAACTGTCCATTTTTAAACGAAGCATAATAATAATTATAATGACCTGCATGATCTATATATTCTACTTCCCACAAAGGAATGTTGTTCTCAATTCCTAATTTTACTTTAATAATTTCTTTTGGATTACGTTCTTTTTGGACTTGGTTCATAATTTGTTTTTTTGTTAAGCCCTCTGAAGCATTGCGAGTAATAACTTTTTTGTTTTGTACCCAAGCAATGATCTTCTTGTGATCCTTATTTTCCCCTTGAAAGACAATTGCATGTTCTTTTCCAAAATAATAGTCTGAAGAGTCTATTGTTTTTATATATCCATCATCAACAACAGTTGCCTCAGCTTTCTGTATTTGACTTTTTAATGGTGACATGGCAGTTTGATACAGAAAGACAAATAGTAGTAGTATAAATACGAATCCTAACGATAGGATAATGATTAACTTTTTCATATGTACCTCAATTAAGTTCGATAAATAGTAAAAACTGCATAATCTGCATTTTCTTTATCTAATGCTAGTCCAAACATTAAGTCTTGTTCTTTTAAAGTTCTATTTAAGCTATCAACAATTTTATACAAATCACTTGTATATTTAACCTTTGTTGTTGATAAAACTTCTATATTGGATTTCATAATGCTCCTCCTAAATCCTATGTTGCATCAAATTTTATTGCAATTATATCACAATATTATGGGTTCATAAATCTATTCAACTAAACTTCTTCAATCTATTTTATCTAAAAGATTTTCAAGACAATCTGTTATGATTTTTTGATTTGGAAGTACTTCTATAAATTTTGAACCATATGTTGAATTTGTAATTCGATTGTCAAGAATAACAAAATATCCTCGGTCTTTTTCATTACGAATTAATCGACCATAACCTTGCTTAAATTTCATAATTGCAAGTGGCAATGCTAATTCAGCAAACGAATTTTTCCCTTCATTTTTAAGAAGTCTAGATTTTGCGACATACATCGGCTTTTCTGGGCTAGTAAATGGTAATCTAACAATAATGACACAGTCAAGTTCGTCATTTGGCAAATCGATTCCTTCCCAAAAAGTATTAGTACCGAATAATATCGATTGTTTCGTTTGTAAAAATTGTTTAATTAATCGTTGCTTTCCGCCTTGTGAAAACCCTTGACCTATCAAATTGAGAGATTGATCTTCAGTTTGATGCATCTTAACTTCTTCATATGTTTTCTTTAATAAATCATATGCAGTAAATAAGACTAGAGTTCTACCATTTACTTTGCTTGCAATTTTAAAAATATAGTCACCAGTTTGCTTCGCATATTCTTCTTGAGTTAATTCTTTAATTCCTTCAAGATCTGTAGGAATTAAGACAGTTACCCCTTCTTTAAATTCACTAGGAGTTGAATAGATTTTTTCAACTAGGTGATAATCTGTTAATCCAAGTTCATTTTTAAAGAAGTCAAATGAATTCTGAATAGAAAGTGTAGCTGAAGTACAGAGGATTGACTTTGCTTTATCGAATAAAAACTCTTTCAGCATTTCTTGATTCTTTACACGTTCACAATATAGGAAAGTTGAATGAAAAGATCCTTTAGCTTCTGTTTCCATCCAAGATACAAATTCTTCATTTTCTTCAAAAAGAATTTCTTTCAATTCATTTTTCATTTGAAATAGTTCATTTACAATCATTTTAAATTCATTGATCATAGATGCGATATAAGCACTCATCTGATCTGTTTCTTGTTTGATTATAAACTCTTCACAATGTTTATTAAAATTGTTACTAATCATTTCAAAACGATCGAAGCTATCTTTAAGAACTTGCCATTTTGAATATTTTTTCAATTTATGATTAATAGCAAGAGAATAACGTATATTATCTTTATTATCATCACGTTGGTTAATAAGAATAAAATCTTTTATTAAACGAAATAATTCGTCACTTTCAAATTTTAATTCTCTAACATAATAATCCGTTTTTTTCCACCAATTTTGTTTTACATTATTATTTTGAACATTATGATAAAGTTTATTAATTAAATCAACACTATCCGTTGTATTTAACCTAGAAAGTAATTGATTATATTTTATACAGGAATAAGAGCTACCAAATGTCCGACCTGCTACTTCTTCAAATAAATGTGCCTCATCAATTATAAAATGTTCAACCGATTGTAGAGTGTTTTCATGTTTTTGGATAGTAGATAATAAATATGCATGATTTGTTATCACTAAATCCGCTAATAACAAATCATTTTTCGCTTTTTGATAAAAACATTTTGAATACCATGGATTACCTCTTCGGTTTTCGCTATCATCATCACAACCTATACGATTCCAAAGCTGATATCCTCCAGAAGGTAAAGAAACTTCATCCAATACTCCTGTAGTGGTCTCAGTTAACCAGACACTAATCATTGCTTTTGTTAAAGCAAGATCATAATTATCATCATCTTCTCTTAAGATATGTTCAAATTTTTGTAAACAAATATAATGACGCTTACTTTGAATTGACGCTACTCTTAATTGAAATGGAACCAATTTTCGCAATAGAGGAAGCTGATTTTGTATCAATTGATTTTGTAATGCAATTGTACTTGTACTAATACAGATTTGTTTATTTTTTTGTTTTGAAAAATATGCTGATGGCAACAAATAGCCTATCGTTTTCCCAATGCCTGTTCCAGCCTCAGCAATTAAAAACTGGTCGTTTGTTAAAGAAGTATACACATCTGTAATATACTGCTTTTGTTCATTTCTTGGATGATAAAATTCAACTAATGCATCCATTTGTTCATCAAAGTCTTCCACTAAGAATGTATGAATATCATTAAAATTCTCATCTTCTTGTGGTAAATGAAATTTTTCATTTCTGATCGCAATCCCTCTATATTCGATAATGTCATCTCGCTCAGATGTCATCATTAAACTTTTTTCATCTAAAAGGTTGCCTATGTAAAAATGAAGATCACTTTTAAGTTGCTTCGAAATAGTATATAGGTGCTTTAATGTAGCATACGGAAGAGAATGGAGCTTTTTTAGCAAAATCCCCAACAATTCCGCTGTTACTTCTGCATCGCTATCTGCTTGATGCGGGTTTGTATGTTCGATTTTAAATGTACTAGACAAATCAGAAAGTTTATAGCTATTTAATGTTGGAAATAATATTCTCGTTAATTCAACCGTATCGAGAGATAATGTATTTAATTTCGGTTTTCCTATTCTTTCAAATTCTTCTTGGAGGAAACTTAAATCGAACATCACATTGTGTGCAACAAAAATTGCATCATCAAAAAGCGTATGTAATTCATCTGCAATTTGCTCAAATAAGGGAGCGTGCTGAACCATCTCACTATCAATCCCTGTCAGTTCTGTAATAAACTTAGGAATTGGGATTTTCGGATTTAAAAAAGTAGATAGTTGTTCAATCACTTCACCATTTTCTATCACTAGCGCAGCAATTTGAATAATTTTATCGCGACTTTTAAAGTGATTCCCTGTGGTTTCTAGATCGACAACAACAAATCTTTTCATTTTTTCACCTCCCATTAGATAACTTTTATTTATTTCTTTGACTTTGTTAAATAAGATTGTTGATATTCGAAAAAATCCACCCGCTTTCCGCGGACGAACCTCCGAGCCTCGTTTTTCCTCAAGAGTCTCGTGGATTTTATCTAAAAACTAATCTTTATTAATTATCAACAATAAACATTAAAAGAGCCATTATTTTTATGTACTTTTTTAATTAGATTAACCTAATCGTTTTAAAATAAACGAAGTAAGGGTGTCTCACTAACCTCGAGACACCCAAAACCATTTACTTTATTGTCCCAGCAATTTCTTTTCCCATTACTTCTACAATTTCATTGTTGTCATCTAAAATTGCAATACTTGGTTGATGTTTATCTAATTTTTCTTCTTCAACTTGAGCATATGCAATGATAATCACTTTATCGCCCTCTTGAACTAATCTAGCAGCCGCTCCATTTAAACAAATTACTTTACTGCCACGTTTTCCAGGGATTACATATGTCTCTAAACGTGCACCATTGTTATTATTTACAATTTGTACTTTTTCGTTTTCACGGATATCTACTGCATCCATTAAATCTTCATCAATCGTAATACTTCCTACATAATTTAAATTTGCTTCTGTTACAGTCGCACGGTGTAATTTAGCTCTCATCATTGTTCTAAACATGGTTGTTTCCTCCGGTACTTTTATGAAATTGTTAATATGATGTTGTCAATTAATCTTGCCTTAGTGAATTTAAGTGCAATAGCAATAATTATTGTTCCTTTAATTTCTGTAATCTCGTTCAATTCAGGATAGGAATATACATTTACATAATCAACTTCACCTGATGTTTTTTCTTCTAAAATTCTTTTGATTTCTTCTTCAATTTTCACTGAATTTCGCTCACCAGCATCAATTAGTGCTTTAGCATTTTGTAGGCTTTTAAAAATCGTTGGAGCTTCAGCTCTTTCTTGTTCTGATAAGTATACATTACGAGAACTTTTCGCTAATCCATCTTCTTCACGTACAATTGGTACTTTATTTAACGTAACAGGAATGTTGTAATCCTCTATTAAGCCTTCGATTACTGCTACCTGCTGTGCATCTTTTAGTCCAAAATAAACATTATGTGGTTGAACGATATTAAATAATTTTGTAACAACTAATGCTACGCCATCAAAATGTCCCGGTCTTTTTTCACCACATAATACATTCACACCATTTATTACTTGCAGTTTAGATTTTAATTTACTCGGATACATTTCTTCTACATTTGGATAAAAGATGTAATCTACCCCAGAATTTTGTGCTACTTTTTCATCTCGTTCAAAATCACGTGGATAGCTACTTAAATCTTCGTTCGGGCCAAATTGCGTAGGATTTACAAAGATACTTAATACAACGATATCATTATCTTTGCGTGCTGCTTTTAATAAAGAAGCATGGCCTTCGTGTAAATATCCCATTGTTGGGACAAAACCAATTTTCTTTCCATTTGCTCTTTGTTCTGATAATTCGTTTCGTAGTTCATTTATTGTATTAAAAATTTTCATGATTTGGCTCCTCCATAAAGAGCTTCTAGCTGTTCTTCTTTCATCGTAAATGAATGAATTCCTTCAGGAAACTGTCTTAATTTTACTTCCTCTGTATAGTTAGAAATTGCTTCTTCAATTAATGTTTGTACATCTGTATATTGTTTAACGAACTTTGGCACTCTGCCAACTCCGTAAGTGATCATATCGTGGTAAACAAGAACCTGTCCATCTGCATCAACGCCTGCACCGATTCCAATTGTTGGAATAGTTAGCATTGATGAAACTTGTTTTGTTAATTGCTTCGGAATACATTCTAATACTAATGCAAAGGCACCTGCTTCTTCACATTTTTTAGCATCCTCTAACAATTTTTTTGCACTTTCTACATCTTTTGCTTGAACTTTAAATCCTCCAAGCACACCTACAGATTGAGGTGTTAAACCTAAATGTGCAACAACAGGGACTCCAGCAGCAGTTAGAGATTTAATTACCTCTAAAACTTGTTCATCTGCTCCTTCCAGTTTTACAGCATCCGCATCCCCATCTTGCATGATTCGACATGCACTTCTCATTGCTTCTTCTTTTGATAGGTGATAAGACATAAAAGGCATATCGGTAACGACAAAAGTATTTTTAGCGCCTCTTCGTACAGCTTTTGAATGATGAATCATATCTTCAACTGTGACTTTAATGGTACTATCATACCCTAAAACAACATTACCTAGTGAATCACCAACTAAAATCATGTCAACGTTAGCTGCTTCTGATAGCTTTGCTGAAGGATAATCATAAGCTGTGATCATGACAATCGGTTCATTCTTTTGTTTCATTTGTAAAAAATCTTTAGTGGTTTTCAGTTTCATTTCCTCCTCTTTAAGGAGAGGAATATCCATTTCGACAAAATAATATCCTTTGTTCAAAATAAACAAAGGAATACTCTTCGAAAAAGCATTATTCCTCTGTCCAAGTCCATATTCGGATCAAGGCAGATCTTTTTTATTAATATAAAAAAATACGGTGTAGTTCCATAGTAGGATACCACCCAATCCACTTCTATTATAACAAGTTCTTGTTCATACGACTACATTAAATAATCGAAATATCTGCAGAATAAATTGTATGTATTTTGCCCTCTTCATCTTGTAAAAGAAGCTGGCCTTCTTCAGTAATACCAAGTGCTTTCCCAACAATTGTTTCTGAATATGTAGTAGCTGTGATTTCTCTCCCTAGAGAAATTGCATAGCTTTCCCATAATAACTTAATTGGGACAAATCCTTTTTCTAAAAAAATGGCATACAGCTTTTCCATTTCCATCAAAATAGCTTGTACAATCTTTGATCTTAAGATCTTTTTACCTTCTTCTATTCTAATTGATGTAGCTCTAGAAATTATGTCATTTGGAAACTCATCTTTCTCTTGATTTACATTTATTCCAATCCCTACAATCACACTACTAATTAAATCTGAGTCTCCATGCATTTCTGTTAAAATGCCACACACTTTTTTGTTGTTAATTAAAATATCGTTTGGCCATTTTATATTCGGCTTCAAATTAGTTACTTTTGAAATTGCAGATGCAACTGCCACTGCAGCTAGTAACGTTAATTGCGGGGCAACCTTTGGTGGTATACTCGGTTTTAAGATTATACTCATTGCAATAGCTTTACCTTCACCTGTTACCCAATTTCTTTGCAGACGGCCTCTCCCTTTAACTTGTCGTTCTGCTAATACAATCGTTCCTTCTTCTGCTCCCTTAAATACGAGTTCATTTGCAATATTTTGCGTTGACTCAACTTCTTCATAGAAAAATACATTTCTACCAAATTGTTTTGTCTCAAGACCAAGTTTAATATCAGTAGGTGTAATTTTATCAAGCTTCCCTACAATTTTATAACCAACTTTTCGAACTGCTACAATATCAATACCTTCTGTCTTTAGCTCATTCATGTATTTCCATATTGCGGTACGTGAAATTCCTAATTGCTTGCTTATGTATTCTCCAGATATAAACTCGTCTTTATTATCTGTGAACAATTTTAGTATTTGTTCTTTCACTGGCGATCCCATTGTTCAAACCACTCCCTGATTGCCGTCATTTCATTTTCTAATTGATTTTCTAAAATATTTTTTTCTACTAAGATAATGGTTTCTTTCAACCATGGACCACCTTTTTTATTTGACCAGCTTAATAGATCATTTCCGTTAATACATAAGTCAGATGATGATTTAATCGGTAATGACATGTAACGCTTTGTTAATTCCATTAACTTATCGCTATTAAATGAATGATTAATTACCATATTGATTCTTAACAACTTTATACACTTGTCTAATCCAATTCGATAAAGATCATAGTTTGTCCATTCTGACGGATTGTTATTAAGTTCATCCATTAACAATAAGATGCTTTTTCGTCTATCATTGGACATTTTCCAGCTTCTTAAAAATGGACCCGTCTCTTCTAAATTCATTTTATAAATTAGAACTGTCCATAGTTCTTCGATGGTTTCTAAGTAGTTAAGCGGCAACTGTGCAAATTTTTTTAACGAATCATTGTGTAATGCTAAATTCGGTAAAGACTTTTCTAAATGTGTTTCGATTAAGATGTTAACCGCTTCTTTTCTCCCATTTCCAAGTAACATTTTCTCAAATTCTACAAGAATTCGTTCTACCGCCACTTTTTCAATGAGGTAACCATTTTCAGAAATGCTTTCTTTCGTTTCTTGATCTAATTGGAACTGAAGTTGACTCACAAATCGAATCGCCCGCATCATTCGTAAGGCATCTTCTTTAAATCGATCGATTGATTTACCTACAGTAACAATCAATTTTTCATTTATTGCAACCTCACCTTTGAATGGATCAATTAATTCATGATCAATTGTCATAGCAATCGCATTCATCGAAAAATCTCTTCTTTTTAAATCTTCATTAATTGATGTTACAAAATTAACTGCATTTGGTCTTCGAAAATCAAGATAAGTATCTTCTGTTCTAAAAGTTGTCACTTCGTAAGATTCATTATCATGCAGAACGAGAACTGTACCATGCTGCAAACCAGTTGGTACAGTTCTTTGAAAAAGTGTCATTACCTCTTCAGGTTTTGCTGAGGTCGCGATATCAACATCACCTATTTCTCTTCTTAATAGATGATCTCGTACGCAGCCTCCAACAAAATACACATCATATCCATTATCAATCAACTTTTGTAAAACTGGTTTTGCTTTATTAAATTTATCCATTATAAACTCTTCCTAGTAGTGATTTGTAAATTGATAAATACTGATCTACAATTTTAGATGAATGAAATTTCGTTTCAACGATTTCCATTGCACGAGAAGAAATTTCCTTATGCAACTTTTCATCTTGTAAAAGCTTAATTGTATAATATGCAATTTGGTCAATATCGCCTAACTCACATAAAAATCCGTTTTCTCCATGCTGTATAACTTCAGGGATACCACCGACATTTGTACCTATACACGGAACACCACATGCCATTGCTTCTAATAATACTAAGCCAAAGCTTTCTTTTGAAGAAAGCAGAAGTTTTACATCACTAATAGAAAGTAAATCTTCAACATTTTCTTGTTTTCCTAAAAATAAAACATCCCCATCAAGTCCTAACTCTTTCACAAGCTTACAATTACTTGAAGAATCAGGGCCATCTCCCACAAGCAATAACTTAGATGGAACTTCTTCTTTTACTAAGTTAAATGCATTTATAACATCCATTGTTCGTTTTACTGGTCTAAAATTCGAAATATGAATGATTACTTTTTCATGTTCTTCGATCCCATACTGTTTTTTCAATTCGCTTCTGTCTTTTTTATGATACACTCGTTCATCAATAAAATTATAAACAGTTTGAATTTCTTTCTTTGGTTCAACTAATTCATATGTTTGTTTTACAAGGTCTTCCGAAACTGCAGTAACTGCATCGGATTGTTCGATACCAAATTTTATTAATTCGGTTAACGAGGTATCATATCCAAGCACTGTTATATCTGTTCCATGTAATGTTGTCACAATTTTTATATCATGATGAATCATATTTTTTGCAAGGAACGCACAAACAGCATGTGGTATCGCATAGTGAACATGTAATATATCTAATTTTTCTCGATTTGCTACTTCAGCCATTTTACTGGCTAACGCTAAATCATAAGGTGGGTATTGAAAAACAGAGTATTGATTTACTTCAACTGCATGATAATAAATGTTAGGATCAACTCGATTTAATCGAAATGGCATACTAGATGAAATAAAATGAATTTCATGCCCCATTTCAGCTAGTAATTTTCCAAGCTCTGTTGCAATTACTCCTGAACCACCAACAGTTGGATAACATGTAATTCCTATTTTCATTTTCATTTTTTCTCCCCTATAAAATCATTTTGGAGAAGTATTGGCCTCTTACTAATAAACCCTTCAGCATATGAAACCCCTACTTCTTTACCGAAAAGTTTTTCTCTTGCTACTACACTGTTAACATAATCATTCGTTAAAGGTGTCATTTCCCCATTTTCTCCCGGAGTAAATTGGCTTTCATAAGCATTTAGTGCTGCTATTTTGCCGTCAATTGAGTCTGAGATATCTATGTAAAAGCTAGGTTTATGAAACCCATTTATCATATAGTGGTAGAATTTATCTACTTTATGGGCATTTAAATTCAAATCCGTTTGAAACTTTTTAACGCCTGCTGAAAAAACAGCTTCTTCCACTAATCTTGAACAATTCCCGTGATCTGGATGTCTGTCAACCTCAAAAGGAGCAAATATTGCCGTTGGCTTTGTTAAACGGATCACATCAACTATTTGTTTAATGTATTCCTCTTTTAAAAATAAATGACGATCTGGCAAAGAAAGGTTAAAACGCTTTAGAACCCCCATTGCTTTATCTGCTTTTTGTGCTTCTAATTGTCTTAACTCGGTGTTCCCATTTGAAGACAATTCCGCTTCTGTTAAATCACAGATAGCGATTTTATATCCTAGTTTACTATATTTTACAATCGTTCCCGCCATTCCAATTTCTACATCATCTGGGTGTGCACCAATTGCCAGAATATCCACTTTTTCGTTCATTATTGATACCACCTACTTCTTATGATTCTTTAAATAATATAAAATTGCATTTGCCGATTCAGTGTTTGTCGCAACCGGAATATGGTATACATCGCATAAGCGAAGAAGAGCATTTACATCAGGTTCATGTGGTTGTGAAGTTAATGGGTCACGAAAGAAAAATATTGCATCCATTTGGCCTTTCGCAACTAATGCTCCAACTTCTTGATCTCCACCTAATGGACCAGATTGAAAACGTGTTATTTGTAAATTCGTATTTTCCATTACTCTTAATCCTGTTGTCCCAGTTGAAAATAAGGTTTGCTCTGAAAAAAATTGTTCATTATTTTTTATGAAATTTACAAGCGTGTCTTTTCTTTTGTCATGAGCAATTAATGCAATATTCATGCTTTACACCTACTCCATAATATTTTCAAGACCATATACAAGCTCATCAAGCTTCATTACTGTCTCAATCGAAACTTTTACACCAGACATAAATGAACCTCTATTCATTGAATCATGTTTAATTGTGAGTACTTGTCCCTCTCCTCCGAACATTACTTGTTGATGAGCTACGAGTCCCGGTAAACGAATACTATGTATTCTCATACCTTCTACATTTGCTCCTCTAGCTCCTTCAATTGTTTCAATTTCATTTGGATGCCCTTGTTGTTTAGGAACTCTTGCTCCTTTTATCATTTCAGCTGTTTTTAATGCCGTTCCTGATGGTGCATCTAATTTTTGATCATGGTGAAGCTCAAGTATTTCAATATCTTGAAAATATTTAGCGGCCATTGCTGAAAATTTCATCATTAAAATTGCGCCAATCGCAAAATTAGGAGCAATAATACAACCTGTCTCATTTGATCTAGCTAATTCTTTTAATTCTTCTAGCTCTGCTGAACTAAAACCAGTCGTACCAATTACAGTTCTAATTTTATTATTTAATGCCATAAATGCATGTTTTTTCCCTACTTCTGGATTTGTTAAATCTAGTAATACATCAAATTTTTCACTATTCATACATTCTTCAAATGTTTCGTATACATGGACATTATTCTGAACAACTGATTGGATGTCATTTAATTTAGATCCACCGTATTTATAATCTATAACTGCTACTAATTCGAATGAATCAGTTTTTTCAATTAATTGTAAAGCTTCTAATCCCATTTTACCCCTTGGCCCTGCTAGTACTACACGAATTTGATTTGTCATCTTACTCTTCCTTTCTTGTCCAGCGATCTTTATCTCTAGTATTGAATTTATTCATTACCATGTCATGAGCTTGTTCCATATCGATATTTAGACTATTTGCTAAACAAATTAAGACAAATAACACATCACCAAGTTCTTCTTCAATCGCTTTTTCTTTCTCTGTCTTTTTCTTTGGTTTTTCACCGTATGTATGATTTATTTCTCTCGCTAATTCGCCAAGTTCTTCAGTTAGTCTAGCCATCATTGCTAATGGACTAAAATAGCCTTCTTTAAATTGACTAATATATGTATCAACTTCTTGTTGAAGTTCTTTTACTGTCTTTTTGTGCATAATAAATTCAACTCCTTATTTAAATCCTACTATTTAAGTAACTTTCTCGCAAATTATATAGTATTTTACTTGAAAAAAATAGGAAGAGAGGCGAAAATAAAGGAAAGATATCCTTAAGTTTCTTTATTTTCATACTGGATGATCATACCTCTCATTAAAGCTCTCTTTTTGATAGCTTTTTATTGAGAGGATTTTAATTGCCATCATTTGAAGAAATAAGATATCTCTTTACTTGTTAAATTATTTAAAGGAGGAAATATATGCAATACAAACTTAAAATTAAAAACATCTTATTCATCCTTCTAGGGGCTGCTATCTTCTCTTTCGGTATTGTTAATTTCAATATGAAAAATAATTTAGCAGAAGGCGGATTTACAGGAATTAACTTGATCTTATACTTTAAATTTCATATTAGTCCCTCAATAACAAACTTAGTTTTTAATATACCACTCTTTTTTATTGGATGGAAATTACTTGGCCGTATCACAATGAGTTATACCATTATCGGTACAGTTGCAGTTTCGTTTTTCATATGGCTATTTGGAGAGTATCCTGTTAACATTGACCTACATAACGATTTAATGTTAGTTGCCTTGTTCGCGGGGGTATTTATTGGGGTTGGACTTGGGATCATTTTTAGATTCGGCGGGACAACAGGAGGCGTAGATATAATAGCTCGATTGGCCAATAAATACGCTGGATGGAGTATGGGGAAAACGATGTTCACATTCGATTTCTGTGTCATTACGCTTTCATTGCTTACATATCTTAACTACAGAGAAGCGATGTATACTTTAGTAGCAGTATTTGTTGGTGCGAAAGTCATCGACATCACTCAAGAAGGTGCATATGCAGCAAAAGGTGCAAATATTATTTCATCAAAAAATGAATTAATTGCTGAACGTATTATGACTGAAATGAATCGTGGTGCTACATTTCTTAAAGGTGTTGGTACATTTACTGGTGATGAACGTGATGTATTATTTTGTGTAGTTCCAAAAAATGAAATCATTCATTTAAAAAATATTATACAAGCTATTGACCCACATGCTTTTGTCGCTGTCACAGATGTACACGACGTACTTGGTGAAGGATTTACTCTAGACGAAAATAAGGCACCAATACATCCGTAGAGAAAAGTGGAAGCGCCTTGTTTACCTTCGACAGACATTGGAGCAAATACAAAAAGAAGTGTGCATTTCACTTCATTTTGTATTTGTGAAATGGCCGAGAAGGTAGGCGCTGGAACTGGACACACGAAATGCGTAGTGTGCTTGGTTAGCTCTGAAAGGCGTTGGAGTAAAAAGCAATTGAATTGCGATTTTTCAATTCAATTGCTTTTTGCGAAACGACCGAAGAGCTAGCACACGTAGCTGGACAGAGAAAAGCGGAAGGGCCTTGTTTACCTTCGACAGACATTGGAGCAAAATAAAAGAAGCCTCAAAACATAGATTATAATATGTTTTGAGGCTTCTTTATATTGTTTGAATAATCATATTGTCTATTCATCACGGTTATTTATTCCTGTATAGATTAGCACAAGTCTTAATAATTCAGCTACTGCAACAGCAGCTGCAGCGACATAAGTTAAAGCAGCTGCATCTAAAACTCGTTTTGCATATACATTTTCCTCAGAAGAAACGATATGTAAATTTTTAATTTGCTTAAGTGCTCTGCTCGAAGCATTAAATTCAACTGGCAAAGTAACAAACTGAAATAATACACCTGCCGATAACAGAATGATTCCAATTAAAAGCATATTACTAGCTGATGTTAATAGTCCAATCATTACGAATATCCATGATAAGTTTGAGCTAAAGCTAGCTACAGGTACTAAAGAATGGCGAAAACGTAAAAATGCATAATCTTGTGAGTCTTGTAATGCATGACCTACTTCATGTGCAGCAACCGCAGTTCCAGACACTGAAGTTCCATAATAATTATCTGTAGATAAACGAACTACCTTTGAACGAGGATCATAATGGTCTGATAAGTAACCTTCAGTTTCAACGACTTGTACTGAAAATAATCCATTATCATCTAATATTTTTCGAGCTACTTCCGCTCCTGTCATACGAGAAGTAGAATCTACTTTTGAATACTTTGCAAATGTCGATTTAACTTTCAATTGTGCTAGAATTGGTACGATTAGGATAATTAAAAAGTAGATTAGATAATTCATTTTTAATGCCTCCATGAAAACGTTTAAAATTTTCTCCTGAAAAAGTGATCCTACTCAATCACTTTTATCTTTTCGTTTCTTTGAACTTTTCTTTTCACCAATATATCTTCTTACTCCTACATAGCATAAAGTTCCTATGATAATTCCGCCAGTCGTAAAAAGTGTCCAAAATGTAGGTGTCAGTATAGTATTAGCATTTTGAGAAAAAATCAATAGCATTTCATCTTTTGTACTATAAAGTTTATCAGAAAATGCAGGTATCGCTTTAGTATTTATACGGTAATCATCTAAATATGATATTAATGAATTTACTTTATTAATTTCTTCGTATGGTAAAGCAACTAAAAGTGCCGGATAAATAATTTCAAATTGATTTAAAAATTGATTTAACTGAATTTGATATTCTTCTACATCTCCTCTTTTAAAGGAAGTAATCATATTATCGAGCGGAGTCATTATCGAATTTTTCAATTCTTTCCACATTGGTTGCATTGTAGTAGTTTCTGCATCTACCAACAATCTAACACCTAAAATGTCACCAATTTTTTGTTGTTGATCTGCTCCATCATTTTTTAAAGACTGCTTTGCATTAACCATTGTTACATCAATTGTTTCTAAATCTTTTGGTGTATGATTTTTAAGAGACCTATTATTTTTCCAATAGGATGAACTAAATTGATCTAATAAATTTGAAGCATGAACATAATCACCATTTTTAGTTAATTCCAAGATTTGATCAAGTAATAAGTTCCCATTAGCTGTATTTTTAGTACTATATGTATTAGCAATCGCTTGAGTTCTATATAAAGTAAATAAAAAGAGAACTACGGTCACAAAAAAAAGCAATTTCTTCATTTTATCCCTCCTTTTAACTATTAAAATCTATGAAAAGGAGGACAAGATTAGAACAATTCTCTTATCTTAAAATGTTTAACTTCAATCTATTTTTCTTTAGTAACAATGAATAACCAAGAAATATAGCAAATACAGATAAATAAAAAGTAAATAATCCGATCCAATCTCTGTATTGGAAAAGCATATAATATGTAGGCATTGTATTAAAGACATAATCAAAAATGACATCTTGTAAAATCACAATAGACGCAACAATTAATTGCCATGCCTTCACTTTAAAGAAAGGTGCGAATAGTATTGCCTCAAAGGCCATTGCTGCATGTGAAAAAATAAGTAAATAAGCTGTTAAGTTTAACTCCTTTTGTATAAACAAAACAAAGCAGTTCATTACAACAGCCCATATACCATATTTTATTAAACTTACAAATGCAAGCGCTTCGATTAATCCATTTTGTTGGTTCATTAAATACCCAAGTAATACAATACAAAGAAAAAGTGATGCAGTCGGGCTATCTGGTACAAAAATACGTAACCAATAAACTGTTTCTTCAATTTGAAATCTATACCAATAATATCCATAGATCGTTCCTAATAAATTTACAATAAATAAAATCCATAAAATTGATTTGAGTCTTAGAAATGCCATTAAATTATTTATCATTATCTAAACCATCCTAAATTTATCTTACCTATTAAATGTTGTTTTGGTTTTCCTTCTGTCTGTCATTCTTACCTCAAAATTACGAATCATACTTCCTTAATAGAAGGGAAACTGTTTTTATTTTAAAGTGTAGATTCATTAGATGGTTTTAGTATAAATAATAAAGGCTGTTTTAGTTTACATTGTTGTTATTTCAGTATATGTAAGTTGATTGGAACGTAGGGATGCTCGCTTTCCTAGGGGCGTGAGCTGAGCCTCCTCGTCGCATACGCTTGTGGGGTCTCAGTCTTCCCGCATCTCCCACAGGAGTCGAGCATCCTTCCGTTCCAATCAACTTCTCTCTTTCTTTTATTTACAAAACCTTAAAACAGCAATCTTTAAAAAAGGACATAAAAAAAGAGTCGAATAAATCGACTCTTTTTCACACATTATTTCTTTGTTGATACTTTCTCAACATATTCAGATAAAGTTTTTAGTTCAGCGTCAGTTCCTTTAAAGACACCAGGAGGCATTTTGCCACCTTTTCCTTCACGAGCGATTTTTGCAACTTCATCAGATTTTAAATTCGCATTTTGTAATGCAGGAGCAGCTGGCCCACCTTGTAAGTTGTCACCATGACAAGTTACACAAGTATTTTTTTGTAATAATTTATAGCCAGGATCTGCTTGATCCAAAGTAGCGAAATTTTGGATTTTACCTTGTTCGTGTTGTTTTTTCCAGTCATGGTGAGCAGCAGCTTCCCATGTTAAATAAACAGTAGCAGCTAAACCACAAAGCATTAAACCAGTTGGAATAATACGCTTAGATGGCTTACGCTCAGGACCACGATCTAAGAATGGTGCTAAAAGAAGTCCACCAAATGCTAAACCTGGAATAACGAATGCACCAATTGTATTATAAGGCCCGGATGCGTATGAATATTTAAGTAATTGATACAAGAATAAGAAATACCAGTCAGGTAGTGGCGTATAGCCCGTATCTGTTGGATCCGCTAATTTTTCTAGCGGTGATGGATGAGCAATTGTTAAACATAAATAACCAATTAAGAATACAGCACCTACCATCCATTCTTTTAACAAGAAATTTGGCCAGAATGCTTCTGTTTTACCAGGATATTCAGAATAATCTTTCGGAATATTCGGTTTACGATCTACATGGACACGTGAGTCACCTACGAATTTCATTCCCTTACCGCGATGCATGTTCTCCCTCCTTTATTACAAAACGTCTACTGATCTTCTCACTATTAATAAAGGATTTATTATAGTGGACCAGAAATCCCTTGTTTACGAATAATTAAGAAATGCGTTCCCATTAATGCAAGTAAAACTCCTGGTAAGAAGAATACATGAATTGCAAAGAAACGAGTTAATGTTTGAGCTCCAATGATATCTGGGCTACCAGCAATTAGAGTCTTTACTGCATTACCAATTAAAGGTGTTTGTTCTGCGATATTTAATCCTACTTTTGTAGCAAATAGCGCTTTCATATCCCAAGGCAATAAATATCCTGTGAATCCTAAACCTAGCATAACGAAGAAAATTAATACTCCAACAATCCAGTTTAATTCACGAGGTTTTTTATATGCTCCTTGGAAGAATACACGTAGCGTATGTAAAAACATCATAACAATAACTAAACTTGCTCCCCAATGGTGCATTCCTCGAACAATTTGTCCGTAAGCAACATTGTTTTGTAAATAATAAACAGATTCCCATGCATTTTTAATATCTGGTACATAATACATTGTTAAAAACATACCAGATAAAATTTGAATAACAGTTACGAAGAAAGTTAATCCTCCGAAGCAATATACGAATGCTGAAAAATGATGCGCTGGGTTAACGTGTTCAGGTACCTCGTGATCAGCGATATCTCTCCAAAGAGGAGTAATGTCTAATCGCTCATCTACCCAATCGTAAATTTTATTAAGCACGATTACTTACCTCCTTGTGGTAACGCTTTACCAAGATAGAATGAATCACCTTTCACTTTTACTTGATACATATCAAGTGGTGCTAATGGTGGTGTACCAGCAATGTTTTTGCCGTTCTTCTCATAACGACCGCCGTGGCATGGACAATGGAACTGATTTGGAAACTGTTTGTCATCATTCCAGTTTACGGTACAGCCAAGATGCTTACAAACTGGTGATAAAGCGATAATTTCTCCTTTATCGTTTTTATACACCCAAGCTTGAAATGGTGCATCAGATTCAACCCAACCGTCAACTTGATGAACTTTAAAGTCAAAACGTTTTGGTTCATTCGTTAAATCTTTTACTAAGCCTACTGATACCATCGAGCCAGCTGCTTCTTTTTTCAAAACCGGATCAATAGCAAAGCGAGCTAGTGGCATGACAATCCCCGCTGCCATGAATCCACCAACACCAGTTAATGTGTAGTTCAAAAATTGGCGTCTTGAAACTTTTCCACTCATGAAAATTCCCCCCTCTATCATAAGTTCTCCAGTAAGGACAATCTATTATTTATTAAACTAGGACACTTTCATAATATAATAACAATTTTAGTAGGTCAATATCATCCTAGTAATAATCATCTGAATTATTCACATTTTCTTTCAACTACCATTTTTTTGAAAAAATAGTAATTAAATGTTCAATATGTTTTGATACAATTGTTTTTTGAGTCGTCATATCAAATGACGCTAAATCTAGCGATGGGATCCACATAATATTATCTGTAAAATCAGTTTCTAAACCTTCCCATTCAAAATCACATGTCACAAAAAATATATTTTTCATCCCATTTTCTCTAAACATATTTCCCCACTCATTTAATCGGTTTACTTTATTTGATTCATCTATTAAATAGGAAAATGGAGGTGTTACGATCACTCTACCTCTATACTGTCTCTCTAGCTCATTTAGTAAAATACCAAGATCCTCTACTTGATTTGCTAATTTTACGTCATGCTCATTAAAAGAAATTGGTGTTAGTGGTACTAAAACAGTATCAATAAATTCTTTATTTTCAATTACTTGTTTTAAATCTTTCTCTATCCATATCATCGTGTTATCCTACCTTCTTTTAAAGAGTTTTAAGCTATTAATTTATGAAAATTCCGTGAACATTACCCATTATTAATTAAAACATATAACGCTATTTTACGAAAGTAAGAGATTTACTATTTCATCTAATCAGTTAATTTAGGCGAAGGCTGGTTTCGTATACATTGTTGCTATTTTAGAATGCGTTAGTTGATTACAACTCCAGGATGCTCCCTTTCCGTGGGGCCTGAGCTGAGCCTCCTCGTCACTAATGCTCCTGCAGGGTCTTAGCCTTCCCGCTATTCCCACAGGAGTCTCGCACCTTCCGCTGTATTCAACTTCTGTCTTTAAAATTAATCATCTCAAAAACAACAATCTTTTAGAAAAGAGTCCCCCATGCTAATATAAAATTCTCACCATGGCACATGAAAATAAGGAATTCATCCTATAATGATTATCTTTTAAAATGTTATTTTCAGGGTAGCCTAGGCAAAATAAAAAAGTCTCTATCGGTAGAGACTCTTTTCATGATAAAAATTATTAGGATAAATATTTCAATTCATTCGACAATCTATGGAATGCTTCTGCATCTTGCCGATCTAAAGCATCATCGATTAATTTCATTAATCGATTTCGCTGAAATGTTAAAACTGAATCATTTAAAAGTTTTTCTGCAAATATCCGATCTTTTTCATTACTTTCGACGTTTTTAGGAAGGTGAGGGTTTTCTTCCAAAACTGAAACAAACATTGGATACTGGAAAGAAGATTTAAAATTAAGCTGGATGTAAATATCCTCATCACGATTTAAGCGAATATCATGAAATGACTTTTCAGCATCTGTTGTCATGACATTTTGTTTATAAAAATGAAATGGTACTTCCTTTACACAATTTGTAGACATTACTAATCCTCTTGGACAATATTTTGCTTGCTCTACAAAATGTACTTTTTTCATCAAATAGTCATGACTCATTAAATAATTTAATATCCAAACGCATTCCCTTTGTTTAAGCTGAAAATTGCTAAGAAACCATTTTACAAAGTCTTTTTTTTCGTTCACAGATACAGGGGTTGCCATTTCATTTTCCCTCCTCTGTTCTTTTTTCAAATCCCCATTTCTGAACCAAGAAAATTATTCAAGGTCATTTAAACGATCAAGACGTTCAATAACATCTTCCATCAATAAATCATCTGTTGTTAATTTTTGATAAACTTCTTTTGCTTCTTTATGAAGTCCTTCTTCGTATAAGAAATCACCATATTCTTTTAAAAACGTCATTTCTTGGTTAAAGTCATTATATGCAGTTCGGTAGTAATTTAATGCCTCATCGTACTTCTCTATTTGATTATATGCTTTTGCAAGATCCCAATTGAATTGTGGATCAAATGCTCCATGTTTCATTGCTAAAGATATTGTATCAATAACAGCTTCAAACTCTTCTTCTTCAAAATAGATTCCAACTAGTAATTGTACTCCTTCTATTAATGAAGGATCATACGTTAGAGCTTCTCCAAGATGTTTCTTACATTCTTCATGATATTTGAGTTTACGTGCTATTTTTGCTGCTGCTAATTGACAATCTACATTTGTCTCATCCACTTTAATTGCTTTTTGTAGCGTTTCGTAACTATCAGTTATTTGACCTTCCATTTCGAAAGCTTTACTTAACCATAAATAAGCAACAATATATTCTTCATCAAGGAAAATCGCTTCCTCTAGGATAGGGATAGCCGCATTATATCTCTCCGCTTGAAACAAAGTAATTCCATAGCCCAATAATGTATGGAAATCTTTTGATTCTTCAATACCACTTTCATAGTATGGAATTGCTTCATCCCATTCTCCTTCAGCACTTAAACATTCGGCTAAACGTAATTTCTTATTAACTCCTTTTAAATCAATGTCTTTAGAAGTTAATTCTTTATAATATGAAATTGCTTTACTATACTCGTATTTACTGAAATAATACTCTCCAAGAGCGAAATCGATAACTGGTTCATCAGGAAGCATTCTTTTTGCTTCTAGTAGCTTACTTTCTGCTACTTCATCTAAGCCTTGCACTTGATAGATATCAGCCATTAATAATAATGCTTGTACCCTAAAATCGCTTTCAGGCTTAATTGTTAATAATAAATTTAAGGCTTCATCCTCTTCGTCTAAATCAATTAACAATTCACTTAATATAATTTTCAATTCTTCATCTTCATCATATAAATAGTATAAATCTTCAATAATATTTTTTGCTTCTTCAACTAAACCTAGAGATTGAAAAATAAGTGCAATTTCATATTTCTCTTCATCATTCGCATTTTTTAAAAATGATTGTAGCTTTGATAATCCTTCTTCAGTTAGTCCATTTTCAATTAATTGAATCGCTTCATTTACTATACTCATATGTAATACCTCTACCTTTTTATTTCTGCATCTAATCATTAAACACTTCATATATTCTCATACGACGCCAAAATATTATTATACCATTAAAATGAACTGAACTAGTCATTTTGAGGTGTGTCAATTTAACGACATTTAATGATTAGACATTACAATATTGTAAACCTAAACTAGTTTAATTGATTATACATATTATAATTTCTTCCATTTCTTCAAATATCCCTTTATTTTACAGAGAAAACTTATCGACCATTTATTTACTTTTTGATCTAAAACAGTGTCAAATAATAGATTTTTAAGTAAGGCTGTTTTCGTAAACTTTGTTGCTATTTAAGAGTGAGATAGTTGATTTCCGCTCCAGGACGCTGGCTTCAATCAACTTTTTTATTAATATTTACCTTTGTAAAAACAACAATCTTTTAGAAAATATCCTTAAGTAATTTACAATTCTTTTTCGTTTCGGAAAAGGTCTAAAAAATTGTTTAGTAAAGTATGTATCTTTTCTTGTTTAATTTCATGTAGTTCAGCTTGACCAAATTTCTTAAGAAGAATAAAGCGGATTGAATTGCCTATATTTTTTTTATCATGCTTCATTAACTTGATTACTTCTGCACTATCAATATTTGTAAATAATGGGAATCCTAGTTGGTTGTACCATTTTCTTATTTCATCAAAATGCAAATCTACACCAAATAAGTTTTCACTAACATATAAAGCAAACAAAGTTCCAAATGCAACTCCATCACCATGAGATATGACAGAATACCCTAAATGTGCCTCTAATGCATGTCCTAATGTATGTCCTAAATTTAAAAATGCACGAATCCCTTTTTCCTTTTCATCTGTTGAAACTATGTTATTTTTTATTTGCACTCCCATTTTGAGAATTTGCTTTAGAATATTCCGTTCTAGATCTGTAATTTGTTTTACATGCTCCATTAACCAATTTACTTCTTCTTTTGAAGATAACATAGCTTCCTTACTAATTTCTGCAAATCCAGAACGCATTTCAGATAAAGGTAGTGTTTCTAAAAAATTTAAATGATAAAGTACATGCTCTGGTTGATAGAAAGCGCCTACTACATTCTTTCCTAATGGAAGATTAATCGCTACTTTCCCACCTACTGCACTATCATGAGCTAATAAGGTCGTTGGTACTTGAATAAAACGAATACCCCTCATATAAGTCGCTGCTACAAAACCTGCTAAATCTCCTACGACTCCCCCGCCCAATGCGATAATTAAGCTATTACGATCCAACTGTGAAGATAAAGCAAATGATGAGCATTTTTCAAACATCATCATACTCTTACTTTGTTCTCCACTTGGAATAACGAAATCAAGCACATCAAATTGATCAGTTAATTTTGACTTCACTTCATCTAAATAATTAACGGCAACATTCGTATCCGTTATTATTAATATTTTCGTAATTTTAGGTGAAAGGCTATTTATTATTTGAGGAAGTGTATGGAGAATATCATAACCAATTGTAATGAAATAACTTTTTGATTTTGTATTTATTTGTAATTCACAAATCTGTTCCATGCATTTCCCTCTTTTTTATTTTGGCTGTTTTCGTATACATTGTTGCTATTTTAAAATGCGTTAGTTTATTACAATTCCAGGTTGCTCCCTTTCCGTGGGGCGTGAGCTGAGCCTCCTCGGCAAGCCTGCGGGGTCTCAGCCTTCCCGCTATTCCCACAGGAGTCTCGCACCTTCCATTGTAATAAACTTTCGTCTTTAAAATTAATAATCTCAAAAACAACAATCTTTTAGATATGAGCCTTTATTATTTTATTTCATATTCTCACAAGCTAATCCTGTAATAAATAGGATATTTTTTACTACTATACCATAATCTTTTACTTTATTAAAAAAGTACGTCATAGAACTGTGTTAGTTACCAAGTTAAACATATCTTAAAAAGCTATTTATTATAAGGTTATTGTCTTTAATAAGATTTTGTTAAAGCAAATTGTTGATTGGAAGTTGAGTGAAACGGAAATCAACTTATGACATTTTTATATAGGCTCTTTTTTAAAGATTTTTGTTTTTAGGTTTTATAAAAAGACAGAAGTTGATTGGAACGGAAGGGTGCTCGACTCCTGTGGGAGATGCGGGAAGGCTGAGACCCCGCAGGAGCGATAGCGACGAGGAGGCTCAGCTCACGCCCCAAGGAAAGCGAGCATCCTGGAGTGGAAATCAACTAACACATACTAAAAAAAGGAACAATGTATACGAAAATAGACTTATTAAAAGATAACCTTCTACGGAGCCTTTTCTTCTATGTTTAATTAAAACACTAACCTATAAATTTTGACAAAAAAAAAGACCTTATAATGTTAGGTCTTTTAAGCATTTTTTATATAGAAGAATGTTTCTTCTGAATTAAAATTATATCTATTCGGTTGGAATATTTGCTCTGTACTTCCTACGAATAGAACTCCATTATTTTTTAAAGAACCCGAAAACTGAGTGTATATTTTATCTTTTGCATCCTCTGTAAAATAGATTAATACATTTCTACAAACAATTAAATCTACTTGACTCTCATATGGATCTAATAATAGATTGTGTTTTTTAAATGTAATTACTTTTTTTAGTTGATCCGATACACAATAATTTTCTCCTTCTTTAACAAAATACTTCGTTAATAAATCCTTAGGAATACCAGTAATTGATTTCTCATGATATACACCAATTTTAGCTTTTGCTAAAACATTTTCATCTAAATCAGTTGCAATGATTTCAAATTTTGAGGGAGTTAAGTGTTTTAATAGCATCATTGCTAATGTATATGGTTCTTCTCCTGTTGAACAAGCAGCGCTCCATATTTTTAATTTAGATGAGTTTTTAATTAATTTTGGTAGTATTTCTTTTTCTAATACATCCCATCGATTTGTATTACGAAAAAACTCAGATACGTTTATCGTCATACGATCTAGAAATTCGTAATATAACTGTTTATCTTGATCAATCCCTTTAAAAAATTCAGAAAAAGAATTAAATCCTTTTTTTTCATACATGGATTTTAATCTTCTTTTCATTTGTGATTCTTTATATTTGGAAAGATCAATCCCAGATTTTTTTTTCATTTGTTGAATAAATTCAATATATCCATCCATAACTAAACTCCATTCGATATGTATATAAAGTGAAACTTCTATCAAGGGGATTAACTGCCCGTTAATGTTTGATAATAAATATAAATCTACTCAAAAAAACCAGCATTTTCTGCTGGTTCTTTTATGATCATCTAAGGATTAATAAACCCACTCTTTAATTAATTTTGAGTATTCTACTAGCTCATTTTCTTTAAAGAAAATACCGATTTCACGCTCTGCACTTTCAGGTGAATCAGAACCATGAATGATATTTTTACCAACAGTTGCAGCAAATTCTCCACGGATTGTACCAGGTGCAGAATCTTTTGGATTAGTAGCACCCATCATTTGACGAGCTGTAGCGATTACATTTTCACCTTCCCAAACCATTGCAAAAACAGGGCTTGATGTAATGAAATCTACTAACTCTCCAAAGAAAGGACGCTCTTTATGCTCTCCGTAATGTAATTCAGCAGTTTCTTTACTAACTTGCATTAATTTAGCTCCAACTAATTGAAAGCCTTTTTTCTCAAAACGTGAAACAATTTCCCCAATTAAATTACGTTGTACGCCATCAGGCTTAACCATTAAGTATGTTCTTTCCATTTCTGTTCTACCCCTTTGAAATAAGTATGTATACAAAGTACAGTTGAATAGTAACATTATTCAACGAATTTATCAATAGTTTATAAGATTCTTACTATCAGTAAATTGGTATCGCTTACTTTTCGATCTATGCAAACGGTAAGTTGATGGGATTATTAAGGAAAGTAAGAGTACAAGATATATGATCAAATAACACTTAAAGTAAAAACGCAAGAATGCTGTTAAATCAACATTTTTGCGTTTTGTTTTATTAATTTTGTGCTTGAAGTCTACCTTTTGGGACAGCCCCTTTTTCTAAATATTTCGCGATTTGCACATACATGTTTGAATAAGTTGCTTTAACCTCACTGCTCGGCTCAGCATTTGAGGAAAAATGTACAATCACCATATTTGCTTTTGGGTCTATATAGAGGTATTGGCCATAACTTCCTAACACTTCAAAGGCGCCTTCTTCGTTATGAGGGATCCACCATTGATTATGATAAGACATGGATGCGCCTTGTCTGATTGCCAATTCTCCTTCTTGTACGCTTTTTACATTCTTTGAAATAGAGGAAGGTAGAATTTGCACTCCATTGTAGCGACCGTTATTTAAAATCAATTGACCAAATCTGGCAATATCTCTTGCAGTCGCATTTAAACCAGCACTTGCTTGTTCAACTCCTGATTCATCTGTAACATAATACCCATTTTCTTCCATACCTATTTTGGACCAAATTCTCTCACTTACATTTTCGGTTAACGATTTTCCAGTGACTGTCCGTATAATCCACCCGAGTGTTTCAGATGAACCGTTATTATAAGAAAACTCAGTTCCAGGTGATGCTGTTTCTTTTGCCTCTTGTAGCATATCATAAATTTTCATTGGACCATCATAGTTTTTACCACGAGGAAGAATATTGCTGGCTAAATATAATTGAGCATCTTGATTTTCCAATCCTTTCTGCATATATCCATGTGTAGGGTATTCAGCAGAAACCTGCATGTCCATTAATTGTTGAATTGTTGCTTTTCCAAATGGAGTGTTTCGTAATTCTTTGACATATGTTTCAGCAGTCTTATTCACATTGATAAGTCCTTCTTCGGCTAATGTTTGTACAAGTGCACCAGTAAAAACTTTTGTTAAAGAGGCCATTCCGTGCTGCTCATTTTGTTTAAAGCCATTGAAATAATGCTCGTAAACAAGTTTTCCGTTATGTATAACAACAAATGCATCTGTTTTATTCTCATCTAATAGTTTCTTTAAAGGAGTATTTCCTCCATTTTCTTTATTAACAGAAAAATTATCTAAGTTTTGTAATGCAGTAGGGAATGTTGCTACTTGCATAGGATTGTTTTTCACTTCGCTTGTTAACGCTAGTTCTTTCATATGTGAATATGACCAACGTAAGTAGGGAGATTGTAACCAATTCTCTTTTGTCACGTTCTCTTTAGAAGGAGTGACTTTGATTTGTTTAAAAAATGCAAATCCAAGCCCTGTTACGAGAAACAATAATGTAAGTATGAGTAATAAAAGAGGAGATTTTTTCAAGTTCTTATATACCTCCTTGTTAATTCTATATACATACCATCATATCCTTTCTATTTGTTACCCCTTATTAAGCTATCCTAACCGTTTACTTAATATAACTTCAACAAAAAAAGCGTTAATCCTTCTTCGATTAACACCCCCACTAGCTCCCTATACCATACTAATCGCTCACACAAACGCCTTTCGGAGATAACCGGGTTGTCTCCGCTTTTCGTTCTGTCTAGTTTCAGCAACCATCCCCTCGGCCGTTTCACAAAACCAAAGTGATGTGAAAACCGCACTGCTCTTTGGTTTTGCTCCAATCCCTATCAGAGCTAAACAAGTCTGCTACACTTTTCTAACTGTCTAGCTCCGACAACCATCTCCTCGGCCGTTTCACACCAACCAATTGAAGTGAAAACCACACTTCATTTGGTTGGTGCTCCAACGTCTGTCGGAGATAAACGGGTTGTCTCCGCTTTTCGTTAAAAAACTGTACTTCAATTTTAAAGTACAGTTAGCTTTTTCTTTTTCCGATATTTTTTGCAATGGTAATTAGCATTGACTTTGCTTCACCTTTTGGTAAATCTTTAATGCTAGAAAGTGCTTTGTCTAAATATCGATCACTGATATCTCGCGCTCGGTCAATTGAGCCGCTCTTTTTAATGTCTTCAATTAAACTTTTCATGTATTCAACAGATGTATTTTCATTCACTTTGATGATTTTCTCGTGTAAAGTAGGGTTTTCCATTGCGAATAAAACTGGTAACGTTATATTCCCTTGTAATAGGTCACTACCTGCAGGTTTTCCTAATTCCTTATCGGAAGATGTAAAATCTAAAATATCATCCATAATTTGGTATGACATCCCTAAATAATATCCATATTTTTTTAAAACAGTTTGAAATTTTAATTCAGCTCCAGAGGCAATTGCTCCGATTTCACAACTAGCTGAAATTAGTAGTGCAGTTTTCCTTTTAATTCGTCTTAGATAACATCGTAAATTTTGTTTAAAATTGTATTTATCTTTTATTTGTTCAATTTCCCCAAGACATACTTCTAAAATTGTATCAGCTAACCTTTGATGTGCTTTTGACTCTTCAATTTCAGACATGCTTTCTAGCGCTCTTGCAAATAAAAAATCGCCTGCATACATTGCAATCTTATTACCATGTTCTTCATTGATTGTTTCTTTACCACGTCTTAATTTCGCTTCATCAATTACATCATCATGAACTAAAGATGCCATATGGATTAATTCTAATGTTGCTGCTACATTTTTAATTGATTGCAATTGATACTTTCCAAATTTAGCACCTAGTATGACAAATACTGGTCTAAATCGCTTTCCACCAGCCTCTAAAAGCTTCAGTGAAGCTGCGTGTAAGATAGGCTGCTCTGTGGTTACTAATTGTCTTAATGTATGCTCAATCGCATCCATATCTTTCTTTAAGTAGGAGTATTTCCATTTAACTTTCATTCCGTTCACCTATTATATATCATTCCAACTTATAAATTCTTTATATCGAACTATCTAATAATTTTAGGGTTTAACCCCTAGATGCATCGCGGCAACACCAAATGTGAATGGCTTCACCTTAATATTTGTTAATCCCACTTCACTAAACATTTTAGCTAATTCATTCATACCCGGAAAAGTACTAGCACTTTCTTGCAGCCATGAATATTCTTTATAACTTTTCGCGAACATTTTGCCAAAGATCGGCATAATAAATTTAAAATATAATTTATAGCCTTGTTTAAATCCAATCATAGTTGGTTGTGATGTTTCTAAACAAACTACTTTTCCGCCTGGTTTTACAACTCTAGTCATTTCTTTCAAAACTTGAATATAATCTGGAACATTTCTCAATCCAAAACCAATTGTAATAACATCAAATTCATTATCTTCAAACGGTAATTCCATCGCGTTACCATGGATTAATGTAACATGGTTTAACCCAAGCTGATTCACTTTTTCTTCGCCGACTGATAACATATTTTTACTAAAATCTAGTCCAACTACTTTCCCTTCACTTCCAACCGCTTCCGCTAATGCAATCGTCCAATCGCCTGTCCCGCAACAAACATCTAGCGCTTTCATTCCTTTTTGAACGTTCATTTCCTTCATTGTTTGCTTTCTCCAAGCAATATGTCGCTGAAAGCTAATAATTCCATTCATTTTATCATATTTATTATAAATCTTTTCAAAAACATCATGTACGCGTTCTTCTTTTGATTGTGTCAATACTGTTCCCGCCTTTAATAAAACAATAAATCGTTCTTAAATTGTTACTTCATCCAATAATTTTCTTGTTTTTGTTATTTCATTTTCTAAAACTTTTTGCAAAAGATTACTATTTAATTCATTTAAAGTTAATTTGGATAAACAATGTATATAGTGCGTGTTTTTTCCAGATTGTAAATGAACTAATTCCTTTTGTAATCTATTCTCTAAAAGTTTTAACTGATAATAGTTTGCCCATTTTGGTTCGTTAAAATAGTTACAAAATTGAGAAAGTATGACAGATTCAATTTTCATCACACAATTATTAAGCTGATCTACACTTTTAAAATCGCCAATCTGAAAATTAATTTTCTCTTCATTCATGATACGAATCGCTTTTGATAATGTTTTTATCAGATTAATCTCACTTGAATACGATAGTGCCTCATAATATAGCCCACTATATAAATCACCTTCTAAAACGGTTAACTGTTTTTTTTCACGAGTAGATGAAGATGCTTCGTAGTAAGATACCTTTTCATGCGTATCTAATGCTAATTGAATAATTGTAACTGCGCTTCCGTAGTGAACAATTTGACTACTATTAAAATTTAAAAACCCCAAGAAATCTACTAATAATAAAAGCTTTTGTTCGTCAATGAACGGCGCTTCTAAATTTTTTGCGAGATAGGAATGTTTAATTTTATTCTCTACCTCATTACGTACTGCCTGAATATGTATATTTACAGAGTTCATTTCTTTCATCCATTCTAAAGACATTTCTAAACCGTATTATATCATATCTTTATTGGTTAGATAGGATCAGTAGTTAAAAAAGATTGATTTTTAAAAATTAATAATCTGTTTTATTAAAGTTGCTATTTAAGAAGGTGATAAGTTGCCAGGATGCGCTTTCCGTGGGGCGCGCGGTGAGCCTCCTCGGCGCTATCACGCTTTCGGGGTCTCACCTGTCCCGCTGTTCCCACAGGAGTCTCGCACCTTCCATTCCAATCAACTTTATTAACATCAGTTTGTTTTAACAAAATCTATTGAAAAACAACAACCTTTTAAAAATTGCCTTATATAAAAAATAAGTAAACAATCTAACCGAATAGTAAACCAACTTATTTTGAATTGATCATTGATAGAATTTCATTTCTTGCTTGTTTGTCCTCTTTTAAAGATCCACGTACAGCAGTTGTAACTGTTTTAGAGCCTGGTTTTCTTACACCTCGCATTGACATACACATATGCTCGGCTTCTACAACAACCATTGCTCCATGAGGTTCTAAAACTTCCATAATTGCATCAACAATCGATGTTGTAATACGTTCTTGAAGCTGAGGACGACGCGCTACTGTTTCAACAGTACGAGCTAGCTTACTTAATCCTGTTACCTTACCATTTCTAGGGTAATATGCTACATGGGCTACTCCATAAAAAGGTAATAAGTGATGTTCACACATTGAATGGAATGGAATATCTTTTACTAATACAAGCTCTTCGTGATCTTCACCAAAAACTTTATGTAAATGTTCTCTCTCGTCTTGTCTCATACCAGAGAATACTTCAGCGTACATTTTTGCAACTCGTTTTGGTGTATCAAGAATACCTTCACGAGATGGATCATCACCAATTGCTTCTAATATTTGTCGAACTGCTTGTTCAATTTTTTCTAAATTAACTTCCTTCATGCTAAATCCCCCATCTGTAATTGCTAAATCTTTTACTTATTTTAACACATCTTAAATTTTTTAAGCAAAAAAGAAGGACGCTGTGACAGCATCCTTCTTTTTCGCTTAAACTATGTAATTATTTTACAGCATCCTTAAGCGCTTTACCAGGTTTGAAAGCTGGAACCTTGCTAGCAGCGATTTCGATTTCTTCACCTGTTTGTGGATTACGTCCTTTACGAGCTGCACGCTCACGTACTTCGAAATTACCAAAGCCGATTAATTGTACTTTATCCCCGTTTTGTAACGCACCAAGAATTGATTCGAATACAGCGTCAACAGCTTGAGTAGCTTGCTTTTTGTTTAACTCTCCTGCTTCAGCAACTGCATTGATTAAATCTGTTTTGTTCATATCTTTCACCTCCTCCCAAAGAAGTGATAAAATTTCTTATTCCATTTGTATACAAAATTTCTACATTTTATACTACAAAATACAAGTAATTTCACTGTCATGCCTTATATTATACGATTCTAATACATATTTCAATATATTTTGGAAGAAAATGTTTAATAGTACGTTAAAATCATATTAACTTTTTTAAAATTCAATCTACTCAGAAGAAAAAGCCTCTATGAATTTCATAGAGACCTGAAAATTCCCCTATAAGATAATAGCAATTAATCCACCGCTACCTTCATTGATAATTCGTTCTAATGTTTCTTTGAGTTTATATCTTGCATTTTCTGGCATTAATGACAATTTAGCCTGAATTCCTTCACGAACAATTGAACTTAATGAACGTCCAAATATATCGGAATTCCAAATTGATAATGGATTGTCTTCAAAATCTTGCATCAAATATTTTACTAATTCTTCACTCTGTTTTTCAGTACCAATAATTGGCTCAAATGTAGATTCTACATCGACTTTAATCATATGGATTGATGGTGCAACGGCTTTTAATTTCACACCAAATCTTGATCCATGACGGATTATTTCTGGTTCATCTAAACTCATATCTAATAACGAAGGAGCTGCAATTCCATAACCTGTTTGTTTAACCATTTTTAATGCATCTGCAACTTGATCATACTCTTGTTTTGCATGTGCAAAGTCTTGCATTAATTCAAGAAGATGATCTTTTCCTCTAATTTCAACACCAACTACTTCTTTTAAAACTTGATCGTATAGTTCATCTGGTGCTGATAAATCAATTTCTGCTACACCTTGCCCCATATCAATTCCCGCTAATTGTGCATTTTGGATAAAGTCATATTCACTGAACTGCCCTACTACAAAATCGACATCCCGTAATCTTTTAATATCCTTTACAGTTTCTTGTATTGCTTCTTGATAACTTTGGCGTAACCAATGATTTTCTTTTAATACTAATACCCAGCTTGGTAAATTAACGTTTACTTCTAAAACTGGAAACTCATAAAGTGCTTCTCTAAGTACATTTAAAACATCTCCCTCTCTCATTGCTTCTACACTTAATGCAATGACCGGGATATCGTATTTTTGGGTTAGCTCTTGTCTTAAAGCTTCTGTACTTGGATGATAAGGCTGAGATGAGTTAACAACCATTATAAACGGCTTACCAACCTCTTTTAACTCATTTACAACCCGCTCTTCTGCGTCAATATAATCAAAACGTGCAATTTCACCAATTGTACCATCTGTCGTTACAACTACACCAATTGTCGAGTGTTCCTGAATAACCTTACGTGTACCAATTTCAGCAGCCTCATTAAAAGGAATAGGTTCTTCATACCAAGGTGTACTAATCATTCTAGGACCATTCTCATCTTCATATCCTTTTGCACCTGGTACACTATACCCTACACAATCTACTAAACGAATGTTTACATCTAACCCATCGGCTACATGTATTTTTACCCCTTGATTCGGAACAAACTTAGGCTCTGTTGTCATAATTGTTTTACCAGCTGCGCTTTGTGGTAATTCGTCATGAGCCCTCGCTCTATCTGCCTCACTTTTAATATTTGGGATAACGACTGCCTCCATGAAGCGTTTAATAAATGTAGATTTACCAGTACGAACAGCACCAACAACTCCTAAGTAGATATCGCCTCCTGTTCGTTCTGCAATGTCTTTAAAAATATCTATTTTTTCCATGTGTTCCCCTCCCGATTCATCAATACATGGGAATTATTTACTTGAAGTAATTTGTCTATGACAATATTAGTCTATGATGTTGTCCTAGTCTGTTATGACAAGATTTTTTAATTTTAAATGCATTTTTTTACTAAAAGGTTCTGTTAATCTATATTGTTGATATTCAAGAGAATCCGTTCCCTTTCCGGAGGCGAACAGCCATGCCTCTTTGCTCATTCCTCCCTGACGGATATCGGCATTCCGCTTTTCTGCAAGAATTCCATAGATTCTCTTCAATTTAAATGTTCTAAAAACAACATTAATATATAACAGAGCCTAAAAAAAAATCCTTCAATAGAATGTATTCTTCTACTGAAGGATTATGTGTAGCAGTTAAAAAAAACGGTATTTAATGATTGTTTGTTTTAAAGACTGGCTCTCCATTTTTTACCGTATATGGAAGAGAATATGCCGGCACAAAAGGGGAATTCGTATAGAGTAAATCTCTTATATCATCACCCTCTTTATATTGTTTTTTAGATTTTTTTAATTGTTCGTATAAATCAACCGAATAATCAATATAGAGTTGTCCATCTGCTCCCATTACAATCGGTAAATTTTTATGAGAATATGGACTGATTACATAAGGTTCTTCTTTAAAGCCCATTTTTTTATAATTTAACATGTAAACTCCATCGGTAATTACTTTTTTAATAGCAGGATAAGTATTATTATCTTTGTACATATCAATTTGTAGTTTCACATCACGTAATTTATCCGTTGTATGTAAATCAATCAATTTTATCGTTGGATTTGTTTCAGCATCCATAATGACATATTGAAACGGCCCACCACTTTCATATGCGTTTCCAGGAGCATCACTCATATATTTAGGTGTTAATTTTGTAAAATCAACTGGATAACGTTGATACATCGGTGTTTTTTCATCCCGAGTTTTAATTGGAAGTAATCCGTTCGTATCTTTTTTATATTGATTTACCGCAGACTGTACAGAAGCTAGTTGATCAGGATACGGCACTTGATTTTGAGCTAGGCGATTTTCAGGGTACAAACAACCCGATAATGTAAACATACAAACCATTAGTAAAATAAATAAACTAACTTTTTTCATCTTTCATTCTCTCCATCCACCAAAACATCTTTTAACTTGGCCAGCTAACTACGACAATAAAAATAATAAAACCAGAAACGATTAAAGAAATATACGCTATAAAGGCTACAATACTACTAATAATTTTAACCTTAATAATATTCCGACTTAAATAAATAAAAAATATAGACAATAACATTAAACCAATTCCTGCAAAAGATAATAATTCGGTAATTCTTCCCGCAGACATCCCAAATCCCCCATTCATAACAATTACTATACTATATTAACAAACTATTAATCGAAATGAAAAGAAGGAAGTATAAAATTAATTCCTTCTTTTCTGAAAATGAACACTATTTTTACCTTTTGATTTCTACTTGAATAGTCAGAAATGCAAAAAAGAAGTGAAACTTGTCACTTCTTTTTTACACTCGCCCGAACACATAAAAAAGGTTCGATTTGAGGTTTTATTAAATTACTGAAGCAATTCGGGGCTTTTGCTTCATTTTTTGACTAATACCCACCATTCCATACAACATGGCAAATAGTCATATACATTTTATGCAATGTAACTATTGTATGCGCTCCTAGAATATAGAAGTATTAGCCCATTTATTTAAGCTTAAACATATTTGTAAGTGACTGAAAATCAAGTGGCATATTATTTGTGATGATTGCTTGAACAATTTTATCTTCTTTTTCCTTTGGTACTTGACGTCCAGTCATTTGAGCAATTTGACGGACTAATTTACGTACCGTTGCATCATCTTTAAAATTAGCATCCTTAACAGAATCAGCTATTTTTAAAATATCAGTTTTACTTACTTTCGTTTGTTTCTCAATATTATCAAAAAAACCTTTTTGGTTATCATTCACCGTTTTTTCCTCCTTCTCTGTTCTACAACATATGCTATGCAGAAAGAAAAAAATGGTGAAATAACCTAGAAAAATTTACTCAGCTAAATCACTAATAAAATTAGTAACACTTTCTGTTTCATGACGTTTACCGCGAGACATTAACGAATCAACAGCATTTTTAGGATCTTTCCCCTCAAATAATACTGCATAAAGTTCGTTTACAATCGGCATTTCAACACCAATTTCATTTGCCATATGATATGCCGCCTGTGTTGTACGAACGCCTTCAACAACCATTCCCATATTTTCTAGAACTTCATCTAATGATTTGCCTTGCCCTAAAAGATTACCAGCTCGCCAGTTTCTAGAATGAACACTTGTACAAGTAACAATTAAATCTCCCATTCCAGTTAATCCAGCAAATGTTTGCGTATTCGCTCCTATCGCCTTACCTAATCGAATAATCTCAGCCAATCCTCGAGTTATTAATGCAGCCTTTGCATTATCCCCATAGCCTAAACCATCAGTGATACCAGCAGCTAATGCAATGATATTTTTTAATGCTCCACCAATTTCTACGCCTACTATATCTTCATTCGTGTAAACTCTGAAATATTGGTTATTAAATAAATCTTGTACTTTACGAGCTTCTTCCATATTTTTTGAAGCTACTGTTACTGTTGTAGGATGTCTTAGTGCAACCTCTTCTGCATGACTTGGACCAGAAAGAACAACAATTGCATCTCTATTTGCTTCTGAAATTTCTTCTTCAATTAATTCTGATATTCGCTTTGAAGTATTCGGTTCGATCCCTTTACTCGCATGAATAATTGTTACTGGTCTATTTAAAATTGTATTTAGCTTTTGACAGACCTCTCTAATTGCTTTTGTTGGTACGACTAATAGAATTGAATTTGCACCATCTAATGCATCTTCAAGATTAGTTGTAGCTTTTATAGTAGTTGGGAGCCCTATTTCAGGTAAAAACCTTTTGTTCGTATGATATTCATTAATTTCGTTAATCTGTTCTGTTCTCTTACCCCATAATGTAACTGCATGACCATTATCAGCTAACACCATCGCTAGAGCTGTTCCCCAGCTTCCTGCACCGAGTACGGCAATTTTATCCATCATGGCACTCCCTTTCATATGGTATTACATATAACATTTATGCTCTTTATTATGATCTTGCTCTACCAATAATTTTAATAGGAGAGCCCGCGAAATCAAACGCATCTCTTATACGGTTTTCTAAAAATCTTTCATAACTAAAATGAAGTAATTCAGGATCATTTACAAACACAACAAATGTTGGAGGCTTAACACCTACTTGTGTCGCATAATATACTCTTAATCGTTGTCCATTATGTGTTGGTGTTGGATTCATTGCTATTGCATCCATAATCACTTCATTCAATACATTTGTAGGTACACGTAAGTTATGACTTTCACGTGCTTTATTAATAACCGGTAGTAATGTATGTGTTCTTTTCTTTGTTTTAGCAGATAAGAAAACAATAGGAGCATAATCTAAAAATTGGAAATGGGCACGGATTTTTTCTTCAAATTCGTTCATCGTCTTTTCATCTTTTTCAACTGCATCCCATTTATTCACAACAATTACAATCGCACGACCAGCTTCATGAGCATATCCAGCGATTTTTTTATCTTGTTCAATAATTCCTTCTTCACCATCTAAAACAACTAAAACAACATCTGAGCGTTCAATTGCACGTAATGCACGTAATACACTATATTTTTCGGTACTCTCATATACTTTTCCTTTTTTACGCATACCTGCTGTATCAATAATGACATAATCTTGTCCATCTCTTGTTAATGGAGTATCAACAGCATCACGAGTAGTACCTGCAACATTACTTACGATAACACGTTCTTGTCCTAATAAAGCATTTACAAGAGAAGATTTACCAACATTTGGTCTACCGATCAAACTAAACTTAATTGTATTTTCATCATATTCTTCAGTAGTTTTTTCTGGGAAATGTTTTAATACTTCGTCTAACAAATCACCAAGTCCTAGTCCATGTGAACCAGAAATAGGGAATACTTCTCCAAAACCTAATGCATAAAAGTCATAAATATCACTGCGCATTTCTGGATTATCTACTTTATTTACTGCCATAACCACAGGTTTCTTTGTTTTATAAAGTATTTTTGCAACTTCTTCATCCGCTGCAGTTACACCTTCACGACCGTTGGCAAGAAAAATAATCACATCTGCTTCATCAATTGCAATTTCAGCTTGTTGACGAATTTGTTCTAAAAACGGTTCATCACCAAGATCAATTCCTCCTGTGTCGATGATACTGAATTCTTGATTTAACCATTCTCCCGAGCTATAAATTCTGTCTCTCGTAACTCCTGGAATATCTTCTACAATTGAAATTCTTTCTCCTACTATTCTGTTAAAGATTGTTGACTTTCCAACGTTTGGACGTCCAACAATCGCTACTGTTGGTTTTGACATATATTTCATCCTTTCTTACATTATGTATTTACAAATGTCCTTTACAAAAAGAGCCTTGCATGTTAATTATTTTGATTTGTGCTGAATTTTTATGAACATGCTAATAAATATAGTTGTTAGGCTTTGATACATTATTATTATCACGTCGTATAATATGGTGAATGCATCAATCAATCGACTGTCATTCGTCATTTTACAAACTATTTTTCATTTAAGTTGTTTATATGTTATTAGCACAATCTATGGTCTTACTGGCTGTTTCGTAAACCTTGTTGTTATTTAAGAAGGTGATAAGTTGATTTCCGCTCCAGGTTGCTCGCTTTCCGTGGGGCGTGCGGTGAGCCTCCTCGTCGCTATCGCTCCTGCGGGGTCTCACCTGTCCCGCTGCTCCCACAGGAGTCTCGCACCTTCCGCTCCAATCAACTTCATTATCATCAGTTTGCTTTAATACAATCTTTTTTTAAAACAACAATCTTTTAGATAAAAGCCAACCATTAAATATGGTGCAATGTAAGTATCCATAGAATAACTAACCTATTTTAACAAAAAAATGTGAAAAAGACCAATTAGTTTTATATTTCTGCCTTGCTATTCTGTTTTTTAGATAAAAAAAGAGATATATTTCTTTTAATCCATTCCAAACATACCATTAACAGAAATATAAAGCTTAATGAATCTAACCATGCTACAGTTCCAAATGAGTAGTTTAAGTTAATTGATGTAAAGATTAAATAATTTAATATTTCACCTTGTGAAAATCCAGTTAGTAATATTAGTACTCTCGTTTCATTTTTTTTACATAGTATTAATATGGTTAGTAAAAGAATAAGGGAGATCATGATAAAAGGTTTAAATAAAAATGAGGCAGGGTCATATATTTGAATAATAAATAAACTACTATATGTCATACCTACAATTAAGCTACAAATAAGGATATATATCTGATGATAAAACGTATGGAAGCTTACATAATAAAAAGTAGTCAAAGCTAAAATAATATAGCTTAAATAGATCGTTGAATGATCAATTGTTAATTGGATTCGTCCAAAAAGAACCAATCCAATTAAAATAAAAACTAACTTTCTACGATGACCACTTGTCATTACAAGCCCCGTTATCAATATAAAGCAAATACAATAAAAAATTAAACCTTCCACAAAAAAAACCTCCTCTAATCCATAGTATTTGTCACAAAGAATACCCTTTAATCAGAAATATAGTGTATAAGAACTAATATTTTATATAAGCTAAAGGAGAATACACTATGGAGGTGGAATCTGTGGGAAAAGATCGCCAAGAAAAAAAGTTAAGAGAATCTAGACGTGTTGAATCTGATCGTGACAAAAACCTTCAATTCCCTGGAGCTACTGGTTTTGACACTCCAGAAATAGCTCGCCAACAAAATAAACATTAATTTTGCTTTTATGCGTTCTAGATGAAGATGTGATAAAAACTAAATTTACGTAAAATCCAGAACAAAAAAACCTTAGCGTTTTATTTTCGCTAAGGTTTTTAACATTAAATTATTTTGTTTTGAAATTTTTTAATTTCTCACCAAAAAGTTCTCCTAGTTGGAAGCCAGCATTTTCTTGAGGTTGGATGTATTTAGAATAATCTTCTTTTAATTCCGCTTCCTGAGCTTCCTTAATACTTAAAGATAAACGTTTTTCTTCTTTTTTTAGGTCTAGTACTTTAACTTTAACTGTTTGACCAACTTCTAATGCTTCTTTCGGATTTTTAATGTGTTTTTCAGAAATTTGAGAAATATGAACAAGACCTTCAAGGCCTGTTTGAATCTCTACAAAAGCACCAAAATTTGTTAATCTTTTTACAATACCTTCTACAACCGCACCTACTTTTACATCTTCTTTCAATTCATCCCATGGGCCAGGTTGTACTGATTTCATTGATAAAGCTAAGCGATTCGTTTTTTCATCAATCGAAATGATCTGTACTTTAACTAAATCCCCAACAGATACAATTTCTGCTGGATTCTCAACGCGTTTATGAGACAGCTGAGATACGTGAACTAACCCATCTACCCCACCAACATTTACAAATGCACCAAAATTTGTAATTCGTTCTACTTTTCCTTCAATTATTTGACCAACTGTTAAAGATGAGAACGCAGCTTTACGTTGTACTTCCGTTTCTTTAATCTCTACAGCTTTATGAGATAAAATGACACGATTCTTTTCACGATCAATTTCTTCAACTAACACTTCAAAAGTTGTACCTTTATACGAAGATAAATCTTCTACAAAATTTTTTGAGACTAATGAAGCTGGGATAAACCCTCTTACACCTACATCTGCAATTAATCCTCCATTAACAACTTCAGTAACTGTCACTTCAATTGATACTTTATTATCAAATCTTTCTTGTAATACATCCCATGCTTTCTCGGCATCTACAGCACGCTTAGAAAGGATGAGATTATCTTCTTCTACTTTAATTACTTTTAATTCAAGCTCTTCTCCAACAGATAAAACATCTGTAACTTTTTCGATATGTACGTTAGAAATTTCTTTTAATGGAAGAATTCCATCTACTTTTCCACCAACACTTACAATTGCTTGTTTCTCTTCAATTTGCTCAATTGTTCCTTTAACAACATCACCGATTTCAAAAATAACCTTTTCAACCATTGTGTGTTCCTCCTATATATTAGATTTAGAACACTTCATTCTTTTAAATAGTTGTCAATGAATGAAGTTTTATTTCTGTAAAGTTGAAGCAGTAAAGTAAAAAATAAAAGTAGTTAATAAACTAATCTTTCAACTTTACCTACTAAATAACCATCCATAATTACCTTCTAATAATTAGTAAAAATTGTCAAGACAAGTTAGCCACTAATCATTTTACAAATTAGTTGTTTTTTCCTTTACAATCGACATGATTTCATTTACAACTTCATCAATTGACTTTGAAGAAGTATCTAACATAATCGCATCGTCAGCTTTTTTTAATGGAGTAACTTCTCTTTCAGAATCAATTTTATCTCGTTTTGCAATTTCTTTTTTTAATTCTTCAATATTGCTTTCAAAACCTTTTTGTAAGTTTTCTTGATGGCGACGCTCTGCTCGTTCTTCAACAGAAGCAATCATAAAAATTTTCACTTCAGCGTCTGTTAATACATGTGTCCCAATATCTCGACCATCCATTACAACTCCACCATTTAAAGCATACTCTCTCTGAAGTTCAACTAATTTTTTTCGAACTAATGAATGCTTAGCAACGTAAGAAACGTTTCTTGTCACTTCCGGTGTACGTATTTCTTCTGATTGATCTACATCATTAATAAAAACAAATTGTTTTCCATCGATTGCAATTAGTTTAATATCTGTTTTAGAAAGTAATTGATCTAATGCATTTTCATCATTTACATCGACATCATTTTTTAAAGCCTCTAAAGTAATCGCACGATACATTGCCCCAGTATCTATGTATAAATAACCTAATTCTTTAGCAACAATTTTTGCTACCGTACTTTTTCCAGCTGCAGCTGGCCCATCAATTGCAATACTAATTTTTTTAATCATAAGTCCTCCTATACAAAAAAAAGACGGCTTTCTAGATCCGTCATTTATCTAAACGTCCAAAAAAAGAAAGCAGTTGACCTGCTTTTCTATTCTACCATATTAAAATCTGGAATTCATTCTTATCTGTCAATCTGATGATATACTTCTTCTGTTACTTCGTTTAGTTGTTTTGTTACTCCCTCATATAACTGAATCTTTGTTAGATACGTGGCAATTTTTGGATTAGTAAGTAAAAATTGCGAGCATACTAAACAAATAAACTGGATTATTATTAGTTTTATAATTACTCTTTCAATGGATTTCATACGATAAACTCTCTTCACTTTTTTATGTATAGTATGAGTAATTTACCATGTATTTATTCTTACTTAGTATTGTTCCATTCCTTTTCGTCTGAATAATAATTGTTGATTGAATGAAAACTTAATTAGTGTTTGTCTTTGCAAGGCAGTAAGTCCGTCAAATTCGAGAGATATTTTTTGCTTATTATCGATTATTTCATCTATTACACGTATAATGTGTGCTTTAGATTTAATGTATTGACTCTCTTCTCCATCAAAGTGAAGAACTAACCAAACCATTACCGTTTTTCCAATTGTTAGCTGACGGTCCACAGGTGCATTAATAGCAACTCCACCTGCACTTATATCAAGTGTGGTCGCTGTAAATGGAGCAAAATCTTCATATAATGGATGAATCGCAATATCAACCGTACTTGGTACCCTAACAAATCGTCTACGCTGGGTCTTTGTTAATTGGTCCTCACCAGGATAATCTATTACTAGAACTGGTATCTCTATTTTCTTGCGATCTTTTATCGTCATATAAAATGTATAAACATTATTATCCTTCGATACAATATATGCTTTTAATTCTTTATATTGAGGAAGAAATGCAGCCTTTCCAGTGGCTTCATCAAATGGGTAATCAATATACAATTCATCCTCTTTTTTTTCAACAATTTTAGATTTATATCGCTTTACTTCCTTTGATTCTAAGTCTTCTAAAATAATGACATCACCAATATTTAACATATAGCCCCTCCTGTGTTAAAACAACCTACTTTTGGCTATTATTCCTTCTATTAATATAACATATCTATAGTATATAATATGATGTCAGAATCGTATATGTAATTATTCCCAATTTTAAGTGTTTTTTAAATTTTCTTTCATATCAAAATACACTTTTATTCCTATATTTTAATTAAATAATTAACTATAATAGTAAATAATGACTATATTTATGTAATGGAGGTAGCTTAATTGAAAAAAATCCTTGTACTTCACACCGGGGGAACTATTGCAATGAAAGAAGACCAAGCTACTGGTACAGTAACAACTGGTCAAACAAATCCGTTACTAAACTATTCAACTAAAGAAAATGATGATGTTCAATTGATTGTTGAGGACATTTTACACTTACCATCTCCTCATATGACACCTGTTGAAATGTTAAAATTGAAGAAACGAATCGATCAGGCTGTTATTGATGATGCTATCGATGGAGTAGTCATTACTCATGGTACTGATACTCTAGAGGAAACTGCCTATTTTTTAGACTTAACAGTAAAACATACGTTACCAATTGTGATTACTGGAGCAATGCGTTCTAGTAACGAAATTGGCTCGGATGGATTATATAATTTTCAATGCGCTATTTTAGTTGCATTAAGCGAACAAGCGAAAAATAAGGGTGTATTAGTCGTAATGAATGATGATATACACACAGCCAGGCATGTTACAAAAACGCATACAAGTAATGTTGCGACTTTTAGAAGCCCTACTTTTGGTCCAATTGGAATTATTTCTAAATCACAAGTATTCTTCCATCAATCCCTTATTTCTTATGAAAAGTTTGATGTTAAATCTGTAGATTATAACGTTCCATTACTTAAATCATATGCAGGAATGGATAATTCCATTTTTGAGGCTTTACAGAATATGCCACTTGATGGTCTTGTGATCGAAGCATTAGGAGCAGGTAATTTACCTCCTAAAACTCTTCCAGGTCTACAAAAATTACTTGATTCAAATATACCAATTGTATTAGTTTCTCGTTGCTTTAATGGCATTACACAAGATGTATATGGCTATGAAGGCGGAGGAAAGCAGTTAAAAAATATGGGATTAATCTTTTCAAATGGTTTAAACGGTCAAAAAGCTAGAATAAAATTACTAATTGCTTTATCGATCACAAATAACCAAAAAGATTTAGATACGATCTTTCATTCCTAATATATTTACCAAACTAGAACTGAACCGAAAAGTATTCAACAATAATATATTTATGATTAACTAAATATAGCTGTTTTCGTATACATTGTTACTATTTCAGTATATGTAATTTCCATTCCAGGATGCTCGCATTCCTAGGGGCGTGAGCTGAGCATACGCTCCTGTGGGGTCTCAGCCTTCCCGCATCTCCCACAGGAGCCTGGCACCCTTCCGTTCCAATCAACTTCTGTCCTTTAAATTACAAAACCTAAAAGTAACAATATTTAAAAAAGAGTCAAATAAAAAAACTGGCCCAACTATTGTACAATAATCCTTTTATAAATAAAGGATTCTATACAGTTTGAGTCAGTTTTTTTATATTACTTCCATTTTGAAGTTAAATGTTCAGCAATTAAATCCCCATGAAATCTTCCATTTTCAATAAAAATTTCATTTGCATTATTTCCAGCAGCAATAACTCCTGCAATATAAATATCTTCACTATTCGTCTCCATTGTTTCAGGATTCACATTTGGTCTACCAGTTTCTTCCTCAATTTGAACACCCATAGATTTAATCAATGTGTGATCAGGATGATAGCCTGTCATCGCAAAAACAAAATCATTTTCGATTTCATGAAGAATTCCTTCTTTTTCATAGATAACCGAATCCTTTTTAATTTCAACAACATTTGATTTAAATTCCATTTTGATTTCTCCGGTTTTTACAAGAGCCTCAAACTCTGGTAATACCCATGGTTTAATACTTGGTGAATACTGTTCTCCACGATACAATACCGTTACGTATGAACCACATTTTTGTAATTCTAAAGCAGCATCTACACTTGAATTTTTCCCACCAATTACTACCACATTTTGGTTGAAAAATTCATGTCCCTCATGAAAATAATGAGTTACCTTACTTAATTCTTCCCCTTTAATTCCTAGCATATTAGGGTGATCATAATAACCTGTAGCTATCACAATTGCATCTGCTTCGTATTGAAATTTCTCATTATCCGAATTTACAGTTCCAACGATAAATTTCTCTTCTTTTTCTACGTTCGTAACTGTCTCGAAAGTGTGGATTCGAACTTTATTGCGTTTAACAACATCTCTATAATATGCAAGTGCCATATGTTTTTTTGGTTTTCTTCCCTCAATGATAAATGGAATTTCACCAACCTCAAGTTTCTCACTTGTACTAAAAAATGTCTGATGTGTAGGGAAACGACTTAATGTATGTACAATATTCCCTTTCTCGATAATTAATGCATTAATACCTTTTTTTTGCAATGATAACCACGCAGCAATTCCACATGGTCCTCCGCCTATAATAATTACTTGTTCTTTATTCAAAAGAGTACCTCCTCTTAGGTCACAAACACACATATTTATTATTTTACGACGAATCACTAAAAAGTCTATTTATTTGCTTAAAAAATTTTTTATTATAAAAATGAAAATATAAAAAACATCAAAGGATTTCATTGGTAAAGCTTTGTTGCTATAAAAGTATGTGATAAGTTGATTTCCACTCCATGATGCTCGCTTTCCTAAGGGCGTGAGCTGAGCCTCCTCGTCGCATACGCTCCTGCGGGGTCTCAGCCTTCCCGCATCTCCCATAGGAGCCTTGGCAACCTTCCGTTCCAATCAACTTCATCGTCAACAATATTCTTAAACAAACTCTTTTTAAAAACAACAATCTTTTGGGAATGAACCCAACAAAAAAAGGGCCTTCAAAAGCCCCTTTTTTGTTTAATATTTTAAATGTATTTTCCTAAACCCTTAAGCCTGGTAACTTTTCTATCTGTCTAGCTACACCGCCTACCTCCTAGGTCGTTTCACAAAAAAAGAATGAAGGGAAAAATCACCCTTCATTCTTTTTTCGCTCCAACGCATGTCAGAGCTAAGCGATTACATTTCGCTTTTTTATATTATACCCATCCTCTGAAGTGGCTTGCTTCTGCCATTTTACGTACCCCTACCATGTAAGCAGCTAAACGCATGTTTACATTGCGGTTTACGCTAGTTTCATAGATGTTAGCAAATGATTGTACCATAACTTTTTCTAAGCGATCTTCAACTTCTTGCTCTGTCCAGTAGTAACCTTGGTTGTTTTGTACCCATTCAAAGTAAGAAACTGTTACTCCACCAGCACTTGCAAGAACGTCTGGAACTAATAAGATGCCGCGTTCAGTTAAGATTTTTGTAGCTTCTAATGTAGTTGGGCCATTTGCAGCTTCTACTACAATTTTCGCTTTAATATCATTAGCATTTTCTTTTGTGATTTGATTTTCGATTGCAGCTGGAACTAAAATATCGCAATCTAATTCAAGTAATTCTTTATTTGAAATTGTATTTTCGAATAATTTTGTTACAGTACCATAGCTATCACGACGGTCTAATAAGTATTCAATATCTAATCCATTTGGATCATGTAGTGCACCATAAGCATCAGAGATACCAATTACTTTTGCTCCAGCTTCGTGCATGAATTTAGCTAAAAAGCTTCCAGCGTTACCAAAACCTTGGATAACAACTCTAGCACCTTTTAATTCAATCCCTTTACGTTTTGCTGCTTCACCAATAACAATTGTTACACCTTTAGCAGTTGCAGTTTCACGTCCGTGTGAACCACCTAATACTAGTGGCTTACCAGTAATGAAACCTGGAGAATTGAATTCATCCATACGAGAATATTCATCCATCATCCAAGCCATAATTTGTGAATTTGTAAATACGTCTGGAGCTGGAATATCTTTTGTAGGTCCAACGATTTGACTAATTGCACGAACATAACCACGACTTAATGCTTCTAATTCTCTAAAAGACATTTCACGAGGGTCACAAATGATACCACCTTTACCCCCACCATATGGTAAGTCAACAATACCACATTTTAAACTCATCCAAATTGAAAGTGCTTTCACTTCATTTTCATTTACATTTGGATGGAAACGAATTCCACCTTTAGTAGGACCAACTGCATCATTATGTTGAGCTCGATATCCAGTAAAAACTTTCACTTGTCCATTATCCATACGAACAGGAATTTTTACAGTCATCATGCGTAATGGTTCTTTTAATAAATCATACATCTCAGATGAATAACCTAACTTTTCAAGAGCTTCCTTAATAACTTCTTGTGTCGGAGCAAGGACATCAATATCAGTTATGTTATTTTTCTCTGTTGATTTTTCGGCTACCATGGTAATCCCCCTAAATGTTTTGAACTGATTAAAATTTCTATCTTCCAAAAATTAGTATACAACTTTCATTCCTCTTTTGAAAGTTAAAATAACCTAGAAAGATAAATTTCTTGTTAATATGTAAGCGTTTTTACAAATAGTATTATACTCACTTTTTGTCTTTTTGGAAAGAAAAAATTAAGATTGGTTTATATAAATTATTTTAATCTTTATTTTAAGCAAATTGATTTACAAATTAGATCATTATGTGCTTATAAAAGACTGTTTTCATTTACAGAGTTGCTGTTTCAGTATATGTAAGTTGAATTCCACTCCAGGAAGCTCGCTTTCCTAGGGGCGTGAGCTGAGCCTCCTCGTCGCATACGCTCCTGTGGGGTCTCAGCCTTCCCGCATCTCCCACAGGAGCTTGGGCACCCTTCCGTTCCAATCAACTACTGTCTTATTATTTACAAAACCTAAAAGCAACAATCTTTTAAAAATGAGCCTTATAAAAAGTAAAAAACCTCTCACTGAAATTAATGAGAGGCTTTCTTATTACTGAAATAAGAAACAATTTGTTTAATTGCATTTTCGTTAATAAGTACTTTTCCATATTCAAGTAGACGATAAATTGTCCGTGTTGATGGATTTCCATATTCCGCTAATAATGCATAAAACGTTTCTATATCTAATTTACCTGCATCTGTATCCTCAAATAATAAATAAAAACTATTTTCAAATGAGAATAATTTTCCTCCAGATAGTCCTAGACTATATAATACTTCAGAAAGCTGGATTATATCTTCTATAGTAGAAAACTCGTACAATATATGATCACTTTCATCAACAATTACTTCCATCGAAATATAATCATCTTGAAAGTCTTCCTCTTCATCAATTTCATCAGATTTTGTTACGATTACAACCATTCCTTGAGCTTGAAGAGAAAATACTTCTACAGAAACTTTACCATCTACTTCAAATCCTAATTCAACGCTAGCTTCATGCATCATATCTTGAAACAATTGTTGAACCTTAGGAGCATTATACCATAAGTCTTCTTTCGTTAACCCTCGTTCAGATAAGTCATCTGTTGTAAGAAAAACTTTTATTTTGTTGTAGTTCAACCGTTCCAATCTCATGAACTAGCCTCCTTGCTCCCTTTACCATACAATATTTTATGTAAAGTTCTTATTTTGGTGAGTTATCCAACCGTTTTTGTATTAAAATGATAAGTTCTCCTCAATCCATTTTTCAATGCATTCAATGGAATTTTCAATAATGAATTGTTGAATATCTCTTGTTTCATTCAAGTCATCAATACCACTTAAGCTTATTTTTAATTCCGGGAATTGCTTTTTTAAATCTTTTGCCAATTGAATTGTCTCATTTAAATGCTCTGTTCTTGTACATGATAAGACTAAACTAGATGGAGACACTTGTTCTAACATATAATTGATTTCTTCAATATCCAGGGAAGTTCCTATATAAATGACTTGAAATCCTCTTCTTCTTATAAAAGTAGCAAGTATCATCAATCTTACATCATGATTCTCACCAGGCCCACAGGTTACAATGGTTTTAGGAAAAGAAGTGTTTACTGGCGAATTATGATAAATCATTCCGATCCTAGCTTTAAGGAAAGAAAATGCAAAATGTTCATGTGAATTTCTAATTTGCTTATTCATACTCATATCTTCAATTAATTTCACTACATTTAAGAGTACTTCATATAATACTTTCTCTATTGTAAACAAACTAAATGCTTCATCGACATATTTGTGAGCTTCAATCTCATCAAGTCTCAAAAGAGTAGTAACTATTTTATTTATTAATCCTTCAGTTCGGGAAAGCTGAATCGGTTCATCTAAAGAATTTACTTCACCTTTTGCTTCAAACAAGTTAACAGCTTGTCCAATTGTGAAACCTTCATTAACTTTTTGAATTAACCATTTTAATATATGAACATGTTCCTCTGTGTATAAACGATGTCCAGCATCATTCCGAACTGGTTTAATAATGTTATATCGACGTTCCCATGCGCGTAATGTTCCAGGTTGAATCCCGACAATAGTTGAAATAGCTTTTATATTATATTTTCCAATAGGAGTCATGAAAATCACCTCCATACTATTCCCTATCTTCCATTGTACATTAGAAACTCAAAAAGTGAAATTTATCCCGCATTAACGAACAGTAATACCCCACTTCAAGATTAAGATAAATGCGAAGAAGATAGGTGGGGGATAAAGATCCCCCACTGATGGTAGTTTCACTTTATGCTCTTTTTATTTTAAGTATATAACCTAGTTGATTTTTACTTCTACTTTGAGTCAACTCATCGATTTCTATATAATTAGTCATACTATTCCTAATACTTTGGTTATCCCCTTGTTGAAATAAATAAAGCGGAATTGATTTAAAAAATGAAGTGTCCGTTTCCCTTATTTCATCATAACTAATTACTATTTGATAGCTATCTTTCTGAGAATCTTGAACTGCTAAATTTAGCTGATCGCGATGATTTACTACATCATCCAATCCAACGATAGAGAAACGATTACCATCAGATGATTCATAGTTTGCTGCAGTATTTTCTAATATTGTTACTCGATTATCAAGTAAAAAGGCATTTATTTCTCTAAATTTCCCATTATAATCTTGATCATTCCAAATATAATGAACAGGTCCGATATCAGTTAAGATTTGAATACATTCAGATAGTTTTTCTAATTTATTATGATATCGCGTTAAATTCCCAGCAATCACAACTATTATATTAGAATTACTAAATTTACTTTTCATCTCATTAACCCGGGCAATATTCATCGGATTCGTTATCCATAAAATTTCTTGATCCTGAATACTAATTGGTAAATCTTTCACAAAGATTTCATGCTCAGAAATTAGGTTAGATTTATTCCATTTGTACATCAAAAAGAAAAAAAAGAAGAAAATCCCTATAAAAAATATGATCATTAATTTTTCTAGTAAAAGCACTGAACTACCTCCATATTGTTTGACTACACTTCATTATACAAAATTCATACAAAAATACTAATATTAACTCCTAAATCTTCTATTGATGAAAAATTCAATCAAAAAAAGCTTAACCTCATTTTTTTAGAGGCTAAGCTTTTTTACTCTATTTATTCATATTTTACATCTACTATTCTGAAGCCAAGTGATTCTAACTTTTCTAACACTTTATCAGTACGATGCTGCTCATCGATTTTAATTAGAATTCTTCTCATTAAGTCATCTTTTGTATCAAATGTTATTAGAGAAATAATGTTTTCATGGTAATGGTGCAACATATCAAACAATTTTGCAAGTTGACCTTCTTTCTCAAGACAAGTCATTAAAATCCGAACACCCTTACGATCTTTTCCCATTGCTTCTTGAAACATTTCAACAATGTCAAATCTTGTAACTACACCCAAAAAGTGATTCTGACTATCTACAACTGCAACTGATGGGAAATCTTTTAAGGTATGAATAGTACTTTCAATTAAATCATCTTCTTTTACAAAGACAGTTTTTCTAGTGGCAATTTCACCAATTAAAGTACCTTTAATGAAATTATGTTTTCTCATGTCGCTATTAAATGTCTGTTTGTAGATTTCGAATTGAGAAATCATACCAACATATTTTTCACCATCTAAAACCGGGACACTATCAACTTCGTTTTCTTTTAAAATTTTTAATGCTTCTTCAACTGTATTGTGTGCTTGTATACTAATAGTATGATGTTTAATTACCATGCGATTTTTGGCTAACATGATTGGATCCCTCACTTTTTATAGGTTTATAGTATATTTACTACTTCTCCCACAAAAAAACCTTCTAAATTTTATTAAAAAAATTTTTATTTTTTAAGTTCTTGATCCATCGGTATTAATAATTTTTGTCCTGTACTTACTTCATATGTATTTAAATGATTTTGCTCTTGAATAACCTTTTCCCCATTACGGGTTTGATAATATTTCATTGCAATGGAATAAAGTGTTTCACCAGGCCCAACAATATGTATGATTATTTTTTGTTTATTTTGAGTTTCTGAATTTGGTTTAGTATTTTTATTACTGTTCGCATTATTAATTTCCGTTTGTTTCTTACTATCATTTTTCACATTCAATTGAGTTTCATTATTTGTTTCAACGATAACTTTTTCAAACTTTTTAGAAGGAACTTTTAACCCATCATTATTCCCAACTATTTCACCCGATTTATGATAAATATAATACAAAAATGATCCTGGTAATAAAATAAATAAAACGACTAATAAACGAATTAATGGATATTTCAATTTCCACCAAGGTCTATTTTTTTCTTCTTTTTCTTTCATACTGACACTTCTTGGCGGTAACTTTAACAAATCTAATTGTTTTTGCTCAACTTCTGAGTACTCAGCATTTGGTTGAAGCGATTTACGTAGTTTTTTTGCTTGATAATCACTCATTCTTTATCTCATTCCAATCTTGTTTATCATGTTGACTATATTTCAAATATGATCCTAAAATTGCATCTAATAGAAAGTGACTCAATATTACTACTAGCAAATTTTGCGTTTTAAGAAAGAGATATCCTAATACAAAACTTTCGATTAAGACAACGAAAAATAAGATAAACTTTTTCAAATACCGAAAATGCACTAGTGTAAATACAATAGTGGAAATCATTATTCCAAATTTGGTTTGAATGACTCCTCTAAATAATAGTTCTTCAGACACTGCTATTAATAGACAAAATAGCAAGATTTCACTATAAGAAAGAGAAGAAAAAAACAATTTATTAAATCCCCCATCGTCAAACGATTCCTCTGGAAGAACATAATTCAACCCAATATTTAAAATAACTAATAACAATCCCGAACCAAATCCATACACTGCTAATTCTACTACATTCAAGCTAATGAACTGACTATACATTTTATTGAAACCAATAAAGAAATAGACACTTAACAACGCTACAATCAAAATAATGATTTGTGATAAAAGAACACTCTTTTTCAATTGGTTTATTGATATATTATTGATATCTTCCATTTATCCACCACCAATACCTAATTTATTTCTAATATCAACTTCCCAATGAAAATTGTATTTTTTAGTAGATAAACTATCAATTTTTTTATAATCCTCTATGTTGATTCCACATATATGACAACAGTTTTCGGGTCTTTCTACTAAGTTTTCATTAAATAGTGATAAGTACTTAACTCGAAGACAGTCTTCTGAATGTATATAATTTCGCATAAAATTTAAATTTGTTATTTTTATTTTTTGTCTTTTCTTAACCCATTTAATTAAATAATCAATTAAGTCGTTGGTAATTTTATGAATGAACAAATTATTATCTACAATCAAACCAAAATCATTCATTTGATTTAATATAAAATGCCATTGCGGTTCTCGAAATCCAAACGTCATTTTCCAAGCATTACTAATCACATCATCTAATTTAATCGTTTTTTCTTGTTGATGATCTAAGTAAGTAAAGAATGCTCTTATTTGTTCTTGAGAAGGTAGTTCATCTTCTATTAACGCAAGTGGAAAATCATGATCTTTTTCATTTACTAATAGAATCGCGATACTTGGAAGAGAGTCTCTTCCTGCACGTCCAATTTCTTGTAAATAATTTTCAATATTCGCCGGGTATTGATAATGAATGACAAAACGAACATTTGGCTTATTGATTCCCATTCCAAATGCACTTGTACAAATGATTAGATTGATCTGCCCAGCTAAAAATTGTTGTTGGATTAAGATTCTTTGTTCAAGTTCCATGCCACCATGATAATACGCGACATGTTTGATTCCTTTCTCAATTAACTGATTAGTTAGTTCTTCACATGTTCTACGTGTACCACAATAGACAATTCCTGGTGATTGTAATATGTCAATATAATTAAAAAGTTGCTTGAATTTGTCTTTAACAGATTCACAATTGACTATTTTTAGAGCAATATTTTCCCTATTTACCGAATGGATATGTTTTTTGACTTTAGAAAGAGAAAGTAGATCAATCATTTCTTCGATTACTTCATTTGTGGCTGTAGCTGTTAATGCTAAAACCTGTGGTTTATTCAATTTACGATAAACATCCGATAGCTTTAAATAATCTGGCCTGAAATCAAATCCCCACTGTGATATACAATGGGCTTCATCTATTACAAATAGAGCAATTTTCATCGTTTGTAATTTCTTCATTAGAGACTGATTCTGAAACATTTCAGGTGAAATAAATAAAAATTTATATTGATTTAGATGATTAATTGCCGATAATTTATCTTCAAAACTTCGAAAACTATTTAAAGCGACAACACGTTTTTCACCAAATTTACGAATTTGATCAACTTGATCTTCCATTAAGGATAATAAAGGTGAAACAACAATTACAATCCCTTCCAAAAAATAGGCAGGAAGTTGGTAAAGTAATGATTTCCCACCACCCGTCGGTAACATAGCAACAACATTCTGATTTAATTGAATGTCTTCTATAATTTCTTTTTGGCCCTTACGAAAAGAAGAATAACCAAATTTATCGAATAGAATCTTTTCTAATTCCATCTTATTCACCTAATTTCACTAATGCTAATCGAATTTGAAAGTATGAAACGTCATCATGTAAAGATTCTTTTATTGATCTTAATTTAAGAGTTTTCAAATTTCGACTCGTCTCAATAATCTTATTTAACTCCTCAACTGTAACAAATCTTTCAAAGGGAAAGTCTAAATCATAGATTGCAAATTCGACGATATGATCTTCAATAGTACTTTCTTTTAGTCCCCTTCTTTGACTTATTTCTTTAACAGTTAAACCCTTTTCAAAATATTTTTTGGTTTCTAACGCAGTTTGAGTGCTTGTTTGTTGATTTATTTGTTCTATAAAGATAGATAGCATAGGAAAACTACTTTTATTTTTATTAAGAATAGACAAAATAGAGTGCAAAATAGCTTGGAATCTGACATGAACTAACCAATGATCTTCATCTAATTCAAGAGCGATTTGCTGACTTGTTAGGCCAAATTCATTAGAACCTGATAATCGTTTCGAAAATAAATTAGCCTCTTCAGTCGGAATTCCTTTTAATAACTTTACCGTCTCTTCAAAGAACTGTTTAACAATCTCTTCCTTTTTCTTTTTTAGTGAAAGAATTGACGTTTTTACCCAATTAATAATTTGTTGATCTTGTTGAACTGGTTTAAAATAGCGAATATTTTTGTTCAAATTTGAAACTGTTTGAAAAAAGAGAGAATATCTTTTCCAAAAAAATTCACTTGGTTTTCGATTTTTCAAACCATTTAGATTAGAAAATGTTGGGAATTTCATTTTCGATTCTTTTAGAAATTGATTCCCTAATTCTGTAACGATATAATAGCCTTTTTGTTCCAATTCTACTAAGTATCCATTTAATACTAATTCTTGATGAGTAGATTCAAACTGTTCTATTTGGATTAAAGAAAAGATTCCAAAGAACTTATATACATGAAAAAAATGACTATCCTGAATAACCTGAGCGCTTTGCTTTCCTTTTAATAAATAGTAAACCGCTTGAGAAGTACGTTCTCCTTTATATTTATAAAATACGTAAAGAATAATATATGATAAATAACTATTCATCGCTAATTAATTCCCCTTAGGCAAATACTAATTTTCATTATCCATATTATATAGGGTAGCATATAGATAGGATAGGTTAAATAATGCTTTTTTTATATTTCTCACATATATTTCTCCTAATAATAGTAATAATTTAATAAGGTATTTTAGAAACTTATGACAATTATATTGAAAAGTTTAAGAAACCGTTTTAAAATGTTTACAGATACATATCAATACGTATCTGAATTTTTTCAGGAAATGATTGGGAGGTCAATGAAATGGCAAAATACACAATTGTTGATAAAGACACTTGTATCGCATGTGGTGCTTGTGGCGCTGCTGCACCAGATATCTATGATTATGATGATGAGGGTATTGCATACGTAACGTTAGATGATAACAAAGGTATTGTAGAAATTCCAGATGTGTTATTAGATGACATGATGGATGCTTTTGAAGGATGTCCAACTGATTCAATCAAAGTTGCTGACGAATCTTTCGATGGTGACGCTCTTAAATTTGAATAGTTAATATTAAAGACGGTTGATGATACCGTCTTTTTTATTTAGTTTTTATAATCAAATATTTATTTAAACAACTTTAAAAACAAAAAAATAGCCATAAAGAGTATTCCTCTTTAATGGCTATTTCATTTAATTATTAGGCTATTTTCAAGAGCCTTTAATTATTTTGTACCATGCAAATTCATTCGATTTTTAATCCACACTTTTAATTTTGGATATAACAAAACAAATAAAAGCATTATAATGATTCCTTTAATCGCATTAAAAGGTAGGATTGCAGTTACAATTAATTTATTTGGTAATGTAAAATGCATGAAATATGCATATGCTGGTAAAAAGACAAGGTAATTTAATAAACTTAAGATTATTGCCATTATGATTGTTCCAGCAATCAATCCGAAAGTTAACCCTTTCATTGATCGATACTTTCTAAAGAAATATGATGCTGGTAAAATATATAAAACACCTGCGATAAAATTAGCTACATCTCCAATTGGTACTCCTGTCATACTTCCATTAATGAAATAATGAAGAACATTTTTGATAAATTCAATAACTACACCTGCCATCGGCCCAAAGATAATAGCTCCAATCAGTGCAGGAACCTCACTAAAATCAATGGTCAAAAAGTTTGGAAATGCTGGAATTGGAAAATTTAGCATTAATAGTAGATAAGAAATACTACTTAGCATAGCCACTACTACCATTTTGTTAATTTTGCTACGTTCTTTCAAGTTACCTCTCTCCTTTTTCCCGATCTTCCCAAGAAAAATGAAAGGTTCGCTTATTCAGCTTAGATGCTAAACTTAGTTTTTGACATTATTCAATTGTAGAAATTAGTAATGCAAACATGCTGAAAACAATAAATCCCCTATAAAAAATTATAGGGGAGAAAAATCAGCACGCCAAATAAGCGTTCAAAATGATAATTTTTGAACAATGCGAACCTCCATCTTCTCCCATCCAGACTATACTGTCGGCTCTAGAATCGCACTAGATCCTGCCCAAAATTCAGGCTCGCGGGCTTATAAGCTTTTGCTTAATTACCGCCGGTGGGGAATTTCGCCCCGCCCCGAAGATAGATCGAATATTAAATTACAATTAAATATTACAATACTTACTTACTTTTTGTAAATATAAATGTTTTATGTTAGAAATCGGTTACTTTATAGGCTGTTATCATATACTTTGTTCCTATTTAAGAATGCGTTAGTTCATTACAACTCCAGGTTGCTCCCTTTCCGTGGGGCGTGAGCTGAGCCTCCTCGTCGCTATCGCTCCTGCGGGGTCTCAGCCTTGCCGCTATTCCCACAGGAGTCTCGCACCTTCCGCAGTAATCAACTTATGTCTTTAAAATTAAAAATCTCAAAAGCAACAATCTTTTAGAAAAGAGTCTTTTTATTAATTTTAACATTGTAATTCTGAAATTTTTTACTTTTTTGTTTAGATTTATTCAAGAGAAGAAACAATTTAGTTTATAAGTGTCTAGTGTATTAATGCAATTAACAAATTTTCTTGACTTATCTTTACAAGTGAAACATCATTGGAATCAAACCCATATAGCAACAATAATATAGTTGTATAGATAGCTTTAAATTGTGCAATGTACTTTTCCTCTTCATCAACCTCACCATAAATAGAATAAAACTCATTTCTTGCTTCTTTAGGGATTAAGCTATAAACAATTGATAAATCTATAGCACGTTTACCAAGATGTGCATCTCCCCAGTCAATAATTCCAGCTAATTTATTTTCTTCATTCAAGATCATATTTCGATAATGTAAATCTCCGTGAACTAAAACATCTTTACTTTGGAGATTAATATATTTTATTTCATTAATATATTGTTCTAAAAGGTCTTTATGTTGAAAAAGATTATGTTCGAAGACTTTCACCAGATTTTTTCTTAATTTAGGTACTCGATAAGATAAATCTAAACGTCTTATGTGGTCTCTGGGAATTCCTATTTCTTCCATCTTTTTAACCGAAATTGAATGAAGCTTTTTCAAGAAGTTTGCAAGAGGCTCAGCCATTTCTATTCTTTCAATTTTAGATAGTTCACTAGGGACTTTACCTTTTATAAAAGAATAACCGATAAACGGCCAATTAAATTTTTCAGTAGGTTCACCCAAAAATAAGGGGATTGTCGTAGAAATAGGTAAATCAGATCCAACAACCAACAATAAGTTCTTTTCTTTTTCCAGTAATTGAGCTGCTACTTCTCTTCTTGGAAAACGAAATAAATACTTTTCTTCTAGACTAAAAATCGTATTATCAAATCCTTGCCCAATTTTCTTAATTTGAAATTGGCATAAATTAGGAAACTGATCACAAATTATAATTCTTGCATTTTTTTCATTTATTTCAACTTCTGGTTCCCAGACATTCACCTAAAATAACCACTCCTTCTTTAAATTACATACAAAATAGGACTATCACCATATTAGAAAAAGTAGATTTTAAAACTCTTCTTTATTCTAAATAGCTAGTCCTATTTTGATTCGTTCTTCGTAATTCTTACCCATACTATTAATTAGTATGCTGTAGTTGTGCAGAATGGGATTCTAATTGTAGTTTATATCCAATTCCCCACACGGTTTTGATTGACATGTTCATTTCATAAAGCTTTAGCTTTTTTCGCAATCGATTCAAATGAGTATCTACCATTCGATCATCATCAACATGCTCATAGCTCCATACAACTTTAACAAGTTCCGAACGTGTAACAACAACATCTTGCCTCTTTACAAGTAACCATAATATAGCAAATTCTTTTCTAGTAAAGCTTAGTTCCCTTTGATTGTAATGAATTTTATAGGTTAATTTATTCATTACTAAATCTCCAAATTGAATGACATCTTCTTCTTTTTGTATATTAACAATATGGTGTTGAAGATGGACCTGAATTTTACAATTAAGAACTAATAGACTGATCGATGCTTTTATTACATCATCTGCACCCGCTTGATAATATTTCACTATGTCATCCTCTTGTAAATCATTTGAAAGGATGAATAAAATTGCCTTAGTACTTTCTCTCAGTTGTTTACATAATTCAACACTATCAACATTTTGTAATGAGCTACTAAGTAGAATCACGTTTGGCTTCCAATCAATCGATTTCACTAAACCTTGTAAACCATTCGAACAACTATGTACATCAAATTCATTGCTAAAAGTAGGATTCATTTTGGTACATAGTTCCAAGTCTTCATGAATTATTAGCATTCGTTTTTCCACTTAGTACTCCTCCGTCAATACGAAAGATCATATTTAATAAAATTTTAACATATAACCTTTTCTAATTGATATACTTTTATTAATATTCAGTAAATTAATTCAATGGATAATGACATGCTACGTACGTTCCATCATTTGCAGGTGTAAATATAGGTTCAACTTCTTTACATTTTGGCTGAACATAAGGACATCTTGTATGGAAACGACATCCACTAGGTGGATTTATCGGACTAGGAACGTCACCTTCTAAAATTATTTTCTCTTTATTTCGTAATCTAGGATTTGGTATTGGATTTGCTGAAATTAGCGCTTGTGTGTAAGGATGCTTCGGTTTTTCAAATATTGTATCAGAATCTGCAAGTTCTACTAACTTTCCTAAATACATTACCCCTACTCGATTACTAATATGACGAACAATGTTCAATCCATGAGAAATGAAGAGATAGGTTAAGTCGAATTCTTTTTGCAAATCTTCTAATAAGTTTACAACTTGTGACTGAATTGACACATCTAGTGCCGAAACAGGTTCATCAAGTACAATTAATTTTGGGTTAAGAGCCAATGCTCTGGCAATTCCAATCCTTTGTCGTTGACCTCCACTAAACTCATGTGGATATCTTCTCATATGGAATGTACTTAAACCAACTAATTCCAGTAATTCCTTAACTCTTCTTTCACGCTCTTTCTTATCTGACATTCCATGAATCTTTAATACACGAGCAATTGTTTCACCAACACTTAAACGTGGGTTAAGTGAAGAGAATGGGTCTTGGAAAATTAATTGCATATCTCGTCTTTTTTCACGAAGTTCAGATGATGAAAGACTAAACAAATCGATTCCATCGAATTCTACTGTTCCACTAGTAGCATCTAATAAACGAAGTAACATTCTTCCGGTAGTTGATTTTCCACAGCCACTTTCCCCAACTAGTCCTAATGTTTCACCTTTGTAAAGATCGAAGGTAACACCGTCAACTGCTTTTACAACTGCCTGAGTCCTACCTAAAAGTCCACCTTTTATCGGGAAATGCATTTTTACATCATTTACTTTTAATAATACTTCTTGATTGATTTCTTTAAATTTTTCTTCATCAATATTTGTGATTTTTTCTAATGATCCATTTACCATCTTTAACTCTCCCAACGTTCAGAATATTTCCAGCAGCGTACTTCTTCCTCGTTTTGGAACGATAGAATCTCAGGCATCTCATTATGACAAAGATCTGTAGCGTATTCACATCTTGGTGCAAATCGGCATCCTTTTGGAAGATTTAACGGATTTGGAACTACACCCTCAATTGCATAAAGTTTACCTGTTCGTTTTTCTGCACTTGGCATTGAGCGTAACAGCCCTTCAGTATAAGGATGTTTAGGATTCTCAAAAATTGTAAACACATCACCCTGCTCTACAACTTGACCAGAGTACATAACAACAACTCGATCAGCCATTTCTGCAACTACACCTAAATCATGTGTAATTAACATAATTGACATATTTGATTGTTCTTTTAATTTTTTTAGTAATGCTAGAATTTGATTTTGTATCGTAACATCTAGAGCTGTTGTAGGCTCATCAGCAATTAACATTTCTGGATTACATGCAAGAGCAATCGCAATCATTACACGTTGTCTCATACCTCCGCTTAGCTCATGAGGGTACTGATTAACACGGCGTTCAGCTTCTGGTATTCCTACTAATTTTAATAATCTAACTGCTTCTTCATAAGCTTCTTTTTTTGATAATTTTTGGTGAAGCATAAGTGATTCTGCAATTTGATCCCCAACTTTGAAAACTGGATTTAAAGAGGTCATAGGCTCTTGGAAAATCATTGAAATTTGATTTCCACGAATAGCTCGCATCTCTTTATCTGTTTTTTCTAGTAAACTCTCATTATGAAACTTAATATCGCCATCTACAATTTTCCCAGGAGGACTAGGAATTAGTTGCATAATTGATAGAGAAGTTACACTCTTCCCACTTCCTGACTCCCCAACAATAGCAAGTGTTTCCCCTTTTTTCACTTCAAAACTTACACCATCAATTGCAGGAACTACACCATCTTCTGTATAAAAATACGTTTTAAGATTTTCAACTGAAACAATTGACTTTGTTTTTGTAGTAATTGACATCCCCTATTACCTCCTATTGCTTCATTCTTGGGTCTAATGCATCACGTAGCCCATCACCAATAAAGTTTACACATAAAACTGTAATAATGATAAATGCTCCTGGGGCAATAATTGTCCATGTATAATCAATAATTGACGTTAGATCTTGAGCTGCTGTTAGCATATTTCCCCAACTTGGAGTAGGTGGTTGAATTCCTAAACCTAAAAAACTAAGTGCAGATTCACTTAAGATAATTGTTGCTACATCTAATGTGGCAATTACAATAATCGGAGCAATTGCATTTGGTAAAATGTGATAGAAAATAATACTTCTATTTGTTTCTCCTGTCGCTCTTGCAGCTTCAACATAATCTCTCATTTTTAAAGATAGAATTTCTCCACGAACGATACGAGCCATACCTGTCCAACCGAATACGCTTAGTACAAGAACTGTTGATAACACGGAAGGAACCATTATTGATGCAACAATTAATAGTAAGAAAAACGTTGGGATTGATTGGATTGCATCAATAATTCGCATCATTATATTGTCAATCTTTCCACCAAAGAACCCTGCAACAGATCCATAAATAACACCGATTGAAACAGTACAAAGCATCGCCAAAAATGCAACACCTAACGAAATCCTTGCACCATAGAAGGAACGTGACATAATGTCGCCACCCTGTGCGTCAGTTCCAAATGGAAACTCTTTATTTGGAGCGGTATTTGAATTTAAAATATCATAAACGTCTGGTTTATGAGGTGAAAGTAAAGGTGCAAAAACCGCTATAAGAACGATTAATAAAAAAATAATTAAACCAGCAACTGCTAATTTATTTTTCTTGTATCGCTTCCAAACAACTGCTGCCCGGCTTTGAATTTTTAATTGTTTTTCGTCTTGAACAATTTGGTTACTTGATTCAATTTTTGGATTCGCTAAACTCATAGTCAAATACTCCTTTCTAATTTTTACCGAATTTAATTCGAGGATCTATTATTGCATATAAAATATCTGCTATTAAGTTTGCAATTACGACTAATATTGCTGCAATCATCGTCGTACCCATAATAACCTGGTAATCACGAATAAAAATTGCATTTATGGACAGACGCCCCATTCCTGGCCAAGCAAAAAGTTGTTCGATAAACAGTGCTCCACCAAATAAATTTGGTAGCTGTAAAGCGATAATTGTAATAATAGGAATTAATGCATTACGTAATGCATGTTTGAAAATAACTTTTCGCTCTGATAATCCTTTTGCCCTTGCAGTACGAACATAATCTTGTTTAATTACTTCTAACATACTTGATCTCATAAAACGTGATTTTGTTGCAATTAAACCAAAGGCTAATGTTAAGGCTGGTAGTGCTAAGTGGTATATACGATCCCACAAATCAAAGTGACTATAAACCGACCTCATACCTGATACCGGAAACCATCTTAATTTTACTGAAAAAATCAATATAGCGAGTAAAGCTATAAAAAAGGACGGGACGGCAATTCCTAAAAAAGAATACCCGGTAAAAAAGTAATCCAGCTTTGAATATTGTTTAACTGCTGAGTATACTCCAATTGGAATAGCGATCAATATTGATAAAATTATTGCTGTAGCCATTAGAGTCATTGTTGCTGGTATTCGATCGATTATTTTCTGTGTAACAGGTTGTCCATCTTCAAACGAATACCCTAAATTCCCCTCTGTTACTAATAATTTCATCCATTTGTAGTATTGAACATAAATGGGTTGATTAATACCCAGTCTTGCTTGCAGTTTCGCTTTATCCTGTGGTGTTGATTTTGTAGATGCTTCTGGATTTTCATATATTGCTGTAGGATCTCCTGGTGATAACGACATTAATGCAAATGAAATAATCGAAATAATGAATAATAAAGGAATTGCTTGTAAAGTTCTTTTTACGATATACTCAAACATCATTTTCCCCCCCAGTGCATTTTTTCAGAATAATTCGACAAACATTACTTAGAAAGATAGCCGTAACGACGTATTGACGCTACGGCCACCTATAAAAATTATTTACTTATGTTTACTTGGATTTTTCCAGTACCAGTCTTCAACGTTATACCAGATAGTCCCTAGTGATGTTTTGATACCAGAAAGATCTTTATTAAATGCCATTGTACTTTTTGGATGATAAGTCCAAATTAATGTTTCATGATCTGACATATATTTGTGTAATGCTTGATAGATTTTAATACGTTTGTTACGATCTTCTTCTTGTTTATATTGTTCTAGCATTCTATCAATATTTGGATCATTTACACGGTTTCTATTTGATAAACCTGGGTTTTCTTTTGTTGGAATACCAGATGAATGGAAGAATTGATAATGGTCTACATTCGCATCATAACCGCTCCATCCTAATACAAAGCAATCTAACTCACCTTTAGCATATTTATCTAAGAAAATTGACCATTCATATGCACGTGGAGTTACTTTAATTCCTAGCTTAGCCCAGTTTTGCTGTGCAACTAATGCAATTGTTTGACGAACTTTATTACCGTTATTGTAAGCAAATTCAAGTGTTACTGGCTTACCGTCTGGATCATATAGGGTATCGCCTTTTTTCTTGTAACCAGCTTTACCTAAGTAATCCATAGCTTTATTTACATCGTATGGTAATGCTTTTACATCAGGATTATTTTGTGGAATTTTCGGATGCATCGGTCCGCTAGCTAAATAGGCATTTCCTAACATTACTTTGGATACAATCGCTTTGCGATCTAATCCATAAGCTAATGCTTTACGGAAATTTTCATTATTAAACGGTTTTGTTGCTTCATTAAATCCGACGAAATCAAAACGTCCTTGATCATAAGCTTTCATTTGGACATTTTTATCTTTAGCAACTTGAGATTTTAAACCTGGTGTAATAGATTGAACAAAGTCAATATCACCATTAATTAAATTTAATGCCTCAACATTTGCATCAGGTAAAACTTTAGTAATAATTTGATCTAAGTATGGACGACCAGCGAAATAATCTTTGTTTGCATCTATTACGATACGTTCATTTGTTTTCCATGAATTAAATTTGAATGGACCAGTACCAATTGGATTACGATGAATTTTGTTACTATTATTGTAATCATCTACACCGTTTTTATATTGATGTTTCGAAAAAATTGGAATTCCAGCAGCTGAATTTTCTAAAAACAATACGTCTTTTTCTTTTAATTTAATAATAAATGTATAGTCGTTTGGTGCACTAGTTGATTTAATTGCATCGAATAATGCTGAATAGTTATTATGAGCTTTTGGATTCATGTATACATCATATGAAAACTTTACGTCTTGAGCTGTAAATGGTACTCCATCATGCCATTTTACACCTTTACGTAATGTGAATGTATAAGTTAATGATTTTTTATCATATTTCCAGCTAGTTGCTAAATCAGGTACAGGAGCTCCTTTATCATTTGTGTTAACAAGCGCATCAAAGATTCGAGCCATAATATCAATAGAAGCTGAATCTGAAGAATTTAATGGTGTTAAGCTTACTGCATCTGAAAAAGATGACCTAACAAGCTTACCACCAACTTTTTTTGGATCAAATCCTGGTCGTAAATTGCTTGCAGCGTTAGAATGTAATGCTGGTAGGCCAGCAAAAACAAGTGATGTAACTAAAGCTGTTGAAAATAATTTCTGTTTCATTTTTTTCATCTGAATTTTCCTCCTTTATTTATATTGTTATTTTGTTGGTGTTGGTGCTGGTGCCGTAGCAGTTACATTTAATTTTGTCACTGCTCCATCTGCACCAGCTTCAAGTGATGCAGTCATTTTATAACCTTGTTGTTGTAGCGCAGACAAATCAGCTACTGATGAATCAGTTGTTTTATCACCAATTGTTACAGATATTTTAGCTGTATCTGTAGCGAAAGAAAGGTTATTTAATGCAACATCAGAGAAGTCAAATACAACCCCTCCAGTTGGAGAAACAGTGATACTTCTATTATCAACTTTATAAATATACGCATTTAGTGCTGTTACCCAATCAGTTTGAAGATTTGTGTAGCAACTACCTTTAAACGTTACTCCAGATGCAGTATAGGCTGAAAAATCTTTGAATGTAAAATCACTAGTACCGGATGGTAAGTTCGGAACAATTACATTTAAATTCACATTATATGGATTTGAATTTATTGTTATTTTTCCTCCAGCATACCCTAATGTTCCTTCTACGGAATCAATTCCAACTGCATCAACAAACGCTACTTTTCCTGAATTATCTAAAATAAGATGTGCTTCTGTTCCTAATCCAAGAGCATCTGTGTCAGTTGCATCATCATTTATGAATAGGGAACTATTTGAAGCAATTTTATAAACTTTTAAACCAGCTTTAGTTTTTAATGTAATACTTGTTGGTGAAGAATCTTGTATAACACCCACTACATCTTTATATACATTTTTTACTTCTAAATACTTATCGATTGCAACTGCAGCATTTTCTTTTGTTACTGCCGCATCTAAGTTTGTACCGATATCCAAAACACCTTTACGATCTAAGAAGAATAAGAAATCGATTGGACGGTTAGACCAGCTTTGTTTAAATCCTAATCCAGTAGCTAATACCTTACTTAGCTCAGCGTATGTAACTGCTTTCTTTGGTAAGAACTCGCCTTTTTTAGTTAACTGAATAAATCCACCTTTAACTAGTTTTACTGCATTAGCGTTTTTTCCACCTGAAGTAGTTAAATCTTTAATTTTTACAGTAGCTGGTTTCCCAAGGTTAATGATTTTATTTGCAATATCTGCAAATTCTAATCTTGATAACCCACTATCTGGATTAAAATTAGATCCTTTATTTACGATGTATCCTAAAGAAACTAATTTTGTAATAGCCATTTCACTCTGTGATCCACTTACATCATCAAATGATGCAGCGAATACAGATCCGCTACCCAATATTAAGCTAGTAGCAACAACGCCAGAAACAACTAACTTTCGAAGATCTCTCATTGAAATACCTCCCCATTCTTTTAAAGTGTGAATTCTAAAACTTTTCATCTTTCAATCTTAGTAGATTACATACCCCCTAATCCAAAATAGAAAGAAATATTAGAAAACTTAAATATTTCTAACAAATTTATAACACATATTTAGGTAAATAAAACTAACAAAAATCTAACAATTTATTTACAAAATTCAAAATATTATAATTACAACTTATTTTATGATATTTTTTTCCTAATTTTTGTTATTTTTTTGTAAAGAAAAGGTTGTTTTTGTCGACTTTCGTCGTATTTCTGCGTATTTTTTTGTGGAATTTTTCATATACAAAATAGACTTTTCTGTAATGATATCTGATTTTTTGTAAACTTTTGTAGTTCTTAAGCCTTTTTAAATTACTTTTAACAACTTATTTATACCTATAAAAACTAAAATCTATCAATTACGAATACATATATGTTACTATTTTCAAATTTATCCATCAAATTTTTAACACGTTTTAGTAATAATCCTAACTATTACTTTAATTATTTTATTTTAGTTTTTAGTTTTCTTATAATCTTCTTGCAAAATATACTATTTTGCATTTGTTGTAACTCAATTAAGAACCTTTCATTATCAAAGGAATAAAAAAATAATAATTCATATGGATATTCTTTATGATTTAAATTTATTTAAAATTTTTGCAACTAAATTTTTCATCTGGTTAATTTTGAATTATGGAAGTTATATACTTTTTCTGAATTTTCAGTTATTTTAATTTATAATTTTATATATTATCTTTGGAACAGCATAGTTCCGCTTTTCTTACTAGTTGAACCCCACATCTCCTAAGTCGTTTAACAAAAAGCAATTGAAGTGAACTTCTATTGCTTTTTGCTCCAACTACTACATTCGGTAAACATTTAGCTTCCTCTTTACTATTTCCCATTTGTTAGGACAAATGATGAGTTGTTCTTTTTTAAGAAATTTTGGATTTGAGTTTTGTTTGCTCCAATGAATAGTAAAGCGATTGTTAGGACAAATACTAATACGATTGCGAAGCGCTTTATGTAATCAAACATTTTTTTCCCTCCGTTTTATTCCTTTCTCACACCTTTTTATCCTATGAAACTTTTTGTAAAATATGACAATAAATAATAAAAACCTTTGTCTTTTTTTAAACAAAGGTTTTTACATTTACTTTATTCTTCTTTTTGGGAAGTTCTAAATACGATTGCACCACGTTCGTATTCAATATCTTTTACATCAGCAATAACATTAATTACTCTTGCTAATGCAAATAAGTAATCAGACAATCTATTCAAATACATTAATACTGGCTCATGTATATTTTCATCCTTCATTAAAGAAACAACACATCGTTCAGCACGACGAGCAACAGCTCTTGCTTGATGAATGACAGCAGCAGCCTTTGAGCCTCCAGGTAAAATAAATCGTTTTAAAGGAGGTGTAGATTCCATAAATTCATCAATTTTCAATTCTAAGTCCTCAATCATTTTATTTGTTGTTTTGAATGGAATACCATCTTTCACAATTGCCAGATCCCCGCCACAATCAAAAAGCTCATGTTGTATTCTTTGTAATTCACCATATAAATTGTTCGTTTCATTCGAGTCCAAATAGGTCATAGCATAACCAATAATTGAATTTAATTCATCAATGGTTCCATATGCTTCAACTCTAAGATGGTCCTTGTCTACTCGCTTGCCTACTAAACTAGTAGTACCTTTGTCACCTGTTTTTGTATAAATTTTCATTTAATACACCCCATGAAATGAATTTTTAAAATACAGTTACTATCTATAATACTACATTACTTTTATAAGCAATTATTTTATGATTTGTATTTGGATGATTTAAAACAGTAAATGGTGTTTGAAAGATCGAAAAAAGAGCATCTTCATTTAAAAGCACGTCTGCCTTGGCTTCCATAATTTTTTCTCCGTCTTTTATTGCTACTATTCGATCACAATATAAGCTTGCTAAATTTAAATCATGGAAAATCGTTACAATTGTTTTTTGGTGTTCATTTTGAAGCTTTTTTAGTAGATCAAGAATTTGAATCGTTTGAGAAATATCTAAATGATTGCTCGGTTCATCTAGCAAAATACATGGAGATTCTTGCGCAAGGCATTGCGCTAGAAAAACACGTTGCCTCTCCCCTCCGCTTATTTCATTTAATAAATTTTGTTCAAACAGTTGGGTATTCGTCCATTCCATTGCACGTTGAACTGCATCTTCATCTTCTTGACTCCACCTAGAAAAAAGTGACGATTGATGAACAAGTCTGCCCAATTTTATTGTTTCTTTTACAGTATACTCATATGTAAATTGTTGATGTTGTGACAATACTGACATATTTTTTGCTAATTCTTTTTTAGAAAACTTTGATAGAGATTGCCCACAAAGCTCAATAGAACCAGAATCAGGAATAATGATTCCACTAATTATATTTAATAAAGTAGATTTACCACTTCCATTAGCACCAATAATGCCAATCCACTCACCTTTATTTACTGTAAGAGAGATATTTTTTATCCCAACATCTCTACCTGTATATGTAAATGTTGCATTCTTACAACTAATCAATTTTTTACTCTCCCTTTTTTCATTCGTATGAGAATAATTGCAAAAATTGGTGCTCCAATTAATGATGTCACTACTCCAACAGGTAGTTCACTAGGCGCTAAAATTGTTCTAGAAATTAGGTCTGTAGCCATTAAAAAAATTCCACCATGTAACATTGTTAATATCAAAAGGTGTTTATGCAATGGCCCAACTAATTTACGGGTAAAATGTGGAACCACAAGTCCAACAAATCCAATCGTTCCTGAAACAGCTACTGCTGCACCAGTTAAACAACTAGCTGTGAAAAGTAACAAATACGTTAGTTTTTTTACATTCACACCTAAATGCTGTGCAGATGTTTGTCCAAAAGTTAACGCATCCAATTGTCTACTTACACTTAGAATTGTTATACATCCTACAATTAAAAAAGGCAATAGTAAGAGTGAATATGTATATCCTCGGCTACCTAAACTTCCCATTAACCATCCCATTACCTCACGTAGCTCATTATTGGATAGCGAAATGATAAATGATAGAAGTGCTGAACAAAAAGAACTAATGATTATCCCACCGAGAATAATCGACTCAACATTTAAATCTTTACTTAATATTGAAACAAAGTAAAGAAGAAATAATAATGTTAAAAAACCAGCTAGTATGCTAACAACTGGCAATGTAAAAGTAGATAAAACGGGTAAACTGATTTGAAAAAATATTACTATAACGGCACCTACTGATGCTCCCGAGGAAACCCCTAAGGTAAAAGGATCTGCAAGTGGATTTTTCAAAACGCCTTGAAAAGTTGTACCTGCTAAAGACAATGCTGAACCTACAAGAAATGCTAAAAGCACTCTCGGCAATCTAATCCCTATTATGATTGTTCTTATGTCATCTGGTGTATGATGCGTCCCTACAAATTGATCATATATACTACTAAGTACAAAACGAAAAGGGATCGACGTTGAACCTATCGATACCCCTAATACAAACAGTACAATTAATAATATGAATGAACTGATATAGATAACTAAATATTTATTTATAGAGCTCTGGATAAATTGCTTTAGCAAGCTCCTCTACTCCTTCAACTAATCTTGGTCCTGGTCTAGAAGTCGTATCTGAATTAACATCATACACACGTTTGTTTTGAACAGCTTTAATTGTTCCCCAATTTTGTCTAGCTACTATTTTTTTCGGTAAATCTTTTTCGTAATATCCGTAAGTTGTGATAATTACATCTGGATTTGCTTTAATGACTGCTTCTTCACTATATTGAATCCAACCTTTTTGATTACTTGCAATATTTTTTGCACCAATCTTGTTAAGCATTTCGTTTATGAACGTACCATTTCCAGGTGTATAAATTTGAGGAGGTCCTGATACTTCAACATACACTGAAGGATGTACTTTACTTTTTGCTACTTTATCTTGAACTTTCTTTAAATTGGTTTTCATTTTATTAATAACAGAATTTGCCTCTTTGACTTTACCTGTTACTTTTCCGATATCTAAAATAGTACCATAAACACTATCAAATGTTTCTGCATCTTTCACAACATATACTGGAATACGGGCATCTTTCAATTGCTTAAATGCGTCACCAGCTGTTGCTAAACTAGATTGATGAGCTAAAACTAAATCAGGCTTTAATGAAATGATTTTCTCAACGTTAAATGTCATGTTTTTTCCACTAACTTTAGCAATTTTACTTACACTCGTTGGATAGTTATCATAGTCTGTAACACCTACAACATCTTTCCCCTTATTAAGTGCAAAAAGAATTTCTGTATTACTTGGCATTAGAGATACAATTCGTTTTGGTTCTTTTTTGATCGTGAATTTGCTTTTTGTAGCATCCGTTACTGTTACTGGAAATGCAGCTTGTTGAGTCGTCGTAGTTTTCTTTCCATTACTAGCCTTCCCAACATGAAAACTGCTACATGCTACTACAAATACTACTAATAAAGAAATAAGACTAAATAAGAGCTTTTTAGAACCTTTCATTTTCTTTCCTCCTTGAAATGTCCGGAAGAGCATGAAAAAAGTTGCCAGAATTATGAATAGCAATCTACTTTTTAAGGAGAGTGCTAGACAAATAGGCAACTAGTTGAAACAACAATAAAAATATACACATCGAAAAGTATGTACTTGCTGCTCCTAATTCTTACTCCCCGAAGAATTGAAAACATGATAAAAAGGCAGGTCTACTGGCTTTGTTTCATCCTACTCCGACCTTCCCATTCTAAAAAGAATAGTGGTATTCCGTTTCGTCCACATTACAGTTGCGGGGACAGCTTTGGTTTTACACCAAATTCCCTATTAAGTGTATTACACACCTTTTATATCGTATTTTATTACTTTTATCGTAAAATAATTTTGGAAAAATTACAATTATTTTTTCGAAAATTCTTTATTATTTATTTTTTTGTTACTCTTTTTCCGAAAATTTTGTTGCTATTTAAGATTGTGATAAGTTGATTTCCACTCCAGGTTGCTCGCTTTCCTTGGGGCGGGCGGTGAGCCTCCTCGTCGCTATCGCTCCTGTGGGGTCTCACCTGTCCCGCTGCTCCCATAGGAGTCTCGCACCTTCCGTTCCAATCAACTTAATTATCAACTGTTTGTTTTAACAAAATCTTTTTAAAAACAACATACTTATAGAATAGAGCTTTTGTTTAATATGAAACAAGATTACTCAACATTATTTTTAAAAACAATCAAATCATTAGGAAATTTAGCAGTAAATGTCGTACCTTGTCCTACTTCACTCGTTACTGTTATTTTCCCTCCATGGGCATAAACGATATTTTTAACGATCGATAGTCCAAGCCCTGTTCCACTTCTGCCCCTCGTTCTAGCTTTATCTACCTTATAAAAACGGTCAAAAAGGAACGGAATCTCCTCTTTTGCAATTCCTACTCCTGAGTCAGACACTTCAATAAAAGTTGAGTCTTCTGTTTGATAAAACTTTACTATGATTAAGCCATTTTCTTTTGAATGCCTTATTGCATTATCAATTAAGTTCGTAAGTACTTGCTCAATTCGATCAACATCAACAAGAAGATGTTGATTATAGACTTTACCAATCTCTCCGAATATTTCAATGTCTTTATCATGCTGTAAATTTTTGAATTTGCGTATAATACGTTCTAAATATGGAATGATATCTACTTCTTGACAATTTAATTCAGTAAATCCACTTTCCATTCTTGCTAAATCTAATAAGTCATTAACTAACCGTCCCATACGTAACGATTCATCATGAATAATTTGTGACAACTCTTGCATTTCTTCTATTGAATCTGCAACTCCATCAACGATTGCTTCACTGTACCCTTGAAGCATTGAAATTGGTGTACGTAATTCATGCGAAACGTTTGCAATAAAATCTTTCCTCATTTTTTCAAGACGATACTGTTCTGTTACATCTCGAATTACTGCTACTGCTCCGCGAATCTTAGTTTGGTTATATAATGGTGACATTAATATTTGCCAATTACTTTGATCCAAATTGACTTCCATGAATTGTTTCTTCTCAGTTTCTACTACTAATTTGAATAAATCGTGTAATTCTTCCGTTAATGTTAACTCTGTAATATGACTATTTTTTTCATTATATAAATTACGCAGAAATCTTACAGCCTGAGCGTTTGTTGTCCCAATATTACCTTCATGATCTAAACTAATTACTCCATCCACCATACTAGAAATAATATTTGTTACGGTTTCTTTCTCTTGAGTTAATGCATTGATATTAAAGTTTAGTTGCCTGCTCATCTGATTAAAAGAATGCGCTAATTCTCCTATTTCGTCCATTGTTTGAATCGGCACCTTCATATCAAATTTACCTTTCATCATTCCACTTACAACTTCTCTCATTTTACGAAGAGGTGCAGTAATTTTGGATGAAAGGAAAAACGAGAAAAATGTTGTTAAAATAAATCCAATCGAAGCAGCTAGAAGAACAAAATTAGTTGTTTGATGAATCATAAGTTTGACTGGTTCTAATGTCTGGTAAATGTAAACTGATCCATTTTTTTGATCATTTTTTATTGGGATTCCAACCACTATACTTTCTTGATTTTTAAACATCAAACGTTTGCTTACATTTTTTTTATCATATATAGCATCATTTAAAATTTCGTCTTTTTTTATCAGATTAAATGGGATCTCTTGAAGTCCCTTTCGATCAGAAGAGTACCAAGCATTTTGTCCATCAGTTGAAATACATACTTGCGCATAGCGACTTACAATATTATTAACTAAATATTCAACATCTGATTGTGGTTTATTTTCTTCTATTATATGAGAGATTTTTATTGCATTGTCTGTCATATTTTGTACTTGAAGTTCAATATAAAATTTTTCAAAGAAGCCAATTAATACAAATGTTAAAAATGATAAAACAAGTGAGACTAACAAGATAATTGTTAGCCAAAGTTTTCCAACTAAACTTCTTAGTATCATTAATTTTGACCTACTTCAAATTTATATCCTACTCCCCATACTGTTACAATCATTTTTGCGGCTTCTTCAGAACTTTTACTTATTTTCTCACGTAATCTTTTTACATGTGTATCAACCGTTCTCAAGTCTCCAAAATAATCATATTGCCAAACAGATTTCAAAAGTGTCTCTCTGTCAAAAACTTTGTCTGGAGATTTTGCCAAAAATAATAACAATTCATATTCTTTTGGAGTTAAGCTAATTTCTTCACGATTTACAATCACACGATGTGCATCATTATCGATTACTAAATGAGGAAAAACAACAACATCTTTTGCTGTTGTAGAGTCAACAGTAAATAACGGAATTGTAGAAGAACGTCTTAGTAATGCCTTAACACGTAACACTACTTCACGGGGACTAAAAGGTTTAATGATATAGTCATCTGTTCCAACCTCAAATCCTTGTACACGGTTTGATTCTTCACCCTTCGCAGTAAGCATAATGATTGGGGTAGTCTTTTGTTTTCTTAATTCACGACAAACCTCAAGCCCATCTAAACCAGGCATCATTAAATCTAATAAGATTAATGAATAATCGTTATTCAAAGATAGCTCAAGTGCCTCTTCTCCATTACTTGCCTCATCAATCATATAATTTTCACGCTCAAGATACATTCTCAGTAATCTTCTTATGCGGTCTTCATCATCAACTATCAATATTTTTATATCTTGTGCCATCTTAACAACCTCCTATAATTCTAATTTTAATTTTACCTAATAAAGGTAAAGCATTCTAGTCCAATCTGTGAACATTTTTACATAATTTAAGAATGTTTTCTTATACATTGTTCCTATATTAGAATGTGTTAGTTGATTACAACTCCAGGTTGCTCCCTTTCCGTGGGGCGTGAGCTGAGCCTCCTCGTCGCATACACTCCTGGGGGGTCTCAGCCTTCACGCATCTCCCACAGAAGCCTGTCACCCTTCCGTTCCAATCAACTTCTCTCTTTTAAATTACAAAAGCTAAAAGCAACAGTCTTTAAAAAATGAGCCTATCAAGCAGAGCCTAATTTATATCTCAAAAATTTCAACGATAAAAAGACAGTGCGAAAAAACACACTGTCTTTAAATTTAATCATTATGCGTATGAATGTAGTCCAGCAATGATTAGATTTACTGCAACTAAGTTAAACATGATAATTGCAAATCCAATAACAGCTAGCCATGCTGATTTTTCGCCTGTCCAATTTCGATTAAATCGTAAATGTAAGTAGGCAGCATAGAATAACCATGTAATAAGCGCCCAATCCTCTTTCGGGTCCCAGCTCCAAAATTTAGTCCATGCAATTTGAGCCCAAATCATCGCAAAAATTAATCCACCAAGCGTAAATACTGGGAAACCAATTGCAACAGATCGATAGCCAATTTCATCCATTAAGTCATCATCAACTTTTTGAACGAAAGGTTGTAAAAACGCACCAATTCTCTTTCTAATGATTAATCGGATTAATCCATATAAAACAGCACCAGCAAAAATTGACCAAATAACAGAATTTAATTTTTTTGCATTTATAACGGCAGGAACTTCGAAAGGTGCTTCAAGTTTATCTTTTGTCAATAATTCACCTTTGTGTGGTGCAACTAATGATGGTAAATTATAAACTGCTTTTTGTTCCATACCGTTTTTATCAATCCATTTATAATCTGCCTCATAGCCACTAACGCTAAATGCAGTTGAAATAATGACAAATCCAATAACTGTTACAAGAAAATATAAAACAGCTTCTAACCAAAATGTTTTTTTATTACTAACCTTTTGATCAATATTTTTGATTAAATAAATTAATCCAACAATAAAACTAACTGCAAGAATAGCTTCTCCTAATGCTGCCGTTGTTACATGAATCTGTAACCAGTAGCTTTTTAAAGAAGGTACAAGTGGCTTAATTTCACGCGGGAACACACTAGCATAAGCAATAATAATAATTGCAATCGGAAGTGCAAATAAGCCCAAAATATTTAATCGATAGATAAAGTAGATTAGTATGAATGCACCAATAATCATCATTCCAAAAAATGTTACAAATTCGAACATGTTATTTACTGGTGCTTGTCCTGCAGCAATCCATCTAGTTACAAAATATCCAACATTTGATATAAAACCAATGATTGTTATTGTAATACCAATCATAGCTGATTTATTTTTTCCTTCTTTTTGACTCTTTATTGCACCACCGAAAAAGAATGTTGCTATTAAATATGTAATAAATGAAAAGAATAAAAGATTACTACTAATTTGATACATGTTCTCCCCCCGTTTTTATACTATTTTTAGCAAGAACTTGATCTTCGGGCATTAATATATCTGTATCGTTAAAGATTTTCTTTAGTTCTTGTTTAAATCCATAATAATTTTTATTTGTAAAACCAGCTACCCATATTTCCCCATTTTGACGCTGAATCCAAATTCTTCTATGATACCAATACATCCCTTGAATTAAACCAATCATAAAGATTGCCCCGCCAATACTTAGTACCCATAACGTATAGTCTTTATTAACAGATAATCCAGTCGAATTTTTTGTTTCTAGACCAGCAAAGGCCATTTTGTATTTATTCTGACCATTCGGTTCAATATTCTGTTTAATCGCAACAAAAGCAACTTCCCCTTGTGGTGTTTCAGGTGTTGTCATTTTAAAAACGAAGGCTGGATTATTCGGATTTTTAGTTCTTGTATCAGGCTCTCCTGCTTTATTAAAATAAAAATCAGGAAAATAGCTTTTCAATTCTATTTTATAGCCTGGTTTTATTTGATAGATTGCTTTTGGATTTAATAAATCCACTTTAATCGGACCAAATAGTTCACCAGTTTTTTTATTCATAAGGTCAAAAGAAAACGCCGTCATTTCATTCAAGCGATAATCAACTTGATATAATGAAATTCCATTAAATTGTAGAGGCTCATTTACTTTAATACTGTAATCTTTTACTTTTTTAAGTTTTGGATCTACACCAGGTATTGGATTTCCTACTCTTTTATACAGAGTCACGTTAGCTTGATAATTTTTAGGTATTCGATCATTTCCAATTCGTTCGATTGATTTTCTAAAGATTTTATTTTCTGTTTTTACATCATAGGTTTCAAAAATAAATTTATGTAATTGAACATAATAGCTACCGTTTGATCCAGGGACTTCTTTAGTTTGCCCTTCTTGTACCCACATTGCCTTATCCATGTACATACCAGGCACATAACGTAGGAGAACTCCAAATAAAAAAATAATTAATCCTATGTGGTTAACATATGGGCCCCAACGGGAGAATCTACCTTTTTCTGCAAGTAAATTACCATTTTCTTCTCTTACTTTATATTTCTTTTTTTCTAGTCTTTCTTTAACTACTTTTAGTTGCTCTTCTTCATTTGTAACAGAAGAAATGTTAAACAACCGTTGTCTTTTTAAGAAGTTTGGATGTCTTGTAACTCTTTGATTTTTTAAAGCACGATAAAGAGGGATAATACGATCTAAACTACAGATTACAAGTGAAACACCAATTGAAGAGATTAATAACATGAACCACCAAGATTGAAATGTGTTGTCTAATCCAAGCCAATCATAAATTTGTCCAAATATTCCATAATTATCTTTGTAAAAAGTATCCGGATTGGCAGTTGGTGGCAATAAGTCTCTCTGAGGAAAAATAGTACCTAAAGCTGAAGCTATTAATGTAATAAGAATAATAACAATTGCAATTTTAACGGATGAAAAAAAGTTCCATATTTTGTCTATAATCGTTTTATTTTTTACGATTGAACGCCTTGCAGTACCTTCATATTTCATATCTAGTAAATTACTATTTTCATCTTGTGGTTTTCCACATGACTCACATATTACCGTTCCAATAGGGTTCATGTGCCCACATTCACATTTGAAATTTTCCATATCGTTTCCCCTTAGTTCACTAATTTGGTAATATTTCTTTTACGTATTCTCTAAAGTTCTCCTCTGTCATTTCACCAATTGCAATACGTTTAATTTTCCCATTTGGAGAAACGAAGAATGTTGTAGGTAAAGGACCAACTCCATACAAATCTATTAAATTTTGATCTTTATCTATTCCTACAGGGAATGTTAAACCATAGTCGGAAACAAATTTGCTTACTGCAAATGGAGATTCATTTGCATCTAATGCTAATAACTGAATCCCTTTATCTTTATATTCTTGATATACTTTATTGATAAAAGGCATTTCATGCTTGCAAGGATCACACCATGAACCCCAAAAATTGATAACAACGCCTTTTCCCTTTTGATCTGATAAAGTATAAGTTTTCTTTGTATTTATATCTTTCATTTCAAAATTAATAGCGTTATCATTAACTGCGATAACTTCATCTTTTTTGAAAAAATTTATGTAAAATGTATATCCTATCGCAGCAATCAAAATCGCTAAAATTGCTGTACGGACTACTAATCTATTTTTTTTCATAAATTTCCCCTCCCATTGCATAATATAACATCAATTCCTATTCTTGGATAGAAATTTGATATAGTTAAGAATAAAAAGAATATTCTGATTACAATTTGTGTTTAACGTAATTTAACTTTTCTATTAATGTATAAATGCTATTGATTTGTTACTTTGGATACCCTTTCCTATTCAGAAAAATATTATATTCATAAGAAATGAAGTTCCTCTTCTTCTAAAGTATTTTAGTATGTGTAAGTTGATTTCCACTCCAGGATGCTCGCTTTCCTAGGGGCGTGAGCTGAGCCTCCTCGTCGCAATCGCTCCTGTGGGGTCTCAGCCTTCCCGCTATTCCCACAGGAGTCGAGCACCCTTCCGTTCCAATCAACTTCTGTCTTTTAATTTACAAAACCTAGAAGCAACAATCTTAAAAAAGACCCAAAATTAATAATCTCAAAAGCAATAATCTTTTAAAATAGAGACATCAATGCTAATAAAATTCTCACCATGACGTATGAATATAAGGAATTCATCCTATAATGATTGTCTTTTAAGTTGTTATTTTCAGGTAATCAAATATAAAAACTTTTTTATTAATCTCAAAAATCTTTGCCCTGTTTTTTTCTAAACAATAAAAAAAATTGTTAGCTAAACTGGCCAACAATTTTTTCTACTATTATCTATGTTTTGTTGAAGCTAATGCACGAAGTTGCTTCACCTCATGTGGAGAAAGCTCTCTTGCATCTCCTGAACGTAATCCAGATAAATCTAAAAATGCATAACGCTCACGTTTTAATTTTAATACTGGAGTTCCGATTGCTTCTAGCATTCGTTTTACTTGACGATTACGACCTTCATGAATAATTAAGCGAACAATTGCAGTGTTTTTCTTATTATCCATTGACATAATCTTTACCTGTGCAGGAGCAGTTTTACCATCTTCTAGTTGAATACCACGTTCAAGTTTTCTTATAGCTTCTTTCGTAGGAATCCCTTTAACTTTCGCGATATACTCTTTATTAATTTCATATTTAGGATGTTGAAGTAAATTTGAAAATTCTCCATCATTTGTTAATAGAATAATACCAGATGTATCGTAATCTAAACGACCAATCGGATAAATACGTTGTTTGATCATTGGAAAAAAGTCTGTTACAACTTTTCGACCTTTATCATCACTAACGCTTGAAATTACGCCAGACGGTTTATATAAAATGAAATAAATTGGCTCTTCTTTATCAATCGGAATTTCATCTACTTCAACTTGATCATTTCCACTAACTTTTACCCCAAGCTCAGTAACAACTTTACCGTTAACTTTCACACGACCTTCTTTTATTAATTCTTCAGCTTTTCGACGAGATGCAATCCCTGCATTCGCAATTACTTTCTGTAAACGTTCCATTCTACTGTATTCACCTCTTCAACCATCATACAGATATCTAATACGGAATACAAGCCTAATCACAATTCAAATCAAATGTTAGACAATATTTTAATAATCGAAATTTTACACCAAAATAAAAGCTAATGAAAAGAACACTTTCCAGTCATTATTAAAGTTCTCAACAAATTTAATTTAAATCTCAATAATTAGATTATTCCCTGTACTTCTAGCATCAATACCAAGTTGTAGTTTTTTTCTTAGTTAATAAATTTTTAGTGTGTTTTTTACTCACCAATTACATAAATATTTTCTATCTATCATCTATGTAATAGTCTAATTTTATATTATTTTCATATTCTATTAGTAGAAATAGTAGAAAAGAGGAAAATAGTTGAACTACACAATTCGGTATCAGAAAAAATACGAAAACACTAGGAAAGTAAGGCCTGGAGAAATAGTAATCACAATGGAAAAGGAACAAATTTTCTTAGTTGCTTTAGAAGAAGACGAAGAAGAGTTTCCTTATGTCTTAATTAATCTTTCAAATGCAAGGTTAGTACAAAATTATGAAGATATTCCAACAATTGAACAAATAGAATCATGGATTGGTGAAGTCAAAATTGTAGCTCCGAGTAACAAATTAACACTTCATTTAAATTTTTCATAAAACTAAGAAATACATAATCAATTCTTCTAATGGGATGAATTGTCATATCAGATAATAAGGGGACTGAAAAATGGACTACTCATTTGGCACTTTGATAAAATATAAAGCCATTGGCAATTTCAAATTAGGTGACGTTTTTTTCACAGATGATGAACCATCATCAGCTTACAAAATTATTTATGACTCTACTGAAACAAAGTATCCTTATATATTACTATGTTTAGATAATGCAATTTCAATTCAAAGTTTTGATGAACTTCCAACACTTGAAGATATAGAAGAAAATATTGGAAAAGTAAAATTTACAGTACCTAGCGAAAATCTATTATTAGTTGTTCGATAAACAGGCATCCATAAGTGGTATCCTTCCCTATTAATATGAAATAAAAAGAAAACGAGGAAAGTCCGACATGAAAATCGGCATTTTCCTCGTTTTTAAGTTAGTTCTTATTTCTAATTAATTCCTGTTGTATTACTCGGACTGAATAAAAGTTGATTGGATCAAAAAATAACTCTGGGTTCGATTTCATTTCACCTAATGTAGTTGAATATTGATGGATTGAATTTCTTGTTTCATCAACTAGTTCATGTAAATAGTGGTAAGGACTTCTTAAGAATAGTAGAATATCTCTTTGTAAAGACTTCTCAAACATCTCATATTGTAAAAAGAATTTACTAATAATCGTAGATGATACTTCGTCATAATTTATACCGTCAATATGTTTTTGATACTGAGCAACTTGTGAAGCCTTAGAAAATAAACCGAATAAACCACCAGTGCTCTTTAAGATAAACTGAGATGGTGATGATTGAATTAAAATATCAATTTCTTCAAGCTGAACTAAACTTGTCATTCTGTCAACATCTCGACGCCAATCTTCAAGTAACTTCATATCCCCTTCTAAAACTAATCGTTCTTCTCGCATATATTCATTTATTGAATGACAAATTTCAATTATGAATTCTTGAGTGCTATCTAATATAACCCCTGAATTACCAATCCATTGTAAAAGAGAAGCATTTAATTTCGGAAGGATTGTTTCTTCTAAATAACGATGAATTCTTACATTCATTTCATGATTTATATCTTCAAGAATAGTAGAAAAATCACTATCTTCTTTTACCATCGCCTGGCATTCACGAAGAATCCCTGGAATTCCAAGTTTTAATTCATACATAATTTCAACTTTCATATCAGAATAAGCATTAGAAATTTTTTGAATGTGGTCCATTTCACGATCTTTTAACGTGTGAAGTTGACTATTAAGATTTTGGTCTAAAACTTCATTCCATTCTTTTAAAGAAAGAAGTTCGTTTTCTTTTTCAATTCGAGTTTCAATTAATAAGTTAATAATATTTTTACTATCAACAAGGTATTGATCCGCATTTTTGTTTGTATTCATGAATGAATCATTCAAATCTACATTTTGTCTCATAGCCCAATCAAGTAAGGAAACATATAAAAATTTAAGTTCCTCAATGTTATTAGGTGAGTTTTGAATATGTTGATAAAGCTCTTGTGCATCATTTACTAGCGTTGATTCTAAGCTTGATGGAAACTGTTCATTCCACGCTAAAGTTGATGTCGCTGCGAATATTGCACTTTTTCCATCTGTAATTCGTAACCAGTTTGCTAAGAAATTCGGTAACATTTCTTTTATATCTTCAACTAAGTATCTTCCTTCAATTAAAGTTAGATATGTATTTTCATAAAGCGAAGGTAAGATTCCCCATTCCATACCAGTTTCAACATTAATTTGGAATAATGTTTGGTTAAATGTATCTAACCATGAAATATAAACCTCTTCTTGTTCATAACTATTCCAAAGCGCTTCTACCATTTCTTCAAATTGCGTATAATCTACTCTTGCTAATGAGATAAGCGTTTCTACAAAATAGGTAGGAGCCCATTCTATTGTCCATCCATTACGAATATAACTAGTTAATGTTCTATACCAACTTAACTCTTCCGTTCTAATTGATTCATTAACTGCTAGTTCAATAGCACTTTTAAAATCTTCTTGTTCTTCATAAAATTCACGTGCAAAATTGGTTACACTTGGATAATCCGGATTAAATTTAACCGCTTCTTTAATCACCTGATCTGCTAATCCATTCTTATTTTGCTCACCAAATAAAGAAAATAATTGTAAAAAGATCTCCGATTTTAAAGTAGGACTCTCTGGTTTAATAGATTTATAAGTTTCTTCTGCTACAGAATAAATTTTTTGTTCAAAATATGCATCTGCGATATTTTTTGTCGCCCAATCTTTTAGCTCATTATTTACTTTTGTCCATTTAAAAATAGCCGTCTCGTAATCATTATTCTCAAAATAAACTTCACCTTGAGCAAAACGGATTGAGGATTCATCTAATTCTTCCTCGGGTTGTAATAGTAAATTTGCTAATCTTAAAATAGGATGCTCTTGTAATTCATTTTGTGTCCCAAAATTTTTGTAGAAATTCTTTTGTATTAATTGTTTTTCAAATGTCATGCTGTCCACCTACTATGTATGAGTAATTTTCTATCAAATTAAGAAAATTAGATTACTTTTCCTTAATTGCCTGTCATACTATTTTACCAAAAAAACAACTTTAATTCACGAAGGTTATATGACATTTTTACAACAAAATGGTATTAATTATTAAATTATTTCTATATTTTTGTTACATATTCCTTATTTAACATAATTTGATCAATTTAAAACAAAACTTTATTACTATAAAAATAGACTCATTCATGGAAAAACTTCCATAAATGAGTCTTACTATTAAATTTACTTCATTACTTCAATTACATCATTTAACTTTGTTACTATTTAAAAATGCGACAAGAAGTATAGATAAAGTAGTGACATTCTACTTTATCTATACTTTTTTCAAAATAGTATCCTCTTTAGTTTAATCTTAGAAAAATCCTAGCTTATTAGGTGAATAACTTACTAATAAATTTTTCGTATTTTGATAATGATCAAGCATCATTTTATGATTTTCACGGCCAATACCTGAATTTTTATATCCTCCGAAAGCAGCATGTGCTGGGTAAGCATGATAGTTATTGACCCACACACGACCTGCTTCAAGGTTTCTTCCAAATCGATATGCCGTATCCATATCACGAGTCCATACACCCGCACCTAATCCATAGGAAGTATCATTCGCAATTTGTAGCGCTTCTTCCTTCGTTTTAAATGTAGTAACAGATAAAACAGGTCCAAAAATTTCTTCTTGGAAAATACGCATATCATTACTTCCTTTGAATACTGTTGGTTTTACATAGTACCCATTACGAAGTTCTCCATCAAGTTCATTTCGTCCACCACCGATTAATACTTCAGCACCTTCACCTTTCCCTATTTCGATATAGGATAAGATCTTATTCAATTGTTCAGCTGAAGCTTGAGATCCTATCATTGTTTCAGGATCTAGAGGATTTCCTTGTTTAATGGCAGCAACACGTTTAATAGCTTTTTCCATGAATTCATCATAAATTGATTCATGAATAAGTGCACGAGATGGGCATGTACATACTTCTCCTTGATTTAAAGAAAACATTGTAAACCCTTCAAGTGCTTTATCAAAAAATACTTCATCCCCTACTATATCCTCAAAAAAGATATTCGGAGATTTCCCTCCTAGTTCAAGTGTGACAGGAATTAAATTTTTAGATGCATATTGCATAATTAAACGGCCCGTTGTTGTTTCACCAGTAAACGCAATTTTTGCGATTCGATTACTTGAAGCTAGTGGTTTACCTGCTTCTAAGCCAAATCCATTTACTACATTCACAACTCCAGGTGGAATTAAATCCTGAATTAATTCCATTAACACTAATACAGAAGTTGGCGTTTGTTCTGCAGGTTTAAGGACTACACAGTTTCCAGCTGCAAGTGCTGGAGCTAATTTCCAAACAGCCATTAATATCGGGAAATTCCAAGGAATGATTTGTCCTACTACTCCAAGTGGTTCTTTATAATGATAAGAAACTGTATCTCCATCAATTTCTCCAAGTGATCCTTCTTGAGATCGAATACATCCAGCAAAATAACGGAAATGATCAATTGCTAACGGAATATCGGCTGCTAACGTTTCACGGACTGGTTTTCCATTTTCCCAAGTTTCTGCTATAGCTAATAGCTCTTTATTTTCTTCCATTCGATCTGCAATTTTATTTAACAAAATAGAGCGTTCTGTAACAGACATTCTTCCCCATTTGTCTTTTGCTGTATGTGCTGCATCTAATGCTAAATTAATATCTTCTTCTGATGAACGGGCAACCTCACAAAAAATTTGTCCAGTTACAGGTGTAACATTGTTAAAATATTCACCACGGACTGGTGATACCCATTCTCCACCAATGAAATTATCATATCTCTTTTTGAAAGTAATCAGAGAATCCTTTTGACCTGGTGATGCATAAACCATTTAACATTCCTCCTCCTAAGCTTGTCTCTTTATATTTCTATGTAAGCGGATACAATCTTAGAATAGGAAAGATGGTTTTTATTTTTTGGGGCTGTTTTTATATACATTATTGCTATTTTAGTATGTGTAAGTTGATTTCCACTCCAGGATGCTCGCTTTCCTAGGTGCGTGAGCTGAGCACCCTTCCATTCCAATCAACTTCTGTCTTTTAAATTACAAACCTAAAAACAACAATCTTAAAAATTAGAGCCTTTATTTTAAAGGCTGTTTTCGTAAATAGTTGATTGGAACTTAGGGTTGCTCATTTTCAACAATACAAAAGAGATCCAACAAAAAAAGCAAGAAAACGCCATTAAAAGACATCTTCTTGCTTTTTAACACTTTGATTTATGCAAAAACACTTGCTAGTTTTTCATCACTTTGAGAAATCCAGTAATGTAACCATTTTTTAGCTCCTTCAAGATCGTGTAACTTTGCTTGACCGCACTGTAATTCAGTTGCGGCAGGTACTTCCTCTGCTTGAACTGCTAATTCCGCTGTATTACGTAGAAGATTAATAACTTCTTGAATAGAAGGTTCACCGGCAATGATTAAGTAGAAGCCTGTTTGGCATCCCATTGGTGATAGGTCAATAATTTTAAAAGGCTCATTTGATGGCACTGCTTCACGAACATTAAGAGCTAATAAATGTTCTAATGTGTGAATTGTTGCAGGTTGTAATGCTTGTTTATTTGGCTGACAAAAACGAATATCATATTTCGTTACAACTCCGTCTGTACCGATTTGATGTGTTCCACAATGACGGATATAAGGTGCAACTACCTTTGTATGATCTAGTTCAAAACTTTCTACTGATGGCATATTTATTTCCTCCTATTTCTCTCTCACTATTTTTTGATAGCTTCTACAATCCAAACAAAGTCATTATATTGTTCAAATGAAACATCAAATCCATTTGTCTCAAATATGTTTTTCATTACAGAAATTTGAGGGTAATACTCTCTGTTTAAATCATCTCTTAATTCAATAAAACCAAGGCGATCAGCTTTATTGATTTCATTTTGAAATGATTCTTTGCTAGCAAACATTGTATCTGCAAAGATGATCTTTCCACCTGATTTTAACAAGTTACTATACTGCCCCACTGCTGCCATTTTTTCATCATCAGTTAAGTGGTGAAATACATAAGAACTTACAATACTATTTATTTCTTCATCAGGTAATGGATAAGTCATTAAATCTCCATCGTGAATTGGAAACTGTTCACCTAATTTTTTTTGAGCAATAGCTCTCATCTCAGGTGAAGGTTCTACAGCAAATACTTGTTTGTACTCATCTAACAGCATTTTTGTTAAATTTCCAGTTCCTATCCCAAATTCCAAAACCGCGTCCCCACTACGTTTTACAATTTCTTGCAGGATTTCATCATATCTACGAAATACTTCTTTATATTGCTCATCATGTCCTTTAACAAATGAATCGTACTCATCTGCCCAACCAGTAAATACATCTAGAAATTCTCTCCCCATCATTTCTCACCCTTGATGCTAAAATTTTAATGCAGTGTGTAAATCTTCAATTAAATCCTCAATATCTTCTAATCCAACTGATAATCGAATTAGTTCATCTGAAATACCAGATTCTAAGCGTTTTTCTCTTGGTATAGATGCATGAGTCATTTTAGAAGGAATTCCAACTAAACTTTCAACTGCTCCTAAGCTTTCTGCAAGTGTAAACCATTTCAGTTTGCTTACAAATACTTCAGGATCCAATCCTTCTTTTAATTCAAATGAAAGCATACCGCCAAATCCACTACTTTGTTTTTTTGCAATCTCATGATTAGGATGGTTTTCAAGTCCTGGATAAAAAACTTTCTTAACATTTGGATGTTCACTTAAAAATTGAACAATTTCTCGTGTATTACGTTCATGCTCTTCCATACGAACTCCTAATGTTTTGATCCCACGTTGTAAAAGCCAGCTATCATTTGGTCCTAATACGCCACCAATTGAATTTTGGTAAAATGCTATTTGCTCTGCTAACTCTTCACTATTCGTAACAACTACTCCAGCAACTACATCACTATGACCGCCTAAGTATTTTGTTGCACTATGAACAACAATGTCTGCACCTAGATCTAAAGGTTGTTGCCAATAAGGTGTGGCAAATGTATTATCAACAATTGTCATAAGTCCGTTTTCTTTTGCGATTTTTGAGATTGCTTCAATATCCGTAATTTGCAACAGTGGATTACTTGGTGTTTCAATATGAATGGCCTTTGTGTTTGGTGTGATTGCATCTTTTACTGAATTTAGATCACTAGTATCTACAAACGTAGCTTCAATTCCTACATTCGCAAGTACTTTTGTTAGAAGTCTGTAAGTACCACCATATACATCATTTCCAACAACAATATGATCACCGCTTCTTAATAGGCTGAAAACGGTATGGATAGCTGCCATACCTGATCCAAATGCAAATCCCGCTACACCATTTTCTAAATCCTTCATTAATTCTTCAAGCGCAAAACGTGTTGGATTGCCGGTTCTTGAATATTCATATCCACGATGTTTACCAACAGCATCTTGCCCATACGTACTAACTTGGTATATCGGAACACTGACCGCACCAGTTGCTTCATCTTTACTAATTCCTCCATGAATTAACGCTGTTTTTTTCTTCATTTTATCTCTCTCCATATATATTTTTACTTAAATAACGATCACTACTATCTGGAAAGATAGTTACAATGGTGCTACCTGGTTTTGCATTTTCTGCCTCTTTTAAACTTGCATAAAATGCAGCACCCGATGAGCTTCCAACTAAAAGACCTTCTTTAAGTGCTAATTCTCTTACACACATAAATGCATTATCATCTGACACAGTATAAATTTTGTCCATTAATGATTGATATAAAAATGATGGTATAAATTCCATCCCAATTCCTTCTGTATCATGTGGACCTGGTTTTCCTCCATTTAAAATTGAGCCTTCAGGTTCGACAATGACTGTTTTTACTTCTGGCAAATGATCTTTTAAGTATTGTGCAGTCCCAGCAAAGGTCCCACCGCTACCCGCACCTGCTACAAATACATCTATTTTCCCATTTAATTGCTCCACTAATTCTGGCCCAAGTGTTTTGTAATAGGTGCTTGGATTAGCTGGATTTTGAAATTGAAGAGGTAAATAAGAATTTGGTATCTCTTCGACTAATTTTTTTGCTTTTTCAATCGCACCTGTCATCCCCTCAGATGTAGGAGTGTTTACCACAGTTGCACCAAGAGCCCTCATTAACGCTTGTTTTTCCTGACTAAATTTCTCAGGAACAACAAACATGACATTTACATTTCTCCTGTTAGCAGCAATTGCAAGTCCAATACCAGTATTCCCAGCAGTCGGTTCAATTACTGTACCACCTTCTTTAAGTAGTCCCTTTTCAAACGCATCTTCAATTAATTCCATTCCTAACCTATCTTTTACGCTCCCACCAGGGTTGAAAAATTCAAGTTTTGCAAACAACCTCGTTCCTTTTGGTAAAGGATATGACGTTATTTCAATTAATGGCGTATTTCCAATAAGTTCATGAACTGATTTTACAACCTTCATGTACATTTCCCCTTACAGACTACTTACTAAAAATAGTGATCAATAACTATGATATATTTCGGTATTTTAAATACCAACTATTCTTATAGGTATTATATGTTATTAAATTATAATGTGCAATAAAAAAAACTTACACTCTTATTTCGCAAATAAAACTGACACAAAAATGATCGAAAATATGATACTTAATGCATCTGCTAATAATCCTACTTTTAAAGCATCCCCCATTTTCCGTATTCCAACAGCTCCAAAATAAACTGTTAGAACATAAAGAGTGGTATCTGTACTACCTTGCATGGTAGAGGCTAATCGCCCAATAAATGAATCTGGACCATGTGTCTTTATTAAATCTGTCATAATCCCAAGAGCTGCCGAACCTGATACTGGGCGAATTATCGCAAGAGGAACAATCTCTGAAGGCACTCCAATACGACTTAAAAAGGGGCGCATGAGATCTACGCAGAAATCTAGCGCCCCTGATGCACGAAAAATAGAAATTGAAATCAACATTCCGACTAAAAAAGGAATTAGCTGAACAGCTATGGTTACTCCTTCTTTCCCACCTTCAACAAACGTTTCATACGTCGGTACTTTTTTAACCGTTCCATATATTAAAATAATGGCGATAATAAACGGAATTAAATAGAGTGAAAATGTATTCATAAACGCCATCTTATTTCCCACCCTTCCTTTTACGTTTCCGAGCAAAATAACTATTAATCATAAGTCCACCAATAAACGAAACAATTTGTGCTAGTATTGTTACTCCTACTATTTCAGTAGGATTGTTTGAATTGTAAGCCATCCTTATTCCGATTACAGTAGTAGGAATTAACGTAATAGCAGAAGTATTTAAAGTTAAAAATGTAATCATTTCATCACTTGCTTCTTGGCTATCTTTATTTAATTTCTTTAGTTGTTCCATAGCTTTAATACCTAATGGTGTTGCTGCATTTCCTAATCCAAATAAATTTGCAACCATATTAGATAAAATATAACCAAACGCTGGATGATCTTTCGGAATTCTAGGAAATAGTAAACTTAAAAACGGTTGAAATAGTTTAGAAAAAAGTTTCAACAAACCTGATTCCTCAGCAATTTTCATTAATCCAAGCCAAAAAACAAGAACACTTACTAAACCAATACAAATTGTAACTGCTTGTTTTCCACCATCGAAAACAGCTTTATTGACCTCATCCATTGTTCCATTTACCATCGCAAAAACAAACCCAATAATCGTCATCGCAACCCAAATTAGATTAACCATTGAATTTTTCACCTATAAAATGAAGGAATAACTGTTTTGTCTGTTCGATGATTTCTTTAGATAGTATTTTTACGGAGCTATTACTGTAGAAAATATTTCTATATCCAATCTCTTTCCCTTCAAGTTTAATGATTGCTTTTCCAACAATTTGACCATCTTGAGGGTTGTCTTTTGTAGGTTTTTTCATTTGATAGAGAATGGTTACTTCCTTCTCCTCTTCATTACTAAGCGGATATTCAAAGTTATTTTTTATAAACACATGATTTTTATAAATTTTATGTTTGACTTCCTTAATCCCGCCCATTTTTAATACTTTTGTTTGGGGATAATTTTCAAATCCATATTCAAATAGTTGCATATGGTCTTGCCAATCACTCGGAGCGTTTAATGTTACAACAATTAAATTCATATTGTTTTTAGAAGCTGTTGAAACAAGTGTACGTCCAGCTTTTTTTGTAAATCCTGTTTTTCCTCCAGTACTGAATTTATACATTGATGTTAGAAGCTTATTTTTGTTTTTCCAACTATAATCCCACGAATCAGACCGATAAATTTTAGTCCCTGCTATTTTTTGATAGATCGGATTATGCATTGCGTATCTAGTTAATAATGCCATATCATATGCTGATGAGTAATGCTCTTTACCTTTTTCATCTAAACCGGATGGATTACTAAAATACGTATCTTTCATTCCAATTTCTTTCGCCTTTTCATTCATTAAATAAACAAATCCTTCTACACTACCACCGACAGCCTCAGCTATAGCATTTGCTGCATCGTTACCAGATCGAAGCATTAGTCCATAAACTAAATCTTCTAGTTTAATTTTTTGTCCAGTTTTCAAATAGATCGAGGAACCTTCTGTCCTTACTGCATTCCAACTAACTGTTACAGTTTTTTTCATCTTTCCTGATTCAATAGCTAAAATTGCCGTCATTATTTTTGTAATACTTGCTATTTTCTCTGATTGGTGAATGTTTTTCCCATATAATACTCGTCCAGTTTTTTCCTCCATTAATACAACATCTCTAGCACTAATTCCACCGATTGCTTTTACATAATTTGTTTGGGATTTAAAAGTACCTATTAAAATTAATATTATGGTTAAACAAATTAGTAACAACTTTCTCATGTTTGTATCTACCTCACAGTTCGTCCTTATTAGTAATAAGTGTACGAAGCTTTTCAGTGAAACATGACAAAATATTGTTTTAAGTAATTAGTTATTTCGTAAACATTTTTGCTATTTTAGAATGCGTTAGTTGATTACAACTCCAGGTTGCTCCCTTTCCTTGGGGCGTGAGCTGAGCCTCCTCGTCGCTATCGCTCCTGCGGGGTCTCAGCCTTCCCGCTATTCCCACAGGAGTCTCGCACCTTCCATTGTAATCAACTTCTGTCTATAAAATTAATCATCTCAAAAGCAACAATCTTTTAGAAATGAGCCTTTAGAATAGACTCTAGTATTTAGTTAATCTTTTCCAAATAAAAAAATAATCTAAATGATCGGTTGTTCTTAATCACCAAATTAAAGACAAAAGAAATAGCCCACTGTTTAGTGGACTGTATGATGTAATATTAATAATATGGCTGCCATTTTAACTGCCCTGCATATTCAAAGCGATAACTAACTTCCTTCCAATCTACAATGTTCCAGAAATTATTAATGTATGAATCTTTGTCAAATTTATATTGTAAATAATACGCATGTTCCCAAACATCTAATACGAGTAAAGGAATTGTATCCCATTGAGTAAAGAGTTGATGTTTTTCTGTTTGCAATACTTCTAAACGATTTGCTCTTGGCACCCAAACAAGAATTGCCCAACCAACACCTTCAACTTTTTTTGTTACTTGAGTGAAAAAATCCTTAAAGTCTTCAAAACTACCGAAATCATTTAATATTTGGGTTAGTAAAGGGCCAGTTGGTTTGCCTCCACCATCCTTATTTAAAATACTCCAAAAAATGGTATGAAGATAGTGTCCTGATCCATGAAAGGCTAGTTCTCTTTCCCAATGCTTTATTAAATCATACTGCTTAGTTTTTCTTGCATTTACAATTTCTATTTCTGCCCTATTTAATCCATCAACATAGCTCTTGTGATGTTTATCATGGTGTAACATCATAATTTCCTTTGAAATATATGGTTCAAGTGCATTATATGGATAAGGTAAAGGAGGTAATTCATGCTTTCCTGGTTCAATTTTCTCTTCACTCGTTACAGCTCTGTAACTGTAGCTATCATCATATTCTTCCTCATTTAGGAGAGCTAACAACCTACCTTGAATATCATCTACATCAGTGCTAATTTCATCTAAAAAAGACACTTGGTCAATATAGTAACTTGTCGTTTCCATACGATTTAATAGAAGTCGTACCTTGTATTCTAATAATTCTTTTTCTTGAAGTTCATCATATCTTTCAGATAGTAACTGTAATACATTCCCACACCAGTCTTCAACTTCTTGGAAATATGTTACTAATTCAAGTTGGTTAACCATTATACACCTCCATAACAGAGAATTTTATCCATCTCTATCAACAATTGTATGAGGTATATCTTGGCTATATAACCTTCACCAAATAACATCCTTGATATCCTGAGCGACTAAAAACTTATTTCTTACTGAATTCTGCTTTAATATTCAATAAACTCTCTAAATCATTCACAATCATTAATAAATTTGCCCTTGTCTCAAATTCATGCCTTGAGGCTGGTAATGGCATTGTTTCAAATTCTTCCTTCATCAGGTGTAACTTCAGGATCAATTCTGCTCCTGTCGATTTTTCCTTTAAGTAAACACCAGTATCCTCAATAAAAGTTGCAACCATAGATGCTTGAGGATAAGAACAATCGATTCTTTGTAACAATGGCAGTATTTTTACTTGTATGATTTCAAATTGCTTTTCACGCATTTCAAAGTAATCAATATAATAAGAGTTCGCTCTAAAATAACTATTTTCTACTTCAGTAAATGCTAATGTTTTAGCTTTTTTTATTAATTCCATTGTTTCTAAAGTCATTTTTTGCGGAGGAGACTGTTCTTTTTCTTTCATATACAACGCAATGAAGAATAAAATCATTTTAAAATTTTGTTCAATCTGTTCCTTTGAGTTAATCATTGTTTCTTCAATACTCGGCATATATGAATTGACTATTAGAGCAATCGAGATTCCAATTGCTAAAATGGCAATTTCGTTTAAAAAATATGTAAATTTCACGTTTTGAGTAATATAAAGTTGGAGAACAATTACTGAGCTTGGAACAACACCTTCCCTGAGCTTAAGTTTAACTAACAGTGGAATCGTAATTAAAAAATAAATTACAACTGTGATTGGTGAATAGTTTAATTCCTCAAATAAAAACCATCCAATCAGCATGGCAATAATAGAAGCAACAAAACGCTGAATTGCTACACTAAATGATTTCTTTTTCGTGTTTTGAATACTTAACAAAGTAATAACTGCAGCAGTACTATAATTTTGCAGATGTAAAGACTCTGCTATAAACAATGAAATGCCGCTCCCAAGTGCAGTTTTCATCGTTCGTTGACCGATCAAAAAACTTCCTTTCACAATTACACATCCCATTTGACGTATTGATAACTCTAAATAAAGTTACCTAAAAAAGACTAACATCTATTTGCTAGTTTCTCCAATTATTTGATTAGATTATTATGGATTTCATTACACTTTTTTCGATTGAATGAAAAAAGCAAAAGAAAAAAGGACTGCAGCAATTGCCCAATCCTTTAGTTTTCCATTTTAAAATTATTCAACATCTAATTAATCATTAATGTGTACTTTTTTATTAGCATTTTGTTTTGTTCCACGAATGTACTGTACTAATTGTTCGTAATTCACACCTTCAAGTTCTTTTGAAAATTGAGTCATTTCATTGATATAGATGCGTTTACGACCAATAAAGTTTGGATTCTTTAACACCATTGCAAGCGCAACAGTATCACAGAAATAGATTGACTCATCACCATTTTCATAAAGCGTAACGTCTGTAAGATCAGAAAACGTTGATAATTGCTCTTCAAAATATCGTAAATAAAGTACAGCTGTTTTATGTTTCACACCATTTACTTCATATATTACTTCAGATCGATTAAAAAAATCCTCTGACGTGTTTGATTGTGCTTTTTCTAATTCATATCCTTTGCTCTCATAAATAATCAATCTTTCCACCCCACAAATGTTTCAATAAATTAATTGTAACATAAGTAACAGGTATATTATTATACAATTTTCAATTATTTATCTTTCTCGAATTTACTAAAAAATAGATCAGCTTCTTCTGCCACATCTTCTATTTTCAAATCATCTGGTAGTGGTGGAAGCTCTTGGATTGATTTTAAACCAAAATAATCTAAGAACTCTGAAGTTGTGCCATATAGAATAGCACGTCCAGTCCCTTCAGCTCGTCCAACTTCTTTTATCAAGAATTTAGAAGCAAGCGTTTGAAGTGGTTTTTCAGTTTTAACTCCGCGGATATCCTCTATTTCAGTTCGAGTAATCGGTTGTTGATAAGCTACAATTGCTAAGGTTTCTAAAGCAGCTTGTGATAAAGTTGAGTTTGTCGGGCTTTCTATTAACTTTTGAAAGAATTCACCATGACTCCGTTTTGTTGTAAGCTTATATCGATTTGCAAGGATTGTTACTTGTAATCCTCTCGATTCATCACTATATCCATCTCTTAATCTTTCAATTAAATTTACTACTTCATCTTTACTTATTTCTAATGTTTCCGCAAGCTCAGTTACCGAAAGGCCTTCATCACCTGCAACAAAGAGTAACCCTTCTATTACTCCGACTAATTGATTTTTGTCATCCATTATGTTAATACCTCCATTTGTCTCTCCTCGTATACATCTTTTGATGTGATGAAGATATCGTCGAAATTATCTACTTGTTCAACAACTATTTTTTTAGTTTTCATCAACTCTAACAACGCTAAAAAAGTTACAACAATGCTTTCTTTATCTCCATATGGGAATAGGTCCATAAAGCTTGTTCGATCTTTTATTTGCGTTAAATACCGCACTATTTCGTCCATGCGACGTTCAATTGAAATTTCTTCCCTTACAATTTTCGTTTGAAGAGGTTCTTGAATTTTTTTCCTCTTCATTAACTTCTGTAATGCTCCAAGCATATCGTAAATGGTAATATCCGTAGGTAAAGCTATATTATCGTGACTAGGGTAATATTCCGTTAAATCTACAGGAGTTCTAGTAAATACTTTTGCCCTTTCTTCTTCACGTTCATGTAAAGTAACTGCAACCTCTTTAAATTGTTTATATTTAATTAATCGATTCATTAATTCTTCCCTTGGATCTTCTTCAAAAACAGCATCCCAATCTGCCTGTTCATCATGATTCGGAAGAATACTTTTACTTTTCATCGCAAGCAGCTCTGCCGCCATTACAAGATACTCACTAGCTATATCTAATTCTAGTATCTTCATTGTATGAATATACGAAACATATTGATCCGTAATGACTGATACAGGTATATCATATATATCTATTTCATAGCGCTGGATTAAATGTAAAAGCAGGTCCAAAGGGCCTTCAAATGCATCAATCTTCACCTCATAGTGCTTCATACTTTCACCAACCAACTTTTCTATAATTCATGTATATTTTCTCTACTATAGTATATAGTAAAATCCTTTGAAACAATATAGACTTCAGTTTTATTTTATATTTTCTGATTGTACGAAATTGGATATCGTCAAACGCCTATACACGTTTTACCCTTTTTACATATGATATTAGTGTAGGTTTTTAATACGATTTCAAGGAGGAGTTAACATGGGGGGAAAGGTCGGAGTTGAATCGTTTCATCACCATCACATCGGTAACTTTGCGTTAATAGTTGTCTTATTTATTTTGTTAATCATTGTTGGATGCGCATGTATCAGCTTTTGCTAATTTAACTGTAAATTAAAACACTTTGAAAGCTTGAGAATGGGTCTTAAGCTTTCTTCTTTTTCTACTATCTATTTTTTGATACACTTTTAGTAAATAGATAGGTGGGATCGTAATAGTGGGACATTTTACAAAAAATCAACGTTACCTTCAGTATTTAGGTTTTTTCAATTATAGTTATGATTATTTTGAGTGTCATGAGGTATTAGAGGACCAATGGAAATGTGAATTAAACGAATCCTTCAAACCTTCATGGTTAGGTTTAATTCGATTATCGGTCGTTTTATATCATCAAAGACGAGGAAATTTAGTTGGCGCAACAAAATTAATGAGACATGTAGTTAATTTTGCACAAAACAGAATTTTAGTAGAACAAGTGGGCTTAAATTTTAATGAATTTATGAAGACAGTTCAATTATTAAAAGAAAGAATTGATCATAATTTACCTTTTATTCCGATTTCATTGCCAATTGAAAACAAAACACTCGAGAATAATTTTCATCGAATAAAGGAACAATTTACCGTCTTTGAAGTTGTTCCCGATTCAATTGTACATAAGCATGCGTTAAGAGATCGAACAGAAGTGATTAATGAACGAGAAAAGAATTTACTTGTCCGTCATCTAATGAAAGAAAAACATTAAAAAATATAGGCTGTTTTCGTATCATTGTTGCTGTATTAGAATGCGTTAGTTGAGTACAACTCCAGGATGCTCCCTTTCCGTGGGGCGAAGCTTGAACCTCCTCGGAAAGCCTGAGGTGTCTCATCCTTCGCTATTCCCATAGGAGTTTCGCACCTTCCGCCCGAATCAACTTCTGTATTTAAATCTTAATAGCAACAATCTTTTAGAAAAGATCCAAAATAAAAGAGCTATCTCTTACAATTTGTTGACCTAATGTTTATTGGGTCAGATTATTGTAATATGAGATAGCTCTTTTATTATTTTATAATGTATTTATGCCAATATTGCAATGTTCAATAAATGACTTAATTTCATCAGTAAATTGAAACGTGTAATTTTTATACATTTTTTGAATTTCTTCATAAATAGAAGTTGCAATTCCCTGGTTACGAAAGGAAGGGTTAACGCTTAGATGTTTAATTAGGATACTATTATTCGCCAAAATCTCAATTCCAATAATACCTACTACATCGTCTTGCTTCCATAAAAATAGCTGGTATTGATCATTCGTTTCGTAATCTTTAATGGTGTTCATCAGCTTTTTAACATCTTTTTCATTTGGCATAAACGAAAGCAGGCCCATTGCAATTTTTTCATACGTTTTTTTATACCTTATTAACATGTTTACCCCTCTTAGATAATCAAATTGATTCTTACAGTCAATTTGACGCTGAAAAATTATGATTACTCATCATTACTATTATTCTATTATTCCTCTAAAAAACCGTTACAAATATTTCAATATTTCCAATATATATTTTAACTTTTCCCGTGTCAATAGCTGAAATTTGACAAAAGAAAGCGATTTCTTATCTGAATTTTAAAACACTCTCTACGATGTAGAGAGTGCAAAGTTATTTCTTTTGAACTATTCTTCGTCCCAAACTTTAACTTCTTGCATTACGTCACCATTACGCATTCTTAATACTGTATCAATTCCTTCGATTACTTGACCAAATACAGTATGTACACCATCTAAATGAGGCTGTGGATCATGAACGATAAAGAATTGGCTACCACCAGTATCACGACCAGCATGTGCCATTGATAATGCGCCAGCTTTATGTTTCATTGGATTTCCTACTGTTTCACATTTAATTGTGTATCCTGGACCACCAGTTCCATTTCCATTTGGGTCTCCCCCTTGGCTAACAAAACCAGGAATTACACGGTGAAAAGTTAATCCATTATAAAATCCTTGCTTGATTAATTTTTCGAAATTTTCAACAGTACCAGGAGCATGCTCGGGGTAAAGTTCAATAAGTATTTGTTCTCCATTTTCAAAAGTAATACTAGCTTTTTTCAATTGAAAAACCTCCAATTAAATTTATGTATTTTTAGACACTTTGTCCTATTAACCATCATACCCGAATATGATAGAATTGCATACTTAATCATACAAAAAAGAAAAAATGATGACAAGTTTTTAAAAAAGACTATAATAAATATATAGTTTTAAATCTTTTTTTTAGAAGGAGTGTTTCTCTTTTGAAACAAAAATTACTTGCATGTGCTTTAACACTAGGAATAATCGCTATGCCATATAGCAGCGTATTAGCTGACTCGGCACCTGGTGACACAATCGTTACACTTGGACAAAATTTATCTGAATCTCAAAAAAATATGATTCTTAAAGAAATGAATGCACCTTCAGATGCACAAATGGTTACAGTAACTAATCAGGAAGAACATAAATATTTAGATGGCACAGTTCCTAATTCACAAATCGGAACTCGATCACTATCCTCTGCGAAGGTAACAATCGGTGAAAAAAATACAGGTCTTGTCGTACAAACTAAAAATATCACTTGGGTAACAGAAGCAATGTATACAAATGCTCTTATAACTGCTGGGTTAAAAGATGCGAACATCTACATAACTGCTCCATTCCCGGTTTCAGGGACTGCAGCACTTACTGGTATTATGAAAGCCTATGAAATTAGTTCTGGAAAACCTATTTCTGATGCAGTTAAAAAAGTTGCGAATGAAGAAATGGTTCAAACAGCTAAATTAGGTGATTCAGTTGGTAATGATAAAGCAGTTCAACTTGTAGCAAAAGTAAAAGAAGCTGTTGCTAAAAATCCAAATATGTCTGATGATGACCTTCGTACACTTATTAAAAAACTAGCTAAAGAATTAGGCATTACATTGACTGATGCTCAAATAGATAGCTTAGTAAATTTATTTGATAAAATGAAAAACTTAAATATTAACTGGGACCAAGTTGGTAACCAATTAACAAAAGCAAAAGATCATATTTCTGCATTCTTACATTCTGATGAAGGAAAATCCTTTATTCAGAAATTAAAAGAATTTTTCTCTGCTTTATTTAATGCCATTTTATCAATATTCAATTAAAGCTTATGAATACCGTATAGGATATTAAATCCTATACGGTTTTTTGTTGTTTTCCTTAAATGACTTTGGAGATAACCAGGTTGCATCCGTTTTTCTGTCTGTCTAGCTCCTGTAACCATCTCCTCGGTCGTTTCACACCAAGCAATTGAAGTGAAAACCACACTTCCTTTTGTTATTCGCTCCAATGTCTTTCAGAGCCAAGCAAGCCTACTACTCTTTTCTTATTGTCTAGCTCCCGCAACCATCTCCTCGGTCGTTTCACACCAAGCAATTGAAGTGAAAACCACACTTCATTTGCTTGGTGCTCCAACGCCTTTCGGAGATAACCGGGTTGCCTCCGCTTTTCTGTCTGTCTAGTTCCGTAGGCTAGCTCTTCGGCCATTTCGCAAATAACAACGGAAGTGAAATGCACACTTCCTTTTGTTATTCGCTCCAATGTCCTTCAGAGCTAAGCAAGCCTACTACACTTTTCGAGCTACAAAGTTGCGTCTCCTATTGTTTTGCCACCTTTTTTCTTTTTGTTTTCACTTGCTTTTGTTCGAATTACAAAGTGGAAAAATGCTCTTGCATCAAATGGGATAAATGGCCACATATATGGTGTGTTCAATGTTTTTAAACTCACTAAAAATAAGATAAATACTGTTGAACTAACCATAAAACCTTTGATACCAAATATAGCTGTTACGACTAAAATAATAAATTTTGCTAATTTATTTGCTAGAGCTAGCTCATAGCTAGGAGTAGAATATGAACCAATCATTGAAATGGCTGTATATAGTACGACTTCTGATTGAAATAAGCCTACTGCAATTGCGACTTGTCCAATTAAAATTGCTGCTATAATTCCCATTGAAGTAGATACCGCATTTGGTGTATGAATACTTGCCATTCGTAAAAATTCAATTCCAATGTCAGCGATTATTAACTGTAAAAAAATAGGAATATTACTCGTTTCCTTTGGCCCTATATACGATAATCCTGATGGCAAAATTTCTGGATGCATACAAAGTAATAACCATATTGGTAATAAAAACAAGGACATAAATACGCCCATATAGCGTACCCATCTTAAAAAGGTTCCTACAGCAGGTGTTTGCCTGAATTCCTCTGCATGCTGTAAAAGATGATAATATGTGATCGGTGTGATCATTACACTAGGAGATGTATCTACGATAATTGCAACATGCCCTTCAATCAAATGATTTGAAACAACATCAGGTCGTTCCGAATAACGCACAAGTGGAAAAGGGTTATAATTTTGCTCCATTATAAATTCTTCTAACTTCTTCTCTGACATCGATAAACCATCTACATTAATGGAGTTTATACGATTACGAATTTCGTCAACCAAATCTTTATTTGCGATGCCTTCAATATATGCTATACAAATATCCATCTGTGAACTTGTTCCAACCCTAATCAGTTCATGTCGTAAATTTTCATCTCGAATTCTACGTCGAAGCAGGGCTGTATTTATAACGATATTTTCGATGAATCCGTCCCTAGAACCTCTTACAACTCTTTCTGTGTCGGGTTCTGCTGGATTTCTACCTGGATAGCTTCGAACATCAACAACAAATGCTTTATCCTCACCATCTACAATAATAACGATGAGCCCTGAAAAAATGAATCGAATTGCCTCTTCAAATGTTTTAACAATTAAAACAGATTGGTTAACGATTTTCTCTTCAACAAGTTGAAATACAGTTTTATCTGTTTCAAAATTATCTAATGACATTAATTCCTCTAAAATCATTTGAATATAAAATGTATTTGTTAAACCGCTCACATAATAAAGATTTACTTCAGTTGAATTAATATGAAAAACTCGATTACCTGCATCAAAACTTACACCTAAACCTAATCGTTTCTTAAATACATTTGCATTATCGATTATTTTCGGATACAAATTAGTTCCTTTTTGATCATTCGTCAAGGAATCCACTCCTTTCAAGAATATACTCAATTGCTTTTCTCGTGATTGGGGAACCAATCTCAATGTCATCTTTGCCATTCATTTTCCCAATGTCCCCTATTCCAACAACCAAAGGGGCATTTATCTGATCTAAACAATAAACAGTATCTCCATTTATTCTTCCAAACTCAACATCTGGTACTCCATATTTATCTACACCATACGATGTTAAATTGCCTTCATTATCCATACTTACATCTACTTTCGTCCATTCCATATGATGCGCATTTGATGCTACAGCTAAAATTCCTAATACTTCTATATTTTTATCTTTAGCAACATATTTTAAAGCCCTTTCTCCTGGACCTTCCCCCATGTAACCACTATCGTCAAATAGAACAAAAATAGGTTCTTTATTTGCTTGCATTATGATTTCTACCATTCGTTTACCTGAAAATGAAGTTGGATTCCCTTGTGATAAGGAAATTGTACACCCTCCAAATTCCTTTGCTAAAGACTGAATAGTACGGTGAGCATAGACATCTCCATCAGTTACAATAATGATTTTTTTTCTTTTCATAATTGATTATCCTTTTGGTTTAAAAATAAGTGATGCTAAAAAAGAAAATAAGATAGCAGCTGATATACCTGTGGAAGTTAACGAGAACATTCCCATACTAATTCCAATTAATCCGTGGTCTTTTGCTTCAGCCATTGCACCATGTAATAACGAGTGACCAAAGCTAGTTATTGGAACAGTAGCACCTGCTCCTGCGAAATTAATTAATTTATCATACAAACCAAAACCATCTAAAATAGAACCAATCACTACAAACAAACTCATCAAGTGCGCAGGAGTTAGTTTTACTACATCTAATAATAACTGTCCAATTACACAGATTAGTCCCCCTATTATAAATGCATTCATAAAGATCATAAGACCACCTCCTAAGTGCTCTCAAATACAACTGCATGAGCAATTGTTGGGATAGACTCTTTTTGCTGAATCATTGTAGGACTTAAAAGCGCTCCTGTTGCTACTACTAAAATCCTTTTATATGTACCTCTGTTCATTTCTTGAAACAAGTGTCCATATGTTACTACCGCTGAGCAACCACAGCCACTCCCACCAGAAAAAACCTTTTGATGTTCCCTATCAAAAATTAATAATCCGCAATCATCGTAAACTTTACTAACATCATACCCTTCGTCTTTTACTAATTGACGACAAATCGGAGCTCCCACTGCTGATAAATCTCCAGTGACAATTAAGTCGTAATCATGAGGCATTGTATTCGTATCTTTAAAATGTTGAACGATTGTATAAGCTGCAGCTGGTGCCATCGCTGAACCCATGTCAAATGGATTTTTTATTCCTAAATCTTGTACCGTTCCGATTGTTGCATATTTCACTCGAATGCTTGCTACTTCTCTTGATAGTAATAAACAACCTGAACCTGTCACTGTAAATGTAGCAGTATCAGGTTTTTGGCCACCATATTCCGTAGGATAACGATACTGCCTCTCAGCAGTAGAATTGTGGCTGCTAGTGGCTGCTAATGCAATATTTGCATATCCGTTATCTATTAAAGATGCAGCTACACCAGTCGTTTCCATCGAAGTAGAACATGCACCAAACAAACATAGAAATGGTCTTTGTATTTCTCTCGCCATAAAATTAGCAGTAATATTTTGATTCAATAAATCACCAGCAAGAAACACATCGATATCATCAGTATTTTTACCACTTTTATCTATACAAATTTGAATTGCTTTTCTCATTAATGCTCTTTCTGCTAACTCCCAGTTCTCTTCATCACAGTGTAGATTATTAAATGAATAGTCAAAGGTTTCACTTAAAGGTCCTTCTTTTTCCGTTGGGCCGACAGCAGTACCTGTGGATTGTACATATACACCATTTGTGAATTCCCATGTTTGTTTTCCTACTAATGCCATTGATTAAATCACACTCCTAAAAAAACACCCTATATGCATATCTTATTAAACCAACAATATATGCAGATACAACTCCAAATACAATGACACTTCCAGCAAGCTTAAACATATTTGTAGCAACTCCTAGAACAAGTCCTTCACTTCGATGTTCAATTGCAGCACTTGCCATTGAATTTGCAAAACCTGTTACAGGAACTAATGAACCAGCACCCGCGTATTGTCCAATCTTGTCATAAACTCCTATACCTGTTAGTAGTGTAGAAAGCAATACAAGCGTAGCAACTGTAGGATTACCAGCATTTTTTTCAGTAAACCCAAAATAACCTATAAAAATTTTTGTAATTACTTCACCAAGTAGACAGATAAGCCCCCCCACTAAAAAAGCCCTTATACAATTAAGAAGCAATTTTGGCTTCGGCTGATATTTTTTAATTTCATTCTTATAATTGTCCTTTAGCTTTCCTTCCACTATTGTCACCTTCTATTAAAGATTTAAGGTACAAAATAAATCCAATGAAATAGAGAACCAAACACTTTTCCAAGGGCTATAGCCATTAATAAATAAACTATTTTCTTTTGAATACCTACTCTTTTTGCTAGGATGGGAAATACGTTTAATACTTCTGTTAAGGCAGCTGCAAGCATGCCAATAAATATCCCAGATATTCCTCCAATTATGACAAGAAAGATGTTAGGAAGGTATAAAACTGTATCGCGTAAGCTAATCCAACATCCAAATAAACTTCCAAATAAAACAGATCTTTCGAATGAACGCAATTTTGATATAGTTTTTGTTATTTGTGTAAGTCTCGGAATTATTCCTACGACTGAAAGAAATGCTACAAACCCAGTACCAACAGCTATTCCACCAGAGAATCCTACAAATGCTGTTATGACATCACGTGTGATGTTTAAGATCATCTTCATCACTTCTTTTATTTTCGTTAATCATCATAAATTCATCCAATGATCGTTGGTATTGAAACATCTCGACTTCAAGAGGACTTGGTTCTTCATTTAATCTCTTTTTAAACCAATGATTGAAAAAAAGTACCATTCCAATTCCTAATCCTAATGAATAAGGGACTTGAAACAAAAGTGGTTTTCTACTATAGTTTCCTGTAATCATATAATGAATACGTTGTTGTACTTTCTGCATACTGACATCCTCATGAAAATAGATGATTGCTAGAGAAGAGCCAACAAATAAAAGAATCCAGACAAACCAAAAAAATAGCTTGTTTTCGTTTTTCTTTAAGGGGATTATTTCTAAAATGCACATTGTTACACCAACTATTTCGATTGATAAATCAGGTTCAACTTCTTGAATCAAAGGTACAAGGTCTAAGATATCAATCATTACATGACTTCCATCCGATTTTTGAATCTGATGAATGATAATCTCATTTAACTGACTAACATCTATTTCATTTCCTCTAATTTTCGCTACATCCCCTAAACGAACAATCGAGTTTTCCACCACTCTTCTTCTATTTAAAAGTTTGATGTACAAAACCTTTTTCAAACCATCCCCTCCAAAAATGACTTCACAATACAAACTAATTTTTTAATAGTATGTATCAACTACCAGAATTTACTCATTTTTTGATGTTTATGGTACTACTAAAAGTGCTGTTTCCTTATACTTTGTTGCTATTTTAGATGTTGTAAGTTGATTTCCACTCCAGGATGCTCGCTTTCCTAGGGGCGTGAGCTGAGCCTCCTCGTCGCTATCGCTCCTGTGGGGTCTCAGCCTTCCCGCATCTCCCACAGGAGTCGAGCAACCTTCCGTTCCAATCAACTACATTATCAATGTTTTTCAATGACAAAGCGTTTTTAGAACAACAATCTTTCAGATGAAAAAATTGGAAAGAAACTTTTACAAATAAGCTAAAGAGTATTGTAAATCGATAGACTGCATAGGTTTATGCTATTAATAAATTCGAAACGTCATATAGGTCATCTTTTCTTTAAAAGAGAAGGATATGACTGATAAGTAAGTAAGTAAGGGATTCAAAAATTTTTTATAAATGTTATCTTGTTTAAAAAGCAAAACCGATATAATTCTGGCAATTTAGGTCTATTTATAGACATATTGGTATTAACAAACAGATGCTTGATTTGAAGAACAGTGCTGTCATTTCGATAACATTTTTTGTAACATAGAAGACAGAACTTAAAAATAATGGCTGCCTTGAAAATAATATCTTAAAATACAATAATTATAGGATGAATCCTTATTTTCATTAGTCATAGTGCGAACGTATTAGCATTGATGTCTCTTTTCTAAAAGATTGTTGCTTTTGAGATTTATTATTTTAAAGACAGAAGTTGATTACAACGGAAGGTGCGAGACTCCTGTGGGATTAGCGGGAAGGCTGAGACCCCGCAGGCTTGCCGAGGAGGCTCAGCTCACGCCCCACGGAAAGGGAGCAACCTGGAGTTGTTATCAACTAACGCATTCTAAAATAGCAACAATATATACGAAAATAGCCAAAATAAAAAACCGTATTAAAGGATTACCCTTCAATACGGTCTTTCATTTGATTCAATATTTTTTTCTCAAGTCTAGATACTTGCACTTGTGAAATACCTAGTCTTTCGGCAACTTCTGACTGTGTTTGGTCTTTATAGTAACGTAAATATACAATAAGTCTTTCACGTTCATCGAGCTGTTTGATCGCTTCTTTTAGTGCAAATTTTTCAAACCAATTTGTTTCGTGATTATCAGCTATTTGATCAAGTAGAGTAATTGGGTCGCCATCATTTTCATATACCGTTTCATGAATAGATGAAGGGGACCTACTTGCTTCTTGAGCCAGTACAACATCTTCAGGAGTAATTTCCATAAATGAAGCTATCTCATTTATTGTTGGAATACGACCTAAAGATTTACTCAGTTCCTCTTTTGCTTTACGAATTTTATTATTTGTCTCTTTTAAAGATCGACTTACTTTTACAGTTCCATCATCTCGAATAAATCGTTGGATTTCTCCAATAATCATTGGAACAGCATAGGTTGAAAAACGAACGTCATATGATAAATCAAATTTATCAACCGATTTTAATAAACCGATACATCCTATTTGAAACAAATCATCTGGCTCATAACCACGATTAATAAAGCGTTGAACAACTGACCACACGAGTCTCATGTTGTGCCCTACTATGCTGTCTCTAGCCAATTGATCGCCTTCCTGACTGCGCTTTATTAATGCTTTTAATTCGCTATCTTTTAATTGCGCACGGCTTTGATCTTGCTTGACTTCTACGTCCATAGGCTATTCTCCTTAATTACATAAGGCATTACTATTTTTTAAATATTTTTTTACAGTAATCGTTGTTCCAACATTTACAGTAGATGAGACTTCACATTGATCCATAAAATTCTCAATTATGGTAAATCCCATTCCTGATCGTTCAAGCTCAGGTTTCGATGTAAAAAGTGGCTGCATAGCTTCATCTAAATCAGCAATTCCCACACCTTCATCGCGAATTGTTAAGGTTACACATTGCTCTTCTAAAACGACTGAAATATAAACAATGCCTTCAGGATTATTTTCATATCCATGTATAATGGCATTCGTTACGGCTTCGGAAACCACTGTTTTAATTTCTGTCAAATCATCAAGAGTAGGGTCTAATTGAGTTATAAACGCTGCAACTGTTACCCTTGCAAAAGATTCATTCTGACTTAGTGCAGAAAATTGAAGGTTCATTTCGTTACGCATTATGCCACCCCCAAAACTGATAAGCCATTCATTTCATCTTCAGCAAGATGAACAATTTTGAATAAACCTGACATATCAAGTAAACGTTTAATAGATGGAGAAATCGAGCAAACGACCATTTCTCCTCCTTTATTTCTAATTACTTTATATCGTCCTAATATAACTCCTAATCCTGAACTATCCATAAACGTAAGTTGTTCAAGGTTTAAAAGAATATGCTGAATGCTTTCCTTTTCCAGAACTTCGTTTACTTGTAATCGTAAATCTTCAGCGGTGTGGTGATCTAACTCGCCAGCTAGTCTCACACATAAGATATTTTCTTTCACTTCTAATTCGATAAAAAGACTCACTCCAACAACCTCCCTTTTGTGCGGTTATTGAGAGTTTCTATGCAGCCATTTCAATTTCCTTCTCGATGACAAAACTAGTGCTATTCTTACAAATCTTTTATTTTAATCAATACTCAATAAAATAGCTGTCGATATAAAAACTATGGAGTATTACAAAACTTCCCAATCGTTCTCTTTAACAAGTCAAAGAAGCTAGCTTTTTCGACTGTTATTTTTGCTACAAGGTCCGTTTTCATTAATGTTTTACCATCTTTTATTAATTTTAATTGACCAAGAACTTGACCTTTTTTAACAGGTGCTTGGATATTCTTTAAAAGTGAGATATCTTTTGAAACTTTGCTCAAGCTATCTCCTTTTTTCATAACAACTGTTACTGGATTTTTTGTTACCACATCTACCGCTTTTTGCTTACCTTTACTAATTTTCAATTGATTGACTTTTTCACCTTTTTTAATTAAGGACTTCACATGAAATTGATTAAACGAGTAGTCTAATAACTTTGTCATTTGGGCATTTCGATCTTTTGATGTAGGCGCTCCCATTATGACACTGACGACACGCATATTATTTTTCTTTGCAGTTGCAGTTAAACAATATTTAGCTTCAGATGTATAGCCTGTTTTTAATCCATCTGCACCTGGATAGAACTTGACAAGCTTATTTGTATTAACTAGCCAAAATTGTTTGTCTGTTTTTTGGCGAAGATAATCTTCATAAGTTCCTGTATATTTCGTAATTAATGGATATTTTAATAATTCTCTTCCCATAACGGCCATATCATATGCAGAAGAATAGTGTCCTGGAGCAGGTAGCCCAGTTGTATTTTTAAAATGGGTATGCTTTAAACCTAATTTCTTTGCTTCTTTATTCATCATTGAAACAAATGCTTCTTCTGTCCCTGCAACTTTTTCAGCCATCGCTACTGATGCGTCATTTCCAGATGCTATTGCAATCCCTTTCAGCATTTCATCAACAGTCATTTCTTCTCCTGGCTCTAAAAATATTTGTGATCCTCCCATTGATGCTGCATATTCACTTGTCATTACCTTATCTGACAACTTTAATTTTCCTTTATTGATTTGTTCCATAATTAAAAGCATTGTCATAATTTTTGTCATACTTGCTGGCGGTAATTCTTTATTCGCATCTTTTTCATATAAAACTTTTCCTGTATCTTGTTCTATCACTACAGAAGATAATGCGCTTTTCGCTAACTCCACTTCTGGCTCTTTAGCATTAACGATCTGTAAAGTAAACGAAAGTGCTATTACACTCGTAAAAATGGTTAGTAAAACCTTTCTCATCCATAACCCTCCATTCTATTCCTCCCTATTTTTGCCAAATGAAGAGTGTTTAAACAGATAGAATTGAAAAATATTTCCAAAATATGGTTGTATTTTCAATTATTTTCACATATGATGTAAAAAAAGTGTATTAATCGTATTCATACACTATACACACTTTACCCAATTTAAAAGGTGGTGAGCTTGTGATTATTTCGATAGATGCTAAAAGTCCGCTTTCTATATGGGAACAAATTGTTTTTCATACAAAAGAAAATATTGTGAAAGGAATCCTTTCACAAGGAGAGAAATTACCTTCTGTTCGAGAATTAGCTACTACACTAGTAATTAACCCAAATACAGTTAGTCGAGCTTATCAAGAACTTGAACGTCAAGGAATAATTGAAACAATTCGCGGAAAAGGAACATTTGTATCTGATGAGTATCATCCTGCTCCATCAACAGAGACAATAGACAAACTTAAAATAAGACTTCATACACTTTTGTCGGATTGCTCTATTGAAGGAATAAAGAAAGAAACAATCTACCAATGGATCGATTCATACTTTATAGACGGGAAGGAGAAGAAAAATGTTAAAAATTGAAAGCTTATCAAAACGTCTTGAGGATAAAAACGTACTTCAAAATATTTCATTTGAAATACACAAAGGTTCAATAACAGGTTTAATTGGTCGAAACGGTGCTGGAAAAACAACTTTAATTAGAACAATTGTTGGCATTTTAGATAAAAATGAGGGGAACGTCACAATTGATGGGGAAAATATCTTTTCAAATGAAGCTCTAAGAACTCAAATTGTTTTTATGGCGGACACAACAAATTTTATTAAGCAGTTTACTGTAAAGGAACTTGTATCAATCTACGAAAATGCATATCCAAACTTTAATAAATCTAGTTTTTATGAATCCCTCGAAAAATACAAATTACCAAATAGTTCCCTTCGTAGATACTCAAAAGGGATGAAAACTTTGCTTTATCTATTATTAACTTTCTCTTCAGGGGCTAGCTATGTCATTTTAGATGAACCAACGAATGGATTAGACCCAATTGTAAAACGAACAGTATTACAACTGATCATTGAATACGTTAGTAGTGGTGAAGTTGGTGTACTTATATCCTCTCACCATTTAGCTGAATTAGAAAAAATCATTGACCACTATTTGTTTTTAAAAGATGGTTTAATTGAATCTAATTCCTCTCTAGAAGAAAGTTTTACAGATTATTGCAAACTTCAAGTTGCTTTTCAAGATGAGTTACCATCACAATTTAAAGAACATCAAGACATCTTTATACTCTCACAAACAGGAAAAGTATCAATTTTAATTGTAAAAAGACAAAAAGAAGAGATCATTACGCAACTCCAAGGCGCCAAACCACTTCTCCTTGAAGAGTTACCTCTTACATTAGAAGATTTATTTTATTTAAAGGATGGAGGAGAACTTTATGTTTAATCAGGCTTTATGGCTAAAAAATTCTAAGCAATCTAAACTTGTCCTTATACTGATGTATCTTCTTCATCTAGTAATTATTCCATTTAGCTATTTTAATAAATCAATTGTTTTAAAGGAACAAATAAACAGTGTTGAACAATATAAAGGCATTTATATTGGGGAATTTTCGATGTTAGGTTTCTTTTCAGCTTTTCTAATGATCGCATTTGCAATTTTATTAATTGGGATCGAACGAAATTCAGGAGGGATTGATTTTCAATTTTCATTACCTTTTACTCCAAAGCAATTATTTTTCTCAAAATGGATTTATGGAATTTCCCACCTCATCGCTGCATACCTTTGTACATTTATACTTGTTATCATAATTCATTTTACAACAGATTTACATCAATATATTACTTGGACTATTTTCTTTAAAATCTTTATTATTCTCTTTCTTTATTCAGTAGCTTTTTTCACAACATCATTAGCAATTGGTACAGTAACAGGACATTACTTTTCTCAAGTTTTATTAACAGGTTTTACATTAATTTCTATAATCACTCTTTATTTTAGTGTTTTTGCAAATATAAAAGGCCTATTAAACTATGATTTTCACAATATTGCTATCGAAAGATTTTTGCCTAAGATCACTTTACCCATTTCATTAACTTCTACAAATATCTATCTTGATTTAGGAACAAACAAAGTTAATATTGAACCGATTGATTTAACAAATATTATAGGAATGATTTGCTATATTATTATTTTCTTCATAGTTGGACTATTATGCTTTAACCGAAAAGCAAATGAGAATAACGGTAAACTATTTCTTTATAAAAAGTTTGGATATATTATGCAATTCATTTTCATCTATTTAATTGCAACAGGTATTGCTTTATTGACTTCTGCGATTACTGAAACTTCAAGAACGGTTATTTACTTGATTGGATTATGTATTGGACTAATCGTGGGGCATTTATTCTATAAGAGATTAAATAAGTTTTTTGATTAATTTTAAGGCTTTTTTCGTAAATATAGTTGCTATTTTAGAATGCCTTAGTTGATTACTACTCCAGGATGCTCCCTTTCCGTGGTGCGTGAGCTGAGCCTCCTCGTCGCTATCGCTCCTGCGGGGTCTCAGCCTTCCCGCTATTCCCACAGGAGTCTCGCTCCTTCCATTGTAATCAACTTCTGTCTTTAAAATTAGTTATCTCAAAAGCAATGAAAAGAGCCATTTTAAAATCACTTTTTAATAAGCGAAAATTTTTCTACTAAATACTTTAAAAGGAACTGAAGTCGTGCAAAACTTCGTATATCTATTTATTGCTACAGTTATTGTTGTTATTGTTGTTTCTGTATTTTCATCCATCCTACGTAAAAAGAATCATTGTTTAACTTGGGTTACGGGTGCATTATTAACAGTAATTTCTTTCATAGTAGCTGTAATTTCGTACTTTACACTCGACGGCTGGGAATCAATGAGCTTCTTCTTTCTGTTCATTAGCGTTTTAGTAGGTTCGTTGTTTGGAACTCTAGTCTCAAAATTACAAAAATCAACTTCTCACTAATAAAAAAAGCAAAACGAGAAATTTCGTTTTGCTTTTAATTTTACATAAAACCATTTGGAGGAATTAACAAGACATATTTTTTGTCTTGTTTTTATTTTTGGCTCTTTTTTTAAAGATTGTTGCTTTTAGGTTATGTAAGTTAAAAAACAGAAGTTGATTGGAACGGAAGGGTGAAGGGCTCCTGTGGGAGATGCAAGAAGGCTAAGACCCCACAGGAGCATATGCGACGAGGAGGCTCATCTCACGCCCCAAGGAAAGCGAGCATCCTGGAGTGGAAATCAGCTAACACATACTGAAATAGCAACAATGTATACGAAAGCAGCCTTATTTTTTCTTACAAAAAATATTAGAAATGTTCTACTTTAGTTTATTAAAAGTAAGATCAACTCTATTTATTAAACTTTTTTAATAACTGATAATTGAAATATTTCTAATTTCCTTTTAAAAGTAAATTATTTATTGTTATAATTAGAATGTTATGATTAAAATTGGTAGAATTAGCTGTTTACCATACACCTTTAGGGGGAACTATGAAATCAATTATATTTTTTTTACAACTGGGAGGGCCTTTTGGATTATTTTTACTAACCTCTTTAGAAGCAATGTCGATTCCTTTACCTGGAAATTTAGCTACTTTACTATATGGATTTATAATGGACTGGAATTTTAAACATCTTTTGTTTATATCATTTATAAACAGTTTAGTTTATGTAACTTTTAGTTTAGTTCCATTCTTTATCGGATCTAAACTTGAGAATAGCGTTAATAGAATATTTGGCAAACAAAAAATTGATAAAGCTCAAAAATGGTTCAATCGATACGGCTCTTTAGCAATCATTTTCTCAAGGCCAACTCCTATTTCATCGTATATCTCCTATGTATCTGGTATGAGCAAAATTCATCCTTTAAAATTTTACATCTATAGTTTTATTGGTATTTTCCCTTGGATAACACTTCTTTTATATGTTGGTAGTCTTGGGGATATTCATTATTTTATGCATCTTCTAAGAAAAAGCGAACACATTTCTTATTTAATTATAGGGATTGCAGTCTTGATCATTATTCCATATTTCTTTTTTATTAAACAAATGAGAGCTAAAAAAAATAATACAGAGAGTTCTAAAATAGCAAATGGTGCTAGCAACTTATAAGTAGCTAGCACCATTTTTTTATGAAATAAAATTTAATGCGAATCTGAAAAAGAATAACGCAGAAATAGCTACCATATAAGGTGTTATCTCTGATTTTTTTCCAGCAGCAAGTTTAACTAATGGGTATGCAATAAATCCAAATGCAATACCGTCTACAATACTATATGTTAATGGAATAAACGCTAATATTAGAAATGCTGGAATTGCTTCAGTAGGATCATCCAAGTGAATATCCGTAATACTTTTAACCATCAAAGAACCTATTATGATTAAAATTGGGGCAATAGCTGTTGATGGAATATATGCAATAATGGGCATAAATAAGATACAACTTAAAAATAGAAGCCCTGTAACAATAGACGTAAGTCCTGTTCTTCCTCCTGAACTTATACCTGCACTTCCTTCAACTGCAATGACTGTTGGACTAGTTCCTAACAAGCTAGAAAGTATAACGCTAAAAGTAGTACTCTGTATAACTTTCTGTTGCTTGTTTTCTTGGTTGATCATACTTAATTGTCCGTGTATTATTCCAATTGATTCAAATAAAATAACCATTGTTAATGAAAATACAGCAATCCAAAATGAAAAGCCCATCATGGAAGAAAAAGAAAGTTGACCAATCACACTTTTTGCTGCTGCAACTGAAATTGTTGTAGAGCCATGTGCTTTTTCTAATCCACCATGTAAACAAAATGAAATCAACGTTCCTGCAATGACTGTTAATAAAAAGTTTGCTGGAACATTTTTTACAAATAAGAAAATCGCAATGGCTAGTGTTAAAACAGTTGCTAACACTTCAGGATTTGAAAAATTTGCGATCGATACAAATGTATGATCATTTTTAACAACTAGTCCACCTTCTTGTAATCCAATAAAGGTCAAAAAGAATCCGATCCCTACAGTAATTGCACTTTTAAGGGATGTTGGAATTGAAGTGGTTAATCTTTGTATTAATTTTGTAAACGATAAAATTGTTAAAATGACCCCGCTTACAAAAACAACTCCTAGGGCTTGCTGCCAAGTCATTCCCATTTGACTTACCATTGTGTAAGTAAATAATGCATTGATTCCCATACCGGGAACGATAACGAGTGGAGAATTACTCCAAAACCCTAATACAATACAGCCTAAAAAGGCAGACAAAATTGTTGCGATCATCGCTCCTTGGAATGAAACTCCCGCGTTATGAAGAATAGTACTATTTACAGAAATAATATACACTAGTGTTAAAAATGATACTAGTCCTGCAATAACCTCCTTTTTCAAGGTCGTGCCATTCTCCAATGTTTTAAATTGACGTTCAATAAATTTCTTCAAAAAAATTCCTCTCTTTTTTCTGGCTCCCTCTCCCACCCATGCCTAAAAGGCACCTAAATATTATACTAGATTTCAATGTATTTTCAAACAATTAATTAGTAAAAAATGCATTTTTTCATTTAATAAAATATGCCAAAGTCTAATATAAAAAGGAAGTTTTCGTGTACATTGTTGCTATTTTAGAGTGCAGTAGTTGATTAAAACTCCAGGTTGCTCCCTTTCCGTGGGACGTGAGCTGAGCCTCCTCGGCAAGCCTGCGGGGTCTCAGCCTTCCCGCTATTCCCACAGGAGTCTCGCACCTTCCATTTTAATCAACTTCAATCTTTAAAATTAAAAATCTCAAAAAAAATCTTTTAGAAAGGAGACATCCGTGCTAAATTATCACCATTGTGCATGAAGATGTCCCATTTCGCCCATAACTTTTTACTTTCAAAAATATAAAAAAATAGACCCCTACAATATGTAGAAGCCTATTTTATATTAGTTGTTATAAATTGTTATAAATTATTTTAATTTATTCACAATTTCTTTAACAAGTGATAGGAATTGTGTGCGAACACGTTGAGTTGTTTCAATTACCTCTTCGTGATTTAATGGTTGATCTAAGATTCCTGCAGCCATGTTAGAGATACAAGAAATTCCAAGAACTTTTAAATCAGCATGACGAGCTACCATTACTTCTGAAACAGTTGACATTCCAACTGCATCAGCACCTAATGTACGGAACATACGGATTTCTGCTGGTGTTTCGTATGTTGGGCCTGTAACTGCAACATAAACACCTTCTTGAAGATTCACGTTTAATTCTTTTGCAGCTTCTTTTGCTACTGCTTGTAAGTCTTTGTCATAAGCTTGTGACATATCAACAAAACGAACTCCTAATTCAGGATTGTTTGGTCCAATTAATGGACTTGTTCCAGTAAAGTTGATGTGGTCTGTAATTAACATTAAGTCACCAGGGTTGAATGAAGTGTTTACTCCGCCTGCCGCATTTGTAACAACTAAAGTTTCAACTCCAATTTCTTTCATAACACGAACTGGGAATGTTACTTTTCCCATATCGTATCCTTCATAAAAGTGAACACGACCTTGCATTGCTACTACACTTACACCATGAATTGTTCCGAAAACTAGTTGGCCTTCATGTCCTTCAACTGTTGAAGTTGGAAATTCTGGTATTTCGTTATAAGGAATTTTCACTTGGTTTTCAATCTCATCTACTAAGATGCCAAGTCCTGATCCTAAAATTAAACCAATTTTAGGCTGCTCGTTAATTTTTCCTTTTATGTAAGAACCTGCTTTTTCAATAAATTCTTTGTTCATTTTAAATTACCTCTCACTTTAAATTTTGTAAAAAACTTTCTCCATGTGAAGGAAGTTTTACTTTGAAATTATCAGCAATCGTTGCTCCAACATCTGCAAACGTTTTAGGAATAGATAGCTCTTCGCCACCATTCATACTTGGGCTATATACAAGTAATGGTACGTATTCTCTAGTATGGTCAGTTCCATGGAAAGTAGGATCATTTCCATGGTCAGCAGTGATCATTAATAAATCATCATCTTTTAATTGATCAAACATTTCTGGTAAACGTGCATCAAACTCTTGTAATGCATTTCCGTATCCAAGTGGATCACGACGATGACCATAGACAGCATCAAAGTCAACAAGATTAATAAAAGTTAACCCTGTAAAATCCGTTTTAGCAGTTTCTACTAATTTATCCATACCATCCATATTTGAAGTAGTTCGAATTGATTTAGTAATTCCTTCACCATCAAATATATCAGAAATTTTTCCAATTGAGATGACATCAAATTTACTATCTTTTAATTCGTTCATAACTGTATGACCAAATGGTTTTAATGCATAGTCATGACGGTTTGGAGTACGTTTAAAATCACCTGGTTCTCCAACAAAAGGTCTAGCAATAATGCGACCAATCATATAAGGGTTATCAAGTGTTAATTTTCGAGCAATTTCACAACAGCGATATAATTCCTCTAAAGGTACAACATCTTCATGTGCAGCGATTTGTAAAACAGAATCAGCAGAAGTATAAACAATTAAAGAACCTGTTTTCATGTGTTCTTCTCCAAGTTCAACTAAAATCTCTGTTCCAGATGCCGGTTTGTTTCCAATGATTTTACGACCAAATTGGCTCTCTAATTCATTAATTAACTCTGCTGGAAATCCTTCTGGGAAAACTCTAAATGGTTTATCAATATGTAGGCCCATCATTTCCCAGTGACCAGTCATTGTATCTTTACCAACTGAAGATTCTTCCATTTTCGTATAGTATGCAAGAGGTTTGTCAGCTTTTTCAACCCCTTGTAATTGACGAATATTACTTAATCCAAGCTTTGCCATGTTAGGCATATGTAATCCATTCATTTTTTCCGCAATATGCCCTAGTGTATCTGATCCAATATCATTAAATTTGTCCGCATCAGGTGCTTCACCAATACCTACAGAATCCATAACAACTAGGAATACTCGATTATATTTATAATTACTCATTACTTTCCTCCTATGATTAAAGCGTTTTAATCCATTAATACAGTCAGATGTCTGACATCTAAAGTATACGTTTTGTCCTATGAGTTTTCAACAATAATATTTACTAAGTTCATTCTTTACATTCAAAAGTTATTAAAATTGACATAAATATTTAACTTTAAAATCCTTTTTAAGGTTCTAAGTTTAAAATGCTCCTATATTTATCGATATATTTTATGTCCTACACCAATGATTATATTTATTCACTTAAAATCACTTCAAAATTTTATAAATTTATTTAAGACTGTTTCTTATACTTTGTTGCTATTTAGCAAGGCGACAAGTTGATTTCCGCTCCAGGTTGCTCGCTTTCCGTGGGGCGGGCGGTGAGCCTCCTCGTCGCTATCGCTCCTGCGGGGTCTCACCTGTCCCGCTTCTCCCACAGGAGTCTCGCACCTTCCGCTCCAATCAACTTATTTATGAGCAGTTAAATCTTTTAAAAAGTTAAAATAACAACATCCTCACAAACTTCCTTGCTTATTCTGGTCAGATAGGTCTTGGTAGAAATGTTTCGTAGTAATTTCTATGATTTTGTTTAGATAAGAAAAATAAAAACATTACATAATGAACTACTTAATATTTTTAGTAATCTTTTTTTCTTAAGCAGGTTGATGATGATTCTTATCATTTCCAAAGTTATTTTTTTCCCTTCTATTCTTAGAAACAATTATGCCACAAATTAGTACACCCACAGTTATTACTATTTTAAAACTAACAGATATGAAGGAACTTTCGAAAAAATGCTTTATCATTTGATCATGTGTGATCATACCTGAAGCAGTCCATGCAAGTATTCCCGACCCAATTAAGGTAATAATTGGATATTTGTTCATTATTTTCATTAAAAAGGAACTTCCCCATACGATAATCGGGATTGAAACAATAATTCCCACGATGATTGCTATAAGGCTACCATGTGCTACACCTGCTAAAGCTAATACATTATCCAAACTCATTAAAGCATCCGCAATTATTATCGTTTTAACTGTACTCCATAGTGTAGTGCCTCCATTAACTTCTCCATGACCAGTATCATTAGCTAGTAATTTATAAGCAATCCACAGCAACATTATTCCACCTAACCCGTAGATAAAAGGAATTTTTAATAAATAAACGATGATTGCAGCAAATACTAAACGTAATAAAATAGCACCTGCTGTCCCAAAAAGAACCGCTTTTTTCTTTTGACCATCTTGTAGGTTTTTAGCTGCTAACGCAATTAATATTGCATTATCACCACTCAGAATTAAATCAATAAAAATTACATTCAAAATAACACTGGCACTCATCCCGAAAATATCCATTTTTCTTCCCCCTTATTTTTATGTAACTTGTTCATTTAACAAACAAAAAAGACCTCTGCCGTCAGTAAGTAATTACTAAGGCAAAGGTCTTGCTAAGCATAAGTATTATGCCAACAAAGCCGATGGGAAACAATCCCATGAATTGACGACTTTGTTTCAGGTGTAAACCTGACGCTACTCCCCTTTGGAGATATTCGAATGTTTGTACTATTATATTACGTTTCACTATACTTTATGTCAATAGTTTAGTATCTATTTACATTACTTTAATTAATCAATTAAACTGATTGACGTTGTGATTCAACTTCGATGTTTTCTTGTACTTTTGCTTGTTTTTTACTAATAACTTGTCCAACTACTACAAGACCAATCGTTACAACGATTTGGAAAATATAACTAATCATTTTTGAAGAGAAAATAAATCCAATCATTTCATCGTGTACAATCATACTCGCTGCAGTCCATGCAAGTAATGCCGCACCAATTGTAGTAATAACTGGAAACTTGTCCATTAACTTCATTATATAAGTACTTCCCCATACAATAAGAGGTATTGAAATCATAACCCCACATAATATTGGTAAAAATCCATGTGCAATTCCTGCTAAAGCTACAACATTATCTAAACTCATTAAGGCGTCAGCTAAAACAATTGTTTTTACTGCTCCCCATAAGGTTGTACTACTTTTAACATGCCCATCTTCACTGTTTTGCACGATTAAATCAAGTGCAATTTTTAATAGTAGAATTCCACCAATAGCGTGAATGAAAGGAATTTTTAGTAGATATACAATCACAAAAGCAAATACTAATCGTAATGCAACTGCGCCCACAGTACCATATGCGACTGCCTTTTTACGCTGTGATCCTTCCAAATTTTTAGCTGCTAATGCAATTAAGACCGCATTATCGCCACTTAATAAAATATCTACTAGAATTACTTGTAGTAGAACTCCAACACTCATGCCGAAAATATCCAAAATTTCTTCCTCCAATTATTTTGCTTTCTATAAGTAAATTAGAAAAGACCCCTACTAAAGAATTGAATCAATAGTAAAGGTCTTATTAACTTATTAAATTTTTTTAATGATTACTATCTTTATTAAACATGATAAATCTTTTCATCGTACACGTCAAGAATTATAGTTTTTACTCATCTTCTTGTAATGTTAAAATTCTTGGACCGTCACTTGTTATTGCTAATGTATGCTCATATTGTGCAGATTTCTTTCCGTCACGTGTTCTTGCTGTCCATCCATTTTTCCCCATTGTAGCATGCCATGAACCAAGATTAATCATCGGTTCAATTGTAATAACCATTCCTTCTCTAAGTCTTAAGCCTTTACCTGGTAAACCATAGTGCGGTACAAATGGCTCCTCATGTAGAGTAGGTCCGATTCCATGTCCAGTAAAATCACGAACAACCGAATATCCTAAAGGCTCTGCATAAGATTGAATTGCATGACCAATATCACCTAAACGATTACCTACAACTGCTTGTTCAATTCCTTTATAAAGACATTCTTTTGTTACTTCTAGTAATTTTTCATCTTCCTTTGAAATTTCACCAACACCATAAGTCCATGCAGAGTCAGCCAATCCTCCATTTAAATTCACGACCATATCGATTGTGACAATATCTCCCTCATTAAGAGGTTCTTTACGTGGAAATCCATGACAAATTTCATCATTTATAGAAGCACATGTAGCATATTTATATCCATGGAAGCCTTTTTGCTCTGGAGTTGCTCCATTTTCTTTTAAAAATTTCTCAACAAATTCATCAATTTCCCAAGTAGTTATGCCTGGTTTAATCATCTTTCTAATCTCTTTATGAGTAGCAGCTAATAATTTACCAGCTTCTTGCATTAAATTTATTTCACGTTCTGTTTTAATTGTAATCAAACCGTTCATCCTCTCGACTTACTTTATAAATTTACTATTTTCGTCTAAATCCAATTACTTATAGTATACTTCATTCCTTTAAAACGCAACCTATATAATTAAAATTACCATCAAAAAAAGGGCCTATGCCCTTGGATGAAATTCTTTGTATACATCTTTTAATCGGCTTTTCGTCACATGTGTATAGATTTGTGTTGTTGAAATGTCTGCATGACCTAACATCTCTTGAACTGAGCGTAAATCTGCACCATTCTCAAGCAAATGAGTTGCAAATGAATGACGCAATGTATGTGGAGTTAACTCATGCTCGATATTTGCCTTTTCAGCTAGTTTTTTTAAGTTTTTCCAAAAACCTTGTCGTGTCATACGATTGCCATGATGATTTAAAAATAGTGCCTCGTTTTGACGTTTTCCTATTAAAGATGTTCTTGCGTTTGTTAAGTAATGTTTAATCGCATTGATCGATAGTTTGCCTAATGGAATAATTCTCTCTTTACTTCCTTTGCCTATGCACCTGACAAACCCCATTGTTAAATTTGCATCTGACAAATTTAACGAAAGTAGTTCTGACACACGCATACCCGTAGCATACAATAATTCAAGCATAGCTTTATCACGAATACCAAAAATAGTTGTCCCATCCGGCGCCTCTAAAATAGCTTCAACCTCTTGTATAGATAATACTTTTGGAAGTATTCTAGGGGCTTTTGGAATTTCAACAAGTAAAGAAGGATCATCCTTTATGCCATCAACTTCTCTAATAAGAAATTGATGGAACGAGCGAATAGTCGCTAAGTGCCTTGCCATCGTTCTTGCTGATAAATTTCTATCCTTTAAATAACGCAAATAACCAATTATTTGAATGCGTGTTATACTTTGCAAATCTTTAACTTGCTCAACATGTTGTAAGTAATTTTCATAGCTCTCTAAATCCTTATCATAAGATAGGATCGTATTTTTAGATAATGCTTTTTCAATCTGAATAAAATGACGAAAATCTTGTGCGGCAAATCTAAACTCTTTTTGAAAGGTTGTAAGTTTCGTTTCCACTATTCTACTCCCCATTTTGATAGAACCTTACTATTTGGGCAAGTGTTCCATTATTTTTCATATCAACCTTAAGCATTGAGCCTTTAGGACGATCATATCGATGCATATCTTCATACTCAGAATGAATCCACTGTATTGCATAATAAAAAAGAATTGTACAAGCAATGAATAATATAGCTACCTTAATAACATCAATAACTATCATTGCTCTATTCTTCTTCACACCATTGCCCTCCTCTAACTCTACATGTCCACCCGCACTCTTTTTTAACCATCCTATGCAAAAATAGGACAAAACATACCCAGAAAAGCGGAGGCTCCCTGCTTATCTCCGAAAGGCGTTGGAGCAAATACAAAAGGAAGTGTGCTTTTTCACTTCATTTTGTATTTGTGAAACGACTGAGGAGATGGGAGCCGTAGCTAGACACCACGAAATGCGGAGGAGCCTTGCTCACCTCCGAAAGGCGTTGGAGCAATGACAAAGAAACACAATTAAAAAGAGCTATTCCTTTTTTGAACAGCTCCGATCATAGGTACATTATTCTTTATCTTGGCAACGGTGACAAATGCCATGAAATGTTAAACGATGATCTTTTATTTTAAAACCATATCGTTCCTCAACAACCTTTTCAGCATCTGATATAAGGTTTTCATGAATTTCATCAACTGCTCCACAAGATATACAAATTAAATGATGATGAAAATGTTGAGCACCCTCATGTCTTAAGTCGTACCTTGACACGCCATCACCAAAATTTATTTTATCAACAATTGTTAACTCAGTTAATAATTCTAATGTTCGGTATACTGTAGCAAGTCCAATTTCTGGCGATTTATCTTTTACTAGGAGGTAAACATCTTCTGCACTTAAGTGATCTGTCTCATTCTCTAAAAGAACACGCACTGTGGATTCACGTTGTGGTGTTAATTTGTACCCTGCAATATGTAGTTGTTTTTTTATTCGATCTATACGTTCTTCCATTTATTTCACTCCCTCGCCACTTGTAAATAATTATAACAAAGATAGAGAAAGTGTCAAAAATATTTTTTATTTAATTTTTCTTGAGAATTAGATCTCCAATTACCTTTAAGAAATAAGTTGAACCATATGCTTCTATTAAACTAGCAATACTTAATGACATTGCTGCAATCGTAAAGATCATCGTATAGCTAATTAACTGTTTTATGATTGGCTCTCTATCATTTTTAAGAAATTGCTTTTGAATCATTCGAATCGATAATTGAATTGCTAAGACTGTTATTAGTACATAAAAAGGTAGAACGATTATATTTTGTGGAAAAACTGTTGTAAATGCTAATAACATCCCATTCCACCCTAATTGATTCACAAAAAAACCTACTGTAAAACCTATTACTAATCCTTTTAAAAATAATAATATGATAATTAAAGGCAGACCAATAACTGAAATTCCTAATATCCAAATTAATGCTATAAATTTCAAATGTGTGGAATAGCTTGTGACAAATACATCCTTCCCATTCACAAACCCCTCATTATGTACCTGTCCAAAAAATTGTGTTAAAAAGGTTAATACATCTTGTTTCTGACTTACATTCATACTATTTACGATAATAGCTCCAAAAATAACTCCAAAAAGTAATATCACACTTACAAATATATATAGAGATGCGTACTCTTTTAAGTGATGTTTAAAAGTTACGAATATCCCGTTTTTTGCCATACACTCATCTCCCTATCAATTCGTCTACTTCAAGTTTATGAGTGGACAAGTATTTTATGCTCTTTACTTGAAAAATTTCTAATTTTTTAAGTTTTCAATCATTTTTGTTACTATTAACCTATTTAAATTCCACAAAAATACTCGACAAATATAAAAAAGGGGATTTTTTGACTAATACTGGAGGTATTTATATGTTTGGCTTAAAAAAGAAAAATAGTGATAAAGACATGCCCATCCTAAATTATCAGAATCAAAAAGTAACTTTAGACCTCACACCTAAACATTTAGAACAATTGAAATGGATTTCATATACAAAGGAAGATATTCAAATTAAAGGTTGTTTTTTTTCATATATTAAAAATCATATGGAAGAGATTGTTGATAACATTCTTTCTAAATCTGGAGACCGTCTACACTATGTTTTTGATCAATTAAATAATCTTGGAGATCCAAGACAACTCATTCGTCTACAAATTGAAAAGCATTTCCTCACTACATATGATTCTGAATATGTTGCATCAATAAAACGTCTAAGTCTATTACATTCACAGAATGATGCTGAGCATTATATCGGTTTAATTCAATGTTATCTTTCTGAATATCTACGAGTTGCTTTTATCGAGTTAAAAAACGTTCAAGAACGCACGAAATTTTTCACAGCTATAATGAAATCAATGAATTTTGAACAACAACTTTATGTTGAATTTGTGAATGAAAGTATTAAGGAACAGACTGAAAAACGAATTCAATTTGAAGTAGAATTGAAATCTAATATTCAAGAAATTGCAGAAGAACTTGTTTCACTTACACAGCAAACAAATGCAGCAGTAGAAATGTTAGTTCAACAAAGCTCACACGTAAAAAATCAAGTCCACCAATCGAATGTTCAGGTATTAAAAACACAAGAAATTGCTGGTGAAGGTGAAGGAAGGGTTAAAGAGCTTTCAGCTAGTATAGAAGTGATTACGAATAATACCGAAAAAGTAACTTCGATGGTACAGCATTTAAATAGTTCTTATGCTGATATTGCGAATGTTATTAAAATTGTACAAAGTGTTGCAGATCAAACTAATTTATTGTCCCTTAATTCTGCCATTGAAGCTGCGCGTGCAGGGGAACATGGAAAAGGATTTGCTGTCGTTGCACTTGAGGTTCGCAAATTGGCTGAACAAACGAAAAACTCTATTTCAAAAATTGAAGAAATTATTGAAACGTCTAACACTTACTTAACTGATGTTGTTTCTTCAATAAACGAAGTTTCTAATATGGTATTAGAAGGTGGCACTCATGCTGATTCTACTCAAGACTCATTCGTAACAATTGTGAAAGAAATGAACAAAAGTATATTTGGTGTTGAAGTAACTCAAAAGGAAATTAATCAGCTTGTTGATACGATTGAAGAAATCGGTCAAGCTACTCAACGTGTAACTTCTTCTGCAGAAACTTTAATGAATGTTGCTAGAAGTAAGAACTAATCATTTGGATTGTTATGTTCTTTTATGATAGTTGTTTTTTTAAGAATCTTTACTATTTAACTCACGAATTACAATTAATGGTGCAGTTGTCTCACATGGCTTCTGCACCTTTCTTTTTATACTTTTATTTACTTAGTTATTTTCTTTGGATATGTACTTTGTTGCTATCAAAGAATGCGATAAGTTGATTTCCGCTCCAGGATGCTCGCTTTCCGTGGGGCGGGCGGTGAGCCTCCTCGTCGCTATCGCTCCTGCGGGGTCTCACCTGTCCCGCTTCTCCCACAGGAGTCTCGCACCTTCTGCTCCAATCAACTTTATTATCAAGACTTTAACAAAACCTTTTAAAAATAACACTCCTTTAGATATGTTGAATTAGGGTAAACAATAAAAAAGTGCATTTCCCTTTTAATTACTGCACTCCCTTTTCATACTGTCATTTACCTAGTTTTTTGGGTTTACCCTATTTATAAAATTAATAATTTCTTTTTCAACCATACAACATGATTTCTCATTTGATCCGCAGATCTTATTATGATTCAAATTTTCTATCATAACTTGTTTGCCTTGAACGGAGAAATCAGCATATTCTCTATGGGCTTTAATTACCTCTTTTAAAAAAGCATTTTTACTTTTTCTTGATAAAAATATTCCACTCTGCTTTCCTACTGTTAAAACTAGTACTGGCGTTTGAATCTTCATTTTTTCACTCAAAAGTTTTTTGATTAATTTGTTGTTTTCATTTAAATGAGCCCATTCATTCAACACTGTTTTCCAATGCTTTGGCTTATTAGATAAATTTTTTTGATCATTTTTTCTAAATAAAACAGACTTACGTATCTTTTTTCTGGAAATAAAATACATAATTTCTGAATACTGATATAAAATTTTTTCGTAAATTTTTTGATAATTTTCCTCGATTCGCGGATGTGTAGGATCTAATAAGATAATTGTAAAAAAACAATCTGGAACATATTTTTGAGCTAAGAGTGCAATATATGAGCCTAATGAATGAGCGATCATATTAATTGGCTTATTTATATTTAATGCTTTTAAAAAATCAATACACTCTAGTGCTTGCTGATTTGATGATCTTTCTAAAAAACTCTCCTCACTTAATCCATACCCAAGACGATCATAAGAAATAATGGTTCCATATTTACTTAAAGCTTTTTGCAATTGTTTCCATTGGTGATGTGTATGCATCATTCCTGATTCTAATAAAAAGATCTTATTTCCTTCACCAACTATTTTTGCATAATATGTACCTAATTCTCCTTTAATAAACACTCGATCACCCTATTAGTAGCTTGTTTTAAATTAGTGTATTCTGAATCTGTAAATGTATTTATTAAACTCCTAAGGATATTATTTCGTAAAAGAGACTACTTCCGCTCCAATCATCTTCTTTATCAACAGTTTGATTTAAAAACCAATCAAAAAAAAAGACGCATTCAGCGTCTTTTACTCTTTATTTTCGTATGTATTTTTTACTTCGTTATAGAACTCTGCATGTGTCGTTGTATAATATGGTGCTACAAATAAAGCTGCTAATAGAAATGTAAAGCAGACTAGTAAAAACCATCCAATGAATGACAAAACAATTAAGAACGCTTTCCATTTATATCCATCCATCATTCTTCTACTTAAAGTAATTGCTTGTAGCGGACTGATTTCTGGATTGTCATAAATGATATAAGGAGTTAACATATATGCAATTCCTTTTATGATTCCTGGAATAATTAATACTAACGTTAATATTATTGTAATGAATGAATAGCCTTTCACTATCCATGGAATAATGGATAATATTGACCATAAAATTGTAAAAATTGTTACTAAAACCTGAGTAATAATAACTTTAATACTTTTTCTTCCTGAAGCAAAATAATAAAATAACTCCTTAACACCTGGGTTCTCGCCACGAGTTAATCGAATAAAATAAACAGTGATTCCATAGCCTAATACCATATTAAATAACATAGAAAAAATTTCAACAATGATAGAGCTATCCAAATCTAGTTTAATTGGATTAAAAATTATCCCTTCATTTGTTACAGTCCCTGCTAAAACGGATAAACCACTCCGTACAATAAATTGTATAATTCCAGATAAAATTACGATTCCAATGGTTCTGAACCAGAATCCATCTAAACTATCTTTTGCTTGCCTTTTAAGGCTAGAAATTTGCATTCTTATGTATTCCCCTCTCGTTTTTCCCAATATATACTAGCATGTTTAAAGAAAAACTTCGACAGTTTCTTTTATTTTTTTAATTGCAAATATTGAATGGCAAAGCATGTTTTTGCATCATGAATTGCACCTTTTTGCAATTCAGACAAACATTCTTCAAGTGATAGTTCACGAACTTCCACAAATTCATCTTCATCAAGACTCGCACTATTCTCTTTTTTGCGTAATCCCGTTGCTAAATAGATATGTATATATTCATCAGCAAATCCAGGGGAAGTATAAAAAGATTGAATATGATTCCACTCTGCAGCTTCATAGCCTGTTTCTTCCTCTAATTCTCGTATAGCTGTTCGCAAAGGTTCTTCTCCCTTTTCTAATTTTCCAGCAGGTATTTCAAGTAATACACGTTCCATTGGCTTTCGATATTGATCAACTAATACTATTTTCCCTTCATCTGTCACTGGAATAATCGCAACCGCTCCAGGATGTTTTACAATTTCGCGTGTACTTGTTTTCCCATTTGGTAATTCAACCTGTTGATAAAATAATGAAATAACTCTTCCCTCAAAAATCTTTTCTTCACTAATTGTTTTTTCTTCAAATTTTTTCATTTCTCTTATCTCCTGTTCTAATATCTATTGTTCTTTCATATATTTTATCACTAATTATTCTTAATTACTTTAAGGATAGGAGAATCTTTATGAAAACACTTCGGACAAGCTCGATGATTGTTTTAGTTGGTAAAAAAAGTGAGATTTTAAAAACATTACAATCGACCAGCCAACAATTTAAAACTGTTCAAGAATGGATTACTCATGAGAAAGCTCAACATCTATACCTTGTAAAATAATCAATTTTTCATTTACAATACTTGCGGAGGGATTTATATGAAATTTCGAAAACTTGGATCAGCTGATCTTTCTGTAAGTGAACTTTCACTCGGCTGCATGTCTCTTGGTACAGATGAACAAGACGCAATTCAAACGATTCATATGGCAATCGATGAAGGAATTAACTACTTTGACACCGCAGATTTATACGATTTCGGTAAAAATGAGGAACTTGTTGGAAAAGCTTTAAAAGGACGAAGAGATAAAGTAATCCTTGCTACAAAAGTTGGAAATCGATGGAATGAGTCAAAAACAAGTTGGACTCGGGATCCTTCAAAAGCTTACATTAAGGAACAAGTTAAAGAAAGTCTACGTCGTCTCGGAACAGATTATATTGATTTATACCAATTACATGGTGGTACGATAGAAGATGATTTTGAGCAAGTAATAGAAGCATTTGAAGAACTTGTTAAAGAGGGTACTGTTCGATATTATGGAATATCTTCTATCCGCCCTAATGTTATCCATCGTTTTGTAGAACATTCTTCAATTCAGTCTAATATGATGCAATATAACCTTCTTGATCGTCGACCTGAAGAATTCTTTTCATATTTGGTAGACCATCAAGTATCTGTCATAGTGCGAGGAGCAATTGCAAAAGGTCTTCTCACATCAAATTGGATGAATAAGTTATCTGATAAGGGATATTTATTGCATTCAAAAAATGAATGTATTCGATTGATTTCCCAAATAGAATCTATCCTTGATGAGAATCAAACTCTACATAGTTTAGCACTACACTATTATTTATCTCATCAGGCAATTGCTTCACTTGCTATTGGTGCAAGGAATCCAAATCAACTGAAAGATAATTTAATTCATTATTATAAAAATCCAATCGACAAACACCAAATTCTCTCGCTTAATCAAGTTTTACCTAAAGAACTTTACGTCGATCATCGTTAGTATATTTCATTTACGAGTCTTGTTGCACAGTAGTGCAGTGAGGCTTTTTTTATCTATTTTTAAGTATAATTTTCCATTTTCAACAAAAACTTATCCTAAAAGTCTATTTTAATTGAATTAATTAAAAGGGTAAGGAGTTTAAAAATGAAAGAACAAAAATGGGGTTTATTACTTTTAACTGCATTTGTTGTTGGTAATATGGTTGGTGGTGGTATTTTCCAACTTCCTGCTACATTAGCACAAGTGGCTAGTCCTTTTGGTATTATAGCTTCATGGGGGATTACTGGAATTGGAGTCTTTTTTCTTGCGATTGTTTTTGGAAGACTTGCTATTTTAAAACCTGAACTTTCAAATGGTCCACAGGATTATGCTGCAGCATTATTTAATAAGCCTAGAGCTAAACATATTGCTGGATATAGTATGGTTTGGGGCTACTGGGCAGCCAATTGGCCAAGTTCTGCTGCTGTTATTATTTCTTTTTCTGGTTATTTATCTACATTCTTTCCAGTTTTAAAAAGTAATAGAATATTATTTACATTAGGTAATTTTTCTATTATTGAAGGAAATTTGATTACTTTTCTTGTCAGTAGTGCCCTATTATGGGGTATCCAGCTTATATTGCAGCTAAATTATAAAGATGCAGGAAAAATCAATCTACTTCCTACTATTATGAAGGTATTGGGATTCGTATTGTTTATGATTGTAGCCTTAAGCGCATTTCAATCATCTCATTTTACTCCCTTTTCTTATCCAGTAGTTGCTCCTAACGGTGTGAAACATGGGATATTAGGCCAAATGAATTCCGGTGCAATCTCAACTTTGTGGGCATTTATCGGTATAGAGTCTGCCATTATGCTTTATAATCGAGCAAAATCTGGAAAAGACGTAGAACGTGCAACAATCCTAGGGTTGGTAGTAGCCTTGGTTATTTATATTGGTATCACAATTTTAACAATCGGTGCATTACCGATGAAAGATCTTATGCACTCTACATCACCTTTAGTAGACGCTTTTGATCGTGCAATAGGTGGAGGAAATGGTAGCTACATACTTGCATTCATTGCATGTTTAGCTTTATTAGGTTCCGTTGTTGGTTGGGTAATTGTAACAACCGAAGTTCCCTTTATTGCTGCTCAAAAAGGATACATGCCAGAGTACTTTGCAAAAACCACACCAAATGGGTGTCCCGTTCGATCGTTAACTCTTACAAATCTATTCACACAGATATTTCTATTTTCAATCTTATCAAAGACTCTTAACCAAGCATTTATGTTTGGAATTGAGGTTTCTACATTAGCTTACTTAGTGCCCTACTTAATTTCTTCATTATTCCTATTGAAAATTGCTTACACTAGAGAAATCTTCAAAAATGAACAGACCGGGCGTAACATGACAATCTTCATTAGTATCTGTGCTTTTCTTTATTCATGCTGGGTTGTTATTACTGGAACAGCACAGCTTGTAACATTTTTCCTTGGAATTGGGCTATTTTTATTCGGATTTGTTCTATACCCGTTTTTTCATCGTTCAACGAAGATTAGTTAATAAATACTCTTTAAGAAGATCACATATCATTTTGTTTTAGTCCGTGATCCTAGACCAATATAAAAAAGCTGTCTCATTATTTGTTTATTAACAAAAATAGACAGCTTTACTTCAATTATTTAAAATCTTTCCAAGTCATGTTACTTTCATTTAATAGCTCTTCAAAGCTTTTATTTTTTTCACGAAGTCGTTTTTCTTCACGAATTTTTGCTTCTTCAGCTTCTTTTTGTTTAACTTCCTTTTCTTGTAGAGCTTTTTTTGTATTTTTAAGTTTATTTAATACTTCTTCATTCATTAAAGAGCCAAGAGAAATTTTTTCTTTTTCTTCAAATGATGGAGATTTTGGTTGTACTTTTCTTTTTTTCATAATATCACCTACTACATTTATTTATATGATATTTGCCTTAACTAATCAAGCCGATTCGCTTTTCATATTATTTTAACATGATAAGAGCAGATTTGTGACGAAATATATTTTCTAATTTTTTAGAATAATAACCCATTTTATAAAGATTCATATGATATTATTTAATATGGAGGGATGTTTATGTCTAAATTTGAGCAAGCTTTACTTGACCGATTTTTTTGTAAATCTCGTGGAATATTAACTACAATACTAGATCTATATTTGGTTAACAGAGCTTGAGAGGTATCCTATTATGTACATAACCATTTTTATTATTTGCTTTATATTATTAGCCTATTTTGTATTGGTTGGTAATTTTTTCACAAGACAAGTAATGTATATAAAAACTCAATCATTAGAAGCAATCTATGAAAGAGAGCTAGCAGAACAGCGATTTGATGAAGATTTTTATCTAACTATTGGACAAAAAACATTTTCAGTACCATCACGATATGGCTATGACTTGAATGGGGTGCTTTATGAACCATATCAAAAAAATAAATGGGTGATCCTTTGTCACGGGGTAACTGTGAATAAAAATAATTCAATTAAATATGTCGAGCTTTTTGTTAAGCTAGGCTTTAACGTTTTATCATACGACCATCGTCGCCATGGCGAGTCTGGTGGAGCGACAACTAGCTATGGCTATTATGAAAAATATGATTTACAAACGATATTCCATTTTTTAAAAGAACTTAAAGGTGAACAGATTATTGTAGGGATTCATGGTGAATCTATGGGTGCCTGTACAACGCTTCAATTTGCTGGATTTCTTGAGGATGCCGCTGATTTTTATGTTTCGGATTGTGCTTTCGCTACATTTCGCCAACAATTATCTTATCGATTAAAAGTTGACTTTAAAATTCCTAAATGGGCTATTTTACCGATTGGAAATATATGGCTACGGTTTCGTGATCAGTATGTTATTAATGATATTTCTCCAATTGATGCAGTTCGTACCATCCAAAAACCGATTCTCTTTATTCATAGTAAACCTGACTTATATATTCCTTATACAGATACGGTCACTTTGTTTAAAGCAAAGAGAAAAGGCTTTAAAAAATTATTTCTTGCAGAGCGCGGCGGCCATGCTATGAGCTTAAACCTAAACAAACAACAATATTATGAAGCTGTTAAAGAATTTTTAAAGCAAATTAATATTAGCACTAGAAACTAGCTTCTTTTTTCTTGAAGCTAGTTTTTCTTTATTGGAGGTACTGATGAAACTACTATGTTTAGGTGATATTCATATTGGTCGTAATTTCCCAGTTCTCCACTGATAACATTTTCACTTTATTTTCTTAATAAACCTCTATCAATTAAGCTGGCAGATACTGGAGTTCGATCTAGCTCTCTTGCCCATACAGACAATTGACCAATATGGTGAATTTCATGAGCAATTACATGTCGGACTATTTCACCTTTAGTGAATTGGTCACCACTCCATGGCACTACTGTGATTTCATTTTCAATTTCAGCTGACCATGTTAGTAAGTATTCTTCTATCTCTCTTCTGTTTAGGTCGGAAAGATCTTTTACTTTTTCAAGAGTCGTATATTCATCAAAATTTATCACATAATCTCTTTTATTTTGAATTGCACGAATCCAGCTAGTTTCTACATCAACAATATGTAAGAGAGTATTGAGGATATTCTCTACTCCACCTATTCTTTTTTCTTTTAACTCATTTGCCGATAATTCCTTGCACCATTCAAACCATTCATTTCTTACTTGCCAATTGTATTGGAAAAACATTAACATAATTAATTACCTCCATTATTTCAACAATATTTAATAGGATTATTTATGCCGCATTAACGGGCAGTAAGACCCCACCTCAAGATTAAGAGAGGCTAAGAAGATAGGTGGGGGATAAAGGAACCCCCCACTGATGGAAGTTTCACTTTATTGTTTCGAGGTAACTGTAAATTTTCCTTCCTACAATTATTTCTTATTAAGTCAAAACAGGTTCACATCCGCATAAAAAAACAGGACAAATTGAGCGCCCTGCTCTTGTCCTGTTTCACTTCTTTTATAATGATGCTTCTAGTATTTGCAATGCATCCTCTTTATTTAATTCTTTAAACCTTCCAAAATTCCCGAATCGAACTGTTTTTTCAGCCATTTCTGGTAGTTGATCTTTTGTTATACCAAAATCACTTAAACGACTTGGTGCTCCAATCGAATTCCAATATTCACGAAGTGCATTAATTCCTGATAGTGCCCACTCTTCTTTTGATTTTGTTCCTTGTTCAATGTCAAAAACATTTTTTGCAAATTGACAGAAGCGGTCTAGGTTTTCATTCATAACGTGTTTCATCCAGTTAGGGAAAATAATTGCTAATCCTCCACCATGCGGAATATCCGTTATAGCTGAAACGGCATGCTCAATATTATGAGTTGCCCAATCTCCTAGTGTACCCATACGAAGAAAACCATTTAACGCCATTGTACCACTATACATTAATGTTTCACGTCCGTCATAATCCTCAAGATTTTCTAACACTGTTGGAATTGTTTCAATAACCGTTTTTAAAACACTTTCACAAAAACGGTCTTGTACTTTCGTATTTGTTCCGTGATGGAAGTAATCCTCAATAACATGAGACATGATATCTACAGAACCATAGATTGTTTGGTTTTTCGGAACTGTAAATGTATTTTGCGGATCTAAAATTGAAAATTGCGGGAAAGAAAAAGGAGATCCCCATCCTAGTTTTTCATTTGTTTCCCAGTTTGTAATTACAGAACCGGCGTTCATTTCTGAACCTGTTGCTGCAAGAGTTAAGATTGTTCCAAACGGAAGTGCGTCTGTCGGAACTGCTTTTTTAGTAATAACATCCCACATGTCTCCATCAAATTTCGCACCTACTGCAATTGCTTTTGTACAATCTATAACAGAACCGCCACCAACTGCTAAGATAAAATCAATGTTTTCCTCTTTACAAATCTTTACACCTTTATGTACAGTTGTTAATCTTGGATTTGGCTCTACCCCACTTACCTCAAATACATTTTTGCCTGCTTCTTTTAAAATGCCTGTAACTTGATCATATAGACCATTACTCTTAATGCTACCGCCACCGTATACAAGTAATACATTGTTTCCATATAACTTAACTTTATCTGCTAATTTTGAAACAGTGTCTTTCCCAAATATTAATTCTACTGGATTTTTGAATATAAACGTATTCATTCGTCAATCCCTCCTTAATTTTATATTAGCGAAAAGAATAGTAGATTGCATCAAATATGCCTTATCACATTCGTTCAATTCCCATGATTTAATGTACGACATTTGCAATTAATTTAAACCCATTTCTTTAGTTTTTTTATAAATTTAATTTCAATTTTATTTATTTTCAAAAAATATAACATATGATAGACTCAAACTTGTGAAAAATTTGTATTTTAAGGAATGGTTTTATGATTAAAACGGAAAGATGTTTACTTATTCAATTACAATAAACTGATTTTAACGATATAGAAAAACTATACATTAATTGTGATGCAAGAAAATATCTTGGAGGAATTATTGATAAGAAAACATTCGAGGTCTATTTTTTAGATATGCTTCAAGTGAAAGAAAATACGTTCAATTGGGTAATCCGCGAGAATAGCAATAATGAATTTATCGGATTGATTTCTCTTCACCCTAGCCATGATGGTACTTGCACTGAAGTGTCCTATCAACTTTTACCTAAATGGTGGGGAAATGGGTTTGCTACTGAAGCAGTTAATTCAGTCATTCATTTTGCATTTACAGAATTAAACCTTTTAATTTTAATTGCAGAGACACAAGTATTAAACTTATCATCTAGACGTTTATTAGAGAAGTTAGGGATGAAGTTAGCTAAAAAAGTCAAGAGATTCGGAGCTGAACAAGCAATCTATCGTATTGAAAGAAATAGTCATGTTCGAAATTAAATGATAAAACTCATTTTTCAAATGGACTTTAGTAAGGAGCAGAATCCTACTCCTTTTTATCCCGCATTAACGGGCAGTAGACCCCCACCTCAAGGTTGAGACGAAGAAGATAGTCGGGGAATAACTGCCCGTAAAAGCCCGATTGGTTCAACTAACCATCAGTAGGGGATGAACCTCCCACTGATGGAAGTTTCACTTTATTATACTTCAGCAGTTTTATAGTCTTTTTTAACACTGTTTTTCTTTTTGTATACTAAATAATCATACGAGTGTTCCATAATCAAACGCTCTCTTTCAAACTCAAAACCATTTCGTTCATATAGTCTACGAACGGCTGGCTTCGCTTGATCAACATTTAAAGTAATTCGATTAGCTCCGATTTTTATTGCATAATCAATTACACCCTTAAGTAGTTCAGTACCAATTCCAGCTCCTTGGTAATCACTGTGTACAGATACCGTATCAATATAATAATCATTATCTTCTGCTTCTTTTTCAACTACTACCTTAGAATTTCTAGAATTTGCTGTTATGATTTCTAACATTTCTGCATCTAAAATGGGTAAATCTTTTATAAAATAACCAACTATTACTCCAGCTATTTTCCCTTCTTTTTCTTTCACTATGCAATTTTTATAACCTAATCGATTACATTCCGAAGCAACATATGACTCGATTATTGGATATGCTTGTTCATAAGTGTTTGTTCCTGTTAACATCAATGCTATTTCATCAATAGCCTGCATAATTAATGGTGCAATTTGATTTGCCTCTTCTTTTTTTGCAATTCGAATCACTTTACCTTCTCCTCATCCTATTTTCTTTGTCATTAATGTATTCTAACATAATTTCATCTTTTTCTGAAAAATCCCTTCAATGAACAAAAGTTATAAAGATCACATTTTTGAATGAAAAACACTAAAATATCATCATGACATATTAAAAGAATCATATAAAATTTTAATTTTTCTTTAATTTTCCTTTCCATCTAAATTCTTCTTGTAGTATAATTTTCCCTAATGGTGTTTGAAGTATTTATATCGTATCCTTATAGTTTAATAGGATTGATGAGAACTTTTATTATGGATCTATTTCAATACCTATAGATGAATATTTTTAACGAGGATCTCCGTGTATTAGCTAGAAAGCTTATTTCACATCCTCGTTTTTAATTGTCCATTATTTTCACGTTTAAAATTCTGAATACTAGATAATTTCCATTAAATTAAATTTGGTTCTTCACATTACGTCAATGTAATGTATTGAATATATAAACAAAGATACATAGGGGGAAACATCTTGAAAAAACTAGCAGTATCATTTATCTTATCAGCAGCAATTTTAACACCTAGTATTACAGCTCATGCTGCTCCAAACAAAGCAGAATTGAATACTTACTTAAAAAGTATTTCAATGACTCAAAGTGAGTTAGAAGATTATTTATCTTACAATTACGATGAAACACTTGATGATTTTAAATCAGTAAAGGAATTAAAGGAAACTTTAGGTGACCCACTAACACCTCAAACCTTAAAAAAACTGTTAGCTAAATATGACATGACTGAGCAAGAAGTAACTAAGCTTGCCATTGAAAACGGCGAAATGGAAAAAGGGGACACTTTGTTAGGTACTTTTTATTTTGTATCTGATGTCGAGAGTATTATCACTTTAGATCAGTCTGATATGGGCGCTTTTTCTCCAGATGGCCTTTCTGACATTTTCTCTAAAATTGGCGTAACTGAAACAGAGTTAAACAACCTGACAGAATACCTTACAAAAGTAACAGAGCAAGATCCTAGTATTCAATCGAAATTAGAAGCTCTAATGGAACAATCACAAAACTTAACTGAAGTAAGTGATACTAAGGATTTAACACCGGAAATGCTTGCTCAAATTGCACATACTGTAAAAGAGTTACAATCACTTTTAAAAATCGATGTTAAAGTTTATACAGATGTAAACGGTACTAAAACACATTTAAGCTTAAAGGATTTTCTATCATTGGATTCGCTAGACAACCAAAAGTTTATTGTTGAGATCTATAGCGCTGATGGTGAACTTCTTTTAGACGCTATTCTTTCAGATGATCTATTTAAAGACGGATTTTACAACGACATTGCAAAAGAAACAACTAAAATAGTAGCAAAACCAACTACATTTGTGCCTAAAACAGAAAAAGGCGGAAAACTTCCAAAAACAGCTGGCCATTATCTAGATTGGAGTATTGTTGGTCTTTTATTGATGTTGGGTTCAGTCGTTTTACGTAAAAAAATGTTTACTACTCGTTAAAATTATGAAAAAGAAATTATTTTATTCTGGTCTCATTCTTCTTCTTTTTTTATTTGGATTTTATCTAACTTCTACGAATGTTTATAAAATGGCAAAAGCCTATCTAATTTATAAACAAACTGATGATAAATGGCATCGTCAACTAGATAAGCAGGCAACCAAAAAGTTAATAGATAAGCAAGTTCCTCTATACTCGCATCAACCAAAAATGGGTGAACAAATAGGAACATTAAAAATTCCTACAATTCATTCTACGTTACCTATATATGAAGGAACTAATGAGGACGAGCTTGAACAAGGAATTGGTCATTATGCAAAGTCTGTATTACCTGGTGAAAACGATAATAGTGTTCTTGCCGGTCATCGTGATACGATTTTCCGTCATTTAGGAGAAGTTAAAATCGATGATAAATTAATAGTTTCTACATCTGCAGGAACCTTTACGTATAAAGTTCGTAAGATTCGAATCGTGGATAAAGATGATCGAACAGTTATCGTTCCAAAACCAAGAGCAACCTTGACCGTTAGTACTTGCTATCCATTTCGATATATTGGACCTGCACCACAACGATATGTATTAATTGCAAATTTAGTGCATACCAAAAGGTAATTTCGACATATTGTAACAAAAGAAAAGCTGTCTCATATGTGCAAAAAACACATGTAATAGAGACAGCTTTTCTACTTTTGCAAAATCAAAAGTAATTATAAAAATGTTAAACAAATTGTAATTTTAAAACACTATTAAGGTTGTGTACTTAATGAACAAACAAATTAGTAAAAAAGTTTACTTACCTTTTTTAATCATATTTTCTATCGCAATTATCTTTGCAGGTTGTTATGAAATATATCAACATTATTTTACTGAACAGGGAATTGTTCGACTAAATTGGCACGTTGATATTGAACAGCCTAGACATTCAAAAATTATAGTAGACGAAGTTAGCCCAATGAGTAATGATGGACAACTATATACCCAGTATACATACGATAGAGAAACTATACAAAAATTAAAAAAGAAACCATATTGGATTAAAGTAACAAACAAAAATATTAAAAGTTTTAATCAACAATTAACTGAATATAATAATTCAATTTTAAAATATCCAGTACATTCAATAAAAAGTAGACAAAATCTATTAAAAAATCCAGTTATTATTAACAACGAATGTTATTACTACGTACAACACGATAAAGAAAAACAATATGCATATGCTATTTTCATACTAAATCCAAAGGAGAAAAAACTTTATTTACTTGAAAATTGGCTTTAATTGAATTTATTTTTTATAAAATAAAGACACTCATAAGAGTGTCTTTTCTAATAGTTTAATAGCAACAATATTTACAAAAACAGCCATTATTATAATGCTTAGTTTGAAATCTTCTTCTTTAACTCCATAAAATGATAAATAGCATGCGCTACTCCTGATTCATTGTTCGTTTTCGTCGTAAATACACAATGCTGCTTTAATTCATCAGTCGCATTCCCCATTGCTACTGGAAATCCAACTCGATTAAACATTGATACATCATTAAAGCTATCACCAATCGCCATACTTTGTTGCAAATCAACTCCTAAAATCGGTGCTAAATAAAGTAACGCTGCTCCTTTACTTATACCTGCTGCATTTATTTCTAAGTTATTTGAATGAGATGAAGTAACTAATAATTTTTCTTCTCTCGCTAATTTATTTCTTAATCTACTAATTGTTGTTTGATCATTCGATAAAAATAATATTTTGTAAACATCAAGCAATGTAAAATCTTCAACAGAATGATAGTTTCGTATATTTTTTAACGTAGTTGTAAGCTTTTTTAGTTTCTTTGTTTGTTTATCCGTAAAAAACTCTTCGTATAATTCATCTCTATTTTTTGTATATGAACCTTTATTTGTACTGATAATAAATGTATTATTTTCTCGTTCGCACTCCGCTAACACTCTAGAAAACACATCTTTATCCATTGTTTTATTTAAAATGACATTCCCATTTTGATCGCATATCTTTGAACCATTTAAACTAATAATTGGACAATTAATTCCTACTTCATCAAGTGTTTCTTTTGCACTATCATACAATCTACCAGTAGAGATCACTACATGTATTCCTTCGCTTTGGGCCGCTTTTATGCTTTCTACATTTTCTTTCGTTATTATATTTTCATTACTGATTAAAGTTCCGTCCATATCAATTGCTATTAGCGCCATGTCTCTCTCTCCCTATCTACTAGTCTACTATTATTTTACGTCTTTTTAGAAAGAAAATGCCACAAATAACATTCTATCTCTTTTCATTACTTTCATTGAATAGTTGATTCTATTTAAAACTATTTTATTAGTAGAAAATCACTTTCTACATATAAATTAAGTATAACACACTATACTGATCTTTTATAAAGGCTGTTTTCGTAAACATTGTTGCTTCTTTAGAATACGTTAGTTGATTACAACTCCAGGTTGCTCCCTTTCCGTGGGGCGTGAGCTGAGCCTCCTCGTCGCTATCGCTCCTGCGGGGTCTCAGCCTTCCCACTATTCCCTCAGGAGTCTCGCACCTTCCGTTATAATCAACTTCTGTCTGTAAATTTATAATCTCAAAAGTAACAATCCTATAGAAAAGAGGCTAATGTTAAAATTAAGGAAATAACATATACAGGCGGTGGTATATTGCAAAAGAAAATTTATGATTTAAACAAAATTAGTGAAGAAAATTTTGGACTACTTATGAAAGCGATCGAAAAAGTTTTTCCTAAATTTGATTATTACGCATACAATGAATTATTTACTGAAGATCATCGTTTTGAAGGGATTAATATAGCAGCAATTCAATAGTTGGTTTCTACGAGGATTTTTCTTTTTTATTTGAACTTTTATCTAAATTCATTAAGAGGTTGCCCCTCATACTATTTTTGGACAGCCTCTTATGTTCTATTTCATTCTTCCGATAGTTTTACATCTACAACATTTGTAAGTGATAACTCCATATATTCCTCTTCATCTTCTTTTACAGCGATTCGATTTTCTAATAATTTAATTTTGGATATTTTCCCATTTACTTGGTAGTGATGATGATTTTTATAATAAGTAATTGTTACTGCCCTGTCTTCATGAATGGCTTGATGAAGCTGAAAATTCATTTCATCTAATAACTGCTCATCAACTTCACGCTTATTTTCGTAAGTTTGTTCTATTTTCCAGTCACGTAACATTTTTACATGCTCAGGAAGCATCATTGATGTCCATTTAATGGTTCCTCGATCTCGAATCATTCTATTTCTCCTTTCATTTTTTTTTTCTTATTTATGGCTCTGTTCCGCTCTAGGATGCTCGCTTTCCGTGCTTAGCGGGATGTTTTTACGCTTTATGTCCTCCTACAAGTTTACTCCGCTGTATAGCAGTACCACCTTCTGTATAAGAAACTGCCCAAAGAAGTGCATTATGTCCATACTTTTTACGAACCCGATCCATTACATAACCTAAATTTCTTTTGCACGGCTTTTTCTCATCAAACAAATTTAGCTGCATATTCTCGTCATTTACAATATTGGAAAGTGAAATACTAATCTGCCTGACTGTTTTCCTTTCATAATATTGATTAAATAAATGAAGACACACTTTATATAATTCTGAGGTGATGTTTGTTGGATCATCAATTGTATACGCATGAGAAAAACCTCCTCCATATTCCTCACGACTATACCCTACCCCTAACGTAATCGTGCGCCCAGCTTTTTTGGCGTTACGTGCTCTTCTAGCTACTTCTTCACACATTTCTAAAATAACATGCTTAACTTCTTCCTCTTTTGTATAGTCCCGTAATAAGATTTGACTCTTCCCAAAACTGATTTGACCATTTAAAATAGGGGCACCTAATTCGGATAAATCGACTCCCCATGCATGATGATAAAGTTGATTACCCATTACACCAAATTTCTTTTCAAGTGCATGTAAAGGATAATTAGCTAATTGTCCTACCGAATAAATCCCCATTCGATTTAACGTCCGTTCAAGTCGCCCCCCTATCCCCCACATCTTATTAAGAGGAGTAACCTTCCACAATTTATCTTCTACATCCTTATATGTCCATTCTGCAATTCCTTTTTTCTTCGCTTCTAAATCTAAACAAAGTTTTGATAAAAGCATATTTGGACCAATTCCAATTGCGCATGGTAATCCAAATTCTTTTGCAATGTCATCCTTAATTTTCCTAGCAATTTCCCATTTATCTCCCCATAACCGCTTAACTCCATCAACCTTAATAAAACATTCATCGACACTGTATACATGCAAGTCCTCGAGTGGAACATATGTGTTAAGAAGTTTAATAATCTCTGTAGAGGTCTCTAAATACTCCTTCATTTTTGGATTTACAATTCGAATACGTGGATCTTTTGGAATTTCAAATAGACGAGAACCAGTTTTAATCCCAAATTCCTCCTTCATACGAGGAGAGGCTGCTAGCACAATACTCCCTTGGCGTTCAACATCTCCTACAACAGCTAAATAACATGTTAGAGGATCTAGACCAAGTTTAACGGCTGAACAGCTTGCATAAAAACTTTTCATATCAATACATAAAATTTGGTGATGTGGTAAATTGTCATAACAAATTGTCATTTCCTTCACCTCAACTTTTTTGTTTTTATCTCTGCAAGTGACGAAAATCTGCTTCACTTCTGCAGACTTTCGCTCTAAGTTAACTATCTAAAAATCAATATTAAAATAGAACAGAACGTTGTTTTTATAAAAGACCACACAAAAACAAGAACTTTTGTTCTTATTTTTATTATTATACCCATTATATTAAACGAATATACGTTCTTATTCAATAAAAATCTCTACTTTGAAGAATTGTTAATTTTAGGTATACTTAAGAACAGCAATAGGAGGATAGAAATCAATGGATGTACAATTTATCAAACACATGATTAAACGAAATCTAATCCAATATGGAGGAGAACATAAAGACTTAATAACTGAGGAAGCCCTAAATGAACTAAGTCAACAAGTTCTACACGAACACGAACAGAACAACACCCCACTTCACGAAGCAGTCAACGACATCATTTATGACTACATAACGAATAAGTAGAAAAGTGGAAGCAACCCGCTTATCTCCGAAAGGCGTTGGAGCAATAACCAAATGAAGTGCGATTTTTCACTTCAATTGGTTATTGTGAAACGACCGAGGAGATGGTTGCTGGAACTGGACAAATAAGAAATGCGAAGGCGACTTGCCCACCTCCGAAAGACATTGGAGCAAATAACAAGTGAAATGGCCGAGGAGGTAGGCGCCGTAGCTAGACAGTAAGAAAAGTGGAAGCAACCAGCTTATCTCCAAAAGGCGTTGGAGCAAATAACAAGTTGAGAGTGTTCTTTGCTTAGTATTTGTGAAATGTCGGGGAACTAGTCTATATAACTGGTGAGATTTGTAGAATACAAAAAACTCCTTAGTTCAAATTTTGAACTAAGGAGTTTAATTTATCAATCAAACGTTACAAAAGCGATGATCCCATCTTGCTCTTCGAAACCAATTTCTACTTCCATTGTATTGGTAAGAAAATTATGCTCTGCTTCCAATAAAAAACCGATAGCATCAGAAATTCGTTGCTCGTTGTATAGAAAGTGTTGACCTCTTGCATTAACTGCACAAAAGATTTCTTCACCCTCTTCATATTGGAACTCCATTTGAACACTTTCAGGGTTAATTCGCTCTAAATCTGCTACAAAAAGACAAACAGCATTTGCAATATCTTGCTCATTTAAATAAATTTTCATTGTCCGCCCCTACTAATAGTTTCTTCGTTTGTTTCCAAAGATCCATTTAACTAATCGAATGATAATCAAGATCATTATGATATCGATTAGTAACCCAAAAAATGAAAAACCATAGTGATATCCACCGTAGTAACCACCAAAAGGATGGAATAGGTGACCAAAGAATGCACCAGCTCCAAAAGCCCCTGCATACTTCCAAAAGCTACTACTTGAACGCGTTGAAGAACGGTAGCGATAATTTGTGCTCGGAGAACTAGGGCGATAGCTACGAGTAGAACGATATGATCTTGAACTATAGTGACTTGACATTCCCCTACTTGAGCGATATGAGGCAACTTGAGTTAAACCTGTTTGTATAGTATTAGAATTAACTAACTCAGTAGGAAAATGCTGAAATCCTGAATTTGAGTTGGTTTGTATTGTACTTGCTTTAACACTACTTAATCCACTTAGTGATAATACAATAATAATAAGAAAAGATATCACTTTTTTCAATTGAAACCCTTCTTTCAGCTGGATATGCTCAATATTTATTCCACTATTATAGCCATTTAATTCTTCTTTTTGTCAAGAAATTGTCTCCTAATAAATGTGAAAAATATCCAACGAAACCTGCTAGACATATACCACTTACACCAATATCTTTCTGTAATAAATAAGAAATACCGGTCCAAAATCCTAAAAAGTAGACTGAATGTGTAAGCCCTCTATGTTTTAATCTAGAAGCAACTGCAATAAAAAGACCGATACAAACAACTGACCAACTTCCATAAAAAAACATCCAACCTATTAAAGAAATTAGTATACCTGTCAAAAATAAAATCGATTTAATATTCCTCAGCCAACTTACACATAGAATAAAACCTAAACAAAGTGCAATGGCGTAAACCCATGAACCTGAACTAACTAAATTACCTGTCTTTATTAGAATAAATAATGAAACAGAAAGAAATAGAAAACTAAAAAATACTCGAAGCGGTGTTGATACTTTCTTTGTTAACGAGCTATTTTGATGATCAAGATCAGGTACTAAACTACTAATAGCACCTACGACAAGTGGAATTGTCATTGCATCGTTTTTTGTTGCATACATCGTCACACCAGTTGCGAATAACCCTACAATTACATGACTTTTTCCATCCAAAATTGTTACCTACCTTATTCAATCATTTACATCAGTATCATTCATTTTAGTATGAAAATGAAAAATGTGAAACAGAAAAATTCTTAATTTGGAAAATTATGTGAGCGTTTTTCGAATTTGATCATGAATCCGTTGACGTATCTCATTTTTTTTGACAAAATGAAGTGAAACTTACTATTAAAATTGTTGAAAATGGGAGCGTTTTAATAGCAAACAGCGGGGGAATTTTATGCAAGAAAAAGAAATGAGTGTTATTGAACATTTAGACGAGCTTAGAAACCGTATCATAAAAGTAATTGTAGCCTTTTTATTCTTTTTGGGTATTGGATTATATTTCACAAAAGATATTTATGCATTTTTAGTTAAAGACCTACATAGACCATTATTAGCATTAGGCCCAAGTGATGTATTTTGGTTGTATTTTGCAATTGCTGGAGTTTTTGCCATTGCATGTTCAATTCCGTTTATTTCTTACCAAATTTGGTCTTTTGTTAAGCCAGCATTAGATGAAAACGAACAAAGAACAACATTACTCTATATTCCTGCAATCTTTATTTTATTTATCTGTGGAATGGCCTTTGGATATTTTATTATCTTTCCTAATGTACTGCATTTTTTAACAGTAATGAGTAAAGGATTAGTAGAGATTAATTTTACAGCAGAACGTTATTTCTCTTTTCTATTTAACTTAGTTTTACCGATGGCACTGTTTTTTGATTTACCTATATTAATTATATTTTTAACTCGCATAGGCGTGCTAACTCCAATGTTTATGAGAAAAATGAGAAGATATGCATACTTTATTCTCGTCATTATTGCATCAATGATTTCACCACCGGAATTTATTTCACATATTATGACAAGTATTCCATTAATTTTAATCTATGAATGCAGTATTTTTGTTTCTAGCTTTACATATAAGAAAAAAATTAAAAGAGAACAAATGAATATGAGTGGTAATTAAAGAAACTGCATGCCAGTAAGAGGCATGCAGTTTCTTTTTATTGTGTTTATTTATAAGGCTCTTTTTTAAAAGATTGATGCTTTTGAGATTCGTAACGGAAAGAGAGCATCCTAGAGTTGTAATCAACTACGCATTCTAAAATAGCAACAATGTAAACGAAAACAGCCATTTATAAAGACTAGATTCTCGGTCGTTTCACAACAACAAAGTGATAAGCATACTTCATTTAGTATTGATGCCCATTGTTATACAGGTTGTCTACATTTTCTATTTAACTATATTTAGAAAAATTGACTAAATGAATAGACCGAAATGATTAGTCCAATACATGTAAAACTTAAAGACGCTATAAGTGCAAGATTACGTTCAAAGTAATTATTCATTTCTTTTAATTCAATTCCAGCAACTCGATGCCACTGATAATGTTGGAGAGGTGTATAAATTGGTTGCCGATTATTTTTAAATAACAAGAAAAGCGTTGTCATTATTCCAATAAAAACTGCCCAACTACCAGGTGAAGTTTTTGAAGTACTACTAAATAGATAAGTTAAAACTACTTCAACAATTAGTACAGAAGAAACAGTAAACAACTTCTTAAACATATTATTCCCCCTCTTTTAGAATTAGTTTGATTATATCAAAAATATTTTTCCAAAAATAGTAGGAATTTTCTGAAACTACGTAGTATATTTAATCCATTTTGAAAAAAATAAAAAATCTCACACTTCGTTCGCATAATGTTCTTATTTTTTGAAAATTACTATTGAACAAAAAGAACAATTGTTCTATAATTAAAAAGAAGCAATAAAAAAACACCTATTAGGTGTTTTTAAACTATATGTATCGTAGAACGAATCAATTTTTATTATGATTTTCTTCGGCTTTCGGGACAATATATAGTGTCTCTCCATCTTTTGAGACCAAATATTCATTTCGTGCATAATTTGCAATGTAATCAGGATCATTTAGTAACCGAATTTGACGATTTAATTCTTTTTCGATATTAACCTGTTTTACTTGTACTGCTTTAAGCTTATTTAACTCTTCATTTTTTGATGCCTCAAAACCATTCATTCTAAAAAAATAGATACAACAAATAAGAAGTAATGTACCATACATTATGGTCAATATTAATCGATGCACTCTAAGTCTACTTTTCGATTTTAACTCAGGAGTACGAAAAGGGATATTCGGTTGTGTAACTTCTCTAACTGGATTATATAATTTTCGTGCTTCTGCCCTCACGTATCTTCCCTCTTCTCTGATAAAGTATGCTTGTTCATAGTTTATCAAGAAATGTCAAATTAGAAAAGAGAAAAAAGGAAAAAACAGTAATTTTAAGTAGAATAGTCATTAATTTAATAGGATTATGTCGAATATTGAACTTGTATCAATGACAATTCACATAAGAAAAAATTGTTAAATAAATCAAATGATTCATTTAATATTTTTTTCTCAGAAATGATTGACGAAAAATAAAACATCATGTATAGTTATATTAAATTAACTGAAAATTTAAACAGTTAAAAATATTATTCATGTTTTTACACATCCCCCCAATCCCTATCCTTTATAGATAGGGATCTTTTTTTATTTGTCTACCCTGAAAATAACCTCTATTGTACATTTCCATTCGCCATGGTGGAGCGTTTATCGCAAGGATGTCTATGTTAATTTTTTTGCTCTTAATTAATGAATACCGGTTTTAAGAGAAACTCCGGCAGAAAAACGAGTCTGCCCTGCCCCCGCTGAGATGAGCGAGGGGATTTTAGCAAATAATAACAATCTTGTTTTTCAGAGCCATTTTTTTAGAAAGTTTGAATTAACAAAGCCTTATTTAATGGCCAATTCACATCGTTACCATTTTGATTTTAGTTAGTTTATAATAACTTCTATAGGAGGAATGCGACATGCAACAAATTCAAATTGAAGCTGTTCAAGCTGCTCTTCAAAAGTATCTTGAAAAGCCTGTATATATTCATTTAGAAACAACAAATGGTGCGTATGCAAATCACTTTAATGAGAAAGTTATGACAGTAAATGCCTTTATTCGAAATGCTAAGGTAACAATCCAGCGTGCAACAATTGTTGGAAAAAATCCTTATCGCGTTGGTTTAAAGTTAGAAGAAGGTTGGGTTGTATCAGAAGGATTGACTGATTGGGAAATTAACGAAAAAGATCAATTATTATTAGCTGGGCATAATCCGGAAGGAAAACTTGCAATTGCCCTTCAATTAAGTCACTCACCATTTTAGAGAGGAGCGCAAATAATGAAAGAAGAAAAAGTACTACTTGTGTTTCCTCATCCAGACGATGAAGCGTTTGGAGCTGCAGGAACAATTTCACAATTTACAAACAGAGGGGTCTCTGTTACTTATGCGTGTTTAACATTAGGACAAATGGGGAGAAATATGGGAAACCCATTTTTTGCGACCAGAGAATCTTTACCCGACATTCGTAAAAAAGAATTACGTGATGCATGTAAAGAAATGGGTATTCAAGATGTTAGAATGTTAGGCTTCCATGATAAGACAGTTGAGTTTGAAGATCCTGAAATCACCATAAAAAAAATTACAGATATAATTAATGAAATCAAACCAACTCTTGTCATTACTTTTTATCCAGAGCATGGCGTTCACCCAGACCATGACGCAACATCAAGAGCTACTATCGAAGCAATTCGTCGATTAGACTCAAATAACCGCCCTACAGTTTGGTGTATAGCAATCACAAATAACCGATTTGATGTAATCGGAAAGCCAGACATTCAAAATGATGTAAGAGATGTAGCAAACCAAAAATTACGTGCAATCAAATCACACCGCTCTCAAACAGAAGCAATGTTTAAAGATATTTCTTCTATTGAGGATTTCGAGCATATCACCGATGAACGTATTAAAAGATTCTTTGGTAAGGAAACATTTTATACGTACAAATTTGAATAAGAAGGAAATAATTTATAGTTTACAGAATATGTAAGTGATTAATGAAATTTGGAGGTAACAATATGTTACAAATGAAATACGTCATTATTTATGTTTCAAATTTTGAAGAATCACTTGCATTTTACTGTAATCAATTAGGATTATCCATTCGAAATAATCATGGATCTTACATAGAGCTAGATACTGGAAGTACGATTTTAGCGATGATCCTTAAGGAAAATGTAAATGAGATGACTGGTTTACCAAAGCCATCCGATATTTCATCACAAACTTTCGAACTTGGCTTTGTAACTGAAGATGTGATTGGCATGGTAGAGAAACTTCGTGAAAACGGAGTGAAAATAATAAAAGAACCAATCGAGAAGCCTTGGGGACAAACTGTTGCATATGTGGCAGATCCTGATCAACACTACATAGAAATATGTAGTAGGGTTGAATAAGCTAACAAAAAAAGAACTTTCTTCCATTTATTATAATAATGGGAGAAAGCTCTTTTTAGAGTTTTTAATTTGAACTTACAAGATTAAAAATAGAAGCTGCAACTTTAAAAGTATTAGGTTTCATCTTTTGACTATTTGTAAATAAAATTACATAAGTTTTTGATTTCGGATCAAATAAATTCATACAATCAACCCCAGGAAGAACTCCGTGATTATATAAAAACTTCCCTTTATTATACAAACCGTATCCATAAGAGTGTTTAAAAGGTGTAGTCATCTGTTTAAAACTATCTGTAGAAATTAGTTTATTAGAAACAAGCGCTTCATCCATTTGTAGTAAGCCATTTACTGTTCCATATATATCACCACAACCTAACATATAAGAAAAGCTTGGCATTGTTACTGAATGTGGCGTTTGATTATTATTTAAAATTAAACGGTATCCTTTTGCCCTATTACTTAATTGGTAAAAATGATCTCCAACACCTAGCTGATCAATATTTGCTGGATTTAATACATGACTTTTTAGATATTCTTGATAACTCATCCCAGTCACTTTTTCAACCACATATGCTAATAACACATAGTTTGTATCATTATATTTCCAATTAAAAATAGGTTTATACCCTTTATTTAAAAGAATAATTTTATTAATTAAATTTTTTGTAGAAATCGGATTAGATAATTCTTTTTCTCCTTTTACTCCTGAAGTGTGAGTCATAAGATGAAATAATGTTAATTTAGATCCGTTTGGAAAGTTAGGGATATATTTTGTAATTGGATCGTTAAGTGAAATTAACCCTTTTTCTTTTAGTTGCATTAAAGAAGTTGATACAAAAAACTTAGAAATTGAACCCACTGCATAATTCGTTTCAGGAGAGTTCGGTAGTTTATTCGCTATATCCCTATAACCATACCCTTTTTTTATTACGTCTTCTCCATCTTTATTTACTAAAACAACTCCATTAAAATGAATTCGCTGAAGAAGCTCATTAATTTTGTTAGACATGCTCCCAGTTAAAGGACCATCAGCTTTCAACAAATTATTTTGATTTTGGTTTTGTGTAAATTGTATGTTTGAAGCTTTTGTCATTGAAGAATGATCTACCTTATGTTGTTCACCGAGCGGTATGATATTGTTTTTAACTACAAAAACAACAATACAAGCACAGAGAATAAAGAAAAATACAAATTGTATTTTTATAAAATTGAATGTTTTCATCTGAACACCTACCTATTGTCTGTAGGTAATAATATTACATAATATCCAATCAAGAATATATCTACTTGTATAAATACTTCATGAATATTTTTTAATGTAATTCCTTATACCTTTTTAACTAATTTTTTTATAATTAACTCATAGCATACTATACATTCAGGTGGGACTCACCAGTTTCTTTGAATTATTAAAAAATTCTAAAGAAACTATCATAAGCTTCTAATGGATTTTTAGTGAAGAAATGGTATTCATTCCCTTTCTGTCATGCTATATTTGAAACATTGTTGTCTAAAAACAAAGAGGGGTGTAACATAATGCAGAGAGTAAAAACTCTTCTTACAAAACCTTCGATACGATTTGTATTATATACCACATATTACATTTCTATTTTATTAGGTTTACTCTATTTATACGGATTTCAAGATGCGTATTCAGGATCTTTCATCTATAACGACTTTTAGGGATGTGAAAATATGATAAGAATTATAGAAAAAATTGATCAATGGGCAAAAAAATCGCCTAATACAATTGCATTTCAAAATAGTACTACCTCCATTTCGTATAAGGATTTAAAAGAACAGTCTGATTTTCTAGCAAAGTGGATTATTACAAATTATGGAACAGGTAGTGAGCCAATTATTGTTTTTGGTCATATGCAAACAGAAATGATTTCAACATTCTTAGGATGTGTAAAATCTGGGCGTGCATACATCCCTGTTGATGAATCAATCCCAGCTGATCGCTTACAGAAAATGATACAAAATTCAGGAGCAAAGCTTCTCATCTCTCCTAGTACGGATATCGAATTAAACTTCGATTCTATAGAAATGGTGAATAATGAAGAGTTACAAATGATTTTTAAAACTCCTTCTGTTACAAATAATTTAGAAGAACATTTTGTAAAAGAGGATGACAACTTCTACATTATTTATACATCAGGAAGTACCGGGGACCCAAAAGGTGTACAAATTACAGAAAACTGCTTAAAGAGCTTTGTAAATTGGATGGAGAAAGATTTTGGATTAAAACAAGGTCAACGCTTCTTAAATCAAGCACCTTTCTCATTTGATTTATCTGTAATGGATTTATATCCTTCACTTGTAACTGGAGGAACACTTATTGCAATTGAAAAATCAATGATTTCAAGACCTAAAGTATTGTTCCAATATTTAGCGGAAAGTAACATTGAAGTATGGACATCTACTCCATCTTTTGCAGATATGTGCATGATGAATCCTGATTTTAATGAAAAGTTACTTCCAAACATGAAAACATTCTTATTCTGTGGCGAAGTATTATCTTCTCAAAGTGCAAAGCAATTAACAACTAGATTTCCTAATGCAACTGTCTTCAATACGTATGGTCCAACGGAAGCTACTGTAGCTGTAACATTTGTACCTATTACTGAAGATATTCTTAATCAATATACAACATTGCCAATTGGAGTTCCTAAAGAAGATACTAAAATCTTTATTATGGATGAAAATGGTACTCCTTTACCAGAAGGCGAAAAAGGTGAAATTGTGATTGTTGGCCCTAGTGTAAGTAAAGGTTACTTGCAAAATAAGGAAAAAACAGAAGCTGCCTTTAAAACAATTAACGGTATGAAAGCCTATAAAACTGGGGACTCTGGTTACTTTGAAAATGGGCAATTATTTTACAATGGAAGAATTGATTTACAAATAAAACTACACGGATATAGAATTGAAATTGAAGATATCGAAAATAATATTCGAAAACTTCCTCTAATAAAATCGGTTGTAGTAATACCAGAAATGAAAGACGGTAAGTGTACTGATTTACACTGTTTAGTTGTAGTAGATGAGAATGATTTTGAAAAAGAGTATCAGTTAACGAACTATTTAAAGAAACAGTTAAGTGATTTTATGCCAACTTATATGATTCCAAGAAAATTTAGCTATCTAACTAGTTTACCTATGACAACAAACGGAAAAGTTGATCGTAAAAAATTAGTGGAACAGGTTTATCAATGATTCCATATGGTACCTTTACCTATTTTGAGATCTTATTAGTTTTACTCATTCCAGTTGTTGTCTTAGGATTTTCTGGAAAAAAATCAAATCTTTACTCAACCTTCTTAACACTTGTATTTTTGGCAGTAACTTTTTCTTCATCTAAACAACAAGCATTGTACTTAATTGGTTATATTATTTGGGAAGTCATACTAGTTAAGTGCTATAGTACGTACCGAAAAAAAGCAAATGAACCAGCAATTTACTACATTAGTTTAATTCTATCTATTTTGCCTTTAATTGTTGTAAAAGTAGCACCTATATTTTACACTAATAGTCTAATTGGATTTCTTGGTATATCTTATTTAACGTTCAAATCAGCTCAAGTCATTATTGAGCTACGTGATAAAAGTATCAAAGAAATAAAAATATTGGATTTTTTAAGATTTCTATTATTTTTCCCAACTATATCTTCTGGACCAATTGATCGCTTTAGAAGATTTCAAAAAGATACTCAAAAAACGTTAACATCTGAAGAATATAGAGAGTTTTTTGAGATTGGCCTTCATAAAATCTTTGTAGGATTTTTATACAAATATATTATTGGCTATTTAATAAATGAGCATATCATTCATTCAAGCTATGCTTCAGGCCATTCATTCTCAGCAAACGTCATTTACATGTATGCATATAGCCTATACTTGTTCTTTGATTTTGCTGGCTACAGTTGCTTTGCTATTGGAGTTAGTTATTTGATCGGTGTTCGAACACCAGAAAACTTTAATATGCCATTTATTAGCCGAAATATAAAAGATTTTTGGAATAGATGGCATATGAGTTTATCATTTTGGTTCCGAGATTATGTTTATATGCGAATGGTATTTTTCTTAACAAAGAAAAAAGTTATAAAAAATCGACAAGCGATTTCGTATATTGGATATTTTACTCTATTTTTACTAATGGGCTTGTGGCATGGATTACAATGGAATTATATTGTTTATGGATTGTACCAAGCGATCATAATGTGTAGCTTTGATTGGTTTGAACAATTCAACAAAAAAAGAAAAATTTGGAAAAACAATAAAGTAACACATGTAATTTCTGTGCTTATTACATTCCATTTTATCTGTTTTGGCTTTTTAATCTTTTCAGGACATTTATTCAAATAAAGGAGAATTACAATGGAAAATTTACGTGAAGAAGTTTTAACAATTTTAGCAGACTTATGTAATACGGATGAAGTGAAAGATAATCCAGATATTCAAATTTTTGAAGAAGGATTATTAGATTCATTTGGAACAGTAAACTTATTAGTAGAAATTGAAGATCGTTTAGACATTCCAGTTACAATTTCGGATTTTGATCGTGAAGAATGGGCGACTCCAAATAAAATTATTTCTATCTTAGAGGCAAGAAGATGAAAACGGCTCGTTTTTGGGGAATGATGACAGCTATTCTACTTTTTGGTATAGCTTTATATCTACCAAATTCTTTTTATGAATTGTTTATTACAAAAAATAAATTAGATTATACAGCAGCTTCCTTAAATCCTAAAACGTTTCAAGGAGTTTTACTTCAAGAAAAAATGTTAAAGGATCCAAAATATTTACCAATCTTCGGGTCCTCTGAACTATCTAGAAGAGATTCATTTCATCCTTCTAGATATTTTATGGATGAAAAAAATGAATTTACACCTTTTTTAATTGGACGTGGTGGGTCCCAAAGTTTAGTTCATTTCTTAGACCTTGCAGCTGTACAAGATGAGTTGAAAAATCGAAAAATCGTATTTGTTTTATCTCCACAATGGTTTATTCCAAGTGGAATTGACGATAAGCATTTTTCACCAAATTACTCAGCTTTACAAACTTATTCATTTGTTCTTTCAAATGAGATTGATCCAAAAATAAAAAAACAAGCAGCTAACAGATTATTACAATTATCAATTGTAAAAAAGGATCCCCTGCTTGTGACACAGTTAAAAGCTCTTTCAACTGACAACAAAGCAATCAAGCTTAAAGCTGAGTTAGAAAAACCAGTAGCCTATACCTACTTAAAGGTTCTTGAAAAGAAAGACTTTTTCCAAACTGTAATTAAAAGTCCAGGTAAACGATATAATTTAAAAAAATCGAAATATGAACATTCATGTTGGAATAAGGATATTCAAGTAGCTGATGAAATGGGTAAACAGGCAACAAAATCAAATCAATTTGGTATTTTAGATTCATATTACCAAAAGCACATCGGACACCAACTATTATCATTAAAAAACTATAAACGTAATAGTAGTTATGGTGTATCTCCTGAATACGGAGATTTACAAATGGTGTTGGATATCCTAAAAAAACAACACACAAAAGCGCTTTTCGTATCGGTCCCTGTAAATGGAGCATGGTATGACTATGCAGGTTTCCCTAAACAAGGAAGAGAAGTTTATTATCAAAAAGTTAAAAAACAAGTTGAGCAAGCTGGTTTCCCAGTAGCAGACTTTTCAAATCATGAATATGATAAATATTTCTTAGAAGACACCATCCATATTGGTTGGAAGGGCTGGGTATATATTGACCGTTCATTAAATCAATTTTATACAGGTTCTCATCCAATTAATACAGCAGGAAAAACTTATCAAAGCGATGCTTTTTAAAAAAATGGTTGTTAATATGTGAACTACACATATTAACAGCCATTTTTTATTTTTAATAACCTATTGTAATTATAGTAATTTATAATAAAAAACAGTTGGATGTAGTTCTCCATTAGCAGACTTGGCATAGTAAGGTATTCTCCCAAATTCAATAAACCCTAAAGATATATAAAGTTGATTTGAAGGATCCCCTTCCCTAGTATCTAAAACTAATAGAGAAATTCCCTCCTCTTTTGCTCTTTCTTCAGCTACAAGCATTAATAAGCGACCAATCCCATTTCGTCTCATTGTAGGAAGTGTCATTAATTTTGCAATTTCACCTCTGTGCCTACCATTTTGTTTAGTACATAAATGTAATTGTATACTACCTACAATCTCTTCATCTATTTTAGCTACAAATAAAACAACTTCAGGCTTTAATAAAGTTTCCCAATATATTCTAGCTTCATCTAATTTAAGTGGTGGTAAATAACCAATTGAGGCACCATCATCAACTACTTTTACAAGAAGGTCTGAAAGCTGATCTATATGTTCTTCAATTATTATTAATTCTTCTATTTTTACAGTACTTGTCACTATTACCACCTCATTATGGGTATCTTCTATACGATTAAAATAATGATGTATTACAATTTACAAAAAACTATGTAATATATTTCCATTATAGCAAGATTTTTCTGATTTTTTAAATTATTTTATTAAATATTTGTAACATCTACTAGTTTCTTCTCTAGCTAAACAAAAAGGCAAACAACCCTGTTATGAGTTGTTCGCCTAGTAATTAAGCAATTCTTTTAAGTGAAAAGCACACTTCATTTGGTTTTTGCTCCAACGTCGGTCGGAGCTAAACAAGTCTTCTTCACTTTTCTATCATGTCTAACTTCAGCACCTACCTCCTCGGCCATTTCACAAATACCAAGTGAAGTGAAAAACACACTTCTCTTGGTATTTGCTCCAATGTCTGTCGGAGGTGAGCAAGGTGCTTCCGTTTTTCTTACTACTCTCTACTTAAATCCACTTCTTTTAATGGTACTACTTTTGTTTTTTTGATGAATTTATAGCCTAACCAAACCGCTAGGAAAACAGGAATACCAATATATGAAACAATTATGCCTTGCCAGTCAATTACTTTCCCCGTAAATGCTTGGTAATTTTGTGCTAGTACGATAAACATACAAGCTAGAAATGCTAGTATTGGTCCAAGTGGGAATAGTTTTGCTCGGTATGGTAATTCATTTAGATCTTTCCCTTGTGCAACAAATGCTCTACGGAATCGATAGTGTGAAATTGCAATTCCTAACCATGCGATAAACCCAGATAGACCTGAAAGATTTAATAGCCAAGTATAAACTTGACCATCACCAAAAAATGATGATAAGCAAGCTAATGAACCTACTAAAAGAGTTGCAATTAATGCATAAATTGGTACACCACGTTTATTTATTTTTGCTAAGAATTTTGGTGCTTTCCCTTCAACTGCCAACGTATAAAGCATACGTGTTGATGCATATGTTCCACTGTTTCCAGCAGATAATACAGATGTTAATATAACTGCATTCATCACAGAAGCAGCAAATGCAACTCCTAATTTTTCAAACACTAATGTAAACGGACTTACAGCTACGTCTCCATGCATTAATCTTGAATCAGTGAATGGAATTAATAAGCCAATAACAAAAATTGCTAAAACATAGAATAATAAAATACGCCAAAATACTTGTTTAATGGCTTTAGGAACATTTTTTTCCGGATTATCTGTTTCTCCAGCTGCTACACCTACAAGTTCAGTACCTTGGAATGAAAACCCAGCGACAATAAAAATAGATAATACCCCTAAGAAACCATTATGGAAAGGAGCATCTTTAATTGTAAAGTTTTTAAACCCTACTGAGTGTCCTCCAATAATTCCAAAAATCATTGCAATTCCTACTACTAGAAAAACAACTACAGTAACTACTTTTATTAATGAGAACCAAAATTCAGATTCTCCATACGCTTTAACTGATAATAAATTAATTCCTAAAATAATAACTAAGAAAATTGCACTCCATAAAACAGCCGGTGAATGAGGGAACCAATATTTCATTAACATTGCAGAAGCAGATAATTCAAATGCTAATGTGATTGCCCAGTTATACCAATAGTTCCACCCCATTGCAAAACCAAATGCTGGATCAACGTAACGAGACGCATAAGTACTAAATGAACCTGAAACTGGTAAATAAGTTGCCATTTCACCTAAGCTTGTCATTAAAAAGTAAACCATTAATCCGATTAATCCATATGCTAATAGTGCTCCACCTGGACCAGCTTCACTGATTGAAGCGCCACTTGCTAAAAATAGGCCAGTTCCAATTGATCCACCAATAGAGATCATTGTTAAATGACGTGCTTTTAACCCTCTATTTAATGAATTTTGTTGACCTGATGTTGATTGCTGACCAGTATTTTCGGTATTAGCTAATCCCATTTGTTGTTCCTCCTCTATATTCTCTTCATACTCTTCTAAGAATTAGGGTTGGTCGAAAAATAAATTGACGTGTGTTTTTAAATGCAAAAAAACACGTGAAGTATGCTCACGTGTTTTAATAGACATAAAAAAGTCTCAAACATCATCAACATCTCTTCAATAGCCCTCCACAATAATAACCTTGTGACAGTCCTAAGCTTGTTCAGCTGTAGGCCCAGTAATCTAGTTGTATGGCAACTTGCTCACTTCGGCAGTTTACCCTTTCCATACTTTTCATTGGCCCATAACCTCTAAGCATGTACTGTTGTAAACTGCTCCTCTACCCTTTGAGATAAAAGATTTGTATTTTTTTTAAAATAATATAATAAATATACAATCTAGCAAATCAGTTTGTCAATAGCTATCATCAAATTTCATTAGAATGATGGTAATATCTTAAACTCCATTTATATACTTCCGCATCATTTTTGATATAATAAAAAATGACTGTAGAATAGTTAATAAGTAGCTATTTTTTCTTTGATTCATCATAATGCAGTTAAGCATAAATAAATTATTAACAGGGGGAAAAATAATGACTATTTATAAAGCACTTACTCTTGCTGGATCAGATAGTAGTGGTGGAGCAGGTTTACAGGCTGATTTAAAAACATTTGAAGAACGTAATGTATATGGAATGAGCGCAATTACAACCCTTGTTGCAATGGATCCTCATAACAATTGGCACCATCAAGTATTTCCAATAGATATTGAAACGATAAAAGCTCAACTTGAAACAATCATAGTAGGTGTTGGAATTGATGCAATGAAGACTGGAATGCTTGGATCAATTGAAATTATCGAGTTGGCAGCAGAAACGATTGCTAAACACAACATTCAACGTGTGGTTGTTGATCCAGTAATGGTATGTAAAGGCGCTGATGAAGCTCTTCATCCAGAAATCGATGAAGCTTTAGGAAAAATTCTAGTACCAAAAGCTACAGTTGTTACTCCTAACTTATTTGAAGCTGCTCAGCTAGCTGGTATGAATCCAATCACAACAATAGAACAAATGGAAGAAGCAGCACGAAAAATTCATGCGTATGGCGCTAAATACGTCCTTGTAAAGGGTGGAAGCAAAATTCAGCATGAAAAAGCAGTTGATGTCCTATTCGATGGTGAAACAATTGAATTATTAGAATCAGATCGTATTGAAACTACATACACACATGGTGCTGGTTGTACTTACTCAGCAGCTATTGCAGCTGAATTAGCAAAAGGTGCTGAACCAAAAGAAGCAATTTATACAGCGAAAAAATTTATAACTGAAGCAATTCGTCATTCATTCCCATTGAATGAGTATGTAGGTCCAACAAACCACATGGCATATCGTTTATATGGTGAAAAATAATCACTAAACTGGGCTTCTCATATTTGGGTCTAACTTTCAATTAATTTGTAACAGATTAACTAGTGCATAATTTTATCTTACCTTAGATAAAATTATGCACTTTTCTTTTATTTCCCTAAAAATAAAAAAGACGTCCCTCAGTAGAGCTAGTCCACCCTGAGGTAACGCCAGGCAATTTGACCATATTAACTAAACCAATTCATTATATTATTCACATCGAGTTCATCGAGGCTCCTTACTTTATAAGTTCGACCAAATTGACTTGAAAGAATAGTTGCAGAAATTGTTTTTAACTTCGAATTTTTTTGAAGAATACTTTGTTGCTGGGTAAGAACTTGAATTCGATCTTTTGGTATAATTGCAGTTGTTTTTGAAATAAATCCGGATCTTAAGATCAATGTACGTCCAATTAGAGAGAATCCTGCATATCGATATCGAATTTCTCCAATAAATAAACCAACTAGCAAAATACTAAATATCCATGTATGAATAAATGGAATAGACACTAATAGTAAGGAAATCAAGAAAAAAATTATTACTGTCCATCCATAATACCCTTTTCTTGCTCTTGACGGGGGAGAATGAATCGCCTCAGTATAATCAATCATCGGGATAAATGTCTGAAGGAACATAGGAATATCTTTCTTTTTAATAAAAGGATGAATGACATGCCTTTTGTTTTCTTGTGTATCCGAAGCGCCAACAGCCTCCACATAGACAGATGCAAAACCGATCAACTGTCTAAAAAATCCCTCTTGAATAACAATACCGTGAATTCTTTTTGTAGATAACGAAAATTCATTTTTCTCGAACAAACCACGACTAATTTTCAAATGTGTTCCAGAAAAGCTTAATTTAAAGTTTGCAAATTTCAATACATACCTTAAAGTTGTAAAACACAATGCAAAAACTAAACAGCTGATAAATAACAAAAAAAACATAAGAAATGAAAAAGACTGGAGTTGAATATAAATTGAACGGAAAACACCCGCTGGAATCAGATCCTCAATATTCGAAAAAATAGAGGCAAAAATTGCAGCACCTATCCCTACTTCAAAAGAAGTTATACCAGCTAAAATCAACCTCTTTATACTGACAGACAAAACTGCATTTGATGTTATATTATCTGAATCAACCTCAAATTTCTTTTCCTTAGTATCGATATCCTTGTCGATTGGAATCTTTTTTGATAGATGCAATTGTTTAAGAAGCTTTTTGGCATCTTCTTTTAAAATGGCATTGATTATGCATTCAGTTTTTTTCCCGCCTGCAACTTCTATTTTTACACTCACTACACGAAAAATTTGTTGAATAATACCTTCTGTTATTGAAACAGACTGTATTCTCTCTTTTTTAATGAATGTATTCTCGATTACAAACAAGCCTGACTTAATACGAATTTCATCATCTGTCACTATATAAGTAAATCGATACCATTTAATCAAAGCAGCTACTACAGGTAAAATGATCACCAGAGCTGTAAAAATATATTGAAACATCTGGCTCTTATGACCAGGTAATAGCAAAATTAGTAGAGATATAAAAACATTTTTAATCTGTTCAAGAAATACAATCAAAATATAGGATGGATGTTGTCTCTTTGGTTCACACATCATCTTCACTTATCCTCGCTAGGAAAATGATTTTATCTCTCAGTTCTTCAGCAATTTCATGCTCTAACCCTGCAATTTTATGAACAGTAGCTGCTGTTGAAATATTAATAGTCGATAAACCGTATTTTCTTAATAGTGGACCTACTTCAGTTGTTACATGTTGAACCCGTACCATTGGAATAACTACACGTTTAATAATAAATATTCCTGTTTGAATCTCCAATTCTGTTTCATAGATTTCGTATGCTGTATATTTCATTCGTAAAGAAGGGAGAAAACAAGTTAGGAAGATTATATCAATAAAAACGAAACAGGATAATATGGTTAGCCATATACTTGGTAAATGATATCGGTTCATGAAGTAAAAATATGTTATTGGGAGAATAAGTAGTGTTATGCTATTAAGAAGCGCTGTTATTTTCCATACAGACCTCATTCTAGGGGAAGGTCTTAGTGATGGTTCAGACCTCATCTAATCACCTTTCTATTAATTCTTTTTTTCTTTAATCATACCATACGTCACACATCGAGTGAAAACCCAAATTTTCGACTTAGCGAAATATTAAAAAGCACTTAGGGCTAATAGACTGAACTAGCCAGAACGGAACATAATAAAATAACGTATAGGAAAGATTATCCTATACGTTATTTATTATGTTGATTTGTTAATCTACATTTTTTATATTCTTGAGAATTTGCTCCCTTTCCTTGAACGAACTACCAAGCCTCTTTACTCTTTTTTCACTAATGGGTCTTGGAAGTCGGTTTTTCACCAGAAGATTCACAAATTCTTTTAATCAAGCTATCTAAAAAACAAGCATAAATAGATCTGTGACTATTTTTTAAAAATCACTTTAAATTCGCTACCTTTTCCAACTTCACTTTTTACAGAAATGTCTCCTCCGTTAAAGGCAACCAGCTGTTTGGCGATAGAAAGACCTAACCCGGAGCCTCCTGTTTGACGTGAACGGTCTTTATGCACTCGGTAGAACCGATGGAAAATTTTATCTAAATGCTCCTTTGGAATACCAATACCAGTGTCTTTTACTGTTAAATGAACTTCTTTATTATTTTTCGTTAATTCAACAATAACTTTCCCGCCACTCTCTGTATATTTTTGAGCATTTTCAACTAGTATTATTAAAATTTGACTAAGCTGCCCTACATCCCCATTTAGATGTATATCTTTATCGATATTCAACTCTAATGTAATATTACGATCTTCTTTCCAGTAGGTTCGTAAAACATCTCTTACCAATTCAGACATATTAACATCTACTAATTCCAACTCATAATGCTCAGAACGTGCCATTGCCAACAATTGATGAATCAAATTTTGCATTCTCTCAGATTCTTGGTCTATCGCTGTTAACGATTGTTCTAAAATTTCAGGATGAGCCTTTCCCCTTCTCTTTATCAAATTAATATGACCACGCAGGGCAGCAAGAGGCGTTCTTAATTCATGAGAAGCATCTGAGACAAATCCTTTTTCTCGTTCAATTTGAAGATGTAATTGGAATAATAAGCGATTAATCGATGTTCCTAAATCTGTAAGCTCTTGTGGTTTCTCTGGAACGGGAACTCCACCAGATAAATTTGAAATACTCTTTATTTCATTTACTGCAGTTGTGATTGAAAGTAAAGGTCTTATATTTCTTTTCGTAATAAACAATATAAAAGATATTCCAAAAATTAGTGCAAGAAGTGTAGTGACAATTAAGATATTTACCATTAATTTAATAAAATCAGTAATGACACTTAATTTAGCAAAAATGATTATTTTTCCATTTTGGCCAAAAGAAATCTGGTGTTTGTAAAATAATCCCTGATCTTTTATAATCAAGAAATTTTTAATATTTAAATAATGAAATTTATTATTATCATTGGAAATTATTTTTTCCCATCCTTGAGAATGAGCTATTTCACCAGTTTTAGTATCTTTCATTTCAACATTAAATTTTGTAAATTCAGGATATAATAGGTAGTTGATTTGTTTTTCCCATTGGTTTGACGGTTTATTTGTAATTCTAACAAGATCCGGTTGTACAGCAGTTATATCATTTTTCAGATCTTGAAATAAAAATAAACTTACTGCAACAATTAATGTTATACCCATTAATAGAACGACAAGTAATAAATCAACAACATACCAAAAAGTATATTGATACATTAGAGAATTTGATTTTTTATTTTTTAATGTATCAACTGAATTTAAGCTGAATTTATTCATTTTCCTTAGCGTCTGCAAAACGAATAACATATCCAATACCGCGAACAGTATGAATTAGTTTTGCTTGTTGATCAAATTCAATTTTATTACGTAAGTAACGAATATATACATCAACTACATTTGTTTGACCCATAAAGTCATATCCCCATACATCTGATAGAATGCGTTCCCTAGAAAGAACTTCACCTTCATTACGCATCAACAAGTATAGTAAATCGAATTCTTTTTGAGTCAGCTCAATATTCTTTCCTTCACGTTGTACTGAACGTTTTTTCAAATCAATTGATAAAGTATCAATTGATAATATATCAGCATTTTCTCGATTTCGTTCATTTTGAGTACGTCTTAATACAGCACGAATGCGAGCTAATAGCTCCTCAATTTCAAAAGGTTTTGTAATGTAATCATCTGCACCAGCATCTAAGCCTGCAATTTTATCACCTATATAATCTCTAGCAGTTAATAAAATGATTGGTACATTACTTGACTTTCGAATTCTTCGACAAACTTCAAGACCATCTAATTTTGGAATCATCCAATCTAATAAGATAATATCGTACTGTTTATTTTGAGCGAAATGAAAAGCTTTTTCCCCATCTTCTGCTACATCAACCTCATATCCTTCAAATTTTAATTCTAGTGCTACAAAGGTTGAGACATTCTCTTCATCTTCAACCAATAATACCGATGTTTTTGACAATTTTAGCTCCCCTTTATATGTTTCTTTTTTAACTATTGATATAATAAAATATAATTAATTATTGTATATATTTTACCTATTTTCAAGAAATTACCCAACATAACTAGCATGAAAAGAAAAACAATCTTTTTTAATGTTCTTCTAATAAACATTTACATATTTTTTAATTCCTAATCTTTATACTTTATCTGATAAGATTCTACCATAAATATGTACTTTAAAAAAAAAATATAGTAAGATTGGAGTTTCACATGACAAAAATTAATCAATTTGATTATCACATTTTTAAGGATATAAATGATTTAGCAGGGACTCACCATTGGCTTGATCGATTTATGGAGTTTTTGGCCAATGACGCTGTGATATTTTTAATCCTAGGATTTATATTTTATTGGTTTATAAATCGAAATAAATATGGAATAATGGTTATACAGGCTGGTTTATCAGTTGTCCTCTCATTAGGAGTTAATGCCATTCTTCATCATTTTATTTATCGCGCTCGACCATTTGTAGGTCATCATGTTCATAAATTGATACAGCATTCAGCTGATTCTTCTTTCCCTAGCGACCATTCTGTATTTGCATTTTCGATAGCAGCTACCTTCTTTTTATACAATAAAAAACATGGAGTTAGCTGGTTACTTTTAGCATGTGGAATTGCATTTTCACGTGTATGGGTAGGCGTACATTATCCATTAGATGTTACTGCTGGTGCTTTAGTGGGAATTATTGTTTCACTGTTCCTTTACAATTTAAATCAAAATAATAAATTTTATCAAAAAATGATTTCTCAAATCATTACTGTATATGAACGTATTTTCTCAAGAGTTTTAAACAAAAATAAAACTGAATACAATAGTAAAAACTAATCTTTTAAAATTTGAAATGATAGGTGATTTTTATGAAGAACGTATTAATTTTATCAAGTTCATACGGTGAAGGTCACCAACAAGTTGCTAAAGCGATTGCCGAAAAAATAAAAGTTCAAGATCAATCATGTAACCCTATCATTATTGATTTTATTGCATGGTCACATCCTTTATTATTTCGTACAATCCAACATTTTTATCTGAATAGTGTAAAGTTATTTCCCAGTCTCTATGGATATGTATTTCAAAAAACACGCTACTCTTCATCTAGCAAAAGACTTAATTGGTTAATTTCATCTGAAATGGATCGAATGCTTCAATTAATAAAAGAAGTTAAACCAACATTAATCGTATCTACATTTCCATATCCAGAGGCTATTTTATCAAGACTAAAGGAATTAAATCTCATAAATATACCAACAATTACTTCTCTTACAGATTATACTGATCATAGTTCATGGATTAATCAATTTACTGATCATTACTTGGTTGGTTCACATTCTGTAAGGAAGAATTTACAAAAAAAAGGAGTACCACTGTCAAAGATTACAGTATCAGGTATTCCTGTTAAAAGTGAATTCTTACAACAGTATTCTGTTAAAGAATTACAAGCAAAGCACGGTATAGATCCTAAGACACCAACTCTCCTCTTAATGGGGGGAGGTTGTGGTCTTTTTGGACAGAATCTAAAAATTCTAGATAAAATAGAAGAAATTGAAAAAACTCTTCAAATAATAATTGTTTGTGGTCATAATCAAAAGCTGTTTCATCGGTTAAAGAAAAGAATTGTAAATTCAAAACATCGAATCATTCTTAAAAAGTATGTTACTTATGTAAATGAATTAATGGCAATCTCTGATTTATTAATTACGAAACCAGGTGGGGTCACTTCATCAGAAGCGATCGCAATGGACTTACCAATGCTTTTAATTGATCCACTACCAGGGCAAGAAGAAGATAACGCTTCTTTCCTAACAGAATCAGGAATTGCAATTTTAGCAACTAGCCATGATGACTTAAAACTAACTTTAAATGAGCTAATTAAAAATAAAGAAAAGCTCATTTCAATGCAAATGAAAGCAAAGCAACTTAAGAGTAGTCTTGTTTCTCTTGATATTCTAAAAAGGTATTTGCAATTAGGCTCAATGCGATCTATCGATCAAATACTTTACGACAACCAAGGTGAAATGGTTGTTTATGCTAAATAACTTGTTTATTGATCAAAAAAGGAAACAATTATGATAATAACACTATTTAAAATAATTCTTATTATTTTTACTCTATATTGCGTGTTACCTTTTTTGTTAACACGCATTTTCAATTTCCTTGTGGTTAAAAAGAACCCAAAAGCGGAAAATGAAATAACATTGACTTTTGATGATGGACCAGATCCAATATACACCCCATTATTATTGGATCTATTAAAAAAATATAAGATTAAAGCGACTTTTTTTATTGTTGGTGCGAAAGCTAAAAAGTATCCTGACATAATTAAAAGAATGAGTAACGAAGGACATTTAATAGGGATACACAATTACGACCATACGTTTAATTGGTTTAACTCTCCATTAAGATCAAAAAATGAAATAGACAAAACGGCAAAACTTATAAATGAAATAACTGGAGAGAGCCCTAATTATTATCGTCCTCCATGGGGGATACTCAATCTTTATCATCTTATTTTTCCAAGTAAATATAAAATAATATTATGGTCTGTTATGGTAGGAGATTGGAAATTAAAAGGTGGTAGTCAGCGAATTAAAAGCGAATTAAAAACTAATATAAAAAATGGATCAATTATTGTTTTACATGATAGTGGTGAAACTTTTGGGGCTGATCAAGATGCGCCTGGACAAATGATTAAAGCTTTAGAGAATTTACTTGATGAGAATGTTTTAAAAGACTTTGAATTTGTTCGTCTTGACTATTTTCTACAAAAATAAAAAACAAACATTATTGAACGGAATAAACTGTTCAACAATGTTTGTTTTTTATTTTGACTGTTTTCGTAAACTTTGTTGCAATTTCAGTATGTGTATGATTTCCACTCCAGGTTGCTCGCTTTCCTAGGGGCGTGAGCTCCCACAGGAGCCTGGCACCCTTCCGTTCCAATCAACCTCTGTCTTTTAAATTACAGAACCAAAAAGAATAATCTTAAAAAAGGTCTAAAAACAATCACATTAGAAAATAGCATTTATTTTTTATTACCAAATTTTATTAAAAGTTTATTCGAAATCCTAGGGAATAAGGCCATCAATTTGGAACCAGTACCCATCCACCAAGGCAAATCAACATCAAAAACATTCTTACCTATTAGGGAAATAACCTTCCCTGCTACCTTTTGAGGATCTAACATAATTTTACGCACAGATTTTGCATAACTACCTGAATCATCTGCAATCTCAAAAAAAGGTGTATCCATTGGTCCTGGGTTGATATTTGTAACAAAGATATGATCATTTATTAATTCTTGGCGTAAAGCATTACTAAAACCTAAAACTGCATGTTTTGTTGATGCATAAGCAGCTGCTTTGGAAGTTGCAACTTTCCCTGCCATGGAAGCAATATTAATAATATGACCTTTGCCTTTAAGTCGCATTGAAGGAATTGAAAATTTACTACATGAAATTAGTCCAAAAACGTTCACTTCAAACATTTTTTTCATTTCATCTAATGATGTTTGCTCAACCGTTTCAAACACTCCATATCCTGCATTATTGATCAGTACATCAATTCCATTAAATTGATCTTCAATCTGTAAAAACACTTCTCTAAGTTTATGCTCGTTCGTAATATCAACAACAAAATAATGACATTTAATTGGAAATTGCTCAACTAAACGTTCCTTTAATCTTTTTAGTTCCTCTTCACGACGTGCAAGTAAAGCAAGATTTGCTCCTTTTTCTGCAGCTTGAAAAGCAAGTTCACTTCCAAGTCCACTGGAAGCACCTGTTATCACAATCGTTTTACCTAACAAGTCCAAAAACTTTCCACCTCAATTACTGACTGAATGCTCATTCGGTTTATAAACAAGCGTTCCATCTTCACGTTCTTCTAATTTAATTTTCCCTAAGTCTTCTAAGTAGTCAAGTTGACCTACTGTTTCAGACATCGTTAATGATAACTGTCTTTGATAAACCTTTGGAAAAATTTCTTTACATACTTCATAAGCTGTTAAAGGACTTCCTTTTAATAAATCATATACTTTATTAGCACGTAACTGTTGTTTTTCCAATCTATATTCTACTAAAGATTGTACGTCTACGACAGGGTTTCCATGACCAGTATAGATTTGTTGAATCGGCATTGAAGCGATTCGTTTAAGTGATTGATTATATTGTGGTAATGGTCTAGGACGATGTATCTCTCCATTTAAAGGTGGCTCTAAAAGCGGATTTGAAGATATTTTTTCTAACAGTAAATCTCCACCAAATAATAACCCATCACTTTCACGATAAAGTGCAATATGAGATGTCGCATGTCCAGGAGTATAAATGACAGTAAATCCTTCTAAGCTAGTAAGGGAATCTCCTTCAGTCACAGTATGAGTTAATTTTCTCTTACTTGAATAAGGAATCTTCCGGTCATAACGAGGCATTAGTTTTATAAATTCTTCTGGTACACCTAATTTTCTTGCAAGATTCGTAAAAAAGTGAACATACGAAATTAAAAAAGAGTCTTCCTGAATTAAATAAGGGATGTTTCGGTCATGACCAATAATGAGTGCATCATCACGAAATACTTCTAAAAGTCCGCTATGATCAGGATGATGATGAGTTAAAATAACTTGTTCTACGTCACTTATTTTATAGCCTAACTCTTTTAAACCAAGTTTTAACCCTTCCAATGATTCAGTTGTATTCGTTCCCGTATCAATTAACGTCAAGCAGTCTCCTTCAATCAAATAAACATTTACCGTTTGCATTGAATATGGAACTGGGATAGATAAACAATGGATTTTATTTATTGGGATCATATATGACCTCCTAAAATTTAATGAAGTCAGTTTAAACTATTTCATATTAAAAGAATAATTAATCGAATTCTCAAAAACTATTTTACCATCTTTAACATAAAAAAACCTTTATTCGAATCATTAACAATTAAAAATATAGTTAAATCTTTGTTGATTTTCCCACATTATACCACAAGTTATCTTTCACCTATTGCTTTTATGATACTAGGCATAACTCACCATCTAAGTGAATATAAATATCTATCACATTTATGGATTAGGAGGAATTCCATGTTTGATGGAAAGATTGCATTTATTGGTGCTGGTGCTATTGCTGAAGCTCTCGTAGCTGGATTATTGAAAAGTGAATTTGTAGAAAGTGAACAAATCGTTGTTTCAAATCGAGAGGATTTAGGACGTCTTAATCATCTTCACTTAAACTATGGAGTATTAACAACAACAAACAAGGAACTTGCTATAACTGGTGCAAATATTGTTATTCTTGCAGTAAAACCAAAAGATCTAACCGTTACAATTGACGATTGTAAAAACTTCCTTCATGAGGAGCAAGTAATCGTATCTCTTGCAGCAGGTGTTTCAATCCAAACGATAAGAAATTTAATAGGTAAAGACAACTTAAATATTGTTCGGGCTATGCCAACAACTTCATCATTTGTATTGAAATCCGCAACTGCTTTATCTTTTGATCATGAAGTAGCCTTTGAAAAAGCGCAGTTAGTCGAACAACTTTTTAAACAGGTTGGAATCACTGCAAAAGTTGAAGAAGAAGAATTGCATGCGATGACAGGACTCTTCGGAAGTGGACCAGCCTATATTTATTATATTGTAGAACAATTTGAACGAGCTGCGATGAGCCTTGGCGTTCATAGAGATATTGCAAAGCCGTTCATACAACAAACACTAGTTGGTGCAGTTTCAATGCTTCAAGAAACAAACAATTCACCACTTACTTTACGAAAAAAGGTAACTAGTCCAAACGGAACAACTCAAGCAGGAATTTCGATCCTTGAGGATAATGAAGTTTCTAATTCATTTCAACGGTGTTTTTTAAGAGCTACTGAGCGATCAGAGGAAATTGAAATTGAATATAAAAAATGGATGAAGTCTACTTAATTTGTCATGAAGTATTCTCCCAGACAATAAAATTAATCAGTAAACATTGGCTTTTGAGGGGGAATTTATTTATGAAATGGGCAAGTAAAGACATCTTATTATCTAGTTTTAAGAGAATCATTACAACAATTGCGGTGATACTAATCATTTTAGCCCTCATATTTATCGTTACAATTAGTTATCTTGTTGGAGATTCTCTTGTACACCCTCTCATTAGAACTGTATTATTTGTCAGCACTTCTTTAAAATCGCATCATATTAGCGATAATGTTTAATTTAAACTAAAATGGTTCTTTTCTATGTGATTGTTATTTTAAAAGGATTTGGTATAAGAAACTGATGAAAAATAAGTTGATTGGAGTGGAAGGTGCGAGACTCCTATGGGAGAAGCGGGACAGGTGAGACCCCGCAGGAGACTCACCGCCCACCCCACGGAAAGCGAGCATCCTGGAGCGGAAATCAACTTATCTCGATTTTCAATAAAAAACAGTACTAATAGGAACAAAACCTAAAAGTACTGTTTGTTTATACTGATTAAGAAAGAATTATGATAATTTTCGTTTCAATTGTTCAATCTTATAATCAAATGATTGAAGATCAAATTCAGAACGTACACGCAATTCAAGATCACGTATTTGTTTTTCGAAGTAATTTACATCAATTGATGGCATTTTACTATTTAAAAAATTGTTTGTTTCATTAATTTTTTTAGTTGCCTGTGCCATATTTTGACGGGACATAAGATCGTATTTTTTTGTGTGTAACTCCTTCAACTTTTTTTCAATTTGTTCAACTTGCTCATGCATAAATTGAATTTCTTCTTCCGTTTTTTGGATAAGAGCAGAAAATTGATCTACTTGATTTTGGTAAAAAAGTATATCTTCATTTGCACGTTTAACTAAGTCTTCGGCTTCTGCTTCAGTTGCAATTTTTAATTGCCCTTCTCTTTTCAAAATAGATTGAAGTGCACTTTCTTTTTCTACTTGAAACTTCGTTCTCAGTGAATAATGACGCTCTAAAAGGTTTCTTACTTTATTTAATTCATTCTCTGATTGCTTAACAAAATAATTTAGTTGTGAAATTGGATTTTTTTGTTCCTTCTCATCTAATAAGTGATTTAAATCAGCAGAAATTTGATTTTTAATACGTTTAAATAAATTAGTCATTTTTTCTATCCCCTTTTAATTAAAGTGTTTTCCAATTGTCTTCAAATTCTTTATCATGTTTTACACAATGTTTTCTTTCTTGATAATCTTGGTATAAATAATAAAGTAGAATTGCCGCGGCTATTCCAAATACGGATGGAATTCCACTAATCGCAATTGACAGTCCAGTTAATCCAATGATTACCCAAACAATTTTGACAAATAAGGAATCTGTACGAATAAAACGTCTAAAGCTGTAATATGCAATAACTAAACCGATCGCTAATGATATAACCCCACCTAGAGACGCTAATGTGACGCCAATTAAAATTAACACTAGCAAAATGAATAAAAATTTCTTCATTACATTGCCTCCTTTCAACTTATATCCTTATTTTACTCACATTTGATTACTCCAATAATGGCCTCTAGAATGGTTTCTTCTACGACTTAAGGATGAGTTTAATAATGCAGTGATGAAAAAAAGAAGCTGTCCAAAATTTTCTTTGGATAGCTTCTTTTAAAGTCTTCACAATGATAGTCAAGGTAATCCGCTCTCTTCTACGTAAGAACTTACAATCCTCGTCATTCGTTCCATTCAATATCTCTACTGTCTGTTTATCTGCAGAATGTCTCAGATTCACTGAAATACAGAGCCTTTTTAAAAGCTAGGTATTTTTACCCCTGCTTTTATTTGTAATAATTGTGATACGGTCACAAATTCATAGCCTTTATTTGTTAAAGCTGGTAGGATTTTTTTTAAAGCTTCTATGGTTTGCCTACGATTACCGCCATGATCATGAAAGAGCACAATATCCCCTTTTCGCGTTGCTGATAAAACCTTTGAAACAATTTTCTGAACACCAGGATTTTTCCAATCAAAAGTATCCTGATGCCAAGACCACATTACAGTTAGGTAACCTAATTCATGTACCACATTAATTGAACGCTCACTATAATACCCGTAAGGTGGGCGAAAAAGAGTTGGCTCTACATTTACCGCCTCAACAATAGCATCATGTGTTTTCTTTATTTGTTCTTTTATTTCCTTTTCATTTAAATTTTTTAATCTTGCGTGATTATAAGTATGATTTGCAACCTCATGACCTTCATCAATCTCACGCTGGACAAGTTCCGGATGCAACTGAACGTGTTCACCAATCAAAAAGAAGGTTGCCTTGGCATTATATTGTTTTAATAAATCTAAAACTTGCGGGGTATATTCAACATTTGGCCCATCATCAAATGTAATTGCAATGACCTTTTCTTTGACAGGTACTTCCCATATTGCCGTTCCTTTTTTCTCAAAATAATACCGATTCTTTTCAGAAGCATTCACTTTTTCAGTTGAAATTGGCATCAAGCTACAGGATAACAAAATTAAAAAAAGATAAATTATCTGTTTCAATGAGGCGACCTTCCTTTAATACATAATACAATTATTTTGACCGGAAAGCCGTATTTTATGCCTTAAATACTCTTAATACCTTGGTATAGGAATTCGATCATAATCTTTTGCAATTTGAGTATTTGAAAAAATTTCTTTCGCTTGTTGAAGTAACATTTCAGTATCTTCACCTTGATATCTTGCGCTTATATGGGTGAGTATCAACAATTTAATTTGTTCCGATTGTGCTACATTTGCAACTTGGGTACTTGTACTATGAAAATAATCGTATGCATGCCTTGCTTCATCTTTTGAAAAAGTACCTTCATGTACAAGGACATCCATTCCTTCAGCTAAGAGATTACTTTTATTTGTCATTCGTGTATCTCCTGCAATCGCAATCTTTCTACCAGCCTTGGATTGTCCTAAAAAGTTATTTCCATCTATTATTCGTCCATCTTCAAGTGTAATTTTTCTTCCTTCTTTAAGATATTTATATATAGGTCCTGGCTTTATCCCAATCTTTTTTAATTCTTCAACTAGTAGTTCTCCTGGCAAATCTTTTTCAATTATTCTGTATCCAAATGATTGAATACCATGCTCTAGTTCAATACATTCTACTTTAAATTTTTCATCCTCAAATATGATTCCTTCTTCAACCACTATAAATGAAATTGGATATTTCACATATGTATGGCTCACTTGAAATGAAGTTTCTACAAATTCTTTAACTCCTTTTGGGCCATAGATTGTTACTGGTTCATCACCACCCAAAAATGTACGACTGCTTAATAACCCAGGTAACCCAAATAAGTGATCACCATGACAATGGGTTATAAAAATTTTTTCGATTTTCCCAGGTCTAACTGTTGTATGTAAAATTTGATGCTGAGTTCCTTCACCGCAATCAAATAACCAAGTAGTCCCTCTTTCTTCTAATAATTGCAAAGCAACACTGCTTACATTTCTTGATTTCGAAGGCATTCCTGCACCTGTTCCTAAAAATACTAATTCCACACTATTTCCTCCATCATTCTATCTATTTATTTACATTATCATGAGTAAAAGGAAATGCCAATCATTCCAACAATCAGCTTTCTTAAAATGTTTTATATAGGCTGTATTCGTAAACAATGTTGCTATTTAACAATGTGTTAAGTTGATTTCCGCTCCAGTACGCTCGCTTTCCATGGGGCGGGCGGTGAGCCTCCTCGTCGCTATCGCTCCTGCGGGGTCTCACCTGTCCCGCTGCTCCCATAGGAGTCTCGCACCTTCCTCTCCAATCAACTTAATTATCAACTGTTTTAACAAAATCTAAAAAAACAACAACCTTTTAGAAAAGAGACATCCATGCTTATAACATTCGCACGATGGCCTATGAAAATAAGGAATTCATCCTAATCATCGTTCTTTAATATTTTCAGGATAGCCTTTATATTGAATCTTCTCTAACCAAAGAAGTGAATGAAACCTATTAATTCAGGGAAATTTAGTTGATAAAGTGAAACTTCCATCAGTATGAAGCTTCATCCCTTAATGATGGTTTGTTAAACCAATCGGGCTTTACGGGCAGTTATCCTTCTCCAATCTTCACTCTCAACCTTGAAGTAAGGATTTTTACAGCCCGTTTATATAGGATAAAGTCAATAATACGGTGATTCGGAGGTGAGGAGATGAAAAAGAAGTTTTTTTCCATATTCATATTATCTTTTGTAATTGTTTTAATTTTTACGGGATGCGGTAAATCAATTAATAATATCAATGAACCGAATAAAGAAAAGAAGTTTCGTATTGGGATTGTTACAAATAAAACAGGAATAGATGATCGATCTTTTAATCAAGCTACCTGGGAAGGAATTAAAGAAATCGGAACGAAAAATGGTTGGAAAGAAAATAAAAACTATAAATATATAGTATCTACATCTAGTAAAGACTTTATCCCAAATTTAAAAAATTTTTCAAGTAAAGGCTATGATCTTACTATCGGAGTTGGTTATCCTTTTATTGATTCACTTAGAAAGGTTGCTGCTCAAAAAAAGGACGCTGATTTTGCTATTATTGATGGTATTGTTGAAAAACCAAACGTTGCAAGCATCACTTTTAAAGAAGAAGAAGTATCTTTTCTAGCTGGAGTTGCAGCAGCACTCAAAACGAAGTCACGCAAAATAGGTTTTATCGGTGGCGTCAAAACAGACATAATTGAAAAATTTGAATACGGATTTCAAGCAGGTATTCAATCTATAGACCCTGGTATCAAAGTTATTTCAAATTATGCAAATGCTTTTGATAAGCCTGAACTAGGAACTTCATTAGCTGCTTCAATTTATGATAAAGGGGCTGATGTAATATTTCAAGCTGCTGGCGCTACCGGAAATGGAGTATTTACAGAAGCTAAAAATCGTAAGAGAATCGGAAAACAAGTATGGGTTATCGGAGTTGACCGTGATCAATACGGTGAAGGTCTTCCTGAAAATGTTACATTAACCTCTGCCGTAAAGCATATTGACATTGCCTTAAAAAAGGTAATAAATAACACAAAAAAAGAAAACTTCCCTGGAGGAAAAATTTTTCGTTTTGGGATAAAGGAACATGGAGTAGGATTACCAAAAGAAAATAAAAATCTAACTGAAAAAGAACTAAAACAAATTAACCTTTATAAAGACACCATTAGATCAGGCACAATTGTTGTCCCAAAAACAGCTAAAGATTTACAAAACTTTGTACCTACTAAGCCACAACCTAAACCAAAACTAAAAACAAAGCCAAAAAAATAACATAAAGTGAAACTTCCATCAGTGGGGAGGTTCTTCAGCTCCACTGATGGTTAGCCCCTCCAATCGGGCTTTTACGGGAAGTAATCAACAATCTTCTTCCTTACCTCTCTCAAACTTGAGGTGAGGAGGTATTGCCCGTTAATGCGGGATAAACAGGCTTGTCATTTTCAAGTAGAACAAGCCTGTTTTTTCTTTTATTTGCTACCACATTAATTTCGTATCATAACATAGCATTATGAAAGAAATTAATGAGGTGCAAGTCATTGTCAAAAATAATACAAAACACTTTTTATGTCTTCATATTTGTAATATTACTTTTTTTACTTTGCAGACTTCTTTCGATTAATATTTGGACATTCCTCATTAGCAATCTAAATTTTTTTATTTTTCTTGGAGGCATCGTTATAGGAATAGTTTTAGCCTTTATAAGTGTGTTGATTTTTCTTACTTTGTCACTGTTAGGACGGAAATCTTTTTATACAAGCCATATTTTTATTGATGATGAGGAATAATAATAACTCTTATGTAAATTGAACAGTACTATAAGTTATCGTAAAGAGGACAGCAAAAATAATTCTGCTGTCCTTTTCTCTTAAAATAAAGTTTTTTTTGTATACATTGTTGTTATTTTAGAATACGTAGTTAATTACAACTCCAGGTTGCTCGCTTTCCGCATGGCATGAGTATTCCTACGTTCCAATCAATTAACACATACTACAATTAACAACAATGAATAAAAAAACAGCCAAAAATTAAGGCAGTCATACTTACAATTCGATAGTAGCTTTAAAAAATATATTAAATTACAAAATATAAGCATTTTAATTGTATAATTTTTATTTACATACTATACTCTCGTTATAAGATTGGAGGAAGAATAATGAAAGTCACTGTATATTCTGATTATGTTTGCCCATTTTGTTATCTTGGGGAACAATCACTTGAAAATGCTTTAAAAGAAATAAATGAGGAAGTTGAAGTTGAGTGGAAACCATTTCAATTACGTCCTGAAGGAACTGAACCATTAAGCCCAAAAAGTTCATATATTCAACAAGGATGGAATTTTGGAGTTAAACCTCTTGCAGAAAAATTAGGTGTTGATATGGTTTTACCTTCAATGGATCCACATCCATCAACATTACTTGCTCATAGAGGATTTTTATTTGCACAATCGAAGGGTAAAGGCGATGATTATGCAAAGGCAGTATTAACAGCATTTTGGAAATACGAAAAAAACATTGGAGATGTCAATGTTCTAACTGATATTGCAAATGAAATCGGATTACCTACAAATGAATTTGTAGAAGCAATTAATCAAACTACAAATGATTCTGAAATACAAAATCCTTCATTCATAAATGCTGTACCAACCTTTATCATTGGGGATACAGTTTTACAAGGTGCACAAAGTAAAGAAGCATTTTTAAATGCATTAAAAAAACAAAGTACACCACAATCTGGAGATTTTTGTGGAATAGAAGGTTGTTAATCCATTTCCACATAAAAAAGGCTATCATCACTATTTAGTGGATAGCCTTTTACTCTGTCGTTTTTAAGACATCTAAAATATTTTTTGAATTAATTTTTTGTTTACTTCTCCCTAGACCAATTATATCCTCACCGAACTTATTTTTTAATTTTTGAATCGTTTCCATTAATGGCTCTTGCTTAGCATCTTGTTCATATGAGAATAAATCTAACTGTTTCGTTACCTCATCATGTGCAACTAAATTCGAAGTAGTTACCCCAATTAACCTGAGGGGTTCTCCATTCCAATTATTTTTCCACAGCTTCATAACTTCTTTAAAAATTGAACTTCCTTCTTGGATAGGAGATTGTGTTGTCATGCTTCGTGTGATAGTTTTGCGATCTTTGAAGCGGAGTGTAATACTGATTGTTTCAGCGTTTAATCCCTTTTTTCGTAGCCTATCACAAACACGATTCGATAATTTTTCAAAAGAAGATGCTATTATATGTTCATCTGAAACATCACTTGAAAAAGTTGAAGAATGCCCAATCGTTCGATAGGATAACATCCTACTTGGATCTACTTCCCTTTCATCAATTCCATTAGCATGATTCTTTAACGAAATACCATTACTCCCTAACAATGCCTGAATTTTATTTATATCACTTTTCGCCAAATCTTCTATTGTATAGATTCCAATTGTATTTAATTTTTCTTCTGTCTTTAGTCCGACTCCATGCATTTCTCTTATTTTCTTTGGCCATAACGTAAGTGGAACATCTCTTTTTCGTAATATTGTTATCCCTTGTGGCTTTTTAATGTCAGAGGCAGTTTTGGCTAAAAACTTATTGGGTGCAATTCCAATACTGCATGGTAACCCTAATTCATCCAATAGAATTTGTTGTATTTTTTTTGCGATTTCAATTGGATGACCTAAATCTCTACAATCAGTTATATCCAAGTATCCTTCGTCAATTGAAGCAGCCTCTACTAAAGGTGTGATCGTACCTAATTTTGCAAACATTTGTCGTGAAACCTTACGATATAATTCATGGTTAGGTAGTTTAACAACCATGTTTGGGCATTTTTTTCGAGCCTCCCAAAGTGGCATTGTAGCTTTTAAACCGTATGCTCTAGCTTCATAACTTGCTGTAACAATAATGCCTCTACGCTCTTTTTCATTACCTGCAATAACTAAAGGTTTTCCTTTTAAAGAAGGATCATTTGCAATCTCAACGGACGCAAAAAATGCATTCATATCAACATGTAATATTACACGACCATTTTTTGGTACCCAGGAATTCATTATGCCCCTCCTTTTTACAAGTTTATTTCCTTTCCTTAAAAACGAAAAAAAGATATGATGAGTATGTATTATTAAAGTAGCATAAATAAAGAAAAAATTGAAAGATAATAACTTTAAATTAAAATAGATGATATAACATATGTTTGTTTATAGAAAGGAATGAAATCATTTGAGTAATGAACAAAATATGACAATGTATGAATATATAGGAAAAGAAAAACTAGAGGAGCTTGTTGATACTTTTTACGGATATGTTTCAAAACACGAGAAATTATCTCCTATTTTTCCTGGCGATTGGGAAGAGACTGCTAGAAAACAAAAACTGTTTTTAACTCAATATTTAGGTGGACCACAATATTATAGCATGGAACGAGGACATCCACGAATGAGAGCTCGCCATTTACCATTTCCAATTACGATCGAACGTGCACATGATTGGCTTGATTGTATGGAAAGAGCTATGAATGATGTAGGACTTGAAGATGAAATAAAAATCCCTTTATTAGGCCAGTTAAAAAATGTAGCATATCATATGGTAAACCAAGAATAGATAGAGAAAATTGGAGAAGATGATATGAAAGAAAGTCGAAAGATCATTCTATTCGATGGAGTATGCCAGTTCTGTAATGGATCCGTTAACTTTATCATTAAACAAGACGTTAAACAAAAATTTCTTTTTGCACCATTACAATCAGAATTTGGTAGTCAATTCCTTCAAAATCATCCAGAATTAAATAATGTTGATTCTCTCGTTTTACTTGAAAACGAACATTATTTTATCTATTCAACTGCTGCATTAAAAATTGTTAAACAGTTAAAGTGGAAATGGAAATTTCTTTATGCGTTTATTTTAGTTCCAAAGCCAATAAGAGACTTTGTTTATAAACTAGTAGCGAAAAATCGCTATCGTCTGTTCGGTAAAATTGATACTTGCATGGTTCCTACAAAAGAGATAAAAAAGCGCTTTTTAATATAGTAAATAACCCGTACTAGTAATTTTCTAGTACGGGTTTCTTTGTGTAGAACTATTTAATTATTTAGCTACTTCTTCAATGATCGAAATAACTAACTCAGCAGTTTTCACAAGCTCTTTAACAGGCATTTTTTCATTTGTAGTATGAATTTCTTCGTATCCAATAGCAAGGTTTACAATTGGTAATCCGTGGCCAGCAAAAATGTTTGCATCAGATCCACCACCACTATGTTTTAATGCAGGTGTACGACCAATGTTTTGAGCAGCACGTTTTGCTACTTCAACTACATGATCTCCCTCTCCAAATTTGAAACCTGGATACATTACAATAACTTCCACTTCAGCTTTGCCACCCATTTCAGCTGCAGCTTCTTCAAAAGCAGCTTTCATTTTAGCAGCCTGGGCTTCCATTTTTTCATTAATTAATGAACGAGCTTCTGCAAGGATTTGAACGTAATCGCATACGATATTTGTTGCAGATCCGCCTTCAAAACGGCCAATATTTGCTGTAGTTTCTTCATCAATACGACCTAATGGCATTTTAGAAATCGCTTTTGAAGCAATTGTAATTGCAGAAACACCTTTTTCAGGTGCAACACCAGCATGTGCAGTTTTTCCATAAATTTTCGCAATTACTTTAGCTTGTGTTGGAGCAGCAACAATAATGTTCCCTACTTCTTCATCACTATCTAAAGCATAACCAAATTTAGTTGTAATTAATTTAGGATCAATTGCTTTTGCACCGTGAAGTCCTGATTCTTCACCAACTGAAATAATGAATTGAATTTCACCATGCTCAATATTTTTTTCTTTTAAAATTTTTGCTGCTTCAAGGAAAGCTGCAATTCCTGCTTTATCGTCAGCACCTAAAATTGTTGTACCATCAGTTACAATTTTACCGTCAACGATAGATGGTTTAATTCCTTTACCTGGAGTTACTGTATCCATATGACATGAGAAGAAGATACCATCTACTCCTTCTTTTGTTGCAGGAATCGTACAAATCAAGTTACCAGCACCGTGACCAGTAATTCCCATTGTGTCATCCTCAAAAACATTAAACCCTAAATCTTCAAGTTTTTTCTTTAAAACCTTAGCAATTTCAGCCTCGTATTTTGTCTCAGAATCAACTTGTACTAATTCTAAAAATTCATCAACTAAGCGTTGTTCATTTACCATGTTTTCTACGCCTCCATCATATGTATGTAAAAAATCTTATAATGCTATAATAACACATAGCATTCTTTATAATACAGTATAAAACATTATTTAAGTTATTCATTAAAAATTTACAATATATCGAAATTTAGACTTTTCCAAAATTCTTATAACGGAATATTCCCGTGCTTTTTCATAGGACGATGTTCACTTTTATTTTTTAATAGATCTAATGCTTGAATCAATTTCTCTCTCGTTTCAACTGGATCAATGATATCATCTACTAATCCATAACTTGCCGCTACATATGGGTTTAAAAATGTGTCAGTATATGTTTGAATCCACTCTTCTCTTAACTGATTAGGATTTTCACTTTTTTCAATATCTTTTCCATAAAGAATGTTAACTGCTCCAGCACCGCCCATTACTGCAATTTCTGCATTCGGCCATGCAAAGACCATATCAGCACCGATTGATTTACTATTTAAAGCAACGTATGCCCCGCCGTACGCTTTTCGCGTAATAACAGTTATTTTAGGAACAGTTGCCTCTGAATAAGCGTATAAAAGCTTAGCTCCATGTCTAATAATTCCACCATGCTCTTGTTTTACACCAGGGAAAAAACCTGTTACATCAACAAATGTAATAAGTGGAATATTGAAGGAGTCACAAAAACGAATAAATCGTGCACCTTTATCAGATGAATGTAAATCTAGTCCACCCGCCATTACTTTTGGTTGGTTACATACAAGTCCCACTACTTTTCCATTTAATCTAGCAAATCCGACTACTAAATTTTTCGCAAAATGTTCTTGTACTTCTAAAAATGACTCATCATCAACTAAGTCACCTATGATCTTTTTAACATCATATGGGCGATTGGATTCTTCTGGAATATGATTAAGCAATTCTGAACAATCTTTTTGGTTCTCTTCAGATAACGGTAAACTTTCTTCCCAATGCTGAGGTAAATAAGATAAAAGATCGCGTACTAAGTCTAAAGCTTCCTGTTCATTATTTGCTTGAAAATGAGCATTCCCGCTTACTTCATTATGTACTTTTGCTCCACCTAATTCTTCTGCAGAAATAATTTCTCCAGTTACACTTTCGATAACCTTAGGTCCTGTGATAAACATTTGGCTACTTTCTTTTACCATGATGACAAAATCAGTAATTGCTGGAGAATATACTGCTCCACCAGCACAAGGTCCCATTATGACAGATATTTGGGGAACAACGCCAGAATAAATTGTATTACGATAAAAGACGTGTCCATAGCCATCTAATGACAGTACGCCTTCTTGGATTCTTGCACCTCCAGAATCATTCAGTCCAATAATCGGTGCTTTGTTTTGTACTGCTAAATCCATTAACTGGCTTATTTTTTTTGCGTGCATTTCTCCAAGTGCACCACCGAATACAGTAAAATCTTGGGAAAAAACAAAAACTGTTCTACCATTTATTTTTCCATACCCGGTTACTACTCCATCACAAGCTCCGTCTTGATCTGCCATACCAAATTCTGTACAGCGATGCTGAACAAAAGAATAGAGTTCCACAAATGATCCTTCATCTAATAACATGTCTATCCGTTCTCTTGCTGTAAATTTCCCACGCTCATGTTGCTTAGCAATTCGATCGATTCCGCCACCTAACTCTATTTCTGCTTTACGATCATATAAATTATAAATAGCTTCGTACTTATTCATTTTGGAAATCCCCTTTTTCAACAAGTTCAATTAACATGCCAAATGCTTTTGGATGAATAAATGCAATCTTAGATCCATGGCTTCCTTTTTGAGGTGTTTCATTAATCAGTTGAACACCTTTTTCCTTTAAATCCACAATTGTTGTTTCAATATTCTGAACTTCAAATGCAATATGATGTAACCCTTCTCCTCTTTTTTGCAAAAAAGATTGTAAGGATTTATTACATTCAAATGGTTCGATTAATTCAATACTTGTCCCATTTGTAGGAAAAAATGCAACATTAACCCCTTGACTGTCAACAGTTTCTTGATGTGTACATTTAAGACCTAATTTTTCATATTGTGAAAGACTTTCGTTAATATTTTTTACACAAATGGCAATGTGATCAATATTTGAAATCATAGCTAGTCCCCCTATAAAAACTATTCATTTGTACTATTCGTATGTTAAAATTGTACTAGAATTGTTAGCAAAATAAAACGATATTTTCTGACAAAAATAAAAATTCTGTAAAAAAATACACATTAATGAAGGAGATTCCTTATCATGAATAAAAAAATGCAAAAATTCTTTGTTATTGTGATGCTTGTATCAATTCTTGCTACATCACTATTAGCTGGTATTGCAGCATTTCTATAAAATAACAAACTTTTCTTTTGTAGAGAATCATATAAGATCATAATAAAAAGGATAGTAACAACGATTACGTTGCTGCTATCCTTTTTTTACGCTCTATCTGATTGCACCTTTTTCTTTTGCTAATTGTTCAAAAGACTTACTTGTATTTACAATAAATACCTTTGTTCCAATTGGTACTTTTTCATAAAGCTCGTTTACTTCTTCATTTCTCATTCGAACACAACCATTAGAGATGTATTTTCCAATAGAGGTTGGATCATTATTTCCATGGATTCCATAGATCGTGCCATCTGTATTTTCTGCATCAAAACCAATCCACCTTGAGCCTAATGGATTTCTAGGATCTCCGCCTGGAATTTTTTTCTTTCTAAAATAAGGGTTTTTCACCTTAAAGACTACATTGAACAAACCCTCTGGAGTTAATTTAGGTGTTTTGCCAGTTGCAACGGAATATACTTTTTGGATTTTCCCTTCATTAATAAAAGCTAATTTATTGATACTTTTGTTTATGATAATAAATGGATCACCAGCTCTTGGATTATCACCTAGTGGCCATAATGGATTTATGATGATCATAATTGCTAGCATAAACTTTATCATACAAATCATCACCTACTTTTATTAACATATTTCTCCACATACCTCTTTTTTACTACTAAAAAATTTTCCATTTCATGAATTATATTAAGAACGGCAGCTCTCGTTTCAAAGTCATCTGAGTTTTTCGGTAAAGGCATTGAACGGAACATTTCATATAGTTCATCTAATTGATGTAACGAGATAATACCTGTGCTATTTGGGTTTAATGAGAAACAAATATCGTGGAAGAAATCACTTAATATTTTAGATTGTTCATTCTCTTTTTTGACAATTTTTAATGAATTAATAATTCTTTTCAATATCTCTAATTGTCTTTCTCTCATAGCAACATATTCATAATCTTCATCATTTGAGGAACGAAAAAAATGATTATCTATTTCAAGCTTTGATATCCTCTTTGCAATACCTATCTTTTTTTCGATTTGATTTACCTCTTTTAAATCAAATTTTTCTTCTGGCGAATTTAAAAAGACAGAGATCGCATCTAAAATTAAAATAAATCCATTTTCAATTTCTTTTTTATAAAGATTAACCTTATGCTCTAAACTCGGCATGTATAAATTAAAGAGAAGAGCAACCCCAATTCCAATTGAAATGACATAAAGTTCATTTAGTACAATATGTAGTGAGATTTTTTGTAACGAATAAATATGTACCATTATTACCGAGCTAGAAATCACTCCTTCTTGAATGTTTAACATGACTAAAGTTGGAATAAAAAACAGTAATAATAGCGCTATTCCAAAAGGATTGAATCCAAATACGGAGAAAAAGAAATAACAAAAGACAAGAACGACTACGCAAGCAGAATATCTCCTTATTGAAGTTTCTAGCGATCTTTTCTTAGTCGGTTGAATACATAAAATTGTTAAAATACCTGCTGAAGAATAAAAATTTAGACCTAATGATTGGGCTATAAAAATAGCTGTTGCACTTCCAAGTGCTGTTTTAATAACGCGAGAACCTATTTTAAACATTTCATCACCTAGTTGACTACATCATAATTGAAAGGATTTCCTCACAAATATAAAAGTAAATAGATTATTTCGCAATAATCATTACTAGAAATTTGAACATTTATGATCGAATGATGCCATTAATTCAAAAAAATTTCATAATTGAACAAAATTCATCAAAAATCTGTTCCTACCTTTTATTATTATTTGAAAAACTAGATAAAATATTATATTGAAAATGGATAGTAAAAGAACCTTTACAAAGGCTGTTTTCGTATACATTGTTGCTTTTCAGTATTTGTAATTTCCACTCCAGGATGCTCGCTTTCCTAGGGGCGTGAGCTGAGCTTCCTCGTCGCTATCGCTCCTGTGGGGTCTCAGCCTTCCCGCATCTCCCACAGGAGCCCGTCACCCTTCCGTTCCAATCATTTTCTGTCTTTTAAATTACAAAAACTAAAAAAACAATCTTAAAAAAAAGAGCCTTTACAAAATATTCCATAATTCTTTTCTAAAAGTTCTTTTTATATTCATCCACCAGTACAAAAAAACGCTCAGTGAGTTTATTCACTGAGCATTAGATATCACTTAATTATTGACTAATAATCTTATTAATTAAAAATATTAAATCCTCCAATGATTAGTATAAAGGTCACTAATATAATACCAATAATCGATTTTATTTTAATAAATATAATTGCATCCTCAGACGGTTCAGGTTCTTCACTATACATCCACCTTTTCCCCCACAAGAAACTTTCTTCAGGGTAAAAATACGACCATATTAATATTCCATAAAAAGGTAGCGTAATAAGAATAAACATAATAAACATAATAAATTCAAACAACTTAATCCCTCCATTAAACACTAAGATTTATTTTATTTTTGAGACAAAAATTATTTTAAGTTCATAATACATTTTATGTGTAAAATATCGTTTCTCTCTTTTGTTTCGAAAAACCTCTTTCTATGCTTCTTTTATTTTCATATTATTCAACAAATAGTTAGAATTGTTGATTTTACAACAAAAAAGAGTAAGTAAACAGAAACTTTTTCTGCATACTTACCCTTTTCCATTAATTATAAAACTTTCTCCAAAAAGCTACTTGCACGTTCTGTCTTTGGTGAAGAGAAAAATTCTACTGGATTAGCATCCTCTATTAACTTTCCTTCATCCAAGAATAGAATACGGTCTGCTACTTCTTTCGCAAAGCCCATTTCATGTGTCACAATGATCATTGTCATTCCAGTATGTGCGAGTGATTTCATTACATCCAGTACTTCTTTAACCATTTCAGGATCAAGAGCAGAAGTCGGTTCATCAAATAACATAATGTTTGGTTGCATTGCTAATGCACGAGCAATAGCTACACGTTGTTTCTGACCTCCAGATAATTGAGGAGGATATACATTGGCTTTATCCTTTAGCCCAATTTTATCAAGTAAATCATCGGCTATTTTCATTGCTTCATTTTTACTGATTCCCTTAACATTTATTGGAGCATACGTAATATTTTCTAAAACACTCATATGAGGGAATAAGTGAAAATGTTGAAAAACCATCCCAACGTTTTCTCTTATTTTCATCATATCGATTTTAGGATCTGTAATTTCGTCATGATTAATAAAAATTTCACCAGAAGTCGGAGATTCTAATAAATTCATGCATCTTAAAAATGTTGATTTTCCTGAGCCAGAAGGACCAATTATGGCAACAACTGACCCTTCTTCAATCGTTGTAGAAATATTTTTTAAAACTTCTATTTTACCAAAGTTTTTAACTAAATTATTTATTTTAATCATTTGTTCTTAATCTCCCTTCTAGCATTTTACCAAGAAGTGTCAAGATCATTACTAGTACGTAATACACCCCTGCTACAAATATAAGTGGCTCCATATAAGAATATAAATCTCCACCAACTAAATAAGCTCTACGCATTAAATCTGATGCACCGATTACTGTAACTACTGCAGATTCTTTCGTTAACGAGATGAATTCATTCATTAATGCAGGCAAAATATTTTTAATGGCCTGTGGCAGGATAATTTTTGCCATCATTTTGCGATATGGAATTCCTAGTGCAGTTGCAGCTTCTTTTTGTCCTTTATCAACAGCCTGAATACCTGCACGAATAATTTCTGATACATATGCACCTGAATTTAAACCAAATGCCAATACTGCTGCTGGAAACTGATGAATATCAAATCCAATAATTTGAGGTAAACCAAAATAAATGATCATTAATTGTAATACCATTGGTGTTCCTCGGAAAATCGAAGTATAGAAATCTGCAATGAAAATTAACAATTTCGAACGACTAATTTTCATAAACGCTAATACTATTGCTAAAACAAGACCTAATAATATTGATACAATAACAATTTCTAATGTTAGACCTAACCCTCCTAATATAAAAGGGATTGAACTTACAATTTGCGAAAAATTCAAATTCATTTTGTTGTACTCCTTTTATTTAATCTATAGCAACCTTTGAATTCAGCAAACTGTTTTTAGGTTACCAATCTACTAAAATACATGTAGAATTATTTTGAAATTCCAAACCATTTTTTAACTAATTTATTTAACGTTCCATCTTTTTTAACTTCAGTAATTGCTTCATTAAATTTTGGTGTTAATTGACTATTTTTCGGAAACGCAATTGCAGAACCAGTTGTATTATCGATGAAATCATTGATTAATACTCCATTTAAATCTTTTAAATTATTTAAATATCCTGCAGCAACACTTTGCTCAATAATAACTGCATCAAATCTGCCAGCCTTTAATTCTTCAATCAATTCTGGTACACGATTTCTATTTTGAACTGTATATCCACCTTTTTTAGCAACTGCTTTTGCGATCGATTCTTGAACCGTACCAGCTTGTACTCCGATTGTTTTACCTTTTAAATCTGCTAAACTCTTAATATTTGAACCTTTTTTAACAATCACTTCATTTTTATCTGAGAAATAAGGTTGTGTAAAATCTGCATTTTGCTTACGTTCTGGCGTTGCATTCATACCCGCCATGACCATATCGACTTTTCCACCTTTCATGGCCGTAATTAATGAATTAAAATCAAGATCTTTCACTTCAATTTTATATCCAGTTCGTTTTGCTAATTCATTTGCTAAATCTATATCAAATCCAATAATTTTATCGCTTTTTGTTGTGTCAACATATTCATAAGGTTTATAGTCTGCACTTGTTCCCATAACTAATGTTTTACTAGATTTTGCATTTGCTCCATTTGCATTATTACATCCTGCTAGCATTCCAATTGATAATACTCCTGCTGTAATAAGTCCTACATACTTTTTCATATTTTGTTCCCCCTATTTTTTGTTAATTTATTTATTTTTAATAGATTTTCTTGTAATACGATATTGTGTTTCGTTTGAATAATTATTCCATGTAATGAATATTAACACATTTTCATATTTATGCAATATCTATTTTTAATATTTTTAAAAAAATATCTAAAAATTATATAAAAAACCAATAATAATAGTCTTTTTTGTGAAATTAAAAAAAATATCTCAATAACACATTTTTAATATTTATTCATAATAAAGCATAAAAACAAATTGGTGTCGATTGTTTTCTATTTCAGTATGTGTAAGTTGAATTCCACTCCAGGATGCTCGCTTTCCTTGAGGCGTGAGCTGAGCCTCCTCGTCGCATACGCTCCTGTGGGGTCTCAGCTTTCCCGCATCTCCCATAGGAGCCCTTCATCCTTCCATTCCAATCAACTTCTGTCTTTTAAGTTACAAAATCTAAAAACAACAATATTTAAAAAAGAGCCAATAAAAAGACCCCTTACTATTATTAAGGGATCATTACCATTTCATTATTTACTATTTTTTCGATTTGAACCTCTTTTAAAAAATTTCCTTCATATGTCGTTGAATAGTGAAAGCTTTCATTTTCGTGAATAACTTTATGTAAAAATATTGGAATCAGTTCTCCAACTCCACGGTTTTCTTTCGATAAAACCCACTCAATTTTCTTCCAATCTAAAATTCCTTCTTCAGTTTGCAAAGGGGTATTATAAGAAAGGTTCGCATCAATAGTTGCTAAAAATAAGTACATTCCTCCAATTGTACCTTTCTCATCTTTCCAGGTAACAAGCCCTTTTTCTTTTATATCCTCTAGTTTTACTTTAATCCCTGTTTCCTCTTCAATCTCTCTTTGGATCGATTGTATCGGTAACTCATCCTTTTCAATTTTCCCACCAACTCCATTCCATATTCCCATTGTTGGTGCTTTTATTCGATTTAGCATTAACAACTCATTATTGCGTTTTATAAAGGCTAAGGTATATTTAATCATACTAAACTCCTGTTATTCATAAATTTTCCATATAAATTCTATAAAAATACATTTTTTATATCTTCACAAAATTTTCAGAATATTTTATAATTATATTTAGTAACTTTTAAGTACTAATAATAGTAGGGGGGGCAATTGATGGAACAATCAAATATTATTTCATTTGAAGAATATAAAAAAAATAGAAAGCGTTTACTTTCTTCCTTTGCTTATCGAGTTACCTTTGATCCAACTGGTTATAAGGATGCCCTTCAATTAATTATCATTAGTACGCTACTTTCAATTATCTCATTTTCAGTCTTAATACTATTCTTACACTACTTACTTAAGTAATTAAAATAGAGGCACCTAAAAATCTTAGGTAGCCTCTTTTCATTTTATACTTCTTCACAATATTGGTCAAAATAACCTTGTAACTTTTGAATAACTTGCATTGGATCATGACCTTCAATCTCGTGACGTTCAATCATTTTCACTATTTTACCGTCTTTTAGTAAAGCAAAAGAAGGAGAAGATGGTGCATAACCAGTAAAATATTCACGAGCTTTTGCAGTTGCTTCTTTATCTTGACCTGCAAATACAGTAACTAATTGATTTGGTCTAGCATCGTAATGAACAGCATGTGCTGCTGCTGGGCGAGCAATCCCCCCTGCACATCCACATACTGAATTTACCATTATAAGGGTAGTTCCTTTTTTAGATAGTGCTTCATCAACTTCCTCAGGTGTTTTCAACTCTGTATATCCAGCTGCCATAATTTCTTGGCGGGCTGTATGAACAACATCATTCATGAAAAAATTAAAATTCATACTCATTTGTTCAAGCTCCTTTCTTCATTACTAACATCTTACCAATTAGAGTATATCCCTTCAACTATTTGATATTCCTCTTAAGGTTTTGTTTTAAAATGAAACTTCCATCAGTGGAGGTTTCTTCATCCCCCACTGATGATTAAACCCCAATCGGGCTTTTTCGGGCAGTTATCTCCCAACTACCTTACTCGTTTCTCTTTGAATCTTGAGTTGGGGATCTTATTGCCCGTTAATGCGGGATAAAAAAAATTCAGATGAAGAACGATTCATCTGAATTAAGTTTCACTCTACCGATATATGCTATTCAACACTTTTTTAGACGCTTCACTTAGTCCGATTTCATTATTTAAAAATTTTATTTCTTGGTCAAGTAATATATTACGCACTGTTTCATCCGAATAAATCGAATGTAAGATGGTTTGCTTTATTGAGCGATGGAACCAATTTTTCTTTTGATCTACTCTCCTTTGAGAAAGGAAGTCATTCTGTTTAATGTGATCAAAAAATTGATTGATATCATTTTGAATTTGATCTAATCCATTCCCATTTATCGAAGAACATGTAATAACTCTTTGAGACCATTCTTTCGTAGGTGGCTTAATTAATTGTAAAGAATGTTTCAAAGAAATAGCCGTTTGTTTTGATTCTCTTATTAACTCACCATCACATTTGTTAACAATAATATAATCTACAAGCTCTAATATTCCTCGCTTTATTCCTTGTAGATCATCACCACTTCTTGCAATTGTTAGTAGCATAAAGAAATCTACTAATTCACGTACTTCCCCTTCACTCTGTCCTACACCAACTGTTTCAATAAAAACAATGTCATATCCTGCTGCTTCACATAATAGCATTGTTTCGAACGTTTTCGAATGAAGGCCACCATGTCTTCCATTAGAAGGAGATGGTCTAACAAATGCATTTGGATGCTGAGTCAATTTTTCCATTCTCGTTGAATCTCCTAAAATACTCCCTCCTGAATAAGGACTACTAGGATCGATTGCTAAAACGGCAATTTTCATTCCTTGTTCACAAAGTTTTGTCCCAAACGCTTCCATAAATGTACTTTTACCTGAACCAGGGATACCTGAAATTCCTATTCGTAGGCTATTCCCCGTGTATGGCAGTAATTCATTTAAAACATCATTTGCATAATTCTGATCTTCTAGTCTATTACTTTCAACCCTAGTAATCATACGTGATAATGACGGTAAGTGACCTGAACGAATTTTATAAGCAATCTCGTTTGGAGGTAACTGATTTTTTCTATTCATTTGACTCGTTTTGATTTGATAAGATCGTAATAATTTCCTCAGCAGCCTCGGTCAAAATTGTACCAGGCCCAAATATTGCACTTGCTCCATTTGATAATAAAAATTCATAATCTCGTTCAGGTACAACACCACCGATAATAATAACCATGTCTTCACGATCTAACTTCTTTAATTCTTCTCTTAAAATAGGTAGTAATTCTTTATGTCCACCAGCTAACGAGCTCATTGCAACACAATGAACATCAAACTGAACCGCTGCCCTCGCAACTTCAGCTGGCGTTTGGAATAACGGGCTTACATCAACATCAAAACCAAAGTCAGCATATGCTGAGGCTACAACTTTTGCACCTCGATCATGACCATCTTGTCCAATTTTTGCAATGTAAATTCGTGGACGTCTACCTTCTTGATTCGAAAAATCAGTTACAAGCTGTTGAATTCGATTGATTTCATTTTCATTATTATGCACAGTTGAATATACCCCACTAACTGTATTAACTTGAGCTGAATGTCTAGGTGCAACTTTTTCGATTGCAGAGGTAATCTCTCCAAGAGTCGCACGAGCTCTAGCTGCTTCTATTGCTAATTCTAACAAGTTCCCTTTTCCAGTTTGAGCAGAAAACGTAATTTCTTCTAATTTTCCTGCTACAATTGAATCATCTCGATTTTGTTTAATCTGAATCAATTGATTCACTTGTTCTTCTCTTACTTCATTTGCATCGATTGAAAGTAGATTATCCATTTCCTCTTCTACAATTTGGAACTTATTGACTCCAACAATTACATCTTCTCCACTATCAATCTTAGCTTGTTTAGCAATTGCCGATTCCTCAATTCGCATTTTAGGAATTCCCTTTTCAATTGCTTTTAACATACCTCCAAGCTGTTCAATTTCATCTATATACTCTAGTGCTTTTTGCACAAGCTCATTCGTCTTTTCTTCAAGTAAATAGGAACCGCCTAGTGGATCAACCACATTTGTTAATCCACATTCATGTTGCAAAATTAATTGTGTATTTCTTGCAACTGCTGCAGTCTCAGGCGTAGGAAGAGCGATTGCTTCATCCAATGCATTCGTATGAAGAGACTGAGTCTGCCCTAAAACTGCCGCTAGCGCTTCAATTGTTGTACGAGCAACGTTATTCATTGGATCTTGCTTCGTTAGACTCCAACCAGATGTTTGGCAATGCGCTCTAAGCATCAAACTTTTCTTATTAGTTGGCTCAAATTGTTTCATCATTTGTGCCCATAGCAATCGTCCAGCTCTTAATTTGGCAGCTTCTATGACAAGATCCATCCCAATTCCCCAGAAAAAAGATAATCTTGGTGCAAAATGATCTACTTTTAACCCTGCGTTTATACCAGTCTTAACGTACTCGATACCATTTAATATCGTATATGCAAGCTCTAATTCTGGAGAAGCGCCTGCTTCTTGCATATGATATCCTGAGATACTAATCGGATTAAACTTGGGTAGATTCTCAGCACAATACGCAAAAATATCTCCTATTATTCTCATTGACATTTCAGGTTTATAGATATATGTATTACGAACCATGTATTCTTTTAAAATATCATTTTGAATTGTACCAGTTAAAGTATTTTGCGAGACTCCTTGTTCTTCCGCTGCAACAATAAAAAATGCTAGAATTGGTATAACTGCACCATTCATTGTCATTGATACCGAAATTTTCTCAAGCGGTATTTCATCGAATAGTACTTTCATATCTTCTACTGTATCGATTGCAACACCAGCTTTTCCAACATCTCCAACTACTCGATCATGATCAGAATCATACCCACGATGTGTAGGTAAATCAAAAGCAACTGATAGACCTTTTTGTCCCTTGGCTAAATTTTGTTTATAGAATTCATTACTCTCTTTTGCCGTTGAAAAACCTGCATATTGACGAATTGTCCATGGCTGAGTTGCATACATTAACGGATAAGGTCCACGTACATAAGGAACAAATCCTGGATAGGTTAATGGAATTGCTCGTTCATCTGAATCAATATTTGTTATATTTTGTAATGGATTTTGATCAAACAAAACTCTCATTAATTCCACCCCTTTTCACAATGGATTTTTTCTATGACATCAGGTAAATCTGTTATATGTAAAAGTGAATAGGGTATTTCAGATCCATCATTAATACCGATTTGAATGACTGTTTTATCTTTATTTTGATTAATAAATTGCTTCATAGATTCTTGACTTCCTGCAAGAAAAATCACATCAGCATTTGTTTGATTTTTTAATCCAATCGAAGATAGAGTTTTAAAGATATCCTCATTAATTTTTTGATCTTCTTCATTTGCACCGTCAAGAATGATGCAATCCCAACTAGTAGACAGTAACAAATGACATTTCTCAATCCATTCACTATCTCGAAATATGTAAGTTTTATCATCTTGTGAATACTTAGTTGATGGTTCTACTCGACGAAAAGCATTATTTCCAACAATTTTCTTATCACCTAGCATAAATTGTTTTAAACGATTCTTGTTAGTTCGATTTATATCCTTGAAAAATTCACCACTATCAACAAAATTAACGAATCCACCTTTTTCTTCTATTTCAAGAAACTGATTCCAAGCCTTTTCTGCAACCTGTTTTGTTAATTCTTCTAAATAGTAACTTCCATTCAAAAGTGTTCGATAGTTTGATAAGCCACTTTCAAATTTTAAAAGATTATAAATATTATTTGTCCATCTAATTGCTTCCTCATTCTCTTCATAAGGAACAATCCTTACAAAATCAACTCCACTTAAAAAAGCAGTGATTGTTTCGATTGTTTTTCTAATAAGATTTAAAGTTTCTTCTTCATTTGTTAAGGTACGTTTAGAAGTTTTTGTAATGTATATAATTTTTTGATAATCTATATTTTCAATAAATTCTTTAAGTACAATTGGAATTAAAAGTTGAAATGCTTTTATTTTTGCAATACTCATATAAAAATCAGTATCTACACACAGTTCAAATTGAACAGTATGAAGTAATTGTCTTATATCACCATTATTATTTTTAACTTGATGAAGTAGTTCAGAAATCGTTGCCAATAAGTAGGAAATTTCTTGGATGTGATTAGCTCCAATTTCATGAAAAGCTGCTGAAGAAAATGTACTATGATTAACGGATTGGAGTTGATTTAATTCTTCAAAAAAATGAACTCCCCCAGCATTATCTTCCGCACAATTAAAAAGTTTTTTTACTATATTACTAATTGGATCATTCGAAATCTCATACTCTTGAATATCGATTGTCTTAGAAATTGAAATGGTATTTAACAACGGTTGACTACTTTGATCGTATAAAGGTTCTATATTTATTCCTTCTAATGTTGTTTTGACATATTGATTAAGATCATTTGGTAACACATTTATCCAGTCTTCTTTTATGATCTTGTCAAAATCAAAATTACTTTTTACTTTTCCCATCCTTATTCCCCCTCCACACTTCTATTATAATAGTATAGAGTGAATAGTACAAACTTTCAGAAAAGAAACTCTAAATATTTTCGAACACTTTCATATAAAAAATTAATTAGTGAGCTTAGAAAAACTATATAACAAAAATAAAAAGAAGTAACCGCTCAATAAAAAGGTGAACAGTCACTTCCATTATTAAATTTAGTTTTATTTAATTGTTCACCTAAATATCAGCAATCACCAGTGAAAATTGAAACCAATTTATACCGTAAACCTATTTTTTTACTTAACCTTTAGTGATAATAAATATTACTTTTTCGGTACTGTTACCATTTTCGATTTACCAATATTTCCAGCCTTATCTTTTGCATAAACAGAAAGGATTGTACCAGCTTTTTGCTTTTTAAAAGATACTGAATAGATTCCTTTGCTATTTACAGTAGCTACTCCAATTATAGTTCTCCCTGCTTTTACATATACTGTTGTACCTGCTTCAGCTTTTCCTGTAATTTTAGTAGAAGTTACACTACTGATTGTCGGTATACTTGGTGGAGTAGTATCCTTTATAACAACCACAGTGTTCTTACTAACATTACCAGCACGGTCTGTAGCAGTTACATTTAATATTGTTCCTGCTTTTTGAACCTTCATTAGAATAGAAAACATACCTTTATTGTCTGTTGTACCTGTTGCAATGATTTTGTTTCCTACTTTAATTGTCACCTTTGCACCAGGTTCAGTTTTTCCTGTAATTTTAGTAGAAGTCACACTTTTTACAGACGGAATACCAGGAGGGGTAGTATCCTTTACCTCAACCCTCGTTTGCTTACTAACATTTCCTGCACTATCTGTTGCTGTTACAATCAATACTGTTCCAGCTTTTTGCTCTTTTATTGAAATTGTAAACTCTCCATTTTGATCTACCGTACCTGTCGCTATAATTTGACTCCCAACTTTAATTGTAATCTTTGAATCAGCTTCAGCTTTTCCTGAAATTTCAGTATAAGTCACTTGGCTTACTGATGGCATTTCTGGTGGCGTAGTATCCTTTACTTCAACAAAAGTTTCCTTACTAACATTTCCTGCATTATCTGTCGCTGTTACAATCAATACTGTTCCTGCTTTTTGCTCTTTTATTGAAAGAGTAAACTCTCCATTTTGATCTGTTGTACCTGTCGTAATGATTTGACTTCCAACTTTAATTGTAATCTTTGAACCAGCTTCAGCTTTTCCTGAAATTTCATTATAAGTCACTCGGCTTACTGATGGCATTTCCGGTGGGGTAGTATCCTTTACCTCAACTAAAGTTTCCTTACTTACGTTTCCAGTACTATCTGTTGCAGTTACAATTAATACTGTTCCTGCTTTTTGCTCTTTTATAGGAATAGAAAACTCTCCATTTTGGTCTGCTGTACCTGTCGCTATGATTTGACTACCTACTTTAATTGTAAGCTTTGAGCCAGCTTCAGCTTTTCCCTTTATAAATTTATCAATATCCAATAAATCCTTTACTTTTGGGGCATCTGGAGTTGTTCTGTCTCCAGCCTCAACAACTTCGATTATGGTCTCCTTACTTAATCTCTCTTCTTTTATCGCTGTTGCGTATAAAATAGTTCCTGCCTTAAATTTATTACTTAAAGAAATCGAGAAATGACCATTTGCATCAGTTTTTCCAGTTATTGTTAATTGTTTCTTATCTGTAATCGCAATCGTAGTTCCCAATTCAGCATTTCCTGTGATAACAGTGCTCTCTGATGTTACTTTATTTACATCAGGAGGAACCGGCGCTTCTACTGGTTTAGGAATTGGTACTGGTGTTGGATCTGGTGTTGGTGTTGGTGGTATTGGATCTGGTACTGGCGTTGGTGGTGTTGAATTAATACTTACGTTAATTGGTTTCGATACACTCGTACTGCTGTCGTACCATAATGACACTTTTATTGTATATTTTCCAGCTTCACTAGTTGCTGGAATCTTATAAGAATAATAGAATTTTCCATCTTTTCCACTTTTTACACTTTCATCTGTAAAAATTGTTTTTCCTTCTTTTTCAACATTAATTATAAGTTCTACGTCACTTTGTAGAGTACTTCCTGCTGTAATATTTCCTGATATTTTAACATTGTCTCCGGTCTTATAATCTCCTTTATCAGTGTTCATATTTAGAACGTAATGAGGTGCTGGTGTAGCAACATTTATATTAATTTCTTTTTTACTACCATCCGCCAAGGATGCTGTTATTAAATATTTTCCACTTGTGGCATCAGAAGGAATCTGATATAAATAATGGAATGTCCCATCACTTACACTTGTTGCTTTTCCATCTGCACCAATTTTTGTCCCATCTTTTTTAACAACAATTGTAACATCTACGCCACTTTGTGGCATATTTCCAGATTTTACTGTACCTAATATATCAACCGTTTCACCGGAATTGTAATCAGATTTATTAGTATTAAAACTTAATTCTTTTTGAGGAGCTGGTGTCGATTCAACATTTACATAAATTTCTTTCTGACTACCATCTGCCAATGATGCACTTATTAAATATTTTCCAGTTGTAGTATCAGAAGGAATCTGATATGAATAATGGAATGTCCCATCACTAACACTTGTTACTTTTCCGTCTGCACCAATTTTTTCCCCATTTTTTTTAAAAGTAATCGTTATATCCACACCACTTTGTGGCAAGTCTCCAGATTTTACTGTACCTGTTAATTCAATCTTCTCACCAGGCTTGTAATCAAATTTATCAGTGTTAATGCTTAGTTCTTTTTGAGGTGTTGGTGTTGGATTAGAACCATATCCAGTTATATGTATAGTCTTTGAAACTTGTGTATTTAGAGCAGAAATTATAATCACATAGGCTCCATCTACTAATTTTTTTCCTAATGTAATTGTTTTTGAAATTGTACCATCAGAAGATATTTCTGAATCTTTCCATTGGTATACCTCAATTGGATCACCTGACTCATTTTTTAGCATTAAAGTTGGGCTTGTCCCTCTTCCAGCTTCTGTTCCTTTTAAAACCGTCCCTGTTACAAGGATTTTACTCTGAGCGGTATAGTTCTCCTTATCTGTATTGAAATCGATCGTAACATTACCTGCAGCCAATGCTGGTAATACATTTCCAATTAGTAAAAGTAGTGTTGCTAAAGTGACTATTAGATTTTTCTTCAAAGCATTCACTCCTTGCAATTTGGTTGGTAGATAGAAGAGGGAGTTTAAAAAACTCCCTTTCTTCCTATCACCACTAATCTTCTTAAATAAAATTAATATTCAGTTAATTGACAGTAAAGAAACCAACATTACTTGAATCAGCAAGTGGAAGAGCATTTAACAAGCCGTCCCAAACTAATACTTCAACAGAGTATTTTCCACTATCAAAACTTTCGAGTGGGATATCTAAACTGAATCTGTTCAGTGCACCTTTGTTAATTTCATTCATATCTGCTTTGCCAATATATGCCACTGCACCATCAGCATCTTTAACTTGAACGATGACAGTAGGGTTAATTATCGTTTGGCCAACGTTTTTGAAATCCCCTTTTATGCTTACACTTGCAGAATTATTAAACTTATTAGCTTCAACTCCATTTGCATCAAACGTTTTAGTAGCTTCCAAACTAATCGGATGATTCACTACCATTATTTTTGCTTCAAAACTATCTTCCTTAGTACCATCTATTGGAGAAAGAACAATAGTATATTCACCACTTACTGCTGTAGCATCAGGTGTAAATTTACCATTAAAGGTTTGACCTTCTTCAGAATCAAGATTGATCACTTTTCCATTTGGATCGATTACTTTTGCATTCCATTCAATATTATCAGACGCTTCTGCTGTAATGACTGCAGGAGAATCAGAGCTTACATTATTTTCTGGTGTAACATCAAATGAAGTGATGAATCCTTTAGGAGGTGTTGTTCCTTTATAGATTGAAATTGTTTTCTTCGTTACGTGACCAGTAAGATCAGTTACTACAAACTCGAAGTCATTTCTTCCTTCAGTTAGATTTAGTGTTACTTTTTCTTCATGTGTTAAAGGTTTTTGAATAAGTGGTTCGTCGAAGTCATTATGATACAATTCACTACCATTCATTTGTAGACGTATATCATCAAAGTTGTCTGAAACCTTGACTGTTACTGTTGGATCTGGACTACCAGTAGCAACGGTATTATTTTCTGGAAGACCAGTGATATCTATTGTAGCAGGCTGTGTATCAATAAAGATTTGACGTCGGAACTTAATTGCATTTCCAACCACGTCTGCACCTTCGAAGTAAATGTCATGAACACCATCTTCAGTGAATGTAAGTTGTGTAGCAAAAGTATATTGCTTAGTTGTTGAATTATACACCAAGCTTATATCTTTTGATCCGCCAACTAGCTTATCACTTTTCACGGTTAAATTTTTTACACTTGAACCATCTGTTACATATCCAGTTAGAGGAATTTCTCGAGAATCATAACCATTCAATGCTTTAGGTGAATCTGCAAAGATAAATGGAATTGTGTTATCACCAGGAGAGGAAACAGCTACACCATTTGTATTACCTGCATTGTCAGTCGCAATGATTTCAACTGAATTATTTGCTACCTTTGTACCAAGATTAACCGCGAAAGAAGTTTTACCATCAGGATTTACTGAGCCAAGTAGTGATCCATCAACTTTAATGTCAATTCGATCTAGGCCACTTCCACCATTATTATCTTTCGCATTAAAGAAGAGAATATTATTTTTCTTACTGTAAGCTGAATCAGTTATTACTGGAGCAGTATTATCAACAAAAACAGGGAACTTAACAACTTGTGGTGCTTTACCTGGATAATCAACCTGTGTTTTAACTTGATAATAATACTTACCTTCCGGAGCTACCTTATTATTTATTAAACCATTCCATTCTGTATAGTATGGTTTGTAAGTATAATTTGTCTTAGCAGCAAAATAGTTTTTACCTTGGTCTTTATCAGTACGAAGTAAACGAAGTACCTTACCATTTTCGTCAGTGATGCTGTATTCAACTGTTTTACTGTTTCTTAAAAATTGAAGAACCGGTGTAATTGTCTTTTTGCTACCTGAACCGTTTGGAGAGATTGCAAGTTTCTCTTTTTGGTAAACAAGTGTAAATGGATTTCTGCCCATGAAATTTCCATCTTGATCAACAAACGCAGAGAAGTTATAGTATGAAGATGCAGCGTCATATTTTGTTGCATCTAAAACTGGAGCTGCATTCCAATCGCCTTTGAAGCCTACATATGGCACTGAAATATCAGGGAATGCTCCATCTTGGTTAGTATTTTTAAGCGTAATATACCCTTCAACAAAATAGCCATTTTTCATTGCTGCTTCTAATGCTGCTTTTGCATTTGTAAGATCAACTATTACTTTAATATCCTTAGATTCACCTGGGAACAATGTAACGCCGTTTGGAAAATCAGTTTTTACGACAGCATTTGAAATAGCTTGTGTTTTTAGATCATTCCTTCCTTTTGTTACTGAATCAGTTAAAACAGAAGCGTTTACATTATAAGTAACATCTTTGTCACTAAAGTTTGTAGCTGTTACGGTCATTTCAAATTTGTCAGAAGTAATTTCTTTCAATTCAACTTTTGCATCTTGCGTGCCTTTTCTAACAACATAAACTGGTGAATCGATCGCTGAATGTAATTGCATGATTCCTGCACCTTGACGGCGAGGTGAGTAAGGAAGGTTATTATCATCTGGATCTAGAACTGGTTTTGCGGTGTTCAAAAGAAGTGTTTTAGCTCTCTTCACTTTGTTAGCACCTTGAAGATCTGGGAATAGTTGTTGAACCTTCTGTAATACTAAAGCAGATCCACCCGACACGTGAGGTGCCGCCATTGAAGTACCACTCATAATTCCATATTTATCATCATTCAAAGTGGAATAAATTTGTCCACCTGGAGCAGTAAGTTCTGGTTTTAATTCTAAGCTTGGTGTTACACCCCAAGATGTAAATGTTGACATTTTACCAGCAGTTGTATTTGCTACTGTTGTCATTTCACCAGTAAAAGTAACTTTAGCTGTACCACCTGCAGCCTTAATTTTTGACTCAAGCAAGTTCCCATCACTAATTCCCAAAGAAACTAGTGGAATAGTTGGGCTTGATAATGCCATACTTACATAATCCCCATGTGCAACAGTTCCTCTAACAATAACTCCTGCTGCGCCAGCAGCTTCAGCATTCTTTTGAATTTCTGCATAGTTAGGATTAGTAGCTGTTCTTACAACAAAAGCCACTTTTCCTTTTACATCTAAACCAGTATATTTAGCGGGACTTCCGTCACCTGCATAAACCATATCAAGTTCTTTCGTTGTGCCAAATACCTCTAGTGGATTAGGTGATGATTGTCTTTTATATGCAATAGGAAGGTTTTCACTACCAATTTTTACTTTCATTTGATCCAAGGTAATTTTATTATTTTCAATACTAGCAACTGCAATAGAGCTTGTTGAAAGACCTGGGGATCCAACTAGTCCAATATCTGGGTTAGAAGCTAGAGGGTTAGTAGTTCCGCTACCAATTTGATCGTTGTTACCAGCGGAAATTGACATTAATACTCCACTATCAGTTGCTCTTTGAATAGCTTGTTGCTCCATATTATCAGGATTTACAAACCCTGCTGCAGAACCTAAACTCATGTTAAGAACATCTGCACCTAGTTTAATCCCGTCGTCAATTGCTTTAATATAAATGTCTCCAAATGTGCTTGGATAACCTGGGTCATTACTAAATACTTTTAAAGCAAGTAATTGTGCGTTTGGAGCTACACCTTTTATACCGCCCTTCGATTCATCACCATTTGCTCCTACTGTACCAGCCACGTGCATTCCGTGCATAGATGCATCTGGGCCTAAGTCAAGAATCGTATCACTTTTATCAAAATAATTATATCCGTATGGTACTTTTAATGTGTAATATTTTCCGTCTAGTTTATTGTCTAATTTAATTTGGGTAACTTTGGCTGAAGTCAATTTATTTTTAGGATCAGTACTTAAAGTCATGTCCTTATGATTGTAGTCTATACCAGTATCGATGATTCCAACTACCATTCCTCGACCATCAAAGCCAGCATTCCAAGTTTGAATCGCTTGGACCATTTCTTTACTTGCAATCATTTCAGGTTTTTCAGTTGGTCTCTCGTATTGATTTACAATTTCTACTTTTTCTACATCTGGTAAATTTTCAAGTTCGTCAATTTGACCATACTCGATTTCACCACTTACACCGTTTACAACAGTTGTAAACTGATTTTTAATATCAAGATTAATTTTTTCTTTTTTAACATCTGATAAAAATACATTTTGTTCATTATTAATAGTAGCTTGTAAGTCTTGTTGTTTTGCTGCTGATAAATCCTTGTATCTAACACCTTGTTTAATAGAATAAGATATTGCTGGTTCCCCTTCTAATTCAACAAAAACACGAACTTTTTCATGCTCATTGTATAATGGTTTTGTTGGAATTGAATCCGAATTTACGTCATTAAGTACCTTTAGTTCGTCTGTTTCAACTGAATCAGCTCTCACAACACCTGCATAAGTAATCGAACTAGAAAAAGCTAATAACGATGCCAATCCTACAGCTGCAATTTTTTTTGTTTTTCGCAGTTTTTTCAAACGCCTCTCCCCTTTATCTTTTTTTCTAAAAATTAATAGTGTTTATAAATCCTCCCTTCCAATCTATGTATTGTCTGAGTCAATTAAATTTTCATTAAATTTAAATGTACTCATTCTCACAAAATATATCATTCGTTATTAAGACCGTACATAGCGAACACTGACAGTTTTAGTAGATTTAAATAGAATGGCTATTTAAATCTTTCGAGTGAAAAAACACAATAATACTAAAAAAGTTCAGACTTCGATTAAAATCGATGTCTGAACTTTTTTATGAAATCAATTATATGTAATTAAGTCATTATATTTTTCTAATGTAAATAATATTAATTTTGTTTTTATCTCTTTCAAAAAAAGAAATAATAGAAAATAGATCCTTATAATGCTTTCTTTTTATATAATATCGACCTTTTCTATTATATTTCATATATATTTTCAGAATATTCTTAATAAAATGTTTGTATGTAACATTATGTAAAAATATGTGCAACAAAATACACATAAACTGGCATTCTTTCATTAATAATCTCATTCAAATCAATAATTATTTTTATTACCTATATTAAACACTACTATAGTACTTATAAACAAAATATTAAAACCCACTTTTGCTTAACAAAAGTAGGTTTGTTTCTATACTAATGCTCTATGAATTTATACTTACCTTTTCTTCGACTTGTTGTGAAAGAAATTGCCTTTTTCTAAATAGTTTATTTACATAAAACATTAATGGAAAACTCATAAAGGCAATTACACTAATAATAACAAATGCTTTGCCCCCATTTGCATAACCAAAATATGATAATAAACTCCCACCTAATGATGGTCCAATGACAAATCCAAGTTTTGAAAATCCCATCGCTCCGAAATAGGTTCCTTTTAATTCACTTGGTGCTAATTGATCTACAAATACATCATTAAATGTGAATGCAAATATTTCCCCAACAGTTAATAGAACCATTGTTAATACTAAGAAAGGATAATTAGTAAATAAGCCAAATCCTGCTACAGAAATACTAACAATTAAATTCCCGATCATCATTGACAGAGTTGGAGAGAACCTTTGCATATAATTAACAATTGGAAATTGCAATACAACAACTGTAACAGCATTTATTGTTGTTAAATAAGCGTACAATTTTATCCCATTAGTAAACTGTGGTGCGTTTGCAAAATATTGGGATAGTGTTGCAAAGCTTTGTGAATAGCCTAATCCATATAAAATAATAGCAAGAATTGTAAGTCCAAAAACAATATCTTTCCGTATAATTCCGAATGACTGCATCATTGAAACTTGTTCTTTTTTTGAAGCCTTTACTTCACCAACTTTATATTTTGAAAGCATAAAGACAAGTGATAAACCATAAAGGAAGTAGACAATACCCGAAAATACAAATGGTAATGTACTTTTTGAACTCCCTAAATACAAACCAACTAATGGCCCAATTGCAACACCTGCATTAATTGCTGCATAACGAAGATTAAAAACTAACAATCTGGATTTTTCATCCGTAATGTCAGACAATAACGCTCGAGAAGATGGTTCGAAAAATGAAGAACAAATATTTAATAAAGAATTCAAAAAAAAGAACCAAATAAATGAGTCTCCTAATCCAAAACCAATTAGTATAATTGCCCAACTAAAAATACTCCAAACTAAAATTCTTTTTCTTCCTATACGGTCTGAAAGTGAACCACCAATAAAACTAAATATAACACCTAAAAATGCAGAAACACTAAGCATAATTCCAACCATTGCTGGTGAAATATGCTTTACCGATGTTAAATATATTGCTAAAAACGGCATACTAACCGTAGATGCAAAGCGTACAAATAATGTCCCGATAATAATATTCCAACTTACTGGGTGTACATAAGAAAGCTTTTTAAACATCGGTTACACCCCCAATTCTTACGAAATTTAAATTAATTTCTTAATTATCTAACATTTCTAACGGATATTCAAGTGTTATTTATCCTGAACACTTTTTATAAAAAAGGCATTTCGTAAACTTTGTTGCTTTTAAGAATGCGTTTTGATTTCCGCTCCAGGATGCTCGCTTTCCGAGGGGCGGGCGGTGAGCCTCCTCGTCGCTAACGCTCCTGCGGGGTCTCACCTGTCCCGCTGCTCCCACAGGAGTCTCGCACCTTCCGCTCCAATCAATTTCATTATCATTTGTTTTAATAAATCCTATAAAAGAACAACAAATCTTTTAGAAAAGAACTTAAAAAAGAAAAAACCTTACTCTATGGATTAGAGTAAGGTTTCATCATATATTAATAAATACTTGTATTTTCTTTAGAAGTATTTTCTAAAATTTCTTTAACACGAGCTAAGAATTTACCACAAATTAATCCATCTAGAACTCGATGATCAAGTGATAAGCATAGATTAACCATGTCACGAACACCAATCATTCCATTCACAACAGCTGGACGTTTTACAATATTCTCAACTTGTAGAATTGCTGCTTGAGGGTAATTAATAATCCCTGCACTTGCAACACTACCAAATGAACCAGTATTGTTTACTGTGAAAGTTCCACCTTGCATTTCATCCGATTTTAGCTTTCCAGTACGGACTTTTTTCGCAAGTTCTGTAATTTCACGAGCAATGCCTTTAATTGTTTTCTCATCTGCATTTTTAATAACTGGAACAAATAATGCATCGTCAGTTGCTACTGCGATTGAAAGATTAATATCTTTCTTTTGAATAATTTTATCGCCAGCCCACATTGAGTTAATTTGAGGGAACTCTTTTAACGCTTGAGCAACAGCTTTTACAAAGAAAGCGAAGAATGTTAATGAGTAACCTTCTTTTTGTTTAAATGTATCTTTAATGCTGTTACGATAGTTAACAAGATTTGTTACGTCAACTTCAACCATCATCCAAGCATGTGGTGCTTCATGCTTACTACGAAGCATGTTTGCAGCAATCGCTTTACGTACACCATTAACTGGAATTTCAATATCACCAACCGCTGTTGGAACTGAAACTGGCGCAGGTGCAGGTGCTGCTGCTTTTGCTATTGGAGCAGTTGGAGCTACTTCAGTTTGTACTGCTACAGGAGCCGCTGGTGCTACTGGAGCTGTAGGTGCTACTGGCACACCATTTGCAATAGCATTTAAAACGTCTTTACGTGACACACGTCCATTCGCACCTGTTCCTTGAATTAAAGTAAGGTCGATGTTATTTTCTTGTGCTATACGTAAAACTGCAGGTGAATAGCGAACTTTATTACCATCATCAGCTTTACGAGCTGTTTGAGCCACTGCTACTGGTTCTGATTGGAAAGTTTCATTGATTGATTCTACACTTTCTTGAATCGCATCTTTTGTTGCTTCTGCAGACACGGTAACAGTTTCTCCTGCACCCTCTACTTCAATCGTACAAATAATTTCACCAACAGCTAATGTATCACCCTCATTAGCAATTAATTCTTTAATAACGCCAGTAAATGAAGATGGTACTTCTGCGTTTACTTTATCAGTCATTACTTCTGCTAATGGATCATATTTATTTACTTTATCTCCAACTTTAACTAACCACGTGCTAATTGTACCCTCAGTTACACTTTCACCAAGTTGAGGCATTTTAATATTTTCAATCATGTTTGCGTCCTCCTTTTCCGAACAGTGCCGTTAAAAAGCTGCGAGTTCTCTCATCGCTTTTTCTACTTTATCAGGATTTACCATAAAGAATTTTTCCATTGTAGGTGAATAAGGCATTGCTGGAACATCAGGACCAGCTAAACGAGCAATCGGAGCATCTAAGTCAAATAAACAATTTTCTGCAATAATTGCAGCAACTTCACTCATTATGCTTCCTTCTTTATTATCTTCTGTTAATAGAAGAACTTTACCTGTTTTAGATGCCGCTTCCATAATTGCTTCTTTATCTAATGGATAAACTGTACGTAAGTCTAAAACGTGAACTGAGATACCATCTTTTGCAAGTTTTTCTGCTGCTTGAAGAGCAAAATGAACACATAATCCGTAAGTAATAACAGTAATGTCTTCACCTTCACGTTTTACGTCAGCTTTTCCAATTGGAAGTACGTAATCAGTTTCTGGTACTTCACCTTTGATTAAACGGTATGCACGTTTATGTTCAAAGAAAAGAACTGGATCATTATCACGAATAGCTGCTTTTAATAAACCTTTTACATCATAAGGTGTTGAAGGCATAACAATCTTTAAACCTGGTACATTAGCAAATAATGCTTCAACAGATTGAGAATGGTACAATGCACCATGAACTCCACCACCATAAGGTGCACGAATCGTAATTGGACAGCTCCAGTCGTTATTTGAACGATAACGAATTTTTGCTGCTTCAGAAACGATTTGGTTCACTGCTGGCATGATAAAGTCAGCAAATTGCATTTCAGCAACTGGACGTAAACCATACATAGCTGCTCCGATTCCAACACCAGCAATTGCAGATTCTGCAAGAGGTGTATCTAACACACGTTGTTCCCCAAATTGATCATAAAGGCCAGTCGTCGCTTTGAAAACTCCACCTTTTAATCCAACGTCTTCTCCTAATACAAATACTTTAGGATCGCGTTCCATTTCCTCTTTTAACGCCATTGTAACTGCATCAATATAAGAAATTACTGCCATGTTGTCTTGCCTCCCTCTTATTCCTCGTATACGAACTTCATTGCATGCTCTGGATCTGAATATGGTGCGTTCTCTGCATAATCTGTTGCTTCATCAACAATTCCACGAAGTTTAGCTTCTAAAGCTTCTTCTACTTCCTCAGTTAAAACGCCAACTTCTCTTAAGTATGCTGCAAATGTATGGACACAATCTTTTTGCTTCGCTTCTTCAACTTCTTCACGTGAACGATAAACTCTATCATCATCATCACTTGAGTGAGGTGTTAAACGATATGATACTGTTTCAACTAAAGTAGGACCTTCCCCGCGGCGAGCTCTGTCAGCAGCTTCTTTAACAACTTTATAAACTTCTAATGGATCATTTCCATCTACTGTAAAGCCTGGCATACCATATCCAATTGCACGATCAGATACTTTTTCACAAGCTAATTGTTTCTCAATTGGAATTGAGATCGCATATTTATTATTTTCACACATAAAGATTACAGGTAATTTATGAACTCCAGCAAAGTTTGCACCCTCATGGAAATCACCTTGGTTTGATGAACCTTCACCAAATGACACCCATGAAACGAAATCTTTTCCTTCCATTTTTGCAGCTAATGCAATACCAACTGCATGTGGAACTTGAGTTGTAACTGGAGAAGATCCTGTTACGATGCGGTTTTTCTTTTGACCAAAGTGACCAGGCATTTGACGACCACCAGAGTTTGGATCTTCAGCTTTTGCAAAACCTGATAACATTAATTCCTTAGGAGTCATACCGAATTGTAAAACAACACCCATATCACGATAATATGGTAGAACATAGTCTTTTGTATTATCTAATGCATAAGCTGCACCAACTTGAGCAGCCTCCTGCCCTTGACATGAAATAACAAACGGAATTTTGCCCGCACGGTTTAATAACCACATACGCTCATCAACACGACGTGATAAAAGCATTGTTTCATACATATTTAGCACATCTTCATTTGTTAAACCAAGCTGAGTGTGGCGATTTGAAGCTGTAACATTTTCCATGATTTCCCCTCCAATTTAGAAATGCGTAAGCGACTTGCTCACCTCCGACAGACGTTGGAGCAAATAACAATGGAAGCGTGCTTTTCGCTTCAATTGCTATTTGTGAAACGGCCGAGGAGGTAGTCGCTGTAGCTAGACATATTAAAAGCGGAAGTGCCTTGTTTAGCTCCGGCAGACGTTGGAGCAAAAACAGAATGAAGTGTGCTTTTCACTTCAATCTGTTTTTGTGAAACGGCCGAGGAGCTAGGCACTGCAGCTAGATAGTTAGAAATGCGTAAGCGGCTCGCTCACCTCCGACAGGCATTGGAGCCTTTACCAGTGGAAGCATGGTTTTAGCTTCAACTGGTAAAGGTGAAATGACCTAGGAGGTAGTCGCTGTAGCTAGACAGTTTTAAAAGCGTAATGAACTTGTTTAGCTCTGAGAGGCGTTGGAGCAAATAACAATGGAAGCGTGATTTTCGCTTCAATTGTTATTTGTGAAACGACCGAAGAGCTAGTTCATGAAGCTAGACAGTTTGAAATGCGGAAGCGTCCCGCTTATCTCCGACAGACATTGGAGCTATTACCATTTGAAGCGTGATTTTCGCTTCAAATGGTAATAGTGAAATGGCCGAGGAGATGGACGCTGTAGCTAGACAGTTTTAAAAACGGAAGTGCCTTGTTTAGCTCCAACAGCAGTCGGAGCTAAACAACTTCAGCATTTCTAAAAATTATATAAATTAAATGATTATATTAAGAATGAATTGCCAATCCTTCTACAGCTAAAGCTGCTTCACCAATTGCTTCTGATAAAGAAGGATGTGGATGGATTGTATGAGAAATTTCCCAAGGTGTAGCATCTAATACTCTTGCTAATCCTGCTTCTGAAATCATATCTGTTACGTGTGGACCAATCATGTGTACACCTAGTAGATCATTTGTATCTTTATCAACTACAAGTTTTACAAATCCATCATGTTCTCCGTAAACAAGCGCTTTACCAATAGCACGGAAAGAGAATTTACCAACTTTTACATTTAAACCTTTTTCCTTAGCTTCACCTTCAGTAAAACCTACTGAAGCAACTTCTGGATTGCTGTATACACATTTGCTCACCATTGAAGGATCTAGTGTATAAGGAGTTTTACCAACAATATGTTCAACCGCAATTGTTCCTTCTCTTGAAGCAACATGAGCAAGCTGTAAACCACCAATTACATCACCGATTGCATAAATATGTGATTCTTTCGTTTGGTAGTATTCATTTGTTTGAATAAAGCCTTTTTCTACAACAATATCAGTATTTTCAAGGCCAATACCTTCTACGTTTGCTTGACGACCAACAGAAACAAGCATTTTTTCAGCTGTAAATGCTTTTTCAGTTTCTTTGTGTAATGCCTTAATTGTTACACCTTCATTAATTTCAAGTGTTTCAGCCATTACTTTTGCACCTGTAACAATTTTGATGCCTTTTTTCTTTAATAATCTTTCCATTTCTTTTGAAATATCTTGATCTTCAAGTGGAAGTACACGTGGACTATATTCAATCACTGTAACTTCAACACCAAAGTCTGCTAACATGGAAGCCCATTCAATTCCAATAACTCCTCCACCAACGATGATCATTGATTTTGGTAAGCTTTCCATTTTTAATGCTTCATCTGAAGAAAGTACAAACTCTCCATCAATGTTCAATCCAGGTAAAGATTTTGGTCTTGAACCTGTTGCGACCAATACATTTTTAGGAATTAGCATTTCGTTTTCAGAACCATCGTTCATTTCAACTGAAATTGTACCAGGCATTGGTGAAAAAATAGATGGTCCTAAAATGCGACCGATCCCATTATACACATCAATTTTGCCTTGTTTCATTAAATGCTGAACACCTTTATGCAGCTGTTCTACAATATTTGCTTTACGCTCTTGTACTTTTCCAAAGTTTAACTTTACACCAGATGTTTCGATTCCAAATTCTTCACTTTTCTTAGCAGTAGCAAACACTTCAGCACTACGTAATAAAGCTTTACTTGGAATACAACCTGCATGTAAGCAAGTACCACCTAGTTTATTTTTTTCTACAACTGCTACTTTTAGGCCCAGTTGTGATGCACGAATTGCTGCAACATAACCACCTGTGCCTCCGCCAAGTACGACTAAATCATATTCTGTTGCCATGGATTTTCCCTCACATTTTCACACTTGATTTAATTGAGAAGCTTCCCGGATAATCTTTCGCATCTTCTTCTTCGCGAAGTACTCGTAATGCGCCTTCACTTAGTGCTTGAAGCTCATTTTCACCAGGTAAAACAATTACTCTTGCCATCCATTTTACACGATTTGTTATTTCATTTACAATTATATCACTGTAAGCAATTCCACCTGTTAAAACGATTGCATCAATGTCCCCTTCAAGGACAGCTCCTGCACTACCGATTTCTTTTGCTACCTGATAAGCCATTGCTTCATATATTAATTTTGCTTGTTCATCGCCATTTTCAATCATTTTCTCTACTTTAATTGCATCGGCAGTTCCTAGGTATCCAGCAAGCCCACCATGACCAACAAGCATTTTTTGAACTTCATTAATATAATAGTCTCCTGAAAAACACATCTTTACTAAGTCACCAACAGGGACAGTACCTGTTCTTTCTGGGCTAAATGGACCTTCTCCATCAAGACCATTATTTACATCAATAACTTTTCCTTTTTTATGAGCACCAACCGTTATACCGCCACCCATATGTGTAACAATCAGGTTTAAGTCTGAATACTTTTTCCCAAGTTGTTTTGCCACTTTACGAGCTACTGACTTTTGGTTTAATGCATGAAAAATACTTTTTCGTTCTACTTGTGGTAAACCGCTAATCTTAGCAATCGGTTCCATTTCATCAACAACAACTGGATCTACTATAAACGCTGGAATATTAAGTCCTTTTGCTATTTCATTTGCAATAATCCCACCAAGATTGGATGCATGCTGTCCGTTATATCCTGACTTTAAATCTTCTAACATTACATCATTTACAGCATATGTGCCACCTTCAATTGGACGTAGTAAACCACCGCGACCACATACAGCACTTAATTTTGAAAGGTTAATCCCTTCTTTGTGAAGGACTTCTAAAATAATATTTTTCCGAAAATTATATTGATCGATTATTGATGAAAACGAATCTAATTGCTCATCTTCATGACGAATCGTTTGTTCAATTATTGGCTTTTCATCATCAAAAACCCCTACTTTTGTCGATGTACTGCCAGGATTAATAACTAAAATGCGATGTTCTGCCAACATTGTCCCTCCAACTTTCATGAAAAAATTTATTATTTAGGCTGACCATTTTGGAATAACCCATTCATTTGGTAAATATGCTAAAAACACACTCGTGAATTCACAGACATATCTATAATAAATAAGTTAAAACTTTCCCAAATAGTCAGCCTATCTAAAATCTATTTTTATGAATTATTTTTTTCTACTTAAGATATTGTGTCCATTCTGTAAGAATTGACTACGTGAGTTATGCATGCGGTTGATACGTTCTTCTGCAAGACGATCAGCAGCTACATATGTTGGAACGCCATCACGTTTTGAAATTTCAATTACTTTTGAAATGTTGTCATAAATTCCTTCAACTTTTTTCAAAGCGCGGTCATAGTTATATCCATATAATTCGTCTGCTACATTGATAACGCCACCAGCATTGATTACGTAATCAGGTGCGTAAACAATACCTAATTCATGGATTAAGTCACCATGACGTGCTTCTTTTAATTGGTTATTAGCAGAACCAGCAATAACTTTTGCTTTTAATTGTGGAATTGTTTCATCGTTTACAGTTGCTCCTAATGCACATGGTGCATAGATGTCACATTCAACGCCGTAAATTTCGTTTGGTTCAACAGCAGTCGCACCAAATTCTTCTACAGCACGTTGTACAGCTTCTTTGTTAATATCTGTAACGATTAATTGTGCACCTTCTTCATGTAGATGTTTACATAGGCTATAAGCTACGTTCCCTACACCTTGTACAGCAATTACTTTACCTTCTAAGCTATCAGTACCGAATGCTTCTTTTGCAGCAGCTTTCATACCAACATATACACCGTAAGCAGTTACTGGAGATGGGTTACCAGAAGAACCGAATGAAGGTGAAATACCAGTTACATAATCAGTTTCTTCATGGATTAAGTCCATATCAGCAACAGTTGTTCCAACATCTTCAGCAGTGATATAACGGCCATTTAATCCTTGAATATAACGTCCTAATGCACGGAACATTTCTTCACTTTTATCTTTACGTGGATCCCCGATAATAACTGTTTTTGCACCACCTAAGTTTAATCCAGCTGCTGCGTTTTTATATGTCATTCCTCTTGCAAGACGAAGAGCATCTTCAATTGCAGCTTCTTCAGAATCATATGTCCACATTCTTGTTCCACCTAAAGCTGGTCCAAGAGTTGTATCGTGAATTGCAATAATCGCTTTTAATCCTGATTGTTTATCTTGGCAAAAAACCACTTGCTCATAATCATAAGTTTCTAAGTATTTGAAAATTTCCATGTTATTACATCTCCCTAATATATTATTTATTTGATGAACAAATTGCTAAAGCTAGTGAATATAGTTTAGTTTGAGCACTATCAGATCTTGAAGTAAGCACAATTGGTGCTTTTGCTCCTGCAATTACAGCAGCAACTTTTGCATTTGCCATAAAAACAAATGATTTATACAATACATTTCCTGATTCAATTGAAGGAACCATTAAAATGTCTGCATTTCCAGCAACTACTCCATTTAAGCCCTTATGTTCCGCTGCTTCCATAGAAACAGCATTATCAAGAGCAAGCGGACCATCAATTAGACAATTTTTTATTTGTCCTCTTACATTCATCATTGTTAATGCAGCAGCATCAATTGTTGCTTGCATTGCTGGATTAACCACTTCAACGGCTGATAATACTGCTACTTTAGGTAAAGAGATCCCAACTTTCCTAGCAATCTCTACACTATTTTCAATTATAAGAGCCTTTTGTTGAAGCGTAGGGGCAATATTCATTGCAGCATCAGTTAAAAATACCAATTTATCTCTAGTCGGTATTTCAAACATTGCAACATGAGACAGTACTTCCCTATTTCTTAATCCATACTCTTTATTTAATACTTCCTTTAAAAGAGTAGCAGTGGGAACATTCCCTTTCATAACAATCGAAGCATTTCCTTTATTTACAGCTTCAACCGCTAATTTAGCTGCCTCTTGATTTGACGAGGCATGAACGATTTGTATGCGCTTACTTTTATTGTAATCATTCTGTAAGTCTTCATACATTTCAGATAAAGTCTCTTCGTTTCCAAAGAGTAGAAAATTAGCTAAATTCTCTTCTAAAGCTAACGTTATTGCTTCTTTCACTTCTAAGTCTTCTGCAACAGCTACAGATATCGTTTTCTTAGGAAGTTCTTTAGCTAGTGGAATTAAATCTGTAAATTTCATAGAAAACTCATCCTTTCATCCCCCCACTAATTATATAAGCAAAAAGTGTGCCAACTTTCTCTAAACAGTCAAAATTCTTTCTTGTAAGCGTTATTTCTTATTTAAACGTCTTAAAAAATGTATTTTTGACATCAATTATTATATCACTTAATTCTAACACTTGGTACTAATTTATTACTTTTTTACCATATTTTTAAAATAAACTCTGCAAAAAATATCATAGCACGCAAATTATTGCATGCTATTTTTTGCATTATTGTATTTTTCTAATTTGTAATATAAGTTCCGAACAGACACTCCAAGCTCTTTAGCTGTCTTTGTCTTATTATAGTTATTTTTCTCCAGAGCTCTCTCAATTATTTCACCTTCGTATAATGTCACCATGCCATCTAAATTTGTAATTTCTTCTATTTTTGGCTTCTCAACCTGCGGGACATTGTCATTCGGTAAATAAACATTTGGTTCTTTTACAATTGACTTACTAGCAATTGGCATTGCTGAAAAATGATGATACTCTAAAACCGTCTCATATTGCTTCATAAAAATTACAGCTCTACCTAGGACATTTTCTAATTCACGTACATTACCTGGCCATTGGTATTCTTTTAAATATTGAATAGCTCCCTCAGATAATCGTCCAACATTCCTACCATAATCTTGGTTTATTTTCGCTAAGAGAATTTCACTAATAAAAGAAATATCACCTAATCGATCACGAAGTGCAGGAATAAATATTGGAATTTTATTCAAACGATAGTATAGATCTTCACGAAAAGAACCTTTTACAATAGCTTCTTCTAAGTTAACATTTGTTGCAGCGATAACTCGGACATTAATTGTTATCGATTTTGTTCCACCGACACGGACTAGTTCTTTTTCTTGAAGAACCCGTAGCAACTTCGCCTGCATTGTAGGTGAAAGCTCGCCAATTTCATCTAAAAAAATACTTCCATTATTGGCTTCTTCAAAAACCCCTCTTTTCCCACCTCTTTTCGCTCCTGAAAATGCCCCTTCTTCATATCCAAATAATTCACTTTCTAATAACGATTCAGAGATTGCTGCACAGTTTACACGAATAAATTTATTGTATTTCCGATCACTTTCGTTATGAATTGCATGTGCAAATAATTCTTTCCCTGTACCAGACTCACCCCTTAAAAGTACGGTCGCTGGAGTATTTGCTGCCAGTTGCGCTTGCATAATCGCAAGTTTAATCCCTTCAGATTCACCTGCTATATCTTCAAATGAATATTTTGCTTCTAATGTTCGAATAATTTGTCTTGCTCGATTCAGTTCATTTGTTAATTGATGGATCTCTGACACATCATGGATAACCCCAACACTTCCCTTTAATTTTCCATCAACTAATACTGGCGCAACATTTACAAGCACATCACGATTTTGTTTACCAACTTTCATTCTGACACCACGAACTGCCTGTTTCGTTTTTAATACTTTTAAATGAACACTTTCTCCTTCTTTTATATCAATCGTTGCAGGTTTACCTATTACTTGTTCACTTGTTAGTCCAGTTATACGTGTATAAGCAGGATTAATAATCAATCCTTTACCATTTTCATCAACAACCGATATTGCTTCATCCGAACTTTGAATAACAGCCTCAAGCATACTATATACTTCTTTAAGACTTGTTACTTCTTGAGCTAAATTTAATACCTCAGTATCATCTTTAAATACTGAAAATGCACCCTTTATTATTCCATCATCATCAATAATTGGAATTCTAGTCGTAAAAATTTTACTACCATTTATTAAGATATGTTCTTGATTTACTTCCTTTTGTTTTGTTTGCAGAACTCTAGGTAATTGACTAGTTGGAACAGCATCAAGAATTGCTCTTCCAATAGCATTTTCTTTTTGAATATTTAATATTAGTTCTGCAGATTTATTTAAGAACTGTATAATTCCATTACGATCTACAACAATCATTCCATCATGGGCTGAATTTAAAATCAAATCTTGTTGCTTTCTTTTCTCACTAATAAATTTAATGAGTGATTCCTTTTCGTCAACTAATCTTTTAACAATTTTAGCAATTGAACCAGGAATTAATATGATATGATTCATTTTATTCTTAAGAAGATCTTGATGTAAAATCGGATCGCCAGTTGTATCAAATATGATATCTATTTCATCTTGATTTTGGTCTTTCCAATTTTTATATACTGGTTTTTTATATTTTTTCGCAATCGGTACCCCAATTGCATTTTCTGAGGAATCAACAACAGAAATTACTTTAAATAAATCTGATGGTAACAATAAGGATAAAATCGCAGTTCCGCCTGTCCCCATTCCGATAATCATTACTCTTTGCTTCATAAAATCACCTACTGCATTTATTTTAAATCGAATAAGGATTTTTATTTAAACTCACAATACTCTTTCATTATAAAACGTTTTCCTTTTAGTAGTCCATCTACACTCCCCTATACTTGACAACACTATTTATGTATAAGAATATGAGAATAGGGAGATTATTCGGGACATTTTAATCCAGGCTTGGGGGAAGTTAAATGAAAGAATCATTAACAAGAATGCTTGCTTTTGTTGTAATTGTTACACCAATTATCTTAGCAGTTATAGGAATCAAACTCATTAGAGACACTTTATTCTTCATCCATTCATTTGGATTTAGCTCACTTGGTTTACAATTAATATTTGGAATCATTTCATTGGCAATTGGTCTTTATTTAGTAGGAAGTTTTGTATTATACCGTGACCGAAAACGAGGAAAAGTCCAAAATAAATTTCAAAAATAAATAAAAGGGGCATATCCGTTACTTTCAAAATTGAACATACCGGATAGCCCCTCTTTTTTATTTACCTACTAACTCCGCAGCTATTTCTGGATAATCAGTAATAATAGCTGTACAATTCAATGCAATTAATCTTTTCATTATGAATGGATCGTTAACCGTATAAGGGCGAACAGCAATATGATGGTTTAATGTTTCAATAATTTGTTCATCTGTAATTGATTTATAGTTAGGATGTACTGCTTTCGTTTTAAATTCCTCTGCCAATTTCCATGGTTCGTTTTTTTTCCTATAATATAAAACTCCAGTTTCAATATCCGGAGCCATTAAATGTAACTTAAACATACTTTTATGATTAAACGATGAAATGATGATTCTTTCTTCTATTTCATATTGTCTTATTAAATTAATTACACGTTCTTCTAGCCCATGATATGGAATTTTATCATTCTTCAACTCAATATTAATATAAAAGTCATTATTTTGTGCCCAATCAAAAACTTCTTTTAATGTTGGAATTTCACAAAAACCTACTTTTTCTTTGAAATTATTACTAAAATCAAATTGTTTTAATTGTGAAAGTGTAAAATCTTTGACATATCCTTTACCATTTGAAGTTCGATTAATTGTTTCATCATGGATTACAACAATCTCACCATCACTTGTTAGTTGAACATCCAATTCAATTCCATCAGTTCTAAACTTTTCACATGCCTTAAATGAAACCATTGTATTCTCTGGAAACGTTCCAGCAGCTCCTCTATGTCCAAATATTTGTACCAATTCGGTCCCTCCTTACTAAGTGCACCAATTCATTATTAATAGTATACTAATTAATAATGTGAAACTTCCATTAGTGGGGTTTTTTTCTTTCCCCACTTATGGTTAGCCCGCCCAATCGGGCTTTTACGGGCAGTTATTCCTCGCCTTCCTCTCAATCTTGAGGTGGGTGTCTTACTGCCCGTTAATGCGGAATAAATAAAATAGGAGGGAAAACATGAAACCATTACAAATTTCACCTGAAACAGCCATTACACTTTCCAAAAAATTAAACATTCCCATTGAACAGCTTATGCACATGCCTCAGCATATATTAATGAAGAAACTAATGGAACTAGAGCAAAAAACAACTACTTCATCTGAAAAAGAATAGCTTAATCGGCTATTCTTTTTTAAATTTTCGTAAAAATTAGATCAAACCCTTCCTTTAGTTAGTTGCATAAAGTAAAATAATAAAGGCTTTTAGTCATTATTTTTTATTTTATAACGGGGGGAAATTCTATATGTTACCAGATTGGTTAATAGGACTCATTATGGGTATGGTTGAAGGATTAACAGAATTTTTACCTGTTTCATCAACTGGCCATTTAATTTTGACAGCAGATTTAATTAATTTCGGGGGCCCTAGATCAACTGTTTTTGAAGTTGTTATTCAATTAGGATCAATTTTAGCTGTAGTAGTAGTATTTTGGAAACGATTATGGTCTGTAGTCGGTATAAAAACAAGCGGGTATAAGAAAACAAAATTAAATCTTATCCACATCATAATAGGTGCAATTCCAGCTGGACTTGCTGGAGTAGTCTTTCACGATTTCATTAAAAATGTATTATTTTCTTCAAGAAACGTTGTAATCGGATTAGTTGCGGGCGGAATATTATTAATTGTTGCTGAACGTTTTGCGAAAGAACCAAAATCAACAAATTTAGATCAAATATCTTATACTCAAGCATTTTTAATAGGATGCTTCCAAGTATTAGCGCTATGGCCAGGTTTTTCACGATCTGGATCTACAATTGCTGGTGGTTTATTATTAGGGTTAAATCGAAAAACAGCGGCAGAATTCACTTTCATCCTTGCAGTTCCTATGATGATTGGAGCTAGCGGAGTAGATTTAATTAAAAGCTGGAATGTTCTATCCTCTTCAGACTTAACGTTATTTATTACCGGTTTTATCACTGCATTTATCGTAGCACTACTTGCGATTGTATTTTTCTTAAAACTACTAGAAAAAGTCAAATTAACACCATTTGCTATTTACCGTTTTATTATTGCGATTGTTTTCACACTAGTATACTTAGTATAAAAATAGGCTTTTTTCGTATAAATTGTTGCTATTTTAGAATGAGTTAGTTGATTACAACTCCAGGATACTCGCTTTCCGTAGGGCGTGAGCTGAGTCTTCCCGCTATTCCTACAGGAGTCTCGCACACCTTCCATTGGTATCAACTTCTGTTTTGAAATCTCAAAAGCAACATTTTTTTAGAAAAGAGCCAAAAAATAAAAGGCTATTCGTTCAACGTAAACGAATAGCCTTTTATTATTATATAGTTAGTTTAAAAGTTAAAATTGTTGTCTGTTGGCGAAAGCCCTACCTCTCTTTCGCAATTCGGCTCCAGGGCCGTTCCATTAGGCAGCTTGTTTCACAACAATCTTTTCTAGATATTACTATTGCTTTTTTTGATGGTTGAAATTGTTGACACTCATGGAATGTGCCCGATTTTCTTCCGTATGCCTAAAGCAATATTAGCAACATATTTTATTCACTGGTAGCGAATATAAATTATAGCATATTTATTTTTCTATTTCAACCACTTATCAGTTCGATTAATCACAAATATTTTCCAACTTTAAAAACTTAACTTGGTGACATTGAAAGAAAACCAAATCTTATTGCATGTTCATTTTCATCAGTCATTGCCCTAAAAAAAACATCTCTAATATACTGATCTTGTGTAAGTAAATAAGCATTTCTATAATTTTCGTACGCTTCCAGTTCATCTTCATACGCCATTCTTAAACCTTCATTATAATTACTAAATTCCTCTTTTTTAATCTGATAAACAGGTTGTTGTCCTGTAAGGGTAATATAAAGCCCAGTAAAGAGTTGTAAATGGATTTTTTCATCTTCTAACGCATGATGAATATTATCTTTATGTTTTTGGTTTGGAGCAGCATTTATTAATCGATTGTAAAAATCGATCGCAGTTGCTTCTCCTATAATTGCATCCAAAACCGCTTTAGTAACCTGGGCAAATTGGCCTTGAGAATTTCTTAAATCATAATCATAGTATCCAGTTTGATAAACAAAATAACTAGGATACTGATTACCTAAAGGAATGTTATACATTTTTTCACCTTCTTAAAAAAGTCAATTGCTTTATATACTATGCGCGTTACCTATTTTTGCCCTTTTTGAAAGGCACTCCATTCCGTATTACTCATTAAGATTTAAAGACTATGGGTTTCGTTTTTAACCTGAAGAGATTTTGTAGGATTTGTAGGAATAAATAGTTCGGTTAATTCTCCATCAATATCTTTTAGTTTAGGAATATAATAGGCTACAAATGCGGTTACAGCTGGAACTATTCCAGCACCTATAAATAGGAAGGGTATTCCATAAAGACTAGATACAGCTCCTCCTAGATAACTTCCAACTGGTTGAAGCATGCCGCCAACCAATAGTCTTGCTGACATCACACGACCTCTTAATTCTTCAGGGACAAGCCTTCCATATATCGATGAGCTATACGAACCAAAAAATGGTCCACAAATACCTAATAAGAAAAACACAATCATTGCTACCCAATAAATTTTCGTAAACCCTAACGTCATATATAATATCCCTTGAAAGAAACAGCTCCCCACCATTGGCATACGACGGTTATTCATATCACCAATTGCAGCCACGATTAGTGATCCTACTAATAATCCAACTGCTGTAGCCGAAGAAAGAAGCCCTACCTGAAAGGTATCAAGATGTAAAATTTTCAGACCAAAAGGCAAGACCATAGTAGAAAATGCCATTGAACTCATATTTTTTACAGCTACAACCAACATAACAATTAGTAGTGCCGGGGCATATTTAAAAAACTTTATTCCTTCTACCATTTCCGTCAAATAACCTTTAATACCTACTATGTTTTTTTCTTTTTTCTTAATTTCAATATAAGATGAAAGGTTCTTAACTAAAATTGCGGCTAATAGATAGCTAATTGCATCAACAAGAAGACTTTGATACGCTCCAACATATTTTATAAAAGCTCCTGCTAGACCAGGACTTATAATAACAGAAGCATACATAGACGTATCTAATAAGGAGTTGCTACGCACAAGCTTTTCTCCTTTTATAATAGAAGGAAGAATTGACATACTTGCAGGGTTATATAACGCAGTACACGTACCGATAAAGAATGCAGATACATAAATAGGCCATATAGCTACCCATCCAAATATCCCTAAAATTGCAGGTGCAAAAAAAGCAAGAAATCGAAAAAAATCAAGTAATACCATTAACCTTGGTTTGTTACACCGATCGATAATAGGAGCTCCTAAAAGTCGAACGATAATTTCGGGTATACCAAAAGTAAGCATTAAACTCCCCATCGCCAATAGTGAACCAGTTTCTTTATAAATAATCCATTGTAATGCAAGAATCCCAAAATAATCTCCAAATGAACTGATTGTTTGTGCAGAAAACAAGAACCAAAAAGGTTTATTCATCAACGTCATCCTCCACATATGAGAAATTAAGATACTTTTTTAATAACTCATTTAACTTTTCGATCCCGCCCCTTCGCAAACGATACTTCGTATTTCTACCTGAAGCTTCAATTTGTAAAAGCCCAGCTGCTCTTAGTGCCACTAAATGATGGTGAACAGTACTCTTGACCAAACCAGTGAAATTTACTAAATCTTGAAATTCCTTAGGTCCTTCAGAAACATAACGAAGAATCATCAACCTACTTTCATCTCCCAAACATTGAGTGAGACGTAATAACAGTTGACTGGGTAGTCCATCTTGGACTGGTTTAGCGTCACAATGATAAAAACAAGTGATATGACTTTTGTAATGTATGCTATTATTTGTTGGACTTAGGTGAAATTGAGGAATTAGTCGGACTGTTTTCAAATCTGGTGTAGTTAATTGATGTATACCGTTTGTAGCCAATTCAAATAAATTTTCCGGACTCATTGACTTTTTTAATTCAAGCTTTTTTGCCTTATCCATCGCCAAGTTGATAATGATTGTTTGATCAATAGTTGAAAAGTAATATTCATTCCACTTAGTAAGTATTGAAATCATTTTTTCTTTTCTTTCAGATAAATCTTCAGGGACTTTTTCGAAATAATCGCTAATTAACAATTTAATCTTCTCGGTAGACAATGACTTTAACCATTCAATAAACTGTATTGCTGACCGATCTCCTGGGCAAGATGCGACTAACAAATCTAACCCCATTTCACGAACAATACTCTCACTTTCTTTAATTTCTTCAATAAATTCAGAAGGAAGAAGCTGTTTTACAGAATTCACCCACTTTTTACCTAAATCGATTGTCTTATGCTTTTTAACTTGTGAAAAAGCATACAAACTAACAATTAGTTCATATGCAGGACAAAAATCAATTAAAATTTCATACCCCATTTGGTTCGACCTCCATCGAACAATAATTTATTTTTATATTATTCCGAATTATTTTATTTATCAATATTTTTGTAAAAATATGAATTCGAAGTTTTATTTGTTCTAGAAATCTTTAAAATATGAAGAGGCTTCATTTTAAGTTAAAGCCTTTTTCTATCTTATAAAGTTGTAAAAAATATTCAAATTATTAATTTTAATTAAAATTCTCTCATTATTATAGGAATGAAAATTACAGATATTAATAATTTTTTTGCACCCTTTTTACTAGAGTTATCTATTTTAATTAAAAAAACTTATCTTAATCCATTTTCTACCATATATGATTTTTACCCATATATTAAAAAACATAAAGAAATACTTAACTTTTTTATTAGCCAAATCATATTGCCCACGCTTTTGTACTCTTTTATACTAAGTTTGCAAATCAATTCAAAATACTTTCCTTGAGTATAGATATAACAATGAAGGGAGAAAAAAATGAAAAAAAAGCAGGATAAACCATCATTTATTTTTTATGATGCTCATGGTAAAAGAAAACGAATATTTAATTGGTTAATAGGTACTTTATTAGTAATATCAATTATTGTATTTTATTTTTTCTTTCAGAGTATCCTATCAACTTCACATTTAAAAAACTTAAAATTAAGATCTGAGCATCATAATAATATTTTCCCTGTTGATGCAAAGATAAGTGAAAAACTATTGAAATATGAGTTAAAAAAAGACAATTCATCAAAATACCACTTACAACATGTTTATAATCATAAAAGTGTACAAAAAGAAACATACGCTTTTTATGTAAACTGGGATGAAAATAGTACTAGTTCATTTGAAAAAAACGTGCGCTCAATTACGAATTTAATTCCTGAGTGGTATCATTTAAAACCTAATTTTACATTTAGTAATGAAATCGATCCATCGATTGTACGATATGCAAACAAACATCATGTAAAATTACTTCCATTAATTAATAACTTCAGTAATGGAGCATTTGATACTAAGGAAATTCACAACTTATTAAATTCACCTATTGATACACAAATGAAGTTTATTAATAATCTCGAAAAATCGATTAAAACTAACAATTTTGCAGGAGTTAATATTGACTTTGAAGCTATACCAGAAGGCGATAAAGAAAAATTAACTCAATTTATGTCATTACTTTCTAACGTCTTCCATCAAAACCATTTAAAAGTTACTCAAGACGTTCCAAGTGATGATAAAGCTTTTGATTACAAAGCTTTATCTAAATCAGATGATCGTGTCATTGTCATGATGTATGACGAACATTATAGCGGAGGACCTGCTGGACCAATCGCTTCAAACAATTGGTTCAAAACTACGCTTAGTAATTTAGATATCCCAGCGGATAAACTTATTGTTTCTGTTGGTAACTATGGATATGATTGGACAGTTGGTTCTAAAGATCCAGCAGATCCATTAACATTTTCTGATGTAATCCAACTAGTAAAAGATTCTCACGTAAAAATTCAATGGAACGGGCAAAGTGGCAATCCTTATATCATTTATAAAGATAAGGGAGAAACTCATATTGTTTGGTTTTTAGATGGAGTAACATTTTATAATCAACTTCAAACTTCTATGTATGAAAATGCAAAAGGTATTGCCCTATGGAGATTAGGAGCAGAAGATCCTAGTATTTGGAAGGAAATCAAACATTCTAACGATACAAAAGATACTTTAAATGAATTACACCAATTAAGTAGTAATGAACGAGTTCAGTATTATGGACAAGGTGAAATATTACGAGTCACGAACACTATCAAACAAGGTTATCGAGATTTTAATGTAGATAAAAATGGATATATTACGAATGAACAGTACACAAAACTACCTGTCACATATGAAGTTCAGCGATATGGACAGCCTAAAGGAAAACAAGTCGTATTAACGTTCGATGATGGACCGGATCCAACATATACTCCGCAAATCTTAGATATATTAGACAAATATCATGTAAAAGCCGATTTCTTTGTAATTGGACAAAATGCTGAAAATAATCCAAGTATTATTAAACGCGAATATAATTCTGGGGATGAGATAGGAAATCATACGTTTACTCATCCTAACGTAGCGACCGTTTCATCTTTTGAAACAAAATTACAGCTTAATGCTACACAAAGATTAATTGAAGAGTTAACAGGACATTCAACAACATTATTTAGAGCACCATACGAAGCTGATGCTGAGCCTTATTTAGCAAGTGAGCTTGTACCAATTATTCGTGCTCAAGAATTAAATTACACAATGGTTGGAGAAAAAGTTGACCCTGAAGACTGGGCAAGACCACCTGTTAAAGAAATCGTTAATAATGTGCTTACACCAATTTATAATGGAGATGGACATATCATCCTATTACATGATGCTGGTGGAGATCGCACGAATACAGTTAAAGCATTACCAATTATTATTGAGAATTTACAAAAACATGGATACCAATTTGTAACAGTTTCTGACTTATTAGGTAAAAAACGTAGTGATATAATGCCACCTGTACCTTTAAAAGATCAGTTCTTCATTTTATATGACAAATTAGTTTTTTATGGGGCAGACTATTTCACTACAACTTTACAATGGATTTTTTATACAGCTATCGTATTAGGTGTTCTTAGAGGAATTTTCTTAATGTATTTCGCATTAAAACAAAAAAGAAGATATAGTTCTCGAACATTTTCAAGTATTCCAGTTCAGCCTTTCGTTAGCGTGTTAATTGCAGCCTATAACGAAGAAGAGGTTATTGTAAAGACAATAAAATCTATTCTTCAAAGTGAATATCCAAACTTTGAAGTCATTATTGTTGATGATGGTTCAAAAGATCAGACGTCCAAAGTCATTATGGATGCCTTCTCTGATAACCAACAAGTAAGATTAATTCAAAAAGAAAATGGTGGTAAAGCTACTGCTTTAAACCTAGGATATGCAGAAGCACGTGGAGATATTGTTGTTTCTTTAGATGCTGATACTCTAATCTCAAAAGATGCAATTTCTTTAATGGTACGACACTTTGAAGATCCAAATGTTGCTGCCGTTTCAGGTAATGTAAAAGTTGGAAATCGAAAAAATATTTTAACTAATTGGCAACACGTGGAATATATTACAGGCTTCAACCTTGAACGAAGAGCTTTTGATGAATTAAATTGTATTACGGTTGTACCAGGAGCTATGGGTGCTTGGCATAAACAAAGAGTACAAGAAGCAGGATGTTTAAGTGAAGATACACTTGCAGAAGATACAGACCTAACGTTAACTCTATTACGTAATGGTTATCGAATCGTTTACGAAGAAAAAGCTTATGCTTATACTGAATCACCTGAAGATGTAAAAAGCTTAATCAAACAGCGTTTCCGTTGGTCATTTGGTACACTTCAATGTTTATGGAAACACCGTTCTGGATTATTCAATAAGAAAAATAAAACTTTAGGATTTATTGGATTACCAAATATGTGGTTGTTCCAATATTTCTCAAATTTAATTTCACCTTTTGCTGATTTACTAATGTTCATTGGATTATTTAGTAGTGATCCATTAAAAGTATTAATATTCTATTTAGCTTTCTTTATCTTTGATTTAGGTACATCATACTTTGCCTTCAGATTAGAAAAAGAGAATCCTAAACCATTATTATCATTAATAGTGCAAAGGTTTATCTATCGTCAATTTATGACATATGTAGTTTTCAAATCTATATTGGCCTCAATTAAAGGTGTGGCAGTTGGATGGAATAAGCTAAAAAGAAGTGGTAATGTAGAAAACACTGAACATCACAATAATTAGTTTTTTTAAGGGTATGGTTGTAGATAACCATACCCTTTTTTCATTTCTACCACCTATATAAACTTCTCCTACTTAATTTGCAATCAAACTTTTCTTCAAATTCGTCACAAAACTTTTTAAAAAAATATACATTTTAATATCATATGATGACCTGTCAAGAAATAAATATATACTGATACTTACTATTTAAATTGATAAATGGTTAAAATAAATATATTACTTTGAAAGGAGAACATTTATGCATTATGAAAAAGGCCAACATTTAACTTTAAATAGAGACATTAACTTTAATAATGGTAAAATTGCTCATCAAGGTAGTAATATTGTCATTAAGGAGATACACAGAAATAGTGATCTTCCTTATGTAGTTAATTTTGATGAATGTGAAGTTGATGTTGAATTAGCAGAATTCCAAATTGATTCATGCACTAGTTCAGTTGAACGATTTTAGAATGCGTTAGTTGATTACAACTCCAGGATGCTCCCTTTCCGTGGGGCGTGAGCTGAGCCTCCTCGTCGCATACGCTCCTGCGGGGTCTCAGCCTTCCCGCTATTCCCACAGGAGTCTCGCACCTTCCATTGTAATCAACTTCTGTCTTTTAAATTAATATTCTTTTAGAAAAAAGACATCCATGCTAATAAAATTCCCACCATGGACCATGAAAAAAAATTCGTCCTATAATGATTCTCTTAAGATGTTTTTTCAGGGTAGCAAAAAAATAAATAACACCTTTCCCTTGCAAAAGGAAAGGTGTTGAATTTAAATTTTATATACTATGTGTAAATAAAATGAGTGCAAAAAACTTACTTAATATATCAAATCAGATAATATTAATTTAAATCCTTTCAAGAAGCCTTATGCTCTAAACGCAGTTTATCAGCAACCATTGCGATAAATTCTGAATTTGTCGGTTTTGCTTTTGACATGCTTACTGTATAACCAAAAAGAGTTGAGATGCTGTCAACATTCCCACGGCTCCAAGCAACTTCGATTGCATGGCGAATTGCCCTTTCTACACGACTTGCGGTTGTATTGAATTTCTTAGCAATATCAGGGTATAACACTTTTGTAATAGACCCTAGTAATTCAATATCATTATACACCATAGAAATTGCCTCTCGTAAATACATATATCCTTTAATATGAGCAGGAACTCCAATTTCATGAATAATGCTTGTTATACTAGCATCTAAATTACGTGGTTTATTTTCAAAATTAGATACTAATGAAGGTGTAGAGCGCTTTGAAAGTGACGATCCCTTCCCAACAACTTGACGAATATTATTAATTAAATGCTCCATATCAAATGGTTTTAAAACAAAATAAGATGCACCTAGGTCTACGGCTTTTTTCGTAACGTCTTCTTGACCAAACGCTGTTAACATAATGACATTTGGAATCTTCTCAACTATACCTGAACGCAAACGATCTAAAACAGCAATTCCATCTAAATGTGGCATAATAATATCTAATACAAGTACATCTGGTTTTTTCTCTTTTACAAGTGGTATACAATCTGAACCATTGTAAGCTATTCCTACTACTTCCATGTCTAATTGTGCATTAATATAATTTTCAAGCATGACTACTAATTCCCTATTATCATCCACTAACATTACCTTAATTTTATCCACAGCCGTTCCTCCCCATACTTCATCACTATTTACTATTTCTAAGTTAACCTTTTACCGAAAATTTCGACAATAAAAGCTTCTCCCTAATGTTAATTATAAATTCTGAATATTTTTATTAAAATAGATAGTTTTCTTCATTTTCTTCTAGTATTCGACTTAACTTATGTAATTATCTTTCATTTGGTTTCTATATTAAGTATATTGTACTATAAAATTCTGCATATTCACACGATTTTTGTAAATATAAAATATAAAAAAGGTAAAATTTAGTATTTTTTTAAAATTAAACTATTTTTAAAACCAATTCTCCTAATTAAAATGTTCTTCTAGGATCTCACCCTGTACTGATGCTATCACAATAGTCTCTCTATCGCTCTAATTAATTTTTATTTACAGAATGCTTTAACAAAATCTTTTTTTAAAACGAGCAATCTTTTATAAAGGCTGTTTTCGTATATATTATTGTTATTTCAGTATGTATAAGTTGATTTCCTCTCCATGGTGTTAGTTTTCCGTGGGGCGTGAACTGAGCCTCCTCGTCTCATACGCTCCTGTAGGGTCTCAGCCTTCCCGCATCTCCCACAGAAGCCCAGCACCCTTCCGTTTAAATCAACTTCTGTCTTTTATATTACATAACCTAAAGCAACAATCTTAATTAAAGAGCAAATTATAAAAAATCAGCTCATTTTTTCTCATAAGTTTTTCAAGCAAAAACCTTTCGCGTATACACACGAAAGGATATTTTTCAACTCGCTATATTCTTTTCTTCAGATTCTGAATAATCGTATATCGGTAATTTTGCTTCATTGAGCATCCATTCAATATGAACTCCATATCCACTAGTTGAATCATTTACAAAAACATGAGTAACAGCTCCAATTAATTTTCCATTTTGAATGATTGGAGATCCACTCATCCCCTGTACTATTCCACCTGTTTCTTTCAGTAGTCTTTGATCAGTTACTTTTAATATTAAACCTTTAGTTGATGGGAATTTTTGTTTTATACTGCTTATGATTTGGATATCAAAAGCTTCAACTTTATTATCGTGAATAACAGTCAAAATCTTTGCTGGCCCTTCTTTAACCTCATCTGAAAGTGCAATTGGAATTGGTTTTGAATAGATACCATTATTAATTTTTTCATTTACTTTTCCAAATATCCCATATGGACTATTTGTTGTGATATCTCCAATAGTTCCACGTTCAGCAGCAAAATGTGCAATTTTTTCACCTGGTGACCCATCTGTTCCTTTATCAATCGAAGTGACAGTTGAATACAAAATTTTTCCATTTTCAACTTCTATTGCTTTTTTAGTATCACTATCGGATATAACATGACCGAGTGCACCATATTTCAATGTTTTTGGATCAATAAATGTCATTGTTCCAATTCCTGAAGCAGAATCTCTGATGTATAAACCAATTCGATAAGAGTCTTGATTTTTATCTTTTAAAGGCTTTAATATTTTATTTAAGTATTTGCCTTCTCTTTTAACTGTTATGTGAATTGGTGCACCATTTTTTCCCGCTTGTTGAATAAATGGTAATACGTCTGCCATTTTTTCTATATTTGTTTCATTCATCTTAATAATCATATCACCAATTTGTATACCTGCAATTTCACCTGGCGATTTTTGTCCATCTTCCGTTAAGATCAAGTGATGACCAACTACTAGAACTCCTACAGAATTTAATTTTACTCCAATTGATTGTCCACCAGGTATTATTTTAATATTACTATGGACTTTATTATTACTATTAGCTTTTAAAGAGCCATTTTCAAAATAAGTTTCCCTATTATTGACTGAATTTAAAATATTACTGCTTTTTATTTTATTTTCTTGATATACAGTTTTATATTTATTACTATTTTGCTGATTCAACGTTTTCTTCTTACTAATTTCACTTGAACTTAATACTTTCATCTGCTGAGTATGATAAACAACGCCAATAAAGCAAATTGAAAAAAGGAGAACTACATTTAAAAATTTGTTTTTAACAAAATTGATCACAAACAAATCACTCTCCTTTTTATTTTATAATCAAGCCACCTTGGGCTGTAAGTTTAATGTGAGCTTTCTTAAAAAAAAATATGACTGTCAAAAAATGAAAAGATATTGGAAGAAATGAGTTTGAATGAATTTATCGCAAAAGATTTTATCAAGAATTTACTCCGTCTTAGTATGTTTCAAATAATAGATCATCATGTTTAAAAAACTTTTTTCATCATAAAAAAACTCCAAATCACTTTGAATAATTTCAGGTGATTTGGAGCTTTTTTATATTGTTTGATGAATTATTTTAGTTGATTCTGCTTGATTTATTAATTCTTTTGCATGTTGAAGGGTAACATCTGTTATTTCAACACCGGCAATCATTCGTGCTATTTCATTTATTTTTTTATCATTCACTAAAGGCGTAACCACCGTTTTCGTTCGATTTCCAACAATTTCTTTTTGAATATAAAGATGTGTGTCTGCCATAGATGCTACCTGTGGAAGATGCGTTATACATAATACTTGCGAGTTAACTGACACTTTGTGAATTTTCTCAGCAATTGCTTGTGCAACCCTTCCACTTACCCCAGTATCAACTTCATCAAAAATAATTGAAGTGATTCCTTGGTGTGTTGTAAAAATGCTCTTAAGAGCTAAAAACATCCTTGATAACTCTCCACCTGAAGCAACTTTTGCTAAAGGTTTTAAAGGTTCACCAGGATTTGTTGAAATGTAAAATTCTACAACATCAAATCCATCTTTATTTAGTTTGACATGTTCTCCATTTAAAATCGGGTCATTTTCAGTTCCATTTTCAAAAGTAAAAACGATATCAAAAGTCGTTTTTTCCATGTATAATTCTTTCAATTCTTGATGAACAGCATCGATTAATTTATTAGCTAATTCCTTTCTCTTATCAGAAAGTATTTGTGCATGTTTTATAACAGTAATTGATGCTTGATCAAGTTCTTTTATTATTTGTTCGATATGTTGATCCTTATGTTGAATCGTATCTAGCTCTTGCTCAATTTTTTCAGCATAATTTAAAATTTCAGTTACACTGTTACCGTATTTCTTTTTCAACATAGATATTTCACTTAATCTCGATTCAATATCATCTAGACGTTTTGGATCATACTCCATTTGTTCAATTGAATCTCTCAAACGATAAGAAATATCCTCTAATATGTAGTAACTATTACTTACACCCTCATGTAAATCTTTAATATCTTCGTCAATTGTTGCTACATTTTCTAATGCATACATACTTGTACGCACTGAATCAAGGCCATTCCCGTCATGAGATAAGCTTTGATATGCTTCAACTAATGATTTATAAATTCGTTCAAAGTTAGAAATTTTCATTTTTTCTTCTAACAATTTTTCATCTTCATTTTCTTTTAAATTTGCATTTTGGATTTCACTTAACTGAAATTGAATCAAATCAAGTCTATGTGCCATTTGTTGTTCATTTTCAGTTAAATTTTTCAATTTTTTCTTAAGAGTTGTATATGTTGTAAAGCTTTCTTGATACGTTTTTAATAGTGGCTCTATAGAATGACTATCAAAATGCTGTAACATCGATAAATGATGTTCCTGGTTCATCAAATCTTGACTTTCATGTTGACCATGAATATCAACTAAAAGACCACCAATTTCTTTTAATGTTGAAGTCGTTACTAATTTCCCATTAATTCGACAAACACTTTTACCTGCATTTGTAATATCACGTTTTAAGATGATCATCTCATCTTCCATCTCAAAACCAAGTTCTTCACATTTAGTATAAATTGGGTGATTTTCGTCCTCTATATAAAATAACCCTTCTATTTCTGCTTTTTCCGTTTCATAACGAACAAATTCAGCCGAACCACGTCCACCTAACAGTAGACCAATGGCATCTATAATAATGGATTTACCTGCTCCAGTTTCCCCACTTAAAACAGTTAACCCCTTTTCAAATGAAATTGATACTTCTTCAATAATTGCGAAATTCTTTATAATTAGTTCAGATAACAAAGAATTGCTCCTCTCTAATTAGTTTTTAAACCAATTCTATTTATTGTTCTATACTTAAAAACAGGTTGTAATACTGAATCACCTGAATTAAATAAGCTTTTTGAAAACTTTTATATTGTTGGCTGTTTTTGTATACATTGTTGCTATTTCAGTATGTGTAAGTTAATTTCCACTCCAGGATGCTCGCTTTCCTAGGGGCGTGAGCTGAGCCTCCTCGTCGCATACGCTCCTGTGGGGTCTCAGCCTTCCCGCATCTCCCACAGGAGCCTGGGCACCCTTCCATTCCAATCAACTTCTGTCATTTTTATAAAAACCAAAACAACAATCTTTAAAAAATAGCCATATTGTTATATTTATTGTAGCATATCAAGGAAACGTTCTTTTAAGGAGTCCGATTCATCTGGTGATTTGCAAATAATAAGAATTGTATCATCACCGCAAATTGTCCCCATAATTTCTGGCCAGTCTAAATGATCAATTAGTACACCAACTGAGTTTGCGTTACCAGGTAAAGTTTTCATTACGATTAAATGACTTGCACTATCTATTTTAATAAATGATTCAACTAACAATCTCTTTAGTTTTTGAAGAGGATTGAATCGTTGATCTGCTGGTAAACTATATTTGTATCTCCCATCAGATAAAGGTACCTTAACTAATGCAAGCTCCTTTATATCCCTAGAAATAGTTGCTTGAGTTACTTTAAAACCTAAATCACGTAGTGCTTGAACCAATTCGTCTTGTGTTTCTATTTCATTTTTAGCAATAATTTCTCTAATTTTTATATGACGTTGACCTTTATTCATAGTACACCTCTTGTATAATACGACAAATTTCTACCGCTTTCTACCCTAATCTTAACCAATAACTAAGACATTGTATATATATTTTTAACCGTTTTCACTGAATTGAAATGTTATATAGTTATCTTTTAATTATATTTTTAAAATTGACTTCTTTTTATGTATTTACTTACGATTCCTGTTTTAAAAAACTGTTTTCGTATACATTGTTGCTTCTTTAGAATTCGTTAGTTTATTACAACTCCAGGTTGCTCCCTTTCCGTGGGGCGTGAGCTGAGCCTCCTCGTCGCTATCGCTCCTGCGGGGTCTCAGCCTTCCCGCTATTCCCACAGGAGTATCGCACCTTCCGTTGTAATAAACTTCTATCTTAAAATTAAAAATCTCAAAGCAACAATCTTTTAGAAAAGAGCCTTTCTTAAACATTATTGCAATTTAAGGATTTCGTAGTTCCGCTCCGACTAACCTCACTAGTAACAGTTTGCTTTAACAAAACCTTTTAAATAACAACAATCCTTTTGAAAAGAACCTAAAAAAATAAAGAGAATCCATTATGGTGGATTCCCTTAACTTTGGCTTTTCAATTCACCATGAGCTTGATCAACGATTTCTTTTGAAGAAAGAGAAAACAAATTACTTCCTAATTCTTTTTCTCCGCTCCAGTGTAAGTGAATCAAAAATTCAATATTCCCATCTCCACCTGTAATAGGAGAAAAAGTTAGATTTTTGACATCATAACCTTCTTTTAATGAAAACTCAACAATATAATCAATAACACTTTCGTGAACCTTTTTATCACGAACGATTCCTTTTTTTCCAACTTGATCTCTACCAGCTTCAAATTGAGGCTTAATAAGCGCACATACATCACTCTCTTGCACTAGTAACGTTTTAAGTACTGGCAAAATTAGACGGAGTGAAATAAACGAAACGTCAATTGAAGCAAATTGTGGTAACCCTTTAATTAAATCTTCTGGTTTTACGTAACGAAAATTTGTTCTCTCCATTACAACAACTCGTTCATCTTGACGAAGTTTCCATGCTAATTGGTTATATCCAACGTCTAATGCATATGAAAGTTTGGCTCCATTTTGTAAAGCACAATCTGTAAAGCCCCCTGTAGAAGATCCGATATCAATCATAATTTTGTCTTGAACAGAAACGTCAAATACTTTTAAAGCTTTTTCAAGCTTAAACCCACCTCTACTCACATAAGGCATTAATTCTCCTTTTATTTGAAGATGGGAATCTATCTCTATTTTTTCACCTGGTTTATCTAATCGTTCTTCATTTGTATATACAAGACCTGCCATTATGGCTCTTTTTGCTTTTTCTCTTGTTTCTATTAGACCTCGTTCTACAAGAAGAACATCAACTCGTTCTTTTTTTGCCATATTATTACATCCTCTTAGCTGTTTGTGCGACCATTTTACGAAGGTTAGAAATAATTTCTTCCTTCGTTAAGCCAATTTCTTCAAGAAGCTTATCCACTTCTCCATGCTCAATATATTCATCGGGAATACCCATTCTTCTAACTTTAACATTTTCATATTCATTTGTACTTGCAAATTCTAAAACTGCACTTCCAAATCCGCCTTGTAAAACAGCCTCTTCTATTGTAAGAATAGGAATCCCTTCTTTAAATAGATCATGAAGCATTGCTGTATCCATCGGTTTAATAAATCTTGCATTGACAACTCTAATTGATTTTCCTTCTTGCTCTAATATGTTAGCTGCTTCTAAAGCCATTGGAATTGTTGTACCAAAAGTTAATATCACAGCATCAGATCCGTTTTTTAATACTTCCCATGATCCGATTGGTAGTTCTTTTAACTCAGGATCCATTGGGACTCCATATCCATTTCCTCGTGGGAAACGCATTGCAATTGGACCAGAATGTTTGAATGCTGTATTAACCATGTGTTGACCTTCATTTTCATCTTTTGGCATCATCAACACTAAATTAGGAATATGTCTTAAAAACGCAATATCAAATACTCCTTGGTGAGTTTCTCCATCTGCTCCAACTAAGCCCGCTCGATCAATTCCAATAAATACATCTAAATTTTGACGACAAACGTCATGAACAACTTGATCATAAGCTCTTTGTAAAAATGTTGAGTAGATCGCTAAAAAAGGCTTCATTCCTTGCGTAGCAAGTCCGGCAGCCATAGTTGTAGCATGTTGTTCTGCGATACCAACGTCAAAAATACGATCAGGTAATTTCTCTTGGAAATTTTCTAATTTTGAACCAACTGGCATCGCTGGTGTAATTGCTACTATGCGCTCATCTTTTTCTGCTAATCTTAAAACTGTATCACTTACTAATTTACTCCATGCAGGAGGAGAATTTACTGGCTTAATCATTTTCCCTGATTCTACTTTATATGGACCAGTTCCATGCCAAGTACCAATTTCATCAGACTCAGCTGGATTATAACCTTTCCCCTTTTTCGTTAGAACATGTATTAAGACAGGACCTTTTGTCTTCTTAGCATACTCTAAATTTTCAAATAAACTTTCAAAATCATGGCCATCTACTGGACCAAAATAAGTGAATCCCAATTCTTCAAAAAACATTCCACTGGAAACAACATACTTCAAGCCATCTTTTAGTTTTTTAGAGGTTGAAGAAAGCTTTTCACCTATTCCAGGAATCTTTTTAATCATGCTCTCTACTTCACCTTTTGCCCACCGGTAATGTCCTGTAGTACGTAAGCGGCCTAACACATTATGAAGGGCCCCAACATTTGGAGCGATTGACATTTCATTATCATTTAAAATAACGATGATATCCTTTTTTTCGTGACCAATATGATTTAAAGCCTCTAAAGCCATACCACCGGTCAATGCTCCATCACCAATAATTGGAATAATACATTCTTTTGTTTTTTTCAGATCTCTAGCAATTGCCATTCCCATTGCAGCTGAAAGGGATGTTGAGCTATGTCCCGTTTCCCAAACATCATGTTCACTTTCATTTCTCTTTGGGAAACCACATAACCCTTTATATTGTCTTAAGGTCGGAAATTCTTTTGCTCTACCCGTTAAGATTTTATGTACATATGATTGGTGACCAACATCCCATAAAAATTTATCTTTAGGGGAATTAAAAACTTTATGTAAAGCGATCGTTAACTCAACCACTCCTAAATTAGGCGCAATATGCCCCCCTGTTTCCGAAAGCTGTTGAATTAAAAATTCTCTAATTTCCTTACTAAGTTGCTCTAATTGCTTTATCGATTTATTTTTTAAAAAACTCGGATTCTGAATTGACGTAAGATCCATTTTGGATCACTCACCTTCCTAGATGTTAATAAGAAAATAATTCTATAATCATAAACGAAATTTCATTCTAATTGGAGATTTCTTCATAAATAGTGTTAATTAAAGGATAACTGTTTCTCAAGAAATTTAACCCTATGTATCAAAAAACCTTCAATTTATATTTAAAAATAGCCGCTAACACATATGTGATAACGGCACACATCTTCATAACCCCGCATTAACAGGCAGTTAGACTTACCATCTCATAATCGGGAAAAGCGATGATGATTGATAAAGGATAACTGCCCGTATTAATCCAATTGGTTCAACTAACGATCAGTAGGGCTCTAGACATACCACTGACGGAAGTTTCACTTTAAATGATAATTTTCTAATTATGTATAAGTAGTATCATTATACATAATTGTACTCTTTGTATCAATGAACAATACTTATTTATTGCATAATTTATCAATTACATGTTAAAAGTTTCTATTTCCCACGAAATCACAGATAGAAAGGAGCATATCATCACGCAAGCCACATGAAACAATATGCTGTTTTGCTTCACTAATAAATTGTTGAAGTTTTTCTTTTGCTCCTGTCACTCCATATAATTTTACATATGTTGTTTTATCATTTTCTATATCACTACCGACTGGTTTTCCAATTAAATCGACATTTCCTATTACATCTAATATATCATCTTGAATTTGAAACGCGATTCCTAATTTCCATGCAAATTGTGTTAAATGAGAAAGATGTTCGCTTGTGGCATTCGAAAGAATTGCACCAGCGATTACTGGAAACATTAACATCTTACCTGTTTTTCGTTCATGAATTGATTGTAATTCTTCACCAGATAAACTTTTTCTTTCTCCTTCCATATCAGCAACCTGACCTGCAACCATTCCCTCTGGTCCCGCTGCGATTGAAAGTTCACGTATTAATTGAATTTTTATAGCATCTGATACTACTACCTCATTCATTTCTGAGATAATTTGAAAAGCATAAGTTAATAGAGCATCCCCAGCTAAAACAGCCATATCTTCTCCATACACTTTGTGATTTGTTGGTTGACCACGTCGTAAATCGTCATCATCCATACAAGGTAGATCGTCGTGAATTAGTGAGTAAGTATGTATCATTTCAACAGCACACGCTGGCCTTACACCAATATTTATTTCTTTATTAAATGCATGAAGGGTAGCAAATAAAAGAAGAGGTCTAATTCTTTTTCCTCCACCCTGTAAAGAGTAAATCATAGATTCTTTTAACTTTTCAGGGGCACGTAATGAAGAAACAAGTCCCCCCATTTCATCATTGACAATCTTACTTGATTGTTCCATAAATTGTTTAAACGTTAACATGAATTACTCCCCCTCGATGACGAACGGCCGTTGTTCTCCTTGCTCATTCAATATTGTTGCCATTTGTTTCTCAACAGTATTTAGTTTTTCTTTACAAATCTGTGAGAGCATAACGCCTTCTTGAAAGTAAGCAATAGCTTTTTCAAGTGGAACATCACCTTGCTCTAGCTTTTGAACAATTTCCTCAATTTGTTTTATAGCTTCTTCAAATGATAATGTTTGTTCTTCCATTTTTTAACTCTCCTTTTTTCCAATTACTTCACAAAGAATTGTCCCATCTGTAACTTGTAAATCAAATGAATCTCCTTTTTCCACTTGACCAACATTTTTAATAAGTTCTTCACCATTTTTATAAGCTAATGAGTATCCTCTTGACATTACCTTTAAAGGACTCAGCGCATCGAGTTGATGGATTACTTTTTCCATGTTGTATTGTTTTTTCATCATTATTGACATTAATTCTTTTGTTAAAGAGGATGAAAGTTGCCCGTACTTTTGTTTTTCTAACTGTATTCGATTTTTAGGATGCTGGACAAATAAAGTAGATGAAAGTTCTCTAATTTGTAACCCTTTATCAGACAATATTTGTTTAAATGATCCTATTAAATCGTCATATGTACGATCATACCGTTCTTGTTTAGGATTTAGAAATGATTGCGGATTACGAAAAATATAAGATTCTTGTACATTATTTAATATAACTTGTTTTCGTTCTATGACTGTATTCATTGCCTTGGCCAAACGATTATCTAATGTACTAATTTGTTCTTGTAGCTCTCGTTGGCTAATAGACACTTGTTCTGCTGCAGCAGTTGGTGTCGCAGCTCTTAAATCAGCTACAAAATCTGAAATTGTTGTATCTGTTTCGTGTCCTACTGCCGAAATAATTGGAATTCGAGAGTTAAAAATAGCTCTAGCTACTATCTCTTCGTTAAATGCCCATAACTCTTCAATCGAACCACCACCACGACCAACAATTAATACATCAATTTCTGGAATGTTATTTGCAATATCAATTGATTTTACAATTGAATCGGGAGCTTGCTGACCTTGAACAAGTGTAGGTATTACAATTATCTTTCCTATTGGATATCTTCTTTGAATCGTTGTAATGATATCTCGAATAGCTGCACCTGTCGGAGAAGTGACTACTCCGATAACAGAAGGAAAAGAAGGAATCTTCTTTTTATACCGCTGATCAAAGAGTCCTTCTTCGTGTAATTTTTTCTTTAATTGTTCAAATGCAATATAAAGACTACCGATACCATCAGGTTGCATATTGTTAACATAAATTTGATAGCTACCGCTTTGTGGGTACACTGTTACTTCGCCTTGAACAATAACTTGCATTCCATCTTGTGGCTCAAATGCTATATTAACATTGTGCTGTCGAAACATTACTGCTGATATTCTCCCATTATCATCTTTTAAAGTAAAGTAAAAATGGCCACTTGATGAATGACGTTTAAAATTTGAAATTTCACCACGAAGAAGAATACTTTGTAAGTTACGGTCAGCTTGAAATTTTGCACGCAAGTATTTATTCAATGCAGATACTGTGATTGGTAACTGCTCTGCCATAAATATTCCTCATTTCAATTATTATTACTATACAATTTAATTAGTATCTTTCTATTGCATTTTAAAATTGGCCCAACTACCTTTGTTGCTATTTTAGAATGCGTTAAGTTGATTGGAACTCCAGGTTGCTCGCTTTCCTAGGGGCGGGCGGTGAGCCTCCTCGTCGCTATCGCTCCTGCGGGGTCTCACCTGTCCCGCTGCTCCCACAGGAGTCTCGCACCTTCCGTTCCAATCAACTTATTTATCAACAAACCTATTACAAAATCTTTTTAAAACAAAAATCTTTTAGAAATAATCCTAAAAATAATAGAAAACCCTTTGAATAATAAGTCAATAATACACTTTAGTCTTAATTACATTGTACTAGATATGTTTTCAATTACTTTAGCTGCTTTTACTGTATTATGCAGTAACATAGTAATTGTCATTGGACCTACTCCACCTGGTACTGGTGTGATGTATCCAGCAACTTCTTTTACTTCGTCAAAATTCACATCACCACAAAGCTTTCCATTTTCATCTCTGTTCATTCCAACATCAATAACAATTGCACCATCTTTTACATACTCTGCTGTAACGAATTTTGCAACTCCTATTGCGACAATTAGAATATCTGCTTGTTTTGTTAGCTCTGTTATATTTTTTGAACGAGAGTGTGTATATGTTACTGTTGCATTTTCATTTAAGAATAATTGACCTACTGGTTTCCCAACAATGTTACTTCTTCCTATGACAACAACATGTTTGCCACTAATCGAAATACCAGTTGTTTGAATCATTTTTAATATACCAAAGGGTGTACATGGTAGTAGAGCATCTTGACCAGTCATCATTCGCCCTATGTTAATTGGATGGAATCCATCAACATCTTTTAATGGAGAAATTGTTTCAATAACTTTTTTTTCTGAAATATGCTTAGGTAACGGTAATTGAACTAAAATACCGTGAATTTTGTCGTCATGATTTAACTGATTAACAATTTCTAAAAGTTTCTCTTCAGTTACACTTTCCGGTAATTCAATTACTTCTGAATAAACTCCAATTTCATTGCATGCTTTATGTTTGGAATTTACGTATGTACGTGATGCAGAATTATCCCCTACGAGAACTACTGCTAATCCAGGTGTAACACCTTGCTGAATTAATTCAGCGACATTTCCTTTTAAAGTTTCTTTCATCTGACTTGAAATTTCTTTTCCATTAATTAAATTAGCTACCATTTTAATTCCCCCTGATATATTATTGCTTTTCTTTATCTATTTAAAATTTAGATAGAACTGCATTAATAAACTTACTGGAGTCATCATCTCCGTAAATTTTCGCAATTTCAATTGCTTCATTAATTACTACACTCTTTGGTGCATCTTCTAAATAATTTATTTCAACTAATGCAATGCGAAGAATATTTCTGTCAACATTAGCTAATCGATCAATTGTCCAGCTTTCGATATTAGAGGCTAGTGTCTTGTCAATTGCTTCCTTGTTTTCTACATAATTAGTCACAATTAATGACAAGAAAGAGTCTTCCTTTTCTTCAGCTTCTTCTAATACATGTTGTAATGCATCAGTTGGATTTGCCTCACCTAAATCTATTTGAAATAATGTTTGTAATGCAAGTTCTCTAGCTTTTCTGCGTTTCATTCTTATATAACTCCTTTTAACCTAATTTCAATCAAAAATTCTATCTATAAAGTGGTAACTAATTTATTAACATGTTATTTTACCACTTTTTTTACGATGTTCCAACGGCTAACTAACATAAATCCCCTTTTTCTTATGCTATGTAATCTTTTATTTTCTAAGCAAGAACTTACACTCAACATCTTCTTTTTATTCATTTTACTAATATTATTCTTTGATTTCCACTAAAAAGTTTGTATTTTAATCATTTTTTTCAATTTTTCTCTATTTCTGCTTTAGTTATACCATTAAAAAACGAACATTATAAAAAATATATAAATAAAAAGGCAGTTTCCTTATACATTGATGCTATTTTAGTATGTATAAGTTGATTTCCACTCCAGGATGCTCGCTTTCCTAGGGGCGTGAGCTGAGCCTCCTCGTCGCATACGCTCCTGCGGGGTCTCAGCCTTCCCGCATTCCCCACAGGAGTCGAGCATCCTTCCGTTCCAATCAACTTCTGTCTTTTAAATTACAATTCCTAAAAGCAACTCTCTTAAAAAGGGCAAAAAAAAGAAGCTTAAATTATACGATAAGCATAATTTAAGCTTCTTTTACTTACATTAATGATCTGCAGGAAATTCTTGTTCAGGTTTTGAATCAAACTGTACACCTACAACATGTACATTTACTTCACTTAGTTGTAAACCTGTCATTGTTAATAGGGCTTGACGAATGTTGTCTTGAACATTTTGTGCAACTTTTGGAATTGCCACACCAAATTTCACAAGAATAAATACATCAACCTTAATTGCATCATCTGAGAGGTCTACGCGAACACCTTTACCATGGTTTTTCTTACCTAATCTTTCAACCATACCAGATGCAAAGTTACCTCTCATACTTGAAACACCGTCTACTTCTGAAGCGGCTAACCCTGCGATAACTTCAATTACCTCAGGTGCGATTTCGACACGCCCAAGTGAAGCTGAGCCCATTTCTAACATACTGTTTTCGTTCACAAAAATACCTCCCTTTTATCTCTTGGTTACAAGTTCATGTTCCTCGAGGAATTTTGTATTATAATGCCCTTTTACAAATATTTCATTTTGTAGCAGTTTTAAATGGAACGGAATTGTTGTATAAACGCCTTCCACTACAAATTCTTCTAGTGCTCTCTTCATTATAGCAATTGCTTCTTCTCTTGTCTTGCCATGGACGATAACTTTTGCAATCATTGAATCATAATATGGCGGAATTGTGTACCCTGAATAAACCGCTGAATCCACACGTACGTTTGGTCCTCCTGGTGGTAAATACGTAATAATTTTCCCTGGAGAAGGCATAAAATTCTTATCTGGATTCTCTGCGTTAATTCTACACTCAATTGACCAGCCTTTTAGAGACACATCTTCTTGTTTGTATTCTAACTTCATACCTTGTGCAACCTTTAGTTGCTCTTTTATTAAATCAATACCTGTAACAAATTCAGTTACTGGATGTTCTACTTGAATACGAGTATTCATTTCCATGAAATAAAAACTATTCGTTTGTGGCTCATAAATGAACTCAACAGTTCCAGCACCCCAATAATCTACTGCTTGTGCTGCTTTAACAGCTGCCTCACCCATTTTTGCACGAGTTGCCTCATCTAAAACAGGAGAAGGTGCTTCTTCAACAAGCTTCTGTAAACGTCTTTGGATTGTACAATCACGTTCACCTAAATGAATTGTATTTCCATGTTCATCAGCTAAAACTTGAATTTCTACATGGCGGAAATCTGTAATATATCTTTCTAAATATACTCCAGGATTACCAAATGCAGTTTGGGCTTCTTGTTGAGTAATTTGAATTCCTTTTTCAAGTTCTTCTACAGTTTTAGCGACACGAATCCCTTTACCGCCGCCTCCTGCAGTAGCCTTAATAATAACTGGATATCCTATTTGATTAGCAATTTCCTTTGCCTCTTCAATACCAGAAACAATCCCCTGAGATCCTGGAACAACTGGTACTCCTGCTGCTTTCATCGTTTCACGAGCAACATCCTTCGTACCCATTTTAGAAATCGAATCAGCTGTAGGACCAATAAATTTCACATTACACTCAGTACATAGTTCAGCAAAGCTAGCATTTTCAGATAAGAAACCATACCCTGGATGAAGGGCATCACAACCAGTTAACTTTGCAATACTAATTATATTTGTCATATTTAAATAACTATCTTTAGAAAGCTTCGGGCCAACACAATAAGCCTCATCTGCCATTTGGACATGTAGAGCCTCACGGTCACCTTCTGAATAAATTGCCACTGTTTCTATATTTAACTCTCTGCACGCTCGAATAATACGAACAGCAATCTCGCCACGATTGGCTATTAAAACCTTCTTCATAAATTCAATTCACCTACTCTTTAGAAATGCGGAAGCGTCCCGTTTATCTCCGACAGGCATTGGAGCCTTTACTAGTAGAAGCATGTTTTTTGCTTCAACTAGTAAAGGTGAAATGACCGAGGAGATGGACGCTGCAGCTAGACAATACTGAAATGCGGAAGCGACTTGTTCACCTCCGGTAGTCGCTTTAGCAAATAGGAATAGAAGTGTGATTTTCACTTCAATTCCTATTTGTGAAACGGCCGAGGAGGTAGTCGCTGCAGCTAGACAATACGAAATGCGGAATGAACTTACTTAGGTTTAGCTATGCTAACTATTGTAGCAATAACCAGTCAAAGCATGTAAATAACTTTAACTGGTTATTGTAAATAACTAAGAAGTAGTTCTTCCTATTTTCCTTATTCCTTTTTCCCTTTAATTAAGCCTTTACTAAGAATAAAGGCTGTCCAAATTCTACAAGTTGTCCATCTTTAACAAGGACTTCTACGATTTCACCTTGTACTTCTGCTTCAATTTCATTAAATAATTTCATAGCCTCTACGATACATACAATTGAGCTATCATTTACTTTGTCTCCAACACTAACATAATTTGCTGCGTCTGGCGATGGAGAAGAATAGAAAGTACCAACCATTGGAGAAGTTATTTTATGTAAGTTAGCATCTTCAACTTTTGCAACTTCTTCAGCTGCTTTTGGTTCTTCAACAATTTTTTCAATTGTAGCAACTGATGTAACTGTTGGTTGAGCAATAATTTCTTGTTTAGCTACTGGTGCTGGTACAAATGTAGAAACAACTTGTGCATCTACACCTTTTTTCATTTTTACGATTGCCCCATTTTCTTCATATTCGAACTCATTAATTGTAGATTGATCAATCAATTTGATTAATTCACGGATTTCATGTATTTTCATAATTTCACTCCTTAACGCTTATAACTTAATCTTATAACCTAATACTAAAGTTTTCAATAGGGTATTTTTTTTAGTGTCCTGACTATCTATTTTACACAAAAAAAACAACCTCTATAACGAGGTTGTAAATGAATCTTATTTTGTTTGGAAATCCACTTCAACTAATTTTTCTCCTAGTTCACTTCTTGTCATTTGAATAATATCATTTGCAGCCTTTCTACTATGTGTTTTAGATTTAACAGTAACTCGAACTTCATTATCGTTTGCTTGAACTAAAGCATCTTTATACCCTGCACTTTTAATCATTTCTTCAACGTTCTGTTCCTTAGCTGATAATGCTTCAAGAGTTTGTACCTTTGATAATGCTTCACTTTTTTGTTGTGCAGTAGCAGTTGCTGAATCGACTACTGATTTATATTCCTCAATTTGTTGACTACGAGTATCTTCTTGATCCATTCTTTGTTTTTCCATTACTTCATCAGCATTGATAGCGTTTTGTTTTTTAGCTGTTGGTTTTGTTTTTTCTGAAGACTTGTTTGACGTTTCCTTCGTTTTATCAGAATTAACATTAGAAGTAGAATCTAATGAAGATAGATCTTGTTTACCTGACATTTTCATAAAATTAGCAGTATTTGTTTGATTAGGTGTCGTAACATAATAGACTGATAGAACCACTACTAAACTCAACATTGTTAATAACCAAATTGTTTGTCTTTTCATTTTTCCATTTCCTCCTAAGGTTTAATTTTTGGGTTGTACTGATACTCGATAACTGGGTACATCTAGTAATCTTGTAACAGCTTCTCGAATCATATGTTTTATTACTAAATTCTCTGCACCTTTTGCAACTACAAGAACACCACGGATTTTTGGCATTTCTGTTTGCACTAGGACAGGAGACCCCTTACTTCCATCATTTACAATCACAAGAGATTGCTCTTGTGATTGATCTTCGATGTTTCTTTTACCACCTTGCTTGTCTATTTCTTCTGTTGTTTGTGTACGATTGGTTTCATTCACTTGGTATACTTTTTTCTCTGTACTATCTACATTAACTACTACAGTTACATCTTTCACTCCAGCAATATTACCGAGCGTATCTTTTAATTGTTGTTCATATTTTTTTTCGTATTCGATTATGTTATTAGATGATTTTTTATTTTGATTAAAGGCTTCAACACTTTGTTCTTGCTGAGTTACATTTGCGGTTGTTTCTTTTGCAACTGGTTGAAGCATATCATTCGTTTTTTGGTTGGAGTTTGAAAATAAATTCCCTGCGACCATCCATCCAATTCCTAAAACTAATAAGGCTAGTACATATTTTTTCGATAATTTTATCGGTAGATTCTGTTTAGGTTGGTTTTCCGGATCACTATCTCCTTTTAGAAATTGGGTTAATTTTTGATAGCCTTTTTTATTTTTCATTAATTTTTCACTCCCCTCCTTCCAATTGAATGTCTATTTGCTTTTCATCTAGTTGCCATTTAATTGCTAAAAACTGCCTGATATCATTTTTTAGCTGTTTGTTGCTGTCCATTTCAGTTGGTTCACTAGAATTAATACTCACTTCTTGAACAGGTTGTACATCATTTGACTGAGATTGATTTTTCCCGATCGTTACGATGACTTTCGAAACATCAGAAGGACTATTTATTGATGACTTTTTCTCATCAACTTCTAGTGAAACTGTATCGATTTGTTGTTTAAATTCTTTTGAAAAACTCTTTTCTACACTTTTTTTCATTTGGACAGCCATCTGATTTAAAATATATGCACGTTCTGTTGCTTCTATATCTTTTTTCTTATTATTTATTTCATTTTTTATTGAACCGTCAGCTTGCAACGTTTTAGATTGATAGGTTCCTAGTACATCTTTTATATTCACTTTAAAAATTTGAAAAATTGGTTGTAGCATCATTACAATTAACAGTAAACTAGCAACGAATTTTACATATTTTGCCAGACTCGAGTTCGGAATAAGCATCATGACTAATGAAGCAACTAAAATAAAGACAATAATATTCGAAATCCATTGAACAAAAAATTGCATCTCATCACCTACCTAAACATTACGACTATATTTCCAGCCGCAATAATTAATGTCATACTTAAAAAGAACATAAGAGAGACGATGGATAAACAGACAAATAAGTAGATGACACTTTTTCCGATCACATCAATCGTACTAATAATTTGTTTACTACCAACAGGTTGAAGTACAGCTGCAGAAAACTTAAAGATTAACGCAACAGTTAAAATTTTGATAGCTGGGAAAACAATGATTCCAAGTAATACTACTAGCCCTACTATTCCTACAGTATTTTTTAATAACAATGAAGCACTAATTACAGTGTCAGTTACGTCAGCAAATACCTTACCTACTACCGGAATAAAATTGCTTGATACAAATTTTGCAGTTTTTACAGCAACTCCATCCGTTACAGCGGTGGTCATTCCTTGAACTGACAGTACTCCGAGAAAAACGGTTAGAAATATCCCTAGAACTCCGACAGCAGTATTTCGTATAAGATTAGCTAATTTAGTAACTTGTAGTTCTTCATTTATGATGCTTACAATGCTTAGAATCGTTGAAACGAGGATCAAAGGAAGAATAAAATAGGTTACGAGTAAACTGCTCGTTTGCATTAGAAAAATAAGAATTGGATGAAAAAACGAAACAGAAATGACGCCTCCAGAAGTTGCTATTAATGCTAGTAGAATTGGCACCAACGCATACAAAAAGTTAATCATGAGTGAAATCGCTTCTTGCGTTGCACTCGACGCTACATAAAAACTATTTAATGCAAAAACAACTAGCACAAGAAAAACTACACTATCAGCTATTTTACTTACATTGCTTTTTTCAAATGCGTTTTGTAATGATTTTAATAGAGAACTAAAAATAACAAGCATAATAAGAGTACCTAGTATTTTCCCATTACTAACTAGTTCGTAAAATAAATACTTAAAAAAAGCAATAAACCATTCCTGAATTGAAAATTGCTTGTCTCCCTTAATAAAATCAACAAAATTTCCTTTTTGACTTTCAGGTAAAAAACCACCGTATTTTGTGACAACATCATCCCAATACTTCTGTACTTCATCGATTCCTAATTTTTGTATTTGTTGATTTACAATTTCAGATGAAGGAGATGAGGCTTGTACCGTTTTTGGAATAAAAAAAAGGAGAATAGCAAATAGGATCATGTAAATACTTTTTCGCCTCATTAATGAGTCCCCTCTCTCTTTATTAAACACTTGGCAAAAAGCTTAATATCGTTTCAATCAAAGCAGTTAAAATTGGTACAGCTAAGACAAGAATCAATACTTTTCCTCCAAGTTCTATTTTGGAAGCAATGGATCCTTGGCCAGCATCTTTCGTAATTTGCGCCCCAAATTCAGCAATATAAGCTATTCCAATAATTTTCAACAGCGTTTCAACATACACATTTTTCACATTTGCGTGGAGTGCTAATTTTTGAATTTCGTCGAGTAAGTATTGAACTTTATCTAGCAAAATAAGAAACAGGACACAACTGACAAAAATGGTTACAGCTAAATTAAATTTACTTATTTTGTATTCATTTAATAGTAGAACTAAAAATGTAGCACATAGTCCTAATCCTACAATTTTGATTATTTCGATGGGAACCACACCTTTCCATTAGTGAAACAGGAAGACATCCTTGACCTTATCAAATAATTCACCTACTTTTAAAATCACTTGTACTAAAACAACAATGAATGCTGCTAATATTGTCCAAGTAGCAAAATCATCTTGACCAGCCTTTTTTAAAACGGTACTTATGATCGCAGCTAAAACGCCAATTCCTGCAATTTGAAAAATTAAAGAATAGTTTAAAATCATAAATGATTCCCCCTAAATAAGTAAAATAATCAGTAGTAGCCCTGTTAACACGCCTAATGTTTTTGCCATCCTGTCATATTTTTGATGGTTTTCAAGCGCTTCTTGTTCTTCCCGCTCTAAATGCCGTAAAGCTAGTACAATTTGTTTTTGTTGTGAGTGTTTATCATGCATCCCAAGAGTTTCACCAAACTGCATTAAAATCTCGAGATCTTTTTGTTTTAATGAGACATTTTTTTTATAGTGTTCAAGACATTCCATCCATGCCAATTTAGTAGACTCCGCACCATTTGCTAAAACATCTGAAAAATGAAGTAAAAACTCTCTTAATCTTCCATTCATCTGGTCAGCAATTCGCCTACATGCATCTTGTAATGGTAATTGACTATACATTATTTCAGCTTCAAGTGATTGAAGTGTCAGTTTCCATGCGCGGATTTGCTTTGTTCGATCAGTTAATTGTTTTGCAAAATAAAAACCAAACCATGAAGTTGCAAACAGTATAAAAACCGCTCCAATCCACTTCATTTATGGTTCACCGTCCTTTTGAAAAGCAAGCTATCTCCCTTAAAGTCTTTAACATTCACAACAGTTCCAGGAAGTGGAGCGTTGCTCATTTCAATAAAACGCTGAAATGCTCCCTGTAAAAATAGTGGCTGAAGTGATGGTCTTCGCTTTACTTCTTCAAGAGAATAACCATGTACGGTAACAATTAATTGAACACCTGCAAAAATAGCTTCCATTACTGCTTCTACATCTTCCTTTTTACCAATTTCGTCTACTAAAATCACAGATGGGCTCATCGAACGAACTAGCATCATCATACCTTCAGCTTTCGGACAGGCATCTAACACATCTATTCGTTCTCCAAATGTGTATTGAGGAACGCCTTTCACGCAGCCAGCAATTTCAGAGCGTTCATCTACAATTCCCACTTTTAAGGGATATATATTTAAGTTTTGATTCCCCATACTCATCAAACGAGCAAAATCTCTCAATAAAGTTGTTTTACCAGCTTGAGGAGCACCTATTATCATTGTATTTTTCCATGTCCCATCATATAGATACGAAGAATATTTTTCAGATATGCCTATTTTCTCTCTAGCGATTCGAAAATTATATGAAGCAACATCACGTATCATTTTGACATGTCCACCTTCAGTTACTACTCTTCCCGCAAGTCCAACACGGTGACCACCTTTTATTGTGATGTATCCTTTTTTCAACTCTTCTTCAATGGTATAGATGGAATACTGGCTAAGTTTACTTAATATTTGTTGCCCTTCTTCCTCACTAACGATGTAAGGGATAAAACTTGATTGTCCCCCTCGAATGACCTCTACTGGGCGATCGATTCTTATTCTTATTTCTTCTATTTGTTCAAGATTTATGAAGAATCTTTCTAAACAACCACATAATTCTTTTGAAAAAGTATGTAGTACTTCTTTCATCTACAACCTCTCCCTTACTTAAAAACAGCTAGTAAAATTAAAAATACGCCACATAAAACTAGTACAAATCGCATCGGCTCTAATTGACTCGCCACTCCTACAACACCAATTGTCATTGTAGAAATTAGAATAATTGGACCAATTGTAGCTAAAATACTATTTACTGCTACTGCTTTTTTGATGTCATTCAAATATAAAATTGTAAAAGCTGCTAATAACTCCGCACTTCCCCCAAAGACTCGAAGAAGCCCCATACTTAATACCATTTTGTCCATTGATTGAATCCAATCTTTCATTGTTTACACACCTTTACGTAGTCTTTGTACAACCTATGCTAAAATTGTTGTTTTCAGAAGAGAAATTTAGTAGTTTATTTCTTTTTCAGCGAAAACAAAAAAGCTAGTTTTGTGTAAGATCACACAAAACTAGCTTTTTAATGAATTATTATATAGGCTGTTTTCTTAAACAATGTTGCTATTTCAGTATGTGTAGGTTGATTTCCACTCCAGGATACTCGCTTTCCTAGGGGCGTGAGCTGAGCCTCCTCGTCGCATACGCTCCTGCGGGGTCTCACCCTTCCCGCATTTCCCACAGAAGCCCTTCATCCTTCCGTTCCAATCAACTTCTGTCTTACTATATTAGAAACCTAAAAGCAAAGATCTTTTAGAAAAAAAACCATTATTTAAACAGAACATATCCAAAGAAAATTAACACCATGATTAATTGGAGCACAGCTTTTGCAACAGAGCTGCTCAAGAATGATAATACAGTAGCCCAAGCAGCTTTTAGAGCATCTATATTGGATTTTCCTTGAACTTTTTCTGTTAAATAAACGGAGATAAATGGGACAATTATTAAACCAAACGGAGGAAAAATAAAAGAGCCTATAATAACAGATAGACACCCTACCCGTTCACCTGTCTTTGAACTACCATATTTTTTTAGAAAATAATAATTCGCAAAAAAGTCTGCTGCAAAAATAAAAATCGTAAAAATCGCCATAATCAACCAAAATGAAATACTTAACGGATTTTTATTAATTCCAAAGTAGTAGATTAGGAAGCCGATCCATAAAACAGGCACACCTGGAATGATTGGTTTTATTAATGCGATAAAAGAAAAAACAAAACATGTAAGGAGAAGAATCCAGCAAATTACGCTTATTAACATTTATGTACTCCTTTCAATAAAATGATTATGGTGTTTAATTGGTTTTCAACAAATCACCTTTTCAAAAACAACAATCTTTTAGAAAATAGCTTTAACTTATTAATATTATTTTAGGCTAACTATTGTGAGGTAACTTAATTAGTATCTGCAGATGTTGTAAAAAAACAAGAGATAAAAAAAAGACGCCACTAATAGTAGCAGCGTCCATTTTCATAATTATTTTGCACGTGAAACGTAAGAAGATTCAGTAGTATTAATAATTAATACTTCACCTTCGTTAATGAAGATAGGAACTTGAACAACTAAACCAGTTTCTAATGTAGCAGGTTTTGTAACGTTAGAAGCAGTATCACCTTTAATACCAGGTTCAGTTTCAACTACTTTTAATTCTACAGTATTTGGAAGTTCAACACCTAATACTTCTGTATCAAATGACATAATATATACTTCCATGTTTTCTTTTAAGAATTTAAGTTCGCGTTCAATACTTACTTCTGGAAGTTCAATTTGCTCATATGATTCATTATCCATGAACACGTGTTGATCACCACTTGCATATAAGTATTGCATTTTACGATTTTGAATGTGAGCTTTCGCTACTTTTTCACCAGCACGGAAAGTTTTTTCTTGAACCGCACCTGTACGTAAATTACGTAATTTAGAACGAACGAATGCTGCACCTTTACCAGGCTTAACATGTTGGAAATCGATTACTTGCCAAATTCCTCCATCAGTTTCAATTGTTACGCCTGTACGAAAATCATTTACTGAAATCATTTAAAAATCCTCCTAAAAATTCAGGTGTGTCTTCAAACCTTTATAAGTTAATGGTTCTTAATTCACCTTACAAAAATTCAATACCATTTCTATATAATAAAATAAAATGCAATGTTTGGGTAGTAGGATTTATAATCAATGGCTATTTTCGTATAATTGTTGCTTTTTTAGAATACGTTAGTTGATTACAACTCCAGGTTGCTCCCTTTCCGCGTGGCGTGATCTAGCCTCCTCGGCAAGCCTGCGGGGTCTCAGCCTTCCCGCTGTTCCCACAGGAGTCTCGCACTTCCGCCCGAATCAACTCTTTCTTTAAAATTAAAAATCTCAAAAGCAACAATTTTTTAGAAAAGAGCCTTGGAAAAGAGTCTAATCAATTAAAGAATTATCAACTCTTTTGTAGAACTCATTAAGTTTTCGTTGCCACCATCTTTAACAATTAAATCGTCTTCAATTCTTACTCCACCTAAACCTGGAATATAAATACCTGGTTCGCAAGTAACAATCATATTTGGTTGTAGAATTATATCAGAGCGGAAATTTAGACCTGGTCCTTCGTGAACTTCTAAGCCAATACCATGACCTGTTCCATGCCCGTAATATTCCCCAAAACCTTTTTCTGTAATATAATCACGTGTTAAAGCATCTGCTTCCTTACCAGTAATTCCTGCTTTAATACCACGAACACCTTGCATTTGCGCTTCTAATACGATTTCGTAAATATTTTTCAATTCTGGATGTGGTTCTCCAACTGACACTGTACGTGTCATATCAGAAACATATCCTTTATAGTATGCTCCGAAATCTAACGTTACAAAATCACCTTTTTCAATTACTTTCTCAGATGCTCTACCATGAGGAAGTGCTGAACGTACACCAGATGCAACAATTATATCGAAAGACGAAGATGTTGCTCCTTGTTTACGCATAAAAAATTCTAATTCATTCGAAACTTCAAGTTCAGATTTCCCTGGACGGATAAAATCTAAAATATGTGCAAAAGCCGCTTCTGCAATGTTAGCCGCTTCTTTAATAATTTTTATTTCATCTTCTGTTTTTATTAAACGTAGTTCTTCTAAAATTCCTGAAACTGGTGAAAATTCTGATTTTACAACCGAACGATAAGTAGCATATTCTGAGAAAGTTAAATGGTCTTGTTCAAAGCCTAGCTTTGCTAAACCTAATGCTTCAGCTTGTCTTGCAACTTCATTTGGAATAGAGCCTTCATGCTTAACGATTTCAAAGCCTTTACATTCATTATTAGCTTGTTCAATGTATCTAAAATCTGTTATAAATAGCGCTTTTTCCATTGTAATTAAAGCGACACCTGAAGAACCTGTAAAATTAGAGATAAAACGACGATTATATGTACTTGTAATTAACAGACTATCCAAACCTTTTTTTGCTAATTCTTCTCTTAGTTTTGCAATTTTAACCATACTATTTCTCTCCCCTCGTTTTTTGCATTAAGGCTAATAATGCAAGTTCATAGCCATAAATGCCTAACCCAACAATTTGACCTTCAGTGACTGGTGATATAACTGATTGATGCCTGAATTCTTCTCGCTTATGAACATTTGAAATATGTACTTCTATAGTAGGTACTGAGATACTAGCAAGCGCATCTCTAATAGCATAACTATAATGGGTAAACGCACCTGGATTAAAGATGATCCCATTATATAAACCATTAGCTTCATGAATTCGGTCAATTAGCTCGCCCTCATGATTCGATTGAAAACAATCAACTGATGAGTCATTTTCTATTGCTACCTTTTGCACTTGTTCCTCTATGTCTTTCAAAGTAGTAGAGCCGTAAATAGAAACTTCTCGTTTCCCAAGCATATTCAAGTTAGGTCCATTTAGTAACAAGAATTTTCCCACTTCTTTTTCCCCACCTTACCTAATGCAATTACCACTTTATTTTACCATATGACCTTCTATTTTGAATAGCCACGCAAATAGGACGCTTCTTCATGAAAATTAAAAGAAACGGAATATGTAATAAAGGTACCATATAAAACATAAAAACATATGCTTGTTACAATTGTATCAGAAGAATAATCTTTAATTGGTTTTAAATCAAATAAGACCTGGCCTAACAGAACAAAAAGCAATAACCATATAAAAAAACCGTAAAAGATTCCTGGCCACACTCCCATCCATTTTCGTCCAATAAAATAATAAATAATCGCAAATAAAATAGAGACAATTCCAAATAGTACAATGCATAAAAGTTGTCCCCAAACACCGTTAATCCAGTTTCCAAGAGAAACTTTTCCTAAAATAAAATTAGGACTAATTTGCATAAAATCGAAAATAGATGCTATGTAAACAAAAACATTCCAAAATACCCCTCCGAAAAAACCAATAAATGCTATTTTCTTCAAATCAAACGGCTCATGTTTTGGAGAGCCACTTTTATTCTGTCCTTGATTGCCATTTTGCTCTAGATTAGTTAATTGTTCTGTCACTTCTGTCTGATTTTGATTCAATTGTTTTTTCATTACTCTCACCCTTTTCTATAGCAATTTCCATAAAATAGTATGTCCAAAATAAAAAAAACAAATAAATAATGTTTAAAATGTGAAAAATCGGAAAAAATAAAAAATATTTTTCATAATTCTCTCAGCTTATACTTGCACCACTATTGAAATAACATTTACAATAAAAAGAAAAACTTATCTAGTTTAAATCGATAATAGGTTGGTGGCAACATGAGAGAAAAGAAGAAAGCCGTATATGGTGGCCAAGCAATTGTTGAAGGAGTTATGTTTGGCGGAAGAAAACATGCAGTATCAGCAATTCGAAGAAATAATGGAGAAATAGAATATTATAAAGAACCTTTGCAAACAAATGCTACTTTACAAAAACTGAAAAAAATCCCATTTGTCCGTGGAATAGTTGCCATCATTCAGGCAAGTATAAACGGATCAAAGCATTTAAATTTCTCATCGGAAAGATATGAAGTTTCTCCTGAGGATGATGAAAAAATAGCGATTGAAAAAGCTAATCAAAAAAATACAATAGCAACATATCTAGGAATCTCAGTACTAGCTGTATTATCTTTTCTCATCGGAAAAGTAATATTCACTTTAGTACCTGTTTTACTAGCTACTACACTTAAATCATTTTTTTCAACCGATTTCGAGCAAGTCATTGTTGAAAGTCTTATTAAATTACTTTTGCTATTAACTTATATTTACTTAGTGTCATTAACACCTTTTATTAAACGCGTTTTTCAATACCATGGTGCAGAACATAAAGTAATCAATGCATTTGAAAATAATCTCCCATTAACAGTGGAAAATGTTCAATCACAATCAAGACTACATTATCGCTGTGGTAGTAGCTTTATATTATTTACAGTTGTTGTAGGAATGTTTATTTACTTCCTAGTTCCAACTAATCCACTTTGGCTAAGAATAATTGACAGATTATTGCTGATCCCTGTTGTCTTAGGAATTGCGTTTGAAGTATTACAGTTTACTAACTTATTACGAAACATACCGGTATTAAAATGGTTAGGTTACCTTGGTCTTTGGTTACAACTATTAACAACAAAAGAGCCAAGTAACGATCAAGTTGAAGTATCAATCGCTTCTTTTAATTACCTTTTATCACTAGAAAAAAATCATGATGAGAAAATTTTAGAATTTTTAAAAAATAATCAACTTCAGTCTTAATTTGTAATAAAATAAAAGAAAAACCTTTTATCCCGTATTAACGGGCAGTATAACCCCCACCCCAAGATTGAGAGAGAGACGAACATGATAGGTGGGGGATAACTGCCCATAAAAGCCCGATTGGGCGGGCTAACCATCAGTGGGGGATGAACCCCCCCACTGACGGAAGTTTCACTTTATAAAATTCACTTTCAGTTTAACAGTCATTGCTTTTGGACTAATCATAAATTTTAAAAATTGATATTTTCTAATTAATAATGGAGAGTTTGGGGGTGCTTGTGTGAATAGACGAATGTTTTCATCAATTTCTTATATAATCATTGCATTAGCACTATTCGGTTTGTTTTCTAGTTTAATTGAAAATCCAATGAAATTTTTACAGCGTGGATTACTTTTTGGCCTTGTGCTACTGGTTCTTTATTTGTTCTATAGGATGTTTACGACATCTACTACTACTCGTTCAGATCATGATGCTTATAGACGGGCAGCAAAAAAAACTGTAAAGAAATATACTACTAAATCTAATAGCTTAAAAAAACCATTAATTAAAAATAGTAAAGCAAAATCAATGAGTAAAAAACCAGTATCTACCCCACTCTTAAAGAAAAAAAGTAAAGACACAAGTCATTTAACTGTTATTGAAGGGGAAAAAGGGAAAAAGAAAAACCGAGCTTCATTATAGGAGCTCGGTTTTTTAGTTCTCATTTTCTTCATTTGTTTTTTGTATGATTCTTAACTGATCAACACGTAATTTATCTTCCTCAAAAAATTGTACAAGGTCTCCAATTCGATCAATTGATTCCCAGCTTAAATGATGCTCCATACCTTCAACATCTTCATAAATCTTTGATTCATCAACGCCAATAATACGTAAAAATTGCTCAAGTAAAAAGTGACGTTCAACTAATCTTTTCCCTGTTTTTTTACCTTTTTGAGTTAAAATAAGCCCACGATATTTCTCATAAATTAAATAATCATCTTTATCAAGTTTTTGCACCATTTTAGTAACCGAAGATGGATGTACAGACAATGCTTCAGCTATATCCGACACACGTGCATAACCCTTGTCTTTTATTAATAAATAAATTTGTTCAATATAATCTTCCATACTTGGTGTAGGCATCGTCTTCCCCCAACAAAGTTATTCACACATAACAGTCCGTTACAATATGTATCATTAAAATTTTACACCACAAACAGAAGCATTACAAGGTAGAAAAGCGGAGGAGCCTTGATTATCTCCGACAGACGTTGGAGCAATAAGTAAGAGAAGGGTGCTTTTCCCCTTCACTTACTTATTGTGAAACGGCCGAGGAGATAGGCTCAGGAGCTAGACAGACGAAAAGTGGAAGCAACCCGCTTATCTCCGAAAGACGTTGGAGTAATAACCAAATGAAGTGCGCTTTTCACTTCAATTGGTTATTATGAAACGGCCGAGGAGATGGTTGCTGGAACTAGACACAAGAAAAGCGGAGGTGGCTTGTTTACCTTCGACAGACATTGGAGCAAATAGCAAGAGAAGGGTGGTTTTTCCCTTCACTTGCTATTTGTGAAATGGCCGAGAAGGTAGCCGCTGTAGCTAGACAGATAGAAAAGCGTAGGAGCCTTGATTATCTCCGACAGACGTTGGAGCAATAAGTAAGAGAAGGGTGATTTTTCCCTTCACTTACTTATTGTGAAACGGCCGAGGAGATAGGCTCAGGAACTAGACAGACGAAAAGCGGAAGCGGCTTGCTTACCTTTGACAGACATTGGAGCAATTAACAAACTAAATGCGCCCTTTACCTCAATTAGTTAGTGACATAAAAAAGGTAATTCATTAGAAATAAACTAGTGAATTACCTTTTTTAAATTAAATTTTGAAAAAGAAGTTAAATTAGTCTCATAGTTTTTTAACTACAATCCCAATTATATAGTACATGAGAAAAATCTAGTTTTTCCAAGTCTTCTTTTGAGATGAAAAAGTTTGCTACACCACAATCTCCCCACATGATGTCATTCTCATCATCCGTATCAATTTGAAGAAGAAGTATTTCATGAGTAGTGTCATCTTGGTATTCACGCGGATCTGTTTGAGTGAAATATGGATAGCCACCAATTTTGTGACCACTACCATCAAAAATATCACTACAAAGCTCCCACATGTCTGTAATTTCACCATTTACTTCTACTTCTTCGTCAAGGTCGATCACTCCATCTGTTAACATTTCAAAACGATAATCTGTCATTGAAATGTATTCAGAATCGAGCTGGAACTCAAGAGCATATTCCCCTTCAAACGGTAAGTAGTCCTCACCTATTTCCATATACGAAAAATCAGTTCTCAATAAATTTAAATCATTTGTAATATCTGAATGATATATTACTCGAAAGTTTTTTTGTGAAGTTGGATCATCGAAATCTAATCCATATACATCATCTTTCTGACTTATGTAAAACTGAAGAATTCCTTTTGCTGGAAAATGTTCTAATGCAGGAAATTCTTCAAAATTAAGTTGAGCAAGCAGCATCATCGGTATATTTTCGGCATCACATGGATGGTCGAATCCAATTGGTAAATAAGGATCCCCTCCGAATTTACTTTGAAAAAGAGCTGTTTTACTTTTTTTAGCTGTTACACGAATCAAGGGACGGACACTTTTTTCAATGATTTCTTTCGCATGTTGCAATTGGTTCGGTATAGTTATTTTCATTTTTTCGCCTCCTATTGTGCAAGTAATATCCTACATATTTTAGTTTAGCACAGGCAAAAGGCATAAGCTTCTCAAAAAAAGAAAAGTAGATGAGTCTACTTTTCTTAAAAAAAATATATTAACTAATCATTTTCTCAACACAAAACTAAGTAAAATACAGTATTTCTCAATTTGGTGAAAGTTTCATGAAATGTAAATGAAACAACTTATAACTTTATTTTCTTAAGTTCCAGCTATCACTTGAATATTTCTCAGCTGCTAATTGTAGAACTTCCTCTTCCTGCTCTTTTGTTAATTCATATGGAACAAGCTCAACTTCTAAACCTTCTTCAAATCCTTTTTCAAACGCGATGTATAAATCTTCCATTTGGAATGGTTTTTCACTCTCAGCATTAATCCAAGTAGCACGTTTCAAAAAGCGCTTTTTCATTTTTTCTTTAACTTCTTCTGATGAAAATACAAATAAATCATATAATAAGTCTGCATCAATATTTAGCGGAATTGATCCATGCTGTAAAATAGATCCTTTTTGACGAGTTTGAGCACTCCCAGCAATTTTTTTATCATTCACTACTACTTCATACCATGATGGAGCATCGAAACATACTGCAGATCCTGGCTTTTTCAGTTCATTTTTTTCCACTTCTGATTTTGGAATAGAAAAAGCTGCTGGTAAATTTAAATGTTCAAATCCTTTAAGAATCCCCATTGAAATTACTCTATATGCTTCAGTTACAGTTTCAGGCATATTCGGATAATTTTCAGGAACAATAACACTATAAGTTAATTCATCATCATGAAACACACTACGTCCACCAGTTTGTCGTCTAACAAAGTCTGCGTCATTTTTTTTCACAGCTTCAAAATTAATCTCAGCTGATTTTTGGAAATAGCCAACAGTTACAGTTGGGCGTTCCCACTCGTAAAATCTTAATGTTGGAGCAAAATCCCCTTCACTCTGCCATTTAATAATGCACTCATCTAAAGCCATGTTATAGCTTCCTGGTTTAACTCCACTATTTATAAAATTCCATTTTGGTTTTGACATGTTGTTTTCCCCTATCAATATAAGATATTTTTCACAAATTATTAGAATGGTTATTGCACATTTTGTCGAAGGACTTATAATTAAAAAAGAAGTTATTTGAAAGGTGTTGAAATGTTTTGCAAACTTTCTTATCAATCTTAGCAGTTCTCCTAGGTATCATTGTATACTCAACTGTTATGTATTTCTACCAAAAACGCTTAATTAAAACTCTTTCGGAAGAGGAATTCCGAGCTGGCTTTAGAAAAGGTCAATTAATTGATATACGTGACCAAGACGACTTTAAAGCTGGACATATTTTAGGAGCACGTAACATTCCTTTTGCACAAATGAAGCTTCGTGGTAAAGAAGTTAGAAAAGATCAACCAGTTTTTCTTTATGATCAAATGGGTGTTCGCCCAGGTCAAGCTGCACGTATTTTGAAAAAACAAGGTGTTAATGAAATCTACCAATTAAAAGGTGGATTCAAAGGATGGAACGGTAAAATAAAAAAAGGTCTTTAGAAAAAAGCTTGAGAGAAATCTCAAGTTTTTTTCTATTGAACCACATTTTAAGATTGCAAGTCAAAATGACTTTAAAATACATACTAAGACTGATTATACGTGATTTGCAAAGACGAATCGTACCCAAAAGTATAGAACTGTAAGAGTAAATAGAACCGTCGGAGGTATAACAATAAATGTTACTTTCATATATTTACTCCAGCTCATTTTTATTTTTGATTTTTTTAATATATGCATCCATATTAAGCTAGCCAAAGTACCCATTGGTAATAATAATGAACCAATGTCACTTCCAATAATATTTGCTAAATATACTGTCTTTACTGTTATAGGGTCTAGTCCCATTTCAGTTAATGTAAGTGTTCCAATCATTAAGGCCGGGTGATTGTTAAAAATGTTAGAAAGAACGGAAAGAACAAATCCCATCACTAAGCTAGCATTAAAAATACTACTTGAAACAATAGGACCTAAAACATCGATGATATACTTCGTAAACCCAAGGTTATGAAGTCCGTAAACAATTACATACATTGAAAATGCGAAGATTAAAATGTGCCAAGGTGTTTTCACTAAAATATCGAAAGGTTTTAATTTCAGCTTGTACCATCTCCAACCAAGCAATACAAATGACCCCATAACAGCTACAATTTCCACCGGTATTCCAAAATATGATGCGACAAATAAACTACATCGGACTATAAAAACAAATAGTAATATTTTTTTCATAAATGTTGATTGTGCTTTTTCAATGTCCTTATCCATTTCGCTTTTCAATGGATGAGCAGATGTAATCACATAGTTTTCATCTAATTTAATATAAACAACCGGAAGTTTTTCTGGAATATCTTTTTTAAGTACGAGAAATAGTAAAGTTGCCATAAATAATAATCCTATTGTTCCTGGTACGAACATCATGGCTGTATGCATATAAAGTGTCATGTGAACAATTTTTAATGCGATCAAGTTAACAATATTACTTACACCAATAGGAGCACTTGATGCTGTAGCGATTAGAGCACCACTTAATAGGTAGGGAACTTTTTGATGAGGTTTTAGTCTTAATTTATTTAAAAGAAGAATTAAGATAGGAGTTGTTATTAAAATACTTCCGTCGTTATTAAAAAACAATGTCATCAAAAAACAGAGTAGATTCGTGTTCCAAAACAATCTCATTCCTGATCCTTTTGATCGATTATACAACTGAATAGCAACCCAATTGAAAAATCCAAAGCTTTCAAGAACAATTGCCATAACTATTGTAGCCATAATGGTGATCGCTGCACCTGTAACGGTTGTACCGATTTTTCCTAAATCAGCTAACGATACACTACCACTTAGTATAACAATGATTGCGCCGATAGAAGCTGGAATCGCTTCATTCATCCCTCTGGGTCGCCAAAAAATCATAATCATTGTCAATAGAAATGCTAAAACTGTCAAAAAAATTTGTGCATTCATGACTCATATCATCCTTTTATTATTTTTGATCGATATTTTTAGGAATTTACCTATTAAATATCAAATCTATCTTTTGTACTACCAATATATGAGTCCTTATTCATTCTTGCCCTAAACTAGTAACCATTTTTTATTATTTAAAAATAACAAAAATTTAATGAATAGGTTTTTAATACTTAATGACAAATCGCCATTATAGTTTCTTATCCATACAAGATTAATATCATTACATGATAGATTATCTTTATCAGGAAAATTGGGGAGACGTCTATAAAATTTGTTAAATTAACCTTTTTTAATCATACAAAATGTTATGTTCATCCAATCAACTATAGATAAAATATCCTCTTTTTATCTAAGAGCTTTTTCACTTACACATAATTTTCCATATTCTTTCAAAACAAGAAATTATCAATATAGTAATAATATTTTTTAAGGCTGTTTTCGTATATATTGTTTCAATTTAAGAATGCGTTAGTTGATTACAACTCCAGGTTGCTCGCTTTCCGTGGGGCGTGAGCTGAGCCTCCTCGGCAAGCCTGCGGGGTCTCAGCCTTCCCGCTATTCCCACAGGAGTCTCGCACCTTCCATTGTAATCAACTTCTGTCTTTAAAAATAAAAATCTCAAAAGCAATAATTTTAGAAAAAAGCCTTTTTTAAACTACAATTTCCCAGAGAACACTAAATTCTACTATCTTTTCGTTGAAGAATTGTAGCAAACATCCTTACTTTTATACTAGATTGATTAATGTGTCACTTGATTATTTAATCTTTGTAATTCCTCATCTATCTTTTTCACATCAATTCTCTCAAATAGTGGCTTCACATTACAAAATTTGATTGATGAAAGATTAATTGCCTCCCATTTCATTTCAGTAATACCTAACATTGCTCTTACTTCACTACTTGAAAAAGGTAGGAACGGAGCTAATAGTTGTGATAAATTTGCTATTACAAAAAGACAACTAGCCATTGTATTCTTACAATCTTCCGGATGATCATTGATTTGTTTCCAAGGCTGCTCTTTATCAAAATATTTATTGGCTAATCGAATAAATTCGAATACTTCTTCTAATGCATTTTTAAATTGAGTTTGTTCAATCAACTGACCAACTTTATCATAAAGCTCATTTACTATTTTATTAATAGGGGCATTCACATCCCCCACTGGAATGTTTCCATCATAGTATTTTTCGAGAAACTTTAATGTTCGATTGACAAAATTACCATACGCACCCAATAATTCACTGTTATGACTGTATATAAATTCCCACCATGAAAAATCAGTATCACGATTTTCTGGCGCATTAATTGTTAGGAAATAGCGAATTGAATCTGGGTGATATCTTTCTAGGAAATCTGGAACCCAAACAGCCCAATTTTTACTCGTCGAAAGCTTCTTTTTCTCAAGTGTTAAATATTCATTCGAAACGATGTGAGTAGGAAGTGCAGCATTTCTGATTCCTGTCAAAATAGACGGCCAAATAATTGTATGAAAAGGAATATTGTCTTTTCCATGTACATAATATGATTTGGTATTTTTCAACCAAAAAATCTCATTTTCAAAATCTGATTCATTCGCCCATTGTTTACTTGCGGAATAATATCCTGAAACAGCTTCAATCCATACATATATCTTTTTTTCTTCATATCCTTTAACAGGTACACTTACACCGTTTGGTAGATCCCTTGATACAGCTCGATCATGAAGACCTTCTCTTAAATATCTTTCTGTCAATTGAATCGCGTTCGAACGCCAGTTTCCATTTACTTTAGAGAATTCAACATATCTTTCAAGTTCTGGCTGCAATTTACTTAATTCAAAATAAAAATGTTCTGTCCTCCTGATCATAGGAGAGTTTCCACATAAACTACATTTTCTATTAATTAAATCAAGAGGATCTAGTATAGTCGAACAGTTATCACATTGATCTCCACGTGCATGTTGACCGCAATTCGGACAAGTCCCTTCGACATATCGATCAGGTAAGAATTGGCTACACTCATCACAATATGTTTGTTCAATTTCTTTTTTATAAATCAGTCCATTTTCAATTAATTTTAAAAATATTCCTTGCACCGTTTGGTGATGCTCTAGTGTATCTGTTCGAGTATAGTAATCAAATGAAAACCCTAACCTTTTAAAGTTTTCTTCGAATTCTTGATGATATCGATCCGCAATTTCTTTTACTGAAACATTTTCTTGTTTCGCTTTGATTGAAATTGGCGTTCCATTGCAATCACTGCCTGAAACGTATAAAACTTTTTCCTTTTTTAAGCGGTAATATCTAGCTAAAATATCTCCTGGTAAAAGAGATGCAATATGCCCTAAATGTAACGAGCCATTTGCATATGGCCAAGCTCCACCAATAAAAATACTCATCCTTCTCATCCTCCTGATTTTTTGATATAAAACAAAAAACCTCGCCCTTATCTCAAATAGATAAGGACGAGGTATATAAACTCTCGTGGTACCACCTTAATTCACAATGCACTTACGTACAATTGCCTTAACAAGTACGGAGCAATAAAAAACTCTTATACTGTGACTTTGATAACAAGTGTCAACACTTGTCGTAGCCTACTTGTATGAATCATACGTTCAGTACGAAGCTCAGAGGCCATTGTTCAAATGAGTATTTATGCTTCTTTTCAGCTACCGAAGCTCTCTGTAATAAATAACAGCATTTTACTTTTCCTCTTCAATGCCTATATTTAATTAAAATGTTAGAGAAATTATATCTAAAATAAATTGAAAAATCAAACTGTTTTTTTACGCTTTTTGTCATTTTATTATTAGTTCATTCACGAAATTTAGGTAAACAAACTAACTAACTTTTTCTTGCGATTCCATCGTTTTTCTTTTGACAAACGGAAGCCACCAGTTCCATTTTCCAAATAACTGCATTAGACTTGGAACGAGAATTAAGCGAATAATTGTCGCGTCTAGAAAAATAGCAACGGCAATACCAATTCCCATTTGTTTAACTGGTACTAAATCTGTAAATGCAAATGCCCCAGTTATGACAATCATTATGGAAGCAGCAGACGTAATGATTCTACTAGTTGATACAAGACCTTCCCGTGTTGAATATTCATTATCACCTGTTTCCTCATACAGTTCCTGCATACGAGACATTAAAAACACTTCATAGTCCATACTCAATCCAAAGACGAGACCAAAAATAAATACAGGTAAGATTAGCATCATATCAGATTTTGGTAGCCCAAAATGTCCACCTTGAAATAACCATGTGATAATTCCAAATGTCGCACTTAATGATAAGATGTTCATTAAAATTGCTTTAATTGGAATTAAAAGTGAACGAAAAGCGATCATTAAGATGATAAACGTACTACAAACGATGAGAATGAGACCATATTTTAAATGATTTGTAATTTCATCAAATAACTCTTGTTCGAATTTCACTTGACCACCCATTGTCAGTTTAAATCCATTCAAGTGTCCTTTGTATTTATTATCGTAGTCTCGAACCCATTGTTTTCCTTGTTCCGATTTTGGTTTTGACTTTAAATAAATTTGCAAAAATGTTTTATCATTTTGAACAAGAGGAGCAACTGCTGGTTGAATTTTACCGGCCATTGGTGAAGACAAAGCTTTTGATAACTCCGGTGCACTCATATTTACAGTGTCAAATACACTATTTACTTTATATACTTTTGGATCTTTTTTAATCGACGAAATAATTTGTTCTAAATTTGTTAAATTGTTTTTTTGAAGCATATCTCCATTGGACTGAAGAACAAAAAGTACACTGGCATGATTCTTCATGTCTGGTATAAAAGTATTTTGATATTTTTCATATGTAATTCTTGCCTGGGCATTTTTAGGCAATGCATCAGTTGTTGGGATATTCAATACTATATTTTTCAAAGGAATTACAAATAATAATAAAAGTATTAATGATAAACAGATCATTTTTACTGGGCGCTTCATAACAAAACCAGCAAATTTTCTCCAAACACTTTCATGCTGTTCATCATTATCCTTATCAAATCTTTTAAATCTCCCCTTATTTATATTTAAACCAATAACAGATAAAATTGCTGGTAGTAAAGATAAAGAAAAGAATAAGCTTACAAGTACAACAATTGCTCCACTTATTGCAACACTTCTGAATAAATCAATATTGATAAAATAAAGAGCTGATAAACCAATAAATACACAAAGACCAGAAAAAATAATCGCTCTGCCCGCTGTCGCATAGGTTGTTGCTATCGCTTCTTTTACAGAAGAGTGGGTTAACTCTTCCTTGTATCGACTTACAAATAATAAAGCAAAATCGATCGACAGTGCTAAGCCAACCATCGGCGCTACATTTAATACAAAAATTGATAAATCAACCGTTTTACCAATATAAGTTAAAATCCCAAACGTTGTTAAAATACTCAACATACCTATCACAATTGGAATGATTGATGCAATAACACTTCCAAATGCAAAAAATAGGACAATAAATGCAATTGGAATACCAATTATCTCTGCTTTTTTCAAATCATTTTGACTCGTTTTATTAATTACATCATTAATGATCGTAAATCCTGACGAGCTAACCTTTACGGTATCACTAGACATTGTATCTATTCGTTTTGCTAATTTATTATTTAGTTCATTTATTTTGTCATAATTTTTTACATCGTATAAAAAGGACATGTACGCAATATTTCCTTTTTTCATACTTGGATCATTAATAGGACTCAAGAAAACTTTCTTATTTTTTTCTTTATTTAATTCACTTGCAACTCGATTAATTTCTGATTGAAATTGTTGATCTGTTGCCCCATCTTTTTTTTCTAAAAGGACAATCACTGAATTTGGTGATTGTTTAAACTCATTTTCTAGTATGCCTTTTGCCTTTTCATATTCTCCAGGAGTTCGGAAACCATCCCCACCTAAAATATTTGGTAAACTTTTCGCTTGAATAGCTAACAAGACTGAACATATCACTAAACACATAATAATCAAAAAACGAAATTGATATATTCCGCCTCCAACTTTTTTCCATAAACTTGTTTCACTTACATTACTCCTCATAAATCCACCCCTTAAAAAAATACCTACTATTATCATACCAAACCTTTATTATTTCTCTCACTATTTTGAATTTCTGGCTCAGTTTTTTACAATAGTGCACAAAAATAATTATATTCAAAATCAAATATAAAATCTTTTAAAATAAAAAATAATAAAGGAAAATTCACAAAGTAATAGTTCCTGCTATGTTAAAAAAAATGTTATGTACTATATAAATAAAAAAGGAGCCAACCACCAAACCTGATGATTAGCTCCTCTTATTTTCTTCCTAACATGACGATAATATTAATTCGTCAAAACTACTTTATGTTTCTTCTGAACAGAATAAATTGCTGAACATAATGCCAGCGTCACAATTATTCCCGAAACCCAAGTATTCGTAATAACAGAAAAATTGTTAATTAGAATCCCACCTAAGCTAGATCCTAAAGCAATTCCAAATTGCGAAAATGAGTTATTTAACCCAATTTGAATATCCGCTGTATCTGGTGCTGCCTTTGCTAGTTTATCTTGTATAGATGGGCTAATTGCCCAAGTAAGAGCACCCCATAGGATAACAACAATTAATATACTTACGGTTGATTTTGCTGTATATGGCAATGAAAATAAGGAAACTGCAAGTAAACCAAGTATGACGATGATCGTTCGATCTCCTCCAAATTTATCGGAAGCCCAGCCACCGATTCCTCCACCAATTATTCCAGATATACCCATAACAACTAAAACAATACTAATCATATTAGTTGATAGCCCAGTCGTTTGCTGAAGAAGCGGTGTTAAGTATGTGTAGATTGTAAAATGACCAGTTAATTCTAAAAATGATATTAATTGGATTGATAAAACAGTTTTACTTTTTAAGGTAGCAAGTTGCTCCTTTACAGGTACCGTTGGTTGCGGTGGAACTTTTGGTAGAAATTTCATAATTCCTGCCATAGAAATTAAGCTTAGTAGCGCAAGTAGTAGAAATGTCATTCTCCAACCAAAATGTTGACCAACTAATCTGCCTAAAGGAACACCCAATACTAAAGAAGAACTGATTCCCATAAAAATAACGCCAATAGCTCGTCCTCTCATTTCAGGAGTAACTATATTTGCAGCCGTAGTTATAGAAACAACAATGACAATCGAACAACTAGCAGCTAAAATGATCCTAGCCAGTAATAATGTTGTAAAATTTGGACTGAAGAAAGAAAGTATATTTCCTAAAATGAAAACACTCATTGCAATAAGTAATAATTTTCTTCTCTCCATTTTTGATGTTAATGCAACTAATATTGGTGTCCCAATTGCAAAAACGATCGAAAAAATAGAAACTAATTGCCCAACTGCTCCGTTAGAAATACCTAAATCCTTCGCAATGATATCAAGCATGCCAGCGATCATAAATTCCACAGTACCAGAAACAAATGTTACAATCGTTAAAATAAAAATACCAATATTCATTTCATTTCTCCTCTAAAAAAATTACTGATGACAACTTCTTTCATTGTTTGATAAAACTGATCTTAATCTTTTCAGAGATATCTTTTTCACTTTCTCTATAAAAATCTAAACTATTGATTTAATTAACTTTTCCCCTTAAAAGTTAATCTAAAGAAGCTATTAATGTAAGTATGATTTAAACAACACTGCAATTTTTTATAATAAATTATTTTAGACAGTTTGTCGATAAAAATTACATAAGGTGAAGTCCACTCCATAAAATAAAGGCTCTTTTTAAGATTGTTGCTTTTAGGTTTTGTAATTAAAGAGAGAAGTTGATTGGAACGGAAGGATGAAAACAGCCAAAATAAAAAGCCGAACAAAAAATTTCAAAAATTCTTTGTCCGAGCTTATTTTTCTAACTAAATATAAGATCTTTTCATTCTTCTATCAAGATATTGTTCATAAACCCCAATAGACCCCGCAAGCCAAAATCCACTTACTAAGTATGCACCAATTACATCACTAGGGTAATGGACACCTAAGTATATACGACTGATTCCAATCATCAATGTCATGAAAACACTAAATATAATTAATAAAGTTTTCCCTAAACTACTTGAAGTATGGCGCCATAGTAAATAAGCAAGTACTCCATAAAGTGCAAATGCCTCCATCGAATGACCACTTGGAAAACTATATCCTGTTTCTTGAATTAATCGATGGATAGTCGGTCTAGCTCGATGAAATAAATGTTTTAACACGAAATTTAATACAGTTGAACCACCCATAACGACTATAAATAAAATAATTTCTGATCTATGGTGCAATACTTTATATAAATAAATGATAATTAGCACACATAAAACAACTACAACAGGTGTAGATCCTATAAAGGTAAAAAATTTAAATAGCGAAGTTAATGTTGGTGATTCAAATCCTTGTACAAATGAAATAATACTAGAGTCAAATTGTACCAAGTGATGCTCTCCAACTAATATCGCAATCCAACCAAATCCAATAGCACATACTAGACTGATTAAAAAAATACTTATAAGCTTTAACTTTAAATTCATATTCTTGCTCCTTACTAAAAAAGTGTCCCACAACAAAAAAGACCATTTATTTATGGTACACCAAATATTTCTATAAAAAAACACCTAATTTTGTAGCAGGTTCCTTTATTACCTTTTGACAAAGGTGGTATTCTTCTTCTTTCATGATTGCAAGTACACATGTAGAAGGACCACCAGATTTAACTAAATCGATCTCTTTTACATCGGACATTTCTAGTATTAGACTATGCTCCCTTTCTAATACCCCAACTTCATATTTTATTCCTTTTGAACCAACGGGTAATAGATCCATTGATTTAAGATCGTTTGATAAAATTTTTAAAGAACTGAACGAAATAACCTCAGACTGTGCTAGACTTTCATCTTCTATTACCTCATACCCGACTTTGGGGATTCCGATTAAAACTAGAATATCTCCACTTTCAACTTTTTTCTTTTCTTTACTATTTTCCTTTTCACCAATTAACGTTATTCCCATTGCAGTTTGAAGAGTTGGAATATTTTCTTCTGTACTTCCTGTTACACTTTCTGATAAAAACTCTTCATGAAATTTAGCTTCGTTGTATTCATTAATTGCTCTATGTATACCTTTTAATAGTTTTTCACCTCTTCCATTCATTTCAACGGAAAGTGTATTGACTAAAACTAAAGGCTTTGAACGAAATGCTAATGTTTCAAATAGACAAACTCTTGCGGTAAAATATCCCACAATTTCTTCATCCACTTTGACAACATCTAGTTCACTACTCCCAATACCTCCACAACTATCACATGCAATCGTTACTATTTTATCATTACTTTGTTGAATCAATGTAAGATCTCTATTTTTAGTAATTAACATTTTTCATCACCCTGTATACTAAATAAGCTAAAAAAACATTTACGAAAGTTGCCAAAGTTAATGGGATTACCATCATTAGGAAAAAATTTGAAGCAGTAATACCTCCGACTACCTTTTGAACGACCCATCCAGATACAATTGCACTAACTGGGCCGTTTAATAATACAGATATTAGAGTTGCCATTATCGCATTTGACTTCTTAAAAATCATACCGAATAGATAAACGACAATAAACATCTCAAACATGATAAAAATGTGAATCGGTACTGTAAGAGGAAAACCCGAAGTGTAGGCTGTAAATAAATGGCCAAGGCTTGCTACAATTGCTCCTCCTAATGGTGATATAAACATCGCTGCAAAAAAAGCAGGAAATGAATCAAATGAAATCGTCTCAAAAATCTTAATATTTGATAGGATCGCACTCATTCCAATTAATAAAGCAAGGAAAACAATTGTCTTAGTGTTTATTTTTCCTGTTGTTTTCTTATGTAACTTTTCTCTCTCCATTTAGGTCTCCCGTCGATTCTCATTTAAATTTTCTAAAACTCTACAAGTTTCATTCTAAATTAAAATTCAACAACTTAACTCCTGGACGAATTTTTGCATATTCCTCCATAACAGTTGTCCATTTTTCTTCATAATCTTTTCCTAAAATTGAAAAAATTTCTTCCATTTGATCAATTTGTACCTTTGATAATTCTTTCAGTAAATCCTTACCACTATCAGTCAAATAATGTTGTTTAATTCTTTTATCTTCTTCTGGAGATATTGTCACGATATACCCTTTATCTTTTAATTGACGAAGAGGTAAATTTAATGACTGTTTTGTTACTTCAAGAACTGTTAGCAATTGATTGACACTAACTCCAGGGATTTGTGCAATAAAAAACAAAATTCTATGATGGACTCTTTGAATACCGTATTTTTCAGCTACTTGATCAGGTTTTTCTGTAAGACTTCTATAAGCAAAATAAAAAAGGGCTATCTTCTTATAGCTGTCTTCTTTATGAAAAGTCAATATGGCTTCACTCCTTTTAGGATTAGTATAGCAAAAATCTAATAGATCAGGTGTATTGACTTAAAAATTATGTTGTGATAGTTTTAAAAGGTCAGTTTTACTGACTTAAATCTAAAACTAGATACAATTAATAATATATTTAATTTGTTTTAAAAATTGTCTGATAAAGGAAGAGAGTTAAATAGTTATGAAGTTTATTATTTTAATATTACAAGTGTTGCTATTATCTGTTTTTTATTTTATTGGGAGTATGATCTCCACTTATTTTAAATTACCTATATCAGGAAGTATTGTTGGCTTGTTACTCTTCCTTTGTGCCTTAATGTTAAAAATTATTCCTACAAAATGGATCGATCATGGTTCAGAATTTTTAGTAGCTTCTTTACCTTTCTTGTTTGTTCCAGCAACTGTAGGTGTAATGAATCATTTGAACTTATTTAAAGGCAATGACATTATTCTATGTCTTCTTGCTTTACTATCGACACTACTAACGATAGCTGTTGGCGGTTATGTAACACACAAATTAATAAAAAAAGATAAACAGAAATCAGGTGAAAAAACGTCATGTCCGGAACAATTTTCTCAATAACTGCACTACTTTTAACCATTATAATATTTATAGGTTTTCGTCGATTATATTTGCGTTTCCCTTTACCATTTTTAATTCCTACGTTAACTTCAACAATCGTTATCATAATACTCCTTAGCTATAAACATATCTCCTATCATACATATATGACTGGAGGAAAATGGATCAATGATCTTCTTGGTCCAGCAGTAGTGGCTTTAGCTTATCCTTTGTATAAACAAAGAGAAGTAGTTAGAAAAAACTTTCTTCCTGTCATTTTAGGAATCCTATCTGGTGTAATCATAGGCATGGTGAGCGGTCTGGTATTTGGAGAAATATTTGGATTTTCGAAGGATTTACTTTTAGCAGTCATACCAAAATCAGTCACAACACCTGTTGCTATGCAAATCACCACAGGACTTGGGGGAGATGCTTCCACTACGATTGTGTTTACTATGATTTCTGGATTCACTGGAGTTATTTTGGGCCCATCTATCCTTAAATTATTTAAAATTGATAGTGACATGGGTAGAGGAATAGCATTAGGAACAGCTTCTCATGGAGTTGGAACTTCAAAAGCAAATGAATTTGGTGGACATGCTGTTTCTTTCAGTTCTGCTGCTATGACATTAAGTGCCATAATAGGAACAATTATTGCTCCTATTATTGTTTCGATTTTTTTCAACTAATTAGGTAGTAAAATGATCATTCTTCATAAAGTGAAACTTTCATCATTGGGGGTTTTCCTCATCCCCCAATGATGATTAGTTGAACCAATCGGGCTTTTACGGGTAGTTATCCCCCACCTATCTTCTTCATCTCTCTATCATATCTTGAGGTGGGGGTATTACTGCCCGTTAATGCGGGATAAATTAACAAAAGAGACCGAATTTGCTTCTTAGGCTGTCGATAAGTCGACAGCCTTTCTTCTTTTTTACTTCTTTAATAGATAGGCTGTTTTCGTTTACATTGTTGCTATTTTAGAATGCGTTAGTTGATTACAACTCCAGGATGCTCCTCCTCGGCAAGCCTGCGGGGTCTCAGCCATCCCGCTATTCCCACAGGAGTCTCGCACCTTCCGCCCGAATCAACTTCTGTCTTTAATGTTTCAAATCTCAAAAGCAACAATCTTTTTGAAAAGAGCCAATAGTTAAGCTCACCACCCTTTACAGTAGACCAAAGAATGAAAAGCAATTCGAACCCTCTATTGAGGCTGCCAAACGACTTGGATACGAAGAAATAATCGATTTGTTTAGTACGAATATGTGAGAATAGAAATTTCATTTTCAACATCTCCTATTTACAAATCTATAAAAGTAGATATAATTGTTGTTATGGAACCTTCATTAATTTATAAAGCATTATCAAATGATACTAGACGTCAAATCTTATTATGGCTAAAGAATCCAGAAAAGTTTTTTGACGAAAAACCTTATTTAGAACAAGGAATTAGTTTTCAAGTTGGAGTATGTGTAGGAGATATCCAGCTCAGAACTGGCTTAGCCCAATCTGTTGTTTCTAGTTATTTATTAACGATGAAAATAGCAGGATTATTAGATTCCGAACGAATAGGGAAATGGACGTATTATCGTCGAAATGAAAAAACAATACAAGAATTTTCCGATTACGTCCAAAACGAATTATAAAGTGAACCTTGAATCAGTGGGAATTTTCTTCATCCCCACTGATTCTTAGTCTACTCGAATTCTGCTTTTACAGGTAGCCGGTTCTCCATCACACCATTTTGCGAAAGGAACCTTACTGCCCGTTCATGCAAGACAAATAGAAAGGAAGATTTTTTTTAAGATTATGTATCTAGTTATATAGATATCTGTTATTGTGTGTTTAAAAATTCCGTACATAAACAAAAGAACGATGACATTTTTAGCGAAATCCCCTTGAAACAATACCTAACTATTTTTTACGTTAATGAATTGGAACCCTATAAAGTATACAGACTTTTAAAATCAATATAAGAATGGAGATTTTTATAAATGAAAAAAGTAAACCATCTAATTATTATTATGCTAGCAGTAGGTGTATTTGGAATTATAACAACAGAGATGAGTATTGTAGGCGTATTACCACAAATCACTCAAAAATTTGGAGTTTCAACTGCACAAGCCGGATTATTAGTCAGTATATTTGCTCTAGTTGTTGCGATCTCTGGACCATTTTTATTACTGCTCGTATCTGGGATTAATCGTAAAACACTTTTATTAACAGCAATATCTATTTTTGCTATCTCTAATATGATTTACGCTTATACAACACAATTTGAAGTTATGCTCATTTTTCGTATTCTACCAGCAGCACTTCACCCACTCTTCTTTTCAATCGCTCTTGTAACTGCTGCTAAACTTGTACCTTCAGAAAAAAGCGGTCAAGCAGTTACAAAAGTATTTACGGGAATTACTGTTGGATTTGCTTTAGGTGTTCCATTAACTTCTTACCTTGCAGAACAGTTTTCATTAGAAATTGCGTTCCTATTTGGAGCATTTGTAAATGCTCTCGCATTTATCGGACTAATGATTTTGCTTCCTTCTATGCCCGTTGAAAAAAAAATGTCTTTTGGCAAGCAAATTCGTATATTGCGTAAATCAGCATTATGGTTAAATATCGCAATTGTTACCTTTCTTTTTGCAGCCATGTTTTCGGTATACAGTTACTTTGCCGAGTACCTTGCAAAAGTAACAGCCATGAATAGCTCTCTCATCAGTATCATGCTATTCATATTTGGTGTCACTATGATTTTAGGTAATCAGCTATTTGGAGTTTTTCTTCAAAAAAGTATAGTAAATACCGTGATATTTTTTCCAATTTTATATTCAGTCGTTTATTTATTGGTTTATTATCTAGGGTCTTATCTTGTTCCAATGATTATTATGGTATTCATTTGGGGAATCGTACATTCCGGTGGTTTAATTGTTGGTCAAACATTGTTAATAAGTGAAGCAAAAGAAGCTCCGGAATTTGGCAATAGCTTATTCGTCTCGTTTTCCAACCTTGGAATTACTTTAGGAACCTCTATTGGCGGCTGGTTCATTTCTCAATTAGGCATTCACCAGCTTATCTGGAGCGGATTCACATTTACACTGCTTTCGTTTATATTGATCATCATAAGACTAAAATTTTCCAACTCTAGAAACCAAGTATCGTTATCAAGCTAACATAATGTTATATTCATACGATCATGTAACATTGAAATAAAGTTTGATTAAATTAACACTTTCAACTTTGATATAAGTTCAAATATTAAGAGGATATTTAGATAAAAAAAGAATGTAGAGAAACTTTCGGGGTTTCTCTACACTCTGAGAGGCCGAATTTGGCCTCTTTTGTATTAATAGATTTCTAGACACTCTAGTTTTGAATGAAATAAACGTAAAATCTCTAACTGCTAAAATTTAGTAAGTTAGAAAGATACCCATAGTTATTTACATAATTGATTTCAACAATACAACAATTATCTGTTGCAAATTTCCAAAAAGTCTCAATTGGTAAATCTAGAAACGACAACATTAACAATTTTACTATTCCACCATGCGTTACAATGGCAACATCTTGATCCTGATTTTTCAAACGATTTACAAACGGTTCAATCCTAAACATACATTGTTGTAAGCTTTCTCCCTCTGGAATTTGATAATGAATATAATCATTACTCCACTGAAGCAATTCATTTGGAAAAGTAAGATCAATTTCTTGATAGGTTTTCCCTTCAAAAATACCAAAATTCATTTCTACTAACTTATCATCTTTAATAATAGGACAATTCCATTCTTTCGCAAGTGTGTCCGCTATATTAGTACATCTCGTTAAAGGACTTGAGTAAATTGATTGAACTTGTCCGAATTCAACGTTTTTAATGTTCTTTAAATATTGAATAACTTCTTCCATTTGCTTAGCACCTTTACCCGATAAAGGTACATCGGTGAAGCTATTATAAATTTTCTCTTCATTTGCGATACTATGCGGATGGCGAATGATAAAAATCTTCAATGAAATTGACCTCCGACATAGGTTAAAAATAGAAAAATAATTTGAGAGATCTCAATCATAAACCCTATGACATCTCCTGTAATACCATCTATTTTCTTGCTAATTCGTTTTGTGATCCAAATACTAATGAAATAAGTCAAAAGTATACTAATAACAATTTCCCACTGTTTAAAATAAAGTAGGGATACAATTACTAATAAACTAGTAAAAAGAACCAGATTGAAGGCATCATTTTTTTTCGCATGTTCAATAAACACTTTCCCCATTCCCTCTTCCCTTGCATAGCCACTAACTCTACAAGTGATAATCGCAACTGTACGACCAATAATTGGAAATAGAAATAATATAAGTATTGTTCCATGAGTAAACATGACAAAGTAGCCAATGATTAATAGAATAAGAGAAATTACTCCAAAAGCTCCAATACGACTATCCTTCATGATTTCAAGAATTCTTTCTTTTGACCGATTACTAAAGATCCCATCACTTGTGTCTGAAAGACCGTCTAAATGTAATCCACCGGTTATTCCAATATATAGAAGTAACATTAACAATGATAAAACATCCTGATGGATTAGATGATGTAATAAAAAGCCAACTAAGCATAATATTCCGCCGATTATTACACCAACAAAGGGAGTATATTTTATTCCCTTTGTCCATTGCTCTTCTGAAAAATGAACTTTCTTTACTGGAATTCTTGTAAAAAATGTAATCATAAGTTTAAAACTATTCATATAATGGCTCCTATTTAATCTTTAAGGGAATTCCAGCAGTTATTAAATAAACATCATCTGCTAATGAAGCTATGTATTGATTCATTCGTCCAGCTATATCTCTAAAAATTGAACCTAAACGATAAGCAGGTACAATTCCAAATCCAACCTCATTCGAAACTACCAATAATATTTTATTATGACTTCGACATACCATAATTAACGATTCGATTTCTTCTTTAATCTTTTGTTCAATGTCTCTTATTCTCTCATTTGAAACAGTATCAAAGTCATCTTCCTCCTCTAATAGAAGGTTTGTAATCATTAGTGTTAAACAATCCAATAAAATGATTTTATTTCCCATAAAATCCTCATGTTCCTGTAACGCTTGAAAGGATTTATACTGCTCGATTGTTTTCCAAGTTGATGGCCTTGAAGATTGGTGCATTTCTACACGATTTTTTGTATCTTCATCAAAAACAATTGATGTAGCGAGATACACTACATTCCCTTGAATTGTTTCCTGAATTTCTAATGCTTTTTTCTCTGCAAAAGAGCTTTTCCCACTCCTTGCTCCTCCTATAATAAAAATCAAAAAATCTCACCTCTTTTCAAGTACATTCTAAGTATATTCTGTTATTTGTTTCATTTCAAACCATGATAAAAAGATAATGTCTGTAACTAATTTTATATATAAAGCCAAGGAAGTTTTTTCTTAGCTTCTAATCCAATACTTAAGCAATACTGTCTTATTTCGTCTGATTCAAGATTTGGTTCCAAGTGATCATATAGTCCGTCTCCATATTTAAACTTAGAAAATAAATTATCAGTATGCCAACAATGAATGTGGGAGTGATGATAAATAGAGTTTGTTGAAGTACTATCAAAATCAAGTTGATCAGGTCTAATTTCAATTACATCAACTAAATGATTTACCGCCATTTCAGTACTGTACATAGATGTAACGCCTCTATACCACCCTGGCCATGCTCCTTCATTTTCAGCAAATTCCTTGGTCAATAAATAATAAGCAATTTCTACACTTAAATTACAAACATCCCGGACTAGAGACGAAGATCCGTAATGTGTTGATCCAATATTGTGTATTCCTTGATGCCTTACGTTAAGTTTTCGAGCTACACGCATGATATTTTCATTTACTTCTTCTCCTGCGTATGCCCCTCTACCAACTGTATAGTAATTAGGAATATAAGTATTCCAAGCAGGTGTTAAAAACGTATCAACATCGGTTCTTAATAAATAATCATATCCATTTAAAAATTCAGCCTGTTTCGTTCCAACAAAAGAAATAGAATTCATAAATCGATACGTTTTCCATATTCCATCGAGAGGATTTAATTCTACTTTAATGCAATCATCTGGAACAAGGTCTAATGATGATTTTGGACCAAACACAACTAGATCCGTATCTTGACTACAATTAATAGATTTATAAGATGTATATAAACAAGCAAATTGTTGAAGTAATCCTCGTGTATAATCCAAATAAACTGCAATAGCTCTCTTCATTTTTTCACCATCACTAATCATTATTTTTATAAATTATAAAGATACAAAGTTACCAGAATGAGATTCCCAACCACTTGCACCAATTCTACTGAGATAATTTACAGGTTTTTCTATATAATGAGGTTGAATGAGTTCAATTGATTGTCCTTGTAATAAAACAGGTATACTCTCTTTTAATGAATTTCGCCAATTTTGATATAACCGCGCAGGAAAACCATATAATACAGTAAAAAGCCCTCCATAATAATCTTTCCCTGTATAGCTATCTACTTGCCAATCATTCACTTGGAATTGCTCATCTAAATAATAACGCCCACTTAATTTAAAGTAATAATCTGCATTAAATTTAGTTATCTTACTATTCCCTAGATAAAGGCCTATCGCTTCTCCTAACCCTTTAAATGGTCCATCTGCTGCTTCTCGTACCATTTTCCTATTACCTAGAAAAAGATACTGATCAACTAATCCTTCTATGTTATAGGGAAGATTTTTTTTCAAACCTGTTTCGATTAAAAGAATTTGTGAATTTGGTACAGCTGCCCTAATGGATTGAATCGTTTTTAGTGTCTGAATAGCCCTCTCATCCGCTGAAAAAGCTGAACGGTTTGGAGTATAACATAGCGGATTCGTAGTTATATAGATTGCTGAAGATATAATGAACAAAGCATTCATATCCACATTCCTCTCATTTAAGTGTGTAATTAGAGTACTGGTGATGATTCGACTCTATCCACTCTTTTAATTCGATTATCATTGATTTATAGTCTTGAGCAATGTATGAAAAATCATTTCTTGTATTCACAAGAGTTTTATCAGATTTTTCAGTACGAGTTGGAGAAATCTCGATATCGTCCATTTTAAAAACTTCTTTAAACAAAAGAAGTAAATCATATTTGGAAATGCGATTCCTTCCAGTTAAATGAACTAGCCCACTTAATTTATTTTGTATAACCCAAATAATTGCTTTCGCCAATTCAATTGTCGTTACGCCGTTCCACAAAACCCCCTGATACCCTTGAATAGTACCCGATTGTTTCATAAACCAATGAAACAGTCCTATTCCTTGTTTTCGCAATTCAGGTCCAATAATCGAAGTTCTTATTGTTACATGTTTAGGATCATTTACTTCACCTAGATTTTTCGTAATGGCGTAAATAGAAGTACCATCTTTACGATCTGCTTCAACATAGCTACCTTTTAATCCCGAAAAAACACAATCCGTACTTATGTGAATTAGTTGAAAGCCTAATTCATCACCATAGTTTGCTAGTTTGTGGGGAAGCAAGCTATTAATATAAATAGACTCTTTTAATCTCTCAGCTGCATCATTATTTAAGATTCCAGCAGCATTAATGACAATATCTGGTTTTATCGTTTTTAAACAGTTATAGGTTGATTTATCATCTGTTAAGTCTAACGTTACTGCTCTTACATCTTTAGATGAACTCCTAAGTGAATAATACAGATCATTTGTTAAGTTGCTATGAAGATAATTCGAAATAATATGACCGGCCATTCCATTACCACCTAGAACTAAAATTCTCAATTTAAGAACCCTCCCTTAACAAGCATTTTTTTTATTTCATCATTGTTCATAAAATCTACGTTTGATTCATATTTTTTTAAGGGTATTTTCGAAAGGGTATCATACTGTTTTTGAAGGGTTTGAGGAGCTTGTTCTGGAAGGATGACATAGTAGTCATCATTGTATTCATAGCTATTTCTTGATTCATTTTCAGAAATAAGTATTTCATGTAATTTTTCACCTGGTCTAATTCCTATATCTACGAATGAAATAGATTGATTTGCAAGTTCTTCAACTAAAACCTGTGCTAAATCAATAATTTTACAAGTTCTCATTTTCATCACAAATATTTCACCACCAATGGAATGAATTGCTGCAGTTAAGAGAAGTTTTATTGCATCATTTATTGTTAAAAAGAAACGAGTCATTTCTATTGAGGTAATTGGGATATCTTTTCCTTCTTTTATTAATGTTTTAAAATAAGGCACAATACTCCCATTCGTCCCTAAAACATTGCCACCACGTATACATACAAATCTTGTATTATTCGATGAGCTATTTGCATGGATGATGAGTTTCTCCCCCATTGCTTTCGTCATTCCATAAAAGTTAATGGGATCAACAGCCTTATCACTTGATACATCGATTACTTTTTTGACACCCTGTATGATACTTGCTCGAATTAAATTTTCAGTTCCTACTACATTTGTCTTTAGTGCTTCAAGAGGTTGTTCTTCACAAATAGGTACATGTTTTAAGGCTGCAAGATGAAAAACGTAGTCTACATTTTCACATGCATCTAATATAGCGCTATAATCCCTGACATCCCCTATAATAAACTTAAGCTTTGAATGGTTTTGAAATAATCTTTTCATATTTACTTGAGCGAATTCATTTCTTGAAAACAAGCGAATTTCTTTTGGTTTAAATAGTAAAAGTTGTCTTACTAATTCATGTCCCCATGAGCCAGTTGCTCCTGTGACGAGTATAATTTTATCTTCAAACATTTACATGCCTCCTTATAAGAAATCTCTAGGTATAAGTAGAATATAGATTGTAGTCCTAGAATTTTTGCCTTACTATCAACAACATTTGCCACAAATGCAATCTTCTCTCCTTTTTAATCCATATACAACATATTCGTAAATTGCGATATGGTTTGGACTCGCTCCTAATTTCTCCGTTAAATAAACGCCATATTTCTATGCAAAATCATAAATAGTTAAGAAGCCATGGGCAGGATGTAAAAATTAGGCCGACATTCATCGGAATTCTGAATAGTATACAAGAGAGTTAAACTATGAAATGGAGGAATTTGAATGAAAGTAGCTATCTTAACAATGTTCAATGGGCTAACAAGCACGTATTCTTTAGTCAACATTGTAGCGGAACAGCTTCGAATGCTACTTGATGCGAATATTGAGACAAAAATTCTTGTCAGTGAGCACTGTCCTGATCATGAAAAACATGGTGTATTTTTAGATGATCGAATCGAATGGGTCAAGGTGGTTAATAAAATTGATGATGAAATAATTCATTGGAGGGACTATTCACAACCAACTGGCAAAGTCCATGATACTTTTTTTGATGAGGTTGACTTTATTTCCGAAAGTTTTGTTCAACATTTAACCGACGTTGATGCATGTATCATGCATGATATTCATTATCAAGGCTGGCATTTAGTCCATAATGTTGCTATACGAAAAGCTCAAGAGCAACTCCCAAACCTAAAGTTTATCGCTTTTACTCACTCTGCACCCGCAAGCCGTCCAACCAAAACAGAATGGCCATTTTCTGCCCGTTATAGTCCAATGCCTAATACAATCTATGTATATCCAACTCAATCTGGAATTCCTGCCCTTGCTAAACAATATAATGTTCCAGAGGGAAGATGTCGGGTAGTGAGTAATAGCCTTAACCTTTCAGAGTTTTTTAGTAACGAGGTTCAAACTGTTATTAATAAATTTGACTTTCTTTCAGCAGATATTTTTGTTGTCTATCCCGGTCGTTTAACAACAGGCAAAAAATTCGAAAAGGTTGCAGCTCTTTGTGGAGCGATTAAAAAAGTAAGTGAGGGTAAAGTAAAGGTTCTTTTCTGTGATTTTCCATCAAAGGATATTGAATCAGAAAAGTATAAAACGCTTATTCTATTTGAGGGCTGTAAACACGGACTTGATTATCAAGATATTGTTTTTACATCTGATATTGGATTCCAACATGGTTTCCCAAGGAGTGGAGTGCTTGAACTCTTTTCACTTTCAAACTTGTTTATCTGTCCCTCTTTTTCTGAATCATTTGGATTGACAGTTCTAGAAGCTGCAAGCAAAGGAAATTTTCTTATTTTAAACCAGGCTGTACCTGCTCTTGAAGAATTAGGAAAAAAATTAAATGCCTATTTTATGAGATGGGATGCACGAAACTTTGGTTTTGACACAAGAGAAAGCTATAAGCCATCAGAGGAAGCTTATTATGAAGAAAATGCAAGAAATATATTGAGTTTAATGAGGGAAAATCCGATCCTTTATGCAAAAACGATGACAAGACAACGTTTTAGTCCCGAATGGGTATGGAACAACCAATTAGAACCATTGTTAAAAGGGTATTAAAAGCTATTATTAGTAAGATCTATTTAATCATCAATATAACAAAAAGGAATTTACTAAAAAATGTAAAGAAAGCCGCCTTAGTCAACATTCAATTGGACTGAGGCTTTTTAATTTTTTAAAATTAAAAAGCCTTTAAAATAAACAGTATAATCCCTTGTTACTGTCTATTTTAAAGGGGAATATGAATAATTCTGGAATCATTTATAAATCTTTATCTTACTTTAACTCTTGAATACCAAACACAACTCTACCTTTTATCCAAAAGCCTAAAATTTCCACTAAGATAAAAGCTTGGTTTGGTACCAATCGAACCGACAAAATTACTAGTCGATTTGTCAAAGATACACTTTATTGTTAATAACAATATATCTAAAACAACTGGACTGGTATCACAATGATTCTGAATAAAATGAATTGTTAACCCATCTTCACGACTCTAAATTCTCATAAAAAATTGAGCGTCAACCGCACCATTTAGTGGTAGTTGAACTTGTTGACGTAGTTGACGTTGTTGTACTTGTTGATGTTGTCGTACTTGTTGACGTTGTCGTACTTGTTGACGTTGTCGTACTTGTTGACGTTGTTGTACTTGTTGATGTTGTCGTACTTGTTGACGTTGTCGTACTTGTTGACGTTGTCGTACTTGTTGATGTTGTCGTACTTGTTGACGTTGTCGTACTTGTTGACGTTGTTGTACTTGTTGATGTTGTTGTACTTGTTGACGTTGTCGTACTTGTTGACGTTGTTGTACTTGTTGATGTTGTTGTACTTGTTGACGTTGTCGTACTTGTTGACGTTGTTGTACTTGTTGAAGTTGTCGTACTTGTTGACGTTGTCGTACTTGTTGACGTTGTTGTACTTGTTGATGTTGTTGTACTTGTTGATGTTGTCGTACTTGTTGACGTTGTCGTACTTGTTGACGTTGTTGTACTTGTTGACGTTGTCGTACTTGTTGACGTTGTTGTACTTGTTGATGTTGTTGTACTTGTTGACGTTGTTGTACTTGTTGATGTTGTTGTTTCTGTAATAAGCGCAAGAACTTCTTCTAATTTAAATTGAAGAAGCATTTCTGTTTTTATAACGTTTTGCAATGTCTGATTTACACTTTGGTTTATTGAAAGCAAATCAGAAATAGATGTTGCAACCACTTCTGAAGTAGGTAACGTCCCCAACACGGCTTGAATTTTCTCTGCCTCAGCGTTAATAACGTGCGCTAACCCAAGTTCCTCGAATGCAATAGATGCAAGAAGTAAATTCACTACTTCTTCTCTAGTAAGACTAATAGATGGGTTAACATTAGGGATGTTTGGAAAAGTCATATTCATTTCACCTCATTTCGAATATTTCTTGATAATTTATGAAATGAAGTTTTATCTTGAAAGGTATAATAACCTATTTCTTGTCCTTGAATAGAATAAGGGCTATCAAATTATGTATTTATGCAAACATAAAAAAGATAGTTTTACTTTAGAAAGCAAAACTATCTTTTCACCCTATTTTATAGATATATTTAATTTAAATAGTTCACCTTTGTGCATTCTAGGAGAAATCAACCTAGATACAAAACCAATAATGATATTTTTATTGAACGATTACTACTTTAACAGGACTTTTTTTCACTTGCATCTACTAGATAGACTGATACCTTTGTTCCCTTTTTTTGTAAAGGAATGGTTGTTTTAAACGTACCATTTTTTCCAAGAATTGTTTTACCAAGAAGTTTATCCTTAGAAAAAATATACACTGTTACAGTCACGCATGGTCTTTTTTGAATAATTCCTTTTAAAAAACAAATATTAGATTTATTAAAGGAATTTCTTACATAAGGGAGTATTTATATATGGACTTATCACATAATCAAAGAATTGAATTACACGGATTTAATAACCTGACAAAATCACTGAGTTTTAATATGTATGATATTTGTTTTACAAAAACGCGTGCAGAACGTGAAGCTTATATTGATTATATTGATGAACAATATAATGCTGATCGATTAACTAAAATCTTATCAACAGTAACTGATATTATCGGAGCACACATATTAAATATTGCAAAGCAAGACTATGATCCGCAGGGTGCAAGTGTCACAATATTAATCTCAGAAGGCCCAGTTGATGATGCTTCCCTAGAATCTTTAATGGAGACTCCTGGACCCGTTCCAGAAACTGTTTTAGCTCAGCTTGATAAAAGTCACATCACTGTTCATACATATCCTGAATATCATCCTGATGATGGGATTAGTACATTTCGTGCAGATATTGATGTTTCTACTTGTGGGGAAATTTCTCCTCTTAAAGCTTTGAATTATTTAATCCATTCATTTGATGCTGATATTATGACAATTGATTACCGTGTTCGTGGATTTACACGAGATATCACTGGGCATAAATTATTTATTGATCATGAAATTAATTCAATACAAAACTATATCCCTGAAAAATTTCAAAATATGTATGATATGATTGATGTAAATGTTTATCAAGAGAACATCTTTCATACAAAATGTAAACTAAGAGAATTTGATTTAGATAATTATTTATTTGGATATACAAAGGAAAAATTATCTAAAGATGAAATTGATGTGATTACAAAACAAGTTAAAACAGAAATGGAAGAAATATTTTATGGGAAAAACATGTCAATTTCTCATATAAATATGGAGGAGAATAATGGATCATAACAAAACACCTCTCTTAACAGGTGTCATTGAATATGCTCAGGAGAACATTACAAGTTTTGATGTACCTGGACATAAACGAGGAAACTCACTTGAAGAATTAAAAGAAATTTGGAGTGAGTTAGCATTAAAGATGGACGTAAATTCATCAAAGCGAGTGGACAATTTATCTCATCCAACAGGAATCATCCATGAAGCTGAAATTTTGCTGGCTGATGCATTTCAAGCTGATCATGCATATATGCTTGTAAATGGCTCAACTTCAGGTGTTCAATATATGGTTATGAGTGCGATTGAACATGGGGATAAAATCCTCTTGCCAAGAAATGTACATAAGTCAGCTATCAATGCATTAATTTTAGCAGGAGCAAAGCCAGTTTTTATTGAACCCGAAATTGATGAATACTATGGGATTGTAAACGGTGTAACAGTAAAATCCGTCTTACATGCACTTGATCTTCATTCTGATGTGAAAGCTGTTTTGATTATTAATCCTACCTATTTTGGTGCGACTTCTAATTTAAAAGAAATCATATATCAATCACATAAACGAAATATCCCTGTATTAGTTGATCAAGCTCACGGTGCTCATTTTTCATTTCATCCCGGCTTACCTCCTAGTGCTTCTATTCTTGGAGCAGACTTAGTTACATTAAGCTTACATAAAACTGGAGGAGCTTTAACTCAAGCTTCTGTTCTTTTACATAACGATCGTTTCATCACGAAAAATAAAGTTCGTTCAACGATCAATCTGTTTCAAACAACATCAGCCTCTTATTTACTAATGTGCTCTATCGACCTTGCACGGAAGAAGCTATATTTAGAAGGTAATGATCGATTTGAAACGTTATTGAATTTAACTAAAAAAGCAAAGAAACAGATAAACAAAATAAAAGGTCTTCAATGTATTTGTCGTGACACCTATCGAAATGACCAAGGTGTTTTTGATTATGATGAATTGAAAATTGTTGTGAGAGTAACGGATTTAGGATTATCTGGTTTCAAAGTGTATGATATGTTAGCTGAAGAATACAAGATTCAAGTTGAATTAGCTGAGCCAAATGTAATTTTAGCCATTGTATCACTCGGAGATAATGAAGAAACGATCACAACTTTGGTTAACGCATTAGATGATATCAGTAAACGTTTTTTTGGAAAACTACCGAAAAAAGAAATTGATTTTAGTGCAACCTTAAAAAATCCAAAAATGGTAATGACGCCACGTGATGCTTACTATCATTCTAAAAAAATCATTCCGATTCAAGAAGCAAGTGGTTTAATTAGCGCTGAGTCAATAATGATCTATCCTCCAGGAATCCCTTTATGTATTCCTGGAGAATTAATTTCAGATGAATTAATAGAACATTATTTATATCTAAAAGGTGAAGGCACCATTACAATTAGCGATGATGATGATCCTAATTTAATAAAAGTAATCGATCGAGATCAGGAGGAAAATTTAATGGATTTATGGTACACAGAAAACCACCAAGATGACACTAAATTTTCAATAAAAGTACAGGAGCACATTCATTCAGAAAAGAGTGAATTCCAACAAATTGACTTTTTCAGAAGCAAAACATTTGGTACATTCTTCACATTAGATGGATATATGATGGTAACAGAAAAAGATGAGTTTATTTATCATGACATGATTACCCACATTCCGATGGCAGTAAATCCTTCTATTAAGAAGGTATTAATTATTGGTGGTGGAGATGGCGGAACAGCTAGAGAAGTTCTTCGCTATCCTCATATCGAGAAAGTAGATATGGTCGAAATTGATGAGCGTGTTGTAAGACTATGCCAACAATATTTACCTTTAACGGCTTCTAAATTAGATCAAGATGATCGGTTGAAATTGCATTTTGAAGATGGGTTAAAATTTGTCCAAGAATCCGCTGATGGTTCGTATGATTTAATCCTTGTTGATTCAACTGATCCAATTGGTCCTGGTGAAGGATTATTTACAGTAGAATTTTATAACAACTGCAAAAGAGTTTTAAGCGATGATGGCATTCTCATCAATCAACATGAAAGTCCGTATTATGCAAGCTATGCCCATGAAATGAAACGGGCTCATTCTAAAATTAAAGAAACTTTCCCTATCGCTAAAGTATATCAATTCCATATGCCAACTTACCCTTCAGGTCATTGGTTGTTTGGATTTGCTTCCAAAAAATATGATCCAATCAAAGATATTAAAGCGGATGAGTGGCATCAGCTTGGAATCAAAACAAAATATTACAATACAGATTTACATATTGGCTGCTTCATGCTCCCTACTTATGTAAAAAATGAATTGGATAATGCTTAATACAGCTTTAAAAAAGGCTGTTTCCTATAAATTATTGCTATTTTAGAATGCGTTAGTTAATTACAACTCCATGATGCTCCCTTTCTGGTTGGGTGGGCGTGGACTAAATGAAGGGATCTCTTTAATTTGAGATCCCTTTTTTCTGAATTTAAGTCTCGAAAATCCGCTCACTTTCCATGGACGAGTAAATATCTTTCCAAGCTATTGAACAATATTCAATTTATTCCAAGTGCTTTTTTAGTAGCAGGCCCAACAATCCCATCAACTGATAAGCGACGGTCTTTTTGAAAATTTCGTACTGCATTTTCAGTGGAAGTCCCAAAGATTCCCTTTTCATCTTTTATAACATAACCCTGAGCGATAAGTTTAGATTGTAATAATGTAACTGCACTACCATGACTTCCTTTTTTCAAAATATTACTATTAGGTTCTTCTGGGGTTACTGGACCATTCGTTTGTTTCGTTACTTTATAACCACTTGCTAAAGCAATCGTATCAAATGACTTTTTAGATGAAGTGATAATGACTGGTGTATTGATTTTCACTTGAGGAAATAGCCATTCTATTTGATTATTATACATCCGAATACACCCATGACTTATATGTTTTCCAATTGAACTTGCATTACTATTACCATGTATCCCATATGTGTCTCCCCAAGTTCCCCTAGCATTTAGTCCAAGCCAACGCTTACCAAGTGGATTACGTGGATCCCCACCAGGAATATGTTCTTTGTAAAACGGCCTATTTACAATTTTGTTTACAATTTTGAAATTCCCTTCAGGGGTATACGACCCTTTTCTTCCGGTTGCTACCTTAAACACTTTTACCAGTTTTCCATTTTCATAAAAAGCAAGATTGTTAGTTGTTTTGTTAATTACAATTAATTGGTTCGTAGCTGCATAACTATGTGTTGTTCCTAGTCCAAAAAATAGTAAAAATAAACATACAAACATAACAAAAACTCTTTTTATCATTTCTCTCCTCCCTTTCCACTCTTCTCAAAAACTCAATCGTTTTATCCTATGATGGAAAAGGTTGAATATGTTCCAATTTTTACAATAAAAAATCCCTATTAAATTGATGTTCTAAAAATGGCTAATTCAAAAAAATAATCCAATATAAGACAGAGACAAAAATGGAATTTTAGCATAAATAAATACAATGAGATTAGTATGATTTAGGAGTGAAATATATGAATACTCCCTGGATTAATAACCAGAAAATGCAGCATGTCATTTCTAAACAAATGAACACATTTAAATCTTCAGGAGTGAAGAAAAAATCGAATAATTCAAGTTTACAACAAATGAATGAAACGGATAAAATTCAAAACACTAATGATCTATCGAATAATGATTCTATTCGTGCGAATAAAGGAAATCCAATTAATTCATATGAAAAAGACTTAATCATTAAAATGTGTTATTTGATGAATCTATTTAAAAATGAAATGAATCCTACTGGAAGTTCTCCTGAAGATACTGGCCATAAAAAAGACGTAGCAAATGGAGGGGGAAAATCCTATAATGAAGTGGATTATCATCATAATCATTCTGTTTTTGATTCTGAAAGTAATCAGAATGATTTTGAAACAATTAAGTCCCAGTTTTTTTTAAAAGATAAAGAGAATCTAGGAGATGACGAAGATTTAATAAAAAATAATTCAGAAAAAAATAAAAGTGATTTTAAAGCTAAAAATTCTACCGAAATGACCATCGACGATGAAAAAGCTGCAAACAATAAATTAACTGAATCAAATCTCATTGAGGATAAAGTGGAACCTTACTCAGAAAGTTTACAGTCTCCACTTGTCTTACAAATTGATACAAACAATAACGAGGCTAAAAGTATAAATGTAGAACCTATTTCTAACTTTTCGCATGAGCTGAAAACAGTTAGAGCTGCTGGAATAAATACTGATCAAGATAATCAGTTCAATCCAGATAAGACTCCCACAATTCTTCAAACTAATAAATTAAATGATGAAATCAATTTTAACAAGCTAGAATATTCTTCTAACATTACTGAGGAGATTCAAACTGTCAATGACGTTGAAATCGAAACTGATCAAGATATCAAGTTCGACCCAGAGAAGACTCTCACAATCCCTCAAACTGATAAATTAAATGATGAAATCAATTTTAACAAGTCAGAACATCCTTCTAACATTAATGAGGAGATTCAAACTGTCAATGACGTTGAAATCGAAACTGATCAAGATATCAAGTTCGACCCAGAGAAGATTCACACAATTCCTCATACTGATAAATTAAATGATGAAATCAATTTTAACAAGTCAGAATATTCTTCTAACATTACTGAGGAGATTCAAACTGTCAATGACGTTGAAATCGAAACCGATCAAGATAACCAATTCAACCCTGAGAAGACTCATACAATCCCTCAAACTGATAAATTAAATGATGAAATCAATTTTAACAAGTCAGAACATTCTTCTAACATTTCTGATGAGATACAAACTATCAATGACGTTGAAATCGAAACCAATCAAGATAACCAGTTCAACCCTGAGAAGACTTCAATCAAATCACAAATTAATAAAGTAAAAGAGAAAACCAATATTAATGATTCAGATCCTGCTTCTAACTTTACTGATGAGATTCAATTGATAAGAGCCGGAAAACCATTTAACGGGCTAGCTATTCAAGACTTTTCTAAGGCAACTCAAGATAGGCCACAAATTAATGATTACCATAAAAACCCTTACTATACTTATACAGAAACTACTTCTCACTTTCATGAACTCAAAACATTCCAACCTGAAGATAAAATTAGTGAGCAAAATATTCCAGCCATTCCTAATGACACTCAGGTTAGGTCACTATATGAAAAATATATTAATGAATCTAGACATATTCATACTGATCCTAATTCTAAGTCAGATGAACTTAAAAGCGTCAATTTTGATGAAAAGGTTAGTGAGCAAAATATTCCAGCCATTTCTGAAGATACTCAGGTTAGGTCGCTATTGGATAATTATGATAAAAAGTCTAAACGTAATCATACTGATACTACTTCTAACTCTCACGAATTCACAACTGTCAAAACTAAAGAAAACAGTACTGAAATAAATATTCCATCTAACACTGAGGATTCTACCCTTAGGTCACAAAATGATGAATATAATAAAGAACATAAAAATATTCAAATTGATGTTACTTCTTCTCATGATCTCAATACCATCAATAATGATGAAAAAGTTAATGATCTAGATATTCCCAATAATTCTGCGGAATCTCATTCTGGAAATCAAGATGAGAAATTAAATAATGAAACCATTCTATCTAATTCAGAAGTGCCCCCTAGTCATAAACTAGAATTTCAATCTGAAAATGAAAAAGTTAAAAACCCAGTTTTTATTTCCTTTGATTCAGTTAATTATGTGAAATCCAATCATAAAAATGAGGATCAAAAAACCACACAAACTGACAATATGAATATCTATCAGACTAACACCAATCCAAATCAAACTAATATCGTTGAAGAAATAGCAACGTATAATAATAGTGATCGATTTTTGGTAAAAATGAAGCCATTTCATCATACCGATCCTTTTTCGGTGGAAATGAAACCTTTTAATAATGGAATACCAAAAATAGAGTCAAAAAAAAATAATATTATTGAAACGAATCCTACTAAGAATCAAAACGATTTTTCGAAATATGGAAATATCTTTTTAAAAGAAGTAAAAATTCCATTTTCAGTCAATGTTAAAATCAATGATTTTCTTCATTCCCCTCTATTTGGGGGTAAAACCCAAAATAACTTTGAATTTTCTAGTAGTAATAACCAATCTCCTCAATTATTTATTACTACATCTCATTATTTTGAGCATCCATATTGTAGTCTAATTAGTTCTACAATTAGCGAAAGTACACTTTTTACGGAAAAGATTCAGTTTCCAAGTAAAAATACTCAAAACAATTCTCATTTAGTAAATGTAACTACTTTGCATGAATCACATTCTTTGAGAAAAAATGAACAAATTAATAATGAAAATACAATTAATGATTCTTTGTATGTTAAAATTCCTGTTGTTGTAGGAGAATATAAAATAGAAATATGTACTGAAGAAGAATTACAATTTGATGAAGAGATTGTAAGAATAAAAGAAATATCGAAAGAACTATTTCTAACGGATGGTAAACTCGTGCCTACAAAATTTTCAGAACCGAAAATTAGTGGTATCAGTAAAGTAGTAAAAGGAAACCTATTTATTGAAGGATTCGTACAACAAACTATTGAATGCGTTAATGGTAACAACATAAATAATCAAAAAAATTCTGTAAAAACTCTATGTCAAAATATTGTCGTTGAATTAGTTGTACAACTTCTTCAAATCCAACCAATTCGAATTGGTTATAAAAATAGAGAATAATGAAAGTCAATAATAATATTTCAAAATAAAATCTCTTTAATATAAAAATGAGGAAATTAACTACTATACATGTCTATGCCATTCAGTAAACCTAGCATATCGTAGTAAAGTAGAGTTTATTAAAACTCAAATAATATTAAGGAGATGTTTGATTAATGAGTAATCAAAATCAACCAGTTTCACCTGCTTGTCCAGTAACATCAACTGAACAAATTCCTTTAAATGTATCACAAACAGCAATATTTTCTGTACCAGTTACACCAACAATTAAAGTTCCAGTTGTATTGGCAGAGCCAACGCTTCAAATTGTAGTTGAATCCGATATTACGCTAAATCCTCCAGCAACTGAAATTAAAAGGGTCGTAAAGAATGTATTTTTAGAACAAGTAAAGCTTGTACCTGTTTCATTTACACGTATTGATGGAACAGATTTCTTTGAAGTGAATAGAGCTAAATTATTTGTATCTGGATTTATTCGCAAAAATATTGAATATGCATCAAATAGTTGTAATGCTCCACTTCAAGATCGAATCGCTGATGTTCCATTTAACGGATTTGCTGATCTTACAACCTTTTTAACTCGTCCTAAACTTGCGTTTGGTCAAACTAATTCAGCTAATTTTCTTAATGAAAAAAATCAAATTGTCCCTCGCTTAGATAAATTCTTCTTCCAAAATCTAGTTAAATACAACGAACAACCATTTGGTGAGTTAGTTGCTGCTAACTTCTTTGAACTTGATTTTTCACCAGTTATGGCAAGTCCTGAAGGGCCATTTAGCACATTAAGAGAAAAAATCGTTCTTGATCTTACTGTTAAAGTATTACAAACTCAACAAATTAAAATTAATACTGGTGCAACACAACAAGTTCCTATATTACCTGAAATAATTATCGGAGACTGATAATTTATAACAAGTTAATAATGCTAAACTACTAATTAGGATGTATTCAGTATTTGCAAAATAATTGAATTAGATAAATTTGTAAATAATTCTTATAAAGTAGTTTATTAAAGTTACAATTCAAATAACTTTTGAATTGTAACTTAGCATTTCACAAAGCCTCTATTTCGTAAACAAAACTTTTTACGAGATAGAGGTAATTTTTTACACAAATCAATTAAGTTTTAAAACAACTATTAACTTATTTCCATTTCATCTAGTCTTTCTTGTTAAAATAGTCTAGTCTAATTTTTTCACAACAAAAAATGATCCTGTACAATGGGCAATTTTTTCCCATCATCTCGATGTACTTCTCCCTCAACCACTAATGTTTTACTTCCTTTGTGAATGTTATGTGCTGTTGCTTTTAATGATTCTCCTACTCCGTGTGCTATAAAGTTAGGGGAAAATAACTATTATATATGTCTAAGCCATTCATTAAAAATCGCATATCGTAGTAAAGTAGAGTTTAAAAAAACTCAAGTAATATTAAGGAGATGTTTGATTAATGAGTGATCAAAACCAACCAGTTACACCTTCTTGTTCAGCTACACCTGTTACACCTGCTTGTCCAGTAACATCAACTGAACAAATTCCTTTAAATGTATCAGAAACAGCAATAGTTTCTGTACCAGTTACACCAACAATAAAAGTTCCAGTGGTATTGGCGGAACCTACGCTTCAAATTGTAGTTGAATCCGATATTACGCTAAGTCCTCCAGCAACTGAAATTAAAAGGGTCGTAAAGAATGTATTTTTAGAACAAGTAAAGCTTGTACCTGTTTCATTTACACGTATTGATGGAACAGATTTCTTTGAGGTTAATAGAGCTAAATTATTTGTATCTGGATTTATTCGCAAAAATATTGAATATGCATCAAATAGTTGTAATGCTCCTCTTCAAGATCGAATCGCTGATGTTGCATTTAACGGATTTGCTGATCTAACAACATTTTTAACTCGTCCTAAACTTGCGTTTGGTCAAACTAATACAGCTAATTTTCTTAATGAAAAAAATCAAATTGTCCCTCGCTTAGATAAATTCTTCTTCCAAAATCTAGTTAAATACAACGAACAACCATTTGGTGAGTTAGTAGCTGCTAACTTCTTTGAACTTGACTTTTCACCAGTTATGGCAAGTCCTGAAGGGACATTTAGCACATTAAGAGAAAAAATTGTTCTTGACCTTACTGTTAAAGTATTACAAACACAACAAATTAAACTTAATACTGGTGCAACACAACAAGTTCCTAAATTACCTGAAATTAGTTTTGATTGTTAATTTTTAACAAGTTAAGATTGCTAAGCTACAATTAGAATTTATTTAGTATTTGCAAAAATAATTCCAATAGATAAATTTGCAAATCTGTCATATAAAGTAGTTTATTAAAGTTACAATTCAAAAAGCCTCTATTTCGTAAACAAAACTATTTACGAAATAGAGGCTTTTTTACACAAATCAAATAAGTTTTAAAACAACTATTAACTTATTTCCATTTCACCTAGTCTTTTTTGTTAAAATAGTCTAGTCTATTTTATTTTTTCACAACAAAAAAGGATCCAGTACAGTGGGCAATCTTTTTCCCATCATCTCGATGCACTTCTCCCTCGACCACTAAGGTTTTACTTCCTTTATGAATAATTTTAGCAGATGCTTTTAATGATTCTCCTACTCCAGGACCTATATAGTGAATGTTTAAATTTGAAGTAACCGCACCATAGCCTTCTGGAACTACCTCATTTGCTAAAAGTCCCATTGCAGTATCAATAGTAGTCGCCGTAATACCGCCATGAACAATATGTAATATATTTTCTGTTAGCTTATTGATTGGAATCTTAACAGTACATTCATCCTCATTTACTTCTATATCCATTTGCAATAATTCTGATATATACGTTCGATGACTATTTTGTTTTTTTCTTAATACCCCATTTAGTAATTGATACAAAACAATTTGTTCTTCATTAGAAGCGTTTTCTAAGCATTGATGAAACAGCATTTCTATTTGATCTTTCATATCTTACATTCCCCTTTTATTAGACATAGAAAAAGGACTAGCATAGGCTAGTCTAATTTTAAAATTTAACTTGAATGACTTTACCATAAAAAGTAAATATACATACTTTAGTCTAAAACTCGTTATTTACCATGTCAAATATTTGATTGAATTATTAAGCTTTTTCTAAACTTGTTCGTTTTTTAACACCTACATTTATAACAAGAATTGTTAACATAATTGATAAAACTAAATAGATGGTCAAGATTAAAATATCGTGTAAAAGTATATTGTAATTTCCAGTTGAGATGATGGTTCGAAAACCTTGTACTGAATAAGTCATTGGTAACAAGGCATGTAGTTTTTGTAAAAAATTTGGAGACAGCTCATATGGAAATGTACCTGAACTTGCTGTTAATTGTATTACAAGTAGAATAACCGCTATAAACCTTCCTGCATTATCCCCAATTGTTATGAGAAATTGAATGATTGACATAAAGATTAAACTTGTAAAAAAAGAAAAAATGTACAAATAGCCTTTGCTAATCGGATCTAATCCTACAAGATAGATTAAAAATAAATTCGTTATGATGCTGTGACCTAGAGAAATCATCATTAAGATAAGAAATTTTGAAAGGAACCATGCTATCCCAGATGGAGGACTTTCGTAAGTAGTCCGTAATGGAAAAACTGTAGAAAGTAATAATGCCCCCACAAAAAAGCTTAATGAAAGAAAATATGGCGCTAACCCTGTTCCATAATTTGGAACTTTATTTACCATTTTTTCCTTCAACCGTACAGGGTTAGAAATCATTTCATAAGTGGGTTGCCCTGCTTTGATCGCATCTATTTCCTTCGCACCACTCGCCAATTTATCTGTTAATTGCTTACTTCCAGCTTGTAACTTGTCTTCCCCTTTTTTTAAATTTGTTAAATTACTAATAACGCTAGTCCATCCTTTGCTTATATCGCCGGTACCTTTCGTAATTTGGTTTTGTGATGAGGCTATCACTTTTGCTCCGTTCGAAATATCTTTTAATTTTGTCGTAACAGTATGTGTTCCTTGATTTAATGTCTTAGAGCTTTGTGCAGTTTTCGTTAGTCCCTCATTAAACTTTGTTAAATTCGAGTTTACTTCACTTAGTCCTCCAATCAAATTTTTACTAATCGTATTTATTTGTTGAATTGATGGATCTTTCATTAACTCGGGATGATTTTTTTCTAACCCCATAATCGATTGATCTAATTGTTTCGATCCATAAGAAAGTGGATTCACCCCAGAAATTAATTGATTCGAACTATAATTTAAAGAATAAAGAGTGTTGCTTAGTGTATTTAATCCACTATCAACTTGCGTCATCCCTGTAGATAGTTGATCTGCCCCTTTCGATAACTGTGAAGCAGCATCACTTAATTTTTTTGTTCCATCAGCTAATTGACTAATTGGAGCACTTTGTTTTTGCATTCCACTAATCATGTCTTGCGTCCCAGTTGAAAGCTTTGATAACCCTGTTGTAATTTCATTAGAACCTTGGCTGGCACTTTTAAGATCCTTACCAATTGTCAAAAGATTTCCCATAAATACTTGTGCATAATTTTTACTTAAGTTTTGAGAAAGTTTTGTTCGAATTTTATCAACACCAGATCTACCTATTTGAGAGGCAATAAAGTTACTTCCAACATTTACTTTATAATCAAGCTCAAGTGGTTTTGGATTCGCACTCGACAAGGTCGTAGCATTCTTTGAAAAATCAGACGGAATATAGATTCCAAAGTAATATTTATTATTTTCGATTCCCTTATCCGCTTTCTTTTTATTTACAAATTGCCATTTAAAACTTTTATCTTTTTTTAATTCACTCACTAAGTCATTTCCTATTGCGTAATTTGTTCCTTTATATGTAACAGGTTTATCTTCATTCACTACAGCTACCGGCAATCTCTCTAATTTCCCATAAGGATCCCAATTTGCCCATAAATACGTTCCGCTATATAAAGTAGGTACAAATAATATAACAATTATACTAATAAGCAATTTTGTATCTTTAAATAGATGGACCCATTCATTTTTTATCCAATCATTCACTTTATTTACACCCTCTTTTAAGCTAATAACCATATGATGTTTTTTTTAGTATGTGTAGGGTGTAGAGATTTATGTAGTCACTATATTTCACGTTTTATTCTAAATAATGATTTTAAGTTAGTCTGAACAATTGATAATGAAGTTAATTGGAACAGAAGGTGCGAGACTCCTGTGGGAGAAGTGTGACAGGTGAGACCCCGCAGGAGCGATAGCGACGAGGAGGCTCACCGCCAGCCCCACGGAAAGCGGGCAACCTTACGTTCCAATTAACTTATCGCATTCTAAAATAGCTACAACGTTTACGATAACCGCTTTAACAAAATCTTTTTTCCTTAAATTAAAATAATTTAGTATATTATAAATACAGAATTAAAAATTAAAGGAGAAACTTATGGATAAACAAACGTTTCTTTCTGAGTTGAAAATTTTAAAAGAAATTGCTGAGATATTAAATCATGGAACTGATTTAAAAATGATGTTAAATGATGCATTAGCTAAATTACTTCAAGTAACAGGACTAGGGACTGGGTGGATTTTTTTCATAGATAAAAATGGTAATTATGAATTACTTGCTTCAAACCATCTACCACCTGCATTATTAAATGAAGAATTTAAGCCAATGTGTACAGGTGATTGTTGGTGTGTTGACAAGTTTATAGGTGGAAGGTTACAAAAAGCATCTAATATAATGGAATGTAAAAGACTAGAGGATTCGATCCTTCAAAATTGGGGAGAAACATGGGATCTTACTCATCATGCGACTGTCCCATTGTTTGCCGGAGAAGAACAATTTGGATTACTAAATGTAGCTTCACCTCATAAAACCCATTTCGAACAAGAAGAATTGGATTTACTAAGTTCAGTAGCTCTTCAAATCGGTACTGCCATTAAAAGAATTCTTCTAACTCAAAAGGAACAAGAAATTAAATTAATTGAAGAACGAAATCGACTTGCGAAAGACCTTCATGATTCTGTTAGTCAGTTACTATTTTCTGTTAGTCTTTCTGCAAAAGCTGGTATGACGATGTCAAAAGAAGTTGCGATTAAGGACACCTTCTCTCAAATACATGAGATTGCTCAAAATGCTCAAGCCGAAATGAAAGCCCTAATTTGGCAACTTCATCCAAAAGGGCTTGAAAATGGAATTCTAAGTGCATTAAAAAACTACGGTGAAATGATTGGACTGACTGTTCAAATTGAATGCAATGGCATTTCTTCCCTTCCTTCTACAATTGAAGAAGCATTATGGAGAATTGGTCAGGAAGCATTTAATAATTGTAAAAAACATTCAAATCAGCAAAATGTCATTTTACAACTCACCATTAAAGATAACAATGTAAAAATGGTGATTATTGACTATGGAACAGGATTTAATAGTTCAGTAAAAAAGGAACTACCATCACTTGGCTTAAAAAATATGAAAGAACGAACAGAAAAGGTATCTGGCACTTTTTCCATTAAAAGTAAAATAGGAAAAGGAACAAAAATAGAAGTCAAGATACCATTATAGGGAGGAAAAAATGACAATAAAAATTGTAATTGCAGATGACCATCATATTGTCAGAAAAGGACTAACGTTGTTTATCAATACACAAGAAGATATGGAAGTTATCGGGGAAGCAAAAAATGGTCAAGAGGCAGTAGAAATCACAAACAAATTGCAGCCCGATATTATCTTAATGGATTTATCAATGCCTATCCTGGATGGTTTACAGGCAACAAAGCGAATTAAAGAAAATAATCCTGAAATGAAAATCATGATACTTACAAGCTTTTCTGATCAAGATCACGTAATCCCAGCTTTAGAAGTAGGTGCAGCTGGATATCAATTAAAAGACAGTAATCCAGATGATTTAATTATTGCTGTCCGAAAGCTAATGAATGGTGAACATCAATTTCCTGAAAAAGTGACTTCCCAACTACTTTCTCATTTAACAGGTAAAAAAGATAAAACGAAGCATTTATTAGATGAACTAACAAAACGGGAAAAAGAAGTATTAAAAGAAATAGCATGTGGTAAAAGTAATAAGGAAATAGCCTTCTCTTTAGAAATTACTGAAAAGACAGTTAAAACTCATGTTTCAAATATTTTAATGAAGCTACAATTACAAGATCGAACTCAAGCTGCTCTCTATGCTGTTAAACATGGACTTGTATGTGACCAAAACCTATAATAGGTTTTGGTTTTGTTTTTCTCTCCTATTACCTTCATTTAGGAAGGAAAAGTTGATATTATTCTCGAATTCAAAAACCTACTACTTTAGTTGTAGGTTTTTCTAATTTTTTCCTACAACTAATCGAGTAGATCTTCTCTACCACTTGGCCGAGGTTGAGCATTTTAAATCTACTTATAATATAAATATAAACAATTAAGGAGAGTTCAAAGATGAACAAATTATTAGTGATTAATGGAAGTCCAAGAAAAAATGGTCGTACAAAGGAGTTAGCGAAATATATTTCAAAAACTTATGATACTGATCTAATTGACTTAAGTGAATTAAACCTTCCAGTTTTTAATGGAGAAGATGCCCAAGATGATTTACAATCAGTTATTACTTTAAAACAATCTGTATTACATGCTGATGCAATAATTTTAACTAGTCCTGATTATCATGGGGGAATGAGTGGCGCATTAAAAAATGCACTTGATTTTTTAGATAGCTCATACTTTAAAAACAAACCAGTTTCCTTACTTGCTGTTTGTGGTGGAGGAAAAGGTGGAGTTAATCCATTAAATCAAATGAGGATTGTTGCAAGAGCTCTTTACGCAAATGTTCTTCCAAAACAATTAGTATTAGACCCTTCCAATTTTGATTCAAAAAACAAATCAATTGTTGATTCTTCGGCATTATCAATTAGTGAAATGATTCGAGAACTTAAAATTCATTCAAAAATAAGCAAACAACTTTTAGCAGAAGAAGCGTGGGAGTAATGAAAACAATTTATAAAGACTCCCGATTTCGCATGATTCTATCTGCGAATATTTTATCTTCAATTGGCTCAGGAATTACAATGATTGCTATTCCTTGGTTACTAGTTACAACACCAAAAGGTAATACACTATTTGGTGTTGTAACTTTACTGAGTACAGTTATTAGCTTTTTACTTACTCCTTTTATCGGCACCATCATTGACAAAGTTTCTCGAAAAAAGGTGTTAATGCTTGGTGAATTGGTTAGTTTTATAGTAGTAGGATTTTTTGCAATAATAGGATTTTTAGGAAATGGTTATTCAACTTGGCACTACATCACATTATTTTTTATTGCTGGTCTTTATTATTCATTCTTCTATCCAGCTATTTTTGCTTTCAATCAAGAACTATTTGATCAAGATGATTTTAAAACCTTAAATGGTGCAATGGAAATTCAAGGCCAGCTTTCTAGTATGATTGCTGGTGCACTTGCCAGTATCATTTTAAGTAAATGGGCATTTCAATGGATATTATTAGTTGATGCACTAACTTATTTAGCTGCTTTTATTTTATTAACCAAAATTTCATATCAAAAAAGTAATCGTGAAAAAGGTAACAGTGGTTTCTTTCTTAATATGTCACAAGGATACACTTATATAAAAAAGAAACCAGCACTATTTTTATTTTTAATTGCATCATTTATGCCTTTTATTGGGGTAATGTTATCCAATTATTTATTTCCAGTTTATATGACACAAGTATTAAAAACTGACTCATCATCTTATAGCTTACAAAGTATGGTGTATGGGATTGGTGCTATAGTTGCTGGTTTTATTATCCCATTACTAACAAATAAACTTGGAAATAAAAAGACACTTTTAATAACAGTTTCCTGCTATACATTATTTATTTCACTAATTATCTGGATTAAACTTTTACCTATTTTTCTTATTTTTACACTCTTATTAGCATTTGGAAATGCTGGAACAAGAGTCGCAAGAAATACCTTTATGATGAATCAAATTCCAAACAATATTATCGGAAGAGTTGATAGTATTTTTAGAGGTTTAGGCTTAGGCATTCGGATCATTTTATTAACCCTATTCACTTATTTTTCTTCTTCAAATCATGTATCTTTTGGATTTATAATTTTAAGCAGCATATTATTACTTTCTACTATTGTTCTCTTCATCACATCAAGACTATTATCAAATAAAGAACATATGATGGTTCCATTAAAAAGAAGTGTTCATTTTAAATAAATCCTCTTTATCACAATAATGAAAAGATGAGAAATAACGCATTGGATTTCACATCTTTTCATGGTTTTAAAAAACTGTCAGTAGTCACTAAACTTGACTTATCATCCCTTCTTCGAGAAAATAGCTACGTAAATTATGGAAATTTCAATTTAAAATACTTGAAGGGTTGTATGCTATTTTGAATCAAAAAGTTGTTGTCATTACTGGAGCTGGAAGCGGACTTGGTGCATCTCTTGCAAAGAAATATTCTAAACAGGGATACCATGTTTGTTTAGTAGGAAGAACAAAAGAAAAGCTTGAAAAAGTAGCTATTCAATTAATAAGTAGTTACTCAATTTATGAATTAGATGTCACGAAAAAGAATCACGTCGCAACTGTTTTTCAAACAATCCTTTCAGAATTAAGTGCAATTGATATATTAATTAACAATGCTGGAACAGGTGCGTTTGATCTTGTTGAAAATTTGGAAGAAGATCTAGTTCATCAAATGATTGATATAAATCTTAAAGGTACCATTTTTTGTACACAAGAAATTTTAGGACATATGAAGAAAAAAAATAATGGTACAATCATAAACGTTATCTCTACTGCAGGTTTAGTGGGTAAGGCAAATGAGTCTGTTTATTGTGCGAGTAAGTACGGTGTAAGGGGCTTTACGGAAAGCTTAGTTGTTGAATTGAAAGACACTGGGGTCAAACTATTTGCAGCATATATGGGTGGTATGAATACTGATTTTTGGAATGGTATTCTACCAGAAGAACGCACAGCGAAAATGATGGATCCAGAAGACATCGCTGATATTATTTTTGAAAATACAAAAGCACGTAAAAATCTAATGATTCCTGAAATCATTATCAAAAACATTCGCTAATAGATTATACAAAAGCCCTTAGGATCTCATTTACGAGAATCTAAGGGCTTTGTTTAATTGACTTTAGTTTGCCAACTTTAATATTATTGCATGCCTCTTACATGTTTTAACATTAAATTAGCAATCGTGTGTTGTTCTTGTTCATCTGCTACTTTCCAAAGGTCAGCTAGGATTTTTCCTTCTGGTGTTTTAGGCTCAACTTCATTAGCTAAATAATCACCAATACGATAAGCCATTTCATTAACAGCATTACCTGTTAATCCTTTTCCATCTGCACCTTCTAAACGTTCACCTAAAAAATCTTTCCATTGTTCCCAATTATCTAAAACTGACATATTATCCACCTCATTTTGTTTTGTTATAGGGACATAATTACTATTTACATTTTGCTAAAAGTTTATGTATTAATATGAAGAATTTAAGCTAGACAAAATTGTACTTAGTTCCGATTTTTTTAACTTAAGCTCCACTAAATTCCCTCTCACCAATATCCCATTTTACATAGAATTCATCACCAAATATCACCCTGTCTCATATACAAATATATATAGTATTCTAAGATAAAAGAGCGAGTAAAAGCATTAATATTAAGGATTTTAACTAATAAAAAACTAAATAAAAATGTTTATTAGAAAAACATCTCTTCTAAGAAAAGTGATGTGTCTTTTTTTATGTAGTTAATTTCACACTTATTTTAGTGTAATAGTTAGACAAATTGGGGGAATTATTATGCATAAAAATAGAAAGTATACCCTGTTTATGCTGATAGATACAATCATTATCTTTCTATCGGTAATTGGCTCCTACTTTCTTTTCACTAACCAAAGGCAGAATATGATGGAAGCCATAATTATTCTTGTTATTTATTTAATTAGCATTATTGGTTGCTTCTTTTATTTCAAGGTTTATCACCACGAAATAAAATACGGTGGCATTGAAGCATATAAACTACTTACAAAGGTTTCAATCTTATCATTTATTTTCTTATTTTTTATTACTTTCATTCTAAATAAAGTATATGAGTTTCACTTCTCATACCAGACATCCCTTCTTTCTTGGATCATTATTGTTTTTGGCGTATTCTGTTCAAGACTTTTAGTCCCTATTTTCCAAGAGAATAAAGAAAAAATAAATAATAAAGGTAAAAGAACGATAATTGTAGGTGCAGGTAACGCAGGAATATTAGTATTACATGAAATTAGAAAATCAAACGATTCACCTTTAAACCCTATTGCTTTTATCGATGATGATCTTGATAAATTAAATATGATGATACTAGGGATTCCAGTTGTCGGTACGAAAGATAATATCCATACAATCGTTAAACAATATTCAATTGAAATGATTATTATCGCAATGCCTTCTGCTCAAAAAACAGAAATAACGAAAATCGTAAATATTTGTAATGAAAATAATGTTGAAGTAAGAATTCTTCCACGCATAAACGACATTATTAATGGAAGAATTACACTTAACATGCTCCGAGAAGTCAAAATTGAAGATTTACTTGATCGCCCTGCAATCGAACTTGATTTACATGGTATCGCTGAATATGTAACAAACAAAACTGTACTCGTGACTGGCGCAGGAGGTTCAATAGGTTCTGAAATATGTAGACAGATTTCAAGTTTTCAACCAAAAAAATTATTATTAATAGGTCATGGAGAAAATAGCTTATATTTGATTGAAAATGAACTCAAAAAAAGATTTCCTCATTTAATATTTGAAGCAATAATTGCTGATATTCAAGATCGTCAAAGAATCGAAAACATTTTTGAGATCTATTCTCCAAATATTATTTTTCATGCCGCGGCTCACAAGCATGTTCCTTTGATGGAATTTAATCCAACCGAAGCGATTAAAAATAATATATTTGGAACGAAAAATGTTGCTGAATGTGCTCATAAATATCAAGCGGAACAATTTGTCTTTATTTCAACAGACAAAGCAGTAAATCCAACAAGTGTAATGGGTGTCACAAAGCGAGTTGCTGAGCTTATAATTCAATCCTTAAACTTAAAAAGCAACACAAATTTTGTGGCCGTTAGATTTGGAAATGTGTTAGGAAGTAGAGGTAGTGTGATCCCTTTATTTAAACAACAGATCAAGGAAGGTGGGCCCGTTACAGTAACACATCCTGAAATGACACGATATTTTATGACGATTCCAGAAGCAGTACAATTAGTTATCCAAGCTGGTGCCTTTGCTAAAGGTGGAGAAATATTTATTTTAGATATGGGAAAACCAGTTAAAATTGCCGACTTAGCAAGAAATTTAATTATCCTTTCCGGATTGACACCTGATAAAGATATTATGATTGAATACACAGGAATACGTCCAGGAGAAAAACTTTATGAAGAACTTCTCACCTCTGAAGAAGGAAGCATGGCTTCAAAACATCAACTTATCTTTGTAGCTAAACCCGCTGACCTGTCAAACCTTCCTCTATCATCTTTTCTAAATCAATTAGATCAATTAATTCATCAAAAAGAGAAACAAGCAGCCATCCATGAAATTAAGTATTTGCTTAAACAAATCGTACCGACTTATCAAGTAGATGTTCAACAATCGAAAGAATAAATGATCAAGTGCCTATTATCGATGAATTAGGTACTTTCTTTTTTTGATATCGCTTGTAATCCTTATAAAAAACTAAGCTGTCTTCAAATACTTTGTTGCTAATTAAGAATGTGTTAAGTTGATTTCCGCTCCAGGTTGCTCGCTTTCCGTGGGGTGTGGGGTGTGCGGTGAGCCTCCTCGTCTCTATCGCTCCTGCGGGGTCTCACCTGTCCCGCTATTCCCACAGGAGTCTCGCACCTTCCTCTCCAATCAACTTTTTATCAACTGTTTGCTTAAAAAAACAACAATCTTTTAGAAAAGCAAAAACATAAAAGACTTCCCCTATATTTTGTTGATAATCAATTCATACTATCAACTAATAAATGGGAAGCCTTTTATTCTATATTTCCAAAAATTCATTCTTTGTTTAATATAATCTTTATTTATGACTGATCATATTTTTTATCTGCTCATAATTAGATTTTTCTTTTTCGGTATATTCCGTTTCTAATTTTAATCCACCTATACCATTCGCAATTCCAACGATTTGTTTCGGTTCCTTTATACTATCCACTACAATATCACCTTCATTGCCAATTATCCCACCTGCTACTAATCTAACATTGTTTATAATCTTTTCTCCTTGAACATTTTGATAAAAATTACGAATATAATCGTTTAAAAATAATACTGAATGTGGAAAGGCAGCTCTTACATCTAGTCTATAACAGTTAATCTCTTGTTCGATGGCACCTTTAATAAAATCTGTTGTAAAATTATTTATACCACCATCTAAGGCTAATCCATTCTTCTTTATATATTGTAAAAATGTGGATGAAATCACATTTGTAGCGGAAGTAAATGCAATGATTACATCCATTTTATTTAGTAATTGGCTATAATCTTCTATAACTTTAATTCGATTCTTGGAATATTTAGGAATTAAATAATTTAATGCATTTACGATTTCCATTGTTTTTTGCTTATTTCGAGAATCCAAAAAAACTTGGCCTCCTCTTTCTGCTATTCGTAATGATAGCTTAGACCCCAGGTTTCCTGCTCCGTATACAAGGAAATTTTTATCCTTTAACTCTTCATCAAAATAATGCCTTAAAAACATATCAGCAGCTTCTAATGTTGTGTCATTTGGTTTATATGAAATAATCACTGATTTTTTTACAACTCTTTTAGCAATTTCCATGAGATCAATATCTTTTTTTGATTCTATATCTACTAATATAAACCTTACTTTTTCATCTAATAACCTTAAACACTCTTCAGCACTTTCAAGATTTATGACCAAAAAGTTTATCGCTTCATAACCTAGCGCCTTTCTTCGAGGCAAAACTGCAAATGCTTGAGCTTCCCTTGCTGTTGTTCCAAGCGTTGCAATTCGATAATTAAATTCGCAATTAAAACTTTCAATTTCCTTTACAACCTTTTCTTTTATATCCATCTAATCACCCTACTTTGGTGTACAAATTTTCGAAATATTAATTGGTGTTAGGCGATATTTCAACCGGTGCTTTACTATCAATATAACTAAATCTATAAATTCTAGCTGATTTTTTTCTAAGCTTTTGATAATATTTCTTTCTTAACAAAATGTATAATTCGATCTTGTTCTTCCATTGTTAGGTTAGATCCTGATGGAAGACAAATACCATTTGCAAATAAAACATCAGATATACTTCTACTATTTTCATGCGGATAATATTTGCAATGTGAGTATAAAGGTTGTAAATGCATTGGTTTCCAGACTCGACGGGCCTCGATATTTTGTTCTTCTAACAGATCGATCACTTTCTCAGCAGACGTACCAGTTATAATTGGGTCAATTGTTAAGACAGTTAGCCAGTGATTTGAGTTTCCATATGGAGCTTCTAACAAAAATTCAATACCGTCTAAATTTGAAAGTTCATCAAAATATTTATTAAAAATTTTACGACGAACTTTAATCCGATCATCCAATACCATTAATTGTCCTCTTCCGATTCCAGCTAATATATTACTTAAGCGGTAATTATAACCAATTTCCGTGTGGTGATAATAATTAAATGCATCCTTAGCTTGAGTTGACCAGTGACGGGCCTTGTTTAGTGCTTCAATATCGTCTGAAACTAACATCCCCCCGTTTGAAGTAGTAATAATTTTATTTCCATTAAAAGAATAAATTCCAAATTTACCAATAGTCCCGCTCGGCTTTCCCTTATAGGTTGCTCCTAAAGATTCCGCTGCATCTTCTATTATCGGAACATTGTAATGTTCACAAATTTTAACAATTGGATCCATATTAGCGCTCTGACCATATAAATTAACAACAATAACTGCTTTAGGAAATTTTCCTGAATTTTTCGCATCTATAAAAGCTCTCTCTAATGCAAGAGGACACATATTCCAGGTCTCTAAGTCTGAATCGATAAAGATAGGTTCTGCCCCTTCATATACTATTGGATTTGCACTTGCAACAAATGTAAAGGTAGAACAAAAAACAGTATCCCCATTTCCTATACCTAAACATCTTAATGCTAAGTGTATGGCTGCAGTTCCAGAACTTAATGCAACTGCCCCTTTGGAACCAACATATTCTGCTAGCTCTCTTTCAAAAAGATTAATATTCGGTCCTACTGGGGCAATCCAGTTATGATCAAATGCTTCTTTAATAAATTGTTGTTCTTTTTCCCCCATATGAGGTGGAGAAAGATAAATACGTTTTGAAGATCGATTCATTTATTTTTCACATCTCTTCCTACTGATGATTTTTTTTTGTTTAAATTTATTCATCTAAGAGACTTTTAAACTATATTAAATTTGTTTAGATCAGCTTTAAGAGTTTCTCCTCTAGTCCTGATTGTTCAATAATATTTGTCCACTTAAACTTTTCCATTTTAGTAAATTGATTGGGAATGATTTCATGGCTTTTCATTAGAGTTTCTAAGTTATCTAGATTTTCATTAATTTTAATAAAATTCAATTGATTTTCTTTCATGAAATGATTGATCCAAAAATAATCTGTCGTAATTACTTGTAAGTCCATCGCTAAATATTCAAGTAATTTAGTAGAGGTTTGAAGATTATAGGGGTATTTATTTGGCATATAATTAATGCCATAAACAGCTTGAGAAGCATATTTCGGTACATCTTCATAAGGGAGATTTCCTGTAAATGTAATGTTGTCACAGTTAGAATAATGATTATATATTTCGTCCGGGACTGTCCCAACAAGGAGAAGGCTTAGATTTTTATATTTATATTTGAATTGGTCAAGTAATTGGGGTATACCTCTTGCTTTCGAAATTGAACCAACATAAACACAGTCATATTTTTTTACAGATTCTTTATATTGAAAAAACTGATCATCAACCCCAACATCTCTATAGACGTACTCTATCTGATCGTTGAATCCCATTTCTTCCTTAACATATTCATTTAAAAAAATCCTTAAATGTGGTTTTGATGTAATTGATTTCTTCAGTTTATTTTTTAGCTTTGGAAAAATTCCGGTTGAAAGAGATGGATATTCATGGATTATAGGAATATCAATATTTCTAGAAGTATCAATCCCCATAAATTTCCATAAACAATCAAATTCATTTAGCTTGATATCTTTTATTTCGTAGGAGTCAAATAAACGAAAACCAAGATTTTTTCCGTTAAAATACTTAATAGTGGCATCTATTTGTGGCAAGTATGACTTACTTGTTCTTTCTAATAAAATTTTTTTCATTGCATTACTCCTAAAATATGATTAAACTGTAAATTTTTTTTCTTAAAACATATATTTATCTCCAATTTTTCTAGATCTAATTTTTTTTGCTGGTGTACCATAGGCAACTACATATGATTCAATATCTCTAACAACAGTTGATCCAGCGCCGATCACTGTGTGTTCTCCAATTTTTATCGATTGAATGACTTTTGCTCCCAATGCAATAGCTGTGTAATCTCCAACTTTAACATTTCCACCAATTGTTGAACCTGGAGCACAACTTACGAAACTTCCAAGTATACAATCATGATCAACTGAGGAATTTGTATTAATTATACAATGTTCACCTATAATCGTTTCACAATTAACAACACTTCCGGGCAATACAACTGTGCCATCTCCAATTTTAACGCTATTACTGATAACTGAAGATGGATCGAGAATCGAAACGAATTTAAAATTAGGAATGATTGTTTTAATTTTCTCAACTACTTGTTTTCGAATCCAATTGTCTCCTATTGCTACAACCCCTCCAAAAATCTCATTATTTAAACTTAGGAGGCTCGTTTCATCTCCTAGTACTCTATATCCACATATTGTTTTAGAAACAGGCTGAAAACTATCAATTACAGCCATAATGCTGAATTCATTTAACTTTTCAACCATATCAATAACAACTTTCGCATGACCTCCTGATCCAAAAATGACAATTTTCTTCAAAATAAGCACTTCCTTATGATGTCCGTTTGATGATATTGGTGATACTAGAATCCTTCCTACTTATTTTTCTTTTCCAACATTTTTTTAAAACTAAAAAAATTAGACTTTGTGATTAATAGTACTCAAACTATGTCTAATTCCCTATAAACCTTTTCCATTTGCTGCAACACTGTTTCGATTGAAAAATAGTCTTCAATTATTTGCCTTCCTACTTCACCATATTGATTTGATAAATCTTCATTACTCATCAAAACGAAACACTTTTTAGCAATTTCTTCTCGATTCTTAATAGGTATTAAAAAACCATTTTCGCCATTTGTAACAAGATCTCTATTTCCTCTAATATTTGTTGCGACAACAGGCACCTTCATCGCCATCATTTCCATAATTGAACGTGGAAGTCCTTCCCTGATCGATACTAATAATCCAATATCTGTTACACTGAGAATTCTCGGTATATCCTTTCTGAATCCTAAACATTTTATAAATTTATCTAAATGCTTTTCTTGAATATACCGTTGAATTCCTTCAAAATTTTCACCAGTTCCAACAAGTAAAATGATAAAATCTTGCGTTTTTTCTTTAAGAAGTTCACAAGCGTTTACAATATCAATTTGTCTTTTATTATCATTGAATTCTGCAATATGTGTAAGAATCTTTTTATTCTGATCTAAACCAAGTTCCAATTTTATCGTTTGTTTATCCTGCGATAAAAACTTTTCGATATTGTAAAGATTTGTATCAAGGCCAACTCCATTTACATAACAGATTTTCTTCTCTGAGGCTATCTTATAAGCAATTTTTAAATCATCAAGATTTGTAATAATTATTTTATCTGATTTGAGTGCGGCTATTTTTTCAGTTGCTAAATATAATTGGTTCGTAGTCCATTTCCCATTTTCATTAAAATGAAAACCATGTACATTATAGATAACTTTATGAGATTTTGAAGAAGCCAATCTCGTTATAAATGAAGAGATTGGAGTATGCAAGTGGAGAATATGATAATCTTTCATAATATTTTTCATTATCTTATATGATTTTAGATTTCCTTTATCGAATAGCTTTCTACTAAACGGGACATGATGAATCGTTACACCAAATTCCTCTATTCGACTTACATCACTATTTTCAGTATTAGCTGCAACCCCTACATCATAACCTTTATTCAAAAAATAACGGATGTGAGGCATTAAAAATGCCTCAACTGTCCTAATAATTGTTGTTACAAATAAAACTTTTTTTTCATACCCTCACCCGCTCCTCTCTTTTTTACCTATAAATTTATAAGTAATTAGAGGTAGTAATAAAGTAAGGGCAGCTAAACGATATCGATAAATTGAACCAATATTTGGCAAACTAAATGATACAGCTATAAAAATCGAGAATGCATACAAAAATATTAGTTTTCCGGTCTTTTCAATTAAAATGAGTTTACGATTTTTCCATATAATGAAATACAGAAAATACCAGAAGATCATCTCAAATGTAGATAATAAATAGATTTTCTGACCAGCACTTATTAATTGACCTGGAAATGGTGCAAGAATTGAAAAAGGTAGTTCGACTAACCATCTTATTTGAGGAGGAAACATTGTAACCAGTTTTATTCCTCCACTTCCCTGCAAAGCAATTTCATTTATTTGATTAACACCTTCTTGTGATGTAGCATGACCAAACGCGTTTACAATGATGTTGCCTGCTGAGGTGGTACTAAAAATAATAATGCCCATTACGATGATAATGATATTTCTTAAAAAGTTACTTTTACCTTTATAAAATTGGAAACCTATATTAATCATGATCGGTAAAGCAATAGCCAATAAAAATTGAGGACGTAAAGAGCTGACAATGAGAATACCGCAAACACCAAGAAGTGAATCTTTTAGATCTATTTTCTTTTCACTGATGCCTAAAATTAAAAATCCAGATAAGACCATGCCAAGTGTTACAAGTGAGTCTTTTAATAATGAGACGGACCAAAACGCTGCACTCGGAAACAAACACCATAATAAAGCTGCATTTACTCCAACCTTCCGACCACCAACACGGTTGGCTAGTTCATATATTAGCGGAATAATTAGAACTGAAGCTCCCAAATTAATTAGTTGAGGAATATTCATATCAGGTCCAAAAAGATTATATAGATACGCTACAAAAACAGTATAAGATAGATTCCCTTCAAGAGCTTGTAGCCATGAATGTGAATGAATTGCTTTTACCGCATCCCCATTATAAGCATACGCATCTACATCTCCTGGAAAAAAACCGTCCAGACCAAGGTGATATGAATAGATCTTTAATACAATTAATATTAAAATTCTAAAAGACAATCCAAATAAAATAATTTTTATAACACTTTTAGGATGTTTAAATAACATCGATAGTAAAACCGCTAATAAAAAAGTGATTAAAACAATGAGCAAATAATAGTTGATTGTTAAATTATTCAAGGCTACAAAAGCCCCAATTAAAACTGCACTGAGACTCAAAAACAAAAACCAAAGTATCTTTTGAATTACAGAATTTGTAAGTGGCATTTATTCACCTAACTTTCCCACTTTGTTTTTTATATAATAGATTACCTTTTTACGTAATGTGATAAGGAGGGAAATATGATAAGAAGCAATGAATATAAAAATCAAATAACTCACTAAATAGATGAAGAGATTGGCCAGATAATTTAGATGAAACTCACTAATAAAAAATAGTAAACAAACCATGGTTAGAAATGGATACATAACTAAAGCAGCTTGAGAAAAATATGCTAAAACTGTTTCTCCCATATCCCTAAAACAAAACCACATCATCACCATTGGATAAACTGAGTATGAAATTGCTGTTCCTAGGGCAACTCCCCATATATTAAATCCTAATTTTATAAAAATAAGGTTTAAAACGACATTGAGAAAGACAGAAGCTAATAGAACATAAAAGTACGTCCAAACTTTTTTAACAACAGTGTGATAGTGCGCAAACAAGGTTGCCCAAATTAAAAAAAACATTCCAATAATAATCAGTTTAGCTGCTGCAATGCCGCCAACATAGTCCGGCATAAATACCTTTATAAAAGAAGGAAACATAAAATAGATTGTTCCTAATATAATGGGACTAAAAAAAGATAGATAAATAGTCGGAATTACAATAATCGATTTTAATGCAGTCTTATTTCCACTTTCTCCATACTTATAACTAATCTTCGGATACATAATTTGGTGAAATACACCAGGTAAAACCATAATTCCCTGATAAATAAAAGCCACGATGCCATAGTGGCCAACCGAAACAGAACCATAGAAATGAAAAATTAATATCCGATCAACCGTTGTAAATACATTTAATAATATCCCAATTAAAGTAATGGGGATTCCATATAACAACATGCCTTTAAAAATCTTCCAGTCCCACTTTATCTTGATCTTATACGATAACTTCAAACGACTGTATAATATCGCAACACTGTTCCCAACTAATACCCCTAAAAATAAACCATATATTCCAAAAGTCATTGCAAAAATTGCCATTAGTACATATTGTAAAGACCCAATAATCAATTGAAAAATTGCCACAATGTTAAATTGCTGTGTAGTTAAAAATAAATGATTATGGTATAAAGCTAAATTTTGAAGTGGGACAAGCAGTATAGCAATAATACTTATCACTTTATCAAAACTAGACAATGGTGATAAAAGAATTATAAAGACTCCAACAATAGCGATACACGATGAAAAGATCATCCAAGTAAAGACAATACTTCGAACATTTTTAACCTGGTTATATTTTTTTTGACCTAATAATTGAGGAATTTCTCGGCTAAAACCATCTAAAATACCGAGTTGCAAATAATACCCATAAGTTAAAATCAATGAAAATATAAGCCATACTCCATAATCTCTTGGGCCAAGGATATTTCTCATCCATATACCTGTTACAAATGAAACGATTGCTGATAATGCTGTTACAAAAAAAAGAATGTAAGCATCTTTAATAAGACGCATTAGCCTTAAGTCTCCTTAACAGTTTTGATAAATTAACAAAGTAACGATTTCAAAACTCCTTCTATTTTATAATGACTTTTCCAAATCATTAGATTTTAATTTTTCACGATTTTTCTTAATGTTATTAGTTAACAGAGTAATCCAAATTGAAACGATAAATGAAATGACAAATGTGATACCCATTATTAACATAGGTTTAGGGCTAACAGGGCTTGAATCAACAGAAGCTTTATTCATTACTTTTACATTGCTTACTTTAAGATTCATAAGACTTCTAATATTTCCGTCAAAAGAATCTGCAATGGCATTCGCAATTAGTGAGGCCTTCGTAGTATCCGAATCCTTTACAATAAGCTCAAATACCTGTGAATTTTCAATATGATTAACAGAAAGATTATTCTCGTTAATTTTAATGTCATAGCCATCATCATTTAATGATGTTTGCGCATCACTAATAATGTTAGGACTTAATAGAATATCTTGATATGTCGTAACTAATTTCACTGAATCATCAATTGAAAGAGGTGTAGTATCCCTTGTCTGTTGTTGACCACTTATTAGCAAATTCACCTTTGCCTGATAAATAGGTGTAATCATAAAATACGTTATGCCCGCACTTGTCAATACTGCAACTACTGTTATTACAAGCACCATCCAAAACCGCTTAAAAATTATTTGAAAGAAACTACTAATATTAAGAATTTCTTCGCTCATTTTTTTCTTCCTTTCCTAAATTAAGACTAAACTCTTGATTATCGTATGAAGTAATGAATTCTTGGTTGCATGTCCAAAGTATTATTTGTATTTTAATAGTTTACTATCACTATTTTTATCTGAACAAATTCCTTTTTCATAACGACTCTTTTTTTAATATAAAAAACCAGTGTGCTTCAGAATACTGAAACACACTGGTTATTCTTGTTTATTTCCTTTAAATTTTTCATATGTTGCTTTCCCATGTTGATTGATATCTTTCGGTAAGAACACTCTTAGAATAGTGATCAAAATAATTTTTATATCAAGTAAAAAAGTACGATGATCGATATACCATATATCCAGTTTGAACTTCTCACTCCAGCTGATTGCATTTCTTCCATTTATTTGTGACCACCCGGTGATACCTGGTCTTACTTCAAACCGTCTTAGCTGCTCCTGATTATATAATGGCATATATTCCATTAAAAGCGGTCTTGGCCCTACAAAACTCATATCCCCTTTAATAACATTAAATAATTGCGGCAATTCATCTAAGCTATGACGTCTAATAAACTTACCAAAGAATGTTAACCTCTTTTCATCGGATAAAAGCTCCTGATTACTATCTCTACTATTTGTCATTGTACGAAACTTATAAATATAAAAGGGCTTACCATTCATACCAGCACGCAATTGTTTAAATAGAATTGGAGAACCCATTTTGAATCGAATTGCTACTGCAATAATCAATAAAATTGGAGATATAACAAATAGAAGACATAAGGCAGAAAAAAAATCAAAAACACGTTTCACTAATAACTCCTCTTTCACTATCAAAATAATATAAATACACCTTTTACCATTTTTTAGGTGCTCCAAATCAATATATGAAAAGACATTTTAATCGTTCCAATTGAAATAGAAGAAAAAACAGCGTTAGCTGATAGAATAAACACCCTATCATTCCTCTAACTTTGTTCTATAGTAATTTACTTTCAAAATAAAAAGATCAAACCATATGATTTGATCTTTCAATTTGCTACAAAAACAATTTTTCACTTTTATTTAACTGTCACATCTTTTAAAGCAGGGACAACATTAATCCAAGTTTGCCCTGGTAAAAAGTCTACCTCTTTTCCTTCCATGTCAAAAGGAAGAATTCGGCCATTCACATTTTTCCAATGAATTTTTTTCATCATTCCTTCAGTTACAAAATAGCCATTCCCACCACTTTGTAAGTCAATCGAGCGACGTCCATGTGAATCGATTATTTTATGTTTTGCCTCAACAATTAAGATATTTTTTATTTCTAATTCCTTTTTCGTTTCAGCATCTGACGCAATTACACCTTTTTGAATTCGCTGAAACTGTTTTTGAGATTCATTATATTTGTAAGTTACATTATTATAAGGATCATATGAATATTTAATAAAAACTTGCGCTACTTTTTCCCAAGTCGAATCATAATTTATGGCTTGATGGAGAAAAAACAGTGGTATAACATTTTCAGAAAATGAATAATGTTTTTTAGCGACGCCTTTTTCGATTCCCTCTTTATAAATATATGAATTGTGAGGTGCACGTCTGTGATGATCACGTTTAAATAATGTACCATCATAAAATAGACCATTCAAAGCATCTATTTCACCGGCATCCATCATTGCCTTTGCTTGTGGACTATTACCGTGACAAATATACAAAGCATGGTATCCATTGGCTAGTTTTATGTAATATTCCCTAGCACTTCTAACTGGACCGATTCTTTCAGGCAAGTTATTTTGAAAAATAGCTAATAATCGTGTTATATCTCCTTCTGCTAAAAGCTCATAAACTACATCTGCTTTTGATAGACCACTTTGTGGCCTTGCCAAATGATGATTGTTTACCATAACAGCTACAGGCCTTTGATTACTAACTGCATTGACTGGTTCACCATTTAATGGTGCATAAGCTTGAACAGTCTTCTCCTCCTTAGGTTTTTGACTCACTTCCTTTTCTTTAGGCTTGCTGACCACTTTTTGATTCCCATGGCTACATCCTCCAAAAACTAAACCAATTCCCATTATTAACAGCATTAATTTTTTCATAGAAATCCTCGCATTTTGTCATTATTTTCTTGTATTGTAATGGATTTTTGGTAATTTACACAATAATATTATTGAATTTTCTAAAATATTATTTTAAATTTAAACTTTTTAATTGGCTCTTTTTTTTAGATTGTTGCCTTAGTTTTTGTGAATTTTATGACAGAAGTTGATTGGAATGGAAGGGTGCCAAGGCTTCTGTGGGAGATGCGAGAAGGCTGAGACCCCACAGGAGCGTATGCGACGAGGAGACTCAGCTCACGCCCCTAGGAAAGCGGGCATCCTGGAGTGGAAATCGACTTACACATTCTGAACCAACAATGTATACGAAAACAACCTTTTAATTATATTCCACCTAATTTTAAAATAAATTCCATAATCACTAATTTTTACAAATAAATGATTATAAAAAATTCCAGTTATTAAAGGAAAATTACTCTAATTAAAGAAATAATAAATTATAAAAATTATAGGAGTACGATCCATGGAAAAAAGACACGAAGTTCTTTTTAATCAATTAAATGAGTATCGAAATGCATTATTGATGGGAATTGACACCATTACGGAAGAAGAAGCTGATCTTATCCCTAATGCGTTTAACAATAACATTCGTTGGAACGTGGGACATATCTTTTTAGACCAATATTTGTGGATTCAACATTTGACTAAAGAGCCAATCAACCTACCGTCTGACTTTAATGACTGGTTTGGATTTGGTACAAGTCCATCTGATTGGAAAACAACACCACCTACTTTAGAAGAATTAAAGCAATTACTTACTAAGCAACAATTATTTATTCGTGAAACATACGGAAACCGATTAGAAGAAGAGTTTTCTCCAACTGAGTCTGGAATGCACACTATTGCACAAGTATTAGTGCGTACAATCTTTCATGAAGGTATACATATTGCAAATATACAAGCGATTAGACGGTTTATTTAACAAATAATAGGGAGCAACAATTATGATTAAAGCGATTATTTTTGATTTGGACGATACCATTCTATGGGATCAAAAAAGTGTAAAGGAAGCTTTTGTAGCTACGTGTCTAGTTGCTAGCCAAAAGTATGATATTGATCCTTCAGTACTAGAAAAAGCGGTACGTGAAGAAGCAAAAAAATTATACTCGTCATATGATACATTTGGATTTACTCAACTGATTGGTATTAACCCTTTTGAAGGACTATGGGGAAATTTTATTGATGATGAAGAGAATTTTAAAAAATTAAGGGAAATAGTTCCTGCTTATCGGAGTGAAGCTTGGACAAGAGGATTAAAAAGAGTAGGTATAAATGATCCCTTATTTGGACAGGAATTAGGTGAACTTTTTCCAGTTGAACGTCGTAATAAACCTTTCATCTATGATGATACATTTGAAGTTTTAGACGCCTTAAATAATCATTATAAACTTTTACTTTTAACAAACGGATCTCCAGATTTACAAAAAACAAAACTAGACATTACTCCAGAATTGATTCCTTATTTTGATCATATTATCATTTCTGGTACATATGGAAAAGGCAAACCACATCCATCCATTTTCGAGCATGCTTTAAGTCAATTATCAATTAACAAAGATGAAGTTCTAATGGTTGGTGATAATTTAATGACTGATATTCTTGGAGCCAATCAAGTTGGAATTAAATCTGTTTGGATTAATCGTCATGACAAGACTTATAAAGAAGTTGTACCTACATTCGAAATTTCCAATCTAAAAGAGCTGATTCCTTTATTAGAATCCTTTTAAGACAATTTTCTAAAAGACAAAGTGTGTACTAAATACTTGGTATTTGTACACACTTTTTATTTTTTTCATTCTTACATTTTTTAATTAAACTTCACATCAACAAATGATTAATGTTTTTTTTGTTTTTTACGTGAAGACGACACTTGAATTCCAGTCTCAGATGTAGTTGTTCCTTGGCCTTCAACGTTTGGTGATCCTAAACCAGCTTTAGAGCGATCTTTTTTAATTTTACCCATTCTTCTCACCTCCATTTTTACTTTTTCAATTAATTAGAATAACTATGCCAAGAAATATTTCTCATTTTATAATGTTGGCATTTAGATTTTCTGTTTAAAATTTCTCCATAGAAAAATTTAGAGGGTTTGACTCGTCTAATAAGAATATTAATAATAATAAACTTGGGAGGTAAGATGATTTGAGAAAAGTTATTCTTATGGCACTATCCTTAACTTTTATATCTTCGCTACTTTATGGTTGTCAATCGAAAGAAAAGATTTCTACTGAAACCACCGTTAATCAATCTACTAAATCGGAAACCAATAATGAATTATTAATCGACAATAATTTTAAAAGCGTCAGCGTTTCAAAAACAAAAGGTGTTGATGAAATTACAATTTATGATAAAGAATCTATCCATGCCTTTCAAAACATATTTTCAAGTGCAGTAAAAGAACCTGGCGTAGTTGATATGGCAGGCCCAGAATTTTATTTAGAAGTCATTTATGACAAAGAAAAGCACCAAAATTTGTATTTATGGATAGGTAAAAAAGGACAAAGAAGTACATTTATGAAAACGGATGATACGAGCACCATTTATACGGTTTTAGAAGAAAAGACTAATAAATTGATTGAATTAATTGAATCTAGCTTTAATTAAGACTTAGTATGACCTTTTAGAAAACAATAAAAAACCGTCATTTCAACAATTTTACTGTTGAACGACGGTTATTTACTTACGCTTTTTGGTAACGTAACACTGGTTTACGTGCTGCTAATGTTTCATCAAGTCTACTTACAACTGTTGAGTAAGGAGCTTCTTGAACGATTTCTGGATTCTCTTCAGCTTCTTTTGCAATTGCGATCATTGTATCACAGAAAGCATCAAGTGTTTCTTTCGATTCTGTTTCAGTTGGTTCGATCATGATACATTCTTCCACGTTTAATGGGAAGTAGATTGTTGGTGGATGGTAACCAAAATCTAATAATCGTTTTGCGATATCAAGTGTACGAACACCTAGTTTCTTTTGACGTTTTCCACTTAATACAAATTCATGCTTACAATGACGATCAAATGGTAGATCAAAATGTGGTGCTAAACGACGCATCATATAGTTAGCGTTTAATACAGCATCTTCAGTAACTTGTTTTAAGCCCTCTGGACCCATTGAACGAATATACGTATATGCACGTACATTGATTCCAAAGTTACCATAATATGGTTTTACTCGGCCGATTGAATGTGGACAATCAGCATTTAAAACATACTCTTCGCCTTGTTGCTCAACAATTGGTGCTGGAAGGAATGGGATTAAGTCTGCTTTCACACCAACTGGACCAGAACCAGGGCCACCTCCACCATGAGGACCTGTGAACGTTTTATGAAGATTTAAGTGAACAACGTCAAAGCCCATATCACCAGGACGTGCTTTACTTAAAACAGCGTTTAAATTTGCTCCATCATAGTATACTTTTCCGCCCGCTTCATGGATAATCTCAGAGATTTCATAAATATCTTCTTCAAATAATCCAAGTGTATTTGGATTTGTAAGCATTAATGCTGCAACGTTTCCATCTACTACACGACGCAAGTCTTCTAAGTCTACAAGACCATTTTCGTTTGATTTAACTGTAATCGTTTCAAATCCTGCTACTGTTGCTGATGCCGGATTTGTACCATGAGCTGAGTCTGGTACGATTACTTTCGTACGGTTAAAATCTCCACGACTTTCATGATATGCACGGATAATCATTAAGCCAGTCCACTCACCGTGAGCTCCTGCTGCAGGCTGTAATGTCACTTCGTCCATACCTGTGATTTCTTTTAATTCTTGTTGAAGCTCATGCATTAACTCAAGTGCACCTTGAACTTGATATTCATCTTGTAAAGGATGAATATGTGCAAAGCCATTAAAGCGCGCAACTGCCTCATTGATTTTTGGATTATACTTCATTGTACATGAACCTAATGGATAAAATCCTGAGTCAACACCATGGTTACGATTAGAAAGTGCTGTATAATGACGCATTAAATCAAGCTCAGAAACTTCTGGTAATTCAGCTTTTTCTTGACGTATATATGCTGAAGGAATTACTTCTTCTACATTAATGTCTTCTACATCAAGAATTGGTAAGCTATAAGCAATTCTTCCTTCTCTACTAATCTCAAAAACTAATGGTTGATCCTTCTTCAGCATGGTGCATCCCCTTTCCGTTCACTAATGAAACTAATTCTTCGATAAATGTATCCATTTGTTCTTTAGAACGTAATTCAGTCACAGCAATCAGCATGTGGTTTTCAAGTGTTGGTTCAACCTTTGCTAAATCATATCCACCGATGATTTTACTAATAAATAACTGTTTATTTAATTCAGTAACATTTGTTTTTACATTTATTACAAGCTCATTAAATGCTGGTCCTTGGAATACAACTTGTAAGCCTTTCGCTTCAAGTTGTTTTTTCATGTACTCGGTACGTTGAATGTTTTGAGTTGCCATTTCAACAGCACCTTTTTTACCAAGTGCAGTCATTGCTACAGAAGCAGCTAATGCATTTAGTGCTTGATTTGAACAAATATTAGAAGTCGCTTTATCACGACGAATATGTTGTTCACGTGCTTGAAGTGTTAATACAAAACCACGGCGTCCTTCTCCATCAACTGTTTGACCTACTAAACGTCCAGGCATTTTTCTCATTAATTTTGAAGTTGTTGCAAAGTAACCACAATGTGGTCCACCAAATTGTGTTGGAATACCGAATGGTTGTGCATCTCCAGCAACAATATCCGCACCAAATTGACCAGGTGGTGTCAAAACAGCTAAAGCTAATGGATTACTTGATACAACAAATAACCCTTTAAAGCTATGTGCGATTGGCTCAATTTTATCTAATTCTTCAATTTGTCCATAGAAGTTTGGATATTGCACTAAAACACACGCAACATCTTCAGACATTTCAGCTTGAAGTTGGTCTAAATCAGTTCTTCCATCTTTTAAGCCAATTTCAACTACTTCTAAATGTTGTCCTTTTGCATAAGAAAGAACAACTTCTCGTGAATGAGGATGAACCCCTTTTGACACTAAGATTTTTTTCTTACCTGTATGACCAGCTGCTAATGTTGCTGCCTCAGCTAGAGACGTTCCTCCATCATACATTGATGAGTTAGCAACATCCATTCCTGTCAATTCACAAATCATTGTTTGAAATTCAAAAATTGCTTGAAGTTCACCTTGTGAAATTTCAGGTTGATAAGGTGTATAAGCTGTATAAAATTCCGAACGAGAAATAACATGGTCTACAACTGTTGGTAAGTAATGATCATATACCCCAGCTCCTAAAAATGAAACATACTCCCTTAAATTCGCATTTTTATTTGCAAGGTCTGTTAATTCTTTTAATAAGTCAGATTCTGATTTTGCTTTTTTAATATTTAATAAACCGTTAAAGCGAACTTTTTCTGGAATATCACTAAACAATTCATCAACCGAGCTTACACCAACTGTCTTAAGCATCTCTTGACGATCTTGCTCTGTCATTGGTAAATATCTATGCATGAAGGAAATTCCCCTTTCTCCCCTACTTATTTTTTCTCACGTTTATAAAAAGGTGTTGAAACGACAACAGCTTTTAAGCGTTTGTTTCGAATCTCTACCTCAACTTCAGTTCCTAATGCTGTGTATTCTTTTTTCAATAATGCTAAGCCAATGTTTCTTTTAAGAGTCGGTGATTGTGTGCCGCTTGTTACTTCACCAATTCTTTCATCTCCAATAAACACCTCATAATGCGTACGAGGAATTCCTTTATCAATCATCTCAATTCCAACAATCTTTCGAGGAACACCATTTTCTTTTTGAGAAGCTAATACTGATTTCCCAATAAAATCAGACTCTTTATTTGTTTTAACTGCGAACCCAATTCCAGCTTCAAGAGGTGTAATGTCTTTTGTTAATTCTTGGCCGTATAAAGCTAGCTTTGCCTCGAAACGAAGTGTATCACGAGCTCCTAAACCACAAGGCTTTAAGCCATCTTCTTTTCCAGCTTCTAAAAGTAATTTCCATAGTGCTGGTCCATCAGAGCTTTCACAGTAAAGTTCATATCCATCTTCACCTGTATAGCCAGTTCTAGAAACTAGTACTGAGTAATCTCCAATTTTCACATTATTTTTGAATGTAAAGTACTTAATATCTACTACATTCTCATCAGTTAAACGTTGAAGTATTGTAGGCGCCAGTGGTCCTTGTAGAGCCAATTGGGCAAAATCTTTACTTTTATTTACAACATGAACATCACCAGCTACATGTGACAGAAGCCATTCAAAATCTTTTTCAATATTAGAAGCATTTACTACTAATAAGTAATGTTCATCATTTAATTTATAAATTAATAGGTCATCGACTGTTCCACCATTTTCATAGCACATTGTACTATACTGTGCAGAACCATCCGTTAATAAGGATACATCATTTGTCATTGTTTTTTGTAAATAAGCTAAGCTACCCTTGCCAGTTACCTCAATTTCTCCCATATGAGAAACATCAAACAAACCTGCTGTTGTTCTTACTGCTTCATGCTCATCTTTGATACTCGTGAACTGAACAGGTAATTCCCAACCACCAAAATCAATTGTTTTTGCACCTAGCACTTTGTATTCTTCAAACAAAGGCGTTCTAAGTAAAGTAGTCATGTAGTCTTCTCCCCCTCTTTCTACATGCATGCAACAGCTAGCGTATTTTTGGTCTTCACTAGCCTTTTCATTGGAATGGTATGACATAATTTTTCCTTATTTAGGAAATGATACTAGAAAAAATAAAAATTACTTTACCAGATTAAAACAAAACTAACAAAAAATTCTTAAAAATAACATTAGATTGTTTTATTTGGTAAATACGAAAATTTTATCTTTTCTATATTATTTATCCTAACATTAAATGACATATTTCTTCAATCAAGAAATGCAATTTTCTAAATATTTTTTACGAACATTAATAACCATTATCTAATTATTGTTCAGTAATATTAAAAGTTTTTAAGAAAATAGGTGAAAATAATGAGCATACCCATCAAATTCCATTCTGACTGGCAAGAATCTTTTTTAAAAAAGCTTGAACATGATGGACCGTGGTCAAACTGGGAAAATTACAAATTAGCTTTTGATACAGTTCACCATCTTGCTGTTCCAACATTCGATGGCATGATCGCACCTTCTTATTTACCTGGGTTAACTCCCCTTCCTCACCAACTTGAAGTAGCGAATACTGTAATTGAAAAAATGAATGGAAAAGCAATTCTTGCGGACGAAGTAGGTCTTGGGAAAACGATAGAAGCAGGATTAATTCTAAAAGAATATATGATTAGAGGTCTTGTAAAAAAAGTACTAATTCTAGTTCCTGCATCGCTAGTTTCACAATGGGCCTTTGAAATGAACACTAAATTTCATATTCCTGCAATTGCTCAGCAAAAAAAGAGTTATGTATGGGATAAGTGTGATGTCGTTGTATCGTCGATTGATACTGCAAAGAGAGCTCCTCATCGTGAGGCAATATTAGACATTCAATATGATTTAATTATTATCGATGAGGCACATAAATTAAAAAACAATAAAACAAAAAACTATGAATTTGTTCAGCTCTTAAAAAAGAAATTTTGTTTATTATTAACTGCTACTCCTGTTCAAAATAAAATTGAAGAAATCTTTCATCTAGTTTCGTTATTAAAGCCAGGGCATTTAGGAAATAAATCAAGTTTTGAAGAATATTTTTCAGCGAAAAACCGTTCATTTGAACATGAAGATTTACTAAAGGAATTAATTGGAAAAGTCATGGTACGAAACAGGCGTCAAGATACTGGGATTGAATGGACGAAACGCCATGTTGAGACTGTCCTGATTGAATTTAATGAAGAAGAACGAAAGCTTTACAATCTAATCGAAGAATGGCAAAAGACTAATTATACTGGGATGTCTTCTGCATTTTCATTTCTTACCTTTAAAAGAGAAGCATGCAGTAGTCGTGAAGCAGTTTATGTATCTATGAAAAAAATGATTCAACGTTTTGAAAAAGAAGGAATTGAAGTAAACGATCTATTTGTGGAGAAAATTTTCCAACAAATCAATTCTATAACATATAATTCCAAAGCTAATAAAGTGGTCGAACTAATCAAAGAAATAAATGATAAGGTCATTATTTTTACAGAATATCGAGCAACCCAGCTTTATTTACAATGGTTATTAAAACAACATGGCATTACATCTGTCCCATTCCGAGGTGGATTTAAACGAGGAAAAAAAGATTGGATGAAGGAATTATTTCGAAATCGAGTACAAGTCTTAATAGCAACTGAAGCTGGAGGAGAAGGGATTAACCTTCAGTTTTGTTCAAATATGATTAACTTTGATTTACCTTGGAATCCAATGAGATTAGAACAACGGATTGGACGTATTCATCGTCTTGGCCAAACCGAAGATGTAAAAATTTTCAATTTCGCAACGGTAGGTTCAATCGAAGAACATATTTTGCGCCTATTATATGAAAAAATTCATCTGTTTGAAAAAGTAATCGGTGAATTAGATGATATTTTAACACGAATTCCATATCAAGAATTTGAGGCTCATCTAAATGAAATCTTTTTACATTCACAATCAGAAGGCGAAATGAAAATAAAAATGGAAAATTTAACATCAATTATTCAACTTCAACAATTAAAACAATCGGGAGATCAATATGCAGCAAAATGAAATTCATCAATATTTAGAGCACTTCCTTGAAACAAATGATTGCAAAATTGTTAACCGCTCATCTGGTTTATTAGAAATTCAATTGACAATTGAAATGGATAAATTGTTAATGAATCGGCCATTTTATTGGCATTATCTTGAAAAAACGGGCGGGATTCCTAATCCAATGAAAGTCACTTTTATTACTGATCAAGATGAAGTGGATGAAAGTGTTAAAGGTGAACAAATACATTTTGGGTCCCCAAGACTGCATCAAATCTTTTCTATTGTAAAAGATTTAGGACAATCAATTAGCTTATATGAAAATGTGCAACCACCAAATGGACAACAGCTTCCACTACATCCATGGTTAGCTGTAAATTATCAAGTATCATTTACATGTGATCGCAAAAGAGATATATTGTACTCATTTGGAATACATTTAATTAGCGGACAAATTATCGAAAATTTCCATCCGATCTTATCAAATCTTTCTTTCTCAGGAAAAATCCCAGATTTTTGTTATTGTATCTCACCAATTATTAAACCTGTATCTGGTTTAAATAGATTGGAACAGCTTTTAACAAAAATAATTGAGAAAGAAGATGAAATGTGGGCGGAAGAAGCAAGAAATCGTTGGGAACATGATTTACAATTATTAAATCAATTTTATGAAGGAACAGAGGATTCCCCAGAAAGCTATAAGGTTGAAAAGAATGCATTAAAAGAGTTATACGATCCAGTTATTCATGTAAATGTCATAAATGGAGGATTGTTTTACCTTTCTCTTCCAACGATGCATTCATTTTTATCAAGTAATGAAAAACAAAATAATTAAATCAAAAAAGAGTGATAATCACTCTTTTTTGATCTGACTTCAATTAATGAAAAAGTTTATATACTCTTCTTATTTCTACGTTCATTCAATTTTCTTTTATAAAGTGCCAAGCTTAAAGGTAATAATCCAAACATTCTTGAAGGTAAATATTCTTTAGATTCCTCTTTTTCATGCTTATGTTGTTCACGCACTTCTTTTGGCTGATCAATATAGTTCATAAATTGTTCAGTCATGTATTTTACATAATCATTTGTTTTCAAACGTTTCACCTAACTTTCTATCTTTTTATTACTACTATCTCCCCCTTTTCTATTCGTTAAACAATTAATTATTTCCATTGTGATTTCATCTGGCATTTTCCCATTTGTATGAATTGTAAAATGTGCTTTTTCATAAAATGGTAAACGTCTTTCAAAAAGAAGTTCTAATTCATTTTTCGTTTTTTGATGTGCATTTGGACGATTCGAATCTTTACTTACACGGTTATATATCACTTCAATCGGTGTATCTAAATAAACTACAACCCCATTCTTAAGTAAATAATGGATATTCTCATCTTTTGATACAATGCCTCCACCAGTTGATACAACTGCATTCTTTATAGGCATCTTTTTTAGTTCTTCTGTTTCATATTTCCTAAACATATTTTCTCCATCTTCCTTGAAAATGGTAGGAATAGATTTTTTTTGACTTTTTTCAATTTGCAAATCTAAATCATAAAATGGCACTTTTATAATATGTGCTAACTTTTCACCTATAGTGGTTTTTCCTGTTCCCATAAATCCAACTAAAAAAATTGTCTCCATAAATCCTCCATTCCATCAATTTACTTTTCTTTCCAAGAAGAAATATCTCCTGTTAGAACATTCAACTCAAATTGCACCATATGCTTGTTTACTAAATAATTATTTGCATTTAGTGTGATAAGGTATTGATTTTGATTGATCATATTAAATGTACTCATAATTTTTGTATTCCCATAAAGTATAACGTCATTTTGATTTTCAGGTATACCGAATTGTCTAAATTTATATATTGCATACGAATAACCTCTTTCAATTTCTGCCATTCCTTCTTTTTTATGTTCGAATAAATTGTAGGATTGGAAAATTGATATCTGAATTAAAAAGAAGAGCACTAACATACTACTAAGTAAAAGAGTAAATGGAAGAAAAAAGCCCTCATTATTTTTACGAAGTTTTAATTGTTGAATACACATTGAGGTTCCTCTCATATGTTACTCCTTTTAAATCTGTCACTTTAATGGTTAATAATGCAAATGAAAGAGGATAAATTTGTAAATCTTTTATATTTTGTAATGCAATATCATGACCTGTCCCATTTTTTTGCCTTCTAATGATTTGTTGATACTGTTCATATGAAGAAATAGAATGATCCGCCGCCTCAACTTCTAAACGGTGCAAAGACACGGTTACTCTAATCCCAGTATTTATATCGTTTTGTAATTTAAAAATAAAATTTTCCCATTCTAAGGCATTTAATGAATCATTTTTAATATTATTTTGAATAAATGGATGTAAACTAGATGATGAAATTGACACGATAATTACTAGAAGGCTAAACGTTATGATTGTCTCTAATAATGTAAAGCCGCTATCATTTCTTGATAGTTGAGCAAATTTTATTTTTCTCATGATTATTCTCCCATAGAATGCAAACTTCCTCCTCGTTCAACGCGTTTATTGAACGAGCTATTTGAAAAACCTTCTGTTCTCTAATTACATCAACTTCCTGAATTGGTCTTCCACCTAGATAATAAGAGTGTAGTGTTTCAGTTAAAATATCTATTGCAATACTTTTTTCATTTAAATAGTTTTTTTGATGGAGTATTTTTCCGATAGAAGGGACAATCGTTGAACAAAATAGGATGAGTAAACTAAGCGAAATAAGTGCTTCAAGAAGGCTAAATCCTTGTTCAAAGCTTTTCATAAGAAAACCTACCTATGCCTAAATAAAATGTAATAATATAAATAATGTTTTTATATTCAACTTGAATTTTTCCTGACTTCGTAATATTACCATCTGTCCCAAATTCAATGGTCGACATTGAAAAATAATAAAAATGAATTTTTGGATCAAACTGTCGTATGACAATAGAGTTTGATGAGATTGGTTCTCTCAATTCATACCGGTCATTCAAAAGATATACTCGTGTTCTTTCTTGATTAATCATTGCATTTTGTTGTGCTAGAAATAAATCACTTTGGAATTGTTGCAAAAATAATTTAAGTTTTTGATTATCCTCCATATTTCTAATTTGCATAAAAGGGAATAGTAAAAATAGCATTGTAATACTTAAAACAATTAGCATCTCAATTAGGGTAAATCCATTTTGATTCTGCTTCTTAAGGTAAAGTAACAGTACCTGTAGTCTTGTCATAACCAAGCTCTTTTTTATTTTGACATGTGTAGGTTGTGATATAGCCATCCTTTTTTAAATCCTCTAGAGTAGATGGAGTAGTATCTTTATCAAGCTTATATGACTCAACCTGTGATTGGACCATCTTTTGAAGAGCTTGGCACCCCTTATCTTGAATGGTTGATTCATGCTTGCCTATATTTGGAATTGTAATGAGTAATAAAATACTAATTATTAACAAAACAATTAACATTTCGATCAAAGTAAATCCCTTTTCATTCATCTTTTTCCTCCTAAATATTGTTCATTATTTGAAACATTGGAAGCAATAGTGATAAATACAATGAAATAATCAACAAAGCAATAACACATAGTAATACTGGCTGCAAAATACTTAAAGACTTTTTCAAGTATTCTTCAATATAATTTACTAGCAGTTTGCTGTATTCTTTTAATTCATTATCTAATGAACTATTTTGCATTCCATGTGTAATAACTAAAGTTAATTCTTTTTCAAAACAATTGTCATTTTGTAAAACTTCTTGGATACTATCCCCGTTTAATAAATGTTGATAAATAATTTTTGACTTTTCTTTTAAAAAGGTGCGAATGTCATTTTGTTGTAAGATTTTTAAAGCTTCTAGAAGTGGAAGACCAGCCTCAAGTAAACTACTAAGCTGCATTGAAAATTCATACGTATTTAGAATCCTTAAAAATTTACTAAATAATGGGATCTTAATTAATACTTCCATGCGTTGTACAGGGGACCGGTGTCGATTTAATAAATATACAACCCCAATAAAAACTGAAAGAGCAATCAAACTAAATGCAATATACTGTGGTGCATTACTGATTACCTTAATATACTTTAGAGCAAATGCATTCTGACTTGTTTGGAATGAAGTAAATAATATTTCATATTGAGGAATAATAAATTGCTTAAAAAAATACAATATACAACCTAAAAAAAGCAATAAACAAATCGGATAAGCTAAAATTTTTTGTACATGTTGTCTATGTTCTAGCTTTTTCTTTAAAATGATACTTCCCTCTTTAAGTGCAAAGGATAAATCACCATGCTTTTCTGCATAATACATATAAAGAGTAACATCTTGATGAAACTTTAATGATTTGATCATTTCAATAAATGGCTTACCTTCTTTAAGCAAGCTAATTTTGTTATTTAATAGAGTTCGTGAATGTTTGGATAAGTGGATACTAGCAAACTCCAACCCTTGTATTAACGGATATCCTTTTTCGAGTAGTTGTCCAAGAGATTGTAAAAATGTGGCTTGTTCTGACAATGACCACTTTTTATTAGTCATAGCTTAAACTTCTTTCAAGGACAGATTCATCAATATAGCCTAATGCAAATCCTTTAATAAATTGTTTGTTAAGTGTCTTTATTTCATAAAATTCATCTTTTCCATTTATTTCATTCATTACCTTTCTTAACGTTTTTCCATAGAGCAATTCATACACACTTAACCTTTTAATTTTTCGAAGGCTTCTACATTGTGGCGTACATTCTCCTTTGCAAAATGGGCATTTAATCGGGACAAGCCTTTGTGAAACAACACCGACTAATGATTGAAAAAGTTCTTCTTTTTGTATACCTAATTCGAGCAAACGATAAAGAGATCCCTTCGTATCTTTCGCATGAAGTGTTGTTAAAACTAAATGGCCAGATAAAGCAGCACGAATAGCAATATGAGCAGTTTCTTCATCCCGAATTTCTCCTACCATAATCACGTCCGGATCATGTCTAAGGATCGCTCTCAGTCCTGATGAATACGTAACCCCTGCTTTTTCATTAACTTGTACTTGAAATAGATCTTCCGTTCTTTTTTCAATTGGGTCTTCTAAAGTAATAATACTTCTTGAAAAATTTTCTTTTGCTGCTTGAAGTAAAGCATAAAGAGTTGTCGTTTTACCACAACCTGTTGGCCCTGTAAATAATAACAATCCATGTGAGTGTTTTAAAAGTGAGAGTAACTTAATTCTTTCAGTTGGAAAAAGGGACAAGCGTTCAAGAGGAATAACTTTTTCTTGCGGATGAATTCGAATAACAAGTGATTCATCATTCAAAATGGGTAAAGTTGAAAGTCTTAAAAAAATAGTCTCATCATTAATCTTTAACGTTAATGTACCAGATTGAGGTCTTCTTTTTTCTCCAATATCCATTGATCCTAAAAATTTAAAATGTGAGATTAAGCGATGAATTATCTCACTTTTCTCTTTTTGTATAAGATGGAGTTTACCATCTATCCGAAAATAAATATCAAATTGATCTTTTTTTGGTAAAAGATGAATGTCAGATGCACCAAAGTTTTTTGCTTTAGTGACTAATAATTCTCCATAATCTTCTATTTGCACTCTTTCCCCTCCTTTCAATTTGATTCTAGTTTACTCAGTCACTTCAAAAGTTACAATTTTCTAAAAATCGACAAAAAGTGATAAAAATGAAATTTGAGCTATCATTTTCTTAAAATGAAAAGTCACTACAATAAAAATAGCCTCCAAAATTTATTTTCATGTTTTTTCCATTTTCTAAAGAGAAACTCTTATAATAGAAAATGAGGTGTTTAGGATGGAGAATTTTCTTAAGATTACAAATGGGTTAGCAGATCCTACTCGTTATGAAATCTATCAAACAATTATTAAACGAAATGAACCAGTAACTGTACAAGAAATAGCCAACCAATTTTCATTACATACAAATGTTGCAAGACATCATTTATCGAAACTAGAAGAACTTAAATTAGTAAAATCTGATTTAATAAAAACAGGGAAAGGCGGTAGACCTTCTAAGTGCTACCAATTGTCAGATAAAGTATCACAGCTATCATTTCCATTTCGAGATTATGAATTATTAGCTAAAATTGCACTACAATCTATTCAAAGTTTAGGTGAAGATGGAAAAAAACTTCTATTTGATACAGGTGCATCCTATGGTTCACAGCTCATAAAAAAACTTCTTCTTTCGAATCCACAGATATTTGAGCAGATAACAATAGAAAATAAACTTGCAATAATCCAAGAAGCAAGCGTCATGCTAGGTTTTTATCCAACTATTGTATGTTCAGAAGAAGAACAATTTATTGACTTTTCAATTTGCAACTGCCCATTTAAAGAAATCGCAAAACAAAATCATTCAGTATGTACTATGCACTTTTCATTTATTGAAGGAATGTTTACAACATTATTTCCCAAAAATGAATTTCAACAAACTGAAAATATGTTAATAAAAGATAATCAATGTTCTTATAGAATTATGATTTATGATTAATAATTTAAAATTTTTAGAAGAGACAATGATGTAACAATTATTTGAATACAATATTTACAATTATAAGTTTCTTATTCTATAATATTATTGGGTAGAAATTTGTCTTTAGGGGGGAAAATGATATGGATCGTATGTTTCGCGTTCTAGGTTTTTGGACTGCTATTTTTACTGTAATGTTATATGTTGGCGGAATGAATGGAGCTTCATTACTATTCTTAGCGCAAACTATCTTCTTCGTCGTATTAAGTTATCTTAAATTAACTGAACGTATGTATATCTATATTTTTGGTGCATACTTAACAGTGTTCTTTGTTGGGTTTACATACTATAGTACGTTCATATTAGTACCAAGTTTTGGTGACTAATTCCAAAGTAATGATAAAAAAGCTAACACTTTATTGTATTTAATACAGTAAGTGTTAGCTTTTTTATTTCTTCATAGCAACTATTAATTCTTTCATTACGGCAGTATTCGTAAACAATGTTGCTATTTTAGAGTGCGATAGTTGATTACAACTCCAGGTTGCTCTTTTTCCGTGGAGCAGGGGAAGATTGTTACAAATTCCTAATTCCTTATCCCTTGTTCCCTGGTCTATGTCGAACAATCTTTTAGAAAACTGCCTTTATCAAAGAAATTTTATCTTCAGCAAGTCCAATACTTTGAATTAATACTTGAAAGGAGTCACTCATTCCTCCTGGCATAACAAATGTTTGAACTGCACGATTTTGTTTATACTCTTGCGAAAATGGATTCGTTGAAGCATGGGGTACTAACCAGTCAAAAATTCCAAGACTTATTAAAAATTCTCTTTGGGAACCAAAATATAAATTATCCCCATTATTTGATTCACACACTTTCTTTAGTTCATCCCAGTGAATATGTGTCGTCAAATCCATTTCTCCAGGGTATTGTAGGACATTTTCAATTAATTGATGTTCATAAAAACCTCGCAAACTCCCTTTAAAGCGATGCATTTCATCCCACTCTTCTCGAGTGTTACCATAATCAATTGAAACAATAATAGAGTTTCCACATTTATCGATTAATTGATGATGAAATTCATTCATTTTAATCGGAATTTCAACTCTGAGGCCTTCACTACCAGTAAATTGATGATTCCTTAAAAATTGGATACATTCTTCATCTTCTAATAATAATAATTTTTCACAAAGCTCATTCTCTTCATTCAGACCAATAATTACCTCATACCAATTATTGATTTGAAATTCAACAACTTTAACTGGCATGGCATCAAATAATTCATTTGAAAAGATTAATCCGTTTAATGGGCTTTGTACTGAATTTATAGATGAAACGATTTCAACACAAGTAAAATCTTCTGTATTTTTCTGAATTAGGGTTCTATGGTACGCACTACCCTCAATTGCAATATATTTCATAGAACGATAAACAAACGGTTCTTTATTTTGACAATAATTTAATAACCCGTAAGCAAATCGTCCATTTCCTGAACCAAACTCAAAAAAAATTGGTTCAACAATTTTATTTTTTACTAGATGACAGAAAAAAGATGCAATCACTTCTGAAAAAATATGACTCACAGTACTTGACGTATAAAAATCCCCTTTGCGCCCAATCTTCTCTTTCATTCGAGAATAGTACCCTTTTTCTTTATGATACAAACAAAGAGACATATACTCATCAAAAGGAATTGCTTCCAAAGCACTTTCTTTTATTTTTTCTCGTAAAATGTCTTTCATATTAACCTCAAATTATAAAAACGGATTATGTTTTTTCTCGTATTGAATAGAAGTTTCAGGACCATGTCCACTATAAACTCTTGTATTCTCTGGTAATGAAAATAGTTTTGATTTAATACTTTTAATTAACGTATCATGGTCTCCACCTGGTAAATCTGTACGACCAATTCCTTGACAGAATAAAGCATCACCAGAAAAAACAGACTTTGCATCCTTTACATAATAAGACACACTTCCAGGAGAATGCCCTGGAGTCTCAAAAACAGAAAGAGTAAAATTGCCAATTTCCATTTTTCCTTCTTTGCTAATTAAATGGTCTGCTTCTCTAGCAAAAACTTCTCTTCGAAGGAACAATGCTGAACCATTTTTCGTACTATCTGCTAAAAAGTCTTTTTCATTTTCATGTAAATAGACTGGTATATTGTATCGATCTCTAACCTCGTCCAATGCCCCAATATGATCAAAATGAGCATGTGTTAATAAGATAGCTAAAGGTTTATATTGATTTTCTTCAATAACATCAAAAATCTCAAATGCTTCCTCACCTGGATCAAAAATTAATACTTCCTTTAAATCATTCGCTAATACATAACAATTTGTTTCAAGAGGTCCTAATGGTAATTGGATGATATTCATTTTTGTTCCCTACTTTCTAATTCTATTCAACTTTTCTACTATATCACAATTTTCAATATGCTCTGAAATTGAAATAGACAATTGTGTACAAAAGTTTTACAATAATATTGAATGATAGCATATTGGGGTTGCTATTACCAATTTTTTAAAGGGGGATTCAGATGGGAACAGTTATTATTTTTATAATCGTTGCTATATTAAGTTTTGGTGGCCTACTTAAATCTTTAAAAGAAAAAAACTTTTTAGGTATTATCTTCGCAGCTGGTGCTGTTGGCATTTTTAGTTGGTTTTCAATTATGACCATCTTACACAATGGTTATCCGCCAGCACTTTAATTTCTACATAAAAAACACCCTTTCCATTTCGTTGGAAAGGGTGTTTTATTTTAGCTGTCTTGGTAAACTATACTACTATTTTAGAATGTGTTAGGTGATTACAACTCCAGGTTGCTCCCTTTCCGTTAGATTAATAGTAATGAACCAAATAAAATTGGCATTGTCTCTGCATAGATCTCATGAAATTTCGAAAGTGGTAATGGATTAATCCCTTTACCGAGCTCTAATGTAAAACCTGGTTTTTGATATTTTTGAATAAACCAGTCCTTGAAGCCAGCATGACTATCAATTGTTCTTACAGATCTATAAGGACTTACCTTAGCAAAGTATTCTGCATATCTTATGGACTCTTCGGGTTCTAAGCCTTCGTACCCCCAATAGAATTCCTTTCCTTGTGTATGAAGTGCAAGTACCATATCAAATTGGCGTTCTACTACAAGCTTTGCCATTGTTATTGATTCAGCTTCAGAAAGTGGGTAATCTCCTGGATAATCTCGTGGAGAATATGACTTAGGTATTTTTCTAGCTTTCTCAATTTCCCAATTAGCAGGAAATTGATTATTTAGGTCAACCCCTCTTATATTTGCCTTCCATGCAGTAAAATCATTACTACCCCCATTTATGAGAATTGCCTGCTCTTGAAATATAGGATCATCTACTTTTCCATTTACGACTAAATCAACCCCATCTGGATTAACCATCGGAACAATTGAAAGTGTAATTTGAGTAAATAAATCATAGCCATTAATCGTTTCAGAAGGGAGAGTAAACGTGCAAAAGTAACAAAGCCATTCTACTATTTTCATGATCACACAAGAAGTAATCCATTCATTTGCATGAAATGAAGCATTCCAATGAATTTTTCTAGATCCACTTCCTAATACAAGTTCATAAATCGGTTTTCCAAGTGTGGTTTTTCCAATTTCATTTACATTTAAAAATGGGTAAAGCTGCTGAATTTGAGCCAGATCATTTTCCATTTTAGAAAAACTATATGGTTGTGGTACGACAATTGAATTAGGAGTAGCTCTAACTACTGAAAAAAATGACTGACGCTCTTTTAACTCCTTTTCACTTTTTACTTCATTTACTAAATTTAAAATTTCTACATTTAGCAAATCGTCAAACAAGTCCTTTTTGGCTAAATATAATTCATTACTTGAGATCAGCTTCTTATAAAAACCAGGTATAAAAATTTCTCGCCTTTCGTTCATAAGTATAAAATTCGGATTAATTCGAAACATATTTGCAATATCTTGAATTGAAGTTTCCTCATTTGCTAGAAATGAAATCATCATACCACCCCAATTTCCGCTTTCTGATTCATTCTTTCTTCACTATATGCTCCTTTTATTAAAAATAGAAAAAGAGGTTGTCCAACTAATGTTGAATCAACCTCTCATATTGTAAAAATTATGATTTAGTATCTACCACATCATATTTAATTTTGTAGAAACGAAGTAAATCTTTACTAATGATATCATCAGAGTATTTTAATGATTTTTGAGCTTTATCTAAATCCTCTTTTGGTGGTTTCTGACCGACAAGTTCTTTGCCAGTCAATCTGTCGTACATTTTTTCACCAGTATAAATATACTTATCTGTTACAATCGTGCCATCACGTAATACAACAAACTGTTTATAATTTGGAGCAAACATATCATTACCAAAGTTAAGAGATGTTTTAGCCGGATCTTCTCCAAGTAAATTTAAGATTGTTGGTTTTACGTTAATATCACCCGTAACCTTATGAATTGTTTCACCAGTTTTTTGATCAGGGAAATGGATTAAAAACGGTGTTCGTTGTAATTGGATGTGTTCGTAAGGTGTAATTTCTTTCCCTAAAACCTTACTCATTGCTGCATTATGGTTTTCAGAAATACCATAGTGGTCACCATACATTACAATAATTGTTTTATCATATAAACCAGATGCCTTCATCTCATCAATAAATTGTTTTAACGATTGATCTAGATAATGAACAGTTGTTACATAGTTATCTACTGTAGCATCTCCAGTATTTAACTTATCAATCGTTTGATCTTTTGGATCTAATTCAAAAGGATAATGATTTGTCAGTGTGATCATTCTATTATAAAAAGGTTGCGGCATTGTTTTCATAATGTTAACTGATTGCTCAAAGAAGTTCTCATCTTTTAAACCCCAACCTACAGATGTATCAGGTGTGATTTTATAGTCTTTTTCATTATAAAAACGATCATACCCTAAATGCGGATACATCATATTTCGATTCCAGAACGATGCATTATTAGCATGCATAACAGATGTATAGTAACCGTCTTTTCTTAAAATACTTGGTGTAGCTGTATAAGTGTTAGTCGGATTTGTAAAGAAAACTGCCCCACGATCAGTTGGATATAATGAATTATCAATTAAAAACTCAGCATCTGATGTTTTACCTTGACCAGTTTGATGGTAAAAATTATCAAAGAAATAACTTTGTTTAGTATATTGATTTAAAAATGGTGTAACTTCTTTTCCATTTACTTTCATCCCTAGGACAAAATCCTGTAATGATTCTAAAGAGATAACAACAACATTTTTACCTTTATACTTACCATGTAACTCCGCATTTACACCCGTATCATTAGAACGAATAAAGTTTTGAATTCCTGCTAACTCACTATCATTTGCTAATGCTTTTTGTGTACTAGTTTTCGCTTGTAAGCCGATATCATATAAATGATAGTTGAATATCCCTAAATATTTCACTAAGTATTCACGGTCAAATGAACGAGATAATAGCTGTGGACGGTCTGCCTCAGCCATCCCTAAGTTAAGAACAAAAATTGCAATCATTATTAAAAAGTAAGCCGATCTTGCTGAACCTTTTACATTTTCTGTAGTAAAAAATTTCTTACCCCAAAATTTGTTTATTAAAATCAAAAGAATCACATCGGAAAAAGCAAAAATAGTTTTAAAACTCAACATTGCTTTTACACTTGTTCCTAAATCTCCGAAGTTCTTTGTCATAAATAGAACTGGAATCGTTACAAAATCATCAAAGAAGGAATAATACATTGCATCTCCAACTAAAATTAGAGACAGTATAAAACTAATCCAGATGATTGCTCTATTCCTTTTTGGTCCTTTTGCAAATAAACCAAGTCCAATAAATAAAAGTAATGAGGCAATCGGACTAATGATCATAATAATTTCTTGAAACGAACCTTGTATTCCTAAATGAAATAAAAAAAAGTTTAAAATTAATGCTTTTATCCATAAAAACGTTACTGCAATTAATGGAAATCCAAAGTTCTTAAAAAACTTCTTCCACATAAAATTTACCTCCAATTATTGCCTACCAATCTATCAATCTCTTTTCGGTACACAATAAAAATATATTAATCAAACATAAAATTATTTTCAAGGAAATAAGCATAACATAATAATTAGTAATTTTTAATTTATTGCTTATTAATCCACACTACATCAATGATAACAAATCTAACATACATTATTATTATCGTCAAATAACTTACCGTTATATTACATCATATGAAAAGGCTCTGTTCTTTTTAAGGATGTTTCATAAACCTTGTTGCTGAAATGCGTTAGTTGATTACAACTCCAGGTTGCTCGCCTTCCGCGTGGCGTAAGCTAGCCTCCTCGTCGCATAAGCTCCTGCGGGGTCTCAGCCTTCCCGCTATTCCCACAGGAGTCTCGCACCTTCCGCCCGAATCAACTTCTATCTTAAAATTAAAAACCTCAAAAGCAACAACCTTCTAAAAAAGAGCCTTTTTTGATAGATTGGCTACAAGAATCCTGAGATAAACAAGCACCAAGACCCAAAGTATGAAGTAACTATGAGGCTAAGCGTTCATCCCCAAAATTCTAGAGAAATGTTGTTAAAACAGAGCCTAGGAAAAAGAAAAAACTGTCCAAATTTATGAATTCACATAACTTGAACAGTTTATTAAATTATCACTGAAAAACAACTAAAATATTGAGGTTAAAAAAACAAAAAATGGTCTAGTTTACATCTTTTAAAACAAATTTTTTGACTAAATAAGCTGCACCCAATACTCCTGCATCATTACCTAATGTTGCAATAGATATATCTGTACTATTTCTAACAGGTGTGAAAGCGTATTGATTAAATTTCTCTCGTAAAGGATTTAATAACACCGAACCAGATTTCGATACTCCTCCACCAATTACAATTTTTTCAGGATTTAATGTATTTGCTACTGCAGAAATACCTAATGCAAGATATTTTGTTACTTCTTCAATAACTTCAAGAGCAACTTGATCGCCATTTGAGTAACATTCAAAAACTTCTTTTGCTGTTAGGTTATTATTTTCATAGTAGTATTTTAATTTTGTTTCAAGTTTCGAATTTTTTACTTTATCACGTGCAATTCGAGCTATTCCTGTAGCAGATGCTATTGTCTCCAAGCAACCTTCTTTTCCACAATTACAAGGGGAACCCTCTTCTGGTTTTACTGTAATATGGCCAATTTCCCCGCCAGCTCCACCTTTTCCATGTGCAACCAGTCCATTTACGATGACTCCTCCACCAACTCCAGTGCCTAATGTAATCATGACAAGATCTTTCGCACCATTACCAGCACCTTTCCACATTTCACCAAGTGCAGCAACATTAGCGTCATTATCAACCACTACAGGTATCCCTGCTTCTTTTTCCAAGATTTCTTTTAAAGGGTAATTTTTCCATCCTAAGTTTACCGCTTCAAAAATTAGTCCATCTTCTAATCGAACTGGTCCAGGAGCACCTATACCGATTCCCACAATATTTTCTTTCGATCCATTCATACTATTTATTTTTTCAGTTATTGCATATGCTATACAAAGAGGAATTTTTTCTCCACTATTTGATGTGTCGGTAACTACTTCCCATTTTTCAATAAATTGGCCATCCACTGTCAATAATGCCAGTTTAATTGTTGTACCTCCTAAATCAACCCCAACAATCATTTTTTTATTCATATGGTTCCCCCTCTTACCATTTAGTGAAAACGGTTGCACTATTATTTAAGAAAAAAACGATTTAAAATCGTTCATTCTTTTCAATTTCACCAATTTCTCTTTTAATGACTAGTGCTGCAGATTGAAATTCAATTGGTGCAATTACATTAGCTTGAAATAGCTCTCTTAATTCATCATGCATTAACATCAAATCTGCTTTACGATCACCAGTGTAAATAATCGTACCAAACTGCTTTAATAATTGCTGAACGTCATAAACTGTTTTCATTTCATCCCTACTTATTCATTTACCTAATATTACTATAAGTATAAGGTTGCTTAATTCTTCAGTCAATGACATTCAGCTTTAACTGTTTGACAACATTCTATTTCTTTATCGAAAACTTATTACTTTTCCATTACTTCCTCTAATGCTAAATTATGCGTATATAAGTAAGTTGCATTTTTCTCTCCAACATATCGAATATGCCATGGTTCATAATCATAACCCGTTATATTAACTTTATCTTTTGGATAACGAATAATATAGCCAAATCGATGGGCATTTTCCGCAAGCCACTTACCTTCTTTAGTGTCACCAAAACCTTGTTCTAGTTGATTTCCATACGCAACTGATGAAACGTCAATTGCTAGACCAGTTTGATGCTCACTTGTACCAGGAATCGCACTGAATTTATTTGTCCAATCACTTCCTAATGATTTAATATATGAATTGTGTAATTGAACTTGTCGATCGAATGAACGAAAAGCTGAAACAGCAGTCAGTTGAATTCCATCTTTTGATGCCGATGAAAATAAATCTTCAAGAGCTAAAGCTGCTTCTTTTCTCATTTTAGTTTTATCTTTTACTCCACCATTTAAAGGTACATTAGGATAAACTAAGTCATTAGGTGTATATCCATCTGGTAATTTTCGAGTTTTATCCACATGTACTAGAATCGAATCCGGATTAGTTACTTCATATAAGTCATTTCCAACCTTTTTCGCTGTATCCTTGTCACTAGGAAAAACAATATCATTATTTTGATTTTGATGGATTTTTTCTCCTGTCTTTGCTTTTGCTTCTGAACTGTTAAAAATGGTTTCTAGTTTACTTTTAAGTGACCCTTTTTTTGAATCTTGATTTGAATGGTTTGATGACTTGTCCACAAAAAGCATTGCACCTAGAATACAAAGCGCAAAGAGGCAAATAATTGAAAATGCCAGTAATTTACTTTGTTTCTGTTTTCTACGAAATTGACTCATTGTTATTTCTCCTTACTTACGTATAAATCATGATGTTAATTAAATAGTAAACGATCAGCATTTATTGAATAACCAAAATAAAGTAATCCAATGGTAATACCAATTGTCAGAACTAACATTCCAAACTGTTTTCGATAATTCTTTTGACGATTAAATGGAAGCTGAACAATACTTGCGGCTAAAAAACCACCAAGTAATCCGCCTAAGTGCCCACCATTATCAATACTAGAAATCGAAAATCCTAGAACTAAATTTAATAAAATTATTGGTAACATACTTTTTAACAACTGTTTTGAAAAAATATTATTCTTTTTTATTCCTAAAAACAAAAGTGCTCCCATGCATCCAAAAATAGCTCCTGAAGCACCAGCTGATAAGCTATTCGAAACCAAGAAACTTACTACACTCCCTAAGAATCCTGAGAATAAATAGATGATTAAAAATCTTCCATGACCAAAAAGTTTTTCTGCATACTTCCCTATATAATGTAATGCATAAGTGTTCATTGCTAAATGAAGTAAACCTATATGAATAAAAATAGGAGTGAAGAAACGCCACCACTCACCTTGCATAATTGATGGGTTATATTTAGCACCAAAACGAATTAGGTTATATGTATCTTGACTGCCACCTTGCAATTCCATTAATAAAAATACTAACACCTGAATTCCTATCAATATATAGGTAATAATTGGCTTTCTATCCTGAAGATTTTTTAACATCATATACTGTTGAAAACGTTCTTGTTCCTCTTCAACTGGGATCGGTCTAGAAAATTGAAAATCATTTTCAAGAAGTTTCTGTTCAAAAAGTGATCTTTCATGATTAGCCCATCCAAATATCTTTTGAAGTGTTTCCCCATTTTGAATATCGTCTTTTTTTAAGATATGAAGTTTTAAGTGTTGGTTGTTAATCATTTTATCTTTTTTTATTTCATTAAATACCTCGTCTACATTTCCAGCAATACCATCATTTGTAATATAAACTAAATGAAAGATTTCTTCATTAAAATCTCCAACGTCAGCATATTTATGTGATGTTTCTATGAAATACTCAATATCTTTTTCTAATGCAAGACTATTCCATAATGTATCTAGAAATAGAACGCGATAGTGGGTTAGTTCCAAACCATTTTTACTTATAAATTGATACCAAGAATAGTCATGTGAACGAATTTTACTAATGTAATCTTTTTGCTGAAGCATTACAAATATTAATGCGTTATATGCTTTTTCTATAATAGAGCCCAAAAAGCTCCTCTCCTTATCTAACTTTTTCTTTTCATTATACCAGTGTTTTGTTTTTCTTTATACCAAAAAGAATTTAATCATTAATCATTAGTGGAATATGAATATCATGTTGTTCATAAGGTAATTCGGAAGTCATTTGACATTGAAAAGCTAGTGAAAGAATGTCTTTATGATAATTCTCTAAATAACGGTCAAAATATCCCCCACCGTAACCAATTCGATTCCCTTCTTTTGTATAAGCAACTCCCGGTACAATAATCAAGTCAATGTCTTCTTTTACTATTTCTACACATTGATCTACTTTTGGTTCTAATATATCAAAATAACCTTTTTCTAAATCTGAAAAACTCGTTATTTTATAAAATTTCATTTCTTTTGTCTTATGTATACATTTAGGTACAACAATGGTTTTATCTTCATTCCATGCAGCCTGAATTAAAAATGCAGTGTTTACTTCATGTTCCATTGACATTGTTGTTGCGATGATCCTCGCTTTATTCCACACTTTTGTCTGAATTAACTTTTCAGTTATGATTTTTGATTTTGTATTTCTTTCTTCAGTAGGAATCATTTTTAGTTTTTCAATCATAATAGATCTAATTTCTTTTTTATCCATAAGAACACTCCCCCTTTAAGATAGGTCTGCTCGGTTTGTTCAACTTAACTTAAGTGAGCGTTAAAGCCTCCCCACTTTTGAAAATTTCCACTTTATCTTCTATATCATTAATAAATAATCTACTGAAATTAACTTAATTTTACCCCTCATTAACGGGCAGTAAGAGTCATACCACAATATTGAGAGAGAGGCGAGGAAGATATATGGGGATAACTGCCCGTAAATGCCCGATCGGGTGGGCTAACACCATTAGTGGTGGATGAAGCCCCTCCACTGATGGAAGTTTCACTTTATCTTACGGTATAAAAAAACAGTAGGAAAGTTCCTACTGTTTACTTTGTTTCGCGATGAAGCGTAACTTTTTTAAGTCTTGGGCAGTATTTTTTAAGCTCAAGACGGTCTGGGTTATTACGTTTATTTTTAGTTGAGATGTAGTTACGATCTCCGCATTCTGTACATGCTAAAGTAATGTTTACACGCATTTGTTTTCCCTCCTGACATAATGACATAATCAGACCTATATATAATAACATTCTTTCAGTAGAAATTCCACAGTTTTTATCAAATCATATCAAATCTTTAACTAATTTTTTTCCATTGATACGATTCAGATGATCCTCTATCTTTAAAGTGAAATGATTAATAATAATATGATTGGAAATATGAGTATCTTTCTTTACCTTCATATCAGATGAAATAAATGCATAAGGACCAATTACACAATTTTCTTCAATAGTAACATGATCTCCAATGATTATAGGTGGAATAAGTTTCACACTATTACTTATCTTGACTTCCACACCAATATAAATATTTGGCAACACTTCAGTTACATGTAACGGTAAACGAATTCTACCACTAATCCAATCAACTAATAATTCAACATATCTTTCTGGAGTTCCAAAATCGATCCAATAACCTGTTAAGTTGAAATTTTGTATCGGTATCTCTAAAGATAAAAGCAAAGGAATTAACTGTTTACTAAAATCAATTTCTACTCCATCTGGAATCATCTCTATTAGTGATGGATCTACTATATAAATCCCTGTATTAATTTTGGAACTCAATTTTTCCTTTTTTGAAGGCTTTTCTATAAATTTAATAACTTTTTCATTTTTACAGAAAACATTCCCAAACGATTCACAATCATTTTGGTCAACAGTACAAATTGTTAACAAACTTTCTAATTGTATGTGTTTTTCGATTGCATCGTTTAAATTACAATCAAAAATTAAATCTCCACTGACGATTAAAAACGTTTCTTTTAATAATGGTTTAGATAAACTCAAACACCCAGCTGTACCTAAACGATCTTTTTCAACGATATACTGAATAGAAACCCCTAACTCTTCTCCATCTTTTAGAATTTCTTGAATCATATCGTTTAAATAATGGATCTGTAAAATAAATTCTGTAAATCCCAGCCTTTTTAAATGAAGAATGGTATGTACAAGAGCAGGCTTATTAATAATTGGAAGAATCGGTTTTGGACAAGTAGCAGTCAACGGAAGTAACCTCTCCCCAGTACCGCCTGCTAATATAACGACTTTCATTTCAATCCCCCTATGTACTTATACTTCTACACTCATATGCAAGCTTTTCTTTTGTTATGCTAAAAAAGCCCGTATAATAAACGGGCTTCATACTATTCAACCTGCATTAACGGACAGCAAGACCTTCACATCATCAATGAGAAAGAAGCGAAGTAGTTGGGGGAGAACTGCCCGTTAATACTCAATTGTTATAACTAACATTAGTAAGGGGATGGAGCCCCATAAACTTATGGAAGTTTTAGTCTATTGATTTAAAAACATGTGTTTCCCTTTAACTAAGTAATAAATATTTTCCGAGATATTTGTTGCATAATCAGCAATACGTTCTAAATATCTACAAATAAATGCTAACTGTGTTACAGATGAAACTTTTTCTTGAGAATCAACTAATCTAGACATTAATGTTTGTACAGTTTCACCATATAATTCATCTACTTTATCGTCTAGTTCCGCAATTTCTCTTGCAGCCTTTAAATCTTCATTTTGATATGCTTCTAGTGCTCTTGAAAGCATTTCAATTCCTAAAGTATGCATCATATTAATATTCTCAATTGGTACTTCAATTTCTCTTGTACGAATTCGAATAAATGATTTTGCAATATTTACTGCGTAATCTGCAACACGTTCTAAATCATGCGCAATTTTAAGTGCAGTTAAATTACGTCTTAAATCAACAGCAACTGGTTGCTGACGAGTTATGATTACTACAATTAGTTCATCTATTTCTTCTTCAAGCTTATTAATGCGTTGGTCTTCTTCAATAACTTCTAGAGCTAACTCAATATTTTCGGTATTGAATGCTTCCATGCTTTTTAGAACAGCACTTTTCGTTTTTTCTCCTAATTCTAAAATCATTTTCTGTAATGTTTGCAAATCTGCTTCAAATTGTGGTCTCATTATTCATCCTACCCCGCTTTATCCGATCAACCAAATCGACCAGTAATATAATCTTCTGTACGCTTATCTTTTGGTGTAGAAAATAGTTTCGTTGTTTCAGTATATTCAACAACTTCACCACTTAAGAAAAATGCCGTTCTATCTGAAACACGAGCAGCCTGCTGCATGTTGTGAGTAACAATAATAATACTAAAATCTTTTTTCATTTCATGAATTAACTCTTCTACCTTTAATGTTGAAATAGGATCCAATGCTGATGTTGGCTCATCCATTAAGATGACATCTGGTTCGATTGCTAAACAACGTGCAATACATAGTCGTTGCTGCTGTCCACCAGAAAGTCCAAATGCATTTTCATGAAGACGATCCTTTACCTCATCCCAAATAGCTGCTCCGCGCAAGCTTTTTTCAACAATTTCATTAAGTACTTTTTTATCTTTAATCCCATGGATTTTAGGGCCATAAGCAACATTTTCCCAAATAGATTTTGGAAATACATTTGCTTTTTGGAATACCATCCCTACTCGAGTTCTTAATTCCTCTACTGCATACCCTTTATCAAAAATATTTTGTTCTCGATATAAAATCTTACCTTCAGTACGAACGATTGGAACTAATTCAACCATACGATTCAATGTTTTTAAGTAAGTAGATTTTCCGCATCCACTTGGACCAATAATTGCAGTCACTTCATTTTCATAAATACTTAAATTAATATCCTTTAAAGCTTTATCTTGCCCGTACCATAAATTTAAATTTTGCGTATCATAGACAATTGATTTTTTATTCATTTCTTCTTCTCTATTTTCTTTTGTACTTGGTCTTTCTTTTACTGAAACTGTGGTCATCTTAATATCCCCTTTCATCCAAAAGGTCACACAACGATCCTTATTGAAATTCTTTGTCAAACTGTTAATTGTTATACTATTAATTTTTTGAAGTTTCTTTTTACATTTTTAATACTACTCGCTTACTATTAAAAGCGTTTTAACTATATGTAAAGTTAATGTAAATATCGAATGAATTTTTTAATAATTAGCACTCTTAAATAAACATTGTTGATATTCACAAAAAACTTTAAACAATTTCTTAAAAAAAGACTGTTTTTCACATACAATGTTGCTATTTTAGAATGCGTTAGTTGATTACAACTCCAGGTTGCTCCCTTACCGTGGGTGTTACGGTTACTGCCTTTTCCTTGTTCCCTATTCCCTGCCCCTGTTTCCTGTTCTCTGTCCCGCTATTCCCACAGGAGTCTCGCACCTTCCGCTGTAATCAACTTCTGTCTTTAAAGTTCCAAATCTCAAATGCAACAGTATTTTAGAAAAGATCCCCAAATAAAACAAATTATTTAGAAAAAAACTATCAAACATAGCCAAATAAAAAAATGGTAATTACAGGCCATTAAAGACTTGTAATTACCATTTTTAATTAATTATTTTTGTATTTCGCCTTTTGCCATTCGCTCTTTTTGTAATTCAAAATATGCATCTATCATTTGTTTACCAATAAAACTATTTACGTGAGCTTTATCACTTTTTAACCACGGTACAACTACAGAAAAGGATACTTGTGGGGCATCATAAGGTGCATAACCAACAAGAGTCAGATTATATGCACTTCGACTATTAATATTATATTTTTTGGCATCAGGTCCATCATAAAATGTCTGTGCAGTACCAGTTTTACCAGCTAGTTTATAATTTTTTTCACCTGTAAAATATGAATATGCAGTACCACCTGGTTCATTATAAACCCTGATGAACCCTTGTTTTACCCTGTTAATGTAACTGTCTTTCATATCAATTCGATTTAATACTTTAGGTTGTATATCATTTTGAACATTCCCTTGATTCATATCATCACTTGGCTCACGAATTTCTTTTACAATTCGAGGTTGCATTCTATAACCACCGTTAGCAATTGTTGATATATATTGGGTTAATTGAAGCGGTGTATACGTATCAAACTGACCAATAGCTAAGTCAAGTAAGTTACCAGGTTGAGTAGTCGTACCTCTATATCCTGTTGCTTCGTTTGGTAAATCAATTCCGGTAGGTACTCCTAAACCAAATTGACTATAGCTATTACGGAAAGTTGTAAATGCTTGTTTATCAATATTTAAAGGCTGATTTGGTACATAATTTCCATGTCCAAGAGCAATCGCAGTACGCCACATGTATACGTTAGAAGAAAACTTTAATGCGTCTGAATCATTTACCCATCCTAAATTTTTCCAAGATTTTTTTTGGGGTGTATCTTTAATTTTAAGTGGCGTATCATAAAATTGTTGTCCTGGCTGAATTGCCCCGTTTTGAAATGCTGTTAAAAGAGTTGCACCTTTTACAGCTGAACCTACTTCATAAGATGACGTAAACGTCCCATTCGCATAGTCTCTAACTACCGTTTTTCCAGTTTTTGGGTCTTTGACCAATTGCTTACCAGTCATCGCAAGAACTTCGCCAGTGTTAGGATCTACCATTACAGCAAATGCTCGATCAAGAAAAGTTCCTGTTGGTGATTGTTTTGCTTTTAACAATTCATCTGTTACAATTTGTTCAACTTTTTGTTGTAATTGAATGTCAATTGAAAGAACTAAATCGCTACCTGGTTGTCCTTGCGAAATAACTTTCTGATCAATGACATTTCCATTTTTATCAACAATATTTTGTACTTTACCTTTCGTACCTCTTAATACATCTTCATATTGATACTCTAAATTACTTTTTCCAACTCGATCATTTCGGCCGTAACCTCTTGCTAAATAATAACTTAGTTTATCTGCTGGGAGACCTTCTTTTTCAGATGTAATATTCCCTAAGATTGTTCTTAATGTGTCACCGTACGGATAATGACGTTCCCAATTTGTCGTAACATCTACACCCGGTAACACATCTAAATGCTCACTTACTCTTGCAAACTCAGCTTCCGTTACTCCATCACCTTTAATTGTTTGAGGCATCATAGAATATCCGGAACTCATTTGCTTATAAATTGCCAATACTTGTAAATCTCGTGGTGTTAATGTTTTCAAGTTTTCTGGTGTTACTCTTTCTAATTGAAGATTATAATACGCTGTGTTATATCCATTGCTATCATTTTTATAATCTTTTAAGAGTTTATCATTCTCATTTTTAGAAACTAATTTCTTAGCTGCATCTTTGTTTTTTAGAAGCCAGAAATCTTTTCGATCTCTCTCAGTTAATTTATCAACAGGCATTGTTATGTAAGCAGTAAGCTTCGTAGCCATTTGCAACATTTCATCTGTCGAAATCCCTTTTCTTCTTGTGTAAGTAATTGTCCTTACAGGCGTATTATCAACGATAACATTTCCATAACGGTCAAGTATTCTCCCGCGAGGAACCGGTGTATCAACAATCGTGTTTTCAGAATGCTGTAATTCATTTTGATAGTCTTCACCTTTTACGATTTGAACTACACCTTGTTTTAAAATTAATAAGGAAAACAATACGAACACAATAAAGAAAAGTGCATTTAGTCTGCCCGGAAGTGCTATCTTATTTTTTTTACTTTTTTTCATTGTGTCTCCTTCTCTTTTATTTACATTTACAACCAAACTCTATTGTAATAAAAAGACGGTTTGTTTGCTACAAAAAACATGCTAAAACAAAAAAATTAAACTTAGTTCTTATTCAATTTTCATATTCTTAAGCATAAAAAAGACTAAAAAATGTCCAGCTCCAAAAATACTCATTAATATTGGGATCAATATTTTCGGAGTAATAAACTGAATACAAATTAAAAAAGTTAATACGGAGAAAATACGTCCAGAATTTAGAAATACTTCACGAACAACAATGTACTCCACCCTATATTCTCTAGCCTTATATGACTTACCAATTATGTCAAATGTAAGAGAAAGATAAGGAACTAGAATAATCGGATAGGCAATTGAAATGGTGATTCCATAAAGTACTAGTAAATAAAAATTCACCTTAAAAACGATAAAAAATACAGCTAAATAAAGTAGTAACCCCCCTAAAAAAATAGCATGTTTACGAAATGAAGGCTTGATTAGTCTTGTAACAATATAATATGTCACAAAACTAATTAAAGAGGTAATCAATCCATATTTCCCTAAAGCTAGCTCGCTCCCCGTTGACAAATAAATATAAATGGAAATAACAAATAAAAAGATCCCATCACGAGTGCCTTGGAAAAAGTTAGCATATGTAATCCGTTTCCAGTTATTGTTATTTAGTCGCTCTTTAAATACTCTAATAAGATTATATTCACTATCCAATTCACGCTTAGAAAGAAAAAAACTTAATACGACCGAACAAATAAAAAGTAACATCGCTACAAAAAAGATAACATGATAACCTTTGTTATCAATCATTTTTGAAATAATATAGCCAGCAATAATTGGCCCAATCATCCCTGAAAACGAGCTTAGTAATCCCATAAAGCCATTAAAAAATTGTCTTGTTTCAGGTTCAGTTACTTCGAAATTTAACAAATTAAAGGAAAGCCAATAACACCCGTTTCCCATTCCTAAGATCATACCAATTAATATTGTTAATAAAAGTGTTTCTGTTTTGAAAAATAATACACTGATATAAAAAAGAGCAAGCAAAGTAACTCCAGCTCTTAAAATAATTACTCGATCGATTCGTTTAGCCAACTTCCCCACGAAAATAAAAGTAATTGCTTGTAAAACCGAAATCGATATTTGATATAAAGCAATTGGAATATAATCATGAGATTGTTTCCATAAATAAACATTCACAAATGTATTAGCTAAAGCAGTTGCTAATGAATACAACGTTCCGATACTCAGTAATAATAACAAGTCACGATTTAGATCAATTTCACCAATTATGTACTTCCACTTCATAAGCAAAACTCTCCTTTTTCCTAAGGAGTAGTTTCTCTAAAATACTACTGATTATACTAACAAAAGCGGAATTAACCTAATTAACTCAGAAAGACGTTAGAGCTAATTTTAGTATGTGTTAAATTGATTGGAACGTAGGAATGCTCGCTTTCCGCGGGGCGTGAGCTGAGCCTCCTCGTCGCATACGCTCCTGCGGGGTCTCAGCCATCCCGCATTTCCCATAAGAGCCCTTCATTCTTCCGTTCCAATCAATTTCTGTCTTTAAAGTTATAAAACATTTTAGTAACAAACTAAAAGAAAGACTTTAATTAAGTAAGGATAAAGGTAAATGAATTATTGGAAAGTGAAAATAAAATCCCAGCTGAAATTTCTAACTGTTGAGGATAGGCAGTTTGATTATGCTTTTCTATCTGTCTAGTTCGGCTGACTAGTTGCAAAGATAGACAATGCATATGATCACAACCTAATAAAAAAAGAAGCATTACTAAGAAATTCTTAGCAATGCTTCTTTTTTATGAATAAGAATTATTTTGCAGCTTTGTATAATTCTTCTACTTTTTCCCAGTTTACTACGTTCCAGAATGCACCAACGTAGTCAGGACGTTTGTTTTGGAAGTTTAAGTAGTAAGCATGTTCCCAAACATCTAAACCTAAGATAGGAGTTTTACCTTCCATTAATGGAGAATCTTGGTTTGGTGTGCTTGTTACTTCTACTTCGCCGTTATTTACAACTAACCAAGCCCAACCTGAACCAAAACGAGTTAAAGCAGCTTGAGTAAACGCTTCTTTAAATGCATCAAAGCTACCAAACTTAGCATCAATTGCTTTAGCAACTTCACCTGTTGGAGTACCAGTTCCTTCTGGAGTTAATAAAGTCCAGAATAAGCTGTGGTTTGCATGACCTCCACCATTGTTACGTACAGCTGTACGAATTCCTTCTGGTAGTGCGTCTAAGTTTGAAATTAACTCTTCGATTGTTGTTGCAGCTACTTCTTTACCTTCTAAAGCAGCATTTAAGTTCGTTACATATGTATTGTGGTGACGAGTATGGTGAATATTCATCGTTTCTTTGTCAAAATGTGGTTCTAATGCATCATATGCGTATGGTAATTGCGGTAATTCAAATTTAGCCATGTTAGAAATCCTCCCAAAAAATAAATTTACTTTCATCAATAAACTATCATTTCTAGCCATATTTTTCAAATTATTTAGCTCAAAACTTCAAATATTTTTTTGACAAAAAAATCAAAAATACAAAAAACTCTCACCTAATGATGAGAGTTGTAATTTATGTATGGAGGAGTAAGAGGGATTCGAACCCCCGCGGGCTGTTACACCCCTGTCGGTTTTCAAGACCGATCCCTTCAGCCAGACTTGGGTATTACTCCATATAAAATTTTGGTAGCGGCGGAGGGAGTCGAACCCACGACCTCACGGGTATGAACCGTACGCTCTAGCCAGCTGAGCTACACCGCCAAAATATTAATTTAAATGGCTCCGCAGGTAGGATTCGAACCTACGACCACTCGGTTAACAGCCGAGTGCTCTACCACTGAGCTACTGCGGAATACTTATAATAATGTGATTTAATATGTTGATTACATATTAAATGCGTTTGCTGCGCTGCTCGTCGCAGTTGGATATTCTAAGGAGATTATTCTGTCTCCTCGCAAAGCTACATCGAAGTGATTCAGGATGTTTACGCTTTACTGCGGAATATATCATGTTGGCTACTCGATAACCTTTAACTTCGATAGCTTGTGTCCCTTAAGACAATATTAAATTTATCATCAATTTAAATAAGTGTCAACACGTTTCGGCAATTTTTTTCAAAAAATTTATTAGTGCTTTGACTCCTTTTAAAATATAGTCTCTAGTGGGGTTCTCTATTTAGATGTTATAATATTCGTAACATACTCAACATTTATACATTGAATGGTTTTGAAAGGATTGTAAAAATGAATTTTATCAAACAATTAGGATATAGCTTATATGATCCAAATAAAATTGCTCGTTTTAGGTTTCAAAAGATTGGTAAAACAATTTTCTATTTGTTTATTTTAGCTTTATTATTTTCCATACCAAGTTTTCTTCATTTGATAAATGGAATTACTTCACAAGTCCAAAGCTTTAAAGAAACATTAGGTATTACAGATAAAACGAATAATGGATTACCTTATTTATTCTCTTTATTAATTATCATGTACTATTTAGGTTCAAGTACGTTTCTATTTATATTAACTACAATATTTGCTTCATTTTCTAGTATGTTTCAATTCTCGAAACAACTGAATTTATCATTCAAGCACCGATTTACCATTTTTACATACAGTATGACATTACCTACTCTACTGTTTCTTTTAATTGGGCTTTTAAATATCACAATTCCTTATTCAACACTTTTGTTTCTTCTCATATCAATTGTTTACTATTATTTAAGCATTCAATCTATTTCAAAGTCTAAAAAGGTGTAATTTTTTATACACCTTTTTTCTTATAATTTTTCTTCTTTTCCTCTTCATTTTTTCTAAAGGTTCTTAAATAAAGATTTTGTTTTAGAAACTGGTTATAAAGTTGATTGGAGCGGAAGGTGCGAGACTCCTGTGGGATAAGCGGGACAGGTGAGACCCCGCAGGAGCGATAGCGACGAGGAGGCTCACCGCCCGCCCCAAGGAAAGCGAGTATCCTGGAGCGGAAATCAACTTATCGCCTTCTTTAAATAGAAACAAATTTTATGAAAAAATCCCTTTCTAAAAAGAATTGATCACTCCAACTAACTGCTAACACCATAAAAAATTATTTATTTCAAAGAGTATATTTCATGAGGACAAGCATACATTTTTACAAAGGAGGTAGATGAATGAAAAAAATTGTTTATTTACTGCTGATATTATTGTTTTGTTATAGTATTTTTTTTGACTTAAGAGTCGGAACAATTCCTAACCACAGTTTACTTCAATCAAAACAAACAATTACTACTACTTCTAAAAATCTACCTGCCAGTGAAGAAATTCAAGTTAAAAGCGGTGATACAGTACTTGGTATTGTAGAACAATTAAATCCACATATTCAAAAACCAATTTCTGAAATTACAAAAGACTTTAGCCTTTTAAATAATGGACAAGCTGCCTCATCCATCCGTATCGGAAAAAGTTATAAATTTCCGATTTATGAACAGTAACCTTAGATTTATGAGTATTTATTCTTGTCAAAATAAACTTTCGATTGATAAAATGTGTAAGCATATGGAAAATATGATATTGTAATAGTATAGAAAACCAATGAGTATTAAGACTCAATTGAAGGAGCGAATTTCTCGTGAATGAGATAACACATAGAAGTCAAACACGTCCTGTTAAAGTTGGTAATGTTACTATTGGTGGAGCAAATGAAATTTCAATCCAAAGTATGACAACAACTAAAACGCATGACGTTGAAGCTACAGTTGCAGAAATAAAACGTTTAGAAGAAGCTGGATGCCAAATCGTGCGTGTAGCGGTTCCTGACGAAAGAGCAGCTAATGCAATCGCTGATATTAAAAGACAAATTAACATTCCACTTGTAGCTGATATTCACTTTGATTATAAACTTGCATTAAAAGCTATTGAAGGCGGAGTCGATAAAATACGTATTAACCCTGGAAATATTGGTCGAAAAGAAAAAGTCGAAGCTGTAGTTAATGCAGCTAAAGCAAAAGGTATTCCTATTCGCATTGGAGTAAATGCAGGATCACTTGAAAAAAGAATTTTAGAAAAATACGGTTATCCTACTGCCGATGGAATGGTAGAAAGCGCCTTACACCATATTAAAATTCTAGAAGACTTAGATTTCCATGACATCATTGTTTCAATGAAAGCATCAGATGTTAACCTTGCAATTGAAGCATATGAAAAAGCTTCAAAAGCATTTAAATATCCATTACATTTAGGTATTACTGAGTCTGGTACATTATTTGCAGGAACTGTTAAAAGCGCTGCAGGTCTTGGAGCAATAATCAGTAAAGGTATTGGAAATACAATGCGTATTTCATTAAGTGCAGATCCAGTTGAAGAAGTTAAAGTAGCAAGAGAACTTTTAAAATCATTTGGACTTTCTTCTAACGCTGCAACATTAATTTCATGCCCTACATGTGGCCGTATTGAAATTGATTTAATTAGCATCGCAAACGATATTGAGGAATACATCTCAACACTTAAAGTACCAATTAAAGTCGCTGTACTAGGTTGTGCTGTAAATGGTCCTGGTGAAGCTCGTGAAGCTGATATCGGAATTGCGGGTGCTCGCGGTGAAGGTTTATTATTCCGTCACGGTGAAATTGTTCGTAAAGTACCTGAGGAAACTATGGTAGAAGAATTAAAGAAAGAAATTGATAAAATTGCAGAAGAAAAACTTGCAGAAATGAATGCAAGTAAATAATAAAAAAATGAGTTGTCTCTCAGGATTGAGGCAACTCATTTTTTTATAGACTACACTTATTTGAAAATAGCCATATTATCTATGCTTATACCAAATGTTTTTTGTAAAACTTCTGTCCATTCTTCCTCGTCTATTATTTCGGTTATTGAAACATTCGAATTTTCCGTCAATTTTAACGATTTATCTGTTAACGTTACTTTTCCATTTAGAGTCGTTTTACTTACTATTCTTTTCTGGGTGAAGATCGTTTCTTTACTCGTTTGAAAATAAGCACATTGCTCAGAAAATTCATTTTGGTCTCTTTCATAGGTATTTATTTTTAAGAAGTCTGTCCATTCACTTTCTACAAGATGACGAAGAAGAAATTCATTTTCTTCAGAATTTACAACTTGATACGATCCATTTACATCAGAATAGGCAAAACCATCTTTCAATAGTAAAGGCTCTATAAATCCTCCACCAATTCCAACATCAAATAAGTAATCATTTTCATCAATCGATATAATTAGTGCTAAATGAGAAAAATCCGGATTCCATTTTGATTGTTCGGCATTCCAAAAACAAGCAGAAACTCTTTTTACATTAAATCCAATCATTTGCAAAATAGAATACATAAGTGTGTTTGTCTCGTAACAAATACCGCCTCTTTTTTCCAAAATAATCTTCTTATAAATATCTTCTGGATTCATACTTAGCTTACGACCAGTAATGATATCTAAATTTTCAAATGGAACTTTGAGCAAATGCTTTTTATGTATTTCTTTTAATAGTTCTACTGAAGGACCTATTTCCCCCACATTTAATTCAATGTGTTTTAAATAATGTAAAACATCCAATCGAACACCCTCCCCAACAAATTAATAACTCGGAAAACTTAAGGAACTAGAAAAAAATAAAAAAGTGAGCAACAAGTACCCACTTTTATCATATAATCTATTTTATTTAGAAAAAAGATATTTTTAGATTTTACTATCTTCATTGATACAATTTGGACAAAGTCCATAAATTTCAAACTTATGATTTTGTACTTTATATCCTTGTAAATCTTCAGGAATATTTTCCATTGGACAAGCTTTAATACTTTTCGTATTTCCACAATCCAAACAGATGAAATGATGATGATGGTGCTCAGTCGAAGAGCATTTTGAACGAAATCGTTTTTCACCATCTAATTCCGTCATTTCAATTACTTCAACATCAAGGAACGTAGTTAAATTTCGATAGATGGTATCGAAACTTAAGCCTTTATATTTTTCAGTTAAAGCTTGTTGGATATCTCTAGCTGTCACATATTTATTTTGTTTAAAGATGTATTCAAGCATTTCATAACGCTTAGGTGTATTTTTAAATCCTTTTTCTTTTAACAATTCCATTGCTTCATTTAGTTTCATGTCCCCACAACCTTTATGTTGTTTTCACTTTTTCCATAATAAAGCTAATAACAATAGTATAATTGAGAATTACCTTTTGAAAAATGTTAAGGAATATCGCCTACCATGATGAACTCACTATTCTCCCTTTACATCCTAGATTTATATAGGAATAATTACGATTTAACTTAAAAAATTAGTATAAAAGAAAATGTTTTATTTGTAAATATTCCGGGTAAAGTAATATCATTTGTTTCAAAATCACGCTACTTTTAAATCTCTGAATTAATATTGAAACACAAATAATCGAAGTATTTCGTTAGAGTTGAGACTATTTTCATGTTATGCTTATTATATAATATTAATTAAAGAGGTGGTTCTTTGAACAAAACAAAACACAGAAAACTTACTACTTTTAAACTCATTAAACGAGGGCTATTTATCACTGCTGGATCTGCTCTCATGGCTATCTGCTTAAAAGCATTCTTCATTCCTACTGATATCATTGATGGTGGTATTGTGGGCATATCATTAATCCTCTCGCACCTTACTTCGGTTGAGCTTGGAATTTTTCTTTTTGTTTTAAATTTACCCTTTGTACTTGTTGGTTATAAACAAATTGGGAAAACATTTGCTTTTTCAACTTTATTGGGAATTTCTCTAATGTCAGTCTTTACTTCTTTATTCTCAAATATTAAACCTGTTACAACTGACCCATTATTAGCTGCAATATTCGGAGGTATGGGAGTAGGAATTGGAGTTGGACTTGTCATACGATACGGCGGTTCATTAGATGGAACGGAAATCATTGCGATCTTACTGAACAAGAAAACACCATTTTCTGTTGGTGAAGTGGTTATGACTTTTAACGTGTTTATTTTAGGTAGTGCAGGATTTGTATTCGGCTGGGATAAAGCAATGTATTCTCTAATTGCTTACTACATTGCATTTAAAACAATCGATTTAACAATTGAAGGATTCCAAGATACAAAATCTGTATGGATTATTAGTGATCATGACAAAGAGATTGGAGATGCTCTTAATGATCGTCTAGGTCGCGGTGTTACATACCTTCATGGTGAAGGTGGTTTTAATGGCGATCCTAAAAATGTTGTCTTTACGGTTATTTCTCGATTAGAAGAAGCAAAATTAAAGGCAATCGTAGAAGATATAGATGACCACGCATTTGTTGCAATCGGGAATATTGCAGACGTAAAAGGTGGAAAATTTAAGAAAAAAGCCATTCATTAATTTTAAGAAATTAAAGGGACAAAGCAGTTATTGCTTTGTCCCTTTTTTAAGATGCCACTTATGGAAGTTTCACTTTATTAACATAGGGACTAGTAGCCATTCATAAAGTGTAGTAAGCGAGAAGACTTTTAGGAGGTTGGGTATGAATCTTATTCAAATGATGGTGAATAAAAAAGTAAACAATATTACACCGCAAGAACTTTTAAATTTTAGTCACCAGTATCAAGTTACACTTTCCTTAGACCAAGCAACTAAAATTACAGCACTTTTAAGAGGACAAAATATCAATATATATGATGATTTTCAAAGGGGCCAACTTTTAAATAGAATTGCAAGTGTTACTAGCATTCAAACCGCACATCAAATGAATGCTATATTCCAAAAGTTAACTTAATAGAAATAAAAAAAAATGGCCGACTATCTTTTTAGTCGGTCTTCTTTCGTTCAATAGATTTTTTCTATCAAGGAATTATAAGCTGTTTTCAATCATTGTCCTTAGATTTTTTTCATTCAAACCGTTTTGGCAAAAATTAAATGGTTTTTTTGTAATTCTTTTTGTTCGATCGACAATTTGTCCCAAATGATATCCAGTATGCTCAACTAAGTGAAAGAGATTATATGCATCAATTTCAATATTATTATTTTCAGTTATAACTTTTTCAAACTCTTTTTTCCAATTATTAAAAACTTCTTGTACCTTTAAACTTAGTATATTTGGTTCAATATCTAGACTAGGGAAATATCCTTCAATTCCTTCGTTATACTTTATGTTTGGATTAGCGTACCTCTCTGTATTTCTTTTTATATGCTCACAAATATGCAATATGATACCACCAATTGAATTTATCCCTTTTTCTTCTTGCCATAAATTTTGTATCGTTAGCATATCTACTGTTTGAATTAGTTTTGGAAGATAATGATCAATCATACGATGATATGATAGCTTATAGAACAGTTCCACAAATTTCCCCCTTCGAAATAGAGTAATATCCGGACAGCAGATCCCAAAAAAATAGCTTAAAAATTGAAATCCGATTGTTTATAATTCCAATAAGTCTTTTGTCCATTACTTTTTAACGTCCCATCTTGAGGAACTTGTTTAATGATTAGAAGTAGATTTAGCATATCTACACATGAAGCCATTGAGTTTAGTAGTATCAAAAATTTCAATGTTGTAGTTAGTAGCCCACAATAACTTAATACTAGTGGTAAAATAACCGAAATGATGATGAATGGTGCTATTGTTATCCATATAAATCTTGATTTTTCGATCTTTTCTTCCGTTACTACAAATCCACCAAACCAAGTAAGTCCAAGAATTGTTTTTTCTGATTTTATGAAATTGGGTATAAAAATCAAATGAAGTAATTCATGAACGATTAAAAGTAATACAACTAACAAAATATCTACTAGATTTAAATTTATTGATATAGTATTCGATGTAAAACCAAATTCCTTTAACGATAGATTGGAAAAAATATTTATGACCAAAATAGAAATAAGACCATTGATTATCATAAAAGGTATAGACAATAAAATAGCACTTAACACCGTTTTTGGTTCTTTCATTGGAACCCAACCATTTTTAATCAACTCTAAATGCATACTTTCACTATACTCAGGCATTTTGTTTTGTATTTTCACGAAACTCCCCCATCATTAAGAACTAAAAAAACTGTACTATCTAATCAAATACGAATAACAAGATGCGGTTAATGACTGAAATAATTGCAAATAATGCCGCTAAAACTGGATGTCCAGTTACATATATCGCTAATGTTGCAATGCCAAAAACGATAATTTCTAAAAGTAAATAGATTGGTCCAGGTAATCGAACACTGGCTTTCGGTGCTAAAAATGTCCCCCATATAATTGCAATGAACAAAGGTGCACCTATGCATAGTCCAAGTTTAAAAATTATTTTTTTTGGAAAAAGATATCCCCAGTATCCAACAGAAAACAAAATACACAATTCTAAAAGAAAACGAATTCCAAGATTGGCAAATTTCATATTCTTCACACTACCTTCTTAAATCATTTAATAAAAAATAATAGGCTGTTTTCATTTACATTGTTGTTTTTTTATCTAACAATCTTTTAGAAAAGTGCCAAATTATAAAACAGAAAAAGTATATTCTACAATCACATTATGCAGGAATCATTGAATCAAACACTTTTATCGTTTTCCCATAGATGATTGAAATATATTAACTAAATTCTTTTTTCACTTCATATCTTCTAATCAATTCATAAGGTCTAACCTTAAACGCTTCGAATGGTAAATAATTTGGACTCACCGCATCAAGTACTCTACTTCTAAAATGGGGTCTTGTTATCAATTGATTGATATTTTCATAATTAATATGAGTAAATAAAACCTCCGAAGTTTCTCCTTCTGCTGGTCTTATTTCTCCAGACTTAAATATACCCCTGAAAACAACACTAATAATTAAGTTGCTTACATTTTGGTAAATCCCTGTAATTCCTATTAAATCAACAGCTATTCCTGTCTCTTCAAAAATTTCCCGATGGATTGCTTCCTCTAAAGTTTCTCCTTCTTCTACTTGTCCACCAGGCATTTCAAGAGTGTCGGATCGATGAACATTTCGAACAAGTAAAACTTCTCCTCTATCATTCGTGATGTACCCACTTACAGTTACAATATGCTTTGGTGGGTAGTATGAACCTTCTTCAGCGGTTGATAAAAGAAAATCTTGTTGACTTTCGATAAATAACTCACCTAATTCAGCCCTCTTTTTCTTTGCTTCTTGGTGTAAGTCACTCATTCGAATTTTTTCTTCAATATTTTGGTATTGTTCTATACTTTCATATTCCTAAATAGCCAAAATTTCATCTTTTGCTTCATTCACCCATCGCCCAACTAATTTTGCTCCATGAGTAATCTGTTTTGGATACAAATATGTATGAAAAAAATCATTAAACTCATTCAATTTTTCAGGTTTGATTTTATATGTTTTTCTTCTGTATATCATAAAATGACCTCCTCCTGTTTGACACTTTCTACTTTTCTACTAAATCTGCCTATTTCCTTTTTTTGCAAAAATAATAATAGAAGACGAGTAGAAAAATCCACTCGTCTTTTTATTCTGTTTCTTTTTTATTTTCCGTAAGTTTTTCCAAAAGCTTTCCCACGCCAATAGCAATTAAAACAGCAATTGGTGATGCTAATAATTTGTTATAAGTTGAAAAATAAATTAATAAAGCACAAATCAAAACTGAAATTGTATAAATTATCATTAATTTAAGTTTGTGTGACATCAACCTCATCGCCTCTATCAAGTTTAACTTGATCCTAATCAATTAGAACTTTCCTATTTATTCCAACAGTTTTCTTCTATCTAATAATAAAAATATATAAAAACAAATATGCAACAAGAAAATAACATAAAACAGATACAAAATTTAATATTTTATTAGATGATTGTGGAGTGACTTTCCTAATAATCGTTCCAAAGATTATTGTTCCTACCGCAATAAATATAGCTCTAATCATCCCATCAAACTCATGAAATACAAAATAAAGGAAAAGGAAAAAAGTAAAACCTTGAACAATATGAGAAATAATATATTTAACCATATATGTTTATTCCTCCAATTTCATAGAGTAAACAAAGTACACTCCTAAGTCCCTCATGCTTTAAGAACCTCTTATCCTGTTTTTATTTTTTCACGAACAGTAATTCAAAATAAAAACAGAGATGCATTGAAATTTGCCGTTACAAATTCACTCCTTTGTTAAAAATCATTGTTAATAAAATAGATTTGATACTTTAAATCAATGTTCCTTCTTTTCTATTTAATTTATTTCACTAACTTGTAATACACCCTTTAAATACATTTTCAAACCACTAATTTGTTCTTTAATATATACTTCCTCAGGTGCCACGATACCAATACTAAGCATTCGAAAGAGCAAAATTCCATCCAGAACATTAATGATAAACATGATTATAGCGTTTACTGGTTGGATAGGTTTGAACTCGTTTGTTTGGACCCCATTTTCAATCAGTCTTCCTAAATTTTTAATGACTTCCTCAAACCTTTTTATTAAATAGGCCGTACGATTTTCTTTGCGACAGCTGTTTACTGTATACTCAAATTGAACAATCCCAAATCCTAATCCACTATTTATAAGATTTTTTTCTGATCGGTCTAAAAATTCTTCAATTGCTTGCCAGGCTGTTTCACTTTCTGCAATTATCTTTTCAATATTTACATCTCTTTGCTGATCATACTTTTTTACAATTTCCTTAAACATTTCATCTGTACTAGAAAAATATTTGTAAACTCCTCCTCTGCTCAACTGAGATGCTTCAACAATATCGGTCATTGTTGTTTCCTCAAACCCTTTTTCAATAAAAATCCTACTTGCAATTTCTAATATTTCTTCCTTACGCTTCTTCTTGTATTCCTCGCTGACCTTTGGCAACTTTCACACTTCCTTTTAAAGCTGGTCTTAAGAAAAGAGAGATTATTCCAATTAACACTAATAACGAACCTGATAGTTCATAAGTAGCTATAACTCCCATTGACTCGACTAAAATCCCTCCAATCATCATACCGATGACAGCCGAACCATTCGTCATTCCATTTATCGTACTAAACGTTCTTCCACTAAAGTGAACTGGCGTATTTTTCTGAGCATAAACATTAAAAGAAACCCCCACAGCTGCAGCTGAAAGTCCGATTATGAAAAATATAAATGGCATTAGACTATTTAATACAATGATTGGCAAATGAATAAATAAGACCGGGGTTACAAACCCAACTCCAATTCCGATTGTTCCAAGGGACAAATACTTAAAGAAAGAATGGATTTCTTTTTTACTAAGAATTGCAGCCATAATAAACATCCCTAAACCTGATGCCGATATTGAGTATCCAACAAGCTGAACGTGTTTTCCTGGTATTTCTCTTAATAAAATCATAATTTGTGTATCAGCTATTTGTATAACAAGTATAACTGTACAGAAGATTAGAAGTCCTAAAAGTAAAAAGGGAACGGTTTTAATAAATGATAACCCTTCTTTCATATCATTAAAAAAGGAAGCCTTACTGTTATCCTTTTTCTTTACAGATTCAGCTTGATCAAACTGAGTTCTTTTCACTTTCACTAATAGTAAGGCAGAAAGAATAAACGTAACTGCATCAATATAGAAAGCTGGTTTTACTCCAAAAGAAGCAACTAGGAGTCCGCCTATCATTGGACCTAGGATTTTTCCGCCATTATCAATCATTGAGCTAATCGAGATAGCCTGTTGTATTTGCTCATTCGAAACAATTTCTTTCAGCTTCCCATTTTTCGATGGCATAAATAGAGCCGAAAAAGAACTTTTTATAAATAACAGGACGTAAACCATCCATAGTGAGTTTGAAAACACAATTCCTGAAACAACAAAAGCTCTAACAACATCTGAAATAATCATTAGTTTCTTTCTGTCATATTTATCAGCAAGTACTCCTGCAATTGGGCTAAATAGAATCATTGGAACAGTAAAACACAACATTAGATACGTCATTTCCATTGGACTTGCTTTCCAGTTTATACTTACTAGAGCAAGTAAAGCTAACAAATCAAGCCAATCGCCAAGACTCGAAACAATTTGAGAACTAATCAAATAAAGGTACTGCTTATTTTTAAATAATGAGTTCTTCTCCATTTCATCTATCCCCTCAAAATAAAGTGACAATTCTGTCACTTATTATAAACGACAGTTTCGTCACTTTTCAATAGATAAATTCATTATTTTCTGAATTTATCTTATATTTTTTAATCATGTTACTTACAATTCAAAGTTGGTGTTCTAGAATTTATAATACATTTGTCTATTTCCAATAGTTTTTCATTAACTCTGAAGCCCAAAATGGTTGTGTCACTTCTTCTTTTGGCAAAAACTCCTTCATAACTGGTTTAATATCGATTATTGGTGTTCCATCAATTGCATCTAAGCCTGTAACATAAAGTTTTCTACCTTCCCTCTTAATTAATTTAACAATAGTAGCTCCAATTTTGTTTGGTCGGTTCTTACCTCTCTGAGCAAATATTCCAACCTTCGGCCAATCAATATTATTTCGAGGATGCCTTGATCCATACTGAACTTTCTCATCGGTAACAAGATGGAACAAAAAGAAAATCTCTAAATGAGAAAATTCGTCAATCCCATTTAAACAATCATCCCCAAAATCCTCTCTTACTTCAATCATTGATGTTATCTCTCCCCAGTAATCATCTTCAGTACCCTCACGATGATTTCTAACAGTTCCAATCGATTTAATAGTAAACATTCTCTTATCCCCCTCTACATTTGTATTTATAGTTAAACCTTATCATCCTAATGTTATTAAAAAAAATTATAATAATTTATACTTTGTCATAACTATCCCTTATGACTTTATTTCCACAATCCTTCTGATACCTTAATACTCTTATGTCAGTTTGAAGTAAATCGAGTAGGAGGGAGCGACTAACTCCCGACCTCTCACACCACCGTACGTACGGTTCCGTATACGGCGGTTCAAATTAAGTCTGACGCAGAAATTCATATCTTTGATATAGACTTTTAAGAC
>NZ_JAGIYQ010000020.1 GCF_017814275.1 Gottfriedia endophytica
ACCCGTCCGCCGCTAACTTGCAGGAGCAAGCTCCTACAAGTCCGCTCGACTTGCATGTATTAGGCACGCCGCCAGCGTTCGTCCTGAGCCAGGATCAAACTCTCCATAATAGATTGTTTATCTGTGCTCTAAAACTAATAATTGACGTTTACTTCATGTTTTGTTTAGTTTTCAAAGTTCATTTTGCCGCTTAGGAGCGACTTCTTTATGTTAACATCCCTTTAAAAGAGTGTCAACCATTTGTTTATTTATTTTGTTTCTTGTTTTCGCCGTTGTCTTGGCGACATGTATTAATATAACATCACTCATTTATAACGTCAACACATTTTATAAAAAAAGTAAAAAATATTATTTCAATCTAAACTAGATAAATTCATACATAAACAACTACTATCCAAACAATAGAATTTATTTATCCATTATAAATGATTTACTTTTCGTATTTATTAATCGTTGAACATCTTAGTCGGACATTTTTTTACAAGGCTGGTTTCGTAAACTTTGTTGCTATTTTAGAATGCGATGATTTTCGCTCCAGGATACTCGCTTTCCGTGGGGCGGGCGGTGAGCCTCCTCGTCGCTATCGCTCCTGCGGGGTCTCACCTGTCCCGCTGCTCCCACAGGAGTCTCGCACCTTCCGCTTCAATCAATTTCATAATCAATATTATGTTTTAACAAAATCTTTTAAAAAACAACAACATTTTAGAAAAGAGCATTTTACAAACAAAAAAAAAAAAAAACATTTTCTTTTAGCAAAAAAAGATCATAACCTCTATTACCTATAAAAAGTGTTGACCAATTTATTAATGAAAATAAACTGCATTAAGTCTATATCTCACCTGTTAACAATCAAACAGTATTTCTTATTTATAATTTCTCTTCATTAAATGGATAATTATTCGAACCTAAGTACCGATATTAAAAACAGAACAACGATAAATTTATATGAAAAAGTTAAACTTCACTTATCAATCAATTTATTTTGGTTTTGTTTCTAATAAGTTATTTGTAACTATTTTCAAAAAATTTATGCTATATTAACAATAATTAGGAGGGGTTTTCATTGGGGAAAAGAAAAAGTAGTAAAATTAATAATATCCGTACTTTTGCACTCTCGCTACTATTTATAGGATTCATTATAATGTACGGAGGAGTATTTTTTAGAGAGCATAAGACGATTATGACCATTTTTATGTTAGTAGGTTTTCTTGTTATAATCGGAAGTACGGTAGTCTATTTTTGGATTGGCATGCTTTCAACTAAAACTGTACAAGTTACATGCCCTGGTTGTGGAAGAACAACAAAAATGCTAGGTAGAGTAGATATATGTATGTATTGTAATGAACCTTTAACTTTAGATCAATCATTAGAAGGTAAAGAGTTTAATGAACAATACAATAGTAAACGAAAAACACAATCACAATCACAATCAAAATAATATAACAAAAAAAGCTGGCCTATATTTTTAGGTCAGCTTTTTTTACAGAAGTTTTGTTTCTTTGCAACTCGGGCAAACTCCATATACTTCCATTCGATGATTTGTTACAGAATACCCAGTTTCTTTTTCTACTAAGGCATGTATGCTATTCAAACCATCATAATGAAAATCAGTCATTCTTCCGCATTTTTCACAAATAATATGGTAGTGATCTGATGTTACATAATCAAATCTACTTGAGGAATCTCCAAATGTTAGTTCTTTGACCATTCCTACTTCTCTTAATGCTCTAAGGTTATTATATACCGTTGCGACACTCATATTTGGAAATTTTCCTTCGAGCGCTTTATATATCTCATCTGCTGTCGGATGTGATTGACTCTCAATTAAATATTCAATAATTGCATGTCGTTGAGGCGTAATTCGAACACCGCTATTTTTTAAATGTATAATTGCTTCTTGTATTGATTCCTTATGCAAAGCGGCTCCCCCCATCTCTAAAATCATTCGTTTATTATAATTCTTATAATTAGTTTATTCATTTTATTAATCTTTTGTCAACCGTTTACCTTGATACTAACTATTATTTGCTTTCGGACAAAAAAATACCTTTAAAAATTTTAAAAATATGTACAGAAATTTTTACACATAAAAAAAGTGCGAAACAGGTTTCGCACGTCAAAAGTTCTTTCATCTGAGGAGGTATGCCCTATAATTTCAATATATGTAACATCTCCTTAGATTGTATAGACGAATACCTTGTTTTTTATTACTTTAATTGCTCTGGATTTAATTGCTCTAGTTCTTTCAAAGTAAACAGACCATCTTTCCGAATTAACACGTCATCAAAATAGATCGCACCACCACCATAATCTGGTCGCTGAATCGAAACCATATCCCAATGAATAATACTCCTATTACCGTTATCCGCAAACTGGCGAGCACGTCCTGGTGAAAATTGAAAACTACCTTGAATTTTCGTATCAAATAATGTATTTCCCATCGGGTGATTAATTAATGGATTTAATCCAAGTGCAAATTCACCAATAAATCTTGCTCCTTCATCAGTATCAAGAAGTTGATTTAATTTATCGGTTTGATCAGATGTTGCAAAAACAATCTTTCCTTCTTCAAACGATAAAGAAACATTTTGAAAAACAAGACCATTATAAGTACAAGGTGTATTGTATGTAATAATCCCATTTACACTTTCGCAAATAGGTGCTGTAAGAACAGACCCATCAGGTATATTCCATTTACCCGCATTACAAACTGATGGTATTCCTTTAATAGAAAATGAGATATCTGTTCCCGGTCCTAAAATACGAACTCGATCAGTTTGTTCCATTAGTTCTTTTAAAGGCTGCATAGCTAGTTCCATTTTTTCATAATTAATCGTGCTTACACTTAATAAATAATCCTCAAATGCACGTATGCTCATACCTGCCCTTTGTGCCAATCCTTTTGTAGGATAATTCAATACTACCCATTTAGTATGAGACATAATATATTGGTTTACTGTCTTCGTTAATTCTGCATACAATTGGTTTTGTTCTTGTGGAATATCAGCTAATTCACTAGCATTCTCCGCTCCAAGAATTGAAATATATGCATCAATGTCTTTATATTTTTCTAGCTGCCATTTCGCATAGATTTCAAGTTGCTCTTTTGTATTTCCTTTTATTAAAACACTACTTACTTCATCATCTTTTAATTCGACAAACGGAAATGCACCTATTTCGTATATTTGTTCGATCAGTTCTATTATCAGTGGCTTTGTAACAGCTTGTCCTTTAATAACTACCTTTTCACCCTTTTGAAGTTTGATTGAATGGTGAAGAAGTGTTTTTGCCAATACCTTTAGCCTCTCATCTCTCATCCCATTACCTCACATTTACGACATGATGAATTGTTTTACTTCATTAACATGATTTTTTACCTTTACTTTTCTCCAAACATTTTCTAATTTCCCATCTTCATCGATTAAAAATGTTGACCGTTCAATCCCCATATACTCTTTCCCGAAATTTTTCTTAAGCTTCCAAACATCATACTCTTCAGCAACATGATGATCTTCATCGGATAATAATAAAAAAGGAAGTTGATGTTTTTCGATAAATTTTGCATGTTTCGCAAGTGGATCAGGACTTACTCCTAAAACAACCGCATTTTTAGAGTTCAAATCCTCGAATTGATCTCTAAAATCGCATGCTTCTGTTGTACAACCAGGTGTTAAATCCTTAGGATAAAAATATAAAACGACTTTTTTTCCTTTATAATCTGATAATGAAACAGTTTTTCCATTACTTGCAGGTAGTTTAAAATTCGGTACTTTTTTCCCTATTTCGACACTCATGAACATTCTCCTTTAATTTTTGATTATTTTCTTTCTTCTTTAAATAATTGTAAAACAAAAACCGCTGGCATTGTATACCCAATTAACGCTTCAATCATCGCAACCCATCTACCAATCCCTATCGGTACAACGTCGCCATACCCAACTGAAAGTAATGTAATCGCACTAAAATATAAGCATAACTCCATAATATGTAAGTTTGTCCCTTCAATCGCTGATGAATTCTCTATTAATATTGAATGATTCGTATTCTCTAACAAATAATAAACAGCACCAAAAGCAATTAAAACCGTCCCATATATAAAAATTAGTAATACATAATTTTTAAACGAAATAACACCTTTATGTACCTTGTGTGTAGAAGACGACCACAGATATACTAAGCTATATAAAATCGTAATAATCGATAGAAAAAAGAAAAAAGCAGTTAGCATTTCAATCACCTCATTCCAATTTATGAAACAAGCTATTGAAATAGACGAACTGCTTTAATTTCCTGCGCCTCTATATTTTTTAACTCCAACATTCCAAATTACAACTGAGAGGCTAAATACGACGATTCCAACTAGAGGCGTTAAAAAAGAGTACATATACCATTCACTTTTACGTAAAAAATATGCCGCTGGATATACTCCTACAAATGCAAATGGCAATATCCAAGTTAGTACAAATCGAATAATCGGATTATAAATATTGATTGGATATCGCCCATAGTTACTAATGTTATACATTAGTGGCATAATTGATGTTCTAGCATCTGACCAAAAACCAATACTTGCAAGAGCAATGAAGACTCCACCATAAACAAGCGTTCCACCAATCACCATTATTAAAAAGATAATTGGGTCATACCATCTGACAGTTAATCCAAGATTACTACCTGCATAAATCATAATAATTAATCCTGTTACTGCGCCAATTAAAGATTCAAGCTCAAGCTTTTCTAAAATGACTTGAAATAAGCTATGAATCGGTCTAGTTAATATTCGATCAAATTCTCCCTTTACAATATAACGATCATTAAAATCCCATATATTAAAAAATGCTCCGAATAATGCAAATGGGACAAGGAAAAATCCGTAAATGAAAATTATCTCGTCTTTGTTCCAGCCCTTAATATAATTTGTATGATTGAATACTAATAAGATAAAAATCAAATTGACCGCTTGTGCGAGCAAATCTGAAAAAAAGGACATAAAGAAATCTGCTCGATATTGAAATTTCGTCTTAAAGTACTGTCCCATATATTGAAAAAACATTGAAGTATAATACATCTCTACTCACCCTCCTTGTACGATGAGTTGTTTTTTTGCTTTTTGCCAAATTAACACAATCGGAATGCATAATACAATCGCCCAAATTAGTTGAAATCCTAAGGCTTGAATTAGAGCATTCCCTTTCATCCCTTGAGCAAAAATCATACTAGGAATATAACTAATACCTTGAAATGGTAAGAACTTCATAATATGTTGAGCCCAAAGTGGAAAAAAAGTGATTGGAATCGTTAAACCAGAAAAAAGATCAATAATTACTCGTTTCGCTTGAATAAAGCCTACATTATTATGAAGAAAGAAAGCCATTAACCCTGTTAGTAAGTTTAGTTGTGTGTTAATTACAAAACTAAAAAATGATGCGATTAAAAATAATCCAAGCGTAGTCGTATTAAATGGTATTTTAAGATGAAATATGAATGCTACGATGATAAAACCTGGAATTGAGAAAAAGATGAAACGAAATATTCCTTCTCCAAGTCCTTGCATCACTTTTGTAAGCAAATAATTATATGGACGGATTAATTCAATTGCTACTTTTCCTTCTCTTATTTCTTCTGCTATTTCCCTGTCTAAATTGTTAAAGTAAAATGCTCGTGCCATCCAGGCAATCGCAACATAAATGGTCATTTGAGAAACAGAGACTCCTTGAATTGATGCTTTTCCACCGTATATTGCAGTCCATAGAAAATAATATGCACCAATATTTATTGTATAAATGATGATCCCAGTATAATAATTGGTACGATAGGCAAGCATCATTAAAAATCGAATGCGCATCATTTCTAAATACTTACCCATGCTGAATGCCCTCTTGGTAAATGTTTCGAATAATTTCCTCAGTTGATATTTCTAACATTTTAATATCTTTGACTGAGTGGTGTTGCACCACTTTTCCAATAACCATAGAAATTAACGTTTCATCGTTCGGTAAAGTTACTTTCCAAACATTTTCTCCTTCTTCTTTCTTCCATTGAACTGTTGACATTCCAATTAGAGAATTTAGATCACTTTGAGTGACATTACTTGAAAACTGGAATTGTATTTCTTTTTCTTCTCCCCATTGACCTTTTAAAGATTCAAGCGTTCCGTCATAAATAATTTTTCCTTCATCAAGCATAACGACGCGATCACACAATGCTTCAATATCTGAAATATCGTGCGTGGTAAGCAAAATTGTCGTTCCATATTTTTGATTCAGTTCTTTTAAAAATTCACGGATCTTCAGTTTTACTAAAACATCTAACCCAATCGTTGGTTCGTCTAAAAATAATAATGGTGGATTATGAATTAATGCCGCTGCCAGTTCACAGCGCATACGTTGTCCTAATGAAAGTTTGCGTACCGGTTGGTCTAATAATGGTTCAAGATCAAGTGTTTTGATGATGTAACCCATATGTTTCTCATATTGTTCATCAGAGACTTTATAAACCTTTTTTAATAAACGAAAAGATTCTTGAACTGCAATATCCCACCATAATTGTGAACGTTGACCAAATACAACTCCAATTGAGCGAACAAATTGCTCTCGATTTTTTTGAGGATGATAGCCATTTACAGTTACTTCACCAGATGTAGGAGTTAAGATACCCGTTAACATTTTAATCGTTGTTGATTTTCCTGCTCCATTTTCACCAATATAAGCCATCATCTCTCCCTTATTAACTGAAAAGCTAATTTGGTTAACGGCTTTTTTAATTTTATAATTACGGTTAAATAGGTCTCGAAATGCACCTTTTACACCAGAACGACTAGAAAATGATTTAAATTCTTTATGCAAATTTTTTACTTCGATGATTTTCTCCATTAAGTACTCCTCCCTTTTTTGCTCCGTCGTTTAGTGTATTTGATAAAGTTAGTTTGTACAAACAATACGCTTGTATCTCTAAACATCACGAATTTTTTAATATATATAAGGCAGTTTTCGTAAACTTTGATGCAATTAAAGATGGTGATAAGTTGATTTCCACTCCAGGACGCTCGCTTTCCGTGGGGCGGACAGGTGAGCCTCTGCTCCCTCAGGAGTCTCGCACCTTCCGCTCCAATCAACTTCATAATCAACATTTTTTTTACAAAATCTTATAAACACAACAATCTTTTAAAAAAGAGCCATATAAAAATGTTATTTGTACTCGCTTTTTAAAAATTCATGCTAGAATAAAGGTAATTATCATACTATTTGAAAGCAGAAATTCTATCTTTTGATAATTTCTTTTTAATTTAAACTAATCTTTATAGTATGTGTAGGAGGTAATTATGAATAATCAAAAATCAATCGAATTACATAATGAAGCTCTTGAACATATAGTTGGCGGTGTTAATAGCCCTTCTCGTTCATTCAAGGCTGTTGGGGGCGGAGCACCTGTTACAATGAAACGTGCTAAAGGTGCTTATTTTTGGGATGTTGATGGAAATAAGTATATCGATTACTTAGCTGCTTATGGTCCAATTATTACTGGTCATGCACATCCTCATATTACAGAAGCAATTACACATGCCGCTGAAAATGGTGTACTTTACGGAACTCCACATGAGCTAGAAATAAAATTTGCTAAAATGCTAAAAGAAGCGATGCCTGGAATGGATAAAGTTCGTTTTACAAATTCAGGTACTGAATCTGTTATGACAACAATTCGTGTTGCAAGAGCTTATACAAATCGTACGAAAATTGTTAAGTTTGCTGGATGCTATCATGGTCACTCAGATTTAGTTTTAGTAGCTGCTGGCTCTGGGCCATCTACTTTAGGTACACCTGATTCTGCTGGTGTTCCACAAAGTATTGCAAATGAAGTTATTACTGTTCCATTTAATGATGTTGAAGCATACCGTGAAACAATGGAAAAATGGGGACATGAAGTAGCAGGAGTTCTTGTTGAACCAATCGTAGGAAATTTTGGAATCGTGACTCCTAAAGAAGGCTATTTAGAAGCTGTTAACGAAATTACTCACCAACATGGCGCACTTGTTATCTATGATGAAGTTATCACTGCGTTCCGTTTTATGTATGGTGGAGCTCAAAATTTACTTGGAGTTGAGCCTGATTTAACAGCTTTAGGTAAAATCATTGGTGGTGGACTTCCAATAGGTGCTTATGGTGGAAAGAAAGAAATTATGGAAACTGTTGCACCACTTGGACCTGCTTACCAAGCTGGTACAATGGCTGGAAATCCAGCTTCAATTTCTGCTGGTATCGCATGTTTAGAAGTGTTAAAACAAGAAGGAGTATACGAAAAATTAAACGTTCTTGGACAGCTTCTTGAAATAGGAATACGCGAAAAGGCTGAAAAACACGGAATCCATATTACACTTAATCGCTTAAAAGGTGCTTTAACAGTTTATTTTAATGTTGATGAAGTAACAAACTATGAGGAAGCAAAACAATCTGATGGCGAAGTATTTGGCCGATTCTTTAAATTATTATTAGAAGAAGGCGTTCATTTAGCTCCATCAAAATACGAAGCTTGGTTCTTAACAACAGAACATACTGAAGAAGATGTTAAAGAAACAATCGAAGCAGTCGATCGCGTTTTCGCTAAGCTTGCAGAAACTACAAATTAAATGAATTGCAAAAGGCCACTTGTAATGTACAAGTGGTCTATTTTTATGTTTTTTTCCAAGGCTCTTTTTTTAAAAATTGTTGCTTTTATTTTTGTAATTCTTTGTCTTGTTTGTAAAATAATTAAGAGATTTTTTTGGAAAAGGCAGTTTCCGTATACATTGTTGCTATTTCAGTATGTGTAAGTTGATTTCCACTCCAGGATGCTCGCTTTCCTAGGGGCGTGAGCTGAGCCTCCTCGTCGCTATCGCTCCTGCGGGGTCTCAGCCTTCCCGCATCTCCCACAGGAGTCGAGCATCCTTCCGTTCCAATCAACTTCTGTCTTATAAAAATTCATCTAAATCCCCCCAATTTTTTAATGTATGTAATTACACTTTAATCTTTTAAATAATCTTCTCTTTTAATCTAGTATTTTCCATAATTTCTTTAAATTATCTGTTGATTCAGCTACAAATCCATTGTATAGTTACATGGATTTACTATTTTTGAAGAAAATAAGAGAGGTAAGTAATTTATGAGAGTTGGAGCGCGTGTCGTAAAAACAGGCGTAGCCATTATGCTAGCCATTTATAGCGCGATGTTTTTTGGTATTTCTTCTTCATCAATTGCTGGAATCTCTGCAATTTCAGCAATGAAATCATCTGTACAGCAATCTTATCAAAATCTAATAGAGCAATTACAAGCAAATATTATCGGCGCTATATTAGCCATTATCGCTGTAGTTACACTTGGAAATAACCCTATTATTATTGGGGTAACATGTATTGTTGTTGTTGGAATTTCACTTAAATTAAAAATAGTGAATAGTATATCTACAGCACTTGTTACAGTTGTTGCAATCATGGAAACAAGTACAAGTACAACTAATTTTACAGTTTTTGCACTTGATCGTTTCACTGCCGTTTTGATTGGGGTATTATCAGCTTCCTTTGTGAATTATTTCTTAATGCCTCCAAATTATGAAAAAAAATTATCACGAGGAATGATTAATGTTACTGAGGAAACCACTAAGTTAATCTTGATGGCTCTTCACAAATCTGTAAGTCATAGTGGATTAAAAGAAGATATTTATAAAATAAAAGAAAAAATGATTTTTGTTACAAAAATCTATCGATTATATAAAGAAGATCGTATGATTTTAAGTATTCGTTCCCAAAAGAGTGAGCATGAAAAGGCACGAAAAATTGTCTTGTTTAGACAGATGTTAGTAACTACTGAAAATGCGTTTGATACGCTAAAGGCGATTCACCGTTTAGATTATGAAATTAACTTAAGTCCTGAGCCATTTCAAAAGTTATTAAAAAATGAACTTACTTGCCTAATGCAATATCATGAATATGCACTGATGAAGCTAATTGGGAAAGTAAATAATGAGACACGTTCTCCTCTTCACCTAGAAGAAAACATTCTTAAAGACAAATTAATGAAAGCTTTTTTGGAAAATCACGATATAAATGATGAAGAAAAACAAAAAACGTGGTTTCATTTATTTCAGATTGTATCGATTGTTCTAGAATATAGTGAAAATGTAGAGCATCTAAACACTTTAGTAGATAGTCACCAAACATACCACAAAGAATATCCACTAAAAATAGAACAAAAAGAAGAAATAATGTGATTACCATGAAGAAAGCTAATTGTCCTATCATAGACAATTAGCTTTTTTGTATTACTTCTATTTTATCTTTAAACTGTACTTCCTTCTAAATTTTGGATTTCGAATAAGTTATAATACGCACCTTTTTTGGCCATTAACTCTTCGTGTGAACCCATTTCAATTATTTGCCCTTGATCAATGTAGATAATTTTATCTACATGTGTAATTGTTGATAACCTGTGGGCAATAAAAATGGTTGTTCGATTTTTTGCTAATTCATGTATAGCATCTTGTATATACTTTTCATTCTCGAGATCTAATGCAGATGTTGCTTCATCAAATATCAAAATAGAAGGATTTCGTAAAAATACACGTGCGATGGCCACTCTTTGCTTTTGTCCACCTGAAAGTTTTACACCGCGTTCTCCTACTAATGTATCATAGCCATTTGGTAGTTCCATGATAAAGTCATGTGCATTCGCAGCTTTTGCCGCAGCAATTACTTCTTCCTCACTTGCATTTGGATTTCCATAATGAATATTTGATTTTACTGTATCACTAAATAAGAAATTATCTTGAAGAACAATCCCTATCTTTTCGCGTAAACTCTTAAGCTCATATTCTCTTATATCCTCGCCGTCTATGAAAATAGCTCCCGAAGTTACATCATAAAACCTTGGAATTAAGCTAACTAACGAAGATTTTCCTCCTCCGCTGGCTCCTACTAATGCAATCTTTTCTCCAGGTTTGATTTTAAACGAAATGTTTTGAAGCACTTCGTCATCTTTTTCATTGTATCTAAAACTTACATTCTGAAAATCGATTGTTCCACATACATTATTTAACTCGACTGGATTTTCTTTATTCACAATATCATATTTTTCATCTAACAGTTCAAAAACACGGTCCATGGAAGCAAAGGATTGTGTTAGCGAAGTTGAGGATGCTGCTAAACGTCGTAATGGATCATACAGACGATCAATGTAACCGATAAAAGCAACCATCTCTCCCAATGTTAATTGGTGATGAATAACTTGGTAACCTGAAAAACCAATAATTAATAATGGACCGATATCTGTTAATGTGTTAATAACTGTATAGGTCTTTGCATTCCATCTAGTATGGGTTAAAGCTTTATCTAAAAAATCACCATTACGCTTATTAAATAATTTACCCTCATATTCTTCTAATGCAAAACTTCGCGTCACTTGCATCCCTTGAATTCTTTCTGTTAAGAAACCTTGAACAACCGCAAGTGCTTGGGAACGTTGACGAGTTAGAAAACGGAGTCTTCCAAAGAAATATTTTACCGCAATCGTATAGAATGGAAGAATAATTAATGAGACAAGCGTAAGTTTCACATCCATTGTCATCATAATGATGACTGCGATTACCAATGTTGTTAAATCTAACCACACATTCATAAGTCCTGTAATTACAAAATCCTTAGTTGATTCTACATCGTTAATAACCCTTGAAATGATTTCACCTGTTTTTGCATTTGCATAATATCTTAGACTTAATTTTTGTAGATGATTAAATAAATGTCCGCGTAAATCAAATAATATTTTACTCCCAATCCACTGGGCAAAATATTGACGAACATATTCAATCGGAGGTCGCAATACAACAAAAATGAAGAAAGCTAACAACATTGCATAAACTAAATGACTAGTTTTTGTTGATACAGAAGATGATGCACCAATAATATTATCTACCACATATTTTAACAACAGAGGTAAAACTAATGGAATCGCAAACTTTATGATACCTATTACAATGGTTAAACCGATATAAAGTTTATATGGTTTAACAAATTTTAAATAACGTTTAATACTGTTCATATCAAATCCTACATCCCCTTTCAATTCTTATTTTATCTTTAGGTTCTTTTCTAAAAGATTATTGCTTTTGAGACTATTAATTATAATGACATAAGTTGATTCGGGCGGAAGGCGCGAGACTCCTGTGGGAATAGCGGGATGGCTGAGACCCCGCAGGAGCGTTAGCGACGAGGAGGCTCAGCTCACGCCCCAAGGAAAGGGAGCATCCTGGAGTTGTAATCAACTAACACATTCTAAAATAGCTACAATGTATACGAAAACAGACCTATGTTTAAATCAAATCTATCGTTCACTAGTTTTTATCCATTATTCAATGTATGATACCACATCAGAATAAAAAAAACTGTTAAACAGTCTTTTGTCATTTCTTAGAAATATTTCTTCCTTCTGACAATAGATTGTTCAACAGCTTTTTCTAATCACGATACATTAAATAACGTTCATACCAGTTATCAATAAAATCATGAGCAAACGGACCTTTTCTTTGATGAATCAATTGAGTTAAGTAATTTAAATTCTTCTTTAAAATTGAATCAATTGATTTAGGATAATTCATTTCAATTCGATGGTTTTCATATTCATCTTCATCTAATAAGACATAGGTCATGTCTGGAAATACTTTAATATCAAGGTCGTAATCGATATATTTGATTGCAGCATCTTCATAAACAAAAGGGGAACTTACATTACAATAAAAGTAAACACCATCTTCACGAATCATTCCAATTACGTTGAACCAATAATCTGTATCAAAATAACAAATAGCTGGCTCACGTGTAACCCAAGTTCTTCCATCTGATTCAGTAACAAGAGTTCGATCATTCGCTCCAATTACTAATTGTTGTGTACTTTTTAATACTGTCGTTTCTTCCCATATGCGATGAATGTTACCATTATGCTTATAGCTATGTATTTGGATTTTCTCTCCCGGTTTGGGAACAAGCATGATTCTCCCTTCTTTCTCGTGTGAACACTTTATACGTTTTTTGGTTTATATATTTATATTATAACTAGTTCTTACTTATTTTTAAACAAAACGGGTCACTAATAGGAAAAGTGACCCAAAAAAATTTTACTTTTTTCTTTTTATTTTGCGCACAACTTTTTCTCATCTGAAAACGACTTAATAATTTGCTGCGTTTGAATTTGAAAAGTATGCTGAATAGCCTTCAATTCTTCTCTCATTATATCAATTTCCTCTTGAATAATAGAAAGCTTTGCTAGATCCTCTAATTCAAACAACTGATTTTCTATTTCCTGACAACGTTCAATTTCTTCTTGAATCTTTATAAGTTGATCCATTGTTTCTATTTGACGGGTTACTAAATCATCAAATAATTGCATTCATTGTCACCTTCCTTTATTCATTAACTATTACATTCTCAAAAAACAATTAAATTCCTTTGACTACATTTGACGAGAATACACTATTTATGTAATTGACCGAATTTATCCCGCATTAACGGGCAGTAAAACCCTCACCTCAAGATTGCGAGAAATGCGAGGAAGAGAGGTGAGGGATAACTGCCCTTAAAAGCCCGATTGGTCGGGCTAACCATCAGTGGGGGATGAAGCCCCCCACACTGATGGAAGTTTCACTTTATTTACTTTGCTATGTTATTGCTGAAATTCTCGAGAATCCGCTCCCTTTTTAAGGCCTTAGGAAAAAGTTCATAGGAAAAAGGCACTCCCTTTAAGGAGTACCTTTTTGAAATTTTTTTACAAGTCCATCTAGACTGTTTTTTTAAACAGGCTTACTTATGTAAGCAGCACACTTCTAGAAATGAACAAGTTTATTATTTAAGTTACTGTTGATTTTTAGAAGCTTTTGCAGTAGATTGTGCGTTTGCTTGTTTTACTGCTTGTGCATCTGTTGCGTCACTTGCAAATTCTGTTCCAAAGCTAGCAGCAGCGCTTGACTTTGCATTTGCAGCAGCAGCAGATTTTGCATTTGCTTGTTTTACTGCTTGTGCATTTGTTGCGTCGCTTGCAAATTCTGTTCCAAAACTAGCAGCGCTTGCACCTGATTTTGCATTTGCAGAAGATTGTGCGTTTGCTTGTTTTACTGCTTGTGCATCAGTTGCGTCACTTGCAAATTCTGTTCCAAAAGCTTTTTGGCTAGCTCCAGCTGCAGTTTTACCTGCTTTAAAGTTTTCGTATTTGTTTGCCATGATTTTCACCTCCACGAATATTATGTTTTCCAAGTATCTGTGTACTATACGACAAAATTTTTTCATTTTTTCAGTGTATTAATGTCTAGGTCGGAGAAACTAAAATAGATTTTTTCAGGAGGTGTTTATATGTATATTGGGAGAGATTTTTCTGAACTATCTATGACGGCAAAAAATGAATGGAAGGAAAATGAACTAGCTTATTATCACCATTCATTCCAACAAATAATGAATTATTTAACTGCAGAAGGTCAAACCATTTATAAAGAAATTATTAAAGAAATTGAAGTTCGTGGTGGATTATCAAAAAATGAAGGCACTTGGACTTCTGGGACTAGAATAGTATATGATTGAGCAGGAGCAGGGAATAGGGATTAGGGAACAAGGAAAAGCAACAATGAACAGGCTCAACATCCGCCCTACGGAAAGGGAGCATTCTGAAGTTGTAATCAACTAAGGCATTCTAATATAGCAACAATGAATAGGAAAAAAAAATCCCACCTTGTTATAGGAGGGATTTTTCAATTTGCTGGTAAATTTTTTGATGTACTACTGGAAATGGTAATTCTTTACACTCATCAAGTGTTACAAAACGATACGTTTCACTTTCTACATTACTTGTTGTTTTTGCGAAAAATACATCCATCTTCCAAATTAAGTGAGAAAATATGTGATCAACACTAAATAAATAGTTAAATTTTCCGGACTGAAGATCATATTTTTCATTTAAAAAGAAAGCAAGGATCTCATTTTTTTGAACCGTATCACTTTCTACTTCAGCTGTTGGAAATTCCCACATATTTGCAAGAAGACCGTTTTCGGGACGTTGTTGAATAAGGAATTTTCCTTCTTGATTTTGTATGACTCCTACAACTAATTGAAGGGGCTTTGGTTTCTTTTTCTTACTTTTTATCGGTAACTCATTTACAAGCCCCTTTTCAAAGGCAAGACATTCTTCTCTAACTGGACATAGTAAACATGCTGGATTTGTAGGGGTACAGATTAATGCTCCGAGCTCCATCAATCCTTGATTAAAAGCAGATGGATTGTCATGACTAATCAGTGCCTTTACTGCCTTTTCAAAAATCTTTCTGTTTTTCGGAACACCTATATCATCCGAGATGGTTAAAATTCTTGAAAATACTCTCATAACATTTCCATCAACTGCAGGTTCCGGAACTCCATACGCTATACTTAAAATTGCACCCGCTGTATATGGTCCAACACCTTTTAGTTTACTGATTTCATCAATAGTAGAAGGTACTTTTCCTTCATAATTTTCTTGAACTTCTTTTACAGCAGTTTGAAGATTTCTTGCCCTCGAGTAATAACCTAGCCCTTCCCATGCTTTTAATACTTTTTCTTCTTCAGCATTTGCCAAATCCGATAAAGTTGGGAACTGTTGCATAAACTGATTGTAATAAGGGATGACGGTATCTACTCTCGTTTGCTGAAGCATGATTTCAGATACCCAAATACGATAAGGATCTTTATTTTCTCTCCATGGTAAATCTCTTTTTTCAGATAAAAACCAATCCACCAAATGATCTCTAAATTTATCCTTTGGAAAGTCAGTTAAAACAGCGTCTAAATCTTTTTCCATACAAGTTCCTCTCTTAATTTCGGTTTAATAAATATTTTTAATCCGATTAGGTCTATAATAATATATAAGTTAATGAGTAAATGGAGGCATAAGATGGACACTGGAACTCATTTAGTAATGGGGGTTACCCTAGGCGGGCTTGCCACATTAAGCCCCGAAGTATCACATGATCCAAAATTGTCTACCACTTTATTAGTGACAACTATTATAGGGTCACAACTACCAGACATCGATACAATCCTAAAACTTCGAAATAACGCAAAATACATAAAACATCACAGAGGAATTACTCATTCAATACCTGCAGTGATCACTTGGACTATTTTGCTTTCTGTCTGTATGTCACTAATAGAAAACCGTTCAAATTTTGGATTCTACTTATTTTGGTCGTTTTTAGCAGTTAGTGTACACGTTTACGTGGATTTATTTAACGCCTACGGAACACAAGCACTCAGACCCATCTCTAAAAGATGGATAGCCTTTGGGATTATAAGCACTTTTGATCCAATTATTTTTGCCATGCATGCGATTGGCGTTCCATTTGTGTTGTTTCACATTTTCCCAGGTGCTGTTTGCGTTATGATCTATATTATCATGATTATTTATTACATGTTTCGTCTTTATGAAAAAAGAAAAGTCATCCAACTGGTTAAAAAGCAAATTGATCATGTTGATCATGTATTTATCATGCCTTCTTTGAAATACACTCACTATCATATAGTCGCAACTACAAAAACACATCATCATGTTGGAAAAATGAAATTCCGCAAATTAAAAATTCATGATGTATTTGAACGTACGCCTTTACCTGTGAATGATGATATAAAAGCTGCTTTAAAAGACGAAAATATAAAATCATTTTTAGCCTTTTCACCGGTATATATTTGGAGATTTTCTAGCGTTAAAGGCTATAATGAGTTAAGACTTATCGACTTACGATATAAAACAGAAACTTATTATCCATTTGTAGCTGTCGCTAAATTTGATGATTCCCATCACATCATTAGCTCTTTCACTGGTTGGATCTTTAGTGAACGAAAACTACAAAAAAAATTAGTTACTGAAAAATAAAGTGAAACTTCCATCAGTGGGGGGTCTTACTCCCCGTTAATGCGGGGTGAAAATTACGAAAACATCTCCTGCCAATTGATAACGACAGGAGATGTTTTGTTTCTATAGCTACACTATACTGATTAATGGATTAGATGGTCATCTTCCTCCGTAAATCGATCCGCTGGAGGCTTAACAATAGTTAAATTGGTTTCATGAAGAAAACGTCCATATTGCTGAATAAATTGTTTTACAAACTTTTTAGACATTAATTCTCCATGATATTGCCCTGCTTTCGCATATGTTGCTTCAAAATCTTCCCAAATCCATTCAACCCACACTCGTGCTTGTGTATACGTTAAATTTTTATTTCCAGCTAAAAGTAGCTCAGTTAACTGTTGAATATGAGTATTCATAAAGTCACCTTCCAATTTTTAAGACAATAATTGTAACATAGTTTCTCTCTCAGGTGGTAATCATATAAGTGATGATGAAAATCATCATGCAATGTATGAATTAGGGGGGCATATTTTTGACAAAAAACAGTGAACATTTTTCTAAGCAAAAACATGATTCAAAAATCGATGGTGCTCCGCGTGCAAGAGCTAGAAATGCTCCTTCACGACCAGATGGAACCATCAACACAAGGCCACAGCAAAGGATGAATAATAAAAATCCTTTAAATCAATAGCACGTTCTCAAACTATAATGAGGTGATTACATGGGCTATCAAAAGATTGAACGATTTTTAGACGATCGACGTTCTATGCTATTTAAACAACCTTGGACCAACCCTAAACATACAAGATCACAAATAAATGGCCAAACCCAACAAAGCCAAACAGACATCAAAATCGCAGCAGACTCGAAAAAACATTTTATGTGATCAGAAAAGCGGAGTGTGCTCGTTTAGCTCTGACAGGCGTTGGAGTAAATAGCAAGAGAAGGGTGCTTTTTCCCTTCGCTTGCTATTTGCGAAACGACCGAAGAGCTAGCACACGCAGCTAGACACATCGAAATGCGGAAACGGCCTGCTTATCCTCGACAGACATTGGAGCACAAACCAAGAGAAGGATGCCTTTTCCCTTCACTTGTTTGTTGTGAAATGGCCGAGAGGATGGACGTTGTAGCTAGACACGTCAGAAAAGCGAAAGCGGCTTGATCACCTCCGTTAGACATTGGAGCAATAAGCAAGAGAAGGGTGCTTTTCCCTCACTTGCTTATTGTGAAATGGCCGAGGAGGTAGCCGCTGTAGCTAGACACATCGAAATGCGGAGTATGCTCGTTTAGCTCTGACAGGAGTTGGAGTATTGCGCAACTAGTAGAACTTCCGCCCAACTCAAAAGTAAAACCAGGGAATCTTATAAAGTCCCTGGTTTTTTTAATAATGAGATTGGAACTCCAATTTCTTCATTACCTGTACTTTTTGTTCCCCATGCAAAAATACCATTCATATAAGTAATTGAAAATAATACGCCTGGCTCTTGAATCAATTCATAAACTTCATTTGCTTTAAAGTCTTCTGGATTTAATAAGTAGGCCTCTGCCATTGTTTTTTTTCGTAAAAGAACTTCTAATTCATTAATCATGTCCATTTGCTCTGCTTTAATTGCTTGAGCAGTTAATTCTTTAATTTCATCTAACAATTCTTGTTTTGTATAGTCACTATAACGTTTCGGAATTTGCATGTGATAGTCTCCCCTATTACCCTTTTCTTCAATCTTATTATACCAATTAAGGATACAAAACTAAAATGAGTTTGTATATTAAGCCTGCTATTAATTTAATTGGTCATCTAACATATCTAATGCTCGATCAATTAAATCAATCGAAAATCCTTTTCGAAAAAGTGCCGATTTCATTTTTTGTTTATATTCCCACTCACTAAATTTTTCATATTTTCTTTGAAGTTTTGTTGCATGCTGAAGTAAAGTTTGAAGTTCATCATCTTCGTCATTATCAAATTCCACTTCCTGCAATAAAATAGAAATAATATTTGAAGGATAGCCTTTTCGAGAGAGTAATTCTTCCAGTTTATTCTTCTTCTGTAATGTAGAATAACGGGAAAAAGCTGGTAATTTCTTTTCACATAGTCGAACAGCATGTTCAACTTGTTTCTCAGTAGAAAACTCTTTTAATTCTTTCTCTATTACTCCGTTAGAAATTCCTTTCATTTTTAATTCTTTTTGAATGATAATAGGTCCTTTTAAAGTTGTATTAATGCAAGTTCGTATATAACTTATCGTATATTGTTCTTCATTTAAGTACCCCTCGTCCTCTAGTCTTTGCAGTGTATTCCTAATAGCGTCCGGACTTATTTCTAGTTTTTCTAAATTTAATTCTACTTCCTTTTTTGTTCTCATCATTCGTGAAAGGTATACAATACTAGTAAGATATGCTTTTCTTAATTGATCCGAATGTAAAATTTCTTCTATTTCATATTGTTCAATTTGTAATCCTTTTTTTAGGTTATGTTTAACTAACGTATCAGCATCAACGCTAAATGCAAATTCCTCTCCACCACCATCATCGGTATATACGTTAAATCGTTCTTTATTTACCTTCTGAACTTGAATTTTCGTTATAATAGTCATAATGTACCTCATTAAATAATTTATATTTTGAAATCACATTCTCACATATACTTTCATATAGTAGTAAAGGAGATGAAATGCATGAATATACTTGTAACTGGTGGAACTGGTTTCATTGGTAAAGCCCTCGTTCAGCAATTAATTGCACTTGGAGCTACTTGTTATATCGTTACAAGGTCACCGAAAAAGTCAATAGACCCTTCTATCCATTATATAACATGGGAAGCTATTAAGAATTTATCATTTACAACATCAATTGATGCTATATATAATTTAGCAGGAGAATCTATTAATAATCGTTGGACAAAAAAAAATAAAGAAAAGATTGTACAAAGTCGTTTGGAATCAACCCAAACTCTCATCTCTTGGTTGCAAAGACAAGCCCAAGCTCCTTTAGTTTTCATAAATGCCAGCGCAGTAGGGTATTACGGCACATCAACAAAAAATCCCTCTTCAGAAGATTCTATATCTACAAGCGAGGATTTTTTAGCCTCTACTGTAAAAAAATGGGAAGAATGTGCAAGTTTAGCAGAAACAATTGGAATTCGTACTGTTTATGCTCGTTTTGGTATTGTGCTTGATCGTTTTGGTGGTGCCTTACCTAAAATGCTTTTACCTTATAAGCTTTTAATTGGTGGACCACTAGGACATGGGAATCAATGGATGTCTTGGATCCACCTTGACGATGCAGTAAATTTACTCATCCTTGCTTTAAAAGACAATACAATTAATGGTCCATTAAATATAGTCGCACCATATCCAGTTACAATGGATGAATTTTCAAATATCCTTTCCAAAGTCATGCGTAAGTCAAATATTTTTCGTGTACCTAGTTTTGTCTTAAAACTATTTCTAGGAGAGATGAGTTTGCTAGTACTTGAGGGTCAAAAAGTAATCCCCAAAATAGCAAATGAAAAAAACTTTGAATATAACTATCCAACATTAATAGAAGCATTAGACCAAATATTACCTCGTTACTCCTGAAAGGACACACAATGAAATTATTATTTAAAAACGCAACGATTTTTCCTATCACTTCAAACGTTCTTCATCACTCTGATTTACTAATTGAAAACGGAAAAATTAAAGAAATTAGTGACGACATTCAAATAATTGATGATATGACAGTTATTGAATGTAACGGAAAACCGATATTACCGGGTTTCATAGATGTTCATACCCACTTAGGTTTATACGATGAAGGAACTGGTTGGGCAGGTAATGATGCAAATGAAACAATCGAAGTATTGACGCCTCATATCCGTTCACTTGATGGTATTCTTCCTCTTGATACAGCATTTGGCGATGCTAGAAAAAGTGGTATAACAACTGCTCATATTATGCCAGGAAGTGGAAATGTTATTGGCGGAACAACGTGTACAGTCAAAACATTTGGAACAAATATTAATAATATGATCATACAAGAACCAGCCGGATTAAAATTAGCACTTGGAGAAAATCCAAAACGTGTTCATAGCCACGGGAATTCAGATTCGATTACACGAATGGGTATAATGGGTATGCTTCGTGAAGCTTTTTATGATGCGATGTATTCAAATAATCCTGAGTGTTTACGTGTGGCTCCTATCATTAAAGCATTAAAACGAGAAATTCCTGTCCGAATCCATGCTCATCGTGCTGATGATATTTTATCTGCTATTCGATTTGCGGATGAATTTAATTTAGATTTACGCATTGAACATTGTACAGAAGGACATTTAGTTGTGGATCATTTGAAGGATCGTAATTTACAGGTTTCTGTCGGTCCTACATTAACAAGAAGATCAAAAATCGAATTAAAAAATAAAACTTGGTCTACTTATCGTATTCTTGCTGAAAATGGTATCGATGTATCGATTACGACAGATCACCCGTATACACCGATTCAATACTTAAATATTTGTGCATCTATAGCTGTACGAGAAGGACTTTCCGAACAAGATGCTCTAAAAGCGATTACGATCAATCCTGCTAAAAACCTGTACTTAGATCACAGAATTGGAAGTCTTGAAGTAGGAAAAGACGCAGATATGGTTTTATGGTCACACCACCCATTCCATTATATGGCAAAACCTTTAACAACTGTCATAGATGGAAGAATTGTGTATGATTATAGCGAATAAAAATTGTTTTCAAATGCAGAAAAATGTTTTATCATTAAGTATATGGTTAAAGAATGGATGATTTCTGCTAATATATTACTACTTAAGCAGTAATTCCAATTATGATTTCTAGTAGAAACGACACGACATACATTACGAGTTTTAGCACTTTTACCAATTCGTTTCTTCGTGATTTTTCTTTGATCATTTAATGAAAAAACAACAAACAGATAGTTTTATACTATTCTCATATATGATTTACAAGAACGGGAAAGGCAAATGGTGAGCCACCAGTAATCGCTGGTCCTAGTGGGTTCGATTCCCACCCCGAAATTTTAGAGTGTGACGTTTTTGATTTAAGTCTCATCAGAAGAGATTTTTGAGCTTATCTCAATACACTATTCAGAACAAGAGTACTAGGATGTATCCTCTCTTTGGTTCTGTACAAAATTTCGAGGGTGATCGACCTGTTATTCGCGCCCTCATTAAAGGAGGAATAGCGATGCTAAAACAGCGAGATTTACTGGATTGTTCAATATTATTTGAACTAATGGTGCATCCGGATGTGTTTCCATTTGTTCGTAATAAAGCAAATTCCTACGAAGAATTTTTATTCATTACGAAACAAGCAATTGAAGCTGAAGAACAAGGAAAGATGATTTCTAGAACAATACTAGATGAGTGGGGAAATCCGATTGGTTGTATTACTCTATATGATGTTGAAGAAGGTTACGGCTTCTTAGGAACATGGCTTGGTAAGCCATACCACGGTCATGGATATAATAAGGCTGCTAAGGATGCTTTTTTCCATGAATTATTTACAGAAAAAGGTATTGAATCAATCTTTATGCGAATTCGAAAAGTAAATAAACGATCTTTCTATGCTGCAAGTAAATTGCCTTATGCCGTACTTGCAAACGAAACAAGAAAATGTGTTTATGACGAAATTAATCAAAATGAAGAAATCTATGATCTTTTTGAAATTACAAAAGATAATTATCTTCTTCATACATTACGAGACGATTACCAACAAGAAGATTTCTCACATTTAAAAGAAGCTTAATTGATTAATCTATAGAAAAATTGGGAAACCTTTCTAATAAGCTAGACTTCAATCTGAGGATTTTTTTCCTCACTAACGACTGATTGAATAAATTCATTAGGAAGGTGAACAATATGAAAAAGAAAAAAGATAATCGTACAAAATCATATTTAACTTCAACACAGGAAGTTCTTTATTCCAAAGAATTTAAACAAGCTGATCGTGTAGCTGGTTATAAGCAAAATGGAATTGGATAACTTCCTTTTTTAATTTAATCAAAAATAATTATTAAGAGGCATTTCTTCTGTTTGTTGAAGATGCCTTTTTATTATTGTCAGATTAAAGTATTAATCAATTTTTGCAGTTGATTATCATCTAGGACTTTAACAGAATCTTTTTTAAAACAACCTCTTTTAGAAAGGCTGTTTTCGTATACATTGTTGCTATTTTAGAATGCGTTAGTTAATTACAACTCCAGGATGCTCCCTTTCCTTGGGGCGTGAGCTGAGCCTCCTCGTCGCTAACGCTCCTGCGGGGTCTCAGCCTTCCCGCTATTCCCACAGGAGTCTCGCACCTTCCGTTGTAATTAACTTCTGTCTTTAAAGTTACAAATCTCAAAATTACCATTCTTTTAGAAAAGAGTATAAAATAATTCTCTAATCGTTCCTTATCCTTTTACCTAAAGTAAACTTTCTAATCATATCACTCGGACTATTCTTAACTCTATTGTATTCAATAAGTAAAAGATGTTTCCTTGGTAATTCTCGATAAGAAAGTATTAATATAACAGCTATTAAAAATAGAGTAATACAGAAAGAAATGTTACAATCAACACATACAAAAAACAGTATTACTTAAAATTGTTAAATATTTTCTTTTGAAATCAATTTATTTTCAAAAATCTCGTAACCACGAAAATAAATTATTCAATACAAGTTACGATTAAAACCCTCAAAAACATTGTCATTATACTCTAATTAGCAAAAGATCCCTGTTATATTTCTAGTTAAATTCTGTACTATTTTCCAATAAAAAATAGGTCCTTATACAAGACATCTTTAGCAACTATATGTGATAATAACAAATGAATTCATTAAGATAAAAATAACCGATTTCTGGATAAAGAAATAAAGGAGATTCATATGAACCAACAATTTACACTTTCACCTGTCTTAACTAAAAAATTAAACGAAATACAATTATTCAATCAACAAACAGTTTCAAATACAGATGAATTACTTATAGGAAGAAAACAATATGTTTCTCAAAACAAACATATTCTTGAAGATGCTTTATCTGCTATATTGCTTGGTAAAAATATTTTATTAAAGGGCCCTACTGGAAGTGGAAAAACAGTTCTTGCTGAGACACTTTCTAAACTTCTTCATCAACCAATGCATAGTATTAACTGTTCTGTAGATCTAGATCTTGAAGGAATCGTTGGATATAACACAATCACATCAACTAATAATGGATCAGAAGTTTCATTCGTTGATGGGCCACTTATTAAGGCAATGAAAAATGGACATATCTTGTATATCGACGAAATTAACATGGCAAAGCCTGAGACACTTCCATTACTTCACGGTGCATTAGATTACCGTAAAATGATTACGAATCCTTTCACACAAGAAGTTGTTCGTGGTACTGATCAATTTAGAGTAATTGCTGCAATAAATGAGGGCTATGTAGGTACAAGTGAACTGAATGAAGCGTTAAAAAACCGATTTATTATTATTGATGTCCCTTATATCGAAGGAGATACATTATTTGAGTTATTGCAATCAGAATCTCTTCAAAAGGAAAAAGAAACATTGAAAAAATTCGCAGCATTTTCTAGTGATTTAATTCCTTTAGCATCTGAAGGAAGAATTAGTGAGGACGCAGCAAGTATTCGAGGTATTATCGATGCATGTGATTTATCTGTTCATATTCCAATTTTAAGAGCAATTGAACGAACAATTATTGCAAAACTAAATGATGAAATTGAACGTGAGACAGTTAGAGAGTTAGCAGAAAGCTATTTTGGATCTTGAAAAGAGTGAAACTAACAAATGAAACAAATCATATTTAATAATAAAAAAATTGATACTTCTCTCTTTCTACAAATGGAAAACTTAGCTCTATCTTTAAGTAAAGAGCGAGAAGCCTTTCTTGAATTTGATTTTCAAGCGTATTATGACAACGAAGAACAAAAAATAACAATTAGTCATTTTTGGGATACAAAAGAATTCCAAGAACAACTTGCTGGGCTGAAAACAGATGTTTATCTTAAAGCTTTAGGTAACAAACACTTATCAAATTTTGATGAATTTAAGAATATGTTACAAGAGTTACAGGATTTTCCGCTAAAAAGTTTTTTTACTCAACTATACGTTTTACTAGAGGACTTACGGTTAGAAGAACAGATCATTGGCCTAAGACCAGGTACAAAAAAATTGTTCGAAACTCGTCGTGCTGTTTATAGACATCATTTTGAATCTCAGCTTAAGGCAAATACAATTCGTAACTTTCCGACTGATCAGTTGTTTTGCTTAATCTATTTATCCTTAACTTCTTCGTCCATGACATATCAAACTTCAGATTTACTGGACGAATTACTATCTATTTTATTTGCTGTTTATGAGGCTAAGTCGACTGAGGATATTTCCTCAATTGTTTTTCGGGTATCACAAAGACTAGGTAGTAGTCTAACGCAGGATATGATCAATATCTATTTTGGCTATTTACCATTAAATAAATTGTCGTCAAAAAACGAAAAACAATGTGAGGCAAAAAAATTAGCGAATGATGATGAACAAAGTGAAATTGAAGATCGTGATAGTGAGGATGAAAAGTTATCTACTTGGCATCGAGAAAGCAAAAATAATGACAAGGATGATAATTTTTTACGTTTTGAAGTTGAAAGTGGAACAAAGACCGGTATAAAAGCTAATTTCGCACGAGAACAAGAAGATTCTGATCAAGCAATCGGAAATGCCTATGGATCATCTAAACAAAGTGAACAAAGACAATCCACTACAACGGACAATCCAGATCAAATGAATTCTCAAAACGGAAGTAACCAAAATCAATATGGAAAATACAATAGTGGTGTTACGATAAACTACTTATCTACTCGTCCACAATTAATAGATGAAAAGAAACAATATAGTATTCTTTCTTCAATTGTTTCAAAAGATGTAAAAGAACTAAGAAAAACAATTGAAAAAACGATTGAATCTAAGAAAAATGCTCCATCAGATAAGTATTATGGTCGCCTTAACAAAAATTGGCTCCGTCTTTTTACAGAAGAAAAGCCTAAGCTTTTTTATAAAAAGAATACTGAATCAAAAGAGCTAGACATTGTCTTTTACCTATTAATTGATTGTTCCGGTTCAATGTATAACAAAATGGATGAAGTCAAAAAGAGTGTTGTACTCTTCCATGAAACATTAAAGCAATTAAAAATCACTCATAAAATCAGTGGTTTTTGGGAAGATGCTACAAATGCTACAAAAGAAAGCAAACCCAATATATTGCACACAGTTATTCCATTTTATCAATCTCTTCATCACTCAAGTGGACCAAATATTATGCAACTCCATGAAGAAGAAGACAATCGAGATGGCCTTATGATTCGTATTGCTTCTGAAGAACTTTCTAAACGAAGTGAAAAACATAAATTTCTTCTAGTTTTTACAGATGGAGAGCCATCTGCATTAGATTATTTCCAAGATGGTATTATCGATACACACGAAGCAGTTAAACAAGCAAGAAAATATGGAATCGACGTTATTGGAACATTTATCGAAGAGGATGAAATACAAGAAGAAACTTATCAATTAATGAAAAATATTTATCAACATCATTTTCTAGTAGCCGCTGGTGCTGAGGATCTACGCTTAAAGTTAAAGCCCCTACTAAAAAAATTAATCGTAAGAAGTATAGTTTAATAACTTTGTCCATATAATGAATGAGTGAACTTTAAATAACCCTTAAAAAAGCCAAATCTCTTCAAAAAAGGTTTTTGTATTTATACATTACCTTTCATGAAGAGTGGCTTTTTAAATGCAATTTCACGAATATTCTGTTTAAAACTCTTTGTCGTTATTTCTATTTCTTTCATGAAAATTAACAATTCTTGTCAGAATCTCTTGTCTCAAACTTTAACAATTGCTCTTTTTTTAAAGATTTTGTTAAAACAAACTGTTGGTAAAAAGTTGATTGGAGCGGAAGGTGCGAGACTCCTGTGGGAGCAGCGGGACAGGTGAGACCCCGCAGGAGCGATAGCGACGAGGAGGCTCACCGCCCGCCCCACGGAAAGCGAGCATCCTGGAGCGGAAATCAACTAATCGCATTCTTAAATAGCAACAATTTTTATAAAAATAGCTTTATCAATTCAATCATTTTAGTGATATTTGTCGAGAACTTTATTAAAGTAATCGCTATCATTCCTATTGATTTTTGAATTTAAAGAAGGTACGATAAATTTTGACGACTTGAGCAGATACATTATTTTTTTGAGTTTAACTAGTAATAAATGCTAGTTTGTTTGTATTTAAGGGGGAAAAATTAATGCCTACAACGTTAAAGGCGTCATTTTCACGTTTACGTTTTGTATTATTAGTCGCTCTCATTGTATGGATAAAAACGTACACGATTACTTTAATAAGTTTTGATTTAAAAATTGAAACATTTTACCAAAACATCATATTGTTCATTAGTCCTCTAGCTTCTTCATTATTTATTGTTGGACTATCACTATTTTTTAAAGGTAATAAACGCAATTATATAGCATTATTGATTGACTTTATTTTGACCTTTATCTTATGTGCAAATGTTTTATTTTATGGCTTTTTCAACGATTTTATCACACTTCCAGTTTTATTTCAGACTAGTAACATGGGAGACTTAGGTTCTAGTATAAAAGACTTGGCGAGTCTTAAAATTATTTTCATGTTCTTGGATATCATTATTTTATTTATTGTACTTAAGAAATTCCCATCCTTTGCCAAAAATGGACGTGTCCCTTCTTTTATGAAATCTGCTTATTACCTTGTAACAATTGCAATTGGAGTTTTAAATCTTGGATTAGCAGAAGTGGAACGCCCAGAATTATTAACACGATCATTTGACCGTGAAATGTTAGTTAAAAACTTAGGATTATACTTTTACCAAGCATATGATTTATCTTTACAAACGAAAACGTCTACTCAAAAAGCGTTTGCTGATAGTGGTAAACTTACTGAAGTTGAAAACTATGTCCAAAGTAATCAAGTTAAAACAAATCCAACTCTATTTGGAAAATATAAAGGTAAAAATGTTATTGTCATTTCACTAGAATCTACACAGTCATTTGCTATCGGAGCTAAAGTAAATGGTAAAGAAATAACGCCATTTTTAAATCAATTTATTAAAGGCAGCTATTATTTTAGTAACTTCTATCATCAAACAGGGCAAGGTAAAACATCTGACGCAGAATTTCTAGTCGATAACTCTCTTTATCCTTTAGATCGTGGCGCTGTTTTCTTTACTCATGCAAACAATGAATTCATGGCAACGCCTGAAATTTTAAAAGATAAAGGCTATTATTCAGCTGTTTTCCATGCAAATAATAAAAGTTTCTGGAACCGTAATGTAATATACCCTTCTCTTGGGTATGATCGATTCTTTAACGAAAAAGACTTTGTTATAAATGATGAAAATTCAGCAAACTGGGGTTTAAAAGATATTCCATTCTTTGAACAATCAATGCCATATTTAACAAAACTAAAACAGCCATTTTATACTCGTTTCATCACGTTATCAAATCATTATCCATTCACATTAGATCCGCAAGATAAGATGATTGATGAATATAACTCAGGTGATGAAACATTTGACCGCTATGTGACTACATTACGATACGAAGACGAAGCAATTAAACATTTCATCGATTCTTTAAAAGAATCTGGACTATATGATAATTCGATTATTGTAATGTACGGTGACCATTATGGAATCTCTGAAAATCACAACCGTGCAATGGCACAGTTTTTAGGCAAGGATGCAATTACACCGTTTGATCATATGGATTTACAACGTACACCATTGATTATTCATTTACCAAAACAACAACAAGGGGAAAATGTGTCAACACCTGCAGGAGAAATTGACGTAAAACCAACAATTCTTCACCTATTAGGTGTTGATACAAAAAATGATATCGAATTCGGTAAAGATTTATTTAGTAAAAATCGTCCTGTATTCACTATTTTCCGTGATGGAAGCTTTGTAACAGATAAATATTATTATGTTGCAGGATCAAATACATTCTATGATCGGAAAACTACTGAAAAAGTAGAGTTATCAGCAGAGGATGCAAAACTATTAACTGATCGTGCGAAAAAAGAGTTAACTCTTTCAGACAATATCATTTATGGTGATTTACTTCGTTTTTATAGTGGTAACAAATTTAGAACCGGAACGATGAAAACAATCACAGACCCAGAAGAACATTGATGGTAATTATTCACTAATAAAGTTCTTTCCTAAAAAGGTGCTTTTACAGGCACCTTTTTATGTTATACAATAATTAAAAAGTAAAATCATTCTATACCTAACGATTTATTCGATAAATTCCCATAAGAGAGGGTTGATATATTTGTTCAATAGATCCAAACTTTATTTTTGGACAGTAGAAATATTACTACTATTTCTAATTCTGTTTGTCGGAACTAAAATATCTTTTTTATTTAAACCAATTGGCATTTTATTTAGTACACTTTTTTCACCAATTTTAATTGCTGTCTTCTTGTATTTTTTATTTTTACCAATTATTGATTTCCTAGAGAGGAAAAAAATCCCTCGTACAATTGGAATTTTACTACTTTACTTGGTGCTTATTGCAGCAGCAATCACCTCTATACTAAATATATTCCCAGTTTTACTGACTCAATTTAAAGATTTAGTAAATAATTTACCAGGGTTGATTGATCAAACAACACAGCAATTTGGTGTGATTGAAAAATGGATTGGAAGCCAGAATTACGTTGAAATAAGTAACATCCAAAAGAATTTATCAAACTTTCTTCTGACCTTTTTAGGTGGGGTAACAGGGGGAATTGGAGCTGTATTTGGAATCATCAGTAATATTACATTAATTGTTGTAACAGTACCATTTATTTTGTTTTACATGTTTAAGGATGGACATAAATTTCCACCAGCAGTTTCTAAATTTGTGCCCACTACATATCGTAACGATGCAATACATATTATGAAAGAAACTGGTGAAACACTTTCATCTTATATACGAGGTCAATCCATCGTTTGTATGTTTATCGGATTTGGTACATTTATTGGATTTGCCATTATTGGACTTCCAAACGCATTAATCCTTTCGCTAGTTGCAGCAGTTACAAATATCATACCTTATTTTGGTCCATTTATCGGTGGTGCGCCTGCAGCAATCGTTGCATTCCTAATTGAGCCAAGAATGGCCATATATGTTATTTTAATCATGTTCATCGTTCAGCAAATTGATTCGAATTTAATTTCTCCATACATTATGGGAAAATCATTAAATATTCATCCATTAACAATTATCTTGCTTCTTCTATTTGCCGGAAATTTTGCAGGTGTTTTAGGAATGATCTTAGCAGTTCCTACATATGCAATCGGAAAGGTTATTATTATTAATTTAATTCGAATTATAAAACTTCGGAAAAAAGCTAATTTTGAAAATGAAGATACTCCTACTGACATTGAGGATCCGAAAGATAAAGAATAAAAAATCCCCCTCGCTTGAAGTGAGGGGGATTTTCTTATAACTGTTTGTAATTTTTTTCATGATTCAATAACCATTCTTTTCTCCAAAGGCCACCTGCATATCCTGTTAAACTGCCATTTGACCCGATAATTCTATGACATGGAACGACTATACTAATAGGATTACGTCGATTGGCATTTGCAACAGCACGTACTGCTTTTGGATTTTGAATCTGCCTTGCAAGTTCTGCATAAGAAGCAGTTTGACCATAAGGTACTTTTACAAGCTCATTCCAAACTGTACGCTGAAAATCAGTTCCTTTTGAAATTATTTTAAAGTTAAATTCTATTCTTTTCCCTTCAAAATATTCTTGTATTTGCTTATGAGCTTCTACAAGACAATTCGGTATTTCTTCAGTAACTAAGATTTGGTCATCTTCACAAAAATCAATGAAGCGGACCCCTTCCTCATTCCCTTCAATTCTTACAATACCGATTGGTGACTTGTAATACGCTGTTTGAACTGTCATCCTATTCATCCTCACATTAAAATTATTCGGTCAAAATCCATAAAATGGAACAAATTTATGATTTGCTGTAAATGTATTTTAAATCATTTATTAGATTATTTTTACGACAATTTGTAAAACCAATAAACATGAAATTGATAGTAAAAATGTTCTTGCCAGTTTAATTGAGACATACTTTGCCACACGTAGTCCTAATTGATTACCAATGATTGAAGCCACTGCCATCGTTATCGCAACATCCCATTTAAAATGGCCCGTTGCATAAAAAATAATAAAAGCTGATAAACAACTTCCAAAATTTAATACCCTAGCTAATTGAACGGATTGCACATAATTTTGTCCCTGATTTAAAAAATAAATAATTGCAAAGGTTGATGAACCTGGGCCAAAACCTCCGTCATATATTCCAATACCAAGTGGTAAGTAGCGTTTCCAACCTTTTACACTTACATTTTGAGGTTGTTGCTCATTTGTCCATCTACTCTTTTGTAACGTTAATCCTAAAGCAAAAACTAATAAAACTAAGGCTACAATATTCATTAATTTTTCTGGTAACATACTTGTGACCAGTGCACCGATTGCTCCGCCCACTATGGATAAACCAATTAAAAAGAAATAAAATTGATTCGGTTCCTTTTTCCTTCTTAATGAATACATCACACTACTGAATGAACCTAATCCAGAAGCAAACTTATTTGTCGCGATTCCAGTTTGAATTGGTATTCCAAGAAAAATCATCACTGGCAGTGTAACTAATCCGCCCCCACCTGCTAGTGTCCCTAAAAAAGAAGCCCCAATTCCTAGAAAAAACATTAATAGCATAGTAGAATCCATTTCACTAATCCCCTTTTCTCACCTAATTGCATTATACTAGTAATTTAGATTTTTTGAAAAATATTAAAATTACTTAATGGAAAGTGTACTTTATTTTAGGTCTAATAAAGTGAAACTTTCATCAATGGGGGCGTTTTTCATCCCCCACTGATGGTTTCGCCCAATCGGTCTTTTACAGGGAGTCCCCCCACCCATATTCCTCGTTTCCCTTTGAATCTTGAAGGCTTATTGCTCGTTAATGCGAGATAAAAAAGCTGTCCAATTTGAGATAAAAAACTCATTGAACAGCTTTTGCTTAAAATATACTCAAATTATAGTGTTTAGATAAGAGCTCTAATAATTTTATTCCCGCGATACTGTTGCCTATTTCATCTAATGATGGTCCATAAACACCGATTCCAAATCGACGTGGTACTGCACCCATTACTCCTCCAGAAACACCACTTTTAGCAGGAATTCCTACTTTTATTGCAAATTCACCGGATGCATTATACATGCCACATGTAACCATAAACGTATTACAGATTTGTGCTATTTTCTCTGGAATAACTTGTTGCTTCGTTACTGGATCCCATCCATTTAATGAGAAGACAAGTCCGATTTTAGCTAGCTCCAAACAATTTACTTCAATTGAACATTGTTTTGTATATAGGTCTAATAGTTTTTCAACATCTTCTGTTATAATTCCGTGCTCTTTCATGAAAAAACAGAGTGATCGATTTAAATGAGCTGTTTCAAATTCAGATTTTGCTACTTCTTCAGAATATGAAAGTTCTGGATTCCCTGTTAATAAACGAACAAAGTCCATTAATCGATCAAAGCGATCTTCCACGTTAATTCCTTTAATCATACTAGTAACAGCTAATGCCCCTGCATTAATCATTGGATTTAAAGGTTTTCCAGCAGACGTTTTTTCTAGTTTTGCGATTGAGTTAAACGGATCCCCAGTTGGCTCCATTCCTACTCGTTCAAATACATAATCTTCTCCACGATCCATTAGGACTAGTGCTAGTACAATTACTTTTGAAATACTTTGTAGAGTAAATTTAGTACTCGTGTCACCTGCTTCATAATGGCGACCATCAGGTAAATAGACAGCTACTGATAAATCCTTTTTATTTGCACGTGCTAAGGCAGGAATATAACTTGCTACTTTTCCATAAGGAATAAATTCTCTTGCCTTTTCAATTAATTCATTTAATTCTTGAATGGTTTTAACAACTAGTTCTTCTCTAAATCCATTTGGAGTCATAATATATCACCTAACTTGATTTCTTTTTTTCAACTATGCGATTCTAAATTCCTTTATGGATAAACACTTAATTATCTAGATGCCCTCTTCACGTTCTTCTTTTTACTATTCTTATTGCGGCTATTTTCAAATGATTTACCACTCTTTTGCTTGCCAGCTGATTGAACTCCTGATTTACTACGTCCATCTCTTTTTTCGTGTGAAGCAGTCTTTCTAGATTGCTTTGGATCAGTTAGTTTTTCAGAAACCTTTTTCTTACCTTGTCTATTTTGCTCCGTATTTCTTGTTTGAGTTTTCTTTTTCTCCATAGATCGATTCGGTCGTTCTTCTTTTCGATCGGATTTTCGATCTGCTTTTTCTTCCATACGTTGATGTGGAATTTTTACTCCGATTTCTTTTTCAATTAATCGCATTTCTTGAAAGTCTTTTGGAGTAATAAAGCTAATTGCTTTACCAGTCTGTCCCGCACGCCCAGTACGTCCTATACGGTGAATATAACTTTCTGTATCAAGTGGGATATCATAGTTAAATACATGTGTTACCCCATCTACATCAATCCCTCGAGCAGCTACATCCGTTGCAACTAAATACTGAATTTTCGCGTCTCGAAATAGTTTCATTACTTTTTCACGTTTCGCTTGAGTCAAATCTCCATGAAGTTCCTCAGCTAAGAGGCCTTTACCTTTTAGTTGCTCATTTAACTTATTAGCTCTTCTTTTTGTGCGACAAAATATTACAGCAAGAAAAGGGTTCTCTTCCTTCATTGCTTTTAACAATGCATTCAATTTTCCACGGTCGGTAGTTTCAATAACAAGCTGCTGAATTTCATCTAATGTAACTCTTTCAGCCTTTACACGTACAATAACAGGATGATTCATATATTTTTTTGCTAACTGTTGGATTTGGTCTGGCATCGTTGCTGAAAAAAGCATTGTTTGACGATTTTTTGGTGTCTGACGTATGATATCCTCAACTTCATTTAAGAAACCAATATGTAACATTTGGTCTGCTTCATCTAATACAAGGAAATTAATATTGGCTAAGGAAATGGTCCCTCTTCTTAAGTGATCTAACAATCTACCTGGTGTTGCAATGATGAGATGAGACCCACTTTGCATGTTTCGAATCTGCCGATCAACATCTTGTCCACCATATACTGCTAACACTCCAACATCATCACTTACAAGCTTTTTTGCCTCTGCTGTAATTTGAATTGCTAATTCCCTTGTCGGTGCAACAATTAGAGCTTGTGTATTAGGAGTTTCTAAATCAAGCTTTTCTAAAATTGGAAATAAGAAAGCAAATGTTTTCCCTGTTCCAGTTTGCGCCTGACCAATGACATCTTTTCCTTCAAATAATAAAGGAATTGTTTTTTCCTGGATAGGAGTTGGCTCTGTAATTCCGAGTTCAGTTAACAATTCTGCAAGTTCTTCACTTACACCTAATTTTTCAAATTTATTCATTTTTATTTTCCTCTACATTTATTTCATTCAAGAAACTAAGCTGTTTTCGTAAACATTGTTGTTAATAAGTAGTTCGTGAGTTTCCGCTCCAGGATACTCGCTTTCCGTGGGGCGGGCGGTGAGCCTCCTCGTCGCTAACTCCTGCGGGGTCTCACCTGTCCCGCTTCTCCCACAGGAGTCTCGCACCTTCCGTTCCAACTAGCTTCATTAGTAGCAATTTGCTCTAACAAAACCTTTTTAAAACAACAATCTTTTAGAAAATAGCAAAAAACTAAGATTTAGTAATTATTTATTTTAAAGGTGAAACAAAATAATAAATAGTTTATGAAAAGGAATTAGTTAACTATTCATTGAATCATATTTTAACACTAAAAGGATTGAACAAAGAAATAACAGAAAATTCAATCCAAACGGTAAATATCAACAATATAATTTTACAGGGCCTAAAATAAACATAAAAAAATTGTCCTAATAGCACCTGTTTATAAGCTCTATTAGGACAATCTATTAAATTAGTTAATATAATAAGAATTTACGTCATAGCCTTGAAACTTTAAGTAGTCTAATACACCTAGGTAAATTTGTTTACCTGCTTGTTCTTGCCAGTATGGATCATTTAATTTGGCATTATCAGTCTTATTATCAACAAATCCTACTTCAGTTAAAATGGCTGCCATTGGATTATTTTTAATAACATAATAGTCCGCCGATTTTACACCACGATCTTTTAGGTTCAATTTAGAGACTTCTCTCTTTTGAATACATTCTGCTAATAACTTGCTGTCCTGTAACTTTGTCGGACTTTGAGAAGAGATCTTACCATTATAATAGTAAGTTTCTGTTCCATTCCCAGTCCCATCAGAAGCGTTTAGATGAACACTGATAAATGCGCTAGCATTCTTTGACTTAGCAAATGCAACTCGATCCCCTAAAGAAGGATATACATCTGATTCTCTCGTAAAATATATTTTAATTGGCAATTTACTTAAATAGCCTTTTGCATATTCAACAATTCGTAAAGTAATATTTTTTTCGTAAATTGTTGCTCCTTTAGATGTACTTCCATCAGCCCCAGTATCTTTTCCTCCATGACCTGCATCAAGTACTAATGTGAATTTTTCTAAACTATGATCTACTGAAGGTGTTAAAGAACCTACTGATTTAATGTATTTACCGCTAACCCAACCTACTAAACTACCAGAAGTTACTTGATACCAGCCGTTTTGCTCACTTTTAATCGTAACTCTAGTACCAATATTTAAGGAAGAAATCACATCAAAGGTTGTACCCGGTCCTTTTCTCATATTTAGAGCTGAACCTGTTACTTCTCCATATTTCGGTGTAGGATTTGGCGTTACTGTTGTCCCACCATTATTTGATGGAGGCGTCGGTTTCGCTGGACTTACAATAATTTTTACATATTTACCGCTAACCCAACCAGAAATTTTTCCATAGCTAATCTTATACCAGTCATTTTTCTTTTCTAGTATCTTGACTTGGCTTCCACTTTTTAACGAAGCAATACTTTTGTAGCTTGTAGATGGACCAGTTCTAACATTTAATGATGCAGCTGTAATTTGACCTGTTTGATTAGTGGTTACTGGAAGTGAAGGCTTAGGATTTGTAGTTGTATTTGTAGTAGAAATCAGTTTTATGTATGTATCTCTAACCCAACCTGTTGTTTGGCCAGATTTAATTTTATACCATCCATTTTGCTTCTCAATAATAGTTACATTACTTCCTTTTTTTAAAGCAATAATTGTTTTATAAGAAGTACTAGGACCACTTCGAACATTTAGAGAAGTCGCAGTTACTTGGCCAGTTTGTGAAATTGTCGCTGCACTTACAGCGTTTAATGAATGCTTGGGTGATAATAGTAAGCTACTACTTGCAATCGTAACAACTGAAGCTAGCTTGATCATCCCTTGAATAGACTTGTTATTCATGTTGAAATAAACCCCTTTTGTCTTAATGATCTTATTAAATTTAACATTATTTAATGTAAGTATTACTAAACAAATAGAATAAAAGATTATAAAACTCAATATGTATGTAAATGGTAAAACTTGAATATTTATCAAAAAATCTTTCTTCTATAAAGTTAGATGATTAGTAAAAGAAACGCAATAAATATCGGGAAATGTATACTTTCTTACTAAAGAATAACATTCGTAATTTTAATGTAACATTTATACCATATCATTTCATCAGCATTTTTTCCTTTTTTTATTAAAACTTTGATAGAAAAGTAATACAAATTTTCCATAAAAATAACATTTTACTAACGGATATTGAAGAAATGTTAAATTACGTATTAAACCATATCCTATCCATTTACTAATCATTGTTTTTTTATGGGGTTTTCGTATATTTTGTTCCAATTTCAGTATGTGTAATTTCCACTCCAGAGTGCTCCCTTTCCGTGGGGCGTGAGATGAGCCTCTTTGTCGCATACGCTCCTGTGGGGTCTCAGCCTTCCCGCATCTCCCACAGGAGCCTGGCACGGTTCCAATCAACTTCTGTCTTTTAGATTACAAAGCCTACAAGCAACAATCTTTTAAAAAAGAGCCTATAGAAAAAAGGAGTGAATGGCATGATCAGAAAAGAAACAAAGTTAGTCCCTGTAATGATTGGTTTATTATTGGGGATATTTGTCGCATCATTAGATAACACCATTGTTTCCACTGCAATGAGTACAATTGTTGGAGATTTAGGCGGACTTGATCAATTTGTTTGGGTAACTTCCGCCTATTTGGTTACTGAAATGGCAGGTATGCCTATTTTTGGTAAATTATCAGATATGTATGGTAGAAAACGCTTTTTCTTATTTGGTATCTTCATTTTTCTAATAGGCTCAGTTTTGTGCGGAACAGCACAAACAATTGTTCAATTAAGCATTTATCGAGCAATCCAAGGAGTTGGTGGCAGCGCCCTAATGCCGATTGCCTTTACGATTATCTTTGACATTTTCCCTCCTGAAAAACGAGGGAAAATGGGTGGATTGTTTGGAGCAGTATTTGGTTTATCTAGCATTTTCGGTCCACTACTTGGAGCTTATATTACAGATTATTTGGATTGGCGTTGGATATTTTATATAAATGTACCGTTAGGATTAATTGCACTTGCATTAATAGGCATTTATTATAAGGAGTCAACAAAACACGAAAAACAAATAATCGATTGGTGGGGTGCTACAACACTGGTTGTTAGTGTTGTTTCGTTAATGTTTGCTTTAGAGCTTGGTGGGAATAAATATAAGTGGGATTCTACTGTCATAATCGGTTTATTTTCTTCTTTTGTACTTTTCTTTATTGCCTTTCTCTTCTTTGAAACAAAAGCCAAAGACCCAATTATTTCGTTTAATATGTTTAAAAAACGTCTATTTGCTACTAGTAATCTAATTGGTTTGTTTTATGGTGGAACATTTATTGTAGCAACCATCTATATTCCTTTATTCATACAAGGTGTGCTAGGTGGAACTGCGACGAATTCGGGACTTGTCCTTTTACCAATGATGCTTGGTACTACCATTTCTGCCCCAATAGGTGGCCAACTGACGAGGAAAACTAGCTATCGTAATATCATGACTGGCTCGATCCTTATACTAGCCTTAGGAATCTTTCTACTAACAACTTTAACATCTGATACAAGTCGGCTCCTTATAACAATCTATATGATTATCGTAGGGCTTGGTACGGGTGCTTCATTCTCAGTTCTTGGTATGGCAGCAATGCATCATTTTGACAATCATCAACGAGGTACAGCAAGCTCAACAAATGCATTTCTACGTTCATTAGGTATGACAGTAGGTATTACGGTATTTGGTGTTATTCAGCGAAACATTTTCACAGATCAACTAAAAGAAGCTTTCAAAGGTATAAGTTCGGCAGCCGGAAGCTTTATGAAAAGTGATCCACGTGCAATATTAGCACCAGAAAAACGAAAAATGATTCCGACACCTATATTAAATAAAATTACTGATGCACTAGCTTACTCGATCTCACATACATTTATTTGGACACTCATTCCTGTGTTCATTGGTTTGTTTTGTATCTTGTTAATGGGTAACGGTAAATTACAGATAATTAGAACAAATGATGAAAAACAAACTAATCTAAATCCGGATATAAACTAAATAAAAAACCAGCGAGTCATCAACTTAAATTGTTGATAACCCGTTGGTTTTTTGTATCTTCTATTTTCTTTTAAAGATTTTTAAATGCATCTGTCGATTTAACTTGTGTCTTGATTACTTTGTTATCATATAACCATTTCGAAACATTCTCCCATGTAGCTGGATCTTGATAGCCGAATGGTTTATCTTTCGAATCCATTAGTGGTAAAAGAATTTGTAAACTCTTCGTTTCAACTCCCTTGTCTAGTGGAGAGGATTTGTCTTCATGATTCATTAAAATGGACAGACCTTTATCTGGATGAGCTTGAACATAGTTTTGTCCCTCAGTTATTGCCTTCATAAACTTTTTAAACACTTCTGGTTTTTCTTTTAGACCATTCTCACTTGCCACTAGTACTAGCTCGTAATAATCTGGAACACCATACTTAGTAGGGCTTAATGTGCGCATTGGGTGCCCTTCTTTATCAAGCAACAACTTTTCATGATTAATATATCCACCAATTAGTGCATCTGTTTTTTTCGTTGCCATTGCAGGAATAAGATCCCAGCCTACATCGACCATTTTCGTCTTATTTGGATTTCCACCATCATTTTTCACCATCGTATTTATTATGGCTTCATCCAATGGTATAGAAGGATAACCAACTGTTTTTCCAGCTAAGTCTTTTGGAGACCGGATTGAACTATTGGTTGGAACCATTAACGTGTTTAATGGATGACGTACTAATGCTCCAAAAGATTGAACAGGTATATGTTCATCTCGCGCGATTAAAACTTCTGGTTGATAACTAATTGCAATGTCGACTTGATTTGCAGCAACCATTTTTAATGGATCATTTGTATCAGCAGGCATTTTAATATCAACATCTAAACCTTGCTCTTTAAAATAACCTTTTTCCTGTGCTACATAAAGTAAAGAGTGCACTGCATTTGGATACCAGTCTAACATTATACTAACCTTCTGCAGTTTCTTATTCGATGAATCTGCAGTAGTACTTCCTTGATTATTTTTACTTGCTCCACAACCACTTAATAAAAGTAATGGTAGACATAAGATGAGATAAAACCATTTCTTCATTGATTTTTTCTTCCTTTCTATTTGCTTCATATACTTCATTTCTATCTAAATCTATTTTTTAATAACTTCTTCTCTAAAATAGCAATTAATAAAAATAACACGATTCCTAATAAGGATAATAGAAAAACCGCTGCAAATACCGCATCTGCTTGTAGGTTCCCTGACATCCTTCTACTAAAATAACCTAGACCTTCACTTGCTCCTAACCATTCCCCTATTGTCGCTCCCACAACACAATACACTACTGACATTTTCAAGCCCGATAAAATAACTGGCAATGCGGTTGGAAATTGAATTTTCTTGAATAGCTCCCATCGATTAGCTCCCATTGTTAAGAGCAAATCACGGTATTCATTTCCACCCAATTTCAGTCCATCATATGTACTGACGACAATCGGAAAAAATGCAGTTAAAATTGTAACAGCGATCTTACTCCAAATTGAATAACCAAACCACATAATAAAAATTGGTGAAATTGCAATTAAAGGGATCGTTTGTGAAATAATAAGAAACGGGTATAGTGCTTTTTCTAGTACCCTAGAAAAGTGCATACAAATTCCAAGTGCGACTCCTCCTACAACAGATAGACAAAAACCAATGATGACTTCCTTCAAAGTAGCCGGTAAGTGAACTTCTAATAAAATCTGCCAGTTATCGATTAAGGAATGCACAATGGAAGATGGAGAAGGCAAGATAAAAGATGGAATAAATCCTTTACGAATGATCCATTCCCAAACACTTACAACTAGGACGACAATCAATAAGAATAGGCCATAGTCGTCTGTCCATTTTTTCCATCTACCCTTCATCGTGAATCAACCTTTCCAATTCTTTTCTCATTTCGATAAACTCTGATTGATAAATAAAGTTAGAACTCCTTGGTCTAGGTAGGTTAATTTTCACTTCTTGAATGATTTGACTACTATCACTTGGGAGTAGATAAATCCTGTCACTTAATAAAATTGCTTCTTCAAGATCATGAGTAATAAATAAAACTGTCTTTTGTAGTTCTCCCCACAATTCTAATAACCAACTATGCATTTTCCGTTTCGTCATCGAATCAAGTGCACCAAATGGTTCATCTAGTAGTAACAGATCTCTCCCTGTCATCAGTGTTCGTAAAAATGCAACTCGTTGTCTCATCCCACCAGAGAGTTCATGAGGATATGCGTTCTCATACTCTGATAAACCAAAACGGGTTAGCCATTCTCTAATTTCCACCATTTTTTGCTTCTTATTTTCTTTAACAAGCTCGATTGGTAACAAAATATTATCCATGACTGTTCGCCAAGGTAAAAGTAGATCCTTTTGTGGCATATAGCCTACTTTTCCTAATCTCTTGTCACATTGTTTACCATTTATCTGTATTTGGCCCTCAATTGGTTCAAGTAAACCAGCAATTAACTTAAATAACGTACTCTTTCCTGAACCACTTGTTCCTATAACGGAAACAAATTCTCCGGTTTTAATATCAATTGAAACTCTTGATAAGATTTGTTTAGAAGGGTCTTCATTTGAAAATGTATAGGATAGATCTTTTACAGATAGTATTGATGAATTATACAGGCCAATCTCCTCCCTGATAAACCATATCCCAAAACATATATTCAAATCGTGATGTAGTAAGGAAATGTTCTTCTAACATTTGCAACTCTCGCTCTGACTTTTCTTCAGCTAAATTGTCTAACAAGTCGATTAACCACCCCGCTAATGAACCGAATTCATCTGAGGAGTACATTTTGATCCATTCCCCATATAAAGGATGTTCAATCGAGTTTGGATAATTTTCTGCTAACATTTTACCAATTTCCCAATAACTCCACATACAAGGTAATAATGCAGAAATCAATTCCTCTAGAGAACCATTTTGAGCAACATTCAACATATAACGTGTATATGCTAGATTCATAGGAGTAGGTCTTGTGTCTTCTAATTGTTGATTTGTAATTCCAAATCTAGCAGCGTATTGTCTGTGCAACTCCATTTCTCCATGAAGGGTTTCATGCAGAAGTTTAGCAAAGGCAGCCATAGTCTCAAGGTCTCTTGCTTTGATTGTACCTAGAGCAAACAGTTTGGAATAATCGATTAAGAAAACATAATCCTGCTTCATATAACGAATAAATGACTCTACAGGTAAATCACCATTTCCCATACCAACAACAAATGGATGCTGGTGGGTTTGTTTCCAAATTTCATTTACTTTTTTGTAAAGAATTTGAGAATACTTCATCGTTCTTCCCCCTTTTTCGTATTACACCAGGTTGTGATAAATACAGCTAACACTTTCGTAAAATCTAGTAATTGACGAATTTCAACTTTTTCATCAACTGAATGAGCTTCCTCTAATTTTCCCGGACCAAAAATGACCGTTGGAATACCAGCTCTCCCTAGCCATCCCGCATCAGTAACAGTTGGTGACATTCCAATCGTTGGTTTTTGATCCAAAAGTTGCTCATACGAATTTGATAAACAACTAGTTCCAGGATGGTAAGGATCGATTTCTAATGAAGGAAAAATTTCACCACGATCCTCTATCATTGATTTTCCTCCCCACTTAAATTGTGGTGGATTATCTCTTAACCATGGATCAGCAGCAGCTACATGATGAATGTGCTGTTCAATTTCTTTTATTACTTCTTCATAATCTTCATTTGGATAAAAGTGAACAGTAATCCACAAAGCACACTGATCTGCAATAAAAGCGGCATGTCTTCCGCCCTCAATCACTGCAGGATTAATTGTATTTGAACCAGGCACAAAACCTTCATAGCTCTTTGTTACAGCCCAGTGGCGTTCTAACTCTTGAAGACCTGCGATTACCTTCATCATTTTTTCAATCGCACTGGCTCCTTTTATTCCGCCCCCTGCGTGAATCATTTTGCTACGAATGCCATCATGATACGTTTCTTTACTTTGTATCGTAATCCAACCGGTAATCACACCGCCTTGACCTTGAATATGCAAGTCACTAGTATCTACTACAACGGCAAAGTCAGCTGAATAACCTTTCTCCGTACAATCAAGTGTTCCAGCTTCACCTACTTCTTCTCCAATGACTGATTGAAATTGAAGATCTCCTTTAAGTGTAATTCCAAGATCTTTTAAAATTTTTATAGCCAATAATGAAGCAGCTATTCCACCCTTCATATCCGCAACACCACGGCCATATATATAAGAATCTTTGATATGTGTTGCAAATGGTGATGTCATCCATTCATCCTCATCGCCAACTTCCGCCACATCTACATGGCCATTTACAATTAAGCTATTGTAATTCTCTGAAGAGTCCCCAGCTAAAATACCTACTACATTAGGATCTCCTGGATAAACATCCCACATATCCGTTTTAAATCCTAAGTCATCCAAATATCTACTTATTTCCTTTTGAATCTCGTATGTATTTCGTGCAGGTGGACTTACTGTCGGAAAGCCAACAAGGTCAGTTAACAAAATAATTAATTCTTCTTTTCTTTCTTCAACTTCATTTGATATCCGTTCAATTAACTCCTCGTATCCTTCTTTCATTTTCTCACTCCTATATGGCTAGTCGTGTTGCATCACTAAAAAACAAAAAACCCACTCACTTTCAGAGAAAGGAGTGGGTTACAATCTATTGTCATTAAAATATACGCTGACAAAAAATAACCTTTAAACTTCCCTCCGCTGGTACAATCCAGATCAGGTTCAGAGGGTTTAGAACAAAAGTTCAGTCTCAGCCATTGGCTCCCCTAGTTAAATGTTACTATTCAGTTAAAAATCTATTTAAACTATAGCATACTATTAAAATATGTAAAGCCATTGATTAAAGAAGCATTGTATCATTAAAAAATATGCTTTTTTCATATACACTGTTGCTATTTAGAATGCGTCAGTTGATTACAACTCCAGGATGCTCCCTTTCCGCGTGGCGTGAGCTAGCCTCCTCGGCAAGCCTGCGGGGTCTCAGCCTTCCCGCTATTTCCACAGGAGTCTCGCATCTTCCATTGTTATCAACTTCTGTCTTTAAAATTAAAAATCTCAAAAGGCACGATCTTTTAGCAAAGAGCAAAAAAATAAATGACATTTTATTGAATATCTTTTGCGAAAATCTATTTAGAAAAAATTACGAGAATATTTCGTTGTTTAATAACTATAAACTACGAATTTATTACTAAAATTTTTTATTAAATTTGTGTAAATTTTGAACTATTTCTTAAATCCAATGTAAGCATTTAGAATGATGGTTGCTATAATAGTCCTTTCAATTTATATTATGTATATACTCATGTAAACTATTCTTCAATTGCTTACTTTAAAATAAGCAGTATTTTAAAGAATTTACTAGTTAATCGAGAATAAATATCTTTACTTCTCACACTATAAATAAGAAAAGTAATGTATAATTCATTAGGTCAAACTCTTCCTTAAAAATTTTCTAGTTACATAATTTATAGTTGCCTTTTAGTTTTAAAAAGAATTATTGTCTAGTTCCGCAGACTAGCTTCTCAGTCGATTCACAATAACCAGATGAAGTGAAAATCGCACTTCATCTGGTTATTGCTCCAACGCCTTTCGAAGCTAATCAAGTCTGCTCCACTTTTCGATTTTAGTTAGTTTTTTTTATTAAGGAGTGCATTTCATGAATATGATTAAAAGAATGTTGATTGGACGCCCACTTAAATCCACTCAACTAGGTGAACAAAAACTAAATGTCTTCAAGGCATTAGCAATCCTTTCTTCGGATGCTTTGTCCTCAGTTGCATATGGTACTGAACAAATTTTGATTGTTCTAGCTACATTAAGCGCAGCAGCTTTTTGGTACTCAATTCCAATTGCAATTGGAATCCTTGTATTATTAACAGCTCTAATTCTCTCATACAGGCAAATCATTTTTGCTTATCCACAAGGTGGAGGAGCCTATATGGTTTCGAGACAAAATCTTGGTAAAACAACTGGATTAGTAGCAGGTGGATCTTTACTTGTCGACTATATTTTAACAGTTGCAGTTAGTGTGACGGCTGGAACTGATGCTATTATCTCTGCTTTTCCTTTCTTACATGGTTATCGTGTATCAATTTCAGTTGTTTTAATTATTGTCATAATGCTATTAAATTTACGAGGGCTTAATGAGTCAGCTACAATTTTAGCTTATCCGATTTATTTATTCGTCATTGCATTATTAATGCTATCTGTTGTAGGATTATATAAAATTTTTACTGGTCAAATATCACCAACCTTACATACACCTCTTGGAACACCAGTAACGGGAATTTCTCTCTTTTTATTACTTAAAGCATTTTCTTCAGGTTGCTCGGCCTTAACAGGTGTAGAAGCAATTTCAAATGCAATTCCAAGTTTTAAGGAACCAGCACCAAAAAATGCAGCAAAGACAATTATATTAATGGGGCTATTATTAGGTATTTTATTTACAGGTATTACTTTTTTAGCTTTCTATTATGGAATTGGTCCTAAGCCTACTGATACAGTTGTGTCTCAAATTGCTTCTCAAACATTTGGAAGAAACGTGATTTATTACTTTATTCAAGGAATTACTGCTATCATGTTAGTATTAGCAGCTAATACTGGTTTCTCAGCTTTTCCATTATTAGCCTATAATTTAGCGAAAGATAAATACATTCCAAGAATGTTTACTAACCGAGGAGATCGTTTAGGATATTCAAATGGGATAATGGCTTTAGCAGTTGGTTCAATTATTTTAGTTATTGCTTTTAAAGGAAATACTACTTCATTAATTCCATTATACGCAGTAGGTGTGTTCATTCCATTTACATTGTCACAAACGGGAATGATTATTAAGTGGCTTCGAGAAAAACCAAAAGGATGGTTTACAAAACTACTTGCCAACTTACTTGGTACACTTATTACATTTAGTGTATTAGTCATTTTCTTTGTCACTAAATTTGATCATGTATGGCCAATATTAATTTTCTTACCAATTATTGTTTTTATTTTTACTCGAATAGAAAAACATTATCAAGCAGTAGGCGAACAATTACGTGTTGATTCTGCTTTTACTGACAGTAAAATTGAAGGGAATGTCGTTGTTATCCCCGTAGCAGGAATCACAACTGTTGTCGAAAACTCGATTAAATATGCAAAATCAATAACAGATGAAGTCATTGCAGTTTATATCTCTTTTGATCCAGAAGATGAGAAAATATTCAAAGAGAAGTGGAACAAGTGGAATCCAGATGTACGACTAGTAACAATACGTTCATCATATCGAAGTGTCATTGTGCCTTTATGTAAATTTATTGATACAGTTGAAAGAAAAGCAGAAGAAAGTAATTTCCAAATGACTGTATTGATTCCTCAGTTTATAACGAAAAAGAATTGGCATAATATCCTTCATAATCAATCTAGCTTAATTATTCGAACTTACTTACTATATAAAAAGGATGTCATTGTTACGACACTACCTTATCATTTTAGAAAATAGTAACAAATCAAAACATCACGATATAGATCAATCAACCTGCAAGCATACATCAAAATGGCTTGCAGGTTTTTTTAGTAAAAAAAATAAACTAAAAGATTGTTGTTTTTAGGTTTTGTAAATAAAAAGACAGAAGTTGATTGGAGCGGAAGGGTGAAGGGCTTCTGTGGGAGATGCGCGAAGGCTGAGACCCCACAGGAGCGTATGCGACGAGGAGGCTCAGCTCACGCCCCTAGGAAAGCGAGCATCCCTACGTTCCAATCAACTTACACATACTGAAATAGCATCAATGTTTACGAGAATATCCTAACTAAATTAAAGGAGTAACGCTATGGAAAAAAATGTAGCAATGGAAGTGACAGGTCAGATCGATAAGTGGATGAACTCTAATCAATCTGTGTATGAACTAAGTAAAATAAACACAATTAATAATAGTCTCTACAAATTTCAGCAATGGGCAGATGGAAAGCCACTTATAGCAGCCTATCATGTGACAAAAATAGAAGAAGAAAGCTATTACCTATTATTTATTGATTGGCATCGTAATGATAATATTTACCTTGTCGTATATGTTGAAAATAAATCAACTACAGCGGCTGAAATTCATCGTACTGAACATCATGATGATAAACTAGAACTTGTTTGGAACTATACTCCGTTAAAGAGAGACGGCAAGAACTCTGAAAGAAAAGCCTATTTTAAACAAACATATGGTTCATGCACCGTTCGGATCCCACTTCCAACCTCACCTATTGATATTGAAGAATTTTTAAACAAATTATATACACTTTGTCGAAATCGTTTGAGAGCTGACAGAATTGTAGACATATTTGATTTTTAATACAAAGAGCGTGCCTCGTTAGATGAGACACGCTTTTTTGAATATATCATTTTTTTAAAAGGAAATACTATAACGAAGAAATCAACGAATCAGTGTTATCTTCAGTTATTATTTTAGCTGGATACTGATATACTTCTGGATTCTTTTCACAAAGATTAACCCATGCATCTACGCAAATCGGATCAAAATGTTTTCCTTTTTGATTTATTAATAAATCGATCGCACCTTGGTGAGACCAAGCTTTTCGATAAGATCGCTCAGAAGTAAGTGCGTCATATACATCTGCAACAGCTACAATTCGTGCTAAAAAAGGTATTTCTTCTTCTTTTAGCTTATCAGGATACCCGCTCCCATCCCATTTTTCATGATGAGATCTAATAATGTTAAGCTCTTCTTTCATAAATCCTAGATTTCTACACATTTCGTAGCCGTACGTCGAATGTTTTTCAATCAATTCTCTCTCTTCATTTGTAAGCTTGCCAGGTTTATTTAAAATAGAATCTGGAATTCGTATTTTCCCAACATCATGCACTAACGTTCCTTGTGCAATTGCCCTGAGTTGTTCTGGATTTAAATTCAGTTCTTCTGCTAGTTTTAATGCATACATCGTAACTCTAAACGTATGGCCAACTGTATATGTATCTTTCTCTTCCAATGCAATTACAAGCGTCTTTACACTATGAGAAATACTACTTGTAATTCTTTCAAAAGGATCGTTTACAAATAACGTCCGTATCGAACCACCAAATGTACCTTTCACTGAGTATTGTTTTATTAACCCAAAGATCATAACGATCATAGATGCTAATAATAAAAAATGATATATCCACCAACTAAGTCTCCATGGTTCACCCAGAACCATTATAAGTTGAGAAACGATAATCCATCCGGAGCTGTATACAATCGTTAATTGAAGTGGAAATCGTGAAAATCGATAAGATTGATAGTACTTATACATTGTTATGAGATTTAGAATTAATGTAACGGCCGTTAAAAACCAATTAAGAGGTTTTATATCCATTGGCATAAAATGCATGATGTGTGGATTTAGCATACATACTAGTTCAAAGATAAACAGTGCAATAATCCAAGTTGGAAAAAGAATACCGTTTCGCCGTGAAAATAGTTCAACTAATTTACTATCAGTCGGCAACGAAGAAAACCATAACCAAATTGTGGCTAACAACATACTTAGTTGAGCGGCAATTCCAGGCAAATGTGTTTGCGAGAGTAAGAAATGCGGTGTTGATAATCCATGTAATAAAAACATTTGTGCAAGCGAGACGAAGGACAAAGATAGAAAACCTACCTTTATGTTTCTAACTCTTCTCCCTACAATACCAATCGCAATCGCAATAATGATGGCCAATATCGAGACAGCACTCACAACAAAAAAATGACCTCTAGGTACTTCATAATAAGGGTCATTGAGTAGGCCATTTTTAAAGCACTCAAATAATACTAGTGGGAAAATAATTGCAATTAATGGACCAAAATAGCTATAATTCTTCATTCATATACCTCTCCAACTAATTACTAACAATTTTCATATTTACCTTATATTACCATATAGTTGTCTTATTTTAGTTAATTTTCAGTTAATTTGTCGAAAAAAATTTTCTCATTTATTAATAGGAGGTATTAAAATACTCCTTTTTTCTATTATTTACTCTTATAAAGTTCTTCAATTAAATAGCCTTAAGACATAAAAGTGGCTATACATTTTTAAATGTATAGCCTAAGAAAAACTATAATTAGATTATTATACTGTAAGGTCTTAGTTATTTTTATTTCTCAATTCAAATATAGGCACTCCAGCTACTCCCCAATTTTCTTCTGGAATTTCATTCAGTAAAACTCTAATTGATTCCCGCGGGCTCCTAAGTGTCCTACTCACTGCATCAGTAACTTCAGAAATTAATTCTCTTTTTAATTCAGTGGATCTGCCCTCTAATATGTGTATTTGAATAATCGGCATTATCATATCTCCTTAATTAATGGGACACAGTCATATTTAATGTACCTAATTTATCATATTCGACTGTAATCACATCACCTATTTGTACATGAATAGCTTCAGTAATTCCACCAGTTAAAACAACCATCCCTGGTTCAATACAATGCCCTGTATTATGCAACATTTGGACTAGTTTCATTACTGAACGAACAGGGTTTCCCATAACCGCCGATCCATTACCTTTTTGAACAATCTGACCGTTTAACTTCATTACAACTTCAATTTGATCCAAATTATATTGATTTGGGGGATAGTTTTTTTTCGAAACAAAAATTTTTGCACTAGAAGCATTATCTGCCACAACATCAATCAGATTAAACGAAAAGTCCTTATACCGGCTATCAATGACCTCTAATGCAGGCATGATGAACTCCGTTGCCTCCCATACGTCCTGTTCGGTAATATCTTTTCCTTCCAAGCGCTTATTAAAAAGAAATGCAATTTCAGGTTCCACACGTGGATGAATTAGCTTTTCTACATGCAATATTGGTTCTTCAATCACCATTGACTCTAATAATCTCCCATAAATCGGTTGATCTACTCCAACTGATTCTTGCTTTGCAATACTAGTTAATCCCATTTTCCATCCTATTAGTCGGTCTCCTATTTGACAGTCCTTCTCTATGTTTAAACGCTGAATTTCGTATGCATCTTCTAGAGAAAGACCTTTGTATCGTTGAGTAATTTTTTCAAGTTCTAAGACGTTTTTTTGATGCCAACTTAGTTCATCTGCAATTTTTTGTAAAATCACTTTCTCAATACCTCATTTTCCCTATTTTTCTAGCTTTTAAAATTTATCACCTTTAGAAAACGCAATTTCTTACTCAAACTGCCATACACTATGACTTAAGTTTCCATATCGATAACTACGATGAAGTAAAGTTGCTTTTCTAGTATCATCCGCCACGCCCATAGCATAAAACAGAGGAACAAAGTGTTCATTACCATAAGGTGGCACTGCAAATTTCGCATTTGGAGCAAGAGAGTCATAGTTAAATAGAGAATCAACATCCCAATTTTTAATGTGATAAGCTAACCAATCATCAAACTCAAGTGCCCAAGAATCTACTTTTCCATTGTCATCAAACATTTTTAAAGCACCTAGATTGTGAACTGTCCCACCGCTACCAATAATTAAAATGTCCTTCTCTCTCAATGCTTTTAAAGTTTTTCCGATTTTATATTGCTCCTCTGGAGAAAGATCTGGGTTAACGGACATTTGAATAACAGGAATTTCAGCGTTTGGATAAAGTAAACGAAGAACTACCCATGCCCCATGGTCCAAGCCACGTTTTGTTTCTACTTCGAACGGAATCCCATTCTGACTAAATAAATCTTTTACTTCTTTTGAAATCTCATTATTACCTTTTGCAGGGTATTTAATCTGGTATAACTTAGGATCAAACCCACCAAAATCATAAATCGTATCATATTCATCTATTTCACTTACTCTTTGAGTAGTACTCTCCCAATGTGCAGTAAATAACACGACAGCCTTTGGAGTAGGCAATGTACGACCTAAGTGATTTAAAAACTGTGTATACTCATTGTTCTCAATCGCTATTAATGGCGCTCCATGAGCTATAAATAAAGATGGTAACATGTAACTTCCTCCTAATTCTTTTTTAATGAACTCTCATGTCTAATTAACAGGTTTACTTTTGTAAATCATCAAGTAACCACTGGTGAAAATCTTGGAGATTCTCATTCGATACAGTATGTCCTTCTGCGTATTCTTTGAAAGTTACTGGTATTCCTAATTTATTAAAGAAATCAACATTTTCTATTCCCCATCCGAAAGGTAAAACTTGGTCCATCTTCCCATGTGAAATAAACACGGATAAATTTTCCCCTGGATCAATGTTGTATTCTTCTTTCACAAACAATGGAATATATCCACTTAAAGCAACAATTCCCTTAATTTTGTTTCCAAGTGTTACTCCCAATGTCATTGCAAGAATTGCTCCTTGACTAAAACCAAGTAAATATAATCTGTTTAAATCAATAGGATATTGCTCACTCGCATAATCAATAAAACTTGTAAGTTTATTTACACCTTCATCGAAAACTTCTCTATGTGGTTTACCAAAACCTTGAATCGTAAAATAGGCAAATCCAGGTGGCTGTGATAAATGACCACGTATACTAAAGATAAAAAATGAATCATCTAACCCATTAACAAGTGACAACATATTTTGTTCATTGCTTCCAATTCCGTGCATCACAAATATAGCAGGGTATGTTTCTCCTTCTTGAAAATTCTTTGGACGTCTAAGTTCATAAATCATCGGTGCTTCCATTTGTCTATCATCCCTTCGTTTTTCTATTTATTGTTTCTTCGTTATAAAAATTTCATAATAAAAATAATAGTTTCATATTAAGAAACTATATGTCAAAAAAATATCAAAAAGTTTCTTTATATGAATATTTGTTTTCTAAAAGATATCAAACCATCTATGGATTGTCAATTTTATTTTTGTTAATATAGAAATAAGTTTTTTATTAAGAAACATAAGAGGTAATTAAATGGATATTGGATCTAAAATTCGCGCAATTAGAAATAGAAAAAAGATAACAATTGCACAAATGTGTGAACAAACTGGCCTTTCAAAAGGATTCATAAGTAATGTGGAGAACAACAATACCTCCCCTTCGATCAATACTCTGCAACTAATCGCTAACTTCTTGAATGTTCCTTTGCCATATTTATTACTAGAAAAAGAACAACATATGAGTGTTGTCAGGAAAAATGAAAGAAAGACCACTACTTATAAAGAAGGAAATTTAAAAATCGAACATTTAGCGTCTAAAGGTGGTTTAAGGATGATGCTAGTTGAAATTCCACCAGGAGCTTCAACCGGAAAAGGTAATTCCCATGAAGGGGAAGAATCTCATTTAGTATTAGATGGGAAAATTCTTGCTGAACAAGGGGAAGATTCATACATTCTTGAAGAAGGCGATACGTTCACATGGAATGCAAGTGTAGCACATTATGTTGAAAATATTGGTGATAAGCCTGCTGTTATTTTGATTGCCATATCTACTGACAGCGAACTTCATGACATTCATTAAAATAAGGCTCTAAAGTAAAAAAGGAAATCAGTTTAGAATCCAATCCGAATTCCTTTTTTACTCTCTTTGTTTAGCTTTTCCTTTCCCCTTATCTTTTAGCCCTATTCTTTACCCTATTCCTCCCTCTTTTCCCTATCTCTCATAAATTCAATTGTCTGCCTTAAACCTTCTTGATATGATGTTCGAGGAATCTCCCCTATTTGTTTCTCATATTTATCTCCATTTAAAACAACTGGTTCTTCATTAAGATAAAACATTTCAACTACTTCACGCATATTTGCATTAAATAGTCCTAAAAATTTAATCATGCTTTTTGAAATGGTTGATACTTTTTTATCGTATTGAGTTATGTTTCGTATTTCTTGAACTAATTCTTCTCCAGTAATGACGTCATACCCTGGAATATTCCAGTTTTGTCCGTATGCCTCATCGTTTAAAGCCAAGTTCACGATTGCCCTTGCACCATCTGGAGTAAAAATAAATTCTCTTGCTATTTTTTGCTCCCCTACATAACTTGATTTTTTATTTTTCACGATATTTTGAAGAGTATAATGTAAAATTGTATTTTCTGCATTTGGGCCATAAAAATCTGGGAAGTGTGCGATTAGAGATGGAACATCGGATTCTTTTATTAGTTTTTCTACTTGTAAACGAGTGTTGCCTTTTTTTGTATGAGGATTTTTTGGAGTTGTCTCAGTTACCTTCTTACCTGGACTTCTCCCATAAGCATAGATATTATCAACAATTGCAAGCTTAGCAGACTGCTTTTTCGCAACGTTTAATATATTCATCATGAATGGAGGTAATTTCTCTTCCCATTCAACATATGGTAAATTTGCCGCTTGGAAAATAACGTCTGAGCCTGAAGCAGCTGCTAGTAAATCCTTTAATTCAAAAATATCACCAGAAAAAATTGTAACATTCGTATCTCCGTCAAACAGTTTTTCTAACTTTGATTTTGTACGTGCAAATGCAACGACCTCTATCCCTCTGCTAGATAATTCTTTTACAATTGAATACCCCATACCTCCTGAAGCTCCCAAAACTAACGCTTTTTTCACTTTAAATTCCTCCCAATATTTTTAATTGACCATCGGTTAATTAAACTCAAAAAAAATTAGTTAATTGATTTAAGAAGAAAATTCACATGAAGTTTTGCCAAACTTTCCACATCATCATAGCTAGTAACATGACGAAGATAATGTGTAACAAAGCCATGTAATGATAAGAATAATGACCATATTTCTTGAATTGAAATTTTCTTTTCACATAGGAAATATGCATTATCAGCAAATTTTTTATAGGTATGATTTGGACCTTCATTAATAAAATTTCGTACTTCTTCATCTTTTATAAGGAACATAATCTCATATTGACTTTGATATGTCAGACCAAACTTAATAAAACCTAAAAGTAATTGCTCCATCTTCTCCTTTTGTTCTAACTCTTTCTCCATCACCTCATCTACTACCTTATCAAGCATATGAAAATGTTCTTCGACTAATGCATAAAATAACTCTGCTTTATTCTTAAAATGATAGTAAATAGCTCCATGACTATAATCTAATTCTTTAGCAATTTGTCTCATTGACACATGCTGATATCCATTTTTTACAAACAAATCTCTAGCGGCATCCATTATGATTTCACGAGTTAATTCTTGTTTGACTGATTTTCTAGCTGACATTTGCTCCTCCTTATTGACCACTGTTCAATAAAATAATATGCTACACTCTTTTCTTTTGTCAATCATTTCCATAAATTTTTTTTTCCTATGTAACTTTTATTCCTTAAAGCTGTTTCCGTAAACATTGTTGTTATTAAAAAAAGAGTTCGTTGGTTTCCGCTCCAGGATACTCGCTTTCCGTGGGGCGGGCGGTGAGCCTCCTCGTCGCTATCGCTCCTGCGGGGTCTCACCTGTCCCGCTACTCCCACAGGAGTCTCGCACCTTCCGCTCCAACTAACTCTTTATTAAAGTTTGCTTTAACAAAATCTTTTTAAAACTACAATCTTTTAAAAAAGAGCCTGTATTAATCACAAAAAATGTTTTTTATGTTTCGTGGACTCTTAAAGAAACTAGAACATGGTCTAAAAAACTACTCAATAATAGAGTCTCTTCTTTTCTTTCCAAAAACTTATTGTTTACCTTTAAATATGACACATAAATAAACTGTAACTCTAAAAAAGAATTGATTGCCTCATCTTAAGTTATTTTAGTTTCTCATTCAAAACATTTTCCTCTAAAACTGAAAATTTATCTCCATAAACTCTCGTAATATGGTTTTCACCCCAAGTACATAAAGAGTTTAAAATACCTTGTAAACTCAATCCATATTCACTAAGTTCATATTCTACTTTTGGTGGAACCTGATTATAAACGATTCGATTGATCACACCATCTTCTTCTAGCTCTCGTAATTGTTGAGTTAACATTTTTTGTGTAATATTTGGCATTAATCGTTTCAATTCACTTGTACGTTTTTTACCATGGGTTAGATGGCACAGAATAACGCATTTCCATTTCCCGCCTATAACTTCAAGTGTAGCTTCAACTGATATATTATACTTCTTCTTTTGCATATTCCCCTCCTAATATATAGGCACTAAAAAGTATCTATGGCACATTTTAGTGCCTATATTACTTTAAAGTATGTTCTTTTCCATTCGAACTATATAGCTCATAATAACATTTGTCGACCAACTTCATCAAATTCTTGAGGAAAGATTGATACATTAATCATCACAATAAAGGAGGAAAGTTAATGACTTTAGATAAAAAACGAAATACCTTTGCACTTCTTGCACTGGCTATGAGTGCTTTCGCAATTGGGACTACAGAATTTATTAGTGTAGGATTAATTCCACTTATTTCTAAGGATCTACACATTTCTGTCACTACTGCAGGATTAACTGTTTCTATATATGCCTTAGGCGTAACATTCGGAGCACCCATCCTAACAACTTTGACATCTACCATCTCTCGAAAGTATTTACTTCTATTGATTATGGTTGTTTTTATCTTAGGAAATAGTATAGCTGCTTTCGCTACAAATATTAGCGTTTTATTAGTAGGCCGTGTCATTTCTGCATTTGCACATGGTTTATTTATGTCGATTGGCTCTACAATTGCTGCTAATCTAGTTCCAGAAAATCGTAGAGCTAGTGCAATTTCGATAATGTTTTCAGGGCTAACTGTAGCTACAGTTACAGGTGTTCCTATTGGTACTTATATAGGACAACTCTTTGGATGGAGAGAAGCTTTTATAGCTATTATTATTGTTGGTCTTATTGCTTTTATTGCCAATAGTATCCTTGTCCCATCTAATTTACTAAAAGGGACTCGAACATCATTTCGTACTCAAATTAATTTGATTACAAATGGTCGCCTAATCTTATTATTTACGATTACAGCCTTAGGATATGGCGGTACATTCGTTGTCTTTACTTATTTATCTCCATTACTACAAAACATTACAGGCTTTAAAGAAGGAACCGTTGCAGCTCTTTTACTTATTTATGGGGTTGCAATTGGTATAGGCAACATGATTGGTGGAAAAGTAGCAAATCGCAATCCGATTTCTGCACTATTTTACATGTTCATCATACAGGTAGTTATTCTATTTCTATTAACATTTACCGCACCATTTAAAATACTTGGATTAATTACAATAATTCTAATGGGTCTATTAGCTTTTATGAATGTTCCTGGCCTACAAGTTTACGTTGTTATACTTGCCGAACGTTTTGTACCAAGCGGAGTAGATGTTGCTTCAGCAATGAATATTGCAGCTTTTAATGTAGGTATTGCTATCGGTTCCTACTTAGGTGGTATAGTTACTGATTCAATTGGATTGATTAATACTCCATGGATTGGAGCATTAATGGTTCTTGGAGCAGTTATTCTTACTGCTTGGAGTCGATCATTAGAAAACAAAGATCAAAAAAATTATTCTGGAGCTACATCTTTTAGATAAACTCTTTTGTAAAGTCTCTTTTCTAAAAGATTGTTTGCTTAGGTTTTATTATTTAAAAGACAGAATTTGATTGGAATGGAAGGAGGCTCGACTCCTGTGGGAGATGTGGGAAGGCTGAGACCCCGCAGGAGCGTATGCGACGAGGAGGCTCAGCTCACGCCCCACGGAAAGCGAGCATCCTGGAATGGAAATCTACACATACTAAAATAACAACACTGTAAACGAAAACAGCTTTTCTAAAAGAATTTAAACCAAACATTTAGGAGGAAACTAATATGAAAGTAAAAAATTTACAAGATACAACACTATTAAATAATGGCGTAAAAATGCCTTGGTTAGGATTAGGTGTGTTTAAAGTAGAAGAAGGCCAAGAATTAATTAATGCAGTAAAGTCTGCCATAAAAAATGGTTATAGAAGTATTGATACAGCAGCAATTTATGAAAATGAGCAAGGTGTTGGAATCGGAATTCGAGAAGGTATTAAGGAAGCTGGTATTTCGAGAGAAGAATTATTCTTGACTTCTAAAGTTTGGAACGCAGATTTAGGATATGAATCAACAATTAAAGCCTATGAAACAAGCTTAAATAAACTTGGGGTAGAGTACTTAGATTTATATCTTATTCACTGGCCAGTAGAGGGTAAATATAAAGATGCGTGGAGAGCATTAGAAACACTTTATAAAACTGGGCGTGTAAAAGCGATTGGAGTGAGTAATTTTAATATCCATCATCTTGAAGACTTGTTTAAAGAAGCTGAGATTAAACCAATGGTGAACCAAGTTGAGTATCATCCTCTTTTAACTCAAAAAGAACTTCAGTCATTTTGTCAAAATAATGGCATTCAACTAGAAGCATGGTCTCCATTAATGCAAGGAAAACTACTAGATAATCCAGTCCTACAAGAAATTGCAAATAAATATAATAAGTCTATTGCTCAAATCATTTTGCGTTGGGACTTACAAAACGGAGTTGTAACAATTCCAAAATCTATAAAAGAACATCGAATAATTGAAAATGCATCAATTTTTGATTTTGAACTATCAAAAGAAGATATGGAACAAATTGATCAAATGAACCAAAACTATCGAGTTGGTCCGGATCCGGATAATTTTGACTTTTAAACAAAAAAATAACTTCATAGCTTTAACCTATAACTAAAAAAAATGATGACTCCTATTTAACTTATGGAGTCATCATTTTTAACTTAAAAATAAAATATTAAGCTTCTTATTTAAACCAACCTTTTTCCTTAAATTGAGTGATTGCTTCGATACGATTTTTCACTTCAAGTTTGTCCAAAATGGTTGAAATATAGTTTCGAACTGTTCCAGTTTTTATATCAAGCTCATCAGCAATTTCTTTCGTATTTTTCCCATCAGCTACAAGCTCTAATACTTCTTTTTCTCGATCTGTAAGAGGGTTTAAGCCACCATAAACATCTTCTATAAGCTCTGGTGCATAGATTCGTCTACCCGCCATAATACTTCTTATTGAACTTGCTAGCTCCTCACTTGGGCTATCTTTTAGTAAATAACCACTTACACCAGCTTTAAGTGCACGTTGAAAATAGCCAGCACGAGCAAATGTAGTTAATATGATTATTTTACAGTTTAGTCCTTTCAGTTCCTCTGCAGCATCTAGGCCACTTTTACCAGGCATTTCAATATCCATTATACAGACATCAGGTTGATATTTCCTTACAAGAGCTATAGCTTCTTCTCCATTGGAAGCTTTGCCAACTACTTCCATATCATCTTCCAATGTAAGTAGCGAACCAAAGGCTCCCAATAAAAGTTTTTGGTCTTCAGCAATAACAATTGTAATCATTAAAATTCCTCCTTATCTGCCTGCTTTACATCATTAGGTACTCTTATAATTAAGGTTGTTCCATCTTTTGCCACTAGTTCAATGCTGCCGTTTACAAACTCCAGACGTTCTTTTATTCCAATTAATCCGTTTCCTTTACATAAGTCTACATCTTCACTTTTAAAAACACCATCATCTTGAATAATCACTGTTATTTCTTTCCATGATTGGTCAATTGAAATGAAACATGATGTAGCTCCACTATGCTTCACAACATTAGTCACAGCCTCTTTTAAACACATACTTAAAATATGCTCAGTTAAAAGTGAAACATTTGTTAGTTTGAATTCGTCAACACCCGAAAAGTTAATTTGAGCAGCTTCAAGAATTTGTTTCACAAGAATGATTTCATCTTTTAACCTCATGCCTCGCATAGACGATACCAACTTCCGCACTTCATTTAAGGCAGTTCTTGCAGTTTGCTGTACATCTTTCATTTCATCTTGAGCTTGATCAGGATTTTTTTTAATTAATCTTCTTGCTAAATCACTTTTAAGACCAATTAATGAGAGCTTTTGTCCTAAAATATCATGAAGATCACGGGCAATCCGCTGCCTCTCTTCTAATTTGACTAGCTCAGAAATCCTCTTATTTGCATCTTCTAGTTTTTCTTCTAACTGTCCCTTTTCTTTTCGATTATAAATGCTGAATGGGAGAAGAATGACACTAATCCAAATAATGATAACAAATGGTAATTGTGATAAAAATAACTCATCCTGCCTTACGATACTAAAGTTAATTGAAATCGAAGTGCTTATTAAATGGACAAAATATAATATAAGAAATGTTAAACGGTTTTCAATATTCCCAATAAAATAGGCTAAGAAGAAAGCAAAATAAACATAACTGTACAAACTTGTCGATGTAATCGAAATTCCCATCAAAATGAATGCCCATAAATAAACAGGCCATCCTTTAGAAAGAAATGCAATTCGATAAAAAATAAAAAATAAGACTGTTAGTAAAATTCCAACCGCAATTTTGATTGTCGAGGAAGATTGAAAAATAAAATAAAATGGCAAGATGCAAAAAATAGTCCAAACATATGGAGAAATCCCATTACTCTTTTGAAATGTCATGTATTTCTTAATCATGAAAGAAACCTCATTTTCAGCTTTAGAAACTTTTTCTTCCCGATTCATTGAATCGAGTCTTTTCTCTTATTTCTATCTTAACATTAAATATACCTCTCTTACTTACCTAAACATCAATAAATGTTAGGAAGACAAAACTATTAACTCTTCTTAGCTCAATTTCAAGAAAGATTTGGTTGTAGTTTGTCCAGTAAATAAGAGAGGTATCAATGGATTATCCTGTTTATTTAGTTAAAACCTTTAGATCTTTAAACCTTACAAATTTTTTAGCTTGTTCATCCCATAGACGGAATTTAAGCGAACTTAAACTTGTAGCCAAAGTAATTGTTGGTACATTTTGCAGAGGTTCAGTGTTATCGTGAGCCGCTTCAAGTTTATAGTTAGGAACTCTTGGACTTAAATGGTGAACATGGTGATAACCAATATTACCTGTAAGCCATTGCAAAACTTTTGGTAGCTTATAATAAGAACTTCCTTCTACTGCCGCAAGAACGTATTCCCACTCTTCATTTCCTTCATAGTATGAATCCTCAAAAGTGTGTTGTACATAAAATAACCAAACACCTGCTGAACCAGATATTAAAAAGATCGGAGCTTCTACTAAAAGGAATGATTTCCATCCTATCGCATAACAAAGTAAACCTACTAAAGCAGTGATAGCGATGTTTGTAAGATAGGTATTCATACGTTCATTCATTCTAGCACCTTTTCGATTAAATCGATTTACTATAAGAAAAATGTAGATTGGACCTAAAACAAACATAACAAAAGGGTTACGATAAAGACGGTAAGCGATTTTTTGCAAACGTGAAGATTCTAAATATTCATCAACTGTTAGTACCCATATATCGCCTACACCACGTTTATCAAGGTTACCACTTGTTGCATGATGTACAGAATGACTGTGCTGCCATTGGTTATAAGGGAAAAAAGTTAAAATACCAGTTATCGTACCAATTATTTTATTTACAGTTCTATTTTTAAAGAAAGAGTGATGACAACAATCGTGAAAAATGATGAAAATTCTTACTACAAAACCAGATGCAATGATTCCAAAAGCTAAAGTAAGTAGATAAGAAATAGATAGGCTCTTATATGCTAAAAACCATAGTACTAAAAATGGAACTAAGGTATTAATAAGCTGTCTTACACTGTCTTTTGTATTAGACGTTTCATAAGGAGACACTTGTTTTCTTAACGTAGTTTGTTTTGTCATATGTGATCAGTTCCTTTTATTCATTTGTTACCCTTATTATAGAGAATCGAAATTGACCTTTGCAGACATACGTGTCATGTACAAAACATGACACTTGTCATATACCCGTCTGAATTTACGGAATATTTCCTTAGAAAAATATTTGATAATAACAACTTTTCAACTTTTCGTATGGTTCCTGCATGAATACCATGGATTCTCTGTCAATTCAAAAACTATCTTAAGACAATCTCGAAATCTTTCAGAACCCAAATAAAACAAACAGCTCAAGCAATATTTGGCTTAAGCTGATCATTTTATATAATAAAATTTTTTTGGAAATATAATATCCTGAACTTATTAGCATTATGAAAAACTAAGCTTCTATTATTAAACGTAGTACTTGTTCTTTCGTTGGAATCGCACTGATAGCACCCTTCTTTGTCGTTGTAAGTGCTCCACTAGCATTCGAAAATTCCAATAGTTCTTGGTGATATTTTGCACAGATATCCCCAAGATTATTTAGGTTGACTTTCATCGTTAACAACTTATATAGAAAGCTACCAATAAACGCATCTCCGGCACCGGTTGTATCCTCGACACTAACTTCAAATCCAGCTGAGCCATATTTATTTGATCTCACGTATAAATCTGCCCCACTTGCGGCTTTTGTAATTATGATGACTTTTACATCTCCTATAAATAAGGAGCTGACAGCCTCTTCCTGATCAGAAATCTTCGTAATAAACTCTAATTCATCATCAGAGATTTTTAAAATATGAGCTTTTGGTATAAATGTAAGAATGGTTTGTCGGCAGTTTTCGGGATATTCCCAAAGAGGCAGTCTTACATTTGGATCAAAACTAATTAAACAACCTCTTGATTTCGCTTCCTCAATTGACTTGATATGGGCATATTTCATAGGACTTTCTACTAAATCAACCGATCCAAAATGTAAAATATCTCCTCGGTCGAACCATTCACCGTTAATTTCATCTTCATTCAGCAAAAGATCTGCAGAAGGTTTACGATAAAATGAAAAGTCCCTTTCTCCATCGTTACGTAAAGAAACAAAAGCAAGTGCAGTATTTGCTTCATCTGTTCGTAAGATTTTATCAGTTTGAACCCCATTTTCACTTAGCTTTTCTACAAGAAAATCGCCAAATGCATCAGCACCTAATTTAGTAATAACGGAGGATGACCCACCAAATTTCGCAACTGTCGCAGCAACGTTTGCAGGAGCGCCTCCTGGTGTACGTTCAAATGTTACAACGTCCTTAAGTGCCTCTCCTTTTTGAAGAGGAATAAAATCTATTAAAACTTCACCTAACGAATATAATGTTCCCATCCACGTTCATCTCCTAAACTCTCTATGTCCATTTAATCCCCCTACTAAATCACCTGCAACCTTCCTTACTGGCCATTATTCTTTGCTAATCCAATCTGTTCACTTATTAACTTTAAAACTCTCTCATAATATGCTAACTCATGCTGAACAAATGCATTTTTATCGACATTTTTATTAATCAGCACTTTTTTTCCAGCAGTATTTATTTCAAATCCTTCAATGAAAATACCTTTTCTTTCTCCTAACCAAAATTCACAAAAGGTATTGAAATCAGCTCGGACAAGCCCTGATACTTCTTCTGCTTGTAAGGTGAAATCTTCAAAAGCTCTTTGACTGTTATATAAAAATACATTTGAAATTTCTTTATCAATAAAATTTTCTTGAATGACACAATACTCGATAACCCCAAGAGGCACTAGCTCATTGAAGGAAACATCAATTCCTAATTCTTCTTTTACTTCCCTTACGCCATCTTTTATCTTTTCATGAGCTAAAATATGTCCAGCAGCTGTAATATCTAAAAGATTAGGATAATCTTTCTTTCTATCACTTCTTTTTTGAAAATAAATATAGTTTTTCTCGTTATCTTTACTAATGAACCAACAATGAAATGTTTCATGCCAATGCCCAAGTTTATGTACTTCCTGCCTAGTAGCCGATCCTATATGATTCCTGTTTTCATCAAATATGTTAAGTAATTCATTTTCCATTCCATATTCGCCTCATTTTTCAAAAGTTGTACTGACAATTCTAACTTAATATACTGCTATTCAAATTGTAAACTGTAGATATAATATTCGTTTAAATATATTCACTTTTTTAATACAGTAGGAAGCTGTATATTTTAAATAAATGAACAACTATAAAAAATGAGGCTACTTTCATAAATTTTATTGTTAAGAATGCGTTAAGTTGATTTCCGCTCCAGGATGCTCGCTTTCCGTGGGGCGTGCGGCGAGCCTCCTCGTCGCTATCGCTCCTGCGGGGTCTCACCTGTCCCGCTTCTCCCACAGGAGTCTCGCACCTTCCGCTCCAATCAACTTTTTAATCACAGTTTGCTTTAACAAACTCCTTCAAAAAAACAAAAATCTTTTAGAAAAGTACAAAGCAAAAAAGACGCTTTTATTTTATAAGCGTCTTTCATTTACCAATGTTATTTAATGTTAAAAGTCATTCTGTATTGTAAAATGAGTTAATACAAACCGAATGATAATACGCTTAATGAAGTTTTTGAAGGAATTTGCCCAAGTAACCGCATGCCCTGTAGAAAATGCTTCTCCTGTTAATAGCATTGTTACTAACAATGCCATAAGCGGAGAAAACATATATACTTCATCCCTCACATTTAATCCCAATCCCACAAAAGCAGCAATACCGATTACCAAAACTGAATATAAAAATGAATGAAATCCTATATTTTTACTTTTTAGCATATTCTACACACCTGTACATATTTTTGATACCGTTTATTATGAAGGAGTAAAGTCATCACATGATAGTGACCTATGGATTGATTGTAATCATAAATTTTGGCTCTTTTTTTAAAGATTGTTGCTTTTATGTTTTTGTAATTTAATAGACAGAAGTTGATTGGAACGGAGGGGTGCTCGACTCCTGTGGGAGATGTGTGAAGGCTGAGACCCCGCAGGAGCGATAGCGACGAGGAGGCTCAGCTCACACCCCTAGGAAAGCGAGCATCCTGGAGTGGAAATCAACTTACACATACTGAAATAGCAACAATGTATACGAAAACAGCTTAACTTTTAAATAAAAATTCCAATTTAAAAATATAATTGTTCCAGAGTCATTTTTAATAGCTATTCTTTAGCATACAGTACAGTTAGAAGTCTAATAGAAACCCAACAAAATCGAGTAGGAGGGAGCGACTAACTCCCGACCTCTCACACCACCGTACGTACGGTTCCGTATACGGCGGTTCAAATTAAGTCTGACGCAGAAATTCATATCTTTGATATAGACTTTTAAG
>NZ_JAGIYQ010000021.1 GCF_017814275.1 Gottfriedia endophytica
ATTAGGCACGCCGCCAGCGTTCGTCCTGAGCCAGGATCAAACTCTCCATAATAGATTGTTTATCTGTGCTCTAAAACTAATAATTGACGTTTACTTCATGTTTTGTTTAGTTTTCAAAGTTCACTCCGTCGCCCTGAAGCGACTTAAACATCTTATCATACTAAAGTTATTTAAGTCAATAACTTTTTTAAAATATTTTTTGTCGTCGTTGTTCTTTTCTTGTGACAACAAAAATGAGTATATCACGCGATTAAGCGTTGTGCAAGTGTTATTTTATTATTTTTTATAAAACTAAAAAATTCTTTTCTAATATATCATTTACATACAATTTAACAACCAAATTCTCTTATCAGAAATCAAGTTTTTCTATGTAATATCCCCATTTATTTTAAAGCCTATTTCATATATTTTGTCGCTAGTTAATTCCCATTCCAAGAGCTCACCTTCTGTGGTGCGAATGTTTAGCATCCTCGGCGTCATCTCGCCTACGATCTCTCACCTATCCTGCTGACCCTCACAGTAGTCTCCTACCTACCGCTCCAAACAACTTCTTGATCAACAGTTTCCTATATCTAAATCTTTTTGAACAACAATCTTTTAGAAAAGAGCCATTTTAAACACAATAATACCAATCATTAAAACTTATTATTGTTCCAAAAATTCTCACCACCCATCTTTATTCAACAAAAAAGGTTAACCTACAAGTACCATTTAAGTACTTAAGGTTAACCTCTATTTTTAAAAGAATATCTTATTTATGTCTCATTAATGGGAATAATAGTACGTCGCGAATTGAAGGTGAATTAGTTAATAGCATAACTAATCGGTCAATACCAATTCCAAGTCCTCCAGTAGGTGGCATACCATGTTCTAAAGCTTCAATATAATCATCATCCATCATATGAGCTTCATCATTACCTAATTCACGTTCTTTTAATTGATCTAAGAAACGTTGTTTTTGGTCAATTGGATCGTTTAACTCTGTGAAAGCATTCGCATGCTCACGAGCTACGATAAATAGCTCAAAACGATCTGTGAAACGAGGATCTTGATCGTTTTTCTTAGCAAGTGGAGAAATCTCAACAGGATGTCCATAAATAAATGTAGGTTGAATTAATGTTTCCTCAACTTTTTGTTCAAAGAATTCATTAATAATATGACCAACTGACATATTGTTGTTAATTTCAACGTTTTGTTGCTTTGCATATTCTCTAGCTTGTTCTACAGTCATTTCAGGCCAGAAATCTACGCCACAAGCTTCTTTAATTGCATCGACCATATGAAGTCTTGTCCATTTAGGTTCTAGATTCACTTCGTATTCACCATACGGAATTGTAGTAGTTCCTAATACTTCTTTAGCGATATGAGCAATTAAGTTTTCTGTTAGTTCCATAATATCTTGGTAATCAGCATACGCTTCGTATAACTCAATCATAGTAAATTCAGGATTATGTCGAGTTGAAATCCCTTCATTACGGAATACACGACCGATTTCGTATACTTTTTCTAACCCACCAACAATAAGGCGTTTTAAATGAAGCTCAATTGCAATACGCATAAAAAGTTCCATATCAAGTGCATTATGATGCGTAATAAATGGGCGAGCCGAAGCACCACCTGCGATTGCATGTAACATTGGTGTTTCTACTTCTAAGTATCCTTGACCATCTAAGTAACGTCTCATAGATTGAATAATTTTACTACGAGAGATAAATGTTTGACGGCTTTCCATATCCATTAAATCTAAGTAACGTTGACGGTAACGTTGTTCTACATCTTGTAGACCATGGAATTTATCTGGAAGTGGTAATAATGCTTTCGTTAGGAAAGTGTATTCCTTAACTTTAATAGATAACTCACCAACATTTGTTTTAAAAACTGTTCCTTTAACCCCTACTAAATCGCCAAGGTCAGTTAAGTTAAAAATTTCATACGCATCTTCACCGATAGCATCTTTACGTACATAGATTTGGACTTGTCCATTTAAATCTTGAACATGAGCAAATCCAGCTTTACCTTTACCACGTTTTGTCATTACTCGACCAGCATATGACACTTCAATTTCTTTTTCTTCTAATTCTTCTTTTGAGTATTGATCAAATTGTGCAATTAATTCACTAGAAGAATGAGTACGGACAAACTTTTTACCGAATGGATCGATACCTTTTTCTTCTAAAGCTTTCAGTTTTTCCCTACGTACAAGGGCTTGGTCATTTAATTCTTCGTGACTCATAATCTCATCTCCACGTATTTATTCAATAAGTATTAGTATACCATCATCTGCTATATAGAAAAACTGCCAGCTAAGACTGGCAGTTTTTCTTACTACATAATATTATATTTTGTCAAGTGTTAACTGTCAAACTTACAACACTTGAGTTGCATTCATTTTTGCTTCCACGTCATCTAAATAGCTTGTTAAAAGTTCAACAAGTTCTGAGCGAGTATTCATTTCATTAATCTTATTACGAACTACTGAGTTACCCTTAATACCTTTTAGATACCACGCCGCATGCTTTCTCATTTCCATAACCGCTACATGTTCATTTTTCAGATCAATTAAACGATCCATGTGTAAAATACATACGTCAATTTTTTCACGTGGAGATGGTTCAGGCAATAGAATACCAGAATCTAAATAATTTACAGTACGATAAATCATCCACGGATTACCTAGTGCAGCTCGTCCAATCATTACACCATCACAACCCGTTTCGTCTAACATACGTTTTGCATCTTGTGGTGTTTCTACATCACCGTTACCAATAACAGGGATCGAAACAACTTCTTTTGCAGCTTTAATGTAACTCCAATCAGATTTACCTTCGTACATTTGATAACGCGTTCGACCATGGATCGCTACAGCTTTTGCTCCAGCAGCTTCAACAGCTTTCGCGTTATCAAGAACATAAATATGATCATCGTCCCAACCAAGTCGCATTTTTACAGATACAGGTTTACTAACGTTTTGTACAACCGCTGCAACCATCTCATTAACTTTATTTGGATCTAATAACCATTTTGCTCCAGCATCTGCTTTTGTAATTTTCGGTACTGGACAACCCATATTAATATCGATGATGTCTGCATTTGTATTTTGATCAACATATTTAGCAGCTTCAACTAATGATTCTTTTTCACCACCAAAAATTTGCAAACTAAGTGGTTTTTCACGGTCATCCATATATAACATGTCCATTGTTCTTTTATTTTTAGTCAATAGCGCTTTATCACTGATCATTTCTGCATATACTAAACCAGCACCGAATTCTTTTACTGTTAAACGAAAGGCAGAGTTACACACACCTGCCATAGGTGCTAAAATGACGGGATTCTTCATCTCGATGTTACCAATTTTAAGCACATCCCCTCCTCCTTCCGTGCTTTCTATTACATTATATTGTTAATTCTTCTAAACTTATATTTAACTGTTTTGCGCAGTCATGTAAGAATTGCTCAGTTGGCATTCTATTTCCTCTTTCAACTTCACCAAGTACTGAAACAGATACGCCTAATATTTTCGCAAAACCTTCCTGAGTAAAACCTTTTAACTTTCGAAACGCTCGAATTCTTCTCCCCCATTTTTCCGCTTCCATAAACGTACCCCTTTATCTTCTAACAAATTGTTATTTTCAACCTCAAATTGAGAGTTAATTTCTTTTAAAGGTATTAAAACAAAGCTTCTTTCAAACATTCTAGGGTGAGGAATTCTAAGTTGGTCTGTTTCTATATTTTCTTGATTATAAAGTAAAATGTCAAGGTCTATTGTTCTTGGACCCCATCTTACTTCTCTTTTTCTTCCAAGATGATTCTCAATAGATTGTGTTACTTCTAGCAGTTCTTGTGGAGATAAATTGGTAATAATTTTAACTACTAAATTTAAAAAATTTGGTTGATCGACATATCCTACTGGATCCGTTTCATAAATTGATGAAACAGATTGAAGCTGAATGGAAGGGTGTAGATTGAGTTCTTCAATAGCTTCCATTAAAAAGTTTTCTCGATCTCCCATATTTGTACCTAAACTAATATAAACAATTGATTTCATTTTCGTTCCCTTTTAATTTCTACTGCTACTGAATGATAATGACCACGGATTGGCGGGTCTGGTTTAATTACAGTAACAGTACATGATAAAATTCGTTCAAACTTTTCTAAAATGGTTGATGCAATTGCTTCAGCAACAGCTTCTACTAAATCATACGGCTTTCCTTGGACAATTTTTTCACATTCTGAATATAAATCTGCATAACTAACAGAATACGACAAATCATCTGTTTCTCCTGCTTCTTTTAAATCTAATTCAACCATTAGGTTCACATTAAACCGTTGACCTAATACTTTTTCTTCTTCAAATACACCATGGTATCCATAAAATCGCATATCATTTACATAAATTTTATCCATTATCCGGCCCTACCCCTAGCATAGCATCCATCATTTTTGTCATTCTTAAGATCGGTAATACATCATGAACACGAACAATTTCACAACCTTTAGTAATTCCAAGACAAACAGTTGCTCCTGTTCCTTCTAAACGCTCATTTACTTCAGTTCCTAACACTTCTCCGATAAACGACTTTTTAGATGTTCCTAATAGTAAAGGATAATTTAAAGCTTTAATCTGATCTAACGCGTTCATTACTTTAAGATTCTGTTCCGGTGTTTTTGCAAAACCGATTCCCGGATCTAAAATGATCAGATCATCCCTTACTCCAGCTTTTTTAGCAATTTGAATACTTTCAGCTAAATCTAAGACTATATCACTCATTAAATCGTAGTAATTTCGATTATTGCGATTATGCATTATAATAATTGGCACTTCGTATTTAGCTGCTACGTCAGCAATTTTCGGATCAAACTTCGCACCCCAAACATCATTAATAATTGATGCTCCAGCTTTTATAGCTGCCTCAGCAACTTCTGACTTATATGTATCAATCGAAATAGGGATATCAATCTCCGATGAAAGAGCTTCGATAATTGGAACAACTCGGTTGATTTCATCTTCAACTTCCACTTTTATAAAACCTGGGCGAGTTGATTCTCCCCCTATATCAATTATTTTCGCACCATCTGCAACCAATTGCTTTGCATGACGAACGGCTGCTTCAACATTATTGTATTTTCCACCGTCTGAAAAAGAGTCTGGTGTAATATTTACGATCCCCATCACAATTGTTTCTTCGTGAATAGGTAATTCGTATTTTCCAAATTTTAATGGTTTTTTAGCTCGCGCCATCTAAAGATCACTCCTTACTTTAACTCACTCATACTAAACAACTTAGACGTATAACTTTTATAGGCTAATTGCAGAGTCTTGACAAACTCTCCGCTCTTCCCTTTAAAATGGACGTTTTCGACTGATGAAATTGGTACAATTTCTTGAATCGAATTTGTTACAAATACTTCATCACTACTTAACAGATCATCCACTGTATACAAACCTTCTTCATATTGAACCTTATTTAAGGTACACCAATTCAATACAAACTGCCTAGTTACTCCATTAAGAACACCTGTCTGAAGTGACGGTGTATAAAGTTTATCACCTTTTAAGAAAAATAAATTCGAAACTACACCTTCTGCAAGATGACCATCTTTTGTTAGAAATAAACCTTCTTTAAATGCAGAGTCTCCAACTTCCCTTTTTCCAATAACATTGTTTAAGTAATGATGTGATTTCAATCTCACATTACCTTCTGGTGTATTTCTTGGAGTCGAAAGTAAAACGCCTATTTTCTCACCAATAGTGGTTTCTGGCATTTCTTTTATAAAGAATATCGTGTTTGGTTTGCTGTAAGGTTCAGTTTGTAATCCAATATGACCAACACCCGCAGAAACATTCAAGCGTATATAGCCATTTTGAAGATTATTTCTATCCAGTAACTCCTGTAAGACATCAAATACCTCGCTATTTGTCATCTTCCATTGTATTTGACATTCTTCTAATGACCTTCTTAATCTGTTTAGATGATCATCCAACAAAAAAGGGTGCTTATTATACACCCTAAATGTTTCGAATAAACCTAAACCGTACAAAAAGCCATGATCAAAAGGAGAAATACGTAAATCTTCTCCAGAAACATATTCACCGTTATAGTAAAGAATCATTTTTTTATTCCTTCACGTTGATTATTTTTCAAGAAATTTCTTAGCATTTCTTTCCCAAATTGAGACATGATTGATTCTGGATGAAATTGAACACCCTCAACCGATAACGTTTTATGTTTAATCGCCATAATTTCATTTTCTGCTGTCCATGCAGTAACCATTAGTTCATCCGGTAATTGATCATTTTTGACAATTAATGAATGATAGCGAGTGACTTCAATCGGTGATGGTAGACCTTGAAACATCCCTTGCTCTTCATGAAAGATTGTCGATGTTTTTCCATGCATTAATCTTTCAGCTCTTACTACCTCGCCACCAAATACTTGCCCAATCGATTGATGTCCTAAACATACACCTAAAATCGGAATCTTACCCGCAAAATATCGAATTGCTTCAAGACTAATACCAGCTTCATTCGGTGTACAAGGACCTGGTGAGATCACTAAATAACTTGGTTTTAGTTCTTCTATTTCTTGAATCGTAATTTCGTCATTTCGACGAACTACTAATTCTTCTCCTAACTCGCCTAAATATTGAACAATGTTATATGTAAACGAATCATAATTATCAATCATTAGAATCATTTATTTTCACCACCATTTAGTAAAAGGTCTTCACTTTGTTTTTTAGAAGCCCATAAAGCCTTCGCTTTTTTTAGACTTTCTAGATATTCATTTTTAGGATTGGAATCAATCACTATCCCTGCGCCAGCTTGTACATATGCTGTTTGATCTTTTGTCACCATTGTACGAATAGCGATGTTCATTTCCATATCTCCTGTATAACTAATCCATCCAATCGAACCAGTATAAATACCACGTTTATATGGTTCTAATTCTTCAATAATTTCCATTGTACGAATTTTTGGAGCGCCTGTTATTGTGCCACCTGGGAATCCTGCTTTCAACAAATCAAAACTATCATATTCCTTTTTTAGCTTTCCTCTAACGTTAGACACTAAATGCATAACATGAGAGTATTTTTCGATCGCTAATAACTCATTTACTTCTACAGTCCCAAACTCACATACTTTCCCTAAGTCGTTTCGTTCTAAATCGACTAACATGATGTGTTCAGCTTGTTCTTTCTCATTTGAACGAAGCTCAGTCATTAACATTTGATCCTCTTCAGGTGTTTTTCCTCTAGATCTAGTACCTGCGATAGGCCTTGTCCATACTTCATCGTCACGCTTAGCAACTAGCAGCTCTGGCGAACAACTTACGATCTGAAAATCACCTAATTCTAAGTAAGACATATATGGTGATGGATTAATTTTACGTAACTGTTCATAAATGTGTAATGGATGTGTTTGTATAGGCTGCGACTGTAGAACAGATAAATTTACTTGAAATACATCACCGGCTACAATATATTCTTTCACCTTTTCTACTGCATCAATAAAGTTTTCTTCAGACATATGAACTTTCTGGTTTTGTTGCATATCTCTATTTATTTCAGGATATGAAGGTTCGGTTTGTTTTTTATTCCAAAAATCAGCAAACTCTTCTAACTTTTGATTTGCAACCTCAAGCTGATCTTCTTGATCAACTAACACAATAAAATGAAGAATATCTTGTTCGTGATCAAAAATAACTACTTCATCAAAAACAAGTAAATAAACATCTGGAATATTGTATAAATCCTCTGTCATGTTTGGTAAGTTTTCAATGTAATGATTGCAGTCATATGTAAAATACCCAATTGCTCCACCTTGAAACGGAGGTAATTCAGCATCTTTTTCCACTGTAAACTGACTTATATAATCTTTTGCTAAATCAATCGGATTTCCAGTGATTTCTCGTTTTCCTTTTTCATCTTCTATTGTTAATACATTGTTTTTACCACGTAATTTCGCGATTGGATTTTTTGCAATAATTGAATAGCGGCCATCCCGTCCACTTTCTAATAACACTGCCTCTTTTTCTTCTAATGCATAATTGGAAAAATGATTAAAAAAATCTTTTGTATATGGGATTTGCTTAGTTACGATATGTTTTTTCAAAAAATAATCCCCCTAAAAATTAGATTTCATTTTCATTTTACACAAAAAATAGGTCTTATTCATTAATAAGGTAATAAAAAACCCTTGTCACTAGGTAACAAGGGAATCTAATTTATTCAAATTGAAATAACGGTGTACTTAAATAACGCTCTCCATTACTAGGAATAATCGCAAGTACTTTTTTACCTTTACCAAGTTTTTTAGCAACTTGTAATGCAGCATTTATAGCGGCTCCAGAAGAAATACCAACTAGGATCCCTTCTTCTCTTGCTACTGTTCTTGCAGTGTCCATCGCAACGTCATTTTTAACTTGAATAATGTCATCATAAATAGTTGTATCTAAAATTTCAGGGACAAATCCTGCACCAATTCCTTGGATTTTATGTGGACCTGGTTTCCCGCCCGATAATACAGGTGAATCTTCAGGTTCAACAGCATAAATTTGAATCGAAGGATATGCTTCTTTTAAAACTGACCCTGCACCTGTAATTGTTCCGCCAGTACCAACCCCTGCAATAAACGCATCTAATTGATCGCCCATTTGATCAACGATTTCTGGTCCAGTCGTTAACTTGTGAATCTCGGGGTTTGATACATTCTTAAATTGTTGAGGCATGATATAACCGTGTTCTTTCGCTAATTCCTCTGCTTTACGGATTGCTCCGCCCATTCCTTCTGGTCCTGGAGTTAACACAAGCTCTGCACCATATGCACGCAATAAGTTTCGGCGCTCTATACTCATTGTTTCCGGCATAACAAGAATTGCCTTATAGCCTTTTGACGCAGCAACCATTGCTAATCCAATTCCTGTGTTTCCACTGGTTGGTTCAATAATTGTATCGCCTTTTTTCAATAATCCTTTACGCTCAGAGTCTTCAATCATCGATAAAGCTATGCGATCCTTTACACTACTACCTGGATTCATAAACTCTAATTTTAGATAAACGTCGGCACTATTTTCATCTACTAATCTGTTTAATTTAACAATTGGAGTTTGACCGATTAATTCATAAATCGAATTTGCTACTTTCATTAAGCTCACTCCTAATCCCTAGTATATTTACCTGTTTAATAAACATTATCTTGAATTAAAAAGATTCTGTCAAATGTTTTCTATTACCTCTTTATAAGAATACTAAAGCAAGTTTAGGAGTATGTAAAATTATAGGAAATAATTCTATAGTTGATCAATTAACTCTTGAAGTTGTTTTTCATCATAATGATAAGATTTATTACAGAAATGACAGTTTACCTCTGCTTTACCATCTTCATCTAAAATTGCTTGCAATTCATTTTTACCTACACTCATCAATGCTTCATCAATACGGTCGCGTGAACAATGGCATTTAAATGTAACGTCCATTTTCTCTAGGATTTTTACATTGTCTTCTCCTAAAATTTCAAATAAAATCTCTTCAGGCGTTAGACCTTCTTGAACTAACGTAGAAATTGGTTTAACGGTATTAATCTTATTCTCTATTGCAGAAATTGTTTCTTCACTAGCGTCTGGCATAATTTGAATAATAAATCCACCACTTGCAAGGATAGATAAATCCGGATTTACAAGTACACCTACACCAACAGCAGAAGGTACTTGTTCAGATACTGCAAAATAATATGTAAAATCTTCACCTAATTCACCTGATACAAGAGGCACACTTCCTGTAAAAGCCTCTCTCATCCCAATGTCTTTAACAACGGAAAGAAAACCTTCAGTACCTACCGCACGAGCAACGTCAATTTTCCCACGTGAATTTAAATCAGTTTGAACATGAGGGTTAGCGACATAGCCTTTTACTTCACCATTTGCATTAGCATCTACTAAGATGTAACCTAAAGGGCCATTACCTTCAACTTTGATCGTTAGTTTTTGGTTACCTTTTAGCATTGCACCCATCATAGTTCCAGCTGTTAAAGAACGACCTAAAGCCGCAGAAGCATTAGCCCAAGTATCGTGGCGTTCTTGTGCCTCTTTAACCAGGTTAGTGGAACATACACTATAAGCACGAACCTCACCATTATATGCTAATGCTTTTATTAAATAATCTTTCATTGAATTTCTCCTTTTTATTTATTTCGTTTATAAATTAAATGAAGACCTTTTAGTGTTAAATACGGATCAATCACATCGATTACTGTCGATTCTTTAGAAATTAAAGAAGCTAGCCCACCAGTCGCAATGACAGTTGGTTCTTTTTTAGCTTGTTCTTTCATTCTCTTAACGATACCCTCAACTTGACCAACATATCCATATAAAATTCCTACTTGCATTGCTTCAACCGTATTTCGTCCCACAATATTTGTTGGAGTAGATAATTCTATTCTTGGTAACTTAGATGCTTTCGTATATAAAGCTTCCGTTGAAATATTTATTCCCGGAGCGATTGCACCACCGATATAATTTTTATTTTCATCAATATAGCAATACGTTGTAGCTGTCCCAAAATCAACGATAATAAGAGGACTTCCATATTGTGCAATACCAGCAACTGCGTTTACAATTCGGTCCGCGCCTACTTCTTTTGGATTATCATACTTGATATTTAAACCAGTCTTAATACCAGGCCCTACTACTAATGGTTTTTGCTTAAAATACTTTGTAGACATGCGTTCTAATGCAAACATGATTGGCGGAACCACAGAAGAAATAATGACACCCGTAAAATCTGTAAACTGTATGTCTGCATAGCTTAGAAGTGAACCAATCACCATTCCATATTCATCTTCAGTCTTGTATCGATTCGTTTCGATTCTCCAATGATGTATAAGCTCTTCATTTTGATAAACACCTAATACAGTATTTGTATTCCCTACATCAATTACAAATAACATATTTTCACCATCTCTTCGATTAATGTTTTACTTTTATGTACTTTATTTATTTTTATTTAGACTATTTTCATATAAATTGTTGCTATTTCAGTATGTGTAAGTTGATTTCCACTCCAGGATGCTCGCTTTCCTTGGGGCGTGAGCTGAGCCTCCTCGTCGCTATCGCTCCTGCGGGGTCTCAGCCTTCCCGCATCTCTCACAGAAGCCTGGGCAACCTTCCGTTCCAATCAACTTCTGTCTTTTAATTACAATACCTAAAAGCAACAATCTTTAAAAAAGCCTTTATTTATTATATTGTTTTTCCTAGTATGACTCCAAAGCTATCTTATCATAAGACGTATCCTCATTAGTAATAGAAAGTTTTCTTTGTAGAAACAAATTAAGTCATTCCATGGTCGAACCACTAAGTTAAAAAAAGTAAAAGAGTGCCACAAAGGGCACTCTCTATACAAAACTTATTGTTTAAAACAGTAGATTTAAAATTTATTCAGGTTGAATAGGCTCACTTGACTCATCATCTTTTTTCTTAGTGATGTTCACTTTTACTTCATCATTTGAAGCAGGTGGTGTTGGAAGTGTCCCTTGATCCCAAAGGCTGTTAATGCCTTTTGAATCTAATGTTTCAACCTCTAATAAAGTATTTGCAATAAGATTTAGCTTTTCACGCTGTTCCTTAATAATCGTTGTTGCTTTTGCATAACATTCTTTGATAATTGCTTGAATTTCAAGATCAATTTCATATGCAATTTTATCACTGTAGTTTTGCTCATTGTTAAAGTCTCTACCAAGGAATACGTTTCCTCCTTGAGATTGACCAAACTGAAGTGGTCCAAGCTTATCACTCATACCAAATTCAGTTACCATTTTACGAGCAATCCCTGTAGCACGTTGGAAATCATTATGAGCACCTGTGCTCACTTCTCCAAACACAACTTCTTCTGCTACACGTCCACCAAGTAGACCAGTGATTTTATCAAGCAATTCTGGTTTTGTCATAAAGTAACGATCTTCTTTCGGTAACATTACAGCATAACCACCAGCTTGCCCACGCGGAACGATTGTTACTTTATGTACTACTTCAGCATCATCAAGTACTTGACCAATTACAACGTGACCTGCTTCATGGAACGCGACAATATTACGTTCTTTCTTAGATATTACTTTATTTTTCTTGGCTGGACCTGCAATTACACGGTCCGAAGCTTCGTCAAGGTCTAGCATATCAATTTTTTTCTTATTTTGACGAGCAGCTACAAGAGCAGCTTCGTTTAATAAGTTTTCTAAATCAGCACCAGAAAATCCTGGAGTTCTTTGGGCAATCGCCTTTAAGTCCACTTCTGGTGATAATGGTTTATTTCGAGAATGAACTTTCAATACAGCTTCGCGACCTTTTACATCTGGGCGGTCAACTGTAATTTGACGGTCAAAACGTCCTGGACGTAATAATGCAGGATCTAATACATCTGCTCGGTTTGTAGCAGCAATAATGATAATCCCTTCATTCGCACCAAAACCATCCATCTCTACTAATAATTGGTTAAGTGTTTGCTCACGTTCGTCGTGACCTCCACCTAAACCGGCTCCACGTTGGCGACCAACTGCATCAATTTCATCAATGAAAATGATACATGGAGCATTTTTCTTTGCATTTTCAAATAAGTCACGTACACGAGATGCACCGACCCCAACAAACATTTCAACAAAATCCGAACCGCTGATTGAGAAGAAAGGAACTCCCGCTTCACCAGCAACAGCTCTTGCTAATAATGTTTTACCTGTACCTGGAGGTCCTACTAATAGAACCCCTTTAGGGATACGAGCACCTAGCTCAGCAAACTTACGAGGGTCTTTCAAGAATTCAACAACTTCTACAAGCTCTTGTTTTTCTTCATCCGCTCCAGCTACATCCTTAAAGCGAACTTTCTTTTTCTCATCATTATAAAGACGTGCCTTACTCTTACCAAAATTCATTACACGACTTCCGCCACCCTGTGCTTGATTCATTAAGACGAAGAACAGAATGAAAATGATGACGAATGGAATAATCGAAGTAATAATTTGAACCCACGCACTAGTTTGCTCTTGCGGATTCCAATTTACAGTTGTTTTACTAGCTGTCGCCGCTTTATTTACTATATCTGTTGTTACACCATCAATCGGTGCTTTTGTTTGGAAATACTCACCTTTACCCGTTTTAAATTTACCACTTACAATATAAACGCCATTTTTTGGCTGGAAAGTAACAGAACTTACTTCACCCTTTTGTAGTGATGAGTAAAACTGATCATAACTAATCGGTTTTACTTTATTATCTGTTCCGTTAAAGTATGTAACCACTCCAATTACTACTAGAAAGATCAATATGTAAAAGACGGCATTACGGAAAATACGATTCATTCCAAACCTCCTCTCTTTCATTGTAACTACTTTTTATAGTAGCATAGTTAATCAATTGAAACAAACGAATAAAACTTGACTTATTTCGTATAAACTTCAGGTTTTAATACGCCAACATATGGTAAATTTCGATAACGTTCGCAATAATCCAAACCATAACCAACTACAAACGCATCAGGTACAATAAACCCTACATGGTCTGCTTCAATCTTTGCCTTACGACCACTTGGCTTATCTAATAATGTAACAATTTTAATGGAATTTGCCTTACGATGTTTAAATAACTCTACAAGATAATGTAAAGTTAAGCCACTATCGATGATATCTTCTAAAATTAGAATATCTCTTCCTTCAACTGATGTATTTAAATCTTTAATAATTTTAACTTCACCAGTTGTCACTAAACTATTCCCATAACTTGAAACATCCATAAAATCCATTTCTAAATATGTATCCATTTGCTTAATCAAATCGGCCATAAATGGCAATGCACCTTTTAACACTCCAATTACAAGCGGGAAACGGTCCTTATACTCTTCCGTTAGAACTTTTCCAAGTTCTTTTACCTTCATTTGAATTTCTTCTTCGCTTATAAGTACTTTTTCAATGTCTTGATTCATTTTATCCTCCTAAAAACTATCACAGATGACTTTCATCACAAGAAACGGCGAATGATCTTGACTTAGACAAGGTTGTTCATACGCAGATTTTTTCACAAATGGAATCCACAAAATATTACCCGATTGATCAATAATAATTGGCCATTCATCTCGCAACGATTGATGCACTTTTTCATTAATAAATATATCTTTTATCTTTTTTGAGCCATTCATACCCTTTAGTGACATCCGATCCCCATCTTTTCTTGTCCGAACAATAATAGGGAGAGAAACGCTCTTTAAAGGAATACAAAATGTATCATTTGAAGATTCCACTTTTTCCTCTTCTATCTTCACTTTCAAGGACATTCCATTTGGAAGGACTACAGTAGAAGGAATTTCTACAAGAATTTCATAAGGTAGTGCTTTTTTCTCCTCAAAAGTAAAAAGTAAATCATTATAAGAACGATATACTTTTAACCCCTTTGGAAAATCAAGTTTCCAAGTTGTTTTTCCTTCTTTAACCATACCTATAATTTTCCTAATATGGGAAGAAGAGAGATTAGATGGAATTTCTTTATAAATATACTCTAATATTAGTTGAATACATCTTCTTTGTAAAGAAATTGCCATAGATTGAAAGAGTAAAATATCAATGATTATTGTCCCACTATCCTTATTTCTTATTACTTTATTCAAATGATTCTTTGTTAATTCCATTAAATATGCTTCATCTTCAACTTGTTGCATACCGAATTCATTAAATCGTTCATGAGCAAGAGGGTTTTCATTTTTTATAAAAGGTAAAACAGTATGTCTAAATCGATTTCTTGTATATGTATTTTTCGCATTGCTAGGATCAATTCTAGGAACTATATTTTGTGCTTTACAATAGTCTTCTAAATCCTTTTTTGTTAATGCTAACAAAGGGCGAATAATTTCTCCACAGCTAAAAAAGCGCTTCGGTAGAATACCTGCAATCCCTTTTGAAGATGTACCTCTAACTAATCTCATTAATATGGTCTCAATTTGATCATCACCATGATGTGCAAGTGCCAAGTAATCCGCATTGTACTTCTGCATAACTTCTTCAAAAAATGCATATCGGCAATTTCTTGCGGCTAATGAACTACCTTGTTGGTTTTGTTCCATGAACGAAGGTACATTCACTCTTGTTGATTCAAATTGAATAGCATATTGCTGACACCACTCAGATACATATAAAAGATCTTCATAGGATTCCTGACCTCGAAACATATGATCAACGTGGGCTACAATTAGGTGAAAAGAGTATTCTTTATGTATAGAATATAGTGCTTGTAATAACGCCATTGAATCTGGGCCACCAGAAACTCCTACTACAACTATAGTATTTTTTCTAATATCTTGTTCACGAATATACTCTATTAGTTTTTTTGTAATCATCTTACCAAACTCCTACTTAGTGAACACTCATACAGTTTATGTTTATTTATGTGTGTTTAAATCTATCTTAATGTTACCACCACTCTAATAGAAGTACCATCATTATAGTTGATAATAAAAATACAATGCATAGCCAAGTGCAGCTAGTAAAACTAATATGATCGTCTCAAACCAATAATGTTTTTTCTTATTTTTCTTATTTGCGATTCTTGATGCTGATTGGGGATGTTGTGCGGGCTTTATTTTATTATTTTGTGAGGTTTGTGGATAATGCACAGGCTGCTTCCTTACTCTTTTCTGTTCACACATCAATAAATCCTTTTTCATCTGAACTGCAGAAGTGTACTTCCCTGTTAGAGCCTTTAGTAATACTGTCTTATACAATGTTAAAGATTTATTTTGATTGATAATCTCTTCTAATTGATTAATTCCTTTTCCATTTTTCGTATACTGTTTTTTACAGTGAAGGTGAATTAAGATCATTGCACAAGCAAAAAGATCATAGGTTGGTTCCGCTTTTCGAGTACCAAGCTCCCAATATCCCCGATCAAAAAACTCAGTAAACTCTTTTACAGCTCTTCCAATCGGCGTTACACCCCCAACATCAATCCACTGAATTGAATGAGGCCCTGTTGTTACAATTAAATTGTCTGTCTTTAAATCTCCAAAAATATATCCTTGTTCATGAAGCAGTTCTAACTTAGATAAAAGTTGTGCGATTAAGACGCAACTCCATTCCAATTCATTCTTCTGCAGAAATGTAAATACATTTTGCCCTTCAATATAGTCCATTACATAAAAATATAAAGGCTCTCTTGTGTAAGGATGAGTAAAATCGTCTACATCGATAAAAGAAGGCCCTAGGATTGACCCTTGGACCTGTGATAATTTCTTCAAAACATTTACTTCGTTTGTTATATTAGTAGACTCTTTACTAATTTTTATTGCGACATTACCATTCTGAGAGCTAGCTAAATAGACTGTCCCATTTGCACCTGAACCAAGCATATATTTGATTTGATAAGGTATTCTATTCCATTTACCAACAATTTTACTGCCTGGAGTTAAACTAATCGGCCCATTGTTCTGTAAATTCGTCATCACCATTTGAGTTACCTCTTATATTCATTTTATCATTAAAGTAATGAATAGCTTCTCTTATTGCTGGTCCCGTTGGCGTCATGCCACCCATTGTTAGTTTAGGAAAAATAGTATTTAATTTTTCTAGTTTTGGCGTCCAGTCTAATAATTTTTCGACATCACCCTTTTTCCCAGGAAATACAAACAATGAAAAAGCATTTTCTCCTGATCTAGCATTTAAACTAATTTGCAAATCAAATAACGATTCTTTTACGGTATTTAATTTATCTCTCATACTCGCACTTGTGTCCACCAGGACAATGACCTCAAGCTGAACCGTTTCGCCAATTTCTTCTACTACTTCATAAACTTCTTCACGTTTAGAAGGATGCAATGACTCAATGGAATTTCCAGATCCTAGTATTTGTTTTAATTCCTTATTCACAAACCCTTGGATCGTTTGAGTCATCGCTTTACGTGTAACCATTTGAACAGTTTGGGAAAGTTGTTTCGCATAAACAATCTGACTGATCCCTCCTCCAGACTGTGAAATTCCTTCAATTTCTTTTAGTCCACTTTCATTCGTAGAATTTTCATCTAATATACCGATAACATTAACTGTAATACCATATTCTTTCGCTAAACTTGACATTGCAATTGGATCTTCACCATGGTTTGAACATCCATCTGTTATAAGTAAAATTTGCTTCAGTGTTCCCTTATACATTTACTTTCCCCTCCGCATAAAAGTTATTACCATTGTTACCAAATATCGAAGGGGATAAACCTTTTAGTTTTTTCATTACCGTTCAATTTTATGATAAAGTGAAACTTCCTTCAGTGGGGGTCTCACTGTCCGCGAATAGCGGGATTAATTACTGTGCCATCACACTGTAAGCTGGAATTGAGGTCCATTCAGGTAAATTCCGATTAACCATCGCTACTACAACTGTCATATCATCATTTATGTCTCCCATGTTTGTGCGAATAACCTCTTCTAATAATAACTCTGCTACTTCTTGAGGATTATTTGTTTCAAGTTCTCCAATTTTACGTTTCATCCACATTTCATAGTTTTCAACTTCTCTTGGTCCTTCAAATATTCCATCACTCATCATAATTAATAGATCACCGGCTTTTAGCTGCTCACTAACGACCTCTACCTCAAATTCATCAATAATCCCTATCGGTAAATTGCTCGCTTCAACCTTAAATACATGATGTCCTCGTTTTACAAAACTAGGCGCCGAGCCTATTTTTAGAAATTTAGCAGATGCATCATGCAAATCGATCATTGCCAAATCTAATGTTGCAAAAACCTCTTCAGTCGTTCTGAGTGAAAGGATTGAATTGATTGATTTAATCGCAACTGTTTCCTCTATGCCCGAATTTAAGATTTTTTGAAGTAATTTTAATGTTTCGTTACTCTCTATGTGAGCTCGTTCACCGTTCCCCATTCCATCACTAATTGCAATCGCGTGTTTTCCAGCACCTACATCCATAATCTTAAATGCATCCCCGGATATAAAACCACCGCCTTTAGCTGCCGTTGCAACGCCTGTATCAATTACAAAAGATTTATCTGAACCAAATGTAACTAGATAATTACCATTCGGAATTTTAGATGATTCTTCTTTTAAAACAACAACAGTTTCTTTTAGAATATCTGATAAAATAGGACCGATTAACTTTTGGCATTCCCCATATTCATTTTCAAAAGGTATTAAGATTTCAATATCAATATTGCCTTGTTCTAAGCTATAAATTTCTACTTGATTGACATCTATTCCAAAATTAATTAATGCTTGTAATATTTGTTCTTCTTGAATTTGATGATTTTCCTTTTCGCGTTGAATTTCTTGAGCAAAATCAACCATTACCTTTGAAACTCCAAGTAATTGTTCTGCAACTAAACGACGGCTTTCTTGTACTTGTTTTTTCAGTCTCTGATTTGCTCTAAAATAAAATACCTCTTCCTTCATCAAATCCGCCATTTTAACCGAGCGCTGACAATATTTCCCCCAATCTCTTATAAATTGTCCATTTTTAATGAGCTTGTCCCTTTCTACAAGGTCCATCATTTCGGCCATATAATTGTATGTTCTCTCACCATGATTTGACCAACAATGATCTTTCTTTAAGCAGCTATTACAGCATTTATTTGAAATTTTACAGATAAATAATTCCTCATCTGTCAATTCATCTTCCATTTTCGCGTATTGACTAGGTTGGGAAAAGCTTGAAGATAAAGCTTCAAATACATTAGAAAACTGAACAATTCGATTCGCCGTTAAATCTCGAATTTTTCGTAAGTATTGCTGTTGATCTGAAGAATACTCATCTGTACCAGGCACTACTTTAGCTAATTGTTTTAAAAGAATACTAGGTGTTAATAAAAATAAACCAATCGCAATAACAGATTCAATAATCGAAAAGATGATGTCTGTTTGCTTCTCTACATAAAAGCTAATTAAACACGTTCCAATTAATAAACCTGCTGCTGCACCAAACTTCCTTCCTTCTTTCAACATACCTCCTAATAATCCTGAAAAGGCTAATAAACTCATTTGATACAAGCTAGAAACGCTCGCTAAACTTAAAATTAGACCTGTTACTACGCCGACCGTACACCCAACAGTTCCCCCGGCAACATATGCAAATAAGATGACAATATACCTCGTAATAATGTGTTGGATTGACATATTGTTAACATACCAATCCGTTGTACCTGTTACGATTGAAGCTAGCAAAATAATTAAGCAAACAATCTCTTCAACACCCAAATGCTGCCTTCTTTTTGGTACTGATAAAAGTGGGACACTCTGAAAAAAAATCATTGTTAAAATAAAACTTAAACCCGCTTCAACAGAAGCCATTAACACATCATACATAATTAGCTGTTGCTGATATAAATAGACAATCCCTAAATGACTAATGAATACGGATAAAAAAACTTGAAAAGGAACAAGTCCAATATGGTGCCTCTTAACTCTAGAAAAGAAGATATTGAATATAAAAAACAAAACAATCGTACTAAATGCATAACTTACATTTTCAATCGAAACCGTAACTGCTCCAATCATTAGTGAAATAAAGGCAAGGCCTGTTCTTTCTCGTTTCATCATATAGACCGATGCAAAAAACGGAAGAATAAACGGAAGAATTTTTGCTAAAATAAATGCTCTGCCAAGCAGGAATCCGGTTAAAAAAATAAGTAATCCCCAATCAAAAAATACCTTTTCTGCATTCGGTTTAATTATTCTTGAGGTTTGTCGTAAAAATGACTGAAAACCGTTCACCGCTCGAAGTCCAGTTGAAGCATTTGAAGCAACTTTTTGTAGCTTTGCCATTGTTTACACCACCTAATTAGATTATTTGTCCATATTTTACATTGTGGCCTTAAGAAAAAATGTCAAAATAACAACCTTCTAATTAAGTTTTGTTCGACGGATTGAGATGAAAGCGTTTCTTTTTTTACAATATGTGAGGAAAACTGGTTGCAGATATACTCGGTTTAAGTAAAAATGACCAGAGTTTAAAAAATTTTGTCTATCGATACTAGTCATACTTAATAAAAAAGTTTTCCTATTAAAGCCTCTATTTTTGAACCAGGAGATTTCTATAAATCAGCGAATATAACAATTTAAGAAAAATTAGGAGGGCTTAACATGAGCCTAGCAAAGCAAATTAGCAGTTCGCTAACAGTTTTACTTGTTTCAGACCTTGAATCTTCAAAAACATTTTATAAAGAAAAATTAAATTGTGAAGTTACAGAATGGTGGGCAATTCGAGATGGATTTACTGGTTTAGCAGTTAAGCTTCTACAAGCTAATTCACCGGATGATGTAAACCCAAACAAACCATCAAAAGGGTCAAACGTTGGCATTGATGTTTATTGTTATGTTGAAAATTGGGCTGCTCTTGATGCCCTCTATCAAGAATTTACGGCAAAGGAAGTATCGATTGCTATAGAGCCCTGGATTGATGAAAGTGGAGGTCCATGGAAGGAATTTGCTATTAAAGATATTGATGGATATTGTATTGCTTTTGGTGGCGTTGACGGTAATCGAGACTAGTTTGTCTGCTATTTAATAAAACGCATGAGTAACGAAAAATCCTATTTGTTACTCATGCGTTTTTTGCAATTTTATTCTATTTCGGCAATTCTTGCTATCTAACTTCAACGACATTTCATAAACAAAAAAGAGAAGGGGAAAATCACCCTTCTCTTGTTTTTTGCTCCAATGTCTTTCGGAGATAAGCGGGATACTTCCGCTTTTCGTTTTGTCTAGCTTCAGCGGCTACTTCCTCGGCCATTTCATAAAAAAACAAGAGAAGGGAAAAACCACCCTTCTCTTGTTTTTTTACTCCAATGTCTTTCGGAAGTGAGCAAGCCGCTTCCGCTTTTCGTTATGACCCGTACGGGATTCGAACCCGTGTTACCGCCGTGAAAGGGCGGTGTCTTAACCGCTTGACCAACGGGCCGTTTTATAAAATGGTAGCGGCGGAGGGAGTCGAACCCACGACCTCACGGGTATGAACCGTACGCTCTAGCCAGCTGAGCTACACCGCCATATTATTAAAACGACAAGATTTATAATATCATCCATAATTACCAATGTCAACACAATAAAAACAAAAAACGCACTCTTTTTCGAGTGCGTTATCTATATAGTGATTTATGTCCTTACAAGGCAGCTAATTAACCTCGGCGAGCTCCACGACCACCACGTTTTGATTCTGTGTTACGTTTCAGAGAAGTAAGACGATCTTCGCTATCTTTTAAAAACTTACTCAACTTTTGATCGAATGATTCTTTCGCTGGACGTTGGTCTCTATCTCTACGGTTTTGATCTTTGTTACGGTTGAAAGAAGGTCTACTAGGACGCTGCGGTCTTTGTTCTCCTTCTACTACAGGTGGACGATCTTTTGCTTTTTTAATAGATAATCCAATTTTCCCGTCTTTTTCTACGTTAATAACTTTTACTTCAACTTCATCGCCAACTTTTAAATGCTCATTAATATCTTTCACATAGTTGTCAGCTACTTCACTAATGTGTACAAGTCCAGTTACTCCTCCTGGAAGTTCCACGAACGCACCAAAATTTGTAATACCTGTAACTTTTCCACTAACTTTGCTGCCTACCTCAATTGACATAAAAAAACTGTTCCTCCTTAAAAATGTATCAATGAATTTACTATATTATATAAAATAATAAAAACAAGTGTCAATGAAACGATGATTACTTCATATTTGGGAACACAATTTCATCTTTTTTTGAAAAAAATAATTTTTTTCTAGCTAACTGACTGATATACTGATCATCATTTAACTTAAGAATCATAGCCTTTGCATCCTCATTCTCTTTTTGAAGCTCACCCATTTTTTTCTCAAGTATACTTACTTGATGATTTTTCATCTGATTTAATTGAATCTGATTTTGAAGCATTTGTTGGAGAAAAATACCAGAAGGAACTGAAAAAGTAATAAATAAAATCATTCTTAAAAAAAACTTTTTTACGCTTCTGTTACGAGGTAATCCAGAAAGATTTGTATCCGTACTTTCAATGTGCTCAGGAAGGTTATAACTTTTCACTTCAAGTTTCCTTGCTAACTCCATCTACTTTTTCCTCCTATCTATTAAATGCTTTACTTTTCTAATAGTAGTAAGGAAGGTATTCTTCTTCTTTTCGTAAAAACCTTTTAATTGAAATAAAATGTTTTTGACTCGTTTTGGCACAAAAAACCATATTATCCTAGCGAAAAATCGAAGAATTGCTAATAGTACGTTGTAAAGTACACGGATCAGTCGAACAAAAATATGAAAAATAAATAAAATAAGTGCAACGAACACTTTTATGAGCCCGCGAATTGGCCTAATGATTATAGCCTGAACAATTCTTACAATTACCATTGTTGTACGTAATATAAGTTGAATAATAAACTCTAATATTCTTTTATATGGTTTTTGTAATAAACTCTGATAAGCTGCAAATCCACAAAGAATAGCAAGGAATATATAAACTCTCAGTTCACCTTCATTGACTGAATACAACACATAAAAAATGAATAATCCTTGGAAGATCCAAAATAAGATATCAGTGACATAGACAAGTAGCTTCTTACTTTTTCGATTTAAAAAACGATGGTAAGTGTCTAGTGCCATCCCTAAATAAGCACCCATACCAACCATCGCAATCATTGAGTAGAATTGAACCTTTAAGCTCATTTAAATAATTTGCTAAAGAGACCTTTAGCTTTCCCCGTTGAATGCTCATCTAAATAGCATAATTCATTAACTTTTCCTTTAATTGCTACATGTCCTTTTTCAACATCCAAGTTTTTCATTTGTAAATTTTGTCCTTTAATATGTAAAAAACCAAGTACCGTCTCTACTAAAAATTCTTCACTATCGAAGCTTTCCACTTGCTTCACACCAGTAATTTCTAAATATCTTCTTCCTTTTAAGATTAAATCTTGATCAACCACCTGGCTTTGTTGGTTTTGACTATTATTTATCGATTGATAAGAATTACTCATAACAAGTCCCTCCATACACTCATTAGAAAAGATCGTATCTTAAATGACTACTATCTTTTCTGTTTGTACAAGTATATGAAGGGATTACATAATTAGAACAAGCTATCTGATTGTTTTTCTTCACCTATAATTGTATACATGTTATCTGCTTCTTCTTTACGAACGATTTCTTTCAACTCATTAATTTTTGCAGTAACAATTTTTTGTCCGAAACGAATTTTCAGCTCATCTCCAACCTTCACATCTGAAGATGCTTTGGCTACAGTTCCGTTAATTGTAATTCTACCTTGATCTGCTACTTCTTTTGCTAAAGTTCGGCGTTTGATAATACGGGAAACTTTTAAAAATTTATCTAATCTCATCAACCATCTCTCCCTTATTTCACTTTTTTCGCTTCATTCCAAATCGCATCCATCTCTTCTAGTGTCACATCTTGGAAACTTTTTTGTAATTCATTTAATCGGTTTTCAATAAATTTGAATCGCGTTTCAAACTTTTTATTTGTTTTTAAAATCGCTTGTTCAGGATCTACATTTACAAAACGAGTTAAATTTACAATACTAAATAGTAAATCTCCTAGCTCTGCCTCTATGCCCGACTCATCTTTTGTTTCGATGGCTTCTAACACTTCGTGGAATTCTTCTTTAATTTTATCAAGAACTGGTGGCAATTCTGGCCAATCAAAACCAACTTTTGCTGCTTTTCTTTGAAGCATCTCAGCCTTCATTAAACCAGATAAGTCTTTTGGGATACCCGATAATATAGAATCTCTTTCTTTTCCTTTTTCTTGTTCCTTTAACGCTTGCCAGTTTGAGAGGACTTCTTGTTCCCCTTCCACCTGTACATCTCCAAACACATGAGGATGACGGAAAATTAATTTTTTTGAAAGTCCACGAATGACATCGTCAATTGAAAAATAACCATCATCTTCGCCAATTTGAGCATGTAGCATGACTTGAAGAAGCACGTCACCTAATTCTTCAATGATATGTTCATCATCTTCTTCATCAATTGCTTCTAGTAACTCATAGGCTTCCTCTAACAAATATTTTTTCAATGATGCATTCGTTTGTTTTTGATCCCACGGACAGCCATTTGGACCTCTCAACGTTTCAACGATTTTTCGAAGTGTAGTGAACTGATGGTAAGTTTGTTCTTCATTTTTAACTGGCGGTACATATACACTAGTTAAGTTATTAATCGTTGCTACACGGTCTAACTCATATAAAGGAACTTGCTGAATTTTTTCATTCGCACTACCTGCCGCTGTTACTACGGTAACTTCATAATCATCTGGTAATTGCTCCATTAGCGTTAATTTCGCGATAGAGGCTGTCATTTGATCATAAACTTGGCAAATGATCAAATGTTGTTTTAATGTAAGAATTTCATTATCAATTGATGTTGCATCCACTAATTGAAACCCTTCAATTGGATCAATTTTAAGTGATGCAAACATAGCATCTAAAAAGCTTTGTCCACCTACTATATTCAGTTCGATTTCCTTTTGTTTTTCTAGTTCAATTAATAATTGAACTGTTCGTTCTGCTACAAGCGGATGCCCTGGAACAGCATACATTACTGGTTTTTTCTCCGCTTCTTGGCAAATTACTTGTACGATTTCTTCGTAAACAGCCTCAAAAGCATCATGTTTTTCATAGATGTCGTCAAGAGCAGTGTATTGTAACCCTTCTTTTTCTAGCTCACTTACAACAGGATGATCCTTTGTACGAAGAAAGAGATTGTCACTAGAAAGCAATGCTCGATAAATTCCGATTGGCATTTGTTCTAAATCACTGGCTCCTAACCCAATTACAGTAATATATTTCAAGGCAAACACTCCTTTTATGACAGCCATTTTTGTAATTTTTTACTTTTTATAACTGCACTTAATTCCTCTAATTTAAATAATTTTATCTTTAACATCAACAACGCAAAAATTATTGCTCCAATAGCGGCTGATGTCAGAGCTTCAACAAGCATGCGAAGACGAAGTGGTTGGATAAAACCAGCAACCCTTTCAAAAATCATTTCATAAAAATGTACACCATAATACATAATGAAAATGATAACTGCTAATTTCATTAAGAATTTTAATGAAAAAAGATTTACTCTTACTAAACGATATAAATAGATCAAGTTAAGTAAAGCTACAACTGCCAATGCAATAACGGTTGAATAGGCAGCTCCTCGAGAACCAATCTGCTCCATTAATAGTATGTTACCTATTAATTTCACTACACCACCTATTAAAACATTAATAGCCGGAATTAAACTTTTACCTAACCCCTGAGCAATTGTCGCTGCAGTAATAGCTAATCCTGCAAAAATAATTGATATACTTAACACACTTAATACATCCGTACCCAAATCATTTCGGTACAACATGATATTTGTTGGATGAATAATTGATATTAAACCAACTGTAGCAGCAGAACCTATTACAATACTTACTCTTACGGACGTTTCTATTCTTTTATGAATTTCTTCATGCTCTTTACGAACTAATGCACTTGAAATAAACGGGATCAGTGCTAATGAAAAAGATGAAGCAATGACAGCACCTAGTTGGATTAGTGGAAATCCACGGTCATATATCCCTTTTACTAACTTTGCACCCTCTACATGATAACCATAGTGAACAAGTAAAGGATAAAATGAAAGGGAATCAATAAATTGAATAAACACTAATACCAAGCTACTTAAACTAAGCAGTATCCCTTGATAAAGAATTACTTTTAATTCTGCTTTATATTTTTTTATTGAGCGTATAGAAGGTATGGTTAGGCCTGAACCTTTAAACGAAGCCCAGTAAAGAAAAAATAGAATTGCAGCAACACTTCCAATGATTGAACCAGAAACTGCGCCAGCTCCAACTACATATAAATTATCAACATTAATAACAAGATAAATCGATAAAACTAAAATTGTACCAACACGAAATAGTTGCTCAATCACTTGACTAATTGATGTCGGGCCCATATCACCTAACCCCTGATAATACCCTCTAAAAACAGAAGTAATTGGCACAAATAAAAAACCAACCGAAACCATTTTAATCAGTAAAGTTAACTTATCATCCTTCATTAAATAATGTGCAATTTGACTACTTCCTAAAAATAATACGGAGAAACAGATAATACCCATACACTGTAGAACTATAAAAGTAGCATAGGAAAGATCTCGTGCCCCTTGCTCATCTTTTCTTGCAATACGTTCAGCAACGAGAGTAGAAAGTACCATTGGAAAGCCATATGTAGAAAATGCTAGTGCCATTGCATAAATCGGATAGACCTGTTGGTAAATATAGTATCCTAAGTCACCAGCAATATTTTGGTAAGGAATTTTATAAAAAGCACTTAATATCTTTGAAAGTAATGAAGCAATTGTTATAAATAAAGCTCCTTGAAGAGCAGCCTTATGCTTTGGTTTTTGCAATAGAATTACACTCCCCCTAATAAAAGGATAAACAGTTCAACCTTTAATGTATTACATTTCAATAGAAAATGTAAAGTTCCTTTATTATGAAAGGCGGAAGAACCTTGTTTATCTCCGAAAGGCGTTGGAGCAAATAACAAGAGAAGGGCGGGTTTTCCCTTCACTTGTTATTTGTGAAACGACCGAGGAGATAGGTTCTGTAGCTAGACAGTACGAAATGCGGAAGAGGCTCGCTTACCTCCGAAAGACATTGGAGCAAATAACATGGGAAGGGCGCCCTTTCCCTTCACTTGTTATTTGTGAAATGGCCGAGGAGGTAGTCTCTGTAGCTAGACATTAGAAAAGCGGAATGAACTCGTTTAGCTCTGAGAGGCGTTGGAGCAAAAACCATGGGAAGGGTGGTTTTTCCCTTCACTTGGTTTTTGTGAAACGACCGAAGAGCTAGTTCATGTAGCTAGACAGTACGAAATGCGGAAGAGGCTCGCTTACCTCCGAAAGGCGTTGGAGCAAATAACAAGAGAAGGGCGGGTTTTCCCTTCACTTGTTATTTGTGAAACGACCGAGGAGATAGGCTCTGCAGCTAGACAGTACGAAATGCGGGAGAGGCTCACTTACCGCATTCAGACATTGAAGAACCTCCAACACAAAAAGCCACTCTCTTCCAACTATTAACTGGAAAAGAGTGACTTTTACTTATTGCTCCATTTGTCTTGCTAAAAAGTTTGTAGCAGTATCAACAGCTTTTTTCTCAACCTCACTGAGCGTTTTTTCTTTCGAAAAGATCACAACTGCTCCAATTGGGTCACCACTTGCTACTACTGGGCCTACTACATAGGATTGATATTTCTCAATTACACTTTCAATGAATGATGCTTCACCTGATTCCGTCACAAGCTGTGAGGACCGTTCTGGCATTATTTTTTCAATTAGTTCACCGATATTTTTATTTAAATATTCCTTTTTTGACACACCTGCAACCGCAACAACTGAATCACGATCACTAATTAAAACTGTGTGGCCAAGACTATCATATAGAGCATCTGCATACTCTTTTGCAAAATCACTTAGTTCACTGATAGGAGAATATTTTTTTAAGATAACCTCTCCATCACGGTCAACAAATATTTCTAATGGATCCCCCTCCCTGATTCGTAGGGTTCTCCTAATTTCTTTTGGAATAACTACTCTGCCTAAATCGTCGATTCGACGAACAATTCCTGTTGCTTTCATTCCTTTGAAGAGCCTCCTCACTTACTGCATGACTATATTGATGTAAGATAGCTGAGTGAAAAATGAGGTAAGTTCACCCGTAATTACTGATAGTATCCTACACAATAGCTGTTCTATACAAAATAAGTGAGATTTTTTAACACTAATGTAAAAGGTTACTTAAATAATCAACTTTTAGAAGAAAACCTTTAAGCATTAACGCTCTCTTTCTTCACATTTTTAAGGCCACTTAATATACCTTCAATTGTTGTTAACCAATCTGACTGCTTCTTGCCTTTCACATCTAACGTTATTTTCAGCTTCATCCCTTCCATTCCAAGACCTATACCACGTCCAAATGAATTACACAACTGGAATAACTTACCACCATCAACTTTTGTACTTGCTTCTTCAGTAAGGTACATGCTTACATCAGATTTAGTTTGTTTAATTAACTCTACTTTTTCTGCTTTGGCTAGTATCTTAATATACGCAATTTGACATAAATAGCCAACCTCTTTCGGAAATTCTCCAAAACGGTCAATTAATTCGTCTTGTAAATCATTTAATTCCTCAAATGTTTCAATTCCTCTAAAGTGTTTGTACATTTCAATCTTTTGCTTACTATCTTGAATATACGAGTCTGGAAGGTATGCATCCACATCTAAATCAATTTCAATAGAGATATGGTCTTCTTTCTTGATTCCTCGACGCTCTTCGATTGCATCTTTTAGCATTTGAGAATATAGATCAAAACCTACCGAGTCAATAAACCCATGCTGCTGAGCACCAAGTAGATTTCCTGCTCCACGGATTGATAGATCTCGCATTGCGATCTTAAATCCAGAGCCTAATTCTGTGAATTCTTTTATTGCTTGTAGACGCTTTTCTGCAACCTCTGTTAACACCTTGTCTTGTTTATAAGTGAAATAGGCATAAGCCACTCGATTTGAACGGCCTACTCGACCTCTTAACTGATACAAAGTTGATAATCCCATTCGGTCTGCATCATACACAATTAGGGTATTTACATTCGGAATATCCACTCCTGTTTCAATAATGGTTGTACTAACTAGTACGTCATACTGACCATCTAAAAAGTCATACATGACGGATTCTAATTCTCCTTCATTCAAACGTCCATGCGCCACTGCAACTTTAGCATCTGGAACAAGCATTGAAATTCGCTCTGCCATACGCTCTATATCTTCAACTCTGTTATAAAGGAAGTATACTTGCCCGTCGCGTGCTAACTCACGCTCAATGGCTTCACGAACTAAAGAAGGGTTATATTCTACAACGTATGTTTGAACAGGAAAACGATTCTCAGGTGGCGTTTCAATGACTGATAAATCTCGAACTCCTAACATCGACATATGTAATGTACGAGGAATTGGAGTTGCTGTTAATGTTAATACATCTACATTCGCTTTTAATTGTTTTATCTTCTCTTTATGCGTAACACCAAAACGTTGTTCTTCGTCAATAATTAATAAACCTAAGTCCTTGTAAACAATATCCTTTGAAAGTAAACGATGTGTCCCTACAACAATATCGATTGCTCCGTCTTTCAGCCCCTTCATCGTCTCTAATTGTTGTTTTCTAGAACGGAAACGATTTAGTAGACCAATGTTGATTGGGAAGTCCTGGTATCGCTCTCTTAATGTTTCAAAATGCTGCTGTGCCAAAATAGTAGTGGGAACTAAAAATACTACCTGTTTCCCTTCAATAATGGATTTAAATGCCGCGCGAATTGCAACCTCGGTTTTTCCATACCCAACGTCACCGCATAGCAATCTGTCCATAGGACGCTCTCGTTCCATATCTTTCTTTATTTCATTAATTGATCGAATTTGGTCATCCGTTTCTTGATAAGGGAACGTACCTTCAAAATCTTGTTGTTCTGACGTATCAGGAGAAAATGCATAACCTTTCGATGCTTCACGTTCTGCATAAAGTTTAATTAAATCATCCGCAATATCTTGGACAGATCCTTCAACTTTTTTCTTAACCTTTTTCCAATCACTACCACCAAGTTTATATATTTTTGGTTCTTTTCCTTCTGAACCGACATATTTTTGAACTTGGTCAATTTGTTCAATTGGAACAAATAATTTATCATCTCCATGATATCGAATATGAAGATAGTCTTTATGCACACCATTTATTTCTAATGTTTCGATTCCTAAAAATTTTCCTATTCCATGATTCACATGAACAACATAATCTCCAACGTGAAGCTCTGAATAGTTTTTTATTCTCTCTGCATTAGACAATTTCGCATTACTACGTTTAGCTTTTTTAAATTTCTTTGTAAAAAGCTCTTTTTCAGTAATAATCGCAAATTTTTCTAAAGGTAATTCAAATCCAGTTAACAAATCACCCTTCATAATATGAACTGTCTTTGGTTTTAATTGGTCTACTGAAGAAATGATTTTACCTTCTATGTTGTAGTCATCAAGTATACTTTCAATTTTATTAACACGTTCATCGCTAGCTCCTAGCATTACAATCGTATACTTATTTTTCTTCCAGCGTTCCAGCTCATTTTTTAACAAGTTCATTTGACCATGGAATTCCTGCATTGTCTTACACTGAATTGAGACAATTTGTTCTGGTGCAGTATGATGAACTCTTCTAGGAAATAAGCTTGTATGGACTTGTTGTCTTTTTCTTGAATGCATCACAGCATATAAGTCATGTGAAAAAGACAGTCCTGAGATCGCATTTCCTTCTGATAAAAGTGATGTATACCACTCTGCCTCATCTTTTTTAACTTGCTCATATAATTCATGCACACGAGAAATCTCATCGATATAGATAAGCGCATCTTGTGGTAAGTAATCTATTAAACTGTATGGTTTTTCATAAATTAAAGATAGATATTTATAGATTTGATCAATTTGCTGACCTTGTTTTAATTGTTCTATTTCATAGCCAACCTTTGATACTAGTCGTTCTTTTAACTCTGCATCAGTAGTTTTAGTTAATGTAGCTTTAAACAGTTGCTCTATTTTTGTAATAGACTCTTTTATCTGTTCTGGTTTTACTAATCGTTCAGTAGCTGGCCCAATTTGAAATTGAGTATACTTATCTATTGAACGCTGATTTTCCACTGAAAAAGAACGAATTGAATCAATTTCTGTATCGAACAATTCGATCCTGATCGGATTCATACTTGTTAAAGGATATAAGTCTACGATTCCACCACGGATACTAAATTCACCTTGACTTTCAACCATAGAAACTCGTTCATATCCCATTTGAACAAATTTGTGAGTCAGTACCTCTAAATCAACATCTAGACCAACTTCTAGCGTAACTTGATAGTTTTTCCATAATTCTGGAGAAGGAAGGAAATCAATAATTCCCGTAATAGGAGTAACTATAACCCCTACACTTCCGCTTGCTAAAAAATTTAATACCTCTAATCGTTGAGCACGAAGCTCAGGACTAGATACGGCAATTTCAGATGCAATCAATTCGTTTGCAGGATAAAGATAAACATTTTCACCAATTACGGAATTTAAATCTTCATACATTTTTTGTGCTTGTAAAAGGTTTTGAGCAACAACGAGCTGAGTTCTATTTGTGTCTTTATAAATTGCTCCTGCTAAAAGTGTTTTCGATGACCCCGTTAAATTTGTTACTAGTTGTTCTTTTAATCCTTTATGGATTCCATTTAAGATTTGTTGAACATCCTTATATCGCTCGAATTGTTCAATTAGACCTATCATTTACAATATCTCCCCTTACAGCATTTCAAACTTTATCCTGATTTACTTTTTTCATAATTTACTAAGGCTATCTATCTTAAATCATTCACGCAGAAAAACGCCTAAGGCAATTGCCAAAGGCCATTTTTAGTGAAGAAACGACTTATATTCATGATAGTGCGGAAATAAACTCAAAGCTTCTTCACACGAAGAGCATACAGTTTGAATTAAAATATCTCCATCAGACCGATAGTATACATGCCCATCTAGTTCTTCGTTAAATAATCCTGTGTAATTTTTTGATAATTGCTGTAACTGTTCATTCGATATAGAACCTAATGGCTGTTCACAATACCGACATTTAAAACGAATACTGTCCATATAGCCTCCATAATAATACAATGTATTCTCAGTATGGATTGGACATTTAATACTTATTCAATAAAAATTTAATAATCCCTGTTAAAACATCTTTATTTTTTATTATAACGATTCATAACTTCTAAAAATGAATGATTTAAAAAGTACTCACACGCTTCAGCTGCCATCTTAACGCCACTTATAACGTCAGCCTCTTCTTCTTTATAAAAATTGGAGAGAACATGGTTAACAACGGACATTCCATTCTGAGGTCTTCCAACACCTATACGTATTCTAAGAAATTCTTGCGTTTGAAAATGCATAATAAGTGATTTAATCCCATTATGCCCCCCTGCACTTCCTTTTGTACGTAATCTTAGTTTACCCGTGCCGAGATCCATATCATCGTAAATAATGACAACATCTTCTAAATCAATTTGAAAATAATCCATAAAAGGTCTTACACATTCACCTGATAGATTCATGTATGTTGTAGGTTTCACTAAGTAAACTTTTTCTCCGTTTACTATACCTGATCCATATATGCCATTAAACTTTTGTTGTGTCAGTGAAATTCCAAAGCGATATGCCAACTCATCAATTGCTATAAAGCCAATATTATGACGAGTTCTCTCATACTCTCTTCCAGGATTCCCTAGACCGACGAATAATTTCATTTTTTCATCCTCCTTCTTACTGTTTTCGTTAGAAGGCCGTTTTCGTATATATTGTTGCTATTTTAGAATGCGCTAGTTGATTACAACTCCAGGCTGCTCCCTTTCCGTGGGGCGAGAGCTGAGCCTCCTCGGCAAGCCTGCGGGGTCTCAGCCTTCCCGCTATTCCCACAGGAGTCTCGCACCTTCCATTGTAATCAACTTCTGTCTTTCAAATTTATAATCTCAAAAGCAACAATCTTTTAGAAAATAGCCAAAAATAAACAAATAGATTATGTAATGTACTCTTTAAATGGTAAGTAAATCTATCAATAAATTATCATTGATAAGTTTTCAAAACAACTACAGGGCCTCGTCCACCTATTTTCTCTGTCTAATCAAACTAAATAACATATAAAATGTAACAGGAGCCAACATAGTAAGAAAAGACGTAACCAGCGGGCGGTTACGTCATTTTTCATCAAACAAAAATTACAGGTTTTATCAATCAAATAAAGTGCTCACAGATTGTTGTTCATGGACACGAATAATCGCTTCTCCAATTAACTCTGCTACAGAAAGCTCAACAACTTTCTTTGTCTTTTTCTCTTCTGGTAATGCGATCGAATCTGTTACGACTAATTCTTTAATACAAGAATTTTCAATACGTTCAATTGCAGGACCAGAAAGTACAGGATGCGTACAACATGCATACACTTCTTTTGCGCCGTGTTCAACTAATGCATTAGCAGCTAATGTAATTGTACCAGCTGTATCAATAATGTCGTCGATTAAAATTGCCGTTTTACCTTCAATGTTACCGATAATGTTCATAACTTCGGCAACATTTGGTCTTGGACGACGTTTATCAATAATGGCAATCGGTGCTTTTAAGCGATCTGCCATTTTTCTTGCACGCGTAACACCACCATGGTCAGGTGAAACAATTACAATATCATCTAATTGTTTTCTTCTAAAGTAGTCAGCTAAAATAGGTACACCCATCATATGGTCAATTGGAATATCAAAGAACCCTTGAATTTGTGGAGCATGTAGATCTAATGTGATAACGCGTGTTGCCCCTGCAGTTTCAAGAAGGTTAGCAACTAACTTAGATGTAATCGGTTCACGAGAACGTGCTTTACGATCTTGACGTGCATATCCATAGTATGGAATAACAATATTTATTGTTTTTGCAGAAGCACGTTTTAATGCATCAATCATAATCAATAATTCCATAATGTGTTCATTTACAGGAAAACTAGTGGATTGAATAATAAACACATCACAACCACGAATACTTTCTTCAATATTTATTTGAACTTCCCCATCACTAAAACGATCTACTGAAGATTTCCCAAGCTCAACTCCAATATGTTTCGCAATGTCTTGTGCTAACTTCGGATTTGAATTTAGTGAGAAAACTTTTAAGTTCTTATCTGGATAATGATTTGACATTGTTCGTGTACCCTCCGCTTTTTACTATTTATATCTTTTATAAAAATAATATCACTACTATTTTATATAACCTTCTTTATTAACTTGTCTCGCTCTTGCAATTGAAAGTGTATTTTCTGGTACATTATCAGTTATTGTAGAACCCGCAGCAACGTATGAGCCCTTTTTAATTGTAACAGGAGCAATTAAGTTAGAATTACAGCCTACAAACACATTGTCTTCAATCTTTGTTAGATACTTTTTCTTACCATCGTAATTAACAGTAATTGATCCACAACCTAAGTTTACGTTTTCCCCTACCTCTGCATCTCCTATATAGCTAAGATGAGAAGCTTTACTTCCATTCCCGAATGAAACTTTTTTCGTTTCAACAAAATTTCCAATTCGAACATCATTCCCAATATTCGATTCTGGTCTAATATGTGCAAACGGCCCAACTGCGCCATTATTTCCAATTTGACTATTATGAACTACTGATTGTTTAATGACAGTGTTGTTTCCGATCTCACTATCTAGAATTTCAGTATTTGGTCCAATTTGACAGTCCTCTCCTATTGTACTATGTCCGTATACCATAGTACCAGGGTAAATAACTGTATCTGCTCCAATAACTGCATCTGCTGAAATATAAGTTGAATTTGGATCAATAATCGTTACACCATTTAACATGTGCTTTTTATTGATTCGTTTTTTCATGTGTTCTTCAGCTTGAGATAATGCATAACGGTCATTTACACCTAACGTTTCATCAAAATCACCCGTTTGGTATGCCGCTACTATTTCGTCGTTCTGTTTTAAAATTTCAATTACATCTGGTAAATAGTACTCACCTTGTGCATTTTCGTTATTCACTTTACTTAAAGCATCAAATAATGCTTGGTTGTCAAAGCAATACGTTCCTGTGTTTATTTCTTTTATAGATCGCTCTTCTTCTGTAGCATCTTTATGCTCCACAATTTTCACGACAGATCCATTTTCACTACGAACAATTCTTCCGTATCCAGTTGAATCTTCTAAACGAGCTGTTAAAATTGTTGCTTTTGCTCCAAGGCGTTCGTGTTCTTTAAACAATGCAGCAATTGTTTCTGAAGAAATAAGAGGAGTGTCACCACAAATTACTAATGTAGTCCCTTTTAAATCTTTTAATAATGGGGCTGCTTGAATAACCGCATGAGCCGTTCCTAATTGTTCAGCTTGTAAAGCAAATTCACTTTCGTTTCCTAATTGTTCTTTTACAAGCTCAGCTCCATGACCTACAATTGTAACAATTTTATCTATCCCTAAATTTTTCACATGATCAATCACGTGCTTAACCATAGGTTTGCCACAAACAGGATGTAGTACTTTATATAACTTCGATTTCATTCTAGTGCCTTTTCCAGCAGCTAAAACAATTGCATATTGATTTGTCATGGTGTTCCTCCATATTTCTATATACCTAGAGTTGCCGGTTAAACCGAACATATCTCATTCTTTTTTCACAATCATTCAGTTTATTATACCATAAAAAAAGAACCCATTATACATTCATGGGTTCTTTTTATGTACTATTTTTAGGACGCTCCTGCTTCCTCAAAGTCTTGTTCCAATTCACCAACACGATGATATTCTGCTAATACTGAATCCTGAATTTTACTACGTGTTGTAGAATTAATCGGATGAGCGATATCACGGAACTCTCCATCCGGAGTACGTTTGCTTGGCATCGCAACGAATAAACCATTATTCCCATCGATTACACGAATATCATGAACAACAAATTCATGATCAAGTGTAATTGATGCGATTGCTCTCATACGACCTTCCGTGTTTACGCGGCGTAATCTTACATCTGTCACTTCCATCTAGTTCACCACCTTTTTCATCTTTGAGCATTACTATTTATTTCCACAATTATTTAAAATTTCCTTCTTTTAGAAAATTTTTTATATAAAAAATTATTAAACTTTTTATTACATACTTAATATAGGGCCCTTAACTAGTTTATCGGATAGATATTGATAAAAATTTAGTAATTTATACAAAAAAAAACCCGAAAAATATTTTCGGGTTTAAATTGTTGCAATTAATTCGATTTCTACTAATACATCTTTCGGTAATCTTGCTACCTCAACACAGCTTCTAGCTGGTTTATGTTCATTGAAAAACATACCATATATTTCGTTAAAGTCGTTAAAAAATGACATATCTTTTAGAAAAACAGTTGTCTTTACTACCTTTGTAAAATCAGTACCAGCTTCCTCTAATACCGCTTTTAAGTTAGCAAAAACTTGTTTTGTTTGGTCTTGAACATTACCTTCAACAATTGTTCCATCTAATTTTAATGGAATTTGACCAGAAGTATAAAGCATTCCGTTAACAACAACCGCTTGTGAATATGGTCCAATAGCCGCTGGAGCATGATCTGTATGAATTGTTTTCATCTTTTTACCTCTCACTAAATAAGATTTTTGTTATACCTTTTTCTATTCCATAACTATGAAAGAAGGTCTTCGGTAAATTTACCTTTTTCTACACTAATAAGTTGTTCTTTTTCATTTACTTCAGAAAGCTTGATTAACGAAACATAATCTTCCACTAATCGCTCTTCAGCATTTAACGCTTCTACTAAAACACCAATACCAGCAACATTTGCTTGGAATTCTTTTAATAAATTCTGCATACCTGCAACCGTGCCGCCCGCCTTCATAAAATCATCAATGATTAATACGTTCGCACCTGGCTCAATGCTACGTTTCGCTAATGTCATTGTTTGAATCCTTTTTGTCGATCCTGATACATAGTTAATACTCACAGTTGATCCCTCTGTTACTTTGTTATCATGACGTACAATAACAACAGGAATATTTAAATAGTTAGCAACGGCATATGCTAAAGGTATCCCTTTAGTAGCAACTGTCACAACGATATCAACTTTTTTCTTATTAAAAATCGACGCAAAAATTCTTCCAACACTATTAACATAATTTGGATTACTTAAAATATCTGTCATGTATAAGTAACCGCCAGGTAATACACGATCTGGTTTACTAATAAGAATACAAAGTTCATCAATCACACGATTCGCTTCTTCTAAGCTTATCCCAGGAATATACTTCACTCCACCTGCTGCTCCAGGAATCGTTTGAAGCGAGCCTATTCCCTGCTGTTCAAATGTTTGCTTGATAATGGCTAAATCCTCACTAACAGAAGACTTAGCAGAATCGTATAACTCAGAAAAGAATGTTAGAGATACTAATTGCTGAGGGTGTTGTAGTAAATAATGCGTCATGCCAACTAACCTTGAGCTTCTTCTAATTTTCATACCGCACCTCGAATCACGAATATTATATAGAAAATTTTATAATATTATTCGTTTTTATTCAAGTTTTTCTCGTTCTCCTAGCATTCGAACGGCATATACTTGTTCACAAAATCCCTTTAATCCATTGTACACTCGATGCATTCTTGAATCATGCTTCACTAAACCAAATACCGTTGGGCCGCTTCCGCTCATTAATACGGCATCAGCTCCAAAACGTTTCATTTGTTCTTTAATCATAGCAACTTCGGGATGAAATTTTAATGTAACTGATTCGAGTACATTTCCTAACGAGCCACAAATTTGTTTGTAATCTTGGTTCGTAATCGCATCGATCATTCCATCAACATTAGGATGCTCAATTCCATTTAAATTTAAATTTTGATAAACCGTTGCAGTAGATACACCCTGTGATGGTTTTGCAAGAATAACCCAGCAAGGAGGAGGTGAGCCAATATGCTCTATCTGTTCTCCACGCCCTGTTGCAATAGCCGTTCCACCATAGACACAAAATGATACATCTGAGCCAATTTTAGCCCCAATCTGAGCCAATTCATCAATTGAACAGTTTAATCCCCATAACTTATTTAAACCTCTTAAAACAGCTGCTGCATCACTACTACCACCTGCTAAACCGGCCGCAACAGGAATGTTCTTAGTAATTGTGATTTGAGCCCCTAACTTCACTCCATAAATGTCTTTTAACAAAGCGGCAGCCTGATATGCTAAGTTTCGTTGGTCATCTGGAACATACCGATTATGCGATGTTACAATAATACGGTTCTGTTCTAACAGTTCTAACTCAATACGATCTGCAAGATCAATAGTCGTCATAATCATTTTAACATCATGATAACCATCTTCTCTTTTTCCTAACACATCTAACGACAAGTTAATTTTAGCTGGTGCTTTTACTAAAATTTTCAATTACTTCACCTTCTTATGTACACTTACTTTTTTGCTATTGTATCACACTTACGCAATAAGAAAAATGTAGCCTAGAAGGCAGAAGAGTTAATTTTATAAAAATAAATACCGAAGCTATTCGCTTCGGTATTGTCGCAGTGAATTTTTGTCTTTATTTTTTATCGTTCATTAATTGTGATTGCGCGATTTCTATAGCTCTTTTCACCATATTTCCTGCATCTCTCGCACGAATGCCGCCCCATCCCTCTTTTTGAACGACATCATAAAAACCAAGGTCTTTTGCAAGTTCTTCCTTAAACTGTTCAGACATTATACTACGTCTTCTCCCCAAGAAAGAGACCCCCTTTTTCACTTCCGACAGTATTAGTATGAAAATAAAATTAGAAAATTAGTGATGGCATAATTTGTAAGAAAAGAAATGCGGAGGCAACCTGCTTATCCCCGAAAGTAAGAAATGTGAAGCACTAGAAATACATCTAGAATCCGCTTCTACTGACTCGAGCTTCGATTTGAAAGCGAGAGGACAGGCTTGGTTAACTAAGGTAGTGTGTAGTTCACTTCATTAGTTATTTGTGAAATGACCGAGGGGATGGTTGTTGTAGCTAGACAGATCAAAAAGTGGAGCACTAGAAATACATCTAGAATCCACTTCTACTGGCTCCATCAACAAAAAGAAGACAGTAGAAAATTTCTACTGTCCATTTGCTAATAATTCATTTGTATCTTCATAAAAAAATAATTCAACTGTTTCTGTTAATATGTCAGCGTAACTAAAAGATAAGCGTTCAAAAGCATTCTCTTCTTGGTCTAATTGTACTACAAAAATGGATGGATATGTTTCAGCTAAGAAACCAGAACGCTCAACTGTTTTTCTGCGTCCGCTATTTGCTTTTAACGTTAGTCTTTGTCCAACATGGTTGTCTAACGTATCTTTAATCTCAGATAACTTTTTGGCCATTGGATTCCACCTCACTTTGACAAGTATAACATTTTATGTAAACAAAGTCAAAAAACTAAAATTATACCAACGAAATCAAGGGTCTGTCAAACAAAATTTCATCTCAACTGTATAATTTGTAAAAATCGACTAAATTATGTATAAATCTTAAAAAAAATCGAAAAAAAATAACTGTATAAGAAAACTCCACACGCTTTCCTACCAGTTATTTTTTGCTTATTCCTCTAAATATTGAAAAGGGAGACCTGTTCGTAATATCCCTTTTGTTTCGATACCGCCAATTCCTTTTTCACCTGTAATTGTATTTCGAACTACTTCCCATACATTTACTCGTTCCATAAATGATGTGAAACTAATTTTCCCAACAATATAGACTGGATCCAATGCATGAATATTTACACGTGTTGGTGAACTAGCAAAGTTTGCCCCTGCACGGATAATGGCTTCAAAATGAGATTGACATGCTCCAGCAAAAATAACTAATTGATCTAAAGAGGGATATTTTTTTCTTGCTTCTTTTACAGTTTCTACAAAAAAACGCGAATGCCGGTAAGACTCCAAATTATTCTTCGGGCCATTAGATTTCGTATAAGCGTCATGCCCTGTGACGACTAAAATATCAGGCCTGTAATGGTCGAGTAAATGGCCAATTTGAGATGGCATCTCAGTTTCTTTACAATGAATACCTTCAATTGGGATACCCATTTTATTGTACATATCAATACACTTTTTTAAATATTGTTGATCTCCATCTATATGCAATACTCTTCCGGGGATTTGAAAAAAATTAACATCTGCACGATAACCATTTGTTGCTTCATATTTTCTTTTCTCCCGCATTTCTAAATAATCACGTTGAAAAAGTTGGTAACTTTGTTCAATTTGCTTTAGCGTCTGTTCACCTTTTTCTCGATATTCTGCTTCTTGAACAATCCTTAAATCATCTATTGGTGAATCCGCAATTAAACGGAATTCTTCTCCATATAAAATTGCTATTGTTTGACTACCTATATCCTTTAACTCAATGACACGAAATAGGAGATCGTATTGATAGGATGCACGCGCTACTATGTCCCCCACTTTGATGCTCATACCATTCCCCCCTCTAACGTCTCAATATTGCTTCTCAATACGAATTCACACTTCTTTTTTTAGATTATGTAAGAGACATAAAAGGGTGATTGATGATATTCCATAACTTATTGCCACAATATAAAAAAAGACGACAGTTTAATCTAAACCATCGTCTGAAAAGGAAATTAGCTAAATAGATGTGCATATAAAACATTACTAAGTGTTCCAAATTCTTCAATACTTAGTGTCTCTCCACGTCTTGTTCCTTCAATATTTGATTGTTGGAAGCATTTTTCTAACAACTCTTTATTCTTTTTTAAAGAAGGTAAATTATGTAACAGATTATTATTTATCGTTTTACGGCGCTGGGCAAAGCTAGCTCGGACTACTTCAAAAAAGAATTCTTCATTCTCGACTTGAGCAGCTGGTGTTTCTCTTTTAACTAACTTTATAACAGCAGAATCAACATTTGGTTGTGGCATGAAAACTGTTCTTGGAACAGTCATAACTGTTGATGCATGAGTATAGAATTGAATGGCAATTGATAAAGAGCCATAATCTTTTGTACCTGGCTTTGCCGAAATACGATCAGCGACTTCTTTTTGGAGCATACATACAATACCACGAATCGGTAAACCTTCTGTAAGCAACTTCATAATGATTGGTGTCGTTACATAATATGGTAAATTTGCAACCACCATAATATCCTTTTCATTTGGTAAATGTGTATCGATTTCCTTTTGTACGTCTGCTTTTAATACATCTTCATTCACAATTGTGATATTTGAATAAGGTGATAATGTGTCTTGTAAAATAGGAATTAGACGATTATCAATTTCAAATGCTAACACTTTTTTTGCTCGTTTTGCTAACTGCTCAGTCAAAGCACCAATCCCGGGGCCAATCTCAATTGCACAAGTTTCATCTGTAAAATCAGCATATCCTACAATGTTTTCTAATATATTTGTATCAATTAAGAAGTTTTGACCAAAGCTTTTTTTAAAAAAGAAATCGTACTTTTGAAGAATTTCTTTCGTACGACTTGGCGTTGAGATTTCTTTCATTTTTATTCCTCCATTAATACTTTTCTAACCGCTTCGATAAATGCTTCTTTCGAAATATGAAACATTTGAAGACGTTTCTCTAATTGCTTTCCATTTGTATAACCTATCTTTAATAATTTCCCAATTTTTTCTCTTCGTTCACTTGCTTTTGAATGACCGATTAATCCTGCATCTATTAAATCATCTTTTGTGATGTCACTAACACTTTCTTCATATACTTCTTTTACGTCCTGTAACGCTTTTTGAATTACCTCGCGCGTCGCATGTTCAATTCCTAACCCTTTCTTTCCATTTCGAACAGCTTCTTCTTTTGAAATGAATGCATGTTTACAACCAGGAACATAGTCAGAAACAATTGAACGAATCCTTTGACCAGGATAATCAGGATCTGTAAATATAATAACACCTCTAGTTTTTTGAGCGTGCTTAATTAATTCGAGTGTTTCTTTATTGATTGCTGAGCCACTTGTTTCAATAGTATCTGCATCTACAGCTTTTTTAATGGCAGCTGTATCATCTTTACCTTCAACAACAATTATTTCTTTTATCTTCATTATTTCCTCCAAAACTACATTTCGTATAAGTTATCATACCATAACAAGAAATATTCTACATTGTTCCCTTTCTAATAGTGTACACAAAAAAGCAGAAGGAATCTCCTTCTGCCTTACTTTAGTACTCGTATCTTAATCGTCTTACGACCAAATTTCAAACAATCTTGCTGAGTTGGGAAAAGAACATCAATACGGTGGCCATTAATAGCTCCACCTGTATCACCTGCAATCGCAACACCATATCCCTCTACCCAAACTTTAGACCCAAGTGGAATAATGTCCGGGTCAACAGCTATTAATTTTATATTTGGGTTTTTTCGAACATTGATTCCAGTTGCAGTAATCCCACTCATTCCACCTTCGTAAGGCGAGTATGCTGTTGCTTCCACATACATCTCTTTTCCTTTAGATGGCTCTTTAGCAGCCATTGATCTTGAAGGTGTTTTTGTTCCTACTGCAATGATACGATTAACTGGTGCTTTTATTGTTTTTTCACCGATTAATTGTTTTGATACGATTTTCCCATTTTCTTTTGTAATTTGGTAGTTACGTTCAACTACACCATTACTACCATTAGAAAGAACTTTTTTATTACCTTTATACATTGAAGAATCATTTTGTGTTTTATCTTCAAACTTTAAAGCTTCCTCCACTACATCGTTGACCTTTTCTACACGAATTACATGAACTGTATCATTTGGTTTAACTGTTTCAGCTAATCCTGGCTCAACTCGGTCAAATTGATTCAGTGTAATTTGTTGATTCTTTAAAAGGTCTGCGACAGTAGTCGAAGTCGACCAAATTTTTTGTTCTTTTCCACCTTCATTAACTGTTAAAGGAAAAGATGTATTGATATCCACATTACCATCTTGCCCAATTTCTGCATTTAATTCAGGTGTAACCTTGTCATGCTCTTGTACATTCACATTTTGCTCATCCAATAATTCTTTAACCGTTTGAGCAGTCGTCATGACAATCTTGTCATTTCCATCAATTGATAACTTAACTGGTTTAAAATGATGAATAGATATCTTCATATCATTCTTAATTGTTGTATTCCTAGAAGGGAATACCTCATCGTTATTCGTAATATTTACTTTTTGTTCTTTTAAAAGTTCTCCTACTGTGTCAGCATGTGTTTGAATAACTTGTTGTTTTCCATCTACTTCAAGGGAAACCTTATCCTTAAGGCCCTCATATGCACCAGTACTTATTGATCCAGTGAAAACTAAAGCTCCTGCAAGTTGTACTGCTAGTTTTTTACTACTCCCAAGTCTAGAAAGTAACCTATTAGCGTCTATCACGCTGCCGCCTCCTTTAGATTGAGAAAAAAGATTGACTAGCTCCAAACCTATTAACTAGCTTCTACTCTACTGAATGTATGTTTACTAGATTTAGAAGTAGAAGAGTTTTCTTTCGACAAATTCTTCAACTCTTCATACATGAACGATATTCGAACTTTATCTATCTATACGTTCTGTTCACGTAATCATTTGTGGATCTGAAAAATGGTACATGCATTTTCAAAAGTTTTTCGTCTTACTTCTTCGACCGAAATACCTTTTAAACGTGCAATTTCATCAGCCACAAGTGATACATAGCTAGGTTCGTTTCTTTTTCCTCTATACGGATGTGGAGTTAAGTATGGACAATCAGTTTCTACTAGAAGATGATCTAGTGAAATTTCTGTCGCAACTTCTTTTGGTTTTTTTGCATTTTTAAATGTAACTGGTCCTCCTAGAGAAATATAGAAGTTCATACCAATACACTCTTTTGCAGTCTCCACACTTCCGCTGAAGCAGTGCATTATGCCGCCTACTTCAGATGCTTGCTCTTGTTTTAAAATGGAAACGATATCTTCAGTTGCATCACGGTTATGAATGATGATTGGTAGTTTCAATTCTTTCGCCAGTCTTATTTGACGACGAAATACTTCTTGTTGAATTTCCTTTGGTGACTTATCCCAATAATAATCAAGACCTGTTTCACCAATGGCTACTACCTTAGGATGCTGAGATAACTTTTTAATCCATTCAAAATCTTCTTCTGTTGCATCGATTGCATCGACTGGATGCCAACCAATTGCAGCATATAAGAAATCATATTTCTCAATTAATTCCATTGCTTTCGTAATAGTTGGACGATCAAATCCAACAACTACTTGATGAACAACGCCTGCATCAATAGCTCTTTGAATAACTTCTTCTAGATCTTCTTTATATTGATCAGCGTTTAGGTGTACGTGGGTGTCAAATAACATTTTTATTCTCCTTCGTCCATCTGAATTTAGTCTAGCATAGTTAAAAATTTCTAACCTAACGGCCCGTTAACAATTACATTACAAAAAAAATACAGAAAAAAAGGTCTTTTTTTCATATTTTTTATATTGTTTCCCTATGCCATTTTCCTTATTATATAAGGCTTGAAGCATTTAATCTTCCTAATTATTTACTTACTAGCTTTTAGTACCTTGTAATATACTTGTAATACTTTCTCCATATAACGACTTTCTTCAACGAAATATAAATTTCTGTCAAAGGAACTGTCAATTAAACACAATAAACTACATAATTCTATGCATTTCTGCACCAAACAACACTTCTGTTTTGTTATATTAATATAACAATCAACCAAATTAAGTATAAAAGGAACGACTTGATTATAAAATAACACAGGTTCATTTAGTCTAAAGACCGAATATCAATGCAATGGAGTTAGACAAAAAAAGTGTTCCGTGTACTATGTGACACGAAACACTTTTCATAGACTCTACTTAATGATTGATCCGTTTGGTAACGATTGGTCAATTGTAGCTAATGAAAGCTTACCATCTTTACTTCCTGCTAAGATCATACCTTCTGAAAGTTCTCCACGTAATTTTGCAGGTTTTAAGTTTGTTACGCAGATTACTTTTTTCCCAATTAACTCGTCCGGAGTATAATGTTCTGCGATACCTGAAATGACTTGTCTTGTTTCTGTACCTAAGTCTAATTGAAGCTTAAGTAATTTCTTTGCACCTTTTACAAGACTTGCTTCCTTCACTTCAGCAACTTTTAATTGTACCTTCATAAAATCATCGAATGTAATTTCAGGGGCTTTTTCTTCATCTAGGGCCACTTCTTCTTTAACTGGTGCAGAACCCTTCATTTGCTCCACGATAAATTCAACTTCAACCTTATTATCTAAGCGAGGGAAAATTGGTTCTGCTTTTTGTACTTTCGTTCCTTCACCAATTACACCAAATTCATTTAGACTTTCCCAAGTTGTGAATGACTCGTCTGTGATACCTAATTGGTCAAATATTTTTCCTGGTGCTTGTGTTAAGAATGGTTTTAATAAAACGCCCACATGACGAAGTGTTTCTGCTAAATGAGCCATAGCAGAAGCTAACTCATCTATTTTTTCTTCATCTTTTGCAAGAACCCATGGTTGTGTTTCATCAATATATTTATTTGTACGACTAACCAATTGCCATAAATGCGTTAATGCAACTGAGAATTCCATTTTTTCCATCGCTTCTTCAATCGCAATTCTCGTATCTTTTGTAAATTGCTTTAGTGATTCATCAAATGAAGTGATGTTTCCTTTTACAACTGGAATTGTTCCATCAAAGTATTTTTGAATCATCGCAATTGTACGGTTTAATAGGTTTCCAAGATCATTCGCTAAATCAAAATTGATTCGGTCGACAAATCCTTCTGGAGTGAATACACCATCTGAACCAAACGGAACTTCACGTAGTAAATAATAACGCAAAGCATCTAGACCGTAACGATCAATTAAAGTTACTGGATCAACTACATTACCTTTAGACTTACTCATCTTACCGTCTTTCATTAATAGCCAACCGTGTGCAAACACTTTCTTTGGAAGTGGTAAATCTAATGCCATAAGCATGATTGGCCAGTAAATCGTATGGAAACGAACGATTTCTTTTCCTACAAGATGAACATTAGCTGGCCAGAATTTTTTATATAGTTCCTCGTTTTCCGAGCCATATCCTAATGCCGTAATGTAATTAGATAGAGCATCAATCCATACATACACAACATGCTTAGGATTTCCTGGTACTTTTACTCCCCAATCAAATGAAGTACGAGATACCGCTAAATCTTCTAAACCAGGTTTAATAAAGTTATTAATCATTTCATTTTTCCGAGATTCTGGTTGAATAAATTCTGGATTCTCTTCGTAGAACTGAAGAAGACGATCAGCATATTTACTCATTTTAAAGAAGTAAGACTCTTCTTTTACTAATTCAACTGGATGTCCGCTATCAGGGCTTTTTCCGCCAATAATTTCTCCTTTTTCATTTTGAATCGGATCAACTAATTGCGTTTCCGTATAGAATGTTTCATCTGGTACTGAATACCAACCTTCATATTCGTCTAAGTAAATATCACCTTGATCTAGTAGCTGTTTAAAAATTTTCTCTACTACACGTTTATGACGATCTTCTGTCGTACGAATAAAATCATCATAAGAGATATCTAATTTGCTCCATAGCTCTTTAATTCCAACGATAATATCGTCTAAATATTTCTCTGGTGTTACATTTAATTCTTCTGCTTTACGCTGAATTTTTTGTCCATGTTCATCTGTACCAGTTAAATAGAATACATCGTATCCTCTTAATCGTTTATATCGAGCCATCGCGTCTCCAGCTACCGTCGTATACGCATGTCCAATATGTAACTTACCACTTGGATAATAAATTGGTGTAGTAATATAAAAAGATTGTTTACCCATTCTTATTTCCTCCTTAATCAATCATTCAAATCTTCAATTATGTAATAAATTCATTATTAAATGAAATAGATACGGAATGAATTAGCTCTGTATACTTAAGTTAAATTCTACACAATAGTAACATCTATTTCTATTATTTCTAGCAAATATACTATAATTTTCAAACTAATAGTAAAAAATGAAACTTCAACCAGTTGAGAGTAGACATCTCAATGATTGAAGTTATTCTTATAGTTCATGAAAAACTGCATAAACATCTCGTTTATTTAAATTTCGATCTTTAGCAACTAATTTTATCGCATCTTTACTAGATTTCTGTTGTTCTGTCATATACCACTGAATATGCTCTTCAATGGATAAGTTATCCCAAAAATTACTTTTTGCTGCACTAGCTTCCTCTTCACTTGCACCTTCAACTGCTACAACAAATTCACCACGAATTTCTTCCGTATCAACCCATTTGCAGGCTTCTTCTAATGTACAACGGATAAATTCCTCAAATTTCTTCGTAAGCTCTCTACATAAGACAACTTGTCTATTTCCTAATACTTCATACATCACATGAATCGTTTCTTTTAATCGATGTGGAGATTCGTAAAATAAAATTGTACCAACTTGTCCCTTTAACTCTTCAAGCTGCTTTTTTTTATCACGTTTTTGTCTTTGAAAAAAACCCGCATAATAAAAAGAATCTGTTGGTAATCCAGATGAGATAAGTGCTGTTAGTGCTGCGTTTGCACCCGGCAATGGAATAACTGAAACGCCTCCATTTAAACAAAGTTGTACAATTTCATAACCTGGATCAGAGATACACGGCATCCCAGCATCACTGACGATCGCAACTTTTTTGCCATTTTTTATATCCTCTATAATCTTTGCTCCGCTTTTTTCCTTATTATGCTCGTGATAACTGACAAGAGGTGTCGAAATCTCAAAATGAGAACATAACTTTTTACTATTTCTTGTATCTTCTGCTGCTATGTAGTCAACCTCTTTTAAAATTCGAATGGCACGAAAAGTCATATCTTCTAAATTTCCGATTGGGGTTGGTACTAAATACAAACAACCAGTCTCTTCTTGAATAAAGCTTTTTTGGCTATTCACTCTCTGTTCCCCTTTTGCTCATATATTCTTGTTTCTTAACTCTAGTTAGCTGTTTGAAAGCATACTCTGCTTGCATTGCTTCGCGTTTCGTAGAAAATTCCTCATTGTAGATACATTTCACAGGTTTTCTTACTCTCGTGTATTTTGCACCTTTTCCTGCATTATGTTGTTTAATTCGTCTTTCTAGATCTGTTGTATAACCAGCATAATAGGTGGTATCACTACACTCCAATACATATAAAAAGTGTTTATCCTTCTCCATACAAAATGTCCTTTAATTCGGGTGTGTATTCATTTTGTTCATTATATACAAAGAGTGGTGGCAAAATCTTCAGATCAGACTTTCCACCTTTAATTCCTTCTATTAAAAGTGTATTGGCTTCTTTACCAACCTTTGGATAAATAAGCTGCATGCGTTTTGGTTCAATACCATGTTTTCTCATCGTTGTCACAATATCAAGTAACCTTCCAGGGCGATGTACCATCGATAACTTCCCGCCATGTTTTAATAAAAGCTTACTTGTATAAATCACTTCTTCTAAATTAGTTTTGATTTCATGTCTTGCAATTGCATAATGCTCATTTTGATTTTGCTCTGATTTTGGAACATCTTGAAAATAAGGGGGATTACATGTAACTACATCTACTATTTCTCTTCCAACTAGATCAGGTGCATTTTTCAAATCATCGTGTAGTATGGTTATTTTTTCTTCAAGATTATTATACTGAATACTTCGTGTTGCCATATCATACAGACGCTCTTGTATTTCTACACCAATCATCTTAGCATGAGATCTTTTATGTAATAATAACGGAATCACACCATTTCCGGAGCATAAGTCAACAATAAGTCCTTTTTGAATTGGGACGTATGTGAAATTTGCTAATAGAACAGCATCTAATGAAAAGGAAAAAACAGAAGGACTTTGAATGATGCGTAATTCCTCTGCTAATAAATAATCTAATCGTTCATCATCACGTAGCATATAACTAAACCCTTTCTAATTTCTACTTTAAGTGTTCCCTTCACTATCTCTTTCTAAAGAAAAAGTCTCTCCCACAAGAGTAGGAAAGACTCCTTATTTTTTATCAAAAAACATTAAACAAAATAGGCAATCTTCATTATCCCGAACACTACCGTAATGCACATTACAGATATGGAAACCTTCTTGATATAATCTCGCTAGGTTATCGTACCCTTCTCCAATATCTGATTCTTTCGGTGTCACTTTTTTACTTCGTGTCATTTCTGATTGAATAATCTCTTCTTTTTGTTCAAGCCCAAGACGTTGCCGTAAATGTTCATTTTCAATTTTAGTATAGTGATTCTCCTCAAGCAGTTCAGCAATATACTGTTTTAGTTCTCCTAACTGCTTAGATAAATCTTGAATTTGATCTTCCATATTAGATAGAGATAAGAAAATATTCTTTTTGTCCAATCGTACCACCTCTTAGTCTGTGGTTGGTATTGAAACGACTCCCTCATGAATTAACTCATCAAGGGTATATTCAACAACAAGTTCCTTTTTTATAAGCTCCACTTGAATTACACGTTCTAGAATGTTTAATCCAACCACTCTTCCAGGGCCTTGTGAAGTTTCAATTACATCCTCTAGGTCAGGTAGTTGTTCTTTAGCCGCTTCATACTCATCATTTTCATATTTTAAACAACACATTAAACGCCCACAAAGACCCGAAATTTTAGCTGGATTTAGCGATAGATTTTGGTCTTTTGCCATTTTTATTGATACTGGCTCAAAATCACCAAGAAAAGTAGAGCAACAAAGCATACGTCCACATGGACCTATACCTCCAAGCATCTTTGCCTCGTCTCTAACACCAATTTGGCGTAATTCGATCCTAGTGCGAAATATAGCAGCTAAATCTTTTACAAGCTCTCTGAAATCAATTCGTCCGTCAGCTGTAAAATAAAAAATAACTTTATTTCGATCAAACGTATATTCTACATCAACAAGTTTCATATCTAAATCATGTTGCATTACTTTACTTGAACAAACCTCATAAGCTTCTTTTGCAGACTGTCTATTCTCTTCAACAATCATACGATCGTGCTCATCAGCCATTCTCATTACTTTTTTTAAGGGTAATACAACATCATTTTCGCCAACTTGTTTATTTGGAACAACTACTTTACCGTATTCAATCCCTCTAACCGTCTCAACTATTACAAATGTATCTTTGGGGATTGGTATTCCGTTCGGGTCGAAATAATAGATTTTTCCTGCTTTTTTAAACCGTACACCAACTACTTCGTACACAATCTACAATCCCTCCTGTAATTCAATTATCATTTGCTCTGCAACAAGCAACATATTAGCATTCGATACTAAGCGTTTCTTCGCTTCTAAAATAATCGTTAAACAGTTGGTTATTTTGACTAATGAAAAACGATTAGAAGCATGTTTTAGTGTTTGTTCGATCTCTTTAAACACTATATTTTGTTCTTGCTCAGCATGTATATATATCATATCTTTAAATACTAGAATTAATAGATCTAACCCTAGTTGTAATCTTTCTTTTGTTTCAAATGTACGCACAAACCCTTGTTGAAGAAGCAAAAGGCTATCTTTTCTTAGACTTATTAATGCTTCATATAATTCTATCACTAAACTTCTAGCTTGTGCAAACCATTCTTCTTTTGCCAGTTCACTCGCTTCTTTTTCGTTATTTGTAATTCTAGCTAGTAATAGAGCTAAATCCAATGGAATTTCCTGCGCCTGTAACTGGTTTTCAAAATTTTTAACAGAAAGAGGCTGAAAATGTACATTTTGACAGCGAGATACAATAGTCGGAAGTATACGTTGCAATTGTTCAGTGACCAAAATTGCCGTTGTTAAAGAAACTGGCTCTTCTAAAAACTTCAACAGGGAATTCGCAGCACTAGCAGTCATTGTATCAGCATGCTCGATTAGATAAATTTTGCGATTGTTTTCTACTGCTGTCTTAGAAAATTCCTCTTGGAGCTCTTGAATCTGATGTTTTTTTATCGATAATTCTTCCGGTCTTAAAACATAGACATTTGGATGATTACCAGAATCAACCCTTTTACAATTTCGACAATTCCCACAAGGTGTTACGCCATTAAGTTGTTCACAAAGTAATACTTTTGCATAATATACCGCCATATCCATCTTACCTGTACCTTTTGGACCTTCAAATAAATAGGCATGGGCAACTCGATTTTTACGAACTGAATTTTGAAGCATCTTTACTGCTATTGGCTGACGTTGGTTTAGTTCCTCCCACGATATACTCAATCGAACTCACCTACTCATGTATATAAATTAATTAATAGACCTTTTATTTCACCAATTTTTTTAAGCAAATCCATTGATTCACTCTCTTTATCAATCATTTCATTTGTCAATTCAACTAATTTTTCATCAATCAATTTGACCACATGAAGTGTATTTACATAACCACCTGGACTCCAACTATTTTGTTCTGATAACTCTAAACCAAAATCAACTGCTTCCTTAACAAAACGTTTAACTAATTGTTTAAAACGCGCTAAATCGCGTAAATGTTTTCCTTTTGATAAGCGTTCTCCCTGAACTTCAATCTCACCCATTAATCTTACTAATTGATCCAACTGAAGTTTTGATTCATTTCGTTGAACTAAAGATTGAAAATTTACGGACGTTGGTTGGTTTTGTCGCAAATCCTTTCGTTCACTATTTAACTTTGCAATTAAATTTTGATCAATTTTCATTAAAATCCCCCATTAGGTGATCACTTTCATTACGGACTTCTCTTTATTATTATATCAGTTTATCGATAGCTTGTTTACGTTATCCCCTTGTTTCGTAACAATACTTAAATTGCTTATTCGTTTATCACCATTAACTGGCAGTTGAGTCAGGCGGATAAAATCCTCCACTTATGGATGATTCAATTTATCTTATTTTCAATTGCTTGTAATACTTGGCTATAAACTTCCTCTATACTTTTCGATGCATCTACAAGACAGAATCGTTTTCTATCACTATCTACTACCTGTAAGTAACCTTCATAAACTCTTTTATGAAATTCAATATTTTCTAAATCTAATCGATTAATTTCTCGACCGTTTGCATCATGTACCCTTTTCAAACCAATCGAAGGATCTAAATCGAAAAAAATCGTTAAATCTGGCATTGTTCCATCTATTGCAAATTCATTAATTTGCCTTACTTCTTCTATTCCTAAATTTCTTCCAACACCTTGATATGCTAGAGAACTGTCAATAAAACGATCACAAAGGACAACTTTTCCTTCTTTTAAAGCCGGAATAACTTTCTCTACTAAATGTTGTCTACGAGCAGCAGCATAAAGTAATGCCTCTGTACGACTATCCATCTCTGTATGATCAGGTCGTAAAATAATTTCCCTGATACTCTCTGAAATACGAATACCACCTGGCTCTCTAGTTGAAAGGAATGGAATTTCTTTATTCACAAAATACTGTTCAATCATCTTAATAATTGTCGTTTTGCCAGCACCTTCTGGCCCTTCAAACGTAATAAATAGAGACTTCAAACTAATACCCTCCTACAAACAATACACTTCTATTTTTAATTCAATCTCATTTTCTATATTTTGAATATAACCTCTATTTTCATGAAGTTCCTTTACATACTTTACATGTTCTCCACTAATTAACTCGCCTTCTAGTATAACTGGTATACCAGGCGGATAAGGTATAACGTTTCGTCCACAAATTCTACCAACTGTTTTATCTAATGGTAGTTGTTCTTTTTCCTTCATCATGAGTTCTTTAAAACTGTATGGAAACTGACTTACAATACTTGGATAATAAAATGACGTATTTAGTTGATTCCCTTTTTTATCTTTAACGGCTCTTCTAATAGCATTTATGGCCTCTTCAATGTTTGCAATTTTATCTAATGGTAGAACAAATAAGACATGCTTCCAATCTGATAACTCTGTGAAGACATTTACATGTTCTAATTCTTTTTGCAATTCAAAACCCGTTAACCCATTCTTGCTCTTTATCATAACTTTTAATAAATCTTGTTTGTAGTTATGGTTGTTAGAATGTACTACTTCTATCTCGGGAATTTCTTGGAGTTTATTACAAAAATAGTGAATTTGTTGTTCGATCTCTTGAATATCTTCTTCTGTAAGATTCTCTAAAAATGATCTAGCTAAGTCCAAAGAAGCCATGATTGGATAGGACGGGCTACTGCTTTGAAGCATCGTTAAATATGACCCTACTTTACGTTCGTCTACTAAACTAGATTTTACATGTAAAAAAGATCCCATTGTCATAGCAGGTAATGTTTTATGAGCTGATTGGATGACAAGATCAGCTCCCATATTTAAAGAACTTTTCGGAAAAGGATCTCCTACAATAAAATGAGCACCATGTGCCTCATCAACAATAACTGGAATTCCATAACGATGAGCTACTTCAATAATATCTTCTAAATTCTGTGACATTCCATAGTAGTTTGGATTTGTTAAAATAATTGCTTTTGCTGACGGATGTTGATGGATGATATCAATTGTACTCTTTTGTTCAACGCCTAGAGCAATCCCTAATGTCTGATCAACTTCAGTTGGTAGTAGTACCGGCTTTGCTCCAACTAATGCTAATCCATTAAAAATCGATTTATGACAATTTCTTTGTACAAGCACTGGTTCATCCTGCTTGCAAGTTGCATAGATACTCGCTAAATTCCCAACAGTTGAACCATTTACGAGGAAAAAGCTTTTATCTGCAGAATATAGATTTGCTAAAAGTTCTTCAGCCTCCTTGATCACACCAGTTGGGAAATGCAAATCATCTAAACCATTCAATTCCGTTACATCTATTTTCAACAAATCCGTAAAATGAAATGATTCGAGTGCTGTATGAGAACCATTTTTATGTCCAGGGACGTGAAAAGATATAGGGTTTGTTGATGAAAACTCTTTTAATTTATTTAAAAGTGGTAATTTCTTCACTGCCATTCTTCTTTCTATTAATAGTGTCTATTTTACAGAGCCTACCGGTTGTACAATCACCTATTTAATGTATGTTTAAAAATATTTCAGTATATATAAAAAGAAAAAACTCGGTAAATAAGCCGAGTTTTACATCTTTTATTATTTTAACTGATTTTAAATATGAAAACTACCTATAAAGTTCAACTAACCATCAGTGGGGAGTTTTTCATTCCCACTGATGGTTAGTTGAACTAAAAATATTTGTACTATGACGAAATACTAAAGTATTATCTCTTGTTTTATTTCAGTTAAACATCTTAACTTTTCTATATATACCTGATATTGAACATCATCGGTACTAGTGTTAACAATCTCACTTTCACAATTTGAACAGATGAATGATTGTAAAATAACAATCCCACTTTCCTTCTTTTCGTTACATATAACGCAAGTTTTCAACCCCACTGTCAATCACACTCCCTTTTCCTCATAATCGTCAGTACAATATGATCGATTTCCTTATTTTAATAGTGTTTGCAAATTCTCACTTTTTTATACAATTTATTATCCTAGTTTTCCTATTATATGTATGTGAATAAAATTAGTGAAAAACAACAATCTTTTAGAAAAGAGCATAAAATAAAAAACTCTAGTCAATATGACTAGAGTTTTTACAGTTACCAGGCAACGTCCTACTCTCACAGGGGGAAGCCCCCAACTACCATCGGCGCTAAAGAGCTTAACTTCCGTGTTCGGGATGGGAACGGGTGTGACCTCTTTGCCATAATTACCTGATTCTATATAAAAGGCTTATACCTTCAAAACTAGATAATGTCATATTGAACGTTTAGTTAAGTCCTCGACCGATTAGTATCAGTCAGCTCCACGTGTCACCACGCTTCCACCTCTGACCTATCAACCTGATCAT
>NZ_JAGIYQ010000022.1 GCF_017814275.1 Gottfriedia endophytica
TCTTAAAAGTCTATATCAAAGATATGAATTTCTGCGTCAGACTTAATTTGAACCGCCGTATACGGAACCGTACGTACGGTGGTGTGAGAGGTCGGGAGTTAGTCGCTCCCTCCTACTCGATTTCTATCTAACTAGCTACGGCATCCATCTCTTCGGTCGTTTCACAAAAACCAATTGAAGTGATAAACCGCACTTCATTTGGTTTCTGCTCCAACGCCTCTCAGAGATAAACAGGATGCCTTCGCATTTCTAATTTATTGTATTTTCAAGGATATTTACTAGTTTTTCTAAAAAGTGTTGATCCTCATCGTCAAAACGCTCAAATTTTGGACTATCGATGTCTAATACTCCGATTAATTCTCCGTTTGAAATAAGAGGAATTACAATTTCAGAGTTTGAAGCAGCATCACATGCAATATGTCCTGGAAATTCATGAACATTTGCGATACGTTGAGTAGTTTTTGTATTAGCTGCTTTACCACATACTCCTTTATGGAATGGAATTCTTACACAAGCAGGAAGACCATGGAATGGGCCAAGAACTAACTCATCTTTGTCCCCATCCTTTAAGTAAAACCCAACCCAATTTATATCATTAAGAAACTGATTTAATAGGGAAGACGCATTTGCTAAATTTGCAATTAAATTTGGTTCTCCATCAGTTAATGCTTTGACTTGGAAAAGTAATGTTTCGTATTGTTGAGCCTTTGTACCTGAGTATTCGACTTTTTGAAACATAATGTGACCTCCTTCAATCTATTATTTGAAACATCATACCATAAATCGTAAGAATTCAGTGATTTTGTCGACCGAATTGTGAAGGGAATTGGAAAAATATCTATAAATACATCTAATAATAACGGAAATGGACAAGAGGTGACGAAGAATGGAGCTTGAGAACTTAGCAACGAAAAAGAAAGTCATTGAAAGTGCAGTTACACTTTTTAAAGTGAAGGGCTATCATGGTACATCAATACGTGAAATTGCAGCAAGAGCTAAAGTAAATATTTCTTCTGTTTCCTATTATTTTAATGGTAAGCAAGGTTTATTAGAAGAAATCATTATCTCTTTCTTAGAGGGATATATGAAGGTCTGTGAAAGTATCTTTTCTAATGATAGAAATGATGAAGGGAATCGATTACAGCAATTAATGAATGTCATTTTAGAATATCACTATGATCATAGGAATGAAGCGAATGTTTTTTACAAAGAATTAGCAACAGATTCTATTTTTATTAGAGAAATTATGAGTACCTATTTAACAAGAGAAAAATATAATTTTGAAATAATATATGAAATTCATAAAAAACAAACCAATTCTTGTAGAGTACCTTTTACTATCTTTTTTGTTCAACTAAAATCATTGATTACTACGCCATATCTATTTCCGAATTATTTATCAGAAGTACTTTATATTCGTTTAGATGATCCTTATTTTTTACAAAAATACAAGGAACATATTTCTGAATGGGTATCCTTTGTATCAAATGGCATAGAAGAACGAAATTTAGAGTGTATAGGTTAATTAAAACTTGTTAGAATACGTTAGTTGATTACAATTCCAGGATGCTCCCTTTCCGTGGGGCGTGAGCTGAGCCTCCTCGTCGCTATCGCTCCTGCGGGGTCTCACCCTTCCCGCTATTCCCACAGGAGTCTCGCACCTTCCATTGTAATCAACTTCTGCCTTTAAAATAATCATCTCAAAAGCAACAATCTTATAGATAAGATACATCCATTCTAATTAAAAAAACATAATCAAAAAAGCTACTTGTTAGAGTAGCTTATATTGCAATATATTAAGTAAAATGTGACTATCTAGTTTAAGGAATATACTGTTGTGTTAATTTGGTTACAACACCATTTTTTATTTCAATATGAAACGGGGCTTGGTTATAATAACTTTTGCTGTAAAAGTACTTAATGAATTCTTGTTTTGTTACAATTTTATTGAATTGTACGTCGCCAGCGCTAGTAAGAGGTTGTACGACGAATATTGCTTTGTTAGAAATCAATAATGTTCGAATTTTAGGATTCGCATTTCGAATGTAATAACCATCGAAAGCGTAGTGTGGTGCATCTTTTCCTTTACACTCTTCTTTACAATCTTTAAGAAATTCTTGGTCAGCTCTTTTCCCTGTATACCATTGGATATAATCGAAATTAGCAAAAAGTTTACTTTGCTTAATCTTCAATGATTTAATATAGGTTGTTTTTTTTATCACATGAGCCACTTTTACTGGCCTCTGATTAGATGTAGTAGTCTCGGCAGTAACTCCCCCAGATGTCACTAGTAAAGTTGTTATAATGAGTAAAAATGAGAGCATTTTATTCATATTAACTTTTTCCCCCTTGGACATAATTTTTTACTAATCATTCCCCAAAAAAGATTATACGCAAAATTTTAAATTTTTATGAGAATAAATGTTTAAAAAATGATAGGTTGGAATATGAAAAAATGAGTCTTTTTTCCCCTAGAATGGATTGAATAATTCTTTTTACACATAAATATTTATAATTTTTTGTAAAAAAAGACAATTATTATAAAAAATTGAAAAAATTAGGTCAAAAAGTGTCGTATACATGTTATTATTAACTATACATAAATATAAATGAACGAATTTAAATGTCCTATATAAATAGACTGATAAGGCAAGTAGAGGGGGTTCACCTAGGATATGACATTCAGTGTGGTTATTATCGTTATATGTTTAGTTATTTTTGGAATGATAGGTGCCTTAACAGTACGTAGTCGGATGTATAAAAATTTAGATAATCTTGAAACATGGCGAATCCAACTAATGAATCGACCTGTTACAGATGAGTTATCTAAATTAAAGGCATTGAATATGACTGGTCAAACTGAGGAATTGTTTGAGCGTTGGCGTACCGAATGGGACGATATTATCACGACTGTCCTACCGAAAGTAACAGATGCAATGTATGAAATAGAAGAAGCGATTAATAAATATCGATACATAAGTGCGAAAAAACAAATTGCTTCGCTTGAAGAAACGCTCCAGAAGGCTGAAAATCAGATTGATGAAATTTTAAAAGAGCTTCGTGAATTATTAGGAAGTGAAGAACAAAATTCGGTTGAAATTGAATCTTTAAATCAACAATATCTTGAGCTTCGTAAATTACTATTAACTCACAGACATTTATACACAATTGCAGAGGCAATGATTGAAAAGCAATTAGATCATATTAAAAATAATTTTACTAACGTTAATGAGGCTACTGAGCATGGCAATTATTTAGTTGCTAGGGATTTAGTAAAGGATCTACATAACGATATTATCGATCTTAATGAAAAAATGAAAGTCATACCAGATTCATACATAGAAGCATCAACTACAATTCCTGCTCAAATTACTAATTTGTTTGAAGGATACAAACAAATGAAAGAAGAAGGATATGCCCTTGACTATGCTGAACTAGAAAATGAGGCAAATGAATGTAGCAAAGTTTGTGAAGAATGTGTCGAACATATTAAAACTCTCCAACTAGAAGAAGCGATTAGTAAAATGGATGTAGTAAAAGAACAAATTGATAAAATTTATGATTTCCTTGAAAAAGAAGTAGAAGCCAAATATATCGTTGAAAAAGAAATATGGTCTGCACAAGAAGAAATACAAAAAATTAGAGAAGCTAATATTAAAACAAAAGAAGAAACGCATATTGTTCAGCAAAGCTATCAGTTAAATGAGCAAGACACAGAGACACAAAAATATGTAGAAAAACAAGTCAACATCATTACAAAGCGTTTTGAATTACTTCAAATACGTGTTGCAGAACAAGATTTGGCATTTTCCGTAATTAAAGAAGAATTAGATAGTTTAAAGCAACAAATGGACTCAATTCGAGAAGCACATAATATGTATGTTGAAATGCTAAAAGATTTGCGTAAAGATGAATTAATCGCTAGAGATCAATTAATTGAGATGAAGCGTTTAATGTTAGAAGTAAAACGACTAATCCAAATATCTAATTTACCTGGTATGCCAACTTCTAGTCTACAGCAAATTCAACAAGCCCAAGAGTATATGCAAGTTGTGTATAATGAATTAGAGAAAAAACCTTTAAAAATGGGAAAAGTAACGATTTTACTTGAACAAGCTTCGGCGGCAGTCAATGAGTGCTATCATGATACAAAATATTTAATTGAACAAGGATACTTTGTTGAAAAAGTTATTCAATATAGCAATCGCTATCGTAGTAAATATTCAGTTGTATCTGAGGCATTACAGAAATCAGAACAATTTTTCCGCCAATTTGAGTATAACCAAGCGCTAGAAGAAGCTGCGGCTGCTTTAGAAAGTGTAGAGCCAGGTGCAATAAATAAATTACAAGAAATACTAAGTGAACAAAGGTACACACTGCCCCTATAGATCCTAATCTCTAGGGGTTCATTTATGTGTGTATTTTTTTATGTTATTTGGTAGTATGATATTATGAAAAAAGTTGGAGGGAAATATGATTTATTTTGACAACAGTGCTACGACTAAGCCATATAAAGAAGTATTGCAAACGTATGTAACGGTTTCTGAACAATTTTTTGGAAATCCATCCTCCTTACATAAACTAGGAGGGCAATCTGAGCAATTACTTGAACAAGCTAGACAACAAATTGCCAATTTAATTGGTGTCCATTCTTCTGAAATAATATTCACTTCTGGTGGAACGGAAGGGAATAATTTAGCGATAAAAGGTACAGCAATGCAGCATCGTAACAGAGGTCGCCATATGATTACGACAGAAATTGAGCATCCATCGATTTATGAGGCATACAAACAACTAGAACAACTAGGGTTTGAAGTAACGTATTTAACTCCTGATGAAAATGGATTTATTTCAGCCCAGCAAGTGAAAAATGCAATGAGAGATGATACAATTCTCGTGTCATTAATTCATGTCAATAATGAAACTGGTGCAATACAGCCAATAAAAGAGATAGGGGATTTTTTAGCGAAGTTTCCTAAAACCTATTTTCATGTTGATCATGTTCAAGGCATTGGAAAGGTACCTTTAAATATAAAAGAAAGTCATATTGATTTATGCTCTTTTTCTGGCCATAAATTTCACAGTGTTAAAGGAACTGGCTTTTTATATGTGAAAAAAGGCGTTACATTAAGTTCAATTTTAACTGGTGGTTCACAAGAACAAGAAATTCGTTCTGGTACAGAAAATTTAGCTGGCATTGTTGCGATGGCTAAAGCACTTCGTATGACTTTAGAAAAGCAAAGCCAGATGAAATCACATCTAATCGAATTAAGAGAGCAAATCATGAACAATCTTCATCAAATCGATAAAGCCATCATTAACTCGCCTTCTTACAACTTTGCTCCTCATATTATGAATGTGTCATTTGTTGGATTAAAACCTGAAGTTATTGTACATGCGTTAGCGGATGAAGGAGTATTTATTTCAACAAAATCGGCTTGTTCTTCAAAGAGTAGTGATGTCAGTCGTGTCTTACAAGTAATGGGGAAAAGTGATCAAGTCGCTGGTAGTGCGGTTAGAATGAGTTTGTCGTATGAAAATACGATGGATGAAGTAGAAAAGTTTAATAACATTATTAATGAAGTTATCGCAAAATTATATAAAGTAACGAGGTAAAAAAGATGATTGTAGATTATATTTTAATACGATACGGTGAAATGACAACAAAGGGAAAAAACCGAAATAGATTTACGAGTATTTTAAGAGAAAACGTAAGAACTCGTTTAAAAGATTTCACAAATATAAAAATAGAAGCAACTCGTGATCGAATGTACATTAAATTAAACGGTGAAGATCATGAACAAGTCGCTATTCGATTAAAACAAGTATTCGGAATTCATACTTTTAGCTTTGCAAGCAAAGTGGAAACTGAATTAGAGGCTATGAAAAAAGGTGCTCTTGCAGCCATTGAGAAATTAGAAGCACCTGTTAAAACGTTTAAAGTAAATGTACAAAGAAGTTATAAAAACTTTCCATTAAAAACGCCAGAATTAAATCGTGAAATTGGAGGCTATATTCTTCAAAATACTGAACATTTAACAGTTGATGTACACAATCCAGATGTAGCTGTACGTGTAGAAGTTCGTGAAGATGCTACGTATATTACTTGTGGAGAGGAATATGGTGCAGGTGGATTACCAGTTGGAGTTAGTGGTAAAGTAATGATGCTGCTTTCGGGTGGTATAGATAGTCCGGTAGCTACTTATTTAATGCTTAAGCGTGGGGTTACTGTGGAAGCAGTACACTTTGAAAGTCCGCCATTTACAAGTGAACGTGCAAAACAAAAGGTAATGGATTTAGCAAGTAAGCTGACAAAGTATTGTAAACGTGTTACAGTTCACGTCATCCCATTTACTGAAGTTCAAAAGACAATCCATAAAGAGATTCCTGCTAGCTATACAATGACAGTTATGAGACGTATGATGTTACGAATTTCTGAGCAAGTAGCAAAAGAAAGAAAAGCATTAGCTTTAGCAACAGGTGAAAGCCTTGGTCAAGTAGCAAGCCAGACGTTAGATAGTATGCATACAATCAATGAAGTGACAAATTATCCGGTTTTACGCCCATTATTAGCAATGGATAAAATAGAAATCATGGATATTGCACGTAAAATTGATACGTATGATATAAGTATTCGTCCTTACGAAGATTGCTGTACAATTTTTACACCAGCAAATCCTACAACGAAACCAAAGCGTGATAAAGCTGAACGATTTGAATCGAAATACGATTTTACGGCATTATTAGAAGAAGCCGTTCAAAATCGTGAAACAATTATCTTTGAAAATGAGTCAATCAGATTAAAATCAAATGATAAAAATAAAGAAGAACAAGTTATTGATTTTAAGGATTTACTATAAAAATACTCCTAACAATTACCAATATAAAAATGTATGATAATCCATGTTTTTTCACATTCTAAAGTCACAAGGAGGTGAAATCACATGGCAAACAACAGTTCAAACAACTTAGTAGTAAATGGTGCACAACAAGCTTTAGACCAAATGAAATACGAAATCGCTCAAGAATTCGGAGTTTCTCTTGGCGCAGATACAACATCACGTGCTAACGGATCAGTTGGTGGTGAAATCACTAAACGTTTAGTAGCAATGGCTGAACAAAGCCTTGGTGGCGGATTTACTCACCTATAATCAAAATTATATAAAATGGCTTTAGAGGTAGGGTAACACCTACCTCTTTTTGTTTTTTACTAATTTTAATGAAATATGATTGTAAGATATTTTTTTAAGTCATATTGGTTTAACTACCCATCAGTCGAAATGATGAAACTTCTACTGAAAAAAGATTTAATTCGTTTAAATTTTAAAAAAATTAAAAAAATTCAATAATATTCTCTTCTATTTTGGACAACCCTTTTATATAATTTAGTAAAAGTGAAAAAGGGGTGTTTTAAATGATTCAAGTTGAATTTGTTGCACCGAAAGTTTATAACGTTGTTTGGGAGATTGAAAAATACGCAACAACAGATAAAATTGCCTTAAAATGGGAAGATCAAAATGGAGAGACTAACCATTTATCATACAAAGAGTTAAATCAACTCGTAAATATATATGCTTTTCAATTCTTATCTAATGGACTCACAAAAGGGGACAAGGTATTTGTTATGATGCCTAGATGTGCTGAGACATACGCTGTATACTTAGCCATTTTAAAAATAGGTGCAATTATTATACCTGGCTCTGAATTATTAAGAGAAAAGGATATTGAGTACCGATTAAATCATGGAGAAGTTCGAGCAGCCGTTGTACATAATCAGTTGTTGGATGGTTTTGAGAATCACTCCAATCGAAAAGAAATCGTGTATTTTCTAGTGGACAATAAAAAAGACCAGTATATTTCACTCGAAAAAGAAATTTATGCAAGCCCACAAGTATCTACTGTGGAGACGAGCTGCGATGATGTCGCTTTTATTTCTTATACATCAGGAACTACTGGTAACCCAAAGGGTGTTGTACATACTCATAGCTGGGGTTATTCACATATTCGCATAACTGCTTCAACTTGGATGGATATAACAGAGGATGATACAGTTTGGGCAACAGCAGGACCAGGGTGGCAAAAATGGATTTGGAGTCCGTTTTTAGCGACGTTAGCATCAGGAGCGACTGGCTTTTTTTATCAAGGAAAATTTGATGCAAATACGTATTTAACATTACTCCAAAAGCATGATATTAGCGTCCTTTGCTGTACGCCAACTGAGTATCGATTTATGGCAAAGGTAGATCATCTTGAACGATATCAATTTCCTTATTTGAGAAGTGCTATGTCAGCAGGAGAGCCATTGAATCAAGAAGTCATTCGAACTTTCCAATCTTATTTTGGAATAGAGGTACGAGATGGCTATGGTCAGACGGAAAATACATTATTAATTGGTACGTTAAAAGGGATGAAAAGTAAAGCAGGTTCAATGGGAAAACCAACACCAGGTAATATTGTAGAGGTAGTGGATGAAGATGGTTTGCCAGTTCCTCCAGGGATTGTCGGTGATATTGCTGTACACAAACTTTCCCCGTCACTATTTAAAGGTTACTATAAAGATGAAGGTCGAACAAAAGCACAAACAAGAGGAGACTATTATATTACTGGAGACAGAGCGAAAAAAGATTATGATGGTTATTTCTGGTTTGAAGGGCGAAGTGATGACATTATTATTAGTTCAGGTTACACAATCGGACCATTTGAAGTGGAAGATGCTTTAGTAAAGCATGAACTTGTTCGTGAATGTGCAGTTGTTGCGAGTCCACACCAGCTACGTGGTTCTGTTGTAAAAGCATTTGTTGTACTCAAAAATAAAGCTCTTGATGAAGATGCACTTGTTCTTGAATTACAAGAATTTGTTAAGCAACAAACAGCACCTTATAAATATCCACGTATTATTGAATTCGTTGAAGAGCTACCAAAAACGATTTCAGGAAAAATTAGGAGAATTGAGTTAAGAGAAATTGAAAAAGAACGTAATGTATTCTAGATATAAGCATGTGATAAAATGAGAGAAAATTCTCTCATTTTTTTGATGAGAAAAGGTGGGATTACTTTGGGAAAATTATGGATTAACGCAACGTTTTATACAATGCAAGCTGAAGGACATTCAGTGGATGCGATATATACAGAAAAAGGGAAAATAGTAAAGTTAGGTTCAAAAGAGGAACTTGAAAGTTGGCTTGGAAATCAAATTTATGAAGTCATTGATTGTGCAGGAGGTATTATTCTTCCAGGTTTTATTGATAGTCACATGCATTTAATTGGTCATGGAGAATCCTTGAAAAGAGTGGATTTGGCTCAGTGTAATTCCTATGATGAAATGATTTCTTCTATGACTGACGCTGTTAATCAAGCTAAAGAGAATGAGTGGATTATCGGAGAAGGATGGGATGAAAATCAGTGGAAAAACACTGCAAGATTTCATAAAAAAGATTTGGATGATTTATCATCTGCAAATCCGATCGTTCTAAAACGAGCGTGCCGTCACGTTTATTTTGTTAATTCTAAGGTGCTAGAAAAAGCCCGGATTACCGAAAAGACCACAATAGAAGGTGGTCAAATTGGGATCGATAAAAATGGAAAGTTAAATGGATTATTATATGATGAAGCGGTCAATGCAGTACTAAAAGCCATGCCTTCTCCCAATGAAATTTATTTAACAAGTGCCCTAGAGACTGCCATTAAAGATTGTTGGAATCATGGAATAGTAGGTGTTGTGACAGAGGATTTAGGTTATTATGGAAACGCAATAAATGTGTTAAAGTCATTTGAGAAAATTTTAAATAAAATGCCTTTTTTTGCAAATTTATTAATTCATCACACCGTTTTCGAGGAAATAGTACCCTATTTATCTAATCGAAGTGAACGCTTGTCTTTTGGTGGGATAAAAGCCTTCATTGATGGTTCTTTTGGAGGGCGTACAGCTTTATTATCTTGTCCATATCAAGATAATCAATCGACAAACGGTCTTCAAGTGACATCAGTTCAAAAACTAGAAGAAATTACAAAAAAAGCAAGGGAGTATAAAGTTCCAGTTGCCTTTCATATGATCGGTGATTTAGCCGTTCAGCAAGGAATTGATGTCATACAAAAGTATCGAAATAATAGTAATCTGCCTGATCGACTTATTCATTGTGAACTTTTAAATCCAACATTAGTTCAAAAAATGAAAGGACTATTTGCAGTTATCGATATTCAATCTTCATTTTTATACAATGATTATCCTTGGTTAATTGAACGAGTTGGTGAAGAGCGGAATCAATATGCTTTTCTAATTCGAACTTTATTGAAAGAAGGTTTACAGTTAGCTAATGGTTCCGATACACCGATTGATTCAATTAATCCTTGGCTTGGTATGTACACTTCTATCACTAGAAAAGCTAAAAATGGCATACCGTATAATAAAGAAGAGGGTATTTCTATTTATGAAGCACTCCAATTGTATACAACAAGCAGTGCTGCATCAATTGGTCTAGAAGGAATTAAAGGTCAGCTAAAAGAGGGATATGACGCTGATTTTCAATTTGTTTCTCATGATCCTTATTTAATTGATACTGAAGAAGTCATTAATATAAAATGTATAAAAACAATCATACAAGAAGAAATTGTATTTGAAAAAGAGTGGGATTAATCCATTCTTTTTTTTGTTTAGCGCTTATGCTCTTTGACTATACTGAGTGAGAAAGGTGTGGTCGGAATGCTCCTCGCTTTAAAAATAATTGGTGGCTTGATCTTACTGGTTATCCTTTTAATTTTCGTGATTATGGTAACTACTTTAAAAGTTCGAGTACATATCATTTATACTCAAAGTCACAGAGAAGTGAATATAAAATTTTCGATATGGAAAAACCTTGTTCAATTTAAATACAATATGCCGTTAGAGGATGAAAAAGTTGAAGTTCGTTTTGATAAACTTACAAAAATTAGGAGAAAATATTCTGTAAAGGAACAATTAGATTTACTTATAAATACGTATTCTCAAACACATACTAGCATTAAGCGATTTTTAAAGGATGTAAAAATTTCTTATGTAAATGTCCATTTATCGATTGGGACAAGTAATCCGGCATTAACGGGAATTTCGAGTGGAATTTTATATGGTTTAGTTGGATTGGTAGAAAATTTATTAGAACAATTTACAACTGTCCTTTCAAAACCCATTTTTGTCCTATCACCAAATTTCAATCATAAAGCAATTGAATGTGAAAGTATTATTCGCTTTTCGGTTTCACTTCGAAAATTATGTTTAATTGGATTAAAAATAGGAAGAGCTGTACTAATGAGTAGGAAGGTTCAAAAAGGTAAAAAAAAGATAAATATTCATATTAAGGAGGCATCTTCATGAGTCAACATCCTATAGGGGATTTAATGAATGCAGCTATGGAGAATTTAGTTTCAATGATTAATGTTAATACCATTATTGGTGAACCAATTTCAGCACCAGATGGTAGCTTGATTTTACCTGTTTCAAAAGTAGGAGTAGGATTTGCTGCAGGTGGAAGTGAATTTTATCAAAACCAACCAACTGAAAGTACTGCACAAGGTGGTATAAAAAGTGTTCACCCATTTGGTGGAGGAACCGGTGGTGGAGCATCTATTACGCCAATCGCATTTTTAATTGTGAATAAAGAGGGAGTCAAATTACTTCATCTTGATCAAAATACTCATTTAATTGAGAGACTGATTGATCTAACGCCTCAAGCAATTGAAAAAGTTAAACATTATATGAAACGAAATAAAGATGATGATATCAAAAAAGATGAAAACCCATTTGAATAAGTAAAATTTATGTAAAATAAGCCTATTCATTTGCAAACATCAATGCCATCTATTAAGATAAATGTTGTGAACATTTTGGAATTAATGGGAGGAAATAACATGGCAAACGTAACATTTAAAGGAAATCCAGTAACATTAGTAGGTAACGAAGTAAAAGTTGGAGAAAAAGCACCTAACTTTACAGTGTTAGCAAATGATTTAAGCCCAGTAACATTAGAAACCTCAGCTGGTAAAGTACGTTTAGTAAGCGTAGTACCATCTCTTGATACAGGCGTTTGTGATGCACAAACTCGTCGTTTCAACGAAGAAATTTCAAAATTAGGTAACGTTGAATTATTAACAATTTCAATGGACTTACCATTTGCACAAAAAAGATGGTGTGCAGCTGCTGGTTTAGAAAACGTACATACAGTATCTGACCACCGTGAAGCATCTTTTGGTGAAGCATATGGCGTATTAATGAAAGAATTACGTTTATTAGCACGTGCAGTATTTGTAATTGATTCAAATGATACTGTATCTTACGTTGAATACGTAGCTGAAGGAACAACTCATCCAAACTACGAAGCAGCAGTTGAAGCTGTAAAAGCTGCTAAGTAATTTCGAAATAGTTGAATACTAAGATTGTAACGGCCTACTTTGTAAAGTGGGCTGTTATTTTTTTTGGAAATTTTCTAATTAAGGGGCAGGTTAGCTGAAGAAGGAAAACTTACCGTAAACAAAGAAATAATAAATGAACAATTATAATAAAAAAGAGGTAGTTTACATTGGAGATGGGAATAACCTGTTTAATTATTGGCTCATTTTTATCATGTTTATCATTTGCATATTTACACGAAGAGTGGAAGGGAACTAATGATAAAACTCAATTTCTTCTAGGTGAATTAATAGATGTACTATTAGGTGGTTTATTTACAGGGGTAAGCTTTATTTTTGTCTCTGGAATTATTGTTTCTATATTTGGGCTTATTTTAATTTTTGGTTAGTAAGCAGTGTTGAAGAATTATTTTACGAATACATGCTATAATTCTATAACAGTGTAGAAAGGCTGTCTTATTGGACAGTCTTTTATTATAACTCAACACTTTACGATATTTGTTTATTGAAAAGAGTGATTTTCAATAAGCGGAAAGGAGATGAGAGAATGAATGATTTAAGTGAAGCATCAAGTAAACCAATTAAAACAAGTAGAATTTGGATGGCTATTGTACTTGGATCATTAACTGGAATAGGACCGTTATCTATTGATATGTATTTACCGTCACTACCAACATTAACAAATGATCTGCATACAACTGCTTCATTAGCCCAACTTAGCTTAACGGCTTGTTTACTCGGTATTTCTCTTGGTCAACTGTTCGTTGGGCCAATCAGTGATATGAGAGGGCGACGCAAACCTCTTATGATTGCACTTATTATTTATGCAATTACCTCTCTGTTATGTGCATTTATACCATCGATATGGGGATTAATTTCTCTTCGTTTTATTCAAGGTGTCACTGGTTCAGCAGGTATAGTGATTGCACGTGCAACAGTAAGAGATTTATATTCAGGTACTGCACTTACTAAGTTTTTTTCATTATTAATGTTAGTTAATGGAATCGCTCCAATTTTAGCACCAATTATTGGTGGTCAACTATTAAAATTCACAAACTGGCATGGCGTTTTTGTAGTTCTTTGTATAGCTAGTCTTTTAATGTTAATAATGGTCTTTTTTAGTTTGCCAGAAACGTTAGCTGCCGAAAATCGTTTACGTGGAGGAGTTAAAGGATCGATATTAACTTTCCGAAATTTGGCTAAGGATAAAAAATTTATGGGCTTCGCTCTATCACAAGGACTTATAGTAGCTGCAATGTTTGCCTATATTTCTGGTTCACCGTTTGTTATTCAAAATGTATATGGAGCATCGCCTCAAACTTATAGCATTATTTTTGCAACGAATGGTTTAGGTATCATTATCGCAAGTCAAGTTACCGGACGTTTAGCTGGTAAAATAAAAGAAATGAATTTATTCAAGTTTGGCTTAGGTTATGCAACAGTAGGGGGATTAAGTTTATTTATCGCAGCTTATACAAAAGCAGATTTAGTATTTATTCTAATTCCATTATTTATGATTGTTTCAAGTGTCGGTATTACTGGTACAACAAGTTTTTCATTAGCTATGGAAAATCAAAGTAAGGCAGCAGGAAGTGCCTCTGCATTACTAGGGGCATCATCATTTATTTTAGGAGCTGTTGTAGCACCGTTGGTTGGAATTGCAGGAGGAAATACTGCACTGCCTATGGGGATTATAATTGCACTATGTGAAATATGTGCTGTTATTACTTACTTTGTATTGATTAGAAAGAAAGAAAAAAGTACACCAATAGATTACTCAAATAACCAAGTAATTGGTGAATGATAGGAAAGAGTCATTGAGATTTTTACAATGACTCTTTTTTTCATATTAAGAGATTATACTTCCTTTTTTAACAGCTTTCCTTGTCTCCAATATACTTCTAGAGTAGAGCGATTTGCCATAAATACACCTGATAGGATAAGGAAAGCGCCAATTCCCATAACAGGTTTAACGGGTTCATTTAATACAAAATAACCTACGACTACTGCGATTAAAGGAGAAACATATAGCCAGGTTGATGGGAACACAGGATTCGTTTTTGAGAGGAGCCAATAATATAATCCATGACCACCAATTGAACCGATGAAAATTAAATAAAGAATTGGCCACTGTACGCTCCAAGTTGTTAAAACTGCTAGATTGGGATGTTCTACTAGACATGAGAAAATAAGTAGAAAGAATCCACCGTAGAACATTTGAATACCATTAACTAAAAAAGGCGATAGTTCAGGTTTGTCTAATAGAATTTCTTTAGAAGAAATTGCTCCTATTCCGTAAAATAATTCTCCTCCTAAAATAACAAGACAAGCAATCACCCAAATCATTGTGAGATGCTGTTCAAAACCAGGCATTGAAATACAAACTACTCCGCTAAGAGCGATAAAAAGAGCGATGAATTGCTCTTTTTTTAACTTTGTTTTATCTTTTCTTACTTGGAATAATAGAATCATCATTGGACCAGTAGCAGATAGTACAGATGCTAATCCAGAAGTAATATGTTGTTCAGCCCAATATAATGTTGAGAAAGTCATAAATGTATTACAAAATCCAACGAAAATGAGCCTTTTTGATAAAAGGGATGGCAAGACTTTTCTACGTTTTAAAACAAAATAACTCATAACCAAAACACCAGCTAAAAAGAAGCGGATGCCTGCTGAAAAAAGAGGCGGTGCCCCAGCATCAATCCCGATTTTAATCGTTAAGAATGTCGTACCAAAAATGATGCAAATAAGAATGTAATTGAAAATGATCATAAATCTCCCCCCTTGTAATGATTGAAATGATTATACATTACACGGTGTATAACAGTTTATAAGAGTGTATAACAGTGGTAAGAGATTTTGATTGATTGTTATAAGCTTTTTAGATAACTTTAATTTAAAAAGAACTAAGGGTGAAAATGATGAAGTTTGTACTGAGAAAGGAATCGAATACACCGTTTTATCAACAAATCTGTGTCCAGATTATTCAACGTATTCAAAGTGGTATGTTAATGGATGAAGAACAGCTTCCTTCTCTACGTACAATGGCAGAGGATTTAAATGTCAGTATACTAACTGTTCGAAAAGCATATAAATGGCTAGAGACAAAAGGGTATGTTTTCGTTCAACCAGGTAAAGGGGTTTATATAAGAGGAAAAAGGCAGGCGTCTTCCAAAATAGCTAATCCGTATGACTGGCAACACTCTTTAGCGGTAAATGTACAGAGGTCACAATATTTAATCAATCGGCAAAGAAGGTATTATGATTTTTCACAGGCCGTTGTTTACCCGCGATTATTACCTAATCAATTTTTAGCAGATGAAATGCAGAATATTGTACAAAAAAATCGAATGATTTTAGCGACTTATGGACCCGTACAAGGTGATGAAGAACTTAGACTAGAAATAACAAAATACTTAAAAGAATATCAAGGATTACATGCAGATCCTACAAAATTGGTAATAACAAGTGGCGCTCAGCAAGGAATTGACTTAATAGCACAGACACTGTTAAAGCCAGGAGATACGGTTTTAGTTGAAAGCCCGTGTTATGGAGCAGCAATTGATGTGTTTACAAATAAAGGAATAAATATAATTCCGATTGAACTTGATAAACAGGGGGTTCGTTCTGATTTAATCGATGAGGTTTGTCAAAAAAAGAAACCAGTTCTTCTATATGTTAATTCTTCATTTCATAATCCTACAGGGACTTTGATGAGTGAAAAAAGACGTAGAGAATTAGTGGAACTGGCAGAAATGTATAAATTTTTCATTGTAGAAGATGATTCATTTGGTGAGATATATTTTGATCAAATCACACTTCCGCCACCTATCAAATCTTTTGATCGGAATGGTCATGTAATTTATTTAAAAGGCTTTAGTAAAACGATTGCTCCAGGTATTCGGGTAGCTGCAATGCTTGCAGAAGGACCTGTTTTTGATTGGATTTATGCTGTGAAGTCATTTATGGATATTGGCAGTCCGCTTTTAGTCCAAAAGGCAATCTTGCCAATTTTACGAACAAAACGAATGAAAAACCATGTTGAAAAGCTTCGTACTGCTTTGCAAATCAGAAGAGATACTGCTGTAGAAATATTATCTTCATTAGATGATGTAGTACAATTTCAAGTACCTCAAGGTGGATTTAACTTATGGCTTACTCTTACTGATTCAATTGATTCAATTACACTACTTCAAAAAGCAAATGAAGCAGATATTAACTTTTTACCTGGTTCGGCTTGCTTTGTGAATGAACCTAAAAAGAAGCATATTCGTATTAGCTATTCACTTTTGAGTGATCATGATTTAAAGATTGGATTAGAGAAGCTTTGTAAAGTAATAAGGGATGTACAATTTGAATGAATGAGATGATTAAAAAGGCTGATTGAAAAATTGGTTGTGAGGTATTGCAACTAAGGAGGCGTTAGTTGAATATGGTATGCACTTATGCTATTCCGCAATCGAGGCGCTTTAATGAAGTAAGGAAAAGCCCATTTTCTCTATTTTATTTACAGAGAAGATGGGCTTTTTTTATAAAACTATGATCTATCATAGCAGTGGTCGGTAAAATATATTGATAAAATTGAGAAATTGTGATAAATTTGTATAGAAACGAAAATTTTATGTTTTAACTATATAATATCCCTATTTTAATTATATCGTAAAACATCCTATCAAGTCAACCCTCATTTTCAATTTTTTTAAGGAGTGCATGATATGAACACAGAACTTCGTCAGGAACAAGAAAGATTGGACTGCGTAATGGAAACAATATCGAAGCAAATTAGCAAGAAAGAAGGAGAAACCAGCAAGCGTCGAAAAGAAGTGGTCAATATCCGTAAGAACTTTTGGGATGACGTCAAGGTTAACACAGATACTTTTGACGATTATCTCGAGACGATCATCGGCTTAAGACAACAAGCTCAAGCCCTGTCCGTAAGCCAAAGCACCCACAGGTACGCCTTCAATCGGCTTTCCGTACTGCACCGAATGCAGGAAATCCCTTATTTTGGTCGAATTGATTTCATCGAAAACGGAACTTCTGAAGTGGAAAGTATCTATATCGGAGTCTCTACGCTTACGGATACAATAGGAGAGAATTTTCTAATCTATGACTGGCGGGCGCCGATATCTAGCGTATATTACGATTATCCACCGGGTTCAGCTGAGTACGTTACACCTGAAGGTGTAGTTCACGGCTTGTTGGATAAAAAGTGGCAATATATCATCCGTGGTGGCATTATCGACTCAATGTTTGATACGAGTCTTACAATTGGAGATGAAATTTTACAACAGGTCCTTGGTAAGGGCACGGACAAACAGATGCACAGTATAGTGGCCACCATTCAAAGGGAGCAAAACCAGATCATTCGTCACGATCGCGGGCGGTTACTCATTGTTCAAGGTGCCGCTGGCAGTGGTAAGACATCAGCTGCACTGCAACGGATAGCGTACTTACTCTACAAGTATCGAGAGTGGCTGAAAGCCGATCAAATCATTCTATTTTCTCCTAACTCGATGTTTAATAGCTACGTATCCAATGTATTGCCCGAACTTGGTGAAGAAAACATGCAGCAGGTCACATTTCAGGAATACTTGGACCATCGGCTAAGCAACACATTTCAAGTCGAAGATCCTTATGAGCAATTGGAATATGTATTGACTGCAACGGATGATACTTCCTACCGTACTAGGACTGCTAGCATAAGATTCAAGGCATCGACTCATTTTTTCGAAACAATTAAATCATATAGGCATTCGCTAGAATTATCCGGCATGTTATTTAAAGGAATTAAATTTAGAGGAAAACCAATTGTGACCGCTAAACAAATCGCTGATAGGTTTTACAACAGCGACACCTCACTCCGCTTTCACAACAGACTTGAGAAGTTGACTGAATGGCTAAACGAGCGAATAGATGAGACTGAAAAACTCGAGCTAACCAAGCCATGGGTACAGGAAGAAATAGAGTTGCTTAGCAAAGATGAATATCAAAAGGCTTATAACTACTTACAGAAAAAACAAGGTTTCACGGAAGATTCGTTTGATGATTATGAGAGAGAGAGCAAAGTGCTCGGACGTATGATTGTTCGCAAAAAGTTGAAGCCTCTGCGCAAATGGATCCGAGCATTACGTTTCGTCGATTTTACGGGAATATACAAGCAACTTTTCGTTGATCCAACACAGATTAAACCGTGGATTGCTGGCAATACACCTAAGGAGTGGGAGGATATTTGCCTGTTGACCTTGGAAATGCTGGGTGAAGGAAAGCTGTTATATGAAGATGCTACTCCATTTTTACTTTTGAAAGAGCTGATTCAAGGGTTTCAGACAAATGTCTCAATCAAGCATGTACTTGTAGACGAAGCACAAGATTATTCTCCGTTTCAATTTGAGTTTTTGAAACGTTTGTTTCCATCGGCTAAGATGACTGTGCTTGGAGACTTTAACCAAGCGATATTCGCCCATGCCAGCGAAATGGTCAATTTTCACACACTTACTGGCTTATACGGAACGGATGAAACAGATGCAATCAACTTAACACGTAGCTACAGATCCACAAGACCAATCACAGAGTTTACACGCGGGCTCGTTCCTGGTGGCGAAGGGATTATCGCTTTTGATCGCGATGGTGAGAAGCCTGTACTGTCACAATTGTCTGATCGTGTTGAACTTCACAGCTGCATCGCTACCAAAGTCACGGACTTAAAGAAGCAGCGATATAATTCAATTGCAATTATCTGTAAATCCGCTGTTGAAAGCAAGGAAGCATACGATGCTCTAAGAAACATCGATCATATTAAGCTTGTGAATAGCGGATCGATTAAATATGAACAAGGTGTTGTCGTCATACCAGCGTATTTGGCTAAAGGGATCGAATTTGACGCCGTCATCATTTATGATGCATCGGAGCAAGTATACGGCGATGAGAGTCTGCGTAGATTGTTCTACACCGCATGTACCCGGGCGATGCATCACTTACAGATTTACAGTGTTGGCGAACCGAGTCCATTTTTGCTCAACGTTGCACCGGAGAGTTTTAGCTTAATTTAACAAGGGTTATAAATTCTTATTAAATAATGCTTACAGTACCCGGTTTGTTTAGCGATGTAATATAATTAAACATTAAGTATCTCTTTTGATTTTATGAAATGATTTACTACCAACGATTTTCTGTAATCATTGGTAATTGTTAAATAATTAAATCCCAATTTCTCATTTTTATTGAGAGATTGGGATTTTTAATTAATTGATTAATCATAGTGCTGCGGATGTGCGCTATTTTGGTAATCGAGAAGGTGTTGAAAAATGAATGTAGAAGATACAAAGAATCAAAAAAATAAGCAGAACATGTCTACTTATTTATTGCTACATTAGATTGATATACTTATTCAACTACCATGAAAAAACCTTACGGTATTCATCTGAAAAAGTGCATAGCTGAAGAAGACGTCTTTATTTTATTTTTTAAAAGCGTCTAACAGTAAAAAAATATATTAGTGGTTGATG
>NZ_JAGIYQ010000023.1 GCF_017814275.1 Gottfriedia endophytica
CTCTGTAAATAGCTTTTTACTCATTCTAACTTTTCCCCAATTTCCATTTTTTCTTATTATACAAAAAAGTACCCTATAGGTAGACTTTTTTTAAGTGTCTATTCTATAGGGTACATTTTATTATAGTGATGGTACTTTTTTTCATTTATTAAACGCAAAAAGCTTAAGTTTTTCAGAGTCATTCGACAGTTGAATCAATCTTTCAAACTGCAACCCTACCTTTTCTAGCAGCTTAGCCGAAGCATGATTGTCTTGATCAGTGATTGCTACAATACGTTTTAGCCCCAATGTATCTTTTCCATATTCCATCACTGCAGAAGCTGCTTCATAAGCATATCCTTTTGCCCAATGTTTTGGATGAAATGCAAATCCAATATCCACATCTTCTAACGTATCTCTTTTTATTAGACCGCAGATCCCAAGCGGGACATGATCCTCTTTTCTTTCCACTAAAAAAAGACAGAACCCATGTTGTTCATACATGCGAATCGCCCCATTCAAAATATAGGCCTTTGCGTCCTCTATCGTTCTTATACCACGATCACCTATAAACTTGAGCCAAGATGGAGTATTCATAAGCTCAAGGATAAACGCCGCATCATCAATTGTTTGTACGCGAAGGGCAAGACGCTCTGTTTCAAGAATATTCATAGCTTTTACACCAGCCTCTCAATCTATCTACCAAAAGAATAGCACTTTTTTCATTAAATGGATACGAACCTTATTAAATAATATTTTCCCAAGGCACACATGCATGGATTTTTACTGTCGATCAGATTAGTAATATTATTTTTGCAGTTTCACTTACTAACCTGTTATTCTGAAAAATAAAAATAACCGCTTACAGATATCATACCGTAAGAGGTTATTATTAATCACACTGTATTTTAAACAATCGAATTTTGTTTTAAATTCCGCCTTATTTATTTGTAGAAAGATGCATACTTTCAGCTAATTTACTCATTTTTTCCAGGCTAAGATCAGGTTGTTCCGCCATAATTGTATAGCGCATACCGTTTTCATCCCATGTTACTGCGCGGATTTCTTCCATATAGCCAGCATGCTGTCCTCGAATTTTAGAATCTTCCCCTTCTATTTTCATACCCTTTTCCTTCGGTGTAGGAAAAATTGACAAAGTAAAAGCGGATCCTTCAGGTGTCTTATAATAAATCGTTACTTCGGTTCGATTCAATTCTCCCTTTAGGTTTAACCATTCTACCATTTCCAATTTTGCTGCCTTTTCATCAAAAATAAGAAACGGTTCTCCCAGCGCTTTCTCTGCTTCTGCGACAGTTCCGGTCATTGGCTTTAGATTATTATCTAGGTTCTCGACTTTTACGTTTTTTGGCAGCTTTAGGATAAAGGTATCTTTCGCGAATTTAGGAGAGAAGTCCAGCTTTTTGTATTCCGTTTCAGTTCGGTTCTCACCTGAATTGGTAATCGACTTCACTATAAACCAAGTTTTTTGATCTACCCAAAATTCCATATCACCTAAAACGGAATTCTTCGATTTAGCTTTTAACTTTAAATGGTAAGTATTAAGACCAAGGATCTTTTCCTCTCCTACCACTTTATACGTATGGGTTTTCCCCATTCCCTCAAGCATCTTTGTAAATTGTTCTTTCGGGCTCATCGATACTGGGACTTCCTCATCTGAAAATGTCATACTCATAGCTTTATCGCTTCCTAGTTCGTAAATAATCACCTTTTTCCCATCGTTAAGTGCAACCGTTTTTTGATTATCTTTTTTAAGATCGGTTGTTATCACCTTTCTTTTTTGGTCATTGCTAACAAATTCTTCCATCATTATATGCTCAGTGACCTCTTTACCCTTGTAGACTTTCATTTCAGATTTGCCATAATAGGCATCAACTTTCTTGTCAGCTTCTAGCACATTTGAAACAATTTTCTCTGCGGAGACAGTCATTCCTCCAGAGCATCCTCCTAATAAACCGATAGATAACGTTGCACCAATTAGTAAGTTTTTAATCTTCATTTCTCGTAACCTTCCTTTCGTTTAGCCAACAAGCTACTAATGTTCCATATCCTGCTGTTGACCAAAGCTTTATTTTTCCATCATGCTGCTCCATTAGCATTTTTGCCACACTTAGCCCGAGTCCTGAGCTACCGCCCTTTCCTCTTGCCCCTTCACCTTGTACAAAAGGTTGAAAAATGCTCTCTTGCATTTCAATCGGAATAGCATTTCCTTGATTTTGAATAATGAGTAGCGTTCCACCCATTCTCCAAGCATTTACTTCTTGAAAAAATGGAGGGAATACAAAGTCTGGAAGGTCCGTATCCGGCGAAATCGCTGCCAGCCAGATTCTTTTCCCCGGATCAGTATGACGGATGGCATTCGCCATCAAATTATCCATTACCCGCATCATCTGTTTGACATTAACATCATAGGTAGACTGAACACATTGAAATATATCCAAGCTGATACCCTTATCTTTACATGGCTGTTCATAGCCCGACAAAAGCATGTCGAAGAATTCCTCCCCGTCTACTTCAACCAATTCCGGCTTTTCCTGTACAGATTGCAGTGCTGTATAGACGGCTAAATCATCAAGCATTTGTTTCATATAAGCAAGTTTTTCAAATAAAATCGTCCGGTACTCTAGCCTTTCTTTTTCAGATAACTTATTTTCAGTTTGCAATGCTTCTGCATACGCTTGAATAACCGTTAGCGGTGTTTTTAAATCATGGGATAAGGCCGCAACAATAAATTCCTTTTCCTTTTGCTGAAGAGAAAGTACATACTGTGTTTGTTCCAATTGTGCTCTCATTTGATGAAAATGTGTAAGTACCTCACCAATTTCATCCTTTCCTGTTCTAATTTCCATTTGTACAGTCTGACCTTTCGCAAACGCTGTCATTTGTGATCGTAAATGCTGCAACGGCCGATTAAACTTTCGATTTAAGAGCATAACAACAACGACATAAATTAGGATAAAAAAACCGCCAAATAGACTAACTAGCAACAAAGTACGATTATTTACTCCTTCGACCCATGTGCTACGGCCAATCGTTAACTCGTAAATTCCAACAGGTTTGCCCTCTGCAAATACAGGCTTTTTCACTATATAAGTTCGCAGATTTTTCTGTACCACATTTAAGTCTTTATACAGATTGTCTACATCACTGGATTGCCAGCTTGGAATGGAATCCTCAATCGAGGAAAATAACATAAATCCATCAGAACGAAACAATGAGATTTTTACTGTATCACTTGCATACTTCTGAATGGCTTTGTATTGGGCGTCATGTTGACTTTGATAGAGAGATGGATCCTTTAGTAAGGGTTCTAATTCGATTAATTTCTTATTTACTTCCATAAACTCAATCATATCTTGCTTTTGATCGAAGTTACTGATGGTGACATACAGAAAATAGAGTGCGGCAACCGGCAATAGCATGACAAGAAAATAACTAATCATTAACCAATATTTTATTTTCATCCTGCTTGTTCACCTATAAAGCGGTAGCCTACACCCCAGACGGTCTGAATAAATTTGGCAGATCGCGTTTCATCCTGCAGTTTAGTACGAAGGCTTTTAATATGAACTGTTACCGTGTTATTTCCATCCATATCATCCTGCTGCCAAATATGCTCATACAGTTCCGATTTCGTAAACGTTCTAAACGGATTTTTTGCTAACAGATAGAGTAAATCCTCTTCTTTCGATGTAAGCAGCAGCGGCTCCTCATTCAAGTACACGACATTTTTTGAATAATCGATAGATAGTCCGTGCAAAAAGTTGAGCATGCTTCCATGATGATCCTTCTTCGTATAGCGGCGATAGCGTCGTAAATGGGAAGAAATTCTTGCACTCAACTCCACCAAGCTAAATGGCTTTGTCAAATAATCATCCGCCCCAAGGTCAAGCCCTCGGATTTTATTCTCATCCTCATGTCTAGCACTCACGATCAGCAACGGTACATCACTTTCCAAGCGAATCCTTTTACAAAGAGTAAACCCGTCCATTTCTGGAAGCATCAAATCTACTAAAGCAAGGTCATAATGGTCATGTTTGAAATCATCCCAGCCTTCTTTACCAGTTGACGCCCATGTCACCTTGTACCCTTCCTTCCTTAGGTGGTCACAAACAATTCGCGCGATTTCCTTGTCATCTTCCACTAGTAAAATAGTTTCCCTCTCATTCATCAGCTATCCCTCTTTCAATTCCCATTATAATCATGATTAACTAACTTTTTTAATTTCTTTATAAACTCTTAATAATTGGTACTTTCCAGTATTAAGCTACTTAAAAAACCTCTATTTTTTAATAGTACCTTCTCTAAAAAACTATCAAACTGCAGTAATTTTTGATATGTACCTTGTAATTCTATCTAAAAATAAGACATCACGTGAAACAAATTTTTTTAATTATTAATTATTTATTCATAATTTGTTCTTTTCTAGGATTTAGGAGCCAGGTAACGAGGAATAAAACATAAACGTTTTTATAAAAATGAGAGGCTTAGCATATTACAAAAAAATAACCTGGTTAGAAAATTACTAACCAGGTTTTTAGATACATGAAGTTTGATTAAAAGAGTTTGATCATTCGAATGAGTCTTATTAAACACAAGAACCCGTTCCTTTAAATTCACTTTTTCACATTCCAGTGTTGTCACTATTTTTGTTTACAATTAAGAAAAGTCGTAATATGGTTACAACCTTAAAAGTAGCCTACCATGATGCGGTAAGCTACTTTTAGCAAAAATACTTAACAAAACTAGATGGTCATTCCATTTAACAATTCAGCAAACCGATCAAAATTCTGTTCATTGGCTTCTATGCATATTGACTTTACATTCTCGAACACTGACGTTTTCTTAAATAGTTGACGGTGTGTGACTCTTGTACTGCTGCCCATGTCCTCGAAAGTAGCTGTAATCAGAAATTCTGGTGCTGACACATGATTTAAAACGATCTGCTTTAAAGGTAAAATTTCAACGAAAATAATATGGTTAGCATAAGTCGTGCCATCTGGCCCGTGCATATCAAATTTCCAATTACCACCAGGTTTCAGTTCGAACTCATGAAACGTATTGGTGAATCCATTAGGACCCCACCATCTAGCTATATATTCAGGATTTGTCCATGCTTGAAAAACTAGTTCCACTGGGGCTTCGAAGACACGCGATGTTATAATTTCATTTGCACTTATACTCTCTTTCATTATACATTCCTCCCGTTAGAATAACTTTCCTAATTCATCGAGCATAACTTTCGTTCCATGTTCTCGACTTTCCGGAGTATCGTAACCGTCAAAAAATGCACCTTGTTCGGTAAAGATTAGCTGTGTGCCATCATTGGTTGATATAAACTCAACTGTTACGATTGATACGGAAATGCGCTTACCTTCCGAATCCAAATTATAAGTATACACAATTCGCTGATCAGGAATAAGTTCTTGATAACACGCATCATAGATAAAGATTGGCCCTTTAGGGGGTCCTCCACTACTATATTCGCGCCCGCCAACTCGGAATTCAAAAATTTCCGGTTTTGAAAACCATTTAGCTTTTGCAACTGGGTCTGCCCAAGAGTTATAGACTTTTGAAGCCTGAGCTGGATAAGTTCGCTCGACGACAAAAGTAGCGTGCTTAACAAAGTGTTCGGTCATGGTTCATCCTCCTTTGATTTCTTCATTTCATTTTCTTCATCCAGAAAATCTCCTAGCAAATCCAATCGGCTTTCCCAATTTGTCTTCCACTGAACGGTTAGTTTTTCATGACTAATTTTCATGGCTTGCAATAGAGTTGTGAAATCTTCAATCGTTAAAGGTGTCTTTTGCTTCATCAACTTAGAAACATACTCTAGCTGATCTAGGAGTTTTTGCTGTTGCTTGATCTGTTCTTTAATCCGGCTCTTTTGAAGGGTAACAATCTCTAGTGGACTGTAATGATCCCCCGCTAGTACTGATTTCACTTCTTCAAGTGATAAGCCTAACTCCTTAAGAGATAAGATTTGTTGAAGGAGTATTAAGTCGGATTCATTATACAACCTATGCCCAGACTGAGTCTGATCTGATGGTGAAAACAAGCCAATTTGATCATAGTATCGTAAAGTTCGAATGGTGACCCCCGATAACTTGGCGAGGTCCCCCACTTTCCAATTCCGTTCCATAACCAACTCCTTTGTTTGTGCTAGCTATTTATTTACCGGTAATTTCACTATAAAACATGACGCTACGTAACGTGCAAGTAGGTAAATGTCTAAAATAAACTTTTTTTTAATAAGTATTACTAAAACAGATTAGATAACATATAAAAAAAGAGCTATAGTTTTATTTCATTTTAAATTCTGTATCAACACTTTCAAAAAAGAAGATTGTTAGTTCTTTGTATATGTATTAATTCTATAAAGTAATGTTATATCCTTTATAAGCTAACCAGAACCTTAGATATTCTTTTTCTTTTAGACATAAAAATACCCCTCCAGATAAACATATCTGTTAAAAGACAAAAAAGTTGGAAATAAAAAGTGTTAATTTTATTGGATTATTTAGTAATAGTTATTAATGATAATTAAAATAAAGTTGGAATTTAAGTACGTTATTCACTATAAATTAACGACAAAAAAGTCGGAAACTGTAATCAAATTTTTTTCACACTTTGTTCATATTTTTTGACAATTATGTGGGTTATATTTAGTATCGCCATAAAATTTAGTAAATTTATGATAATCTATAATATGAAATTAACATAATTTATTATTATTAATATCATTTTCAAAACTAATTATTTTGTTATAAGATTTCGACTGTTAATATATAATCAAACTTGATAAAAAGGCAGAATAAAAAGAAGCTATTTATGATTATTTTTCAAAATAGCTTCTTTTTATGATTATTACCCTTTAGACATTCGGCCTATTTAATCAGTGCGTTCCACGAACAAATTGATTATTTATGCAGTTCACTCTGAATCCCAAAGTTGACTTACATAATTTTTTATTTAGACATCTTCAATTTTAATCAGGTGCGCTCACTATCTTTATCTTTTCAAGTTCAGGTAATAATGATTTATCTACATAAAATGTAGATGCTTTTCCATTATATTTCTCATTAACATCATAGTACAATGATGCTAATAATGAATTATTTTCCATAAATCGAAAATAAATTTTCATTGTATTTTCTTTAGGTTTCTTATAAATTTTCTTTGAATTATCTAACATTAATTGGCTAAATTGTTGGAAATATAAACGTTCTATTCTAAAATATTTTGTAGCATCTGAGTATACTCTTATTTGTTGGATACTAGCAGGATCCCCTTTACCTTCTTTTGTAAAGTACTGCCAATCTATTTTTTCAACTAAAATTGGATCACGTATATTATCATATTTTCTACATCCTATTAAAACAAAGCAGATAAAAATCAAAAAAATTATTTTTTTGATAATAGTCACTTCCTTTAATAATAAATTTCTGAAAAACGTTGTAATTTGTGAGTTAGTTCTTTATAAATGTATTAATTCTATACAGTAACGTTAAATCCTTTTTAAGCTACCCTGAACCTTAAATGTTCTTTTAAACATAAAAATACCCCTTTAGATAATCATATCTAAAGGGGTATAAATTTAATTACTCAACAGTAACAGATTTAGCTAAGTTACGTGGTTTATCCACGTCACAGTCACGGTGAAGTGCTGCATAGTAAGAAATTAATTGTAATGGTAGGATTGTTACTAATGGAGCAAGTACTTCATTTACTTTTGGTAAGATGAAACGGTCGCCTTCCATGTTTAATCCTTGCATTGAGATGATACACGGGTTTGCACCACGTGCTACAACTTCTTTTACATTTCCGCGAATGCTTAAGTTTACTGATGATTGTGTAGCAAGTGCTACAACTGGAGTACCTTCTTCAATTAAAGCGATTGTACCATGTTTTAATTCGCCACCAGCAAAGCCTTCAGCTTGAATGTAAGAAATTTCTTTTAGTTTTAATGCTCCTTCAAGACTTACGTAGAAATCTACATTACGTCCAATAAAGAATGCATTTCTTGTTGTTTCAAGGTATTCTTTTGCGATTTTTTCTAATTCGTCTTTTTGACCGCAAATTGTTTCCATTGCAGTTCCAACGATCGCTAACTCTTTTAATAAATTGAATCCGAAATCTTTTCCTTTTGCTTTTGCTAAGTCAGCTGCTACGATTGCTAAAACAGCTAATTGAGCAGTGTAAGCTTTTGTTGAAGCAACAGCGATTTCTGGACCAGCATGAAGAGCTAATGTATAGTCTGCTTCACGAGAAAGAGTTGAACCAGGAACGTTTGTAATTGTTAATGCTTTATGGCCTAATTTGTTTGTTTCAACTAATACTGCACGGCTATCCGCAGTTTCTCCACTTTGTGAAATGTAGATGAAAAGTGGTCTTTCAGATAAAAGTGGCATGTTGTATGAGAACTCACTTGCTACATGTACTTCAACTGGGATTCCTGCCATTTTTTCGATAAATTGCTTACCAACTAAACCAGCATGGTAGCTAGTTCCACAAGCAATGATATATAAACGATCTGCTTTTAAAAGAGCATTACGAATTTCTTCATCTAAAACTAACTCATGATTCTCATTTTGGTATTGTTGAATAATATTACGCATTACAAGTGGCTGCTCATCGATTTCTTTTAACATGAAATGAGGATATGTTCCTTTTTCAATGTCACTAGCATCTAATTGTGCAGTAAATGGCTCGCGCTCTTTACGTTCACCATTTAAATCCATTAATTCAACGCCATCTTTACGTACTAAAATTACTTCTTTATCCATTAATTCAATAAATTGATTCGTAACTTGAATCATTGCCATTGCATCAGAAGCAACAACATTAAAATCTTCCGCAACACCTATTAATAGTGGGCTCTTATTTTTTGCAACATAAATTACATCTTGATCTTGATTATCTAATAATGCAAAAGCATAAGATCCTTTAATTAATTGTAATGTTGAACGGAAAGCCTCTTCAACAGATAAACCTTTATTCACATGATACTCAATAAGTTGTACGATTACTTCTGTATCTGTATCACTATTAAATGTTACGTTTGATAAATAGTCATTTTTTAATTGCTCATAGTTTTCAATTACCCCATTGTGTACTAACGTAAAACGTTCTGTTGTACTTTGGTGAGGGTGAGCATTACGTTTGCTAGGTACACCATGTGTTGCCCAACGAGTATGACCAATTCCGATATGTCCATCAGCAGCAGTTGGAATTGAGTCGCGAAGTACTGCAATACGGCCTTTTTCTTTAAATACTTCTACGCCTTCATCTGTTAAAAGAGAAATACCAGCAGAATCATATCCACGATACTCTAATTTATCTAATCCTTTTAATAAGATTTCTTTTGCATTTTCATTTCCAATATATCCTACGATTCCACACATACTTTTCATTGCTTTGTAAGTCCAAGTGACAGTCACAATTCGAATAGGAACGAAAAGTTGTTTTCCTAACCGTCCAATTTTGACTTTATTTAATTTTCAATTCCCGCATTATGTTGTACTACTTGGTAGAGGACTTACAAGCAATATCCACCTACCTTTCAATTGTCCGCTCTTCTCAATTAGCGAGTTATTTATTATAATTCAAAATTTAACGATCATCAGTTTATTTACTTTTGTGCACATAGTCACCTATGTGTTTTACGTAAATAATTTCGGTTGTGATGTTCAACCGGGAGTCACCCGCCGAAAACTTCGATAAACTCCACCTCGTCAACTACACTGTTTCGGTCTGTGTAGTTCTGGCGCTTTATTACTATTGATTACACCTATCCTCCTTTACTTGTTAGGAAAACAATAAAATTATCATACACTAGCTTCATAAAATGGTCAAATTAAATTTGACTTATGAACTACTAATGTTTGTTTCGATAATAAAATATGCATAGCTAAACAGTCAAGTGCTAAGCTATGCATACAAATTATTACCTATTCTATTATTATTCTCCAGCTTCTTGCTTTACAACCTCAACAATGCGTTCAACGTACTTTTTGCATTCTTCTTCAGTTGGTGCTTCAGCCATTACACGAATTAATGGTTCAGTACCAGATGGTCGAACTAGAATACGACCATTACCATTCATTTCTTTCTCAGCTTCTGCAATGCTTTCTTTAATTTTTTCATTGTTTAACGCTTCATTTTTATCTTTCACACGAACATTGATTAATAGTTGTGGGAACTTTTTCATTTCGTTAGCAAGTTGAGAAAGAGGTTTACCAGTTTCTTTTATAATGCTAACTAATTGAATAGCACTTAGCATGCCATCACCAGTTGTAATATAGTCTAAGAAGATGATATGACCTGACTGTTCTCCACCTAAGTTAAAGCCATTTTTTCTCATCTCTTCCATTACATAGCGATCGCCAACACCAGCTACAGCGCTTTTGATATTGTTAGCCTCAAGTGCTTTATAAAATCCAAGGTTACTCATTACTGTTGATACAATCGTATTTTGTTTTAAGCGCCCTTTTTCATTTAAATGTTTTGCACAAATGTACATAATTTGGTCGCCATCAACAATATCACCATTTTCATCAACTGCAATTAGTCGGTCACCATCACCATCAAATGCTAGACCAACATTTGCTCCTTTTTCCTTAACAAGGGCAGCTAGAGCCTCAGGATGCGTTGAACCAACACCATCATTAATGTTATAGCCATTTGGGTTATTACCCATTGTGACAATATCTGCTTCTAAATCAGCAAATAGATAAGGAGCTAACGAAGAAGTTGCACCATGTGCACAATCTAACGCTACTAACAAGCCTGAGAAATCTTCTTCGATTGTATTTTTTAAGAAATGCAGATACTTTTGACCACCTTCGAAGTAATCATTCACAACTCCTAATTCATTACCTACTGGACGTGGTAGTTCATCCTCAGCAGCATCCATTAATTGTTCAATTTCATCTTCTTGTTCATCTAATAATTTGAAACCATCTGGTCCAAAAAATTTAATCCCGTTGTCTGCAACTGGATTATGAGAAGCAGAAATCATAACTCCTGCTTGAGCACCTAAAACTTTTGTTAAGTAAGCTACCCCTGGAGTTGAAATAACGCCTAAACGCATAACTTCTGCTCCAATTGAAAGTAAGCCTGCTACAAGTGCTCCTTCTAACATATGTCCAGAAACACGTGTATCTCTACCAACTAAAATTTTTGGTTTCGTTTTATTTTTTGTTAAAACATATCCACCACAACGTCCAATTTTAAACGCTAACTCTGGCGTTAGCTCTTTATTTGCTACACCACGTACTCCATCTGTTCCAAAATACTTACCCATTATAAACTCTCCTTTTATTGCGTTGTTTGTCCTGCTTTATTATCTGTCTTAGAAGGGCTTTTTTCAGTTACTTCTATTTTAATAGTATCCGTGTTCAATGAATAAACTACATTATTTGGTGCACTGATAGATAGTGATACATCGTATGTACCTGCTTTTAAGTCCGAAACTTTTGCAGTCACCGAAATATCTTTATTCTGAATAGTCCCAAGTTGATCTGGGAACCCTCTTGCAGTTACATCTACTGTCCCATCTGATGGAGATAGTATTTTATAGTTAAAATTACTATTTTCTCCAGTTAGTTGGATTGGAATGTTCGAAAACTTTTTAACTCCTTCTTTATCAAGTACAACATTTACTCGAATAGTAGATGGTGATACTTTAAAGGCTCCAGGCGGTAAAGGGACGGTTAATTCATACGTACCATCATCTAATACAGTTGATAAATCTAGAGGTACTTGAATTGGACCTGAAAATGAATTCAACCAATTCAGAGGAGCGTAAACTGACACTGCATTTGTATCGCTAGTAATACTTCTCAACTTAAGATTATCTAATAATGTTCCAGTTGGTACAAACTTAATCGGAACGGTTTTACCTTGGGATACCACTGGAACTGTCACTTCGACTGTTTTGGGCCTGGATCTTAGAAAAACTTCTTTCCCTTCCTTTGAGTAAAGATGTACCTTTACATTCTGACTAAACGTCTGATTGGCCCTTGCAATGTCAACGACCGCCTTTGCATATGACACTTGAGAGACCTCTTGTTCTGTCCCAATAACACTAACCTTAGCTGGATTTACAACGGGTGTGTCTGCTCGATACCCATTTTTTACTTTATCCTGATTTATGTAATCAACCCCAACAGAAACAGATTTCTCTATTTTTTCTTTAATAGTTACTGTTACAGTTCGAGGTTTGATCGTTGCCTTCACTTTATCTGACAAATTCCTATATTTTAACGGAACTTCATAAGTTCCTAGTGCATAATCCGATAGGTCTATATACACCTCAAAATCTTTTTTCAGTTTTGCCGTTTTTACTAAACTATTTGGGCCCTCTAAGGTAACAGAAACTGTATCAGGAATTCCTGTTACGATTAGATTTTCTTGATCATAAATAGCTGTAACTGGTACATCTTTAATTACATTAGACCCTGAAAATATCGGAAATTCACCAATATTTGTACTACTCGGCTGAGGTTCTAGATTAACTGACATAAATAATAGTAATGTAACAAATAAAGCGATACCTCTTAAAAACCAACGACTATCCATAAATTTATCCATTACGTTTCACCTTCCAATTCCAACGAGATGAAGTTGTATCTTCTGGTGAACTAAGCTCTAATTTCAAATGAGCAATTAATTCCTCTTGAGATAAATCCCTAAACAGATGTCCATTTTTAGTAACTGAAATAGCTCCTGTTTCTTCTGAAACAATAATCGTGATACTATCAGTCACTTCGCTTATTCCCATTGCAGCACGGTGCCTCGTTCCCAATTCCTTTGATATAAATGGACTTTCAGACAATGGTAAGTAACAACCAGCTGCTGCAATTGTTTCGCCTTGAATAATGACAGCTCCATCATGCAATGGTGTATTTGGAATAAAAATATTAATTAACAACTCAGAAGTGATATTAGCATTTAGCGAAATACCTGATTCAATATAATCGCCCATTCCAGTTTGTTTTTCGATTGAAATGAGAGCGCCAATTCGACGCTTGGCCATATATTCAGTTGATTTTGCAATACTACTAATAACATTTCCATGTTCATTTTGTTCATTGTGCGTAGTTCTTGAAAAGAATCCACCTCTACCAAGCTGTTCAAGAGCTCTTCTAAGTTCAGGTTGGAAAATAATAATAACAGCTAAAAATCCCCATGTTAATGCCTGATCCATTAAAAACTGAAGTGTATGAAGGCCAAACAAATTACTCAGGACCTTTACGATAATAATAATCGTAACACCCTTTAATAACTGTACTGCTTTTGTGCCTTGTATAATAATAATTAATCTATATATAACAAACCAAACTAATAATATATCTAAACTATTTTGCAATGTATGTAATATGTCTATTTGAAAAGAAGGCATTACGTACCCTCCTATTTATTTAATAAGATTCAATAACCTTCATATTATACCATAAACGAACAAATCCGTATAACTTCTCAAAATTTCTAACATGTCTTTTTCTTTCTATTCTTTATCACTAATCACTAATCTATGTATTAAAAAAGAAAAGCAACCTGGTTATGCAGGAATAGACTCAGACAGAAAAAAATAGGCATAATAAAAAGCGAACCATAATATGATTCGCTTTTTGTTATGCCTATATTACAGAATTTTCTTTCCGAATAAAGATGTAATTAAATCTACTGCTACAACTGCTGTTTTATTTCGCTCATCTAATATCGGATTTACTTCAACAAATTCAATTGATGTTAAAACATTTGCATCACATAGCATTTCCATCGCTAAATGGCTTTCGCGGAAAGTAATACCACCTGGGACAGGCGTTCCTACTCCAGGAGTATATAATGGATCTATCCCATCTAAATCAAGTGATAAATGAACTCCATCACACTCTTTTAAGTAGTCTAATGTTTCTTCCATCACTTTTGTCATACCTAATTTATCAACTTCGTGCATTGTGTATACTTTAATACCTAACTCACGAATAATTTCTCTTTCACCTTCATCTAAATCACGTGCACCAATAATAACTACATTTTCTGGTTTAACTTTAGGTGCATAACCACCAATGTTTGTAAGAAGTGGATGTCCATGTCCTAAAGATACAGCTAAAGACATACCATGAATATTTCCAGATGGTGATGTTTCTTCTGTATTTAAATCACCATGTGCATCATACCAAATTACTCCTAGATTGTTGAAATGTTTAGATACACCAGCTAATGTACCGATTGCAATACTATGATCTCCACCTAATACTAAAGGCATTTTCTTTGCAGTTAAAATTTCATCAACTGATTTGGCTAAAGTAGTACAAACTTCTTTTACTTCTTGTAAGTTTTTTAAGTGTTCATTTTGATCCTTTATTGCATCTTCTCTACGGATAACAGGAATGTCACCGTGATCTACTACATCAACATTTAATGATTGTAGGCTTTCTATTAATTGAGCATATCTGATAGCACTTGCTCCCATATCTACCCCACGTCTAGTTTGCCCTAAATCTAATGGTACTCCTAAAACAGCTATCTCTTTACTCACACAAAATCCCCCTCATTTATATAAGCGATGAAAACGCTTTCTAAAATTATTCTTTTAAAATATTTTAAATCTTTTGTGTAAATGGTTCAACTGCACAAAATTATGAATAGTTATTCAATTTTCAAATTTATGTTTATCTAAATTTGTTGTAAATAAGCCGTTATAATACTGCCATAATCTATCTCCATTATTGAATATGCAAATGCCTATGTGAGATTTCTAAAAGTTACTTGATAAAGTAACTTACATTTAATTTTTAGGGTGTTTTCGTATATATTGTGGCCATTTCAGTATGTGTAAGTTGATTGAAACGTAGGGATGCTTCTTTCCGTGGGGCATGAGCTGAGCCTCCTCGTCGCATACGCTCCTGTGGGGGGGCTCAGACTTCCCGCATTTCCCACAGGAGCCTGGCACCCTTCCATTCGAATCAACTTCTGTCTTAAAAGTTACATACCAAAATGCAACAATCTTAAAAAAAGAGCCAAATTTTATGTCATGAACGGAATGCTAGAATGGAAAAATATTATTTTAATATTAGAAGAGAATGTTGGAGCATTTTTATAGGAGTAAAATGTGATGAACATTACTAACCACTTTGGTATTAATAATCCGTAATGGTTAGAAATATATATAAGACATGGATTAATAAATTTATACTCAATCGAGCTTTTTGTAATTGCAAAAAAATACAGATGCCTAGCTCCTAGAGTAAGTACGGTGATTGAAATAGCTAAGAAATTAGTCAGACAAACTGAAAAAATAAAAAAACTCTTAGACAATTGTCTAAGAGCTAGTGTATATATGTATGGTGGAGCCTAGCGGGATCGAACCGCTGACCTCCTGCGTGCAAGGCAGGCGCTCTCCCAGCTGAGCTAAGGCCCCGGGTATGCTTTTATATACAAAAAGAAAGCGGAAGACGAGGCTCGAACTCGCGACCCCAACCTTGGCAAGGTTGTATTCTACCACTGAACTACTTCCGCATATAAAATAAAAATGAGCCATGAAGGATTCGAACCTTCGACCCTCTGATTAAAAGTCAGATGCTCTACCAACTGAGCTAATGGCTCGTAATAAAAAGTATTACCAAATGTATTAAGCATTATTTGCTCAAAATAAAAAAAATGGCTGGGCTAGCTGGATTCGAACCAACGAATGACGGAGTCAAAGTCCGTTGCCTTACCGCTTGGCTATAGCCCAATATTTTTTAAAAAAATGGTGGAGGGGGACGGATTCGAACCGCCGAACCCACAGGGAGCGGATTTACAGTCCGCCGCGTTTAGCCACTTCGCTACCCCTCCGGATAATATTTAGTTAAATGGTGGAGGATGACGGGCTCGAACCGCCGACCCCCTGCTTGTAAGGCAGGTGCTCTCCCAGCTGAGCTAATCCTCCAACATAAATGGTGACCCGTACGGGATTCGAACCCGTGTTACCGCCG
>NZ_JAGIYQ010000024.1 GCF_017814275.1 Gottfriedia endophytica
GGCAAAGAGGTCACACCCGTTCCCATCCCGAACACGGAAGTTAAGCTCTTTAGCGCCGATGGTAGTTGGGGGCTTCCCCCTGTGAGAGTAGGACGTTGCCTGGTAACTGTAAAAACTCTAGTCGTTTTGACTAGAGTTTTTATTTATATCTTTAAATATTGTCTTTAAACTTGCTAAACAAATAGGTATGAACAATATAAACAATTTTATTTTCTGTCATTGCTAAAAAATTTTGTATATATGGGTATTCTTCGGTTGAATAGGAGTTTAGTAATTCAGTCCACCACTCCGTTTCATATCTAGAGATCATGCTTAAGTTATAAAGAAGTAAATAGTGGTATAAAATTTCTGGAAGTAAGTCATTCGATTCTTTTTCAACTTTAATTACTATTTTTTTGTCTTTTAAATTTAAGTAAAATGGAGGTTTTATATTATTTTTTTTGGATAATGTTTGACTTGTGAAACTGAAATGATCATTATCATATTTTATCAAATTTAATTTTCTTTCTTGTAATTTTCCTTGAAGAAAAGATTCTAGGCGGTCAGATGTATAATGGTAAAAGTCTAATATCGTATTAGGGATATAATATTTTTCTTCAATTTTACTAACTGGCAAAAAAGTAGTGTCATTTTTAGCGAGTAGAAAAAGATTAGATAGTTCAGGAATAGAATGAAGAAGATTGAGCATATTAAATTTTTCTCCTTCAAGTGAGTTTAAGTTATACATCTTTTCTGCAACATATGTAAATAATCCATTTTTTTGAATTTTTACCTCATCATCTAAGAATGAATAACCTTGTTTTTTTCTTTTTCTTGTTGTTACACCATGTGCTAAAAGTGTAGTTGATTCAGGATACTCCGGACTAACGGTTAATAAACAAGCTTTTAATAACTGAACTAATCCATAAAATAAAAGTATGGGCTTAATAGATAGCGGTGACTGAGTGGAAACATTAAAAAAATTTTTTCCATGCTCTATGTAATATAAAAATGGAGTTGAGTTTTGAAAACTTTTTTTATTTGCTTCTTTTATTAATTCTTTTTCATATTGGCTGAGTAAATATTTCTTTGAATTTTGTTCAGAATTAAAGTAGGACAAGTCGTTCCATAACTCATTTATAAAATTCATAATAAATGACCTCTTTTTTTGAATATTTAAACATTTCAAGAGTTTCTTGACAGTGTATTGTCCTATTGTTAATCTACTAATAATATTTATGCGTGTGAGGAGGCTTTTTTATGTGGGAAACTAAGTTTGTAAAAGAAGGATTAACTTTTGATGATGTGTTATTAGTACCAGCTAAGTCTGAGGTACTTCCGAATCAAGTAAATTTAGGTGTGAAGCTTACAGATAAAATTCAGTTAAATATTCCTTTAATCAGTGCTGGAATGGATACTGTAACTGAAGCTCAAATGGCAATTGCTATTGCAAGACAAGGTGGATTAGGTATTATCCATAAAAATATGTCTATCGAAGAACAAGCTGAACAAGTAGATAAAGTAAAGCGTTCAGAAAGTGGAGTTATTAATGATCCATTCTTTTTAACACCAACACATAAAGTAGCTGATGCAGAACATTTAATGGGTAAATATCGTATTTCGGGTGTACCAATTGTTAATAACGAAGATGAAAAGAAATTAGTTGGAATATTAACAAACCGTGACTTACGTTTTATTCAAGAGTATTCAACAGCTATCTCAGATGTAATGACAAGAGAAAACTTAGTTACTGCTCCAGTAGGAACAACATTACAAGATGCAGAAAAAATTCTTCAAAAGCATAAAATCGAAAAATTGCCATTAGTTGATGATAATGGAGTTTTAAAAGGGCTTATTACGATAAAAGACATCGAGAAAGTAATCGAGTTTCCTCATTCTGCGAAAGATCAACAAGGTCGTTTATTAGTTGGTGCAGCTGTAGGAGTTACAAAAGATGCCTTATTACGCGTTGAAGCATTAGTAAAAGCAAGTGTTGATGTCATTGTAATTGATACTGCACATGGCCATTCGAAAGGTGTAATCGAAAAAGTAAAAGAAATTCGTGCTAATTTCTCAGAATTAGCAATTATAGCTGGGAATGTTGCTACAGGTGAAGCAACTAAAGAGTTAATCGAAGCTGGTGCAGATATTGTTAAAGTTGGTATTGGACCTGGTTCAATTTGTACAACACGTGTTGTTGCTGGTGTAGGTGTACCACAGTTAACAGCTATCTATGATTGTGCTACTGTAGCTAAACAATATGGTGTACCAATTATTGCTGACGGTGGAATAAAATATTCAGGTGACATTGTTAAAGCACTTGCAGCTGGTGGACATGTTGTCATGTTAGGAAGTATGTTTGCCGGTGTGTCAGAAAGCCCAGGAGAAACTGAAATTTATCAAGGAAGACAATTTAAGGTTTACCGTGGCATGGGTTCAGTAGGTGCCATGGAAAGAGGCAGTAAAGATCGCTATTTCCAAGAAGGAAATAAGAAATTAGTACCAGAAGGAATAGAAGGACGTGTACCTTATAAAGGACCTTTGGCTGATACAGTTCATCAGTTAATTGGGGGAATTCGTTCAGGTATGGGTTATTGTGGAACTCCTACTCTAACTGAACTTCGTGAAAATGCTCAATTTATACGCATGTCAGGTGCGGGCCTTCGTGAAAGTCACCCACATGACGTTCAAATTACAAAAGAAGCTCCAAACTATTCTTTATAATATAAATTAATATGAGGCTGTCTTTATCTATCAACATTTAAAATTTCCTATGACTAAATTAGTAAAATGATTACATTTTTATTACTAATTTTTAATAGGAAATAAGATGATAGGAGGGACAGCCTTCTATTTTTCGGGAAATATATATGTTAAAATGGACACAGGATATGAAGAACAGTGGAGGTAAAGACGTGAATGTAAAAAAGATTGTAAACAAGATTGTAATTTTTGCTTTAACACTAGCGCTAATCATACCGGTTAGTTCGTCTGCTTTTGCAGCAGAAGATACTTTAGGTGTAAATGCAAAGGCTGCTATATTAGTAGATGCTAATTCAGGTAAAATTTTATATGAAAAAAACCAAGATACGCCACTTCCGATTGCTAGTATGACGAAAATGATGATGGAATACATAGTATTAGAAGATATTAAAGAAGGCAAAATTACTTGGGATCAAAAAACTACAATATCACCATATGCTTATAAAATTTCACAAAATAGAGGACTGTCTAATGTACCTTTAGAATTAGGTGGACAATACACAATTAAAGAATTATATGAGGCTTCTGCAATTTATTCTGCAGATGGTGCAACGATTGCATTAGCTGAAGCTCTTGGTGGTTCTGAAAAGAACTTTGTTAAAATGATGAGTGATAAAGCTGATCAGCTTCAATTAGGTCAATATACATTTGTAAATGCAACTGGTTTAGTTAACCAAGATTTAATGGGTATGCAACCACCAGGTACTGATGTAAACGCAGAAAACTATATGTCAGCTAAAGGTGTTGCGAAATTAGCTTATTATTTAATAAAAGACTACCCAGAAGTTTTACAAACAGCTTCTATACCACACAAAATCTTCCAAGAGGGTGGCAAGTATCCTATAAAAATGGATAACTGGAACTGGATGCTACCTGGTTTAGTATTTAGCTATCCAGGAATGGATGGATTAAAAACTGGCTCAACATCTTCAGCAGGATACTGTTTCACAGGTACTGCTAAGAGAGGTGACCAACGATTCATTTCTGTTGTCATGGGAGCAGATTCATATAATGCACGTTTTGCTGAAACAAAAAAAATGATGGATTATGGATTTAGTAACTTCGAACCTTTAACTTTAGTAAATCAAGGACAAACAGTAAAAGGTCATTCAACTGCACCAGTATTAAAAGGGAAAGATACAGAAGTTAAAGTTGTTGCAAAAGAACCTGTTACAATTGAGATAAAACACGGTGATGCTAAAAATTATAAAGCAACAATTAATCTTTCAGGTAATGCGGTTGATAAAGACGGTAATGTTTTAGCACCAGTTAAAAAAGGAACAAAAGTAGGTACAATTGATATTACTTCTAAAAACAATGATGATTTAGGTTATGTTACTGATCATGCTTCTGATTTAGTAACTGCTCATTCAGTTGATAAGGCAAACTGGTTTGTTTTATCATTTAGAGCAATCGGATCATTCTTTGGTAATGTTTGGCACGGAATCGTGCATGGAATTAGTAGCTTGTTTTAAAATTAATTAATTAATTATTCATATTTGAAATTGTTAAGTTACCTTTTTTTCAGTAAAATGAGACTAAGGTAACTTTTTTTATTAATTATAGGAAATGATAATACAGACGAGTTATCTATGTGGAACATCTTATTGGAGGGGTAAATAATGAAACTAACAGGAACAGATCGTGTAAAACGTGGAATGGCTGAAATGCAAAAAGGTGGCGTCATCATGGACGTTATTAATGCAGAACAAGCGAAAATTGCCGAGGCAGCTGGTGCAGTTGCAGTTATGGCATTAGAGAAAGTACCTTCAGACATTAGAGCAGAAGGTGGCGTTGCTCGTATGGCAGATACAGGAATCGTTGAAGAGGTATTAAATGCTGTTAGTATTCCAGTAATGGCAAAAGCTCGTATTGGGCACATTGTTGAAGCGAGAGTTTTAGAATCAATGGGTGTTGATTATATAGATGAAAGTGAAGTATTATCACCAGCTGATGATATTTTCCATATTAATAAATCTGAATATACAGTACCATTTGTGTGTGGATGTCGTGATTTAGGTGAAGCAATTCGTCGTATTGGTGAAGGTGCTTCTATGTTACGTACAAAAGGTGAACCAGGTACAGGTAATATTGTTGAAGCAGTACGTCACTTACGCCAAATCAATGGTCAAATTCGTAAAGTAGTTTCAATGTCTCGTGATGAGTTAATGGTTGAAGCGAAAAACTTAGGTGCACCATTTGAAATTCTTTTACAAATTAAAGAATTAGGTAAATTACCAGTAGTTAACTTTGCAGCTGGTGGTGTAGCTACACCTGCAGATGCAGCGTTAATGATGGAGTTAGGTGCAGATGGAGTGTTTGTTGGATCAGGTATTTTCAAATCAGAAAATCCAGAAAAATTTGCTCGTGCAATCGTACAAGCAACAACTCACTACCAAGATTATGAGTTAATTGCAAATCTATCTAAAAACTTAGGTCCTGCAATGAAAGGTATCGACATGAAAAAACTTTCTGCTGCAGATCGTATGCAGGATCGTAGCTTCTAAGAGGAGAGTCTCTAATGAAAATAGGTGTATTAGCGCTACAAGGGGCAGTACAAGAGCATGTAAGAGCGATTGAGTCTTGTGGTGCAGAAAGTGTAATTATAAAGCGTATTGAGCATTTAGACGAAATAGACGGTATTGTTTTACCTGGTGGTGAAAGTACTGCCATGAGAAAATTGTTAGATCACATTGGTTTATTAGAACCACTAAGAAAAAAAATCATAAATGGTCTACCAGCTTTCGGTACATGCGCAGGAATGATTCTTTTAGCAAAAGAAATTCAAGGTTCAGATACAGTACATCTTGGTGTTATGGATACTGTAGCAGAACGTAATGCCTATGGCAGACAAGTAGATAGCTTTGAAGTTCCTTTAGCGATTAAAGGGGTTTGTGATGATTACCCTGCAGTATTTATTCGTGCACCGTACATTGAATCTGTATCAGGTGATGCAGAAGTCATTTCGGAGTATGATGGGCATATTGTAGCGGTTCGTCAAAGACATATGCTTGCTGCATCATTTCACCCGGAATTAACGGATGATACACGACTAATGAACTATTTTGTTGAAATGGTTAAAGAAAATTCTTCAAAATAAGTATTTAACTATTGAATTTTGTAAATGCTTATAGTAAATTAGTAAATAATTTAAATTGTTTAAAACGATGATAGAAACTAGTAGCAAGTTTTTACTCATTTAGAGAGTCAGTGGCTGGTGAAAACTGATATGAGTATCTTGTGAATCCATTCTTGAGTGAAATGTGGAACTTACGAAAGTAAAAGTAAACATTTCCGGTTCATAGTCCGTTATCTATGCTAAGGTGGAAGGCAGTTATGTGCTTTCAATTAGGGTGGCAACGCGGGTAGCTCTCGTCCCTTTTTATAAGGGATGGGGGCTTTTTTGTTTTTATTTTTATTTAATTAAGGAGGAGATTTTCTTGCTAGACATTAAATTATTACGTACAAATTTTGAAGAAGTAAAAGCAAAATTACAGCTTCGAGGTGGAGATGTAAGTAACATTGAACAATTCGGAGAACTAGATTCAAAAAGACGCGAGCTTTTAGTTGGAGTAGAGAATTTAAAAAGCAGACGTAATGAAGTAAGCCAAGAAATTAGTGTATTAAAACGTGAAAAGAAAGATGCGGAAGCATTAATTATTGAAATGCGCGAAGTTGGCGACAAAATTAAAAGCTTAGATGAAGAAATTCGTGTGGTAGAAGAACAGTTAGATGCGATGCTATACACAATTCCGAATTTATTAAATGATGATGTTCCTCATGGATTAACAGAAGATGATAACGTAGAAATTCGCCGTGTTGGTGAAGTACCTTCTTTTTCATTTGAACCAAAAGCTCATTGGGATTTAGGAACAGACTTAGATATTTTAGATTTTGAGCGTGCTGCAAAAGTTACAGGCAGTCGTTTTACATTCTATAAAGGCTTAGGGGCAAAATTAGAACGTGCACTAATTAGCTTTATGTTAGACCTTCACACAGAAGAACATGGCTATACAGAGATGATGCCTCCATATATTGTTAACCGTGGAAGCATGATTGGTACTGGTCAATTACCTAAGTTTGAAGAAGATGCATTCCGAATTGAAAAGAATGACTTTTTCTTAGTTCCAACAGCGGAAGTTCCAGTGACAAACTATCATCGTGAGGAAATTTTAGAAGGTAGCCAGCTTCCTATTGCGTATACAGCGTTTAGTGCATGTTTCCGTTCTGAAGCAGGTTCAGCAGGTCGTGATACGAGAGGTCTAATTCGTCAACACCAATTCAATAAAGTTGAATTAGTTCGTTTTGTAAAACCTGAGGATTCTTACGATGAATTAGAAAAATTAACAGCTCATGCAGAAAAAGTTTTACAATTATTAGGTCTACCTTATCGCGTTATTGCTTTATGTGCTGGTGATATTGGTTTTACTTCTGCTAAAACATATGACATTGAAGTTTGGTTACCAAGCTATGATGCATATAAAGAAATTTCTTCTTGTAGTAACTTTGAGAGCTTCCAAGCTCGACGTGCAAATATTCGTTTCCGTCGTGAACCAAAAGCGAAACCAGAATTTGTTCATACATTAAATGGATCTGGTCTAGCGATTGGTAGAACAGTTTCAGCAATCTTAGAAAACTATCAACAAGAAGATGGTTCTGTAATCGTACCTGAAGTACTTCGTCCATATATGGGTGGACGCGAAGTAATTAAATAAGAAAGAAGTATCCTATAAGCAGGGGAAAATGCTTATAGGATATTTTTTTGAAAAAAATTTAAAAATCACTTGACCTTTTTTAGACAAGCTGATAATATAAATAATGTCAAAACGGAGTAATACCCAAGTCTGGCTGAAGGGATCGGTCTTGAAAACCGACAGGGGTGTAACAGCCCGCGGGGGTTCGAATCCCTCTTACTCCTCCATTTTGATTTTTATAACGGAGCGCATATATATTTGGAGATTGTCAACTCGTTACTTAGTGTAACGGGTTTTTTGTTGTTCCTAGATATTAAATTCCTATCTATATATTCCTTAAAGGCTCCTCTATAAAGCTTCCTATCCTAATACCCTTCTTGAATTTTTAAAAACCAAGGCACCATACTAGGTAAACGTACATAAAATAAAAAAGCTGAGATACGACGGGAGGAGGAGTCGTTTGTGGATCAGGAAAGACAAAATCCAGAAACAATTAGCCAGGAAACAATAGCACAAGAAAGAATAAGTAATGAATTTCTTACTTTAATTGGACGTTTATTTACTCTAGGGAGCGCAATTTTTTTTATAATAGGGGCTATTATAGGCGTAATAACGGCTATCAATGATATAAACATTGCTGAGGAAACAGCAGCTGTATTGACTACAGCGGCTACTGCTTAAAGAACGAAAAAGAAGGTTGCATCAGGCAACCTTCTTTTTCTTAGGAGTTTATCTAGATTTCATATATTTTTGCGAGTGATTTAATACTGTCCCAATTTTTTTGACGATATCTTCAACTGAAGATTCATCTTTTAATAGGTCATATTCAGTAATGCTTAATCGAAGGACTGGACATGCATTAAAGTTGTTAATCCAATTTTCGTAACGTTGGTTCATTTCCTTCCAGTACTCAACAGGTGTTTGTTGCTCCATTGGACGTCCGCGCTCTTTAATTCTCTCAACTACTTCATCAAAAGTTCCTTCAAGATAGATTAATAAGTCAGGTGCTGGGAAATATGGTGACATAACCATTGCATCAAATAGGCTTGTATACGTTTCGTAGTCAACTTCACTCATTGTTCCTTTTTCATAATGCATACGTGCAAAAATACCTGTATCTTCATAAATTGAACGGTCTTGGATAAAACCGCCACCATATTCAAACATTCTCTTTTGTTCTTTAAAACGTTCAGCTAAGAAGTAAATTTGTAGATGAAAGCTCCAACGAGCAAAATCATTATAAAATTTATCTAAATATGGGTTTGTATCTACTTTTTCAAATGATGTACGGAAGTTTAATGCATTTGCAAGAGCGTTTGTCATAGTTGATTTACCTACACCAACTGTTCCTGCAATTGTAATTACTGCATCATTTCGGATACCGTATTTTTCTTTCAAGTTCATATATTTTTTAGCTCCTTTTGTAAAGTGTTTTCCAATGCATCTAGTATCATAATTAAATCACTTGGATTATTTACAAAATCTATTTTATCTCCATTGAATCGAAGGATTGGAATTTCTGGGTGGGATTCTTGGAATTCATTTATGTGTTGTTCATAGTCTTCAATTAATTGTAATAAATATTGATCTTCTATGTGTTTCTCGAATTCTCGGCCTCTAAGTGCAATTCGCTTTTGAAGAGTTTCTAGGCTAGCTGTTAAGTAGATAATGACATTTGGTTTCGGCATGTCTTCAGTTAAAATGTTATAGATACTTAAATATTTCTTATACTGATTTTCTTTTAATGTTCTGCTAGCAAAAATTAGATTTTTTAAAATATGATAATCAGCAATTACGGGTACTGAGTTTTGTAAAAAATCACGCTCAATATCCTCTAATTGTTTATAGCGGTTACACAGGAAAAACATTTCTGTTTGGAAACTCCATTCTTCAATGTTCGTATAAAATTTATCAAGGAATGGATTCTCACTTACTATTTCTTTCAATAATTCAAATTGAAAGTGGTTAGAGATGGCTTTAGATAGAGATGTTTTTCCGACGCCAATAGGTCCTTCTACAGTAATAAAAGGTACTTGCATCATCTCTTACCTCCTTATCGTCATATTCCAAATTTATATGTTAAAATACACAGAAACTATTTTAACACACCCGAATAGAGGTAGGTACATTTTAAAATATTTCCATATGGTAAAATCAGATCATCTAGATTCGTGAATGCTTAGTATAAAGCATCTTTGAAAATTCATGATATAGTTGTTGTTTTATTTTGAATTAGAAGAAATGTAAGGCTCTTTTTTAAAAGATTGTTGTTTTTAGGGTATGTAATATAAAAGACAGGTTGATTGGAATGGAAGGTTGCTCGACTCCTGTGGGAGATGCGGGAAGGCTGAGACCCCACAGGAGCGTATGCGACGAGGAGGCTCAGCTCACGCCCCTAGGAAAGCGAGCATCCTGGAGTGAAAATCAACTTACACATACTGAAATAGCAACAATGTATACGAAAACAGCTAAATATAAATAGATATGAAAAATTAAAAGCTCTTTCTTTTTAATATAGAAGTTTATCAATAGTGAGTAGGAGTTTCCGTTGAATTTTAAATGATGAGGTGTAATTTTTTGAGTAATCACGAAATGTTTATGGAACTTGCGATAGAAGAAGCAAAAAAAGCAAAGAAGATTGGTGAGGTTCCGATTGGAGCTGTACTTGTTAAAGATAATATGGTTATATCAAGCAGTTATAATTTAAGAGAAACAACTCAGAATGCGTTAGGGCATGCTGAAATTGCTGTCATTAATGATGCTTGCGAGAAATTGGGGACTTGGCGTCTAGAGGATACAGTTTTATATGTTACATTAGAACCTTGTCCAATGTGCGCGGGAGCAATTATCCAATCTAGAATACCGATGGTTGTGTATGGTGCGAAAGATCCAAAGGCTGGTTGTGGAGGTTCAATCTATAATCTTTTACAAGAGGAACGTTTTAATCATCGATGTGAAGTTGTTGATGGAATTCTTCAAGAAGAGTGTAGTGAATTATTAAAAACTTTTTTCCGTGAACTTAGAGAAAATAAGAAAAAAATGGAACATGAGAACAAGCATTGATTTTTTCTAGCGCATCGTTTATACTCTAATTACCGTTGATAAACGGTTCAAATTATGGTTATACCTTTGCCGTGCTAGGTGGGGAGGTAGCGGTGCCCTGTACTCGCAATCCGCTCTAGCGAGACTGAATTCCACTCTGAGGTGTATTTACTTTAGGGTCTGCCTTAAATAAGTGGTGTTGACGTCTGGGTCCTACGCAACGAGAACTCACGAACCTTGTCAGGTCCGGAAGGAAGCAGCAATAAGTGAGCCATCTCGTGTGCCGTAGGGGTGCCTGGACCGAGCTAACTGTTTAAGTAACGCCTAGGGTAATGCATCGACGAGTGGTGCACGGCATTTATTTTATAATATAAAACTCATCCATTTGGATGAGTTTTTTGTTTATAATAAAATGGGAGTCCCATGAAAGAAAAACATGGGGTATAATAGTAAAGAACAAATTTGAAGGAGGAAGAGTTGTGTCATATCAAGCTTTATATCGACTGTGGAGACCTCAGCAATTTAAAGATGTTGTAGGACAAGACCATATTATTCGAACACTTCAGAATGCTCTTCTTCAAGAAAAAGTTTCTCATGCGTACTTATTTACTGGGCCTAGGGGAACTGGTAAGACCAGTACGGCTAAAATTTTTGCAAAAACATTAAATTGTGAGCATGCGCCTACAAGTGAACCTTGTAATGAATGTGCAATTTGTAAAGGGATTACCGACGGTTCAATAGGAGATGTAATTGAAATTGATGCTGCTTCAAATAATGGAGTAGATGAGATTAGAGATATTCGTGAAAAAGTAAAATACGCGCCTTCAGCGGGTAAATATAAGGTTTATATCATTGACGAAGTACATATGTTATCAATAGGAGCTTTTAATGCGCTATTAAAAACATTAGAAGAACCTCCACAACATGTCATTTTTATTTTAGCAACAACTGAACCGCACAAAATACCACTTACAATCCTTTCGAGATGTCAGCGCTTTGATTTTCATAAAATTAATCAATCTGTTATCTCAAATAGATTACAAATGGTATTAGAGCATCAAGGTAATACAATAGATGAAGAAGCTTTAATGATTTTATCTCGTGCTGCAGAAGGTGGTATGAGGGATGCGCTTAGTATCCTAGATCAAGCGATTTCATACAGTGATGAACACATCACATTAGATGATGTATTAGCTGTAACCGGAACAATTTCTCAAGAAACGCTAAGCCAAATTATTGAGGCGATTTCTAAAGGAGATGTTTCTAGTTGCTTAACGTCATTAGATGTCTTGTTAGTAAACGGAAAAGATCCTGTTAGACTGATTGAAGATTTAACAATGTATTTTAGAGATATATTGCTATATAAGCATTCTCCAAAAATGGTGGGGCTATTAGAAAGAGCAACGGTTACCGAGTCTTTTCAATTGCTATGTGAATCGTTTGAAGTAGAATTAATCTATGAAATGATTGATTCATTAAGTAAAAGTCAGCAAGAAATGAAATGGACTAATCATCCAAGGGTATTGCTAGAGGTTGTAATTGTTCAATTATGCCAGAAAAGCTCTAGTGTACATGTTTCTAAACAAAATGATCTTACTTTACTTGTAAATAAAATTAATCATTTAGAAGAGGAATTGAAGCAACTTAAAGAAAGTGGCTTACAAGTTGTACAACAAGAAGGTACAGCTTCTCAAAATAAAGCAAAACCTAGACAAAACCGCTCTAAAATACCAACAAATATGATTCAAGGTGTATTAAGAGTAGCTTCTAAGACAGAAAAAAGCAAAGTGGTCTCTATATGGGCAACTTTGCAAGAACAACTTAGATTTCAACAAAAAGTTTCTACAGCTACATTAGTATCATACGGGGAAGTAGTTGCAGCAGCTTCAGAAAGTTGTATTGTTGCATTTAAATCAGAAACTATTTGTGATTTAATTAATAATAGTAGTGAACAAGAACATCTTTCAGTCATCAATCAGCTTTTAAGCCAACTTGTAGGACATAAAATGGATATGTTAGCAATTCCTGAAGATGAATGGCGGACAGTTAGAGAATCGTTTATTCATCAAAATAAGCCTCAGGAATCTATTCAAGAAGAAACTCCCTTAATAACTGAAGCGATTAAGCTTGTTGGAGAAGGGTTAGTAAAAATTAAAGAATAATTGGAGGGAATTAATATGATGCGTGGTGGTATGGGTAACATGAATAATATGATGAAACAAGTGCAAAAAATGCAAAAACAAATGGCAGAAGCACAAGAACAGCTAAACGAGAAAACTTTCTTAGGAACTGCTGGCGGTGGTATGGTAGTTGTTACAGCTAATGGCCAAAAACAAATTCTTGATGTAAAAATTAAAGAAGAGGTAGTAGATCCGGAAGATATTGATATGCTACAAGATTTAGTATTAGCTGCAACAAATGATGCATTAAAACAAGTTGAAGATGAAACATCTAAAACAATGGGTCAATTTACAAAAGGAATGAATATTCCTGGTTTATTTTAGGAGATAGAATAAATGCATTATCCAGAACCGATATCAAAATTAATCGATAGTTTTATGAAACTACCTGGAATCGGTCCAAAAACAGCTGTTAGATTGGCTTTTTTTGTACTTGATATGAAACAAGATGATGTTCTAGATTTTGCAAAATCATTAATTGATGCAAAACGAAAACTCATTTATTGCTCTGAATGTGGACATATTACCGATCAGGATCCTTGTTATATATGTAGTGATCACCATCGTGATCGTTCAACTATTTGTGTAGTTCAAGATTCTAGGGATGTAATAGCAATGGAGAAAATGAGAGAATATCAAGGTTTATATCACGTCCTTCATGGAGCAATTTCACCAATGGAAGGAATTGGTCCAGAGGATATTAAAATTATGGAATTGCTAAAAAGATTGAACAATGATGAAGTTCAAGAAATTATTCTTGCAACAAATCCGAATATCGAAGGCGAAGCAACTGCGATGTATATTTCAAGGTTGTTGAAAACAACAGGAATTAAAATCACTCGAATTGCACATGGTTTACCTGTTGGTGGAGACCTTGAATATGCTGACGAAGTTACTTTATCAAAAGCCCTAGAAGGTAGAAGAGAACTTTAGATTAAGTGGTGAATGAGAAAATGGTCTTTTTTCGAAAAAAAGGAAAGCTTCGCGATGAGTTTGATGAAAAGTTAGTTAATCGACTACTTAGTAGTAAAGAAAATTGGATGCTACAAGAAGATATTTTACATAAGTGTTTCGAGCCAAATGATGAATTTGGAATGCATGTAAAACTTGCGAGGGCTAAATACTATTTTCTATTAAAAGAAGCAAAATTTCGTAAAGTATTAATTTCAAAGATAAAATAGGCATTAAAATAAAATCCCATCATACAATTTTAGTACAAGTTGTATGGGGGGATTTTTGTTTATGAGTAGCTTTATTATTATTTCTGTACTAATTTTATTAATTGTTTTTATGCTTCTAATTGGTGTTCCTTTAAATGTTTTAAAAGTGTTAGGTAGAATAGCAGGACGAATTTTTATTAGTGTGCTGTTGTTATTTGTTCTGAATCTTGTTTTTTCTTCATTTGGTTATCATTTGCCAATTAATTACTTTACAATAGCGTTCACAGGGGTTTTAGGAATACCTGGCCTTGCAGCACTAAGTGTTATTTCAATCTATATGGTATAGTAAATGATTTTCAGGAAAGTTGTTGACTTCTTTAGTTCAGTATGATAAATTATTAATTGTCGCTGATGCAAACGGCGAAAAGAAATTTAAAAAAGTGTTGACTCTTATGAGTCTACATGCTATTCTTATTAAGTCGCTTACGAGTGACAAAATGAACTTTGAAAACTAAACAAAACATGAAGTAAACGTCAATTATTAGTTTTAGAGCTTAAGATAAACAATCTATTATGGAGAGTTTGATCCTGGCTCAGGACGAACGCTGGC
>NZ_JAGIYQ010000025.1 GCF_017814275.1 Gottfriedia endophytica
GCTCTAATGGCACCATAGTTGATCGACCTTCCTCACCCAGCCATAGAAGCAGTATTGACGGTTTTAATTCTTTTTCATTCGCTGTGGTGCAGCGCTTGCGCTGCATGGTTGGCTAAATGGCAGTTTAGTTGAAGATGACATAGTAGTGTTTTAGCAGGTAATTTATGGTGTTAACGAGAATTATTAATTTGAATAAGCAAATCGAAAATTAAAGGAGGATAAAATATGAGTCGAATTTGTGTTATTGGAATTTATGTACCTAATATTCAGAAGGCAATTGATTTTTACACTACAGTTTTAGGGTTCGAAGTTAATAAACAATATGGTCCCAAGATTGTAACACTAGTTCACGGAGATCTACCAATAGTATTAGAGGAAACTGAAAAATTTTCATACACTGCAAATACCAATACTTCAGGTGTGGTATTAGGATTAAAAACTGAAGACATTAATCATACAGTTAATCTGTTAAAAGAACATAAAGTTGATTTCATTGTTGATGAACCAACAAAATGTCCTCCTGGAAAATATGTCAGCTTTAGAGACCCATTTGGTAATGTTTTAGAGTATCTGCAATTTGATTAATATATATGAAAGTAATTGAACCATACTCTATTAATTGACCTTATTTTTTATTGACTTAATAAAGGAGGAACTCCTTTTCTAATTGAACTATTGCATGCAATTGTTGAAGACACAGTTACTATGGCAACTCTTTTTTTAAGTAAATGCAGATTTTATGAATAAGTATTTTATATGTTGGTTTAGCTATAAAACATATTATTTATTAAAAAATAATAAAAAGGTGTTGACATTTTAATTGATTGAGATTAAAGTAATGATTAATTAAATGACGAAAAGCAATGATAGGAACAGAGTAGTGAAGTTTCCCTGTAACAGAGAGCTGATGGTTGGTGTGAATCAGTACAAAAAACGACATGAATTACAGTCCTTGAGCATCTTCTTCGAACAAAATAGTGAGGGGAAGACGGTGATGCGCCGTTAAGCAATGAAGATGTTAGTACATCTAATGGATTAATGTACTAATAACTAGGGTGGTACCACGGATAAGAAACGTTCGTCCCTACTGTGAAAACAGTAGGGACTTTTTTATATTTAAATTAGATTATAAATTGAATAGTGACATGCAACGAAAGGAATAAAGTAGTGAAGTTTTCCCTGTAACAGAGAGCTGATGGTTGGTGTGAATCAGTACAAAAAACGACATGAATTACAATCCTGGAGCATCTTCTTCGAGCAATTATGTGAGGGGAAGACGGTAAAGCGCCGTTAAGCAATGAAGAGATTAGTACATCTTTAAAAGATATGTGTACTAATAATTAGGGTGGTACCGCGAATAAGTTCGTCCCTACTGTGAAAACAGTAGGGGCTTTTTTATTTTTAGATTAGAAATTGAATAGTGACATGCAACGAAAGGAACAAAGTAGTGAAGTTTTCCCTGTAACAGAGAGCTGATGGTTGGTGTGAATCAGTACAAAAAACGACACGAATTACAGTCCTGGAGCATCTTCTTCGAGCAAATATGTGAGGGGAAGACGGTGATGCGCCGTTAAGCAATGAAGAGATTAGTACATCTTTAAAAGTTATGTGTACTAATAATTAGGGTGGTACCGCGAATAAGTTCGTCCCTACTGTGAAAACAGTAGGGACTTTTTTATTTTAAAAAATTAATAGATTTGAAGGGAGTGATTTATATGAGTGATGACTATTATGACTATTTATACGAATTTAAAAAAATATTAAAGAAAAAGAGGAATGATCACAATGATTACTAAAACTGTAGAAACAAAAAAAATACCATCACACTTAAAACAATTTTTATCAGTACAAAATTATGATCTATACACACCAATTGACCATGCGGTTTGGCGCTATGTAATGCGACAAAATCATCATGCGTTAAAAGGAAAGGCACACGAAGCATATGTCGATGGTTTGAAAAATTCAGGGATTGAAATAGAGAAAATTCCAAATGTAGATGAAATGAACAGATCGTTAGCAAAAATAGGGTGGGGTGCTGGAATTGTTAATGGATTGATTCCAGGTAATGTATTTTTCGAATTATTGGCTAATGGAATTTTACCTATCGCAACAGAAATTCGAAAAATCACAAATATTGCTTACACACCTGCTCCTGATATTATTCATGAAGCTGCTGGGCATGCGCCAATCTTATTTGATCCAGTATTTAGAGAATTTGTCCAAAAAATTGGGGCGATTGGAGCAAAAGCATTTGCTACAAAGGAAAAACAGGAATTATTTGATGCTGTAAGAAACTTAACAATTGTAATGGAAGATCCGAATTCAACTGAAGAAGAAAAGATTGCTGCCCAAAAATTAGTAGAGGAAAAACAAAATGCCATTGTAGGAATTTCAGAAGCTGAAAAAATATCCAGAATGTTTTGGAGAACTGTAGAGTATGGTCTAATTGGTGAAGTTGATGATCCGAAAATTTACGGTGCAGGTCTATTATCATCAGTTGGAGAAAGCACACATTGCTTTACAGATGCAGTAGAAAAAATTCCATTTTCTGTAGAAGCTTGTACTGTTCATCCGAAAAATGTTACTGAAATGCAATCACAATTATTCGTTTGTAAAAGTTTTGAGGAATTAATTGAAGGTGCGGAATCTGTAGCTAACACGATGGCATTCCGTGTTGGTGGAACTGAGAGTTTAGAAAAAGCCATACTTTCAAAAAGTGTTGCTACTTTTGTATTAAATTCAGGTTTAAGTGTAACGGGAATTGTTCAGTCAATTCTAAAGGATTCTAACGAAGAAGCAATCTATGTTAATACGATTGGAGAAACAGCTCTTTCTATAAATAATCGTGAATTAAATGGACATGGGAAAACATACCATAGAAAAGGATTCGGCACACCAATAGGAGCTCTTAAAGGAAATATTGAATTAGAAAATTGTGATCATCTTAAACTAAAAGAGTTAGGAATAATTGAAGGAGAAACGATTGTTTTAGAATTTTTAAGTAACATCATTGTTTCTGGAAGAATAGTCAATATCCTAAAAAATGAAGACAAAATAGCATTAATTTCATTCGAAGATTGCACAGTGACCCATGAAGGAAAAGAATTATTTAAAAAAGAATGGGGAACTTTTGACATGGCTGTTGGTTCAAAAGTAGTTTCAGCTTTCCCAGGAGCAGCTGATCCAATTGCTTTCTTTGATGAAGAAATTATACAAGATGAATTAACTAATAAAGTACCTGCTCCATTAACTGATTTAGAAAAGTTATTCCAGCAAGTAAGAAACGTAAGAGAAAATGGAATGTTAAGTGAGGAAGGTATTCAAAAATTAATAGAAATCCACCAAGAACTGAATCGATCACATTCAACTGATTGGTTATTACGATTAGAATTACTTGAAATAAGTGTAAATAATACAGGATTAGATGAATTAGTTCCACAACTAAGAACGGAATTAGAGGAATTAAGAAAAGAAGGTTCTGTTCGTGAACTGATAACGAATGGACTAAAATTAGTGTGATATTTTAAAAAATGATCCTGTAATTTAGAGAAGTTATAAGTTTATAAGTTTGAAAATTATGTATATTAAGAAAAAAATGTTTGAGGTGTATGAATGAACATTGTAATTGTAAATGGTAGCCCAAGAGCAAATAGTCGTACAAAAAAATTGAATCAAATTATTTTAAAGAAACATGATTTGAAATACATTGATTTAAGTGAAATGGAGATTCCATTCTTTGACGGGACAGATGAACAAAAACACAACATTCATGTAGTAAATTGGATGGATGCAATTGAAAATGCTGAAGCAGTCATTTTTACAACTCCCGAGTATCATGGAGGAATGAGTGGATTACTTAAAAATGCGACAGATTTTCTAGGAAGTAAACATTTAAAAGATAAACCAGTAGCAATCATCGCGACAGCTGGAGGAGGTAAAGGAGGCATTAACGCTCTAAATAACTTAAGAATTGTACTCCGTTCTCTTTATGCGAATGTGATAGCAAAACAAATCGTAATTGATCCAAATGATTTTATTTCGGATGAAAGTAATTTGAGTAATGAAATTCATTTATCAATTGATGAAGTAATCAATCAACTTAAAAAACAAGTGAATGTTGAAAATATGTTAATTTAATAAGCTTTTTTCTAAATAATTGTCGCTTTTGAGATTGAGAAAATTTAAACATAGAAGTTGATTACAATGGAAGGTGCGAGACTCCTGTGGGAATAGCGGAAAGGCTGAGACCCCGCAGGAGCGAATGCGACGAGGAGGCCCAGCTCACGCCCAAAAGAAAGGGAGCATCCTGGAGTTGTAATCAACTAACGCATTCTAAAATAGCAACATAGTTTACCAAAAAAGTCATTTAATAATGCTAATCAAAAAACCACTTCTTATTCAAAATAGGAAGTGGTTTTTAAATGTAGTAGACAGTCTCATAGTTAGCTGAACCATTTGGTAAATAAATGAAAATATGGTATAAATAAAATACATTGATCAGTTAGAAATGAACTAAATGTGCAGATTTTTTGTAAGTATAGAAAGGCATAAGTGTGATAACAATGGATGATAAGAAAAAAGTTATCGTAATTGTAGGGCCAACTGCAGTTGGAAAAACAAAAATTAGCATTGATATTGCAAAAGCACTTAATGGTGAAATCATCAATGGTGATGCAACGCAAGTATATAAAGAATTGAATATTGGTTCTGCAAAAATTACGGATGAAGAAATGGAAGGTATCACGCATCATCTTATTGATTTTAAGGAACCAATTGAGTCATATACTGTTGCAGATTTTCAACGAATGGCAAGAGAAAAAATTGAAGAAATATCAAGTAGAGGCAAAGTACCGATTATAGTTGGTGGAACTGGGTTATATATTCAAAGTGTCTTATATCATTATGAGTTTGTTGAGCAGCAAGGGGATGAACTTCTAAGGAATCAACTCGAAGGTTATGCGATGGCATTTGGTAATGATGCACTTCATGACAAACTAAAAGAAATTGATCCTGTTAGCGCTAAGAATATACATCCTAATAATGTAAGAAGAGTAGTTCGTGCGATTGAAGTATTTCAAACAACTGGGCAAAAATTCTCTGAGAATGCATTTGAAAAAGAGCCCGAACCACTATACGATGCGACAATTATCGGTTTAACAATGGATCGAGAAACGTTATATGAAAGAATTAATTTACGAGTAGATATTATGTTGGACCAAGGCTTATTAGATGAAGCGAAACAGTTGTATGAAAAAGGCATTCGAAATTATCAATCGGTTCAAGCCATAGGCTACAAAGAACTATTTGATTATTTTGAAGGCAGATATACACTTGATGAGGCTATCGACCTGATAAAGCAAAGCTCTCGTCGATATGCAAAAAGACAATTAACTTGGTTTACAAATAAAATGAAAATACATTGGGTTCAAATGGATTTAGACACATATATGTCAAAAAAACAGGAAATTTTTGCTCTGCTTGAAGGAATGGGCTATTCCATCTCGAATAAATAAAAGTAGAGGAAGAAGAGGAGGAAAAGGATATGAAACAATCAATCAATATACAAGATCAATTCTTAAACCAATTACGTAAAGACAATCTTGAAATCACAGTATTTCTACTAAACGGCTTCCAAATAAAGGGGAAAGTAAAGAGCTTCGATAACTTTACTGTTTTATTAGATGTATTGGGAAAACAACAACTAATTTATAAACATGCAATTTCAACATTCATTCCATCAAAAAATGTTCAAATCGAAATGTAATTAGCTAATATCCAAAGAGCATTCGTCTAAATCGACAATGCTCTTTTAATTTTTTCTGTAATAAATATTAATGTGGTTTCTAAGAAAATATGATAGAAACAGTGTACAAAAACAAGGTTTTACAATAAAAGTATTATGTAAACTAGTGAAGAAGGTGAATAATAAATGACTATAAAGGAACTAGTAAGTAATGATGAAACGATCGCAACCCAAATCATACATGTTCAAAAGTTATCATATCAAATTGAAGCAAAGATCATAGAATTTGAAGGTATACCTGGTTTAAAAGAAACAATAGATGATGTAATAAAATCAGAAGAGACGTTCATTGGAATGTATTCTGAGGATCAACTCGTTGGCTTTCTTTCTTTTACAATGAATGACACGACAATTGATATTTGTAAGCTAGTTGTTCATCCGTCTAATTTCAAACAAGGAATTGCTTCTAAATTAATTTCACATTTACTTTCAAATTTTGGTGATTCTAAAACAATAATTGTTCATACAGGTACAAAAAACAGCCCGGCTATTAATTTATATAAAAAGTTTCATTTTATTGAGAGTGAACAGTTTTTAATTGAAAATACACTTTCAATTACTAGATTAATAAGAAACAAGTAAAAAATAATAGAATGTTAAGTTTATATGAAAACAACTTCTCTAAGAAATCGTAGAGAAGTTGTTTTCAGAAATTTTTTAAATTAATCATGACAAATTTTCTGCATATTGGATATATCTTTTTAAAGTGACTGCCGTTTTTAATCCAACTACCTTCAAAATCTCTTCAATTGGAAGATTCTCTCGCACTTTTCTTAAGATAAATGTATTTCGTAGGTGCTGAGAACATATCCCTTTTCTTAAATCTGCGCGTTCGACTTCTAACCTTAACATTTTTTGAAAAGCAATTTCTGTTAAAGCTTTAGGAGAATCATCCTCGTAAACCCAGTGAAATGTCATTCGATTAAAATCAAACGCAACAAAAAGTGGATGATTGGAATGATAATGTGGCCGAACAGGCTCAGGAATGGTTTGAAAATACTCGTATAGAAGTATTCGATCTTTTTTCTCTAGTGTAATTGTTCTCTTTGATCCGTATTTATTATGAATTGTTAATTGATCTGTTGCAAAATGAACATCTTTCATTGTGAGATCGATTACTTCTCTTAAACTAAGACCATAATTAAGCATTAATTTGACCATTATTTCATTTCGGGTCTTTAAAAACGGGCGTGCTTTTAATTGTTTTTCAGAGAGATTTTTGAAAGATTGTAGTGTGATTAATAAAGAATCTTCTTCTGCTTCAGAAATAAAATCATCACTTGAGAGTGACCTAGACGGTGCTATTTTATATGCAGTATTAGGTATGTAGTTTTCAATTTCAGCTTTTTCACTTTGTAAGTATTTATAAAATTGATTTAAAACAACAACAATTCGATGTAATGTCTTTTCGTTATAACCTTTTTCTTCTACTAGATATTGAAAATACTCATTAAAATCTTTAATTGTAAATGAATTCCATAGTGGTGAAGTGATTTCCTTACCGCATTTCAAAAAATAGCGAAAACAATCCTCTAGATCATAAGCGTAACGCTTAATTGTAGATTGTTTCCTTCCTTTATGGTGTAAAAAAGAAGCAAACTGTAGAATTGTATCATTCATTTCATGTGATTGTAATTTTGTTAACATCAACAGCCCACCTTTTTTGATTTTTTACCATTATATCAAAAATATAGAATGAAATAGTAAAAGTTGGAATAGCCATCTAATCTAAAGTTAGATTTAGATAAGTTCTTGTCTTGAAATATGAAATAGATACATATGATAATAGTAAATTATTCATTTCCTATTTCTCGGGAAAGCGCAAGAAACAACTAAATCCCACAAAAAACTACTAAATTCGCAAAAAATAGACAGTATGAAACGAGGTGCTTGACTTGGAGCAACCAATTCGTCTAAAAGACAATGGGCAAATAAATATTGTACTGAATACCGTAAGAAGGGGAGAGGAAGCTCCGGTATCTTCCACTCCTGTTCCACAACAACAAAAGCACCAGTTACTTCAAGAGATCGAGTATGAACTTCATCATTTAATCGGTATGGACGAAATCAAAAAGATGGTTCAAGAAATATATGCCTGGATTTATATAAATAAAAAACGAGAGGAAGCAAATTTAAAGGCAGAGAAACAAGTATTACATATGCTATTCAAAGGAAATCCTGGTACTGGTAAAACAACAGTTGCTAGAATAATTGGACAAATATTTACGAAGATGGGCGTACTCTCAAAAGGGCATTTAATTGAAGTGGAACGAGCGGATTTAGTAGGGGAATACATTGGACATACAGCTCAAAAAACAAGGGATTTACTGAAAAGAGCTATGGGTGGAATACTCTTCATTGACGAAGCCTATTCACTTGGCCGAGGTGGTGAGAAAGATTTTGGTAAAGAGGCCATTGATACGTTAGTAAAACATATGGAAGACAAACATGGGGATTTAGTGTTAATTTTAGCCGGTTATTCTTCAGAAATGGATTATTTCCTAAACTTAAACCCAGGATTAAAATCAAGATTTCCGTTTATTTTAGAATTTCCAGACTACGAAGTAAATGAATTAATGGAAATAGCAAGGAAGATGTACATTGAAAGAGACTATATTTTAGCTAGAGATGCTGAGTATAGATTAAGAGAATACTTAGTTCGAGCAAAAAACGAAAATAGAGTCCATTTTAGCAATGGAAGATTTGTTCGGAATATCGTTGAAAAATCAATTCGAGCACAAGCTACAAGGCTTGTGTCTGAAAAAAAGCCATCTAGAGAAATACTTATGAGGATTGAAGCGATGGATTTAAAATTTAATGAAACATCTCTACGGTAATTAGGGGCTACTCATTTCTTATTGAGTAGCCTTTTCGAGTTATTAAAAAGGAGTTTATTAAAAATTAGAGAATAAAAACTAGAAAAATAGAAAGGTGAAGTGTGATCTCTCTACTAACTTCAATAATAAAATAATTTGGCTCTTTTCTAAAAGGTAGTTGTTACTGAGATTATTAATTTTAAAGACAGAAGTTGACTACAATGGAAGGTGCGAGACTCCTGTGGGAATAGCGGGAAGGCTGAGACCCCGCAGGAGCGATAGCGACGAGGAGGCTCAGCTCACGCCCCACGGAAAGGAGCATCCTGGAGTTGTAATCAACTAACACATTCTAAAATAGCAACAATGTATACGATGCTTAAACGACTGCTCAAACAGTCGTTATTTTACTTATCAATTATCAATAATTTACTTTAACAGAGCCAAATAGATAAATAAAAAAAGCCACAAAAAAGTGGCTGCAAGAATTTAGTAGTTCAATGATTTAGCTGTTTTCTTAGGTAGTCCCCAATGTTTGTAAACAGAAAGTAGTCTAAGAGTAACAATTACGGCAAATAATATTAATTGCTCAACGTTATTTTGAATCCAACCAAATCCAATAAATAATCCAGTTACGATTGCCCAAAAAGCATAAACTTCAGAGTGTAATACCATAGGCTTACGGCGTGCAAGTAAATCCCTTACAATACCCCCACCAATACCAGTTAACACAGCTGCAACAATTACTGCACTAATTGGCAGTTTTAGAATAACAGCATATTTTGCACCTTGAATTGCAAATGCTGCCAATCCAATACTATCTAATAATATTTCCCATTTTTTCCAGTGTTTGATCGAAAGCGATGGAAAAAAGAAAATAACCGTCATTGATACAAGTGCAATTGTAAAATATGTACTTTGCTGCCAAAGAAAGTGAATAGGATATCCGATTAATAAATTACGTAATGCTCCTCCACCAAATGCAGTAGCAAATCCTAAAATATACACACCAAATAAATCATACTCTTCTTCCATGGCAACGACTGCTCCACTTAATGCAAACGCAATAGTTCCAATGATGCTAAATAAATCCCACGTCCCCATGTAGTACATGCCCCCATTAAATTAAAAGATGAAAAATTAACCGATATTCATTATAATAGAGAGACATCAAATCGTAAAGAAAGAAAAGAGGAATTTTGTGACGAACGAAATAAAGGAAAAGGCGATCCTTGTTGGGTGTCAATTACAAAATGTAGATGATGAACAATTTGACTATTCAATGGATGAATTAGCTTCATTAACAAAGACAGCAAATGGTGAAGTCATCTTAATGACATCACAAAAAAGAACAAAATATCATTCTGCCTTGTACATAGGAACTGGAAAAGCTGAAGAATTACTTGCAGCAATCGAAGAACTTGAGCCAGATGTTATTATTTTTAATAATGAACTAACTCCTTCTCAAATTCGTAACTTGACTTCAATGTTAGGAAAAAGAGTAATTGATCGGACACAGTTAATATTAGATATTTTCGCTCTAAGAGCTAAATCAAAAGAGGGGAAATTACAAGTAGAGTTAGCTCAGCTTCAATATTTATTACCAAGATTAGTTGGACAGGGAACTGAGTTATCTAGACTAGGTGGTGGTATCGGTACTCGTGGACCTGGTGAAACAAAACTTGAATCGGACCGAAGACATATTCGCAAACGAATTGACGATATTAAACAACAATTAAATGTCATTGTTGAGCATAGAAAACGTTATCGTGAACGTCGCAAACGAAATGAAATGTTTCATATTTCGTTAGTTGGTTATACAAATGCAGGGAAATCAACATTATTTAATCGATTAACTAAATCAGATACGTTTGAGCAAGATTTATTATTTGCAACACTAGATCCAACGACTAGAAAGTTTATGCTTTCTAGCGGGATGACGACTCTTTTAACAGATACAGTTGGATTTATTCAAGATTTACCGACATCTCTTGTTGCAGCTTTTCGATCAACTTTAGAAGAAGCTACGGAAGCAGACTTTATTCTTCATGTTGTCGATGCTTCACATGAAAATTATCGAAGCCATGAAGAAACAGTAAAACACTTATTAAATGATCTAGATGTTAAAAATATTCCAATGTTAACTGTTTATAACAAAATGGATAAAGTACATCCGGATTTTGTACCTGAACCTTCAACTACACATCTTGAAATGAGTGCACTAAATGAAGGGGATTTACAAAAACTACGAACTCGAATTGAAGAAGAATGTAAACAATATATGGAATACTATGAAGTTAGTATCCCTTCATTTGATGGTAAATTGTTACATGAAATTAAAAAATATACTTTATTAGAAACGATCGAATTTAATGAAGAAAACGAGACATATGACTTAACTGGTTATGTTTTTAAACATCATTCATTATTTGATACAGTAAATCGTTATCGAACAAACAAGGAGCAATAAATAAAGATGTTACAACTATTGAAAAATGGACATAAATTAACACCAATTGTAAGTGAAGTTGAAAAACAAATTAAAGAACGTCACCAAGAAATTGATGCAACGATTGAATATAATCAATTTCGCGTATTAGAAAGTTTTCGTAAATTTAAAGTTTCTGACAGCCATTTCATTCCTACAACTGGCTATGGGTATGATGATATTGGTCGAGATACACTAGAAGAAATCTTTGCAGATGTCCTTGGAGCAGAAGCAGGCTTAGTACGTCCTCAAATCATTTCAGGAACACATGCAATTTCAACTGCGTTATTTGGTGTGTTGCGACCAGGTGACGAACTACTTTATATTACAGGAAAACCTTATGATACATTAGAGGAAATCGTAGGAATTCGTGGGGAAGCAGGAAATGGCTCATTAAAAGATTTTGGAATTTCATATGATACGATTTCATTAATAAATGATGAAAAAATTAATTATGAAGCAATCTCAAAACGCATGACAGATAAAACAAAAATGATTGGGATTCAACGATCAAAAGGATATGCAACAAGACCATCTTTTACAATTGAACAAATAAAAGAAATGATTGATTTTGTAAAACGAATCAACCCTGATGTTATTGTGTTTGTTGATAATTGCTATGGTGAATTTGTTGAGTTTCAAGAACCATGTCATGTTGGTGCAGATTTAATGGCAGGTTCATTAATCAAAAATCCTGGTGGTGGATTAGCAAAAACAGGTGGCTACATTGTTGGGAAAAAAGAGCTTGTTGAGAAATGTGGCTATCGATTAACGTCACCTGGTATTGGACGTGAAGCGGGGGCGTCACTATATGCACTACAAGATATGTATCAAGGGTTTTTCTTAGCACCACATGTAACAGGCCAAGCGTTAAAAGGTGCTGTATTTACTGCAGCATTACTTGAAAAACTTGGAATGAATACAAATCCTTCATGGGATGCAGTACGTACGGATTTAATTCAATCCGTTCAATTTGATGATCGTGAGAAAATGATTGCTTTTTGTCAGGCGATCCAAACAGCATCTCCAATAAATGCACATTTTACGCCAATGGCAAATTATATGCCAGGCTATACAGATGATGTCATTATGGCAGCAGGTACTTTTATACAAGGCTCAAGTATTGAGCTTTCAGCAGATGGTCCAATCAGACCGCCTTATGTAGCATATGTTCAAGGTGGACTAACATATGCTCATGTGAAAATTGCAATTTGTTCAGCGGTTGATTCCTTGATTGAGAAAGGTTTATTAACTATTTAACAATAAAGCTCCTCCCTATAGAGATTAAGGGAGGAGCTTGTTTTTTAGTCTTTGTCAATAGAATATTGGTGATTTTCTTATTCGACTAACTGGCAGGTTAGTTGAAGAAGGATTTTATTTACAAACAAGAGGGAAATATTATAATAAATATTGAATTTATATAGCGGTGAGTAATCACTGCATCTCTATATCAGGAGGTTGTTAGTATGTCGAGAGAATTATGGTTGAACCTGCCAGTGCGAGAACCAGAACGGGCAAAGGCGTTTTATACGCAGCTCGGTTTTCGGTTGAATGAGCGGTATGCGAGTCAAGACGGCTCATTCAGCTTGATAGTCGGCGATAATCAGGTTGTTATAATGCTCTTCCCGGAATCCGTGTTTCACGGTTTTACTGGTAATGCGGTTGTGAATTCATGGCAAGGTACTGAAGTGTTATTCTCTCTGGGGGCGAATTCCAGGGATGAAGTTGATGAGCTCGCTTTGAAAGCCGAACGTGCCGGCGGCAATGTATTCAGCAAGCCTGGTGAAAAGGGTGGCTGGATGTACGGCTGCGGTTTTACGGATCCGGACGGTCATCGGTGGAACGCATTGTATATGGATATGAGCAAAATGCCGAAAGGCTAAAAACCGATTCGCCATTTCGAGACGAGTGTTTAAAAAGATAGTAAAGCCTTTTTTTCTTCAACTAAAAGGGTGCGATAGTTTAACAAGAATGAGCTGCTTAGATTGCACCCCTTAAAGTAGATGTTGAAAAACCCAGAGTTGGGCAACATTGACTTTAAGGGGTGTTTTCTTATGGCGAAAAAAGGTCAGAAGTTCCAAAAATATAGTTTCGAAATTAAAGC
>NZ_JAGIYQ010000026.1 GCF_017814275.1 Gottfriedia endophytica
AAGCATGAATCAAAAAAGAAATTTAACTAAGTAATAGCTCAACATAAAGGCAAAAATAGAGCTATTTCCTGAAGGAAATAACTCTGTTTTTTTTTCATCTCCACTTTTTGGGGTCTTGACCAGGACTAGCCGGGTTTTTCTTTTGTCATGATATTTTTAACCAATACTATATTTCCATAAAATTGTAATTACAGTTGGTCTGAATAGTGCTATAATAATCGTGGCTTAAAATTATGATAAAAAAATCTTAATGTTTACCATAAATTAAGAAATTGCTTAGAGAGAAGTGAACTTATGTCAAAAATTAAAATTGTTACTGATTCTACAGTAGACTTTTCAAATGATCAAATAAATGAGCTTGGAATTACAGTAATTCCTCTTTCGATTCAAATAGATGGAAACACGTATCTTGATGGAGTAGAACTTTCATCAAAAGAATTTTTAAGTAAAATGAAGCAATCTGAGGAGTTGCCAAAGACTTCACAACCAGCTGTTGGTACTTTTGTTGATTTATATGAGGAATTAACAAAAGATGGAAGTCAAGTCATTTCAATTCATATGACTAGTGGTATGAGCGGTACATATTCAACGGCAAATACGGCTGCGAATTTAGTAGAAGGTGATGTTAACGTAGTTGATTCAGGATTTATAACACTAGCTATGGGGTTTCAAGTTAGTGAAGCTGTTAAGATGGCAAAGAATGGTGCGACTGTAAAGCAAATTCTTGAACGTTTAGAAGAAATAAAAAACAATACGAATTTATATGTAATGGTTGATACTTTAGATAACCTAGTAAAAGGTGGTCGAATCGGAAAAGGGAAAGCCTTAATTGGTTCTCTACTAAATATTAAACCTCTTGCGTCATTAGCAGGCGGTGTCTATACACCAATTGGAAAAGCACGTAGTTATTCTCAAGTTGTAAAGATGTTCACTAAATACTTTGAACAAGATACTGCTGGTAAAACGGTTAAAGGGATTGGTATTGCGCATGCCGAGGCGATTCCATTAGCAACCTCTTTAAAAGAGGCTATTCAAAAGTTAACTGATTTTATCATTCCTGACATAACTTACACTACACCAGTTATTAGTACACATACAGGTGAAGGTGCAATTGGCTTTGTTTTCTACGCTGAATAAACAACCAATTGATTTATAACAAGTTTTATTTTTGATAAAAAGAGGAGGTCTATGAAGTAACTAAATTACTTGATATGACGTCTTCTTTTTGTTTGGAATCATATAGATAAAATCTTTTTAATTTTAAAAATAACACATTTATTAAAAATTTTGTTACAATAATGTTAAAAAATAGTTTAAGGGGATTGAAGATGAATAAACGTTACTTGTACGTTTCTTTATTTGTTGTAATGCTAGCGTTTACATTAGTGGGGTGTGGTAACAAGATTGAGAATGCCTTAAATTGGAAAACGAAAAGTTATACATATACAAATCAAGAAGGAAAACCGTTTGGAAGTAAAAATTTAAAAGGGAAAATCTATTTAGCAGATTTTATATTCACTAATTGTCAAACTGTTTGTCCACCAATTACAGCAAATATGGCCAAACTTCAACGAATGGCTAAAGAAAAAAACTTGGATGTTCAATTTGTTTCTTTTAGTGTAGATCCATCAGTTGATACACCAGAGAAAATGAAAGAGTATTCAACTAAATTTAATGCGGACTTAAAATCATGGAACTTTTTAACAGGATATAGTCAAAATGAAATTGAAAAATTTGCCTATGATAATTTTCAAGAATTTGTAAAGAAACCAGCAGGTCAAGATCAAGTTATACATGGGACTAGGTTCTTTTTAGTAGATCAAAAAGGAACTGTTATAAAATCTTATAGTTCTATTTCTAAAGTTCCTTTTGATGAAATTATAAGTGATATGAAAATATTATTGAAAAATTAAGGCTAGCAAATGCTAGCCTCTTTTAGTACAAATAAATAGATTATGAGATAAATGTTTAATCTACAAAAATTTGTTTTTGGTATTCTTTCATTTTCTTTCCTTTAATAATGAGCAATCCATTTTCATAAGCAGCAGTTGCAGTAGTTGCATCAATTGGATATGGTAACTTTACAATTCTTTGAGATTGACTATATGAATATTTTTTAAATGAAAAAGCATCTTTGTCATTTATCACTTCTTGTTCTGCTGTGTTTTTTAACCCAATTGTTAAATTCGTACCTTCAATATCCATATAAATTTGTTCTTTTAATACACCTGGAAGACTTGCTTGAACAATTAAATTATCCTCATGTTCAAAAATTTCAATTCCGATTGAAGAAAAAATACCATGTTTATGAAAAAACTTGTCAATTTCATCGAATAGACCTCTAATTGGTTTTTGATCAAAAAATTCATCGACCTTTTTCATGTAGTGTTGATAATCCAACGTAAAATTTGACTGTTTACCATTTTGACCTTCTTTTTCTTTATGATTCTCACTCATACATTTACCTCCTTAAAAACACGACTAGCATAATATATGTAAATGCCTAGAATCATGTGCATGGTTTTAAGTCAAAAGAATATTATTCTCCACTACTTTATGTTAAATTGTAGAAAAGAATTAAAAAACTTTAGGGAGTGGCAATAATGATTCGATTCGCAACAGCAGATGATGTAAAAGGTATTGTTGAAATTTATAATGATGCGATTAAACATACAACCGCAACATTCGATATCGTTGAAAAAACAGTTGAAGAAATGCTTGAATGGTATAAAGACTTTAGCCAAGACTATCCACTTTTCGTTTCAACAGAAAATTCATCCATAACAGGTTACTGCTCATTAAAGCAATTTAAGGAAAAAGATGCTTACAAACATACGGTAGAGTTATCAGTCTATATTCATCCAATGCATCGAAAGAAAGGTCTTGCAAAATTATTAATGAATCATGCAATTTCATATGCTAAGGAACAAAACCATCAAACAATCATTTCATGCATTACGAGTGGTAATGAGGTTAGCGAACACTTACATCGTACTTTAGGCTTTGAGAAAGTTGGCCACTTTAAAAAAGTTGGGATGAAGTTTGATAAATGGCTTGATATAAGCTACTACCAGTTAATGTTATAAAGTTTACGAGGATATTCCATCTAATTGGAGTATCTTTTTTTGTGGATGAAGATATTTGAAGGATAAAAATGAACGAAAGAGAATGTATTAATAATAGAAAAGTAGGACGTGTTTTTTAGGGGGGGATTAATGATCGAAAGAAGATTTGCTAATCGTTCTGAGTGGAAGCGTGTAGTTGAAAGAAGTTATGTACAATCATATTTGGATACAAAAGAGTTTAAGGGTTATATAACTCTATTAAAAGTTATTAAGGTTCGTGTGCCATTACATGTTCAATATAATAATGAGAGAGAGCATATGGAAATATTATCAAATAAAATTTAAATTAGTTTAGGAGGGAAAAATGGGTAAGATATTGTTATTTATTCTTTCGTTTATTTGGATTGCTACTTCTTTTTGGATTCTATATGATGCATATACACCGAAAGCGGGTCCAATTGGCAACAGTGTAAATACCAATTCAGTATACATTGGGTTCATTTCTACGTTCTCACTAGGAATATTACTATTTTCAATTGCTCTTATTTTAAATTACTCAGATGAAAATAGAAAATTAAGGTTTTTATATATCTTATTGAATATTGTGTTCTATTTAATGTTTATTGGGGTATCAGGTTTTGTAATTATAAATTGGAATGGCTTAAAAGAGATAGATAGATTACCAATATGGGTCATATCAATGCTACTTTTACTTTTTGTTTCATTATTGCAAAGTTTTCGTATTCGAACATGGGTAATAGAAGGTAAATTATAGAAGCTTTTTTAACTTTTAATATATTATTCATTTTTTAGGTATAAAGTGAATAATAAATCCCAACCATGTATAAGTGAAAATTCTTTTGTCTATATTTGGAAATACTACAAATAAGATATACCAAATAGAAAACGTAAGTACAATGACCAATAGTTAGCCGTCCTAATTTATTTAATGTTTTTTCCTAATTTTAAGAACTAGTTCTTTTACAAACTCTAAAAATAGCATAAGTGCTACTGGTATTATCATAAACATGCTATTCCTCTATTTTTTATACTAGGATTACTTCAAACATTTAATGCTTCAATTACCTTTCTTTATTTTTCCATACAATACCTCCATTTTTGCGAATTATCATATTTTAATGATAGGTTATTTTCTAAAAGATTGTTGTTTTTGAGATTATTCTTTTAAAGTCAGAAGTTGATTACAATGGAAGGTGCGAGACTCCTGTGGGAACAATGGGAAGGCTGAGACCCCAAAGGAGCGATAGCGACGAGGAGGCTCAGCTCACGCCCCACGGAAAGGGAGCAACCTGGAGTTGTAATCAACTAACGCATTCTAAAATAGCAACATTGTATACGAAAATAGCCTAATAATAATACACTTCTCTTTACTTTTGTTCCAAAATCTGTATGCGGTAAATAAACCGTAGCCACTTTTCTAATCATATTACACATTCTTAAAACGTAAAATGTAAGAGGTATGTCGGAAGATTGGGGTGAAATGACATGAAGCTAAAGCGGAATTTAACTCAAAAGTTGGCTAAGAAGGTACCTGAATTTATGTTTATAGGAAAAATTGTTCCTTCTCGGAAAGTTGGGCAGGAGGAGCAGATTCTTCTTTATTTTGAGGATGAGGAGCATATTCGTTTTTATGTGGAGTGTTTGTCTCCAATTCCATTAAAGTTACAAGCTAGTTTTTCTACAAAGGATATTCTTTTTGCCGGGACGACCGCTAATAAAAATAATGAGAGTAAAATTAATCCATTTATAAAAGGGAAAAAAAAGGAAGATGATTTAGAGTCATTCAAAAAGGCTGTCAGTAATAAGGTTGTTCTTTTTCGGTTTGAACTCTCAAATGAAGTACTTACTGTGGACATAATTGAATTTATAGAAGGAGATCAATTAACGAACTATTGTTTACTTCCTGTTGTTGAATTAAGAAATGAATCTGGGCGAGATGAAGTCGAGAATCGATTAATCAAAGGCTCCTTACCAATTCACTTACCGAAGTATTACAACGATTATGACGAACCTGAATTTATTTACTATGAAGGCAGAGTGTATGGGAACTTATTATTGAAATCAATGATGAATGACATCAGCTATCTAGAGAAACAAAATCAAGTTCGTTATATAGATCAAGACAGTAATGAATCATTTGAAACCTCTATTTGTTACCAAAATTTACTTTATTTTATTCCAGAGAAAGACTACATTGAGCTAAAAAAGTTTTTTCAAAAAGAAAGTAAAGAATTGTTATATACTCAGACTTTTGAACATAGATTAATGATTCCAAATGAATGGCTAGATGTTTCAAGTGAAATTGCATTTTTTGAACGATTTTATCAAAATTGTATACAACAAGGGTTGTTATATAATCGAAAAGATTTATTTAATTTTCATATCTGTTGTAAATTTCAGTCGCTTACCATTTTAGGAGGTGTAAGTGGAACTGGAAAGTCACAATTAGCACGGGTATATGGTGAAACACTTGGTTTAGAGTTAGGTCAAGAATTACTTTTTATTCCAATTAGTCCGTCATACAGGGAGCATTATGATTTATTGGGTTATTTAAATCCGTCAACTGGTATTTTTATTGATTCAGAGACGGGGTTAACAAAATTGTTAATTGAAGCTGAAAAATTTCCGCATCGTCTTTATATGGTCATTTTTGATGAAATGAATTTATCACAAATAGAGCATTGGTTTAGTAAGTTTTTATCAATATTAGAACTCCCAGAAGAAGATCGAATACTTACTTTATTCCATGATCATAATGTTGTTATAAATCAATACTATAAGTCTAAAATTCATATAGGAAAGAATATTATTTTTGTTGGAACAGTTAATTTTGATGAAACTTCTAAGGAGTTTTCATTACGTCTACTCGACCGAGTAAACATCATTTCATTAAAGCCGACTTCCTTTAAACGATACTCAGAGGTTATGGAGAAAGAAAATATATATGAAAGTATTCCTTTAGTTTATATTAATGGAAGTCAATATGAGGAATGGAAGAAAAACATATCAACTTTATCAAATTTATCGGAAAAGGAAGTAGAGTTTTTTGATCAGTTTAATAGCTTATTAATGGATGTATTTGGGGATTACTTAATTTCACCAAGAATGATTAGGGATTTATCAAATTACTTAGGCAATTTAATCGAAGACGATTCATATTATTTGTTAACTCGGCAAGAAGCCATTGATTATTTTATTAAACAGCGTGTTTTAACGAAGATTCGTGGGTTAGTAAATCATTTAGAAAGTTTAGTTGGTACGATCGAAAGTGATACAGAGGAAGGTTCTTTGTTTGAATTATTTTCTTTAGCAAGGAAGAATAACATTTCGGAATTTGAATTATCTTTTGATGAATTAAAACGAAAAAGAAAACTGTTGGAGATTGATGGGTATGTTAACTAACCTTGATCATCAAACAACTATTATTGATTCGAATGTACTTTTACCTTTTCAAATTTCAATTTTAATTGGTACAAAGGGAAAAGAAGAAAAAATAAGTTTAAATCAGCTCGTTTTATCTCCAAAAGATGCTCACCGTTGTGTCTATACGATTCAAGAATTAAAACGCTTTTTATTTGATATCCGTGGTGATTTTACAGGGAAAGTAAAGTTTCAATGGAATAATTTATATCATTTCCAACAAGAAGATATTGCAGATACAATCTATACATTTTCAAAAAAAAATCCAAACATACTGATTTATGAACATGGAAAAACAGAAAATGCCTATCCTTGGCGTTGTGGCTATTATCAATTTTGTATCATTTATGAAGAGCAGCATTTTTATGGAATGATTAAAATTGAACCAAAGAATCTTTCATATGATCAGCTTGAATGGATCCAAGAATCTCTTAATCAACAAATTAATGGCATAATGAATGATCCTCTTTATTTTAAGAAATCCACATCAAAATTTACTCAAAATGGTTCCGTTTATTTTTGGCCAATCATTCGTTTTCTTGAATTACATCAAACTCAATTAATAACAGCCCTTCAATTATTCAAAGTGAAACATAAACAAAAAATAGACAAATCTTATGTCCTTTCAAAAAAGCAAAAAAGAATCGATTTTAAGACAATCCAATGGTCAATCATGCATGAATCAATCAAGAACTCTAAAAATATAGTTATTCAACCACAGCTGACAATTTCGAATTATGAGAATGAACTTGTCTATATGAAGCAAAAAATTTATCAATTTTTATTAACTCTGAACACGTACATTTCATTTGTTCGATATGAGTTTCAAAAAGAAGCTGAAAAATTGAAACAATTTGAAACCCAAATTAATGATTTGGATCAAATTATTTCGAATGTATCAAAAAATGGTTCCATAACTGAAAGAGAAAAAGCTAAATATCGTCAAACAAAAACATTAAAGCAGATTGAGCTAGATAATTTAAGTGTTGGCCTATATGAGAAAAGAAGAATTATTGATTCGTTAAACAAAATTCATGATACGTATTATAGGGAATATTTTGAAGGAATCTTTAGTAAAATAAAGGATAAAAGTGCTTTCACTTTTCCAACAAATACGACAAAATCATTTTCTTATTTAGTCCATTTAATTACACTATTTGAGAAAAAAATTAAAGAATATGGCAAAAAAGTCATGTTAATTCCAGTTTATAAACCAACTTTTTTACTTTATGAGTATTTTATTTATTTCTCACTTTGTCAGCTTTTAAAGAAATTACAATTTACGACTGAAGAGGAAAGTATTGCAGAGCAGGTTTTACAATACATCAAGGATGACGAATTGATGGATGGAGCAAAAGTCGAATTTGTAAATAAGCAATTTAAATTAAAGTTAATTTACAATGAGATTATCGAGGGTAGTCCTCAAGTAGCTTTATTAAAAGGTAGTCATTTTTTTAGTGGAGATGAATCAAAGAAACCTGATGTTCGACTTGACCTGTATAATCGGAAAACGGGAAAATTTTGTTGTGCAATTTTATTTGAAGTAAAATATAGTCCCATGTTCAATATTTATCAGCCTGTTGGAAATACAAAAGCAATGGAACAGATGTATAAATATTGGGGATTAAAGTACGTCGAACGAATTGATGGCAAACTTAGTTACCATCGTAAACCGATTCAAGAAGTCATTTGCTTATATCCTGGAAGTAACATTCATAGAAAAATTATTGAGGCAGGATGCGGAACATATATTCAATACTTTCCTAAAAAAAATAATCAACAACATTATGAAATTATTGGTGAGAAAGAAATTCTTACGATCTTAGGGAATGTTTTACAAAAGTATATGTAAATTTTTTATGAAAAAACAATGTATGCGTTTACAAAACTAAGAATACTTTGTTAAGATACTAATATACTTAAATCAATCAAACAATTTTATATAATTTTTAGTAGAAATTATTTGTTTAACATATTTATGTTTAGGAAGGAGAATGACGTGTTTCGGGAAATTCGAAAGCAAGAAGAAATTATAGCATATAACGAATTATGGGGAGATTTTTGTGAAGAAAATGAATTGCCATTTTTGGAACGAAATGGTGATCTTTCACGTTACGGAATTTATAGCGAAGAAGAGAGATTAATAGGGACTGTAGAGTGCAGTCGCTATGATTTTAAAAATCACGATATGAACAAATATTTCTATCCATACCATGAAAATAAATTCATTAAACATATCCAAAACGAAAAAATTTATGAAATAAGTAAATTGTTAATCAGTCGAGACAGTCGCGGACAAGGTAATTTTAAACAAATTATGTTAGGCTTATATGAGCATGCAATTCAAAATGATGCGGATTGGTACATTGGTACAATTAACAAAAGGTTATATATGTTCGTAAGAAGCGTAGGGTTTAAAATTCTACCGCTTGATGACTATTTTGCTATAAATGATCAAATCTCAGCGATACCGATCTTATTTGATGTAAAGTTTGGAATGTATTTAATGGAAAATGCAATGGAATATAAGGAACTAGTAAATGGGATAAAGTAAAAAAGGGCGTAAGTTCTCCTTTAAGATTCGGTGAAGTTGATGATGATATTGTATTTTTAAAAAAAAATTGTTAAAATAAAAATACAATTATGAGAGGACTGATGGATGAACAATGATTAACTAATCTATATTTTTATTTGAAATGAATAACTTCAAACTACAAAATATAGGGTTAGTCTATCCATTTTTATCTATCAGTCTACACTTTATTTGTCATGAATCCTATGGCAAAAAAGAACTTATTTAATATAAGTGAAAGACTAATCCTTCCAATTATAAATTGGGAGGATTTTTTATGTGCGCCCAGCATGTGCATAATCTATAGGGTGTAAGTCCCGAGCCATGAAGGCAGTAGTAGTGGTTAGCTTAAGACAAGGGTGTCTGTGGTGACGCAGAATCTGAAGGAAGTCG
>NZ_JAGIYQ010000027.1 GCF_017814275.1 Gottfriedia endophytica
TTGATCTAACCCATTATACGTATAGCTTGTTGAATCTGTTTGATTACCATGGGTGAAATTTGTTTCTGATAGTTTATCAGAATCAGCGGGGTAATTCCAATTTATAGTCGATTTACCCTCTTTCTGTGTTCTTAATCGATTTTTTTTATCAGGATATTCTTTCGTTTTAGTTGTACCTGCTTTAATATTTTGAACAGAAGTGATATTTCCATTTTTTTGCTGCTTTCACTTCAAGAAGTGCAACTGTTATTTCTGAAGTTAAACCGTCTGTTAATGCATCTAATGCGAGTGAACCTACTAACTCTGCAGCATATTTAAATGAAGAGTTTCCGTCAGGATCCACATTCATCACAGGATTATTATTTGCATAAGAATATCCATTTTGAGTAATTGAATCGTCACTGTTACCTGGTTGAGGATCTAATGATAAAAATACCCCTTGCTCTGGTTGATAGTACCTTGCCATTAAGTAATACATATTTATTTCTTTATCATACATATACCCTGCATAGAGGAATGGATTTTCTGCTGCTGCTCCTTGTGCACCTGATTTGATTACATTTCCCCAGGCATCGTACGAATTGAAAGTGTTACCAATAAACGCCAATGGATTGTCAGCAAGTCAGATTATTTTAGGATGTATGGGATTTGGAGGTGGATGGAATCGGGATCCAATTCAAACAGAATATGTTAAACAAGCACATAACGCGGTGGAAGCTGCACTAGCAAATGGTATTAATATGTTTGATTATGCAGATATTTATGCGTTTGGAAAAGCTGAAATCGTCTTTGGTCAGGTATTAAAGAACAAACCGATCATTCGGGAAAATATTATCATCCAATCGAAATCAGGGATTCGTTTGGATGATGAGGAGTCGGGTGTTCCAGCCCGTTATGATTTTTCAAAGCCATATATTTTAGAAAGTGTCGAGGGCATTCTTACAAGACTAGAGATTGACTACTTGGATATTCTGTTGTTACATCGTCCGGATACTCTTATGAATTGGGGATCACCATGCTACCATTGATTTGACAATATATTATAAATAAGTATTTCAATAATAAACTTGATTATTAAACATAAAAAATGAGGTTTGAGACACCCTCTTTATTGAATAGAACATAAAAATTGTTATAAATTTAAATATAGTAATCCATGACGCTTGTAAAAAAAAAAAAAAAACGAAATTGAGATGATTAATATTGTCTCAATTTCGGGTTTATTTTTGCTAGTTTATAACTACACTGGCTTTATATGTGATCATTACACTCAGTTTCCTCATTAATTTCTACACCTTCCCTTTTACATAAAGTTCGATGTCTTTCTTTATTTTTCCATAAACGACTTGCTCCTGAATTTTTGGGCAAACACAATGTGATACTTACAATTCCATGTTGTATGTACTAAACTATTACTATCTTTTGAAATAAAATTTCCTCCTTATGCTGATATTTTGGTTGGAAACTCAAAAATATTTTAGCACCTCGGGGGAATTTTTTAGTTATTTGTAAAAGTCCTATAAAAAGAACACATTTTGATTAATTTGTTGAAACTACATATAAATTATTTTGGTTCTATAACAATTTATCCATAAAAAAATTGCCCCAAATTGTTAGACTAGGTCTAACAATTTGGGGTAGTCATTCTCCTCAGCTTTTCTATACTTTATTCATACTTCCAATAATAACACCTAAACATTTTACAAACAGCTTTTTAATAAGATGACCCCTTTAACTTTTAGAAAAATTAATTTGAGTAGATAGACAAATTAATCTTCTACCCCTCCAAAGGAAAGAATATGAAAGTTAAGATTCAAACAAAGTTTTTCTAGAAGAATAACCATCTCAGAAGTTAGTTCAAAACCAATTTGCGCATAGTCTGAGCTGAGATAACAGTTAATTGAAACCTCTTTATATAGTTGATTTATTTCTTTAATATATTTTGAATAAGGAAGTAAGTTATTTAACAAATCTATCAAATGTATAAACGGGTCTTCCTCATTGTCTATTTTTATTTCATATGACCAAATATCGTAAGGAGCATCAATATTTGCTAACTTCCCTATTTTTTGACCTTTTTTAATTACCTTTGTAGGAATTAATCCTATTTTTTGCTTAATTTTATTAAAATCTAAATTAGTATCTATTATTCTAAAAGTAAAACTTCCTGAAATCTCCAATCTTATATACCTACTATTTCATAAATTTTTTTAATTGTCTTGCATATTTCAATAATTCAGCGTAAGTAAAATTATCTTTAGCTCCCATTCCAAAATCTTTTTTTAATTCGTGAATGTAATCTTTAAATTCGTGTCTATCAACGCCTACCTCTCTAGCTACATCATTAACCATTTTTAAATCTTTCTTAGCAGCAAAAAGCTGTAAATTTAATTTTAGACCTTTAGTCTTTTTACTTTTCTTTAAATATTTTCCTAGTTTCACAAAAATCTTTGCATATTTTGCTGAGTGCCCAAGTGTTGATAAAATACCAGTTGGATCACCAAATGATAACAAATCAGCTGCAACCCAAGCAGCTTTAGATGCTGAAGGATGCTTATAGAAACTATACATATCTGAAATAAGGAACGCTAAATCTAAGGCCCAATTTCCGTCAGGATCTACATACTTAACCGGATTATTATTTCCATAACCATATCCATTTTGAGTAAGTAAATCATCCTTATCACCTGGATGTGGGTCAAGTGATAAAAACACCCCTTGTTCTGGTTGGTAATATCTAGCTATCAAGTAGTACATCTTTATTTCTTTATCATACATATAACCTGCATATCCAAATGGATTGTCTGTAGCCAAACCTTGCGCGTCTGATTTAATTACATTCCCCCATGCATCATATGCATAGGTCGCAACTACTTTATTGTTATCATCTGTCAATGCAACTACATCACCATGTGCATTGTAATGATAATAATATGTTTGACCTTCTGTTTTCATTGCTAAGCGTTGTCCACCTGCAGAGTAAACATATGAACGGAGTACTTTATCCTGATTATCTGTTTCGTATAATACATTAATACTGTCACCATCATAAAAATAATTTGTGACTGTACCATTGAGAACCTTCTGAATTCGTCGTCCTTGTTCATCATACTGATAAGTTACAAATGGAGAACTTTCTCCTTTTTTTGTTACAGCAGTTAATTGACCTGCTGGATTCCAAGTATAAGTATATTGCCCATCCTCAATACGATTTCCATTACTATCGTACTTAATGTCATCATTTCCGAATTTCGTTAATTCATTTGCTTCATTGAATTCTGATTTCGTTTCGGTTGAATTTGCATCTTTTGTAACAATTACATTTGTACGATTTCCAAACCCATCATATCGGTATTCTTTCTTTGTACCATCAAGTTGGGTTTCCGATTCTAGTTGGTTTAACGAATCATAAGTATAAGTTATGTTTTGTTTG
>NZ_JAGIYQ010000028.1 GCF_017814275.1 Gottfriedia endophytica
TTAGGCACGCCGCCAGCGTTCGTCCTGAGCCAGGATCAAACTCTCCATAATAGATTGTTTATCTTAAGCTCTAAAACTAATAATTGACGTTTACTTCATGTTTTGTTTAGTTTTCAAAGTTCACTTCGTCGCTCAGAAGCGACTATAATAGAATAACATTTCTAGTTGTTTATGTCAACAACTTTTATTTATTCTTTTTTTGTGTGTCTCAACGTTTTGTTGTGACAACGTTTATTAATATACCATGCATTTTTAAACTCTGCAAGTGTTTTTGTAAACTATTTTTATAAATTTATAGATTAGTATTTTCATTTAATAGATTAACCGTTCTGACTTCATTGATACTCCAATAGTTAACCCCTACTCTAAAACATTATAAGTAACTCAAGTTGTTGTATGTTGGAGCTAATCTAGCATCTTAACAAAGAAAAAGACACAGCAATTATAATCATGCCTTCGGAGTCTTTTGAGACTTCCCCGCGAAAAATGCAGAACATAGAAGGAAGACTGATCCTAAACCAACTCCCACTAACATTGAATAATCAAAGATACTCTTTAATGCTAATCCACCCGCAATTGATGCGACAAAAAACATAAGAAACATTAATGTATAGTTCTTCTTCATTTATTCATCGCCCTCACTTTTACCATTATTATACAATTAAAATTGTTAGTCTCTTTTGTTGTTTAGAAATAAATTTATTTTTTAATCTGATTTTACTTTTATATATTTACTTACAACAAAATGTCCACCAGGTACAGAAATATATCCTAATTTTTGATTAACGGAAATCATAGCTTTATTAAGAGAGTCATTGTCGGTACACTTTTTATTATATCTACTTGCCTTTGCTGTTTGAATCGATTTCAACTTTAAAGCTAAAGAAATTTTTTGACCTCGAAATTCTTTATCAACGCCAGTCCATTCGTTATACAATTCCCCATCTGCTTTAGGTATTAATATTGTCATACCAACTATTCTACTTTCACTAAATGCAATTATGGCAATATTAGAATTAGCAAGGAATTCATTTGACCCATCTTCTAGACTTGGAAGACTATTTTCATCATCATTCATAGCAGGATTATCTTTCACTGTTTGTTTAAACAATTTATAGAGTGGCGTTTTTACAGTTTTTACATCCATTTCGGATAAACTCGCAAATGTAATTCCTCTTATATTTACTTCTTCTATAATACTTCCATTAATTTTCTCATCAAATGTAGGTAAATCTAATGTTGATTGCCATACATGTCTTTCTTTTTTATATCCATTCATTTCAATAAAAGATACAGAATCATTCAGATGGTCTGGTACTTCGGAAATTAGAAAATCAGCTTTCATTTCCCTTCCCCAACACTCTAAATGATTTAATAATTCCTTTCCAACCCTTTTATCCCTATACTTAGGCGAAACAATTAGTGTGCTACAAATTACACCTGACTCAGTCCAAGGCGCTCTCCAACTAGAAGCATATCCTATTATATTTTGATCATCATCAATGGCAACAATCCGATTCCTACAAAAACCTATAAAAAGATTAGACTCATTGAGTAATGTATTATCTTTTAAAGGAATTCTTTTGTCTTCTTCTTGAAGATTAGCAGCAGAAATTAAATCACGGTGAAGTTCTCCTTGGTACGAATTTTATTAGCATGGATGTCTCTTTCTAAAAGATTGATTCTATTGAACTTATAAATTTTAAAGACAGAAGTTGATTTGGGCGGAAGGCGCGAGACTCCTGTGGTAATAGAGGGAAGACTGAGACCCCCGCAGGCTTGCCGAGGAGGCTCAGGTCACGCCCCACGGAAAGGGAGCATCCTGGAGAATCAACTAACACATTCTAAAATAGCCATAATGTATACGAAAACAGCCTTTATTTTTTAGAAATCACAATTTCTCATTCAATTGTCATGAAAATAAGGAATTCTTCCTATAATAATTGTCTTTTAAAGTGTTATTTTTAGATAGCCAAAATGAATTCTTGAAAAGAATGTACTTTGAATAGTTAAGGATGAGGATATTCATGGTTAGAAAATTGTATTATCATAAATTTTTACGAAGGCAGTCAAACAAAAAACTCTAGCCATAATGACTAGAGTTTTTACGATTACCAGGCAACGTCCTACTCTCACAGGGGGAAGCCCCCAACTACCATCGGCGCTAAAGAGCTTAACTTCCGTGTTCGGGATGGGAACGGGTGTGACCTCTTTGCCATAATTACCTGATTCTA
>NZ_JAGIYQ010000029.1 GCF_017814275.1 Gottfriedia endophytica
GTTCCCATCCCGAACACGGAAGTTAAGCTCTTTAGCGCCGATGGTAGTTGGGGGCTTCCCCCTGTGAGAGTAGGACGTTGCCTGGTAACTGTAAAAACTCTAGTCGTTTTGACTAGAGTTTTTTATTTTGACCGATCAAAATAAACGTAGTTATGCAATAAATAATGAACGAGTATCCTTCTATATGAATACGATAGTATCATCTCTGAAGGAATGGAGTTTTATAAATGAGGAATTTCACGTACATTGATTTGTTGGCTTTCTTAGAGATTGAAGACGCACATCCTGGAGGCTTTGAATTAACTAAGAGATTATTTAATAATCTTCCTCTATCATCGGAAAGTAAGATATTAGAAGTAGGATGTGGTTCTGGTAAAACCGCAAGTTATTTATATCATCTATATAAAAGTGATATTACTGCAATTGACATTAACAGGAAAATGTTAAGAAAAGCTATGCAACGATTTAAACACGAACAAGTTCCGATTAAACTACATGCTGCCAGTGCTGAAAACCTTCCTTTTTCAAATAACTCATTTGATGTAATAATATCTGAATCAGTTACAAGTTTTACAAATGTAAAAAAGTCTTTAAACGAATATAGTCGTGTATTAAATGATAATGGCTTTATACTTGCAATCGAAATGACAACAGAACGATTATTACTAGAGGATGAACAAAATGAAATTGAATCTGTATATGGAATTAAACAAACGTATACAGAAAATGAATGGATATCTTTTATAAAGAATGCTGGTTTTAAAAATATAAAAGTTATAGCTGGAAATACCATATCTAACGTTCCTTCTAGCTCTAGTTCAAGTCCTAGTTTTCAGCAATTACCTAGTTCTATTCTTTCTATGTATTATAAGCATCAAGAAATTCTTTTTCGATTTGGATATATTTTAGGATATAGAGTGTTTTTATGTCATAAATAAAAATTATTCTAAAAATACTTACGTTTTACAACTGATTTTTAGAATTATTCATTGTATGAAGAAACCTGCCCATTTAGACTACTTTGGGCAGGTTAAGATTCTTTTTTTTTTAGTTGGATAAACGTGTCTTATAAATGTTATCAGTGTTTACCAAAAGAAGAATAATGCAGCAAGGGCAATACCAGCAATAAAACCAATAGAAATAGCTATTGCACCGCCGCAACCAAAACCAAAAAAACCACCACGGCAATCCTCTCTCCGATCAAATCTCCGTTCTTCTCTCCGGTCAACTCTCCGGTCAAATCTTCGTTCTTCTCCCCATGCATTTCCATAGCCATAACTATTATAAGATGAATCACTTCTATTAGAGTAGTTGTTGTTTCTATTTCTATACTTACTATTATTTTTATTGTTTGAACTATTTGAATTTCGAGATGAACGCTGATTTGCTACTGGTTCAATCCACACTTTTTCGTTTGTTACTTTTGTAATTCTACCCACATGCTCTTTACCCGATTTGTCGTGGATACGAACAACCTTGCCCATATAACGATTACATAATTCACGGGAATCATTATAATGCATAAGAATCTCTCCCTTCCCTTTCTACAATATGGAAAAGTGAGTGGTGTGCTTGTACTTGTACCTAATTTAGGACAGTTATTAAGATATTGAATAATGCTATATGTATTAAATTTGCTGTTGATACTATTTAGTTTTATAGGAAATAGAAATTAATATTTATTTTTAAAAAAGTAATAAAATGCTTGTAATAGGTTTGTAAAGATGGTATACTATTTTTTGTTGTCACAAGAAAACAATTGATTGCAATATAAATTGTTTTAAAAAAATGTTGACTTATAATACTTATACATGATAAGATATTTAAGTCGCTAACAAGTGACAAAGTGAACTTTGAAAACTAAACAAAACATGAAGTAAACGTCAATTATTAGTTTTAGAGCACAAGATAAACAATCTATTATGGAGAGTTTGATCCTGGCTCAGGACGAACGCTGGCGGCGTGCC
>NZ_JAGIYQ010000003.1 GCF_017814275.1 Gottfriedia endophytica
GCTTTAATTTCGAAACTATATTTTTGGAACTTCTGACCTTTTTTCGCCATAAGAAAACACCCCTTAAAGTCAATGTTGCCCAACTCTGGGTTTTTCAACATCTACTTTAAGGGGTGCAATCTACTTTAGATTGCTCTTTTTTTGCGTTTGGAAATAATAGTCTTTTATTAAAAAGTATTTTTTAAACAATTAGAGCAAGTGTTGTGATAACAATCATGTTGTTCTTCGATCGTTGTACCACAGTTAGCGCATTTTTTCTTTGGTAACGATTTTAAAAATTCTGACATCTTCTGAAGCATTCCAACCACTCCTTCTGGATTACTTACTAACATTGTATTAAAACACGATATGAAGTGTTAATCTGTATTAGTACAATTTTTAGAAAATTAATAATTTATATTGTCTGAAGTGATATTTAGGAAAGAATAGTCTTAGATAACAAGGGTATGTATATAATCACTGTACTAAGTCACATTTTTCTTATTGTTCTTTTTTAAAGATTGTTTTGCTTTCAGGTTGTGCATTTTAAAAGACAGAAGTTGATTGGAACGGAAGGATGCTCGACTCCTTTGGGAGATGCGGGAAGGCTGAGACCCCGCAGGAGCGTATGCGACGAGGAGGCTCAGCTCACGCCCCTAGGAAAGCGAGCATCCTGGAGTGGAAATTACACATACTAAATATCAACAATGTATACGAAAATATCCTTCTTTTTTAAACTCAATTATTTTAGTTATACTAAAGAAAGATAAGGAGTGAGAATATGAAAGTAACAGTCGTAGGTTATTGGGGTGGCTATCCTGAAAAAGGAGGGGCTACATCCTGCTATTTATTTGAAGAAAATGATTTTAAGTTAGTCGTAGATATTGGCTCTGGTGCACTTTCATTACTACCTAACTTTACGCAATTACAAGAAATAAATAGTGTACTAATCTCCCATTATCATCATGACCATATAGCAGATCTTGGGGTACTACAATATTTCAAATTAATTAATCAAGGAAATAATGCTTCTTTGTTACCAATCTACGGTCACAACCTTGATCAAGTAGGATTTACAAAATTAACACATCCTAATGCAACGGAAGGGATTGTTTACGATCCTAGTCAAAAGCTAACTGTTGGACCGTTTAATGTATCATTTTTAAAAACAAATCATCCGGTTGATTGTTTTGCAATGAGAATAGAAACTGCAAGTGCATCAGTTGTCTATACAGCAGATTCATCATATAAAGAAGAGTTTATTCCGTTTTCACTAGATGCAGATTTATTAATATGTGATTGCAATTTTTATGAACATCAAGATGGAACAAAAGCGGGGCACATGTCGAGTAAAGAAGTTGCAACAATTGCATCTAATGCGAATGTAAAAGAGTTATTACTATCGCATTTACCTCATTTTGGGACAATCGATGAATTAGTATTAGAAGCAAAAAAATATTATAATGGTCCTGTACAATTAGCCAAAACAGGGCTAATTTGGAAGAATTAAAACTGGGGGAAAATAAGTATGTTATTTCTTGATAATAAGGGTGTTACAGATCCAAGTTTAAATTTAGCAATGGAAGAATATGCTTTAAAAAATCTAGCTTCCGATGAGACATATTTTTTATTTTACATAAATCAACCATCTATTATTATTGGAAAAAATCAAAATACTGCTGAAGAAATTAACGCAAAGTATGTACATGATAATGATATAAAAGTTGTACGTAGACTATCGGGTGGTGGAGCGGTTTATCATGATTTAGGTAATTTAAACTTTAGTTTTATTACGAAGGATGATGGTAATAGCTTTCATAATTTCTTGAAATTCACGGAACCAGTTATTGAGGCTTTAAAAGAATTAGGCGTCAATGCGGAGTTAAGTGGACGCAATGATATTTTGGCAGAAGGCCGTAAAATTTCAGGGAATGCTCAATTTTCTACAAAAGGAAGAATGTTTAGTCATGGAACATTACTATTTGATAGTAATATTGATGAGGTTGTAAATGCTTTAAATGTAAAATTAGATAAAATACAATCAAAAGGCATAAAATCAGTTCGTAGTCGTGTTGCGAATATAAAAGAATTTTTAAAAGAAGATTTGACTATTGAAGAATTTAGACAACTATTGTTACGGTCAATTTTTAAAGAACAAGGTGAGATTCAAATTTATGAATGGACTGAAGAGGATATGAAAGCCATTCATGAACTTGCTGAAACAAGATATCGAAATTGGGACTGGAATTATGGAAAGTCTCCAAAATGTAACATCGGGCATAGTAAGCGTTTCTCTATAGGACAAGTTGATATTCGTTTAGATGTAAATAAAGGTATAATCGAAACTGTAAAAATTTACGGTGACTTTTTCGGAGTTGGAGAAGTTAGTGATATTGAAAGTCTGATTATTGGTACTCGTTATGATCAGCAAGAAATTAAAAATAAACTAAAAGAGATTGATTTAAAATATTATTTCGGAAACATTTCTGAGGATGAATTTTATAGTTTATTCTTTTAATAACAATGAGGTGATGCGTTGATGCATTACCTTTTTTTATTGTTATTTTTTGAAGTTATCTTTTATTTTACTAGGTTTTTTAGAAATAAATATTATCAGTCAGATAATAGTTTTTAATTTTCAGAAAAATTATCTTTATTCCATGCTTGTCAATAAAGTTTTCTGGCAATATAATATATTTAGAATATTTTAAAAAGTATTAAAATAAAGGAGGTATTACCTTGAATTTAGTACAAAAATTATCTGAAACAGCTATGAATCATCCTGAAGATATCGCCGTTTTTTTTGAAGGGCAACAAATTACATACAAAACGTTAGATTCTTTAATTACAAGATTTGCTTGTGGTTTATCAAAATTAGGTATTCAAAAAGGTGATAATGTAGCATTAGTAGTTGGGAATTCCCCGCATTTTATTATTTCATTGTACGGTGCATTGAAAGTGGGGGCCTCGGTCATTCCAATAAATCCTTTATACACTCCAGATGAACTACTATACATTCTTACAAATGGGGATGCAAAAGCAGTCATTACATTAGATTTATTACTTCCACTTGTTGAAAAAGCATCTCAAGTCCTAACAAAAGTAGAACACTATATTATTTGTGAAACGAAGCAGGGTGAGGAGCCAGTTTTATCTGGCGAAAAGTTGAAAACGTTTACAACGATAATTGGCTTAGGAGATACAACTTTTGGGCAGCCAGAAATACATGAAGATGATATTGCGGTTATTTTGTATACTTCTGGTACGACTGGAAAGCCAAAAGGGGCAATGTTAACTCATAAAAATATGTATTCAAATGCAATTGATACTAGCAGATTTTTATCAATATCAAGTAAAGATCGAGTCATTGCAACACTACCAATGTTTCATGTGTTCTGTTTAACAGTTGCACTTAATGCACCTTTAATGGCAGGAGGAAGTGTGATTGTTGTTCCAAGATTCAGTCCAAAAGAAATTTTCCATATTACAAAAGAATTAGGAGCAACAGTTTTTGCTGGAGTACCTACAATGTATAATTTCATGTATCAATATCCAGATGGACAGCCAGAAGATTTAAAAACGTTCAGAATTTGTATTTCAGGTGGTTCTTCATTACCCGTGGCTTTACTTGAAAATTTTGAAAGAAAGTTTAATGTTCAAGTCTCAGAAGGCTATGGATTGTCAGAAGCTGCTCCGGTTACATGCTTTAATCCTTTAGACAAAAGAAAAGCTGGATCAATCGGAAAGAATATAAATAATGTTATTAACAAAGTCGTAAATGAGTTAGGTGAGGAAGTACCTGTTGGTGAAGTTGGCGAGCTGATTGTAAAAGGTCCTAATGTCATGAAAGGGTATTATAAAATGCCAGAGGATACTGCAAAAACATTACGTGATGGCTGGCTTTATACAGGTGATTTAGCAAGAATGGATGAAGATGGCTACTTCTTTATTGTTGATCGTAAAAAAGAAATGATACTCGTTGGAGGCTATAATGTCTATCCACGTGAAGTAGAAGAAGTAATCTATAATCATTCAGATGTTGTTGAAGTAGCAGTAATTGGAGTACCAGATGAGAACTTAGGAGAAAGTGTAAAGGCGTATGTTGTCTCGAAGAATCCGTCTCTTTCTGAAGAAGAGTTAATTGAGTACTGTAAAATTCATCTAGCAAAATATAAAGTGCCTTCATCGATTGAATTCATTGAAGAACTTCCAAAAAATTCAACTGGAAAAATTTTGCGTAGAGCTTTAAAAGAAGAATTACAGACTAAATGATAGTGGTAAGGCATTCCTGAATGATTACATTTTGGGAATGCTTTTTGTTACTTGTTTTTTTGAGTGACATAAGTTACTTTCTGCTTTGGCAAAATAAACTATCGAATCATTTGAAAGAATTATAGAGGTTTCATGCGTACTTAGTACATTGGAAATAAACAAATCATTAAGGTTGAGAAACGTTGTATTTTGACACAAAACTTTGAATATTCAGGCCTTATTAATCTGAAATAGAGTATAATCAATAAAAATGAGGTTCTTTGAACAGAAAGGAATGAAAGAATGAAGAAACTTATTTTCGCTGTAATTACGATAGGAATATTATTTGGTTTAACATGGTTTGTAGCAGACTTTATGCATGGTAAAATGATCGAATATGCCTTTATCGTAGGTCTAATTGTCACTTTTAGCATTAAGTTTTTTACAAGTAGTGGAGGATTTTCATCTGATAATGCGAGGCTAATTGCTCAATCACAAACAGGAATAAAAGTAAAAGATGAACCTACAGTTCATATTGAAGGTAAATCATTTTCGTTTATAGTGTCACTTTTATTTACAATTGTATCTTTATTTGTAACTGTAATTTATTATTGGAAAGAATTTTGAATTAAAATAGTAAAACAAAAAAACTCGCTTAGTTATGGCGAGTTTTAAATTTGTCCAATTTTAGTAATAATGCCTCACATTTCATAATAAGATGAAATATCTTTGTATGAAATGTGGTGAATAAAATGAAAAACGATAATATTTATCAAATTACAGAGGAAATGTTAGCTGATTATTATGATTTAAGCCAACGAAAAAAAGAGATTGAATATCGAATGGAAGAGTTAAAGAAAATTTTTCATGGATATTTTGATCTTGAAGTTGGACAGAATGCGAATGGCGAAATTGAAATGGAACATTTTAAAGTACAGCGAACGATTAGGAACACTGAAAAATTTGATGATGCAGAAACAGTTTATAGACTTGAAGAATTAAAATTAAATGATCTTGTTCAGATCATAAAAAAACCAGATGGAGAAAAAATAAAATCGGCTATTCATCTTGGGTTTTTAGATGAAAAAGATCTTGAAGGTTGTATAGTAACCAATTCTACTCAAGCCATTTATGTTAAACCATTAAAATCAACTAAATATTGAAATGTTTGAAGGAAGTTAAACAACAAGAGAAGGATAAAATACTCCTTCTCTTGTTGTTTGTTTCAATTAGTTGTAGTTAAGCTGGTTACTTCCGTTTTTCGACTTGTCTAGTTCCCAAGAGCTAAACAAGGAGCCTCCGCTTTTCAATTTTATTGTACTGTCTTAAGTATTTGATTTTGCACATCATTAGTTTTGAATCCATTTTCGCCCATTCCAAAGCGATCAACAACGTTACCTTTTGGGTCTATTAAGTATGTTTGAGTAGTGTGAACAAGCATACCACCACCTGCATCTCGGTACATAAATTGTAGTTTTTCAGTAATTTTCTTTGTATCTTTTTCAGAGCCCCTTAGTATATGCCATCCATTTGTTTTATGCATTTGAAAGGTTTGGGCATATTTTTGTAATTGATTAGTATTATCTCGTTTAGGATCGATCGTCATTGTAATAAATTCAATTTTAGAAGGGAATACTTTTTTTGCTTGTAAATGATCACGAAGTTTTTCCATTTTATAAGTTGTAGATGGGCATATATCAGCGCAATTTAAATAGACAAACTCAACCAATCTATACTTTTTGGGTTGCCCGGTTAAGGAAAATGAATGATCTTGATCATCGACTAGTGTAATGTTTTTTGGAAAATAGGAAGTATCTTTTTGGTAAAATCCAAAATAATAAACACCTATTCCAATGAGAGAAAAAATACATGAAAAAATAATAATGTAAAATTTATTCATTTTTTACCACCCTTATTAGAACTTTCTGATTATATCATATAAAATTAGAGAAACTGATTATATACTAATGTGTGTAAATTATTGAACAATGTGTGAACTTAAGGAATAGAATCGTTCTTAAAAATCGGACAAAGTTGAAATGATGTTAATAGGGGGGATTCATTTGATCGAAGAAAAGATGAAAAAGGTGAACAAATACATACTATATGGTTATTTAATCTATATAGCATTCATTTTATGCTACTTTTATGTGTTCACTAATCCATCAATACCAGTAACGTTAAAAGGGACTGTTATGGACCCATCTACATTTATGAATAAGAAACAGCTAGAAATTAGTACAACATATAGTACGATAAAAAATGTGATTTACTTTATTAGTCTTCCATTTGACTGGTTTGTTTTTTTGTGGATTATCAGTAGTGGATTTGCGAAAAGAACAGGTGAACGGTTAGAGAAATTAACAAAGTTTCGTTCTATCCAAATACTACTATTCTTTTTCTTTGTCTCAATCAGTACATATCTTGTAACGTATCCAGTTGATGTCATTCGATTTTTCCTATCGAAGCATTATCATATAAATACTCAAACCTTTCCAAGTTGGATGAAAGATCAAGTGATCGACTTTTGGGTTAATTTTATCATTATGTATTTGGTCGTATATGTGGTGTTATGGTTAATGAAGAAGAGACCTAAAAGATGGTGGTTTACGGTTTGGTTGTTAAGTATCCCATTTACAGTTTTTTTAACATTTATTCAGCCGGTTGTAATTGATCCACTGTACAATCAGTTTTATCCATTAAAGGACAAAGCACTTGAAAAGGAAATTATGACATTGGCTCATAAAGCAAATATTCCAGCGAAGCGAGTGTATGAAGTGGATATGTCGACAAAGACAACGACCTATAATGCGTATGTTACGGGAATTGGAAATAATGCTCGTATTGTTTTATGGGATACAACAATAAATGGTCTAAAGGATGATGAAATCTTGTTCATCATGGCTCACGAGATGTCTCACTATATTAAGAAGGATATCTATACATCAATGTTTGGTGGAATTGCTGGAAGTTTAATTGGATTATATTTAATTGATTGGTTAATAAGAAGGGTATATAAAAATCGAAATGCTTATGAAAAAGTTACAATGGTTCATTTGACATTATTTTTATTGTTTAGTTCATTGCTTAGCTTTGCAGCGACTCCGATCGAAAACGCTATTTCACGCCATGCTGAAAAAGTTGCTGACTTATATGCTGTTAAACTTACAAAAGACCCTGAAGCTGGAGTAACAGCTTTTCAAAAATTAACAGAAAATAGTTTAACTCAGGTGAATCCACCTGGATTAGTTAAGTTCTTTCGATACGACCATCCTACTATGTTAGAGCGTATAACTTATATTGAAAATGCTGTACCACAGAAGAAGTAGTTAGGAATAAATATGTAAGCATATATAGAAGAATAGAACCCCACCTGACAAAGGTTGGGGTTCTACTTATGAGAAGACTATTTACGTTTAATCATAAACGGTAAACGGATGATTAGCGATAAAAGTAGTACAATAACTACTAACAAAGCTGCTGCCTGATCAGCGATTTTAGTTGCATCCGGTACTACAGCTGCAGATAAAACATACCATAATTGAACTGGCAAGGTTGCACCAGGAGCGGTTAAAGAAAAGTCCCACATTTTGTCTGAAGCACTAGTACCACCGGCTAATAAAATAATGGCAGATTCACCTAATGCACGACAAGCTGCTAATGAAATACCTGTAAAAATTCCTTTTAATGCTGCAGGGATAATGACTGTAATGATACAAGTTGCCTTAGAAGCACCAAGAGCGTAAGATGCTTCACGAAATGAAGAGGGAACACTACGTAATGATTCCTCTGTAACTCTTGTAAGAACAGGTAAATTTAAGAATGATAATGTTACAGCAGCACCAATTACTGTTAATCCAATATTGAAAACTTGTACAAATAATACATAACCAAATAATCCAAAAAGTATAGAAGGGACAGAGGCTAAAGCTTCTACACAAGTACTAATCCATTCGGTTAATTTATTTTTTTTAGCATATTCAGCTAAGTAGATCCCAGCACCAAGTCCAATTGGAATCGAAATTAGTAGTGATAGTAATAAGATATAAAAACTATTAAGTAAGAAAGGTCCAACACCACCACCAGCTAACATTTCATCCGGTAAACCAACTAAGAAGTGCCAATTAATTGTAAATAATCCATTTTTGACGATTCTACCTAATAATGCTAGTACTAATGCTAAAACCGAAAATGTAAAAACAGTAATCAAGGATTTATATAATTTATTTAAACGATTATTCCGTTTAATCGATGAATTCAAGTTTAATGGAGTATGCTTCACGTTATTGAACTCCTTTGTTTCGTAATTTTCGAACAATGACAATTAATAGCAATGAAATACATAATAAAAGGAAAGCCATCATATACAGTGCGTAATTCCAAGTAGAATCGAATGCTACATCCTGTATTTGCATAACTATATTACTTGTTAGTACAGCTGTTGGTGTTGTCAATGTATGTGCCAATTGAGCTGTATTTCCAATAACCATAACAACTGCCATTGTTTCTCCGATTGCGCGAGCCATTCCTAAAACAACTGCTGTTGTAATACCTGAAAGGGAAGAAGGGATTAGCACTCTTCGGATCATTTGAATATGGGTACTTCCAAGGCCGAAGCTAGCCTCTTTTAATTCATTTGGTACAGATAAAAATGAATCTTCTGTAATTTTTGCAACAGTAGGTATACACATAACACTTAAAACAAGTGCTGCTGCTAATAGGCCATCACCAATAGAAGTATGGAATGTATCACGAATAAAAGGTACTAATAAAGTAGCTCCTAAATAACCATAAACAATTGACGGAATCCCAACTAGAATATCAAGGACCAACCCAATAATGTTACTTAGCCACTTTGGAGCAAATTCTGAATTATAAATAGCAATACAAAGAGAGATTGGCACAGTAATTAACATAGTTAGTGCCGTTAAACTAAAAGTTCCAATAACAAAAATGCCTGCTCCAAAATGATTTGATTCAGGTTTCCAATTTAGAGAAAAGAAAAAATGATTTGGTGAAACGTCTTTAAAAACTAGTAATCCAGTTTTACCAATAAATAGAACAATGGCTAAAAGAATTAGTCCTAACAATAAGGAACTAGTTATACAAGCAATAAAATATGATCGATTAAAAAATGATGTTTGTAAAAATGAAGTCTTTTTTTTAATTTTAGTGTTTGATTCTTCTTGGAGTAAAGGAATTGCCATTTTGAAAACCCCCATGTTCATAATATAAGATACAAGCCCCATTAGACTTGGGGCTTGTATCTACTTATTTATCTGTATTATTTTGCTTGTTTGAAAGGAACGAATTTTAGGCTAGAAAGTGTTGTGTTTTGGAATTTACTGCCTTGGATATAATCAATGAATTTTTTGTTAGCACCAGTAGCATTTCCTTTAGTTAATAAATAGCCATATGCCCAAACTTTATATGTACCATTTTTAACATTTGTGATAGATGGTTTTACATTATTTAAACTTAAAGCTTTTACATTACCACCAACATAAGCTAAGTCAACAAAGCCGATAGCATATTTATCTGATCCGATAGAGCTTACCATTGAACCACTGCTTGCTTGTTCTTTGTAATTCCCACCAGACATAAAATCTTCACCATTTAAAGCTTTTGCTTGGAAGTTTAAACGAGTACCAGAACCAATTTTACGGTTGTTTACGATGATATCATGATCAGGACCGCCAACTTCTTTCCAGTTAGTGATTTTACCTGTGAAGATTTTTTGTAATTGAGCTGTAGTTAAATTTGATACAGGGTTATCCTTATTTACAATTGCAGCAAATGGAGTTGCTGAAACTTTATAAGCAACAAGTCCGCTAAATGCTTTAAATCCACCTTGTGCTTTTGTTGCATCCCAGTCACATGCACCGATTGTTGCAGCACCTTTTTCTACAGCTTGCGGGCCAGCGATAGAAGAAGAAGCTGAAACTAAAACACTTACGCTAGGATTAGATTTAATGAATTCTTTTTTAGCTTGACTTACTAAAGGTAGTAAAGCAGATGATCCAGCTACGACTACTTTATTACTATTAGACGCAGCACCTACAGTTTTATTATTTACAAATGTAGTTCCGATACCAAAAGCTAAAGAAGTTGTTAAAGCTGCCACTGTAATTTTTTTTGCAATATTTTTCATTTTTTTTCCCTCCAAAATGGTTTTATATTTATTTTGTAATTTGGAATACTTTTCCGTTAGCTTCATAAGCAACTTTTTCAGAACCATCTTCACCATAAGTGAAAGTGATTGAATTACTATTCATTGCTTCGATTGAATTAATCGTTTGAGATGTTGAGAATAATGATTTTAATGTCCAATCTTTTGTTAATTGAACTACTTGATCTCCATTTTTCTTAGGAATTACCAATAAGATATCTCCATTAGCTGCTTTTGTAATAGAACGAGCTGGATTATCAGCAAGGACTAATAATTGCTTTGTAGCACCAGTTGCGTGATCAATTAACATTAATTTTTCTGGAGCTGAATCATCATCAGTATTTTTAGTGATGTATAGAAGGTCTCCATTAGCTAAAGTTGTAGCAAAAGCCTTATTTTCAGTTGGAGCTGTTGTCAATTGAACAGCTTTTTTATCAGCTGAAGTTGTATCATAAGAGAATAATTCATTTGATGCTTTACTCTCATCTTGACCTGAATAATCTCCATTAGGATCAGTTGTAGTAGAGAATTGTGACTCAACTTTATAAGCAAATTTTAAAGGTGCTTCACTAAGAACAATTAGGTCTTGTTTGAATTTTACTCCATCAGTTACAACATCCGTTACGCTATTATCAGCAAGGTTTAAAACTGAAACAATTTCATTGTTACCACCTTTAAGGAAGTAAACTTTACTGTTATCTTTTGACCAAACTAACCCAGTTTTTGGATCATCGCTTTTGTCATTTACTAACGTTTTTCCAGTCGTAAAATCATAAACATTGATAAATCCATCTTCATCAACGAAAGCAGCTTTATTTCCGTTTGGAGAAACGACTGAAACACCAAATGGTAATGTTTTTTCTACTTTAAATGTCACTGGATTAACAAGATAAGATACAGCACCATCATCAGTATCAGCTTTTAGAAGTAGTTTGTTACCAGCGACAAATTGTGCATCGTTAATGTCACCTTGTAATAAATTACTTGATGTAATAAATAAATCAGATGTATTTTCAGTTTTAATGATTTCTTTACCAATCATTTTTACAAATGATTGAACATCACCAAAAGGAATATTATTTACTGAAGTAACCACAAAGTTTACTTTTTTATTATTTAACATCGTAATATTTGTTTTTAAATTAATGACTAAGTTAATTTTGTTCTTACCTGCTGTTGTACTAAATGTCATTGTATTTGCTTTTTGGTTATATACACTTGAAATCTTTAAACCACTGCTAATTTCATTTAAAGAAAATAACATTTTTCCATTGTAGTTAATTGCGCTAACTTTCTTAAAAGAACCATCAATTGAAACTTGTTGTTTCGTTGTTACATATTTTACAGATGAAATTTTTGTTTCAGCATGTGCACGATCTTGATGGAATAGTCCAGATTGACTTGTTAATAAAGCTGAAGCAACAATAAATGCAGGTAATGCTTTTTTCATTTACTTTCCCCCTCGGATTATTAAGGAATATGTATTATTCCTAGTTCACAAATCCATCTTACTACCCAAATGTTGATATAATATTAAGAAAAAATTTAAAATTGTAAATTGATAGTAAATAAATATAAAGACTTTGTCGAATTTTCTTGAAATTATAAAAATGAAAAGAAGTATCGTTTTCTTGGTTCTGTTATATAATAATTTAAAATAAATTAATCTGTTATATAACTAAGGAGGATGGAAATGGCGATAGATCTTTCGGATATTAAAATCATTGGAAACAGTCTAGAAGGTGGAAATGAAATTCTTACAAAAGAAGCATTATTGTTTTTAGGAAAACTTCACAGTCAGTTTGAGGATAGAAGACAGGCCTTATTATTAAATAGAAAAGAAAGAATGGACAAGTTGAAAAATGGAGAAAGCCTCCACTTTCTAGACGAGACAAAAGATGTTCGAGAAGGCGAATGGACAATTGGTCCACTTCCGAGTGATTTACAGAACCGAAGAGTAGAAATTACTGGTCCTGTTGATCGTAAAATGGTCATTAATGCTTTGAATTCAGATGCATTTGTTTTTATGGCTGACTTTGAAGACGCTACGTCACCGACATGGGAAAACATAATGAATGGCCAAATCAATTTACGTGACGCTGTGAACCGCACCATTTCTTTTTCTTCAAATGGAAAAACGTATCATTTAAAAGATAAAACGGCTACTTTAGTTGTAAGGCCACGTGGTTGGCATTTAAATGAAAAACACATTCTAGTTAATGGGCAACAAATGTCTGGTAGTTTAGTAGATTTTGGACTTTATTTTTTTCATAATGTTAATCAATTGTTAACAAATGGATCAGGACCGTACTTTTACTTGCCTAAGATGGAAAGTTATTTAGAAGCTAGGTTCTGGAATGATGTATTTATATTTGCACAAGAATACTTGAATATACCAAGAGGAACAATCAAAGCAACTGTATTAATAGAAACAATTGCAGCAGCTTTTGAAATGGAAGAAATTTTATTCGAATTGAGAGAGCATTCTGCAGGCTTTAACTGTGGGAGATGGGATTATATTTTTAGTGTTATAAAAATGCTTCGATATGATAAAAAGTGTATTTTACCCGATCGTTCTGAAGTAACAATGGAATCACCGTTTATGAGGGCATATTCACAAAAAGTAATTCAAGTTTGTCACAGGAGGAATGCACCCGCAATCGGAGGAATGGCAGCTCAAATCCCTATTAAAGGTGATGAAGAGAAAAATGCAGCAGCCTTTTCGAAAGTAAGACTAGATAAAGAACGTGAAGCGCGTGACGGACACGACGGTACATGGGTTGCTCACCCAGGGTTAGTTCCTGTTGCTCTAAACGTATTTGATGAGTTGATGCTTACGCCGAATCAAATTCATGTAAAACGTGATGATGTAAATGTAAAAGAAGAAAATTTATTAGAACTACCAATTGGAAAAATTACAGAACAAGGGTTACGTACAAATATCACCGTTGCTATCCAATACATTGAAGCATGGCTTGGTGGGAAAGGTGCGGTCCCTTTATATAACTTAATGGAAGATGCTGCAACAGCGGAAATCTCTCGTGCTCAAATTTGGCAATGGATTCGCCATGAAAAAGGCGTATTAGAGAACGGAGAAAAAATCACATTAAATCTAGTTCATACGTTGAAAAACGAGGAAATGAACAAGCTACAGCATGAAATTGGAATGGAACGGTATAATAGCGGTCGTTTTTCTGAGGCAATTACATTGTTTGATCATTTAATTGAAGAAGATGACTTTGAAGATTTCTTAACATTGAAGGGGTACGATTATTTATAAAGATAAATTTCTGAAAAATATGAAAATAATTTCGGAGGGAAGATAAAATGAATCGTGAACAACGCATTATAGCTTTACAGGAAAATTGGGAGTTGGATGAACGCTGGAACGGAATTACTCGTCCTTATCGTGCTGAAGAAGTAATAAGGCTAAGAGGATCGATTGATATTGACTATACTTTAGCAAGGAATGGTTCAGAAAAATTATGGAAGTTACTACATGAAGAAAGTTACATTTCTTCATTAGGTGCATTAACTGGGAATCAGGCGATTCAACAAGTTAAAGCTGGGCTTAAAGCAATTTACTTAAGTGGATGGCAAGTTGCTGCTGATGCCAATTTATCAGGACATATGTACCCAGACCAAAGTCTTTATCCAGCAAATTCAGTACCAGCAGTTGTAAAAAGAATAAATCAAGCATTCCAACGTGCAGATCAAATTCAATATGTTGAAGGTGTAGAAGAAATAGATTACTTTGCACCAATTGTTGCAGATGCTGAGGCAGGATTTGGCGGACAATTAAACGTATTCGAACTGATGAAAAGTATGATTGAGGCAGGTGCAGCAGCTGTTCATTTTGAAGATCAATTGTCATCAGAGAAAAAATGCGGCCATCTTGGAGGAAAAGTCCTATTACCAACACAGACAGCCATTCGAAATTTAATTTCTGCTCGACTGGCAGCTGATGTAATGGGAGTGTCAACACTTATAGTGGCTCGAACAGATGCAGATGCTGCTGATTTAATCACAAGTGATATTGATCCAGTTGATCAACAATTCATTACTGGAGAAAGAACAACTGAAGGCTTTTATCGTACTAGAGCAGGATTAGATCAAGCAATAGCTAGAGGTTTAGCTTATGCACCATATGCTGACTTAGTATGGTGTGAAACATCTGAACCAAATTTAGAAGATGCAAAACGTTTTGCAGATGCGATTCATGCAAAGTTCCCTGGTAAATTACTCGCATATAATTGTTCACCCTCTTTTAATTGGAAGAAAAAATTGGATGATGAAACAATCGAAACGTTCCAACAACAAATTGCAGAAATGGGATACAAATTCCAATTTGTCACATTAGCAGGTTTTCATGCCTTAAACTTTGGGATGTTTGAACTTGCACGGAAATATAAAGAACGTGGAATGGGAGCATATTCAGAACTACAACAAGCTGAATTTACAAGTGAGCAATTTGGTTACACTGCTACTAGACACCAGAGAGAAGTAGGAACTGGTTATTTTGATGAAGTAGCACAAATTATAACAGGTGGAACTTCATCAACAACAGCATTAAAAGGTTCAACTGAAGAAGAACAATTTACGGGTAAATAATATGAGTAGTCATCCAATAAATGCTTTGGGTGACTTTTCTTTTTTATTTGCTCTGCTTGACTAAAATCCTGATATTAAAGACTGTTTAAATATAATAGTCTTATTACAACCTTTTCTAAAAGATTATTGTTTTAAAAGATTATCTTATAGGTAACTGTTGATAAAGAAGTTGATTGGAACGGAAGGTGCGAGACTCCTGTGGGAGCAGCGGGACAGGTGAGACCCCGCAGGAGCGATAGCGACGAGGAGGCTCACCGCCCGCCCCAAGGAAAGCGAGCATCCTGAAGTGGAAATCAACTTCTCCTCGTAAATATCGAAAATAACCGAGCTGAAAAATTAAAAAATAGAGCTGAAATTCCTAGTTAATAAGATTGATGTGAACATTTTTACTTATTTTTGTTTTGTATCGGTAATAGGTAAAGAAGTAATAAGTAGTGAAATGTTATTTTAAAAAAATATGAATATTTTGTTAAAAATTCTGATAATTTGTATTTTTATGTAAAAATTATGATAACATGTCACTAACAACGTAGAATAATCATTGTTTTAACTGCGAGACAATATAGAAAATCTATTCATTTAAAGATTTTTAAAAATAGTATATAGAATTGGATTTTGTATGACTATTGTCTCATCTACTAAAAAGGAGGAATTTATTTGTACAATTATACTAGAGTAGAGAAAGGAATTAATGTATTAAACCCGACCACTGATCGTGTAAAAGTTTTGGTTGATTATGAGATTAATAAATACACGATGTTGATTATGGCGGAATATACCGTTGATCATGCAGTTATTTCAAAAGTGTTTGAAACAGAAGAAGTTTTTTATGTATTGCTAAAACCGATGGAAATTATTGAAAGAAGCTGTGCCTATTTCGGAAGTAGTTATAAAGGAAGAAAAGAAGGCACAAAAAGAATGATTTCCATTTCCCATAAGGCACCAATTGCGATTAGCGCAACAAATCAAATCTTCGTTTTTCCCACAACTTCCTCTAAAAAGAATGAATGTACTTGGATTTCTCATCAGCATGTAAATCAGTTTAGAGGTGGACGTTTTAATCGAACGATTGTACGATTTTCAAATGAATTAGAAATTGAATTAGATATTTCGAAAGGTTCTTTTGAAAACCAGTTATATCGTACAGCACATTTAAGAGCAATTTTTGAAGAACGAATGAAATGTCCATCAAAACCGAAAAAGAATTACACCTTAATTCCAAATCAAGATATCAACACATATATTAAAAATGTGTTAGTAAGTGAAGACTGCCATCAGGTATAATGTAATAATTATATTTTTAAGCTGTTTTCTTATACTTTAATACTATTAAAAATGTGATAAGTTGATTTCCGCTTCAATCAACTTCATGATCAGCAATTTACTATTAAAAAATAATAAAAAAACAATCTATTAAAATAGATCCTATTTTTAACAAAAATCCTTATTTCTTAATGGATAAGGATTTTTTATTTTGAGTTAAAAGAATAGGATAAGCTTCTATAAAATAAAATTTTACTAACTGGTTTAAATAGGCTCTTTTTATAAAGATTGTTGCTTTTAGGGATTGTAATTTAAAAGACAGAAGTTGATTGGAACAGAAGGGTGAAGGGCTTCTGTGGGAGATGCGGGAAGGCTGAGACCCCACAGGAGCGATAGCGACGAGGAGGCTCAGCTCACGCCCCTAGGAAAGCGAGCATCCTGGAGTTGTAATCAACTAACGCATTCTAAAATAGCAAAAATGTATACGAAAACAGCCTTTAAATTGAAAAATAAGATAGGAGAAAATTAGATAAAAAGAACGATTTTAATCTGAAATAAAAATTTCTAAGATCAAGTTAAAGGGATTTAAATGAATTTATTGAAATAATTAATAGATGTGTTAATGTAAAGAGTAAGACAGTTAAGTGTTAATAAGGGCTTAAGGAGATACTTACTTCATGGATTTCTATAGTATAAAGGGATTTTTTACAGAGGCACATTTCTTAGAATTAATTGATCACTATCGAGGATTTGGACCGCTAATTGGTATATCTTTACCATTAATAGAAGCTTTTTTTCCAATACTTCCTCTTGTTGTATTTGTTTTAGCAAATTCAGTTGCTTTTGGACCATTTTTAGGTTTCATTTATTCGTGGCTTGGTTCATGTTTAGGTTCAATTTTATTGTTCTATTTAGTTCGTAAATTTGGGCAAAAGCGCTTTTATAATTTTTTGAATAAACATCCAAAAGCAAGTAATGCAATTAAATGGATTGAAAAACGTGGATTTGGTCCTATATTTTTATTGTTTTGTTTTCCGTTTTCGCCATCATTTTTAATTAATATTGTTGCAGGTATTTCAAAAATTAATATAAAACAATTTATTATTGCTTTAGTACTTGGAAAATTTACATTGATTGCGATCATTAGTTATTTAGGAAAGCATATTACATCCGTCTTTCATGATCCAAGGAAAGCAACAGTTACAGTTATATTAATTGCAGTTTTATGGGTTGTTGGAAAAGTGATTGAAAAAAGAATGAACTTCAATGAGAAAACTCCCTCAGACACTGATCAAACTCAACCTTCTGACGAGTAATCGTACGATTCGTTATTTAAAGGGGAGACACTGAGTGAAGGTGAAGAAATTTGTTTTAGATTGGGGTAAAGCAATAATTGTTGGATTGGTAATTGCGTTTCTTGTAAGGAATTATTTATTTTCAACATATGTCGTTGATGGAGAATCGATGATGCCAACTCTTCAGAATGGTAACTTACTAGTTATTAATAAAATTGGGTATCAAATTAGTGATTTAAACAGGTTCGATGTGATTGTTTTTCATGCCAACAAAAAAGAAGATTATGTTAAACGAATTATTGGTTTACCTGGAGATTCGATTGAGTACAAGAAAGATCATTTATATATAAATAATAAACAATATTCAGAACCATACTTAGATCAGTATAAAAAGAACTTAAATGGTAGAAGTTTTACAGGTGATTTCACGTTAAAAGAAATTACTGGTAAAACAGTGGTACCTCCTGGCTATATTTTTGTAGAAGGAGATAATCGTCCGAAAAGTTACGACAGCCGTTTGTTTGGTTTCGTAAAAATTGATAAAATTGTTGGTAAGGTAGATGTACGTTATTGGCCATTATCGAAATTCAATATAGATTTTTACAAATAACGAATGAAAGCTCCTTTAAGGGGCTTTTCTTTATTGGTAAGGTCTGAAAATCAAAATTAAAATAGTAAAAAGCATTTGTAAAGGAGGTTCATTTATGTCATTCCAATTTATTCTAGGTCCTGCTGGGAGCGGGAAGACTTATTTTTGTATAAATGATATTAGTATGAGAATGAAAAATAATGATGAAAAAGTTATTTTTATTGTTCCTGATCAAATGACATTCCAGATGGAATATGAGCTTGTAAAAAAAGCAGAACATAAGGGGATGTTAAACTCACAAGTATTTAGCTTTTCCCGTTTAGCATGGAAGGTTCTTCAAGAAACTGGTGGAATGAGTCGTACTCATATTAGTGATGTTGGAATTTCAATTCTCTTAAGAAAGATTATTGAGGAACGAAAAGAAGAATTGAAGATTTTAAAAAATGTTTCCAATCAGCAAGGTTTTTTTGATGATTTAACGAAGTTGATGGCAGAATTTAAAGGATTTCAAGTATCATCTGATGCTCTTCAAGAGATTATTCATCAATTAGAACAAGAGCAGTCTAAGAATACTATGTTTGTACAACAAAAGCTACATGATATTCGAATTGTGATGGATGCTTTTGAGGAACATGTAAAAGATAAGTATCTAGATTCTGAGGACTATTTAAATTTACTAATTAAGCAAATTCCTACTAGTGAATATGTAAAAAATAGCATCGTTTATATTGATGGTTATTATGACTTGGCACCACAGGAACGAAGTGTTGTTGAAGCGTTAATGAAGGTGTGTAAAGAGATCAAGTTTAGTTTAACGATTGATCGTGCGTATGATAATGGTTTACCTAATGAGCTTAACTTATTTTATAAACCAGCTGTGCTTTATCAACAGCTATTAGGACTTGCAAGTGAAAATAATCAGGTAATCGAAGAGCCAGTTCGACTAACGAATACTGAAAATCGATTTGGTCATCGTAAAGATCTACAACACCTTGAACAAAATTTTGATTCTCGTCCGGTCAAACCGTTTCTACAATCTGAACATATTTCGATTATCGGGGCAGTTACAAAGCGTGCTGAGGTCGATGCGGTTGCAAGAGAAATTACTAGTCTTGTAAAAGAAAAAGGTTATCGTTACCGAGATATTGCAATTTTTTTACGCAATAGTGATGATTATAGCCACTTGATATCTACTATTTTTCAATCATATGATATCCCTCTTTTTATAGAAGAAAAGCGTTCGATGATGCAGCACCCAATGTATCGACTTTTACTAGCTGTAATTGACATTATCCAAAAAAATTGGAGATACGATGGTATTTTTACTGCGTATAAAACAGAATTATTATATCCATTACAAAGCCATATGAAAAAAAGACGCGAGAGAATTGACGCATTTGAAAATTTTTGTATTGCTTACGGAATGCAAGGGAAAAAGTGGACAAGCGAAGACCGCTTTACGTATCGAAAATATCGTTCACTAGATGGTGTCAAAGCTACTGTGACAGATGAAGAGAAGATGTTTGAGGAACAAATTAACGAAGATCGCGCTCTATTAGTTGAACCGGTTCAACAACTTGTTTCAGAGTTGAAGAATGCTAAAAATACGAGAGAAATGTGTATAGCATTATATGAATTTACTGAAGAAATTCAGTTACCTGAGAAGCTGCAACGATTAAGAGATGAAGCAGAGGAACAAGGTAGGTTATTAGAAAGTAAAGATCATGAACAAGTCTGGAAAGGATTTGTCAATTTACTTGATGAATGCGTTGAATTAATTGGGGATGAGAAAATTTCAAGAAAGACATTTTTTGAATTACTTCAAACAGGGATCCAATCGTTACAATTTGCAAATGTTCCTCCTTCTCTTGATCAAGTTTCTGTTGCAAACTTTGACCATTCTCGTTTGCAGCGTGTGAAGTGTGCTTATGTAATTGGGGTTAATGAAGGGGTTATTCCAAGTAAGGTTAGAGAAGACGGGTTATTAGGTGATGAAGCTAGAACCCTTCTAATTCAAAATGGAATTGAAGTAGCTCCAACAAGCACCTATCAGCTATTTGCCGAGAATTTTAATATGTATGTCGGTTTAACAAGAGCAAGTGAACGATTAACAATCACATATCCTCTTACGAATGATGATGGAAAAGCATTAGCACCTTCTAGTTTAATTTCTAGAATGAAAGGGTTGTTTCCTGGCTTTCAGCAACGTTTTGAAAGTGGTGACATTTCAATGCGTACACCTAAAGAACAATTGTCTTATGTAACAAACAAGGAAATGGCTGTTTCCAATCTTGTTCTTCAAACTCAAAATTGGATTGTTCAAGAAGAACGTGTAAATATGGATTTATGGTGGACTATTTACAACGTGTTAATTGAAGATGACATCTGGCGCGATCAATTATTCAAGGCTTTAAGTAGTATAACGTATGATAATGTCGCAGTTTCTCTAGGAGAAGAGTTAAGTAGTGAGTTGTATGGTGAAGAGTTACAAGGTTCCGTTTCCCGAATTGAATTGTTCCATCAATGTGCTTATGCTCATTTTGCAAGATTTGGTCTTCAGCTACAAGAACGTGATGTTTATAAATTTGAAGCATTTGATATGGGACAACTTTTCCACAGTGCCTTAACGGTAATTGGAGAAGCTTTAATGAGAGAAAATAAAAGCTGGAGTAATTTATCACAGGCTGAATGTGACAAGCTAGCTCATGAAGTAATCGAAGAAATTGCTCCAAAATTTCAACGTGATATATTGCATAGTACGAATCGCTATCGTTTTTTAAAGAAAAAAATGCAATCTGTTATTTCAAAAGTTTCCTATATTTTAAGTAAACAAGAGGAAGTAGGAGAGTTCAGACCAATTGCGTTAGAGGTTGGGTTTGGAAAAAATCAAATATTAAGTTCGTATGAATTACCAATCGGTAAAAATAAAAAAATGAACTTAGGCGGACGTATAGACCGTATTGATGAAGCAGTTAGTGAAAATGGAGAATATCTCAGAATTATTGATTATAAATCAAGAGATAAAGCTTTAAAACTATCGGATGTTTATTATGGATTAGCATTGCAATTACTAACTTATTTAGATATTGCAATTACAAATTCGCAAACACTTACTGGTCAAAAAGCAAATCCTGCAGGAGTATTATATTTTCATGTTCAAAATCCAATCGTTGATTTAGGGAATAAAGTAGATGAAAGTGATGCTGAGGACGAGCTTTTTAAAAAATTTAAGATGAATGGTCTATTACTTGGTGAACGAGAAAGTAATGTGTTAATGGACAGAACGTTGGATCAAGATGGTGGGTCATCTAGCATTGTCCCAGTTGCTATTAAAAAGGATGGGAACTATACAAAGAGTTCAAAGGTTATTGATAAAGAACATTATCCTTTAATGAGCAATTATATTAAACAAAAATTTACTGAAGCTGGTGAACAAATTTTAGCAGGGGAAGTAACGGCAAATCCTTATCAGCAAAAGGATCATGTACCGTGCAAATACTGTTCATATCAATCTATATGCCAATTTGATAAAACAATAAAAGGTAATGAATATCGTATTTTACCACCTTTAAAAGATGAAGATGCAATACAAAAGATGATTGAGGAGGTGGCGAATAATGAGTCAAGAACAAAATAAAACACCAAAAAATCAATGGACCGAAGACCAATTAAAAGCGATTGAAATGGAAGGTAGTGACATTTTAGTTGCAGCAGCTGCTGGGTCTGGAAAAACTGCAGTTCTAGTCGAGAGAATAATTCAAAAAGTACTTCGGGAAGAAAATCCAATTAATGTTGATGAATTACTTGTTGTAACGTTTACAAAAGCCAGTGCTCAAGAAATGAAGGAAAGAATTGGGAATGCACTTGAAAATCAGCTCCAAATTAATCCAACCTCTGATCATTTACGAAAGCAAATTGCTCTCTTAAACAAGGCATCTATTTCGACAATACATTCATTTTGTACAGATGTTATTCGTTCGAATTATTATTTATTAAATATCGATCCGAATTTTCGAACAGCAGAAGAAATTGAAATTAAGCTATTAATGGATGAAGTACTCGAGGAATTGTTAGAAGAAGAATATAGTAATGAGACGAACGAGGTGTTCTTTGAATTTGTATCACGGTATACAAGTGATCGTGATGATCAAGAGCTATCGCAATTTATTTTAAAATTATATCGTCATGCAGTGGCAAATCCCGATCCAAATGCATTTCTTGATCAACTTCTAAAAAATTATGATGTAGAAGATAAAACAATTGATGAGCTTCCTTTTGTTGAGTTACTAAAAAAATATCTAGAAGAAGATATCCGATCTTTCCGATCTTCTTATGAACAGGCATTACAACTAGCAAACAGCCCGGATGGTCCTATTAAATATGTTGATTTATTTCAAGAGGAATATTTTTCTCTAGAAAAACTAGCTAGATTAAGCGGAATGAACTGGGATGATATTCGAAATGAGTTTCAAAATATCCAGTTTAAACGCATTGCTGCAATAAAAAAAGGCGAGTGTAATGAACAGAAAAAAGAGTTAGCTAAAGGGTATAGAGATGATGTGAAGAAGGGAATATCAGATCTTTTAACAAAGTATTTTTCACGTCCATCTTCAGGCTATATTGAACAGCTAAGAGAACTTCAGCCACTATTAATGAAGCTGGCCGAATTAGTTAAGAATTTTCGATTAAGATTTCAAGAAGCCAAAATGGAAAAAGGGATTCTAGATTTTAACGATTTAGAGCATTTTGCACTTCAAATTTTAATGGATGAAAATGGAGGGGGTAAGCTTCTACCATCAGCCGTTGCAAAAGTTTATCAAGAGAAATTTCATGAAGTGCTAGTAGATGAATATCAAGATACAAATTATGTACAAGAATCCATTTTAAAATTGATTACAAGTGGTGAGGGTGCTGATGGAAACTTATTCATGGTTGGCGATGTGAAGCAATCTATTTATCGTTTTCGTCTAGCTGAACCACAGTTATTTATTTCAAAATATAATACCTTTCATAAGAACAAGAATGAAGAAACAGGCTTAAAAATTGATTTATCGAAAAATTTCCGTAGTCGTGCCGAAGTGTTAGATTCAACAAACTTTATATTTAAACAAATAATGGGTGAGAGTCTAGGTGGTATTGATTATGATGAAGATGCCATGCTTAAACTAGGCGCGAGTTATCCATCATATGATGCATGTATGAGTGAACTAGTCCTTTTAACGAAAGCAGATCTTGATGAAGAAATTCAGGAAGAAAGTGAAAATCCTGAAGAAATGAATACTAGTTTAATAGAGGAAAAGTTAGAGCAAATCGAAGCGAGATATGTTGCTAAACGAGTGAAAGAACTTGTTTCAACAGGTTATCTTGTAACGGAAAAGAACGGTAATATGAGACCAGTTCAATATAAAGATATTGCTATTTTAGCGCGTTCACTTTCTAATGCGGACATGTATATTGAAGAGTTCAAAGCTCAGGGCATTCCTTTGTATGCAGAAAAGAGTAATAATTTATTTGAAACGATTGAAATAGCGATATTTTTAAATTTATTAAAGGTGATTGATAATCCAATCCAGGATATTCCTTTAGCTTCAGTTTTACGTTCACCAATCGTAGGACTTTCAGAAAAAGAGCTTGCTGAAATTCGAATTCAGTCGGGAAAAGGGTCTTTCTACGATGCAGTTATGAAGGTAGTAAATGGTGATATAGTAGAATATAGTAATTCACGAGTGAAAAGAATTCTTTCAAATTTTATCGAACAACTTAGCGAATGGAGAAGTATAGTTCAAAGTGAAAGTTTATCGCTATTTATATGGAGAGTATTAAAAGCCTCTTCGTATTTTGATTTTGTAGGTGGCTTACCAGGTGGAAAACAGCGACAAGCAAATTTAATGACAATATTTGAAAAAGCAAAAGTTTTAGAGGAAACAAATTACCGAAGCTTGTTCCAGTTCTTACGATTTCTCGATCGAATGCAAGAACGTGGAGAGGAATTAGGAGAAGTTCGTTTAATTGGTGAGCAAGAAAATGTTGTTCAAATGATGACGATTCATAAAAGTAAGGGGCTAGAGTTCCCAGTTGTCTTTGTCATTAATACGTCTAAACAATTTAATACTAGGGATTTAGCTTCAAAATTAATCCTTCATAAAGAATTAGGATTAGGTATTAATTATGTACATCCAGTTTACCGAACATCTACCTCAACTTTGTTAAAAGAAACAATTAAACGTACAGAGAGAGACGAGTTATTATCTGAAGAACTACGTATCTTATACGTTGCGTTAACACGTGCAAGAGAGAAACTGATATTAGTAGGTAGAGTAAAAGACATAGAGAAATCAGTTTCTTCGTGGCGAGAAGTTGAAAATATAGAGGAATGGTTACTTCCTCGTAGTGTAATTTCAGGTGCGAAGAGTTATCTGGATTGGATTGGTGCTTCGATTATTCGTCATGATTCTAGTAACGTTTTAAGAGATGAGAAAGAAGACTGGCACACTATGGAGGAGATAAAATCCCATCCTACACGCTGGCATTTTGAGATCATTGATTCATCAACGCTAACGAAAGATGAAACCGATGAATACTTAAATGAAAAGGAAGATGTATTAACTAGTATTCAAAAGAAAGAAATGATAGAAGTCTCTGAAAGTGATTTAGCGGATATTGTGAAAGAACGTTTGCAATGGCAATATCCATATTCCCAAGCAACTCTCGAACGACCAAAGCAGTCTGTTACTGAATTAAAGCGAAAAATGCAGGAAGAAGAACTGTTTGCTCCAAAATTTATGAAACAGAAACGAATGACACTTTCCAGACCGAAATTTATGGAATCAATGAAATTAACTGCTGCTGAAGTTGGAACAGCAACACATTCTGTTATGCAGTACTTAAATTACGATAATGTCGATACAATAGATTCAATAAAAGGTCAATTGGAAGAAATGGTTCAGAAAGAATTACTAACTAGCGACCAAGAGAACGCCATTGATATAAAAAATATTTATGGTTTTTGTCATTCTCTTCTAGGTCAAAAGGTTAAAAATGCAAATCAAATACAGCGAGAAGTGCCTTTTAGTTATGGGATTTCTGCATCTGAATTATATCCGAATTGGATAGAGGAAGATGAATTGATTTTAATTCAAGGGATCATTGATTTACTGCTTGTTGAAGAAGATGGAGTTGTATTAATTGATTATAAAACCGACAAAACAACTGCATATCAAGAAGAAGGTGCCCTTGAAAAAGAAGCAAAAAAACGTTACGGTGTTCAAATTGATTTATATTCAAAAGCAATAGAAGCTAGCTTAGGTAAAGAAGTGAAGGAACGCTATCTGTATTTCTTTGACGGTGGGCATATTATAAAATTATAATTAATTTTGAGTAGAGGAATATATGAAGATTGAAAATGTATATCTAAGGTCGTTCGTGATAAGTTTAATTGGTTCGATTATGCTATTTATTTTAAGCTTATTTTTTGGGAAAAATGTTAATTATTCATGGGAAATTACAATGGTTTATTTTGTATTAATGATGCTTGCCATTATAGGTAAACACTTTCTCAAAAGATACGATAATAAATAAAAAAGTGCTAAGGAGCTTTTTAGCACTTTTTTATGGCATATAGATTATGTCCTTCCAATCAAACACCTTGTTTGTTCTTCCAATTCTTTGAACAGTAGTATGCATTTTCTTATTACTGCCTTTTCGGTAGATTTGAAGAATATTTTTTTAAGAATGTCTGACTGAAAAGGGAATGGAAGAAGAACTAATTTTTTTTTAAGAAGGCTCTTTTCTAGAAGATTGTAGTTTTGAGATTTATAATTTTAAAGACAAAAGTTGATTACAATGGAAGGTGCGAGACTCCTGTGGGAATAGCGGGATGGCTGAGACCCCGCAGGAGCGATAGCGACGAGGAGGCTCAGCTCACGCCCCACGGAAAGGGAGCAACCTGGAGTTGTAATCAACTAACGCATTCTAAAATGGCAATAAAGTTTACGAAAACAGTCTAAAGTAGGATAGTAATAAAGTTAAACCACAAAGATTAATTTTCTCTGTGGTTTTTTTATTAAAGTTTTATATTATTTATCATAAAAATGTGAGCGTTTTCACAAAAGTGGTGTGATGAAATAAATCTTTAATCTAGTAAACTTTCACATTAATTATGTGAATTGTTTCACAATGCATTTACCGTATTAATTCTATACTTACAAGTGTAATAGGTTATACAAACAAACAAACTTCGAGGTGAGAAGAATGAAACACCCAATCAATGTTACATCAGAAATCGGTGAATTGAAAACTGTTTTATTAAAACGGCCTGGCAAAGAAGTTGAGAATTTAACACCCGACTTCTTGGAGAGATTATTGTTTGATGATATTCCTTATTTGCCAACTATTCAAAAAGAGCATGATTATTTTGCGAATGCTTTAAGAAATCGTGGAGTTGAAGTTCTTTATTTAGAAACGTTGGTTTGTGAAGCATTACATACTCCAGAAATTCGTGAACAATTTGTTGAAGAGATGCTGATAGCGAGTAAGGCAAACATTAATGGTGCCTTTAATCAGTTAAAGAATTATTTATTGGAAATGACCAATCAACAATTAGTAGATAAAGTGATGAGTGGAATTTTGAAATCAGAAATTCCATCTAACCAAAAAACTCATTTATATGAGTTAACTGAAGATTTTTATCCATTCTATATCGATCCAATGCCAAACTTATATTTCACACGTGATCCGGCTGCATCAATTGGGAACGGAGTAACGATCAATCCAATGAAACGAACAGCCCGTAAAAGAGAATCGCTTTTTATGAAATATATTATTAACCATCATCCACGTTTTGTAGGACATGATATTCCAGTTTGGATTGACCGGGATTATAATTTTTCGATTGAAGGTGGAGATCAATTAATCTTAAGTAAAGAAACGATTGCGATAGGAATTTCTGACAGATCGACTGCTCAGGCAATTGAAAAGCTTGCAGTGAATCTCTTTGAAAATAACAGTACGATAAAAAAAGTGGTAGCGATTGAGATTCCTAAATGTCGTGCGTTCATGCACCTTGATACTGTATTTACAATGGTTGACTTTAATAAATTTACGATTCATCCAGAAATTCTAGGTAAACATGGGACGATGAGAATTTACATTTTAGAAAATGGTAGTGATGGGGCGGTCCAAATTACGGAACGAAACAATCTCAAAGAGGTATTAATGGAAGTACTTGATTTAGAAGAGATTGTCTTAATACCATGTGGCGGTGGAGACCAAATTGCTGCTTCTCGTGAACAGTGGAATGACGGATCAAATACACTTGCAATTGCTCCAGGCGTAGTAGTGACTTATGACAGAAACTTCGTATCGAATGAATTGCTACGTCAACATGGCATCGAGGTAATTGAAATCCCAAGTTCGGAATTATCTCGTGGCCGTGGGGGTCCCCGTTGCATGAGTATGCCAATTTATCGTGAGGATCTTTAAAAACAGGGGACAAGAGACAAGGGAAAAGGAACAGGACTTAACGTCCGCCCCTCAGAATGCGAGCAACATGGAGAGGAAATCAACTTGTCACATTGTTAAATAGTAACAAAGTTTACGAAAACACCAAAAAATAAAAAGGGATGATAAATATGATAAATATGACATCAACACATTTAGTTGGACGAAGCTTTTTAGCAGATAAAGACTTTTTACCAAGTGAGATTTTATATTTAATTGATTTAGCAGCCGAATTTAAAGACTTAAAAAGAAGAAATGTTTCTCACCGTTACTTAAGAGGAAAAAATATTGCATTATTATTTGAAAAACCATCTACTCGTACTAGATGTGCATTCACTGTTGCTTGTACAGATCTTGGCGCACACCCAGAGTACTTAGGTAAAAATGATATTCAGTTCGGTAAAAAAGAATCCGTCGAAGATACAGCGAAAGTATTAGGCCGGATGTTTAATGGAATTGAATTTCGAGGATTTTCTCAAGAAATTGTTGAACAATTAGCTGAGCATTCAGGTGTTCCTGTATGGAATGGGTTAACAGATCTTTGGCATCCAACACAAATGCTTGCTGACTTCCTAACAATTAAGGAGAATTTTGGATACTTAGAAGGAATCAAACTTGTGTATGTTGGTGATGGTAGAAATAATGTTGCCAATAGTCTATTAGTTGGCGGAGCAAAAATGGGAATGGATGTCAGAATTTGTTCACCAAAAGAATTGTTCCCTCACGAGGAAATTGTCTTAATCGCAAACGAAATTTCTAAGGAAACAAATGCAAAAATTACAATTACAGAAAGTATAGATGAAGCAGTAAAAAATGCAGATGTCATTTATACAGATGTTTGGGTTTCTATGGGGGAAGAAGATCTGTTTGCAGAGCGCATTAGACTATTAAAACCATATCAAGTAAATATGGAAATGATTGAAAAAACAGAGAATGGTAATGTTATTTTCTTACATTGCTTACCTGCCTTCCATGATTTAGATACAAAAGTAGGTAGAGAGATTTATGAGGAATTTGGTTTAGATGCAATGGAAGTTACTGATGAGGTGTTCCGAGGTATGCATTCAAAAGTGTTTGATCAAGCTGAAAATCGTATGCATACAATTAAGGCGGTCATGGCTGCAACATTGTGTTAAATAAGTAAACAAGTAAAGGAGGGGATGTCCCTCCTTTCCATTCTAAATCGCCAGATAGAGGTGGTCGAGTTGAAAGAGGAAAAGAAATTAGGTCTCTTTACATTAATTGCGATGGTAGTTGGATCGATGATTGGTGGAGGTGCATTTAACTTAGCAGGTGATATGGCTAGAAATGCTAGTGCAGGTGCAATCTTAATCGGTTGGATTATTACCGCAATCGGTATTATTGCATTGGCTTTATCTTTCCAAAATTTAACGAGTAAACGTCCAGATCTAGAAGGAGGAGTTTATAGTTACGCAAGAGCGGGCTTTGGAAATTTTATGGGGTTTAATAGTGCATGGGGATATTGGTTAGCAGCTTGGCTTGGCAATGTTGCTTATGCGACTCTTCTATTTTCATCGTTAGGATATTTCTTTCCAATTTTTAAAGGTGGACAAAATATTGCATCAATCATTGGTGCCAGTATTCTACTTTGGTTAGTGCATGCGCTAATTTTAAGGGGGGTACAAGGTGCAACTCTTGTTAATTTAGTGACAACAATTGCAAAGTTAGTTCCAATCTTTGTTTTTATCGTTGTCGCAATTTTTGCTTTCAAATGGAAAACGTTTGTGCTTGATTTTTGGGGAACAAATGGTAGTGACTTTTCATGGAAAGTCATTGGTGGTCAAGTAAAAAATACTATGCTTGTAACAATTTGGATATTTACTGGAGTAGAAGGTGCGGTTGTTTTTTCAAGCCGAGCAAAAAATAAATCGGATGTTGGTAAAGCAACAATCATGGGGTTATTAGGAACATTAGTTATTTATGTATTAATCTCATTTGCATCTATAGGAATTTTAGCGCGACCAGATGTAGCCAAATTGCCGAACCCAACTATGGCTTATGTACTTGAAGCGATCGTTGGTAAATGGGGAGCAATCTTAATTAATGGAGGTCTAGTAATTTCTGTATTAGGAGCTTGGTTAGGATGGACATTATTAGCAGCTGAAATCCCATTTCTTGCAGCGAAAGATGGATTGTATCCAAAGATTTTTGCGAAAGAAAATAAACATAAAGCGCCAGTCATCTCATTATGGGTTACAAATAGTTTAGTTCAATTATTTTTAATTACATTAGTCATTTCAGATGCAGCTTATACATTTGCATTTTCTTTAGCATCATCAGCAATATTAATTCCTTACTTGTTCTCAGCATTTTATCAGTTTAAATATTCGTTACAAACGAAGGATAATGATCATAAAAAAATGGTTGCAATTGGTTTCATAGCCAGTATCTATGGTGTGTGGTTAGTTTATGCAGCGGGCTTAGATTATTTACTGTTAACTTCCATACTCTATGCACCAGGGATTTATATTTATCGTAAGGTACAAAAAGAACACGCTGAAGGAACATTCCTTACGAAGAAAGAAATCTATATTGCGATTGGTATAGGAGCTGCAGCTATCTATGCACTTTATGCACTTATTTCAGGAAGCATTAAAATTTAAAGAATGAAATAGGAGAGAAGTAAAATGGGAAATAGAATGGTTATTGCGTTAGGTGGAAATGCAATTCAATTAGGAAATGGTTCGACAGCAGCGGAACAACGTGAAGCTTGTTATCATACTGCAGAACAATTAGTTTCTATTATTCGTAATGGATATGAGATTGTCCTTGCACATGGTAACGGTCCCCAAGTAGGAAATATCATTTTACAAAATCAAATTTCTCAATGTGAAAAACTTCCCGCAATGCCGTTAGATACTTGTGGTGCAATGAGTCAAGGAATGATTGGATATTGGTTACAAAGTGCATTATATGAGGTATTTAAACAACAAGGTATTGAGAAAGAAACAGTTACAATCTTAACTCAAGTACAAGTAGATAAAGAGGATCAAGCATTTCAAAATCCTACAAAACCGATTGGATCATTTTATACAAAAGAAGAAGCGGATAAATTACAAGAAGAAAAAGGCTATACAATGGTGGAAGATGCAGGTCGTGGGTTTAGGAGAGTTGTTGCTTCACCTAAACCAATTAATATAATAGAGAAAAACGTTATAAATTCCCTATTAAATCAACAAGTTGTAGTAGTCGCTACAGGTGGAGGTGGCATTCCTGTAACAATCTGTGGATCACATCTTGAAGGTGTAGAGGCAGTAATTGATAAAGATTTTGCTTCTGAAAAACTAGCAGAATTAGTTGATGCGGAGACTCTATTAATTTTAACTGCGGTAGAAAAAGTAGCAATTAATTATGGGAAGGACAATGAACAGTGGTTAAGTGAGTTGTCAGTAGAAGAAGCTGAAGAATATATTAAAGAGAAGCATTTTGCACCTGGTAGTATGTTACCAAAAATAGAAGCTGCCATTACTTTTGCTAAATCTAAACCAGGTCGAAAGGTTATTATCACATCTCTAGATAAGGCAAATGTTGCAGTTGAAGGAAGAACAGGAACTGTCATTAGTGCTTGAAGTGATGTTTAATCTACTTGTTCATAATATAGACAAACCTTTCATCGTTCTAGAGTTTTTTTAAGATTTTTAAAATGGTAGAATTAGATTGAAAAATCTAAATAGTAGCTTTCGGTAAGGAGTTATACGATGCTAAATACCATAAAAAAAGACTTAAAGGACTATGAATTACTTTCGATATTAGATAATACAGAACTAGAAGAGGTTATTAGTAATTTTCATCGGAAGCAATATAAAAAAGGACAAGTTCTATTTATGGACGGTGATTCACGTAAAAGGATTTATTTTTTAGAAAAGGGTTACGTACGCATTGAGAAGAGTGATCTAAATGATTGTTATACGTACTATGATTATATCAAGCCTTACTTAATGTTCCCATTTGCAGGTATATTTCAAGATGAATATTATCAATATACATGCGAAGCCGTAACAGATGCAACAGTCTTTTATATTAATGTGGATGTTTTAGAAAAACTATTAAGTGATAACCCTAAAGCTATGGTTTATATAACAAAAAGTTTGACACGCCTTCTTAGATTACAAGAGTGTAGGGTTCAAAAATTATCAAATCAGATTGCGAGTGAAAGAGTCATTCAATCAGTCAAATACTTAGCTGAAAACCTAGGGTCCAAAAAAGGGAATGAAATTATTATTGATTGTCCATTAACTGCAAAAGACATATCAAACTTCTCCAGTACGTCTCGTGAAACTGTTTCTCATGTGTTGAAGCAAATGAAAGAGGATAATATTATTCAAATGAAAAATAAAAAAACATATATTTATAACCAAAATTATTTTGGGGATATTCATTTGCATCATCATTTGGTTGATTAGAGTTTTCTAAGGAAAAAAATATTTAGTTTAATTTCCAAGAAAGGAGCTATCTCAATGTTACTTTTGAGATAGCCCTGTTCTTTTTTATTTAAATAGAGTCATGATGTTTGATACTAAATGTAATTCTAGTGATCTATAAGTTTGAATATCCGAGCTAAACAAATTTTCTCCACTTTTACTGTCCAACTACAGTACCTACCTCCTCGGCCATTTCACTAATAGCAAGTGAAGGGAAAAAGCACCCTTCCCATGGTATTTCCTCCAATGCCTTTCAGAGCTAAACAAGTCTTCTCCACTTTTCTTACTGTCCAGCTACAGTGCCTACCTCCTCGGCCATTTCACAAATAGCAAGTGAAGGGAAAAAGCACCCTTCACTTGCTATTTGCTCCAATGTCTGTCGGAGGTAAACAAGGCACTTTCGCATTTCTTACAATGTAGCGATGTTGTCTTGATCTGCAACATCAGCGTCTAATGTATTTGTAGCACTAGCACCATTTATCGTTACAGGAAATAATCCGGTGTTGCTCCCTCCAGAACCGTTATAAGTTTTAGAAGCTGTTTTGGGTGAGATATTATTTAAATCTCCTGTTGCAATAATACTATTTTCATTAGCTGGTATAAAAATTGCTCCAACAAAAGTAGGCATATCGTAACCTCCTTTCAAATGTAATCTAAAATAGAAGTATCAGGTTTTTCTTCCTGACTAAAATCACGAAAATGTTTGTTTCGAACGATATTCGACACACTGTTGATCGACCCAACCATAAGTACCCCTGAGTTTGAAATGGCAAGACCAGAAATAGAGTTTACAGATATTACTGGTTCCGGATTGTTAAAAGTTACTTGAATATTATCTGTTAAGTCTGGCATGGCTGGTACATGAGAGTAAAATGAAGCATATATTTTTTCAATATCTGATTGGACAAAGTCCGCAACATTTTTTTGATAAGCAAGAACTTTTGCATCAGCCGATAGTGAGAAAGCATCACCAATTTGAACAACACTACCAATAATAACAATCGTGAAATCAATACATTGCACAACCGATAAACGATTGAGATTTCTTAAACATGTGGCCATTATATTACTGCTAATGGAACAAATGGACCAGCGATTAACGCTTCAGGTGGCGTATCAAATTCTGAAGAAAGCAAGATGTTACATGCATCTCCAATTAAGACTAAAGAGGATGATGTAACACTCAATAAATGGATATCGTTGACACATAGCTGATGATTTGTAACGTTAAATTTCATTAGTTGTTCCCCTTTCTAATGTTTTCCGGTAAATTGTGAAGAAAAGCAACAAATGCTTGATTAATATCTTGAAGCATTTTTTGAATGATTTCTTCTTTAAACAGTGAAGGATTGACAGAGAAGTCAGGGTGGTCTTCAAATTGACTAATATAGTAAGGGATTCTTGTTTCCATTTGATTTCGAATGTCATCAATCATCATTTGTCTATAATAGTCATCCACATGGCTTCTAGTTGATTCTTCAATACCCCTAATTTGTGACCATGCATCTTCTTTTAAATGCTTCTGAATTCGATCTGTAATGTACTGTCTTAACTCATCAAATTGAGGTTGCTTCTGGACTAGAATTGATTGATTTTCTACTGTGAAATCATCAATTGAAGGAGCTTGTAAAGGATTTAATCCAATATTTAACGTACCTTCCAGGCGTTCAACCTTCAATTGATCGAATTTATATTCAACTTTTTCGAAGACAGTTTGAGGGCGTTTTTTTAATTCAGATACTTCTTTTTCTAATTGCACTATTCGTTCTTGTAAAGCAGTAAGTAAAATAGACTGCTCTTGAGCAAGTTGTTGAAGATAATAAATTTGTGATGAAATTGTAGGGTCCATATTTAAACCTCCTAAGAAGTGAGGGTATCTCTATTTAGTCCTCACTAGTTTCAGGCGTTGAAATCTCTTGACCTGCTTCTATGATAGGTGGAGCGGGCTCTGTAAAGCCACCAGTGTTTTTAGTCAAGGATTGAGCTTTTATACTTCCAGCACTTCCGATTTGGAAAACAGATGAATTTGTTAAGTTCCCTAATTTTAATTGTTGAATCGTAATATTTTGGTGTATATAAATATTCAAGATGATCGCCTTCTTTCTTTGCAAGCGTCACGAATAAATCTAAGTTAATTTAGAATAGCTTTTCTTTCTGTTATATTCAAAACGTTCCAGCAATATTTTGATCGAATTGATCAGAATCATTTACATTGGAAATACTTTTATTATTATAGACTGTTAATCCGTTACCGGTGTTGAAAGAACCAGCACCCGCAAAAGTCTTGGCTTCACTTCGTGGTGCAATTGTATAAGTATCCCCAATATTAATAACACTCCCAGTACCAACACTTACGATATTAATGAATCCAACACTTGCAGGCATTTTAAACATCCTTTTTTTTTGATGATACTTAATATATGCCTATTCGCCCTATTTGGTGCTTTACAACAGAAGTAGCATATTATTTAGAATGAAAAAAACAGGTGGACAAATTAGTCAATCTCGACTACTTTTGTTCACCTGAGAGCACGTTCATTTATTTGTTTAGAAGATGATAATAGAATCATATTGATGAGCTTGTCCAATTCTTGGCTACATAGAATTGTCTTTTTATCTGTAAATCCATATCGGCTTGCATAATATACCATAAGGGCACGTTTTTTTTCTATTACAAGTAATAACAAAATAGTCACCAACTTTGTTCAGAAATAGGAGAATATGTCTACGTGTCTCGATGTATGTATTGTTATTATACAAAATCATTTGTAAATGAGAAGGCTTTCGCTAAAAGAAGTGTTGAAGTTACAAAATATTACAAAGTTTTTAATTTTGTAACAACCTTTACATTGTAATAAAATAAATAGGTTTTAAGTCATATAGTTTTGAAATGAGTACCAACCTTTTTACTTAAAAAAAAGTTGCTTTCGTATACATTGTTACTATTTTAGAATACGATAGTTGATTACAACTCCAGGATGCTTCCTTTCCGCGTGGCGTGAGGTAGCCTCCTCGGCAAGCCTACTGGGTTAAGTCTTCCCGCTATACCCCAGGAGTCTCGCACCTTCCGCCCGAATCAACTTCTGTCTTTAAAGTTACAAATCTCGGGTAGCAACAATCTTTTAGAAAAGTGCCTAATTAAAAAAAGATTAGATCCTACCAAAAGAGGGAGAATCTAATCGCTCATTTAATTAAAATACAGATTTGATTTTTTCGATTGCAAGATCTAAATCTTCTTTTGAAATGATTAGAGGTGGTGCAATGCGAATGACATAATCATGTGTCTCTTTACAAAGAACACCTAATTCTTTTAGTTTTTCGCAATATGAGCGTGCATGCTCTGATAACTCGATTCCAACAAATAATCCACGACCACGGATTTCTTTAACCACTGGAAGAGATAGAAGTGTTGATAATTCATTCATTAAATAATTTCCAAGTTCATTTGAACGATTGACTAAGCCTTCATCTTCTAAAACATCTAAAGATGCGATAGAAACTGCACATGCTAATGGATTTCCACCAAATGTAGAACCATGAGAACCTGGCTCGAATACTTCTAATATTTCACGGTTTGCAGCAACACATGAAATAGGGAATACCCCACCGCCAAGTGCTTTTCCTAGAATATACATATCAGGAATCACTTCTTCCCAATCACAAGCAAATAATTTCCCAGTTCTACCTAAACCAGTTTGGATTTCATCTGCAATAAATAGAACATTTTCTTTCTTACAAAGCTCAGAAGCAGCTTTTAGAAAACCTTCTTTAGGGATGATAATTCCTGCTTCTCCTTGAATTGGTTCAAGTAAAAATGCAGCAGTATTAGGTGTAATAGCAGCTTTAAGTGCTTCAAAATCACCATATGGTATAATTTTTATATTTGATAATAATGGTCCGAAACCACGTTTATACTCATCAGTTGAAGATAATGAAATTGCTCCAAGTGTACGACCGTGGAAATTATTTTCACAAACAATAATTTCTGCACAATTGTCTTCTACTTTTTTCACATCATAAGCCCATCTTCTAGCAGTTTTTAAAGCAGTTTCAACGGCTTCAGCACCACTATTCATTGGAAGAATCATTTCTTTATTTGTTAATTTAGCAACCTTTTCGTACCAAGGTCCTAAGTTATCACTATGGAAAGCACGAGAAGTTAATGTAACTTTATCAGCTTGTTCTTTAAGAGCAGAAATAATTTTTGGATGACGATGCCCTTGATTTACAGCTGAGTAAGCGCTTAATAAATCTAAGTAACGATTTCCTTCTGGATCTTCTACCCAAGCTCCTTCTGCTTTCGTAATTACGATTGGTAGTGGATGATAGTTTTTTGCACCAAACGCTTCTGTTTGTTCGATGATTGATTTAGTTTGTAGCATGAGTAATTTCCCCCTTTTTGATCTCACTGAATATTGTAACATTTTAAATGGAATAAGCATATTTTTATGAGGATTGTAAAAATTTATGGTATGATATGATTGACTAAATATGATTTAGGAGGAAAAAGATGGTTAATACAGTGCTTCATTTACATATTGCAAGCTGGATTATTGGTGTTTTATTAGCGTTGTTTGTTGGACACGGATATAGTAGAGGAAAGAATGTAAAAGTACCACATATGATTTTACGTTTAATTTATTTTGCTATTCTTGGAACGGGTTTATATGTTTTTATCGAAATTCCAAAGGCAAATATGCCAACTAATTTGATGATGTTATATAATATCAAAATGACTGCTGGTATCATTATGCTTGGGATTTTTGAATTTTTTACAATTTCATCAAAAAAAGGCCGCAAAATGTTAGTTCCTGCAGTAATTTTTGGACTATTATTTTTAACGCTTCTATATTTAGGATTCCGTTTACCAATGGGTATCCAACTTTTTGGAAAATAATAAAAAATAAACCAGCCTACTAAATAGGTTGGTTTATTTTTTTAAGAAAGTTGAGTCAATAAATATCTCTTACCTGTTGCTTCTGTTAACTCAAATCGGTGGTTTTGTCCTTCTGGAGTGATCCGGAATAAATGATAGACAGAACAAACCATATCATTGTTATCAAATACTAGAAAATTAACTCCTTCTGCAGGATTTTGCTCAGATTGGAATGCTAAAAAGTTGTGACAATAAAGGCAGTCATAAAAAGAAAATGAATGACTATTTAATAAATGAGCGAGAGTAAAAAATGATTCGTCACTTAAGCTCTTTAGTAACAATTCGAAACTGTAAAGTAATTTTTGGTGAATGCGGATCGTATCACCATTTTCTAATTTTTTTCTTGTTGGGTGAGAAACTGTAAATTCTCCCTTTTGATGAAGTACGGGAAACCATTCTTCATCTAGCTCTATTTCGCATTCTTCACTAACTATTTCTTCAAGTAAAAAAGCTTCATCTGTTTCCTCATCAAAAAAGATCCATTCTGTATTCATTTTTTCAATAGAACCAATAATAAAAGCACGAGGCTGTTCTTTGAATAGTTTCATTCGGTGTTTTTGAGACATATAGTAACCTCCAGTTACCATTTAAATGTAAACTGAAAAGAATGTATTTCATTTCACCATGCATGAAAAGTTGTGATAAGGACATTTCGTCTTTACATACAGATTTAGTAAGTAATTCTTTCTTGTTTTCGTTATTGACATAACATTACTATTTTATAACTATGCATTATTTGACAAGTGGTATGGACAAATATGGATAGGCTTCAAAAATATTTTTAAAATATGCACCTATTTTTTTAGTTTTTAATAGCATATAGGATTAATGCATATAAAAAGGCGCTTTAATAGTGTCTTGAAAGGAGCCAATTCATTATGTGTGGAATATCGGGTTGGATTGATTATGGGGTGAACATTCAAAATGAGGCAGTAAAAGTACAGAAAATGGCTGCAACACTTTCAAAAAGAGGACCAGATGAATCCAATATTTGGCTATCGACTCATTGTGGTTTCGGTCATAAACGGTTAGCTGTTGTTGATCTAGAAGGCGGAAAGCAGCCAATGAACAAAGCGAAAGGTGAAGAGATGTATACGCTTTGTTATAATGGAGAGCTATATAATACCGAGGACATTCGAAAAGAACTATTAAAACGTGGTTATACTTTTCAAGGACACTCAGATACTGAGGTGCTTTTGACTAGTTATATAGAATGGAAAGAGAAATGCCTTGATTTCTTAAATGGAATTTTTGCTTTTGCAATTTGGGATAGTCAAAGAGATCAAGTTTTTATTGCACGGGATCGTCTAGGGGTTAAACCATTATTTTATAAAGAAGATTTTAAGAGATTATTGTTCGCTTCTGAGGTTAAAGCTATTTTAGCACATCCAGATGTAAAAGCTGAATTAACTGAAGAAGGGTTATCTGAAATATTTGGGTTAGGGCCATCGCGTACACCAGGTAACGGTATTTTTAATGGAGTGAAAGAATTAAGACCAGGTCATGCGATGACATTTTCCAAAAAGGGATCAAGAATATGGGAATATTGGGAAGTAACTAGTAAAAAACATACTGATTCATTAGAAGAAACAATTGAGAAAGTACGATTTCTTGTGAAAGATGCAATTGTGCGTCAGCTTGTTTCTGACGTCCCTCTTTGTACGTTCCTTTCAGGTGGAGTAGACTCCAGTGCTATTACAGCAATTGCTTCGAATCATAACAGTGAAGTAGGAAGAGGAAAGCTTACAACGTACTCAATTGATTATGAAGATAATGAAAAATACTTTAAATCTAGTGTATTTCAACCAAATTCGGATGCTCAGTGGATTGAGCTAATGTCGAACACATTTGAAACGAATCATAAGGGTTGTGTGATATCTAATGAAGAACTTGTCAATTTATTAGAAGAAGCAACGATATGTAGAGACTTACCGGGTATGGCAGATGTAGATTCATCATTATTATGGTTCTGTCGCCAAATTAAAAAGGATTTTGTCGTTAGTTTATCAGGAGAATGTGCAGATGAAATTTTTGGAGGCTATCCATGGTTTCATCGAGAAGAAGATTTAAATCGGTCGGCTTTTCCATGGATGCGTTCAACTGAAGCTCGTCAAAAATTGTTGAAAAATGAATGGAATGAAAAACTGAATTTGGCCCAGTACGTACAAGATCGCTTTGATGAAACTGTAAAAGAGACTCCACTTTTAGAAGGTGAATCGGATTTAGAGTCCAAAAGAAGACAACTATTTTACTTAAATAAAAACTGGTTTATGGCTCAGCTTCTTGATCGGAAAGATCGAATGAGCATGGGGGCAAGTTTAGAGGTTCGAGTTCCATTTGCAGATCATCGTTTAGTTGAATATGTGTGGAATATCCCGTGGGAAATGAAAATGTTAGGAAACAGGGAAAAAGGTATTTTACGAAAAGCGTTAGAAGGTATACTTCCCGAAGAGATATTATATCGTAAAAAGAGCCCATATCCAAAAACTCATAATCCAATGTATACAAAGCTAGTTGTACAATTATTAAAAGAAAGTTTATCAGATAAAAGCTCAGCTCTTTATGAATTTTTTGATAAAGATGAGCTAACTCAATTAGTAGAAAGTGAAGGGAAGTCTTTCAAAACACCTTGGTATGGCCAGCTAATGTCAGGTCCACAGCTGTTGGCATATTTATACCAAATTCATGTTTGGTTTAAAAAATACGGAATTAATGTGAAGGCTTAAATGTTTCTCCCGCATTAACGGGCAGTAAGACCCCCACCTCAAGATTTAAAGTTAAACGAGGAAGATTGGTGGGGGATAACTGCCCGTAAAAGCCCGATTGGTTCAAACTTCCATCAGTAGGGATGAACCCCCCCACTGATGGAAGTTTCACTTTATGAAAGCTGCCTCTTAAAAGGAATTTATTTTCTTTTTGAGTCAGCTTTTTTGTTTTGGCTACCCTGAAAATTACATCTTAAAAGACAATTATTATAGGGAGAATTCCTTATTTTCATGGGCCATGGTACGAATGTTATTAGCAGGGCTGTCTCTTTTCTAAAAGAGTGTTGCTACCCAAGATTTTTCATTTTAAAGACAGAAGTTGATTCGGACGGAAGGTGCGAGATTCCTGTGGGAATAGCGGGAAGGCTGAGACCCCGAAGGCTTGCCGAGGAGGCTAGCTCACGCCACGCTGAAAGGGAGCATCATGGAGTTGTAATCAACTAACGAATTCTAAATAGCAACAATGAATACCAAAACTGCCTTTTGTTTAGAAAAGATTTCTGCTTCTTTAATAGATTTAATATTTGTCGAAATGAGACGATAAATAATAATAAGATAATACTTTTTAGGATCAATCTGCCAACTAGAACATTTGAATTTGCTAAACATAGTCTATTAAGGCAAGAAACTAAAAATTGTTAGAGTAAATATCCTTATTTAAGAAAAACTATAAAAAAAAGCAATGGTTGGTAGTTAGTATGATGAATAGAAAATATATTAATAAACTTTTTATTTTTTTAACAGCTATTTTTGTATTTAGTTATTTTCCAATTGAAGGAATGGCAGCTACGATATTCAATGTTATTAAAGGCAATTTACTATTTGGGATAGAAAGCAAAGATAATATGCAAGGTGTAGCTTATGCTAATGGGTTTTATTATGTAAGTTTTGATATTGGAAAAGGCTACGGTGTAATAAGAAAATATACAAAAACTGGGATACTTGTACAACAATCCCCACCTCTTTTAATTGGTCACAGTTCTGAAATAGATTACCGTGAAAAAAATGGTAACTTCTATGTTTCAAATGGTGGAGGAACGAATCCAACAAAGATTACGGAGGTTAATTTCAATACCGAAAATCCTTATGTAGTTCAAACTATAGACCTTTCTTATCTTGGGAATGCTGCTTTAGTCGCAGTAGACAATTATTCTGATACGCTAGTTGTTCATACGGCAGCGAATAATAAAGCTAACCCAACCATTAATATTATTGATTTTAATGGAAAGTTAGTAAACAAATTTTCAATAAAAAACCAAGGAGTGCCTCAAGGGATAGCTGTCAATAATAGCATCATTTATTACTACACGAATAATAAAATTACGTTGATAAATTATAGTGGTCAAGTGATTGGAACAGTAAGAATCTGGCAGCCCGGTGAAAGTGAAGGCATCGCGATTGAACAAGAGGGATCAGATGCATCCGTGGTTTATGGATATAATAAATCAAATCGTCTTCTTAAAGTTGATATTAATGATATCCATAAAATAATGACTCAATAATGATTAATTAACAAGAAATAAAAAATATATGAATTGTAAAAAAGTCAGCCTTCATTGCTGGCTTTTTTTTGCTTGTTAGATTGTTGCTTCTTTACCTAAACATAGTAAATTACTGAAAAAGGACTTTTAGATTAATAAACAGAATATAAGTAAATGATGAGAGATACTTAAAAATAAGGGGTAGTGTATGAATATTGAAATCATTTTAAATGAATTAAACATTACTTCATTTCTATCATATGAAAATATTATTGGTGGTAGAGACAGTTCAGTGTGGAAAGTAAAAGTTTCTGATGAGGATTCATATGCATTACGTTTAATACCTAAACATAGGCATCAACAATTCAAAGAGGAGAAAATGATCATTCAATTAGCGGAGGAAAATGGTATTCCTGTGCCAAAAGTTCATTTTGTAAAAAAAATTGAGGATTATTCCTTGATGTTAATGGATTGGGTAGCAGGTAAAACGATCTTTAATGAATTATACGAATATCCTGAAAATGCACGGGAAATCGGGATTCAGTTTGGTAAGGTTCAAGCAGCAATCCATATGATTTCTTTACCAAAAACGGGTGAAAGTGGTTCAGAAGAGTGGCTATCACCAAAAACGTCGGAAGAAAATGAAATCTTAGATTTAATTTCTACTCATGGATCAAAAAATGAAAATGTTTTACTTCATTTAGATTATCATCCATTAAATGTGTTAACAGATGGTGAGAAGATTACGGCTGTGATTGATTGGAACAATGCTTCTAGAGGTGATTACCGTTTTGATCTAGCTCGGACATTATCCATTCTTCGGATCGAAGCGACTAAACCAGGTACACCTTTTGAAAATTCTCCATCTGTAATTGAAGAATTTGAGAAAGGCTGGCTAGAAGGGTATGGAGAGATAAGAAAAATAAACATTGAACCTTTATCTTTATACAATGCTTGGGCTGGTATTCGAATGAAACGTGATTTATCAGAAAATCTACTAGAAACTGATCGATTAAGAATTCAACAATGGATCTCGTATTGGCTTGAAAAAAAGAAATGAAAATAATAAATCAATTTGGCGAGAAATTATTAAAATTTCAAGCTATTTTTATATATTGTTTTTACTTTAGTATGTGTAAGTTGATTTCCACTCGAGGATGCTCGCTTTCCTAGGGGCGTGAGCTGAGCCTCCTCGTCGCATACGCTCCTGTGGGGTCTCAGCCTTCCCGCATCTCCCACAGAAGCCTGGCACCCTTCCGTTCCAATCAACTTCTGTCTTTTAAATTACAAAACCTTAATGCAATAATCTTATAAAAAGAGCCTAATTATAGGAATAACCCATGTATTTCAAAGGTGGCAAACTATCATATTTTAAGATGTTCCAATTTCTTTTAATAAAAGGAATAGTCCAGATTAATCCAATTTTTAGTATTATAGGGCATTATTAGAATATTAGTTAATTCAGGCTGTAATCCGTATTTTCATATGTTCGAAAATATTATTCATAAACATTCTCCTCTTGCAAATTCTCAGTTCGTTTTATGGTTTGATTTCATTAATTTTTCGAAGGGATTATTGTTAATTGTTTAAAAAGTAAATTGAAATGAAATAAAAAAAGAAGACCTAACCCTATTTCGAACGAAATAAGCAGGTGGCCTTCATTAAATACTTAAATAGGAAAGTGCAAAATAAGGTAAGAATAAGGTGTAACATCTACAAAAATAGCATTACTTTCCGCAGAAAATTGTTCATTCGTCCAAATGTTTGTGATTTTTTTACTTAGTAGTTGAAAAGGGAGCTTTATAGACGAGGTTTTTTCATTACGATTAAGAATTATTAAATAAACCTCTTTTTCATTCGAGCGCTCATATATGATTAAATTTGGTTCGTTTTCAAATGAATGCCATTTGAATTGTCCATCATTTGCAATAAGAGGATGGTTTTTTCTTAATGAGATTAATTTTTTAACTACATCATAAATTTGTTTGTTTTGATCTGATTCGTTCCAACTCATACAACCTCTACATTCGGGATCTCCTCCACCAATAAGGCCAATTTCATCTCCATAATAAACACATGGTGTTCCATAAAAGGTAAATAAGAAAACATAGATTAAAATGACCAATCGTTCATTCTGTTTACATTGAGTTAATATTCTCGGAGTATCATGGCTCCCTACCAAATTGAAAAGTGAAAATAAGGTTGGTGTAGTGTACTGAGAAAAAAGATAATTTATGTTATTAATAAATTCAGCTGAGTTACAATTTTGAAATGCAAAGAAAGAAAGTATTGCATGCGATAATGGATAATTCATCACACTATCAAATTGATCTCCTTTTAACCAAGGAAGTGCGAAATGCCAAATTTCTCCTAATAAATAAACATCTTTCTTGATAGTCTTCATTTCTTTACGAAACTCTCTCCAAAAGTTGTGATTAATTTCATTTGCAACATCTAATCTCCAACCATCAATATCATATTCTCTTAGCCAATAGGCACCAACTGAAAGTAAATATTTTTGTACATCTTTGTTTTCAGTATTTAGCTTAGGCATCGCACTAACAAAAGAAAATGTTTCATAATTTGGTACTGGAGAAGAAACGACTGGAAAAGAGTGAATATGAAACCAATCTTTATAAACAGAATTTATTCCATTTTTTATAACATCTTGAAAGGGAGGAAAGTATTGACTTGTGTGATTAAAAACCGCATCAAGCATTACTTTTATTCCTCTTTTGTGGCAGATTTGGATTAGTTTTTTTAATTGCCTTTCATCCCCAAATTGAGAATCAATTCGAAAGTAATTTGTCGTATCATATTTATGATTAGATGGAGATTCGAAAATTGGTGTTAAATAAATTCCAGTAATTCCAAGTCCTTTTAAATAATCTAGTTTATCGATAATGCCTTGTAAGTCACCTCCATAAAAACTTGAAGATTTAGGAGGTAATCCCCAAGGTAAAATGTTAACTGGATCATTTAATTCATCGCCATTTTCAAATCTATCTGGAAAAATTTGATACCATACTGTATTTTTTACCCATTTTGGAGGATAATTACGATCACTTAAATGAAGATAAGGCTTCGTAAAATAAAATGATAAATCAAAAAGAGGAAGTTGATCACAAAATCCAGTTTCTCCAAAAAATAGATTATTTGATTGATTCGATACTTTAAATGCGTATTTTAAACGTTTATTTGGAGGTTCCACTAAACACTCCCAAAAATCATGGAGCTTAGTTGAAAATACTTTTTTCATTTCAATCGGCTGTTCATATTTCCAGCCACTCTCCGAAAATAAAAAAGGATCACCATAATAAACTTGAACCTTTTTTAAATCATCTTTCTTCGATTGTAGACGAATGACGTATGAATGATTGTCGTTTATATATAAATATGGTTCATATGGTTGATGAAAAATCGTTTCGATTTGCATTTAATATCACCCATTCTAAAACTAGTGAAATTGTCGAAATTTCTATAAAAATGTAGGAATTATCTTGATATATGCCTTATTCAAAGTATAATAAAGTTAGTTTATGCAATCGTTTTCATATCTATTTAAAATAATTTACACATTGAACAAATACCAATTACTGTGCAAAAATAGAAAATATAGGGAAAAGATAGAGTAATTGAATTTTTGGGGGAATTGAAATGAAGAAATTGAATTGTTTTCTATTAATTTTTGCACTTGTATTTAGTTTATTTCCAAAACAATCTAACGCCGCAACAAACGATCAAAACGATAGCAGTCAGATGATCTATCGAATTATGGTTGATCGTTTTTTTGATGGGGATCCTACAAATGACCAAAATAGTAAGCCATTGGATCCAAATGGTTTTCATGGTGGAGATATTCAAGGAATCATTAAAAAGTTAGATTATATAAAAGGATATGGCTACACGATGATTTCGTTGACACCTATCCAACAAAATGATGAAAATGGATACCATGGATTTTGGATAACTGATTTTAATAAAATGGACAAGCGATTTGGTAATCTAAACGATTTAAAGAAGCTCGTAAAGGAAGCTCATAAACGTAATATAAAGGTAATGTTAGACTTTGTTACAAATAATACATCATCAAAGTCACCATGGTTAGAGGATCCAGCGAAAAAAAATTGGTTCCATGAGAAAAGTTCAACGAACAATAAAGAAAACCAATGGGTTAACAGTTTACCGGATTTGAATCAAGATAATCCAGCAGTTGCGAATTATTTAATTAATTCTGCAAAGTGGTGGATGAATGAAACTAAAATTGATGGATATAGATTAGACCATGCTGATTATGTGCCTGTATCCTTTTGGAAGAAATTTGTTAGTGACATTAAATCAGTTAATTCGTCCTTTATTTTAATGGCTGATGTAAAAGACACAAGTGATCAAACAATAAAAGAATTTAAAAATGCTGGGTTTGATGCAGTATCTGATACAGCTTTATTTACTGATTTAACGAATTCATTTTTAACGAAAGGTGTTTCAATTGCTCAATTAGTTAAGCATCAATCTGTATTAGATCAAACTAATATTCCATTAGTAAATTACTTAGATGACGAAACTACTAAAAGATTTGTAAATAATGTTAATCAGAAATATGAATATCCACCATCACGTTTAAAATTAGCATTAGTCTATCAATATACGACACCAGGAATTCCTATGAATCTATATGGAACAGAAATAGCAATGAATGGTGGAGAAATACCAGACAATTTAAAAGACATGGATTTCCGTACAGATGATAAATTTTCAGATTATATTACAAAATTAATTGAGCTTCGTAAGACTTTGCCATCCTTAACAAAAGGTTCTTTTCAACTTATCTATGATAAACAAGGATTGTCAGTGATTGAACGAACTTATAAAAATGAGACAACTTATACAGTTATTAATAATACAGCCAAAGATCAAACTGTTCACTTGAGTTTTAATAAAATATCTAAAAAGAACGAGCTTAGAGGGTTACTTGCTGATGATTTAGTCCGCGCTAACTCAAATGGATTTGATATTGTGATCAAACGTGAGTCAGCTAATATTTATGCTGTGGCTCCAAAAACAGGTGTACGCTATGGAGTAATCGCAATTCTTATTTTCATTTTTGTCGGATTTTTTATGTTTATAGCTTTCGCAAAAAAGAGACAAAAACAAGCAAATAATTAAGAACTAGAAGGAAAGGTGACTTAGAACACACCTTTTCTTTTATAAAAATATGTTAACGGTTTCAAAAAGTGGAATTGGTAAGGGAGAGGGGCTTTCAAAATGTCTGTAACTATAAAAGATGTTGCTAAACTAGCAAACGTCGCACCTTCAACAGTATCTAGAGTTATTTCAAATAGCCCTAGGATTAGTGAAAAAACAAAACGGAAAGTAAGAAAGGTGATGGATGAACTTAATTATCATCCAAATCTTAACGCTCGCTCACTTGCAAATAGTTCAACAAAATCAATTGGTGTAGTTTTGTCACCTACAGTTAATACTTCATTTCAAAATCCATTTTTTGCGGAAGTAATTAGAGGAATCACATCATATATAAACCAAAAGGACTATTCATTATATTTTATTACTGGTAAAAATGAAGAAGAAATTGCCCAATTAGTAAATAAAACTGTAAAAGGTGGCAGAGTCGACGGGATAATTTTACTTTATTCTAAAGAGAATGACCCGATTATCCAGTATTTAAATTCACATAATTATCCTTTTGTTTTAGTTGGAAAACCATACTCTCATTTAGAAGAAATAACGTATATCGATAATGATAACTATAGCGCTTCTAGAGAAGTAACAAATTATTTACTTTCTCTTGGCCATAAGAATATTGCTTTTGTTGGTGGAGAGAAAAACCTTTTAGTGACAAAAGAGAGACTTCGTGGATATGAAGATGCATTAAAATTAAATGGTTTACGAATCATAGATGAGTTCAGTATTTTTACCTCTTTTACTAGAGAAGGTGGGATGAATGCTGTAGAACAGTTGTTAAGTATTAATCATGAGCCTACTGCAATCGTTGTAACTGATGATATTCTTGCGTTAGGAGTCATTAGTGCATTAAAAAATAAAGGATTTTCTGTGCCAGAAGATATATCAGTTGTTAGCTTTAATAATGCGCTCATTGCTGAATTAGCTTCACCTCCATTAACATCAGTTGATATAAATATTTATCAATTAGGATATGAGGCAGCTAAAAATATCATTTATAAGGTAGAAGAACCAGATGGGTCAGAAAAGAGTATTATTGTACCTTATAAGTTAATTATTAGAGATACATGTAGTATTAATAATGTGAGAAAATTGATTGAAAGTTGAGAATAGCAGTAATTAAGATTTAAAAATTGTACGTTATTAGTAAAAAAATAAAGGCTGTTTTCGTATACATTGTTACTATTTTGAATGCGTTAGTTGATTACAACTCCAGGATGCTCGCTTTCCGAGGGGCGAGAGCTGAGCCTCCTCGGCAAGCCTGCGGGGTCTCAGCCTTCCCGCTATTCCCACAGGAGTCTCGCACCTTCCGCCCGAATCAACTTCTGTCTTTAAAATTAATACACTCAAAAGAGACAATCTTTTAGAAAAGAGACATCCATGCTAATAAAATTTGCACCATAGCCCGTGAAAATAAGGAATTCACCCTGTAACAAGTTTCCTTTAACATGTTATTTTCAGGGTTGCTTATTATTAATAATAAAACCCACATTCAGTTAATTGGATGTGGGTTTTAATATCTTTTTATGTATTTTTTGCAAATCTCATCGGAGTTAAACGGGTCTTTTCCGCTTTTCTACATTATCGATAATTTAAAAATTGAACATCAATCGGTAAATCGGCAGCTCTTACTGCGGCGATAATTGATTGTAAATCGTCACGGCTTTTGGCAGTAACTCGAATTTGGTCATCTTGGATTTGAGATTTAACTTTTAGACCTGAGTTTTTGATAATCGTATTAATTTTTTTTGCATTTTCTTTATCAATACCTTGAACTAATTTAGCTCTTTGACGAACTGTACCACCAGATGCTGGTTCAACTTTGCTGTAGTCTAGGTTTTTGATCGGAACATTACGTTTAACTAATTTACTTATTAATACATCTTTCAACTGCTCTAATTTAAAATCGTCGTCTGAAACTAATACAAGTTCTTCTTTTTCAAGAGCAATTGAACTTTTACTTCCTTTAAAATCATATCTAGTAGCAATTTCTTTTGTTGCAAGCTGAATTGCGTTTGATACTTCTGGTAAATCTACCTTTGATACAATATCAAATGAACTTTCTTTTGACATAGATAGAAACCCTCCATTAAGTTAATAATTGTATTATAAGACATTGTAACAAAAACCAAAAGAAGTGTGAACTTCAGAAAAGCGGAATGAACTTGTTTAGCACTGATAGACGCTTTGAGGAAACTATGAATGAAGTGCGGTTTTCACAAGTGCTAGTTCATGTAACTAGACAATAAGAATAGCGGAACCTTCCAGGTACTGCCACGTATAGCTATAAAAAAAGAAAGATGATATAATCTAGTTTCTAGGAAAGACAGAGAGGATGTAATTTAATGACATTACAAGCGGGCGAGATTGTTACATTAGTGTGCAGTCGTGAAACAGATATAGGGTATATGTTAGGAAATGATCAAGAAGAGGTTTTTTTACATAAAAACGAAGCGGCTGGAGAAGTTGAGTTAGAGCAGGAGATTACGGTTTTTTTATACCATGATTCTAAGGGACGTTTATCTGCAACAATGTCAATGCCTCATATTTCATTAGAAAGTTACGGTTTTGCAAAGGTTGTTGATGTATTAGAAGGAATCGGTGTTTTTGTAGATATCGGGATTCAAAAGGATATCCTTTTAGAAAAAGGAGATTTACCACCTCTTGAATCAGTATGGCCAAATGAAGGTGATGAAGTTTACTGTACACTGAAACGCACGAATAAAGGCAGACTTCTAATCAAACTTGCAACTGAGCCAGTAATGAAAATGATTGCAATTCAGCCGGAACCGAGTATGTTAAATAAAAATGTATCAGGGATTATTTATCGTACATTACGTGTTGGATCTTATATTTTAACTGATGAGCGTTTAATCGGATTTATTCACGAGTCACAGCGTAGAACGGAGCCTAGAATTGGCGAAAGAGTAAATGGTCGGGTTATTGATATTAAAGATGATGGCACAGTAAATGTTTCTTTATTGCCACGAGTACATGAAGGTCTAGATGAAGATGCGAGTCAACTTTTTGACTATTTAATGGGCCGTGGTGGGGCAATGCCGTATTGGGATAAAAGTGATGCTGAAGATATAAAAATACGCTTTAATATGAGTAAAGGTTCTTTCAAACGCGCATTAGGAAGACTAATGAAGGAAGATAAAATTTATCAAGAAGAAGGCTGGACATACGCAAAAGAGCTTTTTCAAAAACATAATCAATAATTAATAAAGGTTGTTCCATCATTGCATTTAGTAATGGAACAACCTTTTTATAAATAAAAAAATTCCCAAAATTCAATTTATGATAATTGAAAAGTTGAACAATGTTCTTGTAACTCTTAACAAATGCAATAAAATATACCATTTAGCACATAATAGAAAATACAAGAACTAGGAGGAACTTTCGTGATTTATGCAAAAGAAAAGATAATTAAGTTAATAGTAGTAATTGTAGGAGCTTTTTTGATTGCAGTAGGAATGAATTGTTTTTTAATTCCGGTTAAAGTTTACTCTAGTGGTTTCTCAGGATTAGCTCAATTATTATCAAGCATACTTAATGATTACACATCGCTAAAAGCTTCAACTGGGTTATTGTTAGCATTATTAAACATTCCTATCATTTTTTTAGCATGGAAGAAGATTGGAAGATCATTTACATACTATAGTATTTTAAGCGTTGGAGTCATGTCATTTTTTTTAGAAGTCATACCAATTACACCTCTTTTTTCTACTAATATCCTTTTAAACTCTGTTTTTGGCGGAATAGTTAGTGCAGTTGGGATTGGTTACACTTTGAAATATGGAGCCTCAACAGGTGGAATGGATATAATTGCTTTAATATTATCTAGAACAAAGGGGAAACCAGTTGGCACATATTTCTTTTTATTCAATGCTGTCATTATTTTAACTGCAGGCTATCTATATGGAATGGAAAAAGCACTTTATACACTGATCAATCTTTATGTTGCCTCACGAATTATTGATGGTATACATACAAGTCATGTTAAATTAACAGCTTTAATTGTGACAACGAAGGGTGACGAGTTAAGAAAAGAAATTCATTCAAAGCTTGTTAGAGGAATTACCACAGTCAATGTAAAAGGAGCTTTTACAAATCAAGATAAACAAATGTTGATGATTGTCCTCTCACGTTACGAATTATATGATTTAGAACGTATTATTCGAACAGTAGATTCTAAAGCTTTTACGAATGTAGTCCAAACGATAAATGTCCTTGGAGAATTTCGAAAAACATAAAAGAAAAACGAATATGAAAGTGAATATAAAAGGAAATGAAAAAGTACAGATAGAAAGACTACTGAAACAAAAACTCTATTTTGATTCAGTAGTCTTATTTTTGTTGAAAAGGCTTTCAATTATTGGAAAAATTTAAATCTTGGAGCTTTTCTTTCGTTGATAATATCTTGTTGTTTTTTGCTTAGATTTCTTTATACTTATTATTAGAAGAATGATTTCTCGGTGAATAAATATTCATTTTTATTCATTTTTTTTAATAAATAATTAATTTTTTTCGTTTTTTATCCCGCATTAACGAGCAATAATACCCTCACTTCAAGATTGAGAAAAGAAGATAGGCCCTGGAATAACTGCCCCTATAAGCCCAATTGGGCGGGCTAACCATCAGCGGAAGGTGAAAAAACCCACTGATGGAAGTTTTAATTTATAAATGATCTACACTTTTAGAATAAGAATTTTTTGCTGATTGAGCATTTTTATTTGCTAATGCATTGTTCTCTTTTCGAGCTGCATTTTTATCTTTTTTCTTTTTATCATTGTCACTTGTATTTGGCATATAATTTGCTCCTTTCAATATGCAATTCACTTTAGTTTTACCCTTTATAAATAAAAATATGTAAATCAAATAATTTAAAAAATGGCTCTGTTAAAGTTTATTGTTGATTTTTAATACAATTGAGTTTTGAGATATAATCCGATTTTAGCGAATATCAACAATCTTGTTTAACAGAGCCAAAAATATAAATTGGCATCAAGAGGAGGAAGGTTGGTTGGAAAGAAATAAAGATTTATTGATTAAAATTTTTGTTGTAATCGTTGGAGCATTTTTAAATGCTTTTGCAATGAATTGTTTTTTAATTCCTGTTCATGTATATTCAAGTGGATTTGCAGGACTTGCACAACTTCTTTCTAATATTATTGGTGATTTTACACCTTTTACTGTATCAACTGGTTTTTTATTAGCACTATTAAATATTCCTGTAATCATACTTGCATGGAAGAAGCTTGGACGTTCTTTTACATTTTTTAGTGTTCTAAGTGTTGGTGTTATGACTTTCTTTTTAGAAATCATTCCTGTTAAACCACTTTTTTCACATGATATTTTATTAAATTCAGTCTTTGGTGGTTTAATTGCTGCAATTGGGATTGGATATACATTTAAATATGGAGGATCTACTGGTGGTTTAGATATTATTGCTCTTGTCTTATCTAAATTAAAAGGTAAATCCGTTGGTAACTATTTCTTCTTGTTTAATGCAATTATCATTTTAACAGCTGGCTATTTATATGGAATGGAAAAAGCTCTTTATACATTAGTGAATTTATATGTTGTGACAAAAGTAATTGATACGATTCATACAAGTCATGTCAAAGTAACAGCTATGATTATTACTTCAAAAGGTGAAGAATTAAGTAAGGAAATTCATTCAAAACTTGTTCGTGGAATTACCAAAATGGATGCAACTGGAGCATTTACAAATCAAGAAAAAGATGTCTTGATGATTGTCCTAACTCGATATGAATTATATGATTTAGAACATATTATAAAACAAGTTGATCCTAAGGCTTTTACAAATGTAGTAGAGACTGTAGACGTATTAGGAGAATTTCGTAAAGCATAAAAGGTAGGTCTTCCTGCCTTTTTTTTAATTATTTTACTTTTATTTGATTGTTTTTTGGTATAATTCTGAATAAGGATAATACAAAGGTGGAGATGGATTATGAAAAGACGTATCATTCTAATTGCAGCATGTCTATTTACATTAAGTGCTTGTGGGGTAAAGGAAAAAGATGTTAAACCTGCTACAAGTACGAAGCAAACTATCGAACACAATGACTCATTTAAAGTAGAAAGTCTAAAACCGGGTTTAAAGGTTAATGTTGCGAGTGGGCTATTAACAATGTCTTACTCCATTAAAAATGGAAATACAGTCCCAGCAAACATATCATTTCCAACCGCTCAACAAATTGAATTTACGATCTCTTCAGAAGATGGGACAATCGTTTATCAGTCATCAAAAGATGGTGCTTTTTCTAATATCGAAACAAATAGTGACATATTAGCAAATCAAACGAAAACATGGGAAGAACAAGTCAATCTTTCCACAAGAAATTTACAATATGGAAAATTTAAAGTACAAGCTGAATTAGTGGCTAATAAAATTAATGATGAAAAGGTAGTAAGTCCTTCACAAGCTTTGTCAGATGAGTTTTCATACGAAAAAGTAAAAGTTAGTCCAACGAAACAAACTGATATACAAGTAACAGGTGAAAATGGACTGTATCATGTGAAAGGTACTTTTGTGAAAATAGGTCACAAGGCATATTATACTGTTGAAGACGGCCACAATAATTTAATTGATGAAACGCTATTACCAATTAAAAGTAAAGATGGCTCTGTTGCAAACTTAGACTTTGATATTAAAATTCCAAAAAGTGATTTACCAAAAAATGGAGTTGTATCATTAGTTATTTATGAAAAAGATAGTGATGACCAAATTAGTAACTCTGTTGATACAACACTTCAAGATTTTCAATAAAAAACGACAAGGAAAAAACAAGGCTGTCTTATTTTGAGACAGCCTTGTTTCCATTTTCAATAGGCTTTTAGGCGTTTGCAGATGAAAGATAACACGATTTTATCGTTTTGTTTTTCGTTGTTCAGCTTCAGCAAGTGTAGAGTGATAAGGGAACTTTTCAGAATGCTTTGTAAGAAAATCTGTACTTTGTTGAATAAAGCGTTTAGATTTAGTACCTCTGCCCATCATCATTCCCCCCTTAAAAATAACACTTATTAAGTGTCATTTCTAGTTTGGGCAAATCGCGATTTTTTATAATTGGTTAAATATGATTAATCAGTCAATATCTACTTTGTATTTGGTAAATTTAAAAAATCTTCCAGAAAAATAGCGAGACCATCTTCTTCATTTGTTAAAGTTTGATAATTGGCGATATTTTTGAGCTTATCAATGGCATTCCCCATTGCAACACCATGACCAGCGTATTCAATCATTTCTAAATCGTTATCCTCATCTCCAAATGCGATAATATTTTTTTGTGGAATGTTATAATATGACGCAACTTTTTGGAGACCAATTGCTTTATTGATGCCTGCTTTAATCACTTCTATTACATGAAATGGTGCAGCCCATCTACGATGATCAATAATCTCAGCGTGAACATTCGATAAGTGCTCACGAATGCTACTTACATGTTTTTCATCACTATCAATTAGTAAACAAGTTGGTGGATTAGTTAAATTTTCTAATAAATCACCATGCTTTATGTCTTCATATATATACTGAAAAAGCGAAATCGATTCCTCGATATCTTTATCAGCATAGATGTCATCTAATACTTCAGCATACATATTCTTTAATTCATATTCTTTACATGAAGCAATGACTTCACGTGCGACTTCTAGAGGAAGTGTTTCATGATAATATCCAAAGGAAGGATCAAGTGGGTGATGTACATATGCCCCATTGAAATTCACGATTGGCGTAGTTAATTTTAACTCATCATAATACATTTTACTTGCCCTAAAAGGACGCCCAGTAGAAATAACAATTTGGTGTCCAGCTTGTTTAGCTGCTTCGATTACTTTTTTTGTTTTGGTTGAAATTGTTTTTTGATCAGTAAGTAATGTGCCATCTAAATCAATTGCGATTAAATAGTTGGAATTCATGGAATCACCCTTTCTTATTTATAAGTGTAAATGTATCTATATAGAATTGTCTAGAAAAGATATTGTAATGTATGTTTTAAGGTAGGAAGAAAATAAAAAAAATTTCTGCATTATTTTAAACCAAGAATTGTTAATCATACCACTAATTATATAGCAAAAATAAAATTTAAAAGGTAATAATACAAACATATATAGAAGGGAGGAAGTACACTTGGGACAACAACATCAATTTCGCGCAGGAGATAAGGCTCCTAATAATGGAATATACATTGAAGTGGGTGAAACAAATAGTAACGTAAATCACCCTAAGATGATTAAGCTAAAAGCCGGAGAAAAATTCCCGAGAAACAGCAACCATAACAGAAAATGGACGTATCATGAAAAAGTGTAATCTCTCGGGTAGCCTCGACAGGCACTAAATGCTCAGACTGAAGAAGTGTGGTTTTCATTCTGAGGTGAAGTGACCATGATGCTTAAAGATGGAACCAGACAAGAAAAGTGTAGGCGACTAGCTAAATAAAAAAATAAAGTCAAAATAAAAACGCCCAACTATGTGGGCGTTTTCATTTGTGTTTATACATAAGAAAGCACTTAACTTGAACGTTTTATCGTCAAGTCTCATATGTTATGTATAGATTAATGATGTTTTGTTACTGGTTCATTAGGGATTAAAGCTTCGCTAAGTACAAGAATAATGACAGTAAATACAACTGACATGATTGTTGAAGAAGTAAAATTATACGCTCCACCAGTCATTGAACTTAGTACGTAGCCACCCATGTTTGATAAAACGAAACACCAGAAGAAAGCTGCAATAATACGCACTGATATCACTCCTAATTTAAGCTATTCTTATCATACCACAATCATAGATTAGAAATAAATAATGTTTTTTTTAATGAAAGATGTTGAAAGTGTATGAAGAATATACAAGCAAGGTAGGGTGAGGAGAATGGAAATTACGGAACGCTATTTTTTCCAAGAAGACCAACAAGCTGTTATTCACCTACCTCAAAGACCTAATGGATTTGGAATACTTTATATAGGTGGTCGGTCGCATTATGTTGAGAATCAAGAAAGTTGTTTAATTCATCACGTCGATAAAAAGGGTATGATTGAATATTTTAGAAGTCAAGGTTACACAATTTTTACTTGTAATTTTTATGGGAGACATTGGGGAAGTGATCAAGCCGTATTTTTAGCAAACACTTTGTATCACTCTGTTATGAGAAAAGAAACACTAAATCCAGCTATTCATATTATTGGTGAGGATATGGGTGCACTGCTTGTCTGTAAATTATTTCGAAACAGTCCCATACGAATTAGAAGTATAGTCTTAATAAATCCAATTTTAAATCTACAAGATGAATTAGAAATGGAACGAAAAAATATCGTATTTTTTAAAAGAACTCTTCATGAAGTATTAAATGCATATCAAACTAATCATTTAAATTTTGCATTAAAACAAGGTTGTAATTTTTACGAAAATATTACCCCGATTAAAATATACTCTTCTACAAGGAATCATTATAAATGGAAAAATCAAATTCGCCTAATAGAGCAAGAGAGGCTTAGCAGAAAGTTGGATTTTTCTTTACTCATTTTTCATGAAGAAAAGAAATATGCTTATGCAAGAGATATACATCATTTTTTTAAGCTACATCAAAAAGTTTTATAGAATGGGGGATGTCATTTGGAAAAATGTGTTGTTTTAGGAGCAAGTGGATTTATTGGGTTTGAGCTGGTTTGTAAATTAATGGAAAAATATTGTGTGACAGCCATTATTACAAATGACACAAATGATTGTTATGAATCAAGGGAGGAAAAAATTTTTGCAGTCGGCAGAAATGCAAATGTAAAGTTTATTGATATAAGTGACTTTCAACATGGGAATGAGGAATACAAACTACTGTTTAATTGTCATTTAATAGATAAAAATCAACGAGATGAAACAAATAATATAATCGATTATTTTGATCACTTTAATTTTGATCATATAAAAGAAATTATCTGGTTAATGGATAAGAATAAAATAAATAATAACATACAAAAACTAATTCATGAGTATATGGAGGAAATAGGAAAAAAAGGAACAATTATTCAAATACCTGATGTCTATGGTCCATGGCAACCAGTTCGTCATTCAATTCATCAAATGATTGTTCATGATATTGAACAACGAGGCAATCCCTATGTTTTTACGTTACCTATAAAAGAATTGCTGTATGTAGAAGATGTAGCAAGTGCAATTATTTCAATTAGTGAAAAGGAATTTAAAGAAGAAAAATATGAATTAACTTCAGATGCATCTGTTTCATTGAAAGAAGGGACAATCACAAATGGTATTCAAGACTTTATTGCTAAGCTTAACATAAATAGTAAAAGAACTCATTCGGAGGTAACTCCTTATATTATCAAAACACCTTTTCCTCTTAATGAAGGTTTAGCTAAACAAAAACAACATATTCAGCAGTTTTTTCACTTATACTAATTAAACGGTTTAGTATACTATTGGGGTAAGATTATGAATTTATTTTCCATTTCAATCGCGATATGAAGTATAATTTGTTATTGTTCCAAATTTCATAAAAAAACTTTTGGCGTCTTCATTAAAAATAATAGACAAAGGAAGTTTTTTTCTTTAAAATTAGTACCAGATACTAGAGTTAAGTGATAAAACCGAAAGGATTGATTGATAGTGAATGCAGGAATAATCGGTATAGGATCCTATGTACCTGAAAAGGTGTTAACAAATAAAGATTTAGAAAAAATGGTTGATACAAATGATGAATGGATTGTTACTCGTACGGGAATTAAAGAAAGAAGAATAGCTACAGATGATCAAGATACATCTGACTTAGCATACGAAGCTGCTAAAAGAGCGATTGAAGATGCGAAAATTTCTGCAGAAGAAATTGATTTAATTTTAGTTGCAACTGTAACACCAGATCGATCATTTCCATCTGTAGCTTGTATGATTCAAGATCGTTTAGGAGCGAAAAAAGCAGCAGCAATGGATTTAAGTGCAGCATGTGCTGGTTTTATGTATGGTGTTGTAACTGCTTCTCAATTTATTAATGGGGGTAGCTATCGACATGTATTAGTAGTAGGTGTTGAGAAGTTATCAAAAATAACTGACTGGACTGATCGGAATACAGCAGTTTTATTTGGTGACGGTGCTGGTGCAGTAGTTGTTGGACCTGTTAGTGATGGGCGTGGTATTTTATCATTTGAATTAGGTGCAGATGGAAGTGGCGGAAAACATCTTTACAAAAAAGATGATTATATTTTTATGAATGGTAGAGAAGTATTTAAATTTGCAGTTCGACAAATGGGTGACTCATGTGAAAATGTCTTGAAACTTGCAGGATTAACAAAAGAAGAAGTTGACTTTCTTATTCCTCATCAAGCAAACACAAGAATAATGGAGGCAGCAAGAGAAAGACTTCAGCTACCAAAAGAAAAAATGAGCGTCATAATTGATCGACATGGTAATACCTCTTCATCATCTATTCCGATTGCATTAGATGAGGAATATAAAAAAGGAAATATAAAAGATGATGACGTGATCGTGATGGTTGGTTTTGGCGGTGGTTTAACTTGGGGAGCTATTACGTTACGTTTTGGAAAATAATCAAAAAATAATATATAAATATAGATAGAAATGGAGAGATAAACATGACAAAGAAGAGGGTAGTCATTACAGGAGTAGGAGCAGTAACACCTGTAGGTAATGATGTAGAAACAATGTGGAAAAATTTAATAAATGGAGTAAGTGGTATCGGCGTTTTAACACGTAAAGATCCAGAAAGCTTCCCTGTTAAAGTTGCAGGAGAAGTGAAAGATTTTAATCCTGAAGATTTTATTGACAAAAAAGAAGTGAAACGTATGGATCGTTTTACTCATTATGCAATTGCAGCTTCTAAAATGGCTCTTGAAGATTCAAAGTTAGCAATTACAGAAGAAAATGCAAATGATGTTGGTGTATGGATTGGTTCTGGTATTGGTGGAATGGAAACATATGAAGACCAATTTAACGTTTTTCTAACAAAGGGAACAAGACGTGTAAGTCCATTCTTCATTCCAATGATGATTCCTGATATGGCATCTGGACAAGTATCAATTTTTACTGGTGCAAAAGGTCCAAACGGCTGTACAGTAACTGCATGTGCTTCAGGGGCAAATTCAATTGGTGATGCGTTTAAAATTATTCAACGTGGAGACGCTAAAGCGATGATTACTGGTGGTGCAGAAGCTCCAATCACTAGCATGGCTCTTGCTGGATTTAGTGCAGCACGTGCTTTATCATTAAATCCTGATCCTAAAGAAGCGTGTAAACCTTTTGATGCAGCTAGAGAAGGCTTTGTTATTGGTGAAGGTGCAGGTATTGTCATTTTAGAAGAGCTTGAAAGTGCTCTTGCTCGTGGAGCAAAAATATATGCTGAGATTGTTGGATATGGTACTACTGGTGATGCTCACCATATTACTGCACCAGCTCCAGGTGGAGAAGGTGGAGCTCGTGCGATGAGAATGGCTTTAAAAGACGGAGGATTAAACAAAGTCGACTATATTAATGCTCATGGTACAAGTACAGAATTAAACGACAAATTTGAAACAATGGCAATTAAAGAAGTATTTGGAGAAGAGGCAGCTAAATTATCTATTAGCTCAACAAAATCAATGACGGGTCATATGCTAGGAGCAGCAGGTGCTGTAGAAGCGATTATAACTGCTTTGGCAATTGAAAGAAGCATTATTCCTCCTACAATAAACTATAAAAATAAAGATGAAGAATGTGATTTAAATTATGTTCCAAATCAAGCAGTTGAAAAAGAAGTGAACTTTGCAATTAGTAACTCTTTAGGATTTGGTGGTCATAACGTTACACTTGCATTCAAGAAATACGAAGCTTAGGATTTCCTATAACAGGTCACCTTTGAGAGAGAAAAGTAAATAATAAATAACGAAAAGACAGACCCAACAACAAAATCTGGGTCTGTCTTTTTTATTGTTAAATCAAGGTTTTCATAGAAATTGTTATTATAATCACAGAAAATTAACACTTACTTTATCGATGGAATTCAGAGTTGGAGTAACCGTAGGGCGGGTCAAGAGATAGCTGAACAGCTTTGTATTAATAACGATAACCGAAAAAGAGTATTGAATTCAATTTCAATTTCAATGCTTTTTTTACTACGATTTATTGTGTTAATTTTATTGCTATTTGAATTGGAATTTAGCCTCAATTAAATAGCTTTTCTCTGAAAAGAGAACCCGTGAGATTTCATAAGTTCTTTTTTGGGGGGCTATGTTCTAAAAGATTGTTGCTCTGAGGTTTGTAATTTTAAAGACAGAAGTTGATTACAATGGAAGGTGCGAGACTCCTGTGGGAATAGCGGGAAGGGTGAGACCCCGCAGGCTAGCCGAGGAGGCTCAGCTCACGCCCCACGGAAAGGGAGCAACCTGGAGTTGTAATCAACTAACGCATTCTAAAAAACAACAGTTAACTACAAATTTTACAAAAAAACAGCCATTCTGATTTATCATTCAAAGGGTGTTTTCTTTTATGGACGACTTTCTAATTTACCTCATGACCATATGCTAATTAGTAAAGGGGAGTGAGTAAATGGGAGTTGTGCAAACGTATAATTGGTTTGAGAAAGATCAATTTAATAAACAAGAAATCTTGAAAAAGCTTCTACACTACTTTCATTTTCCTAATGGTAAAGAATTGTACAATCATTTGCGCAAAAATGGGATGTCAGAATGGGATGATGACTTCATAGAGCGAATAAGATTATTAAAAGAAGCGGGAGTTTGGAAAGAACTTCAAAATGAATATATAAAAATAAAAAAAGAATGGAATGGTCCTGAAATTCCTATCTTTATATTTCCTTGTGTAAGTGTAAGGCAATTTCTACGCTCACCTACGTTTCATCGTGGTGGAGTAGCGTTTGATAATGGGATTTGCATATTTTTATCTCCACTAGAAGGAATAAAGCAACATAAAGCAGTATTAATACATGAATACAATCATGTTGTCCGTTTAAAGCGATTATATCAACATAAGAAGGTTACTTTATTAGATGCAATGATATTAGAAGGACTTGCTGAGAATGCAGTAAATGAATTGGTAGGAGAAAGGTATCAAGCACCATGGACAACACTTTACTCTTCTGAGAAATGTCGCCAGTTTTATAAACATTATTTAGAAGAGCATTTGAATCTAACAAATGAAGATGAGTTATATCAAACGTTATTATTTGGGTTAAAAAGTTTTCCAAATTTATTAGGATATTGTGTAGGTTACGATATTGTGAAGGAATGTGTAAAAAAGAAAAATTGGTCATCAAATCAACTTATCTCGATAAATAGTCAAATAATAAAAGATCATGCAATAAGTTATCTTGCTAATAACTAATTATTCAAAATGTGAATAAAAAATGAGTTTTTGTAATTAGGGATTTTGTTGGAATAATTTAGTTATTCACTGACCATACTGATGGTTACATACAGTTGTGAAGTGAGGGGTAGTAAATGTTGTATCTACATGATGTATGGGTCAATTGGTTTGAAGGTGAAGAGAACGGTTATAATGTTTGTCATTTTTTTGAATGGCGTAAAGAAGACAATGTTGAATTATTGGATCAAGTTCCTATTATTAAAGTTACACCTGTGCTATTTCATTTTATTGAGAATGAATTACTTGAACTACCTTCAGAGCTTATTTCAGAAGTGTACCAAAAGGCATATGTCCGTAAAAATCATGAGCGAATACAGTTAGACTATTGTTTTGTTGTAACTGACGGCAGTGGTATATTAGCGGTAGATACAATCGGTTACAATATTCCAATTCGGAAAAGTCGTTTAATTCCTAGACAAGAACAGATGGTTTATGAAATGACACAAGAGTTAGAAGGAAATGATTTTAACTTCCAAATTTTAAACAAAGAAGAACAGAAAGAGCATCATATTCTGTCACCTTCTCCAAAGATCATGAATGGTTTAACAAGAAAAGAACGCCAACTTAAACAGCTACTTTTTATGGCACTTGATCAATTATATTCCATGAAAAATACATCTGAGATTCGCTACTGGTATACTGAATGGAATCCCAGTTCATATAAAGATATCCAAGCTTTGGTGTTTGATGATATTTGGGTCCAATTATATGAAGAAATAAAGTTTGGGTGGACTGAGCGTCACGAACAATTATGTGAGCGTATTGTAAAAGGTCAGCCTTTTTTTGAAAAGCTCTGGGAAATGGAACATGAGCAAAAGGTAAATTAATAACAAGTATAAGATTTAAAAATCAGGCTAATTTAGAAACTCTTCTAAATTAGCCTGATTTCATTTACTATTGGTCCAAGAACCTAGAACCTAGGCCCTGCTTTTTACTTTCTTTTCCTTCCTAATCCCATCGCATTTTCCATTTTTTTAAGCATTTTATTTGCTACCATATTTGCTTTTTGTGCGCCATTATCTAATATTTGATCTAATTCTTCAGAGTTAAGGATTTCATGATATCGCTCACGTAATGGTCTTAAACCTTCAATGACAACGTCAGCAACCGCTTGTTTAAAATCACCATAATTTTTGCCTTCAAATTTTTGTTCAAGTTGTAGAATTGTTTCACCAGTGAAGGCAGAATAAATACTTAGAAGATTTGAGATACCTGGTTTATTGTCTTTATCAAACTTTACAATACCTTCAGAATCAGTTACAGAACTCTTAATTTTCTTTTCAATTACCTTTGGCTCATCTAATACAAAAATAGTTGCTTTTTGATTTTCGTCTGATTTACTCATTTTTTTTGTTGGCTCTGCCAAGGACATGATGCGTGCTGCATTTTTACTAATACGGATATCAGGAATTGTAAAGATATCATTATATTTTTTATTAAAGCGTTCAGCTAAGTCACGTGTCAGTTCAATATGTTGTTTTTGATCATCACCAACAGGAACTAAATCTGTTCCATATAGTAAAATATCTGCAGCCATCAAAGGAGGATAAGTTAACAACCCTGCAACTACACCTTCTTTACCTGAAGATTTATCTTTAAATTGTGTCATACGTTCTAATTCACCAATATAAGAAACACATTGCATCATCCATCCGGCTTGTGCATGAGCAGGTACTTCAGATTGAATAAAAATTGTAGATTTTTCAGGATTTAAACCTGCAGCAACATAAATAGCTGCTAAACTACGGATGTTTTTTCGAAGTTCTAGGCGATCTTGTGGAATAGTTATAGCGTGCTGATCAACAATGCAAAAATAGCAATTGTAATCATTTTGAAGCTCAATAAACTGTTTTAAAGCTCCTAAATAGTTACCTAAAGTAATCCCGCCACTTGCTGTTGGTTGAATACCACTGAAAATTGTTTGCATACTAATTACCTCCAAAAAATTAATTTAAAAAATAGTTTGATTCTCGTAGTTAGCAACAAAGTTGTTAACAGAGCCAAATGTTTAAAAAAAGGCTTTTTCGTTACTATTTTAGAATGCGTTAGTTGATTACAACTCCAGGATGCTCGCTTTCCTAGGGGCGTGAGCTGAGCCTCCTCGTCGCATACGCTCCTATGGGGTCTCAGCCTTCCCGCATCTCCCATAGGAGCCGAGCACCCTTCCGTTGTAATCAACTTCTGTCTTTTAAAAGCAACAATCATTAAAAAAATAGCCAAAATTAAAAATCTCAAAGCAACAATCTTTTAGAAAAGAGCTAAAAAATAAAAAAAGCGGCATAATCTCTCTAAAAAATAGAGACGATTAAACCGCGGTACCACTCTAGTTATTTCCTCCAAAGGAAATCACTTATCGCATAGTGAAAAAACTATGCACTCTATTAACGTCAGAGTCACGTCGAAGCCTACTTAAAAATTGTTCAGTCCGAAGCTCAGAAGTCCATTCCTTCAGTATGTAAGACTTGTTTGCACCAACCACAAGCTCTCTAAACATACATTACTGAGTACTACTCTTCTTCATAGCTCAATATATATTTTACTAATAATAATATATTAATTATATACATATTTCAAGCGAATGATACAGTTTTACGATAAAATAATAAAACTAAAAATCAAAGATAATGCAATAAAACTAAATGCAGAAAAGAGAAATGGCTTAGTGATTGAAAAAGAATATTTTTTATAGATCATCTCTTTACTTACTTCAGTTGATTCTTCACCAGTCATTGATAGTACTTTATCTTCATTACGTTTAAAAACTTTTTTCATTCCAAAACGAGTAAGATTAAAAAATCCACTCTCAATTACAAATAAAAATCCACCAACGATTAACAAAACTAAACCTATATAAAAGATTGAATTCGTAAAATGAAGAAAGACTTTTGAAGTACCTTGAATAATTGTTAGTAAAAAAGAAACGATCGTACCCACGATTAAGATTGTAACTATTTTTTTTTGCATCAAATTAACTCCACCCCTAGAAGTAAAAATAGATTGAAAAGTATTCTAAGTATAATATAGTATGAATTTAAGAAGTTTGTAAACAAGTATGAAAATTGTTAAAATTAGTTAAATAATTAACAGTTTTTTCAAAATGTATAGAATTTTATCGCAAAATTCTTGTAAAAATCTGATAAATCGGTATAATAAAAATTGTAGAAAAAAATCGATTTTAATCGAAAATCATTTCGTGCTAAAAATTCAGAATTGTAGATTAATATTTTTCTATAACAATCTTATAGACATCTAGGGGGTAAATCGAATAAAATCAGAAACTAAGATTGGTAATTTGAATTAATCAATTTTTAATGAAGGATTTAGTACTTTTATACTAGAATTAGTAAAGGTAAATATTTCTAATAAGTTAAAAAATATGATAATTTACATAATTAATAAGTGTAAAAAGTTGTTATCAATTTTCTAAAAGAAAGATAGCGCTTACTTTTTGGATCGATAGTTTAATTACTATTTTTTATTAATCATTTAAAAGACTTGTATTCTTTAATAACTGAAATTTGGAACTAATTAGTAAGTTCTGGAGAGTATTTGGGATGCCACATACTCTCCTTTTATAAAAAGAATTATCAAAAAATAAAAAATATTAGAAAGTAAATTGAGGAGGTGCTATTGTGGGACGTTATGTACTACAAAGATTTGTTTACATGTTTATTACACTATTTTTAATCTGTACAGTTACTTTTTTCTTAATGAAACTATTACCAGGTTCTCCTTTGCATAACCAGGAGAAATTAACACCTGAACAACAGCACATTATTTTAAAGAAATATGGTTTAGATAAACCAGTAGCAGTACAATATCTAACCTATATTAAAAATCTGGCAAAGGGTGATCTAGGGGAATCATTTAAATATGATAATCGACCTGTTACACAAATGATTACTCAACGTATTGGACCGTCTGCACAATTAGGTGGTCAAGCACTTTTATTAGGTACTTTTGTTGGATTAATATTAGGTATTATTTCAGCACTTAAAAATAATACGATATTTGATTATGGATCAACAGTTATTGCTGTTTTAGGGATTTCGATTCCGTCCTTCGTATTTGGAGCTTTATTACAATTTGAATTTGCTGTAAAACATGAATGGTTCCCTGTAGCATATTGGGATGGTTTTCAATACACAGTATTACCAACAATTGCATTATCAGTGTTTGTAATTGCAACAGTTGGTCGTTTTTCTAGAACTGAATTAATTGAAGTAATGAATTCAGAATATATTATTACGGCAAGAGCTAAAGGTATTTCTAAGTTAGGCGTAATTTTAAAGCATGCTTTACGAAATGCGTTAATTCCAGTTATTACGATTTTAGGTCCATTAGCAGTTAACTTAATGACAGGTACATTAGTAATTGAAAATATGTATGCAGTACCTGGTTTAGGGTCTCAATTCGTAAATTCGATTACAGTTAATGACTATACAGTTATTATGGGTACTACAATTTTCTATAGCGCATTTTTATTAATCGTTATTTTTGCGGTTGATATTTTATACGGAATCATTGATCCACGTATTCGTTTAGCGGGAGGTAAGAAATAATGAATAATAATACAGCACAAAAAATTTCATCAGATTTATTTCAACCTGCTAAATCTGATTTGCATAGTGCAGAGAAGATCACTAGACCTGCAGACTCATTTTGGAAAGACGCTACAAGAAGACTGTTCAAAAATAAAGGGGCAGTTCTTGGGCTGGTTATTCTTGGGATTTTAATATTCTTTATAATTGCTGGTCCATCCATGAGTAAATACTCTTATAAAGACCAAGATATTAGTCGTGCAAAATTACCACCAAAAATTGGAATACTAGCAAATGTTCATTGGTTACCTTTTGATGGTGTAGATCAATATGGTGTTGATCAATATAAAGCTAAAGGAGTTAAGTATAACTTTTGGTTCGGAACGGATGATCTAGGTCGTGACCTATGGACAAGAACATGGGAAGGTGCTCGAGTTTCCATTTATATTGGTTTACTGGCAGCTGCAATTGACATGCTTATTGGTGTAACATATGGAGGAATATCTGGTTTCTATGGTGGTCGAACTGATACGATCATGCAGCGCGTTGCAGAGGTATTAATGGGAATTCCATACTTGATTGTTGTAATTCTATTTATATTAATCTTCAAAAATCCTGGTATTTTATCAATTTCATTAGCAATGGTAATTACCGGATGGGTAAATATGTCTCGTATTGTTCGAGGACAAATGTTGAAATTAAAAAACCAAGAATTTGTATTGGCATCTAGAACGTTAGGTGCATCAAATTCAAGATTAATTGCAAAACATTTAATTCCAAATGTTCTGGGACCAATTATTGTAATGATGATGTTTACAATTCCAAGTGCGATTTTCTCAGAAGCATTCTTAAGTTTTATTGGATTAGGAATTCGTCCGCCTTTCGCTTCATTAGGTTCACTAGTAAGTGATGGATTTAAATCACTTCAAACGTACCCACACATGATGGCGATTCCAGCAGTTGTCATCAGCTTATTAATTTTAAGTTTTAACTTATTAGCTGATGGATTACGTGATGCTCTTGATCCAAAAGCAGGTAAGTAATGATTGAAAGGAGAATGAAAAATGAGTAAAATACTTGAAGTAAAAGATTTATGTGTCTCCTTTTATACACATGCTGGTGAAGTACAAGCTGTACGTGGGGTTAGCTTTGACTTGAAAAAGGGAGAAACATTAGCAATCGTAGGTGAATCTGGTTCGGGAAAATCAGTTACATCTAAAGCTCTAATGGGATTAATTCCAAATCCGCCTGGTAAAATTAAAAAGGGTGAGATTTTATTTGGTGGTAAAGATTTAACAAAATTAACTGATAAAGAAATGCAAAATATACGTGGTAAAGAAATATCAATGATTTTCCAAGATCCAATGACATCATTAAATCCAACAATGACAATTGGATATCAAATTATGGAAGGTTTAATTAAGCATCAAAAGATGAATAAAGCTGATGCGAGAAAAATAGCTTTAGATCTTTTAAACTTAGTAGGTATTCCTAATGCAGAAGTACGTTTAAAAGAATATCCTCATCAATTTTCGGGTGGGATGAGACAACGTGTTGTTATTGCGATGGCACTTGCATGTAATCCAAAGCTTCTAATTGCTGATGAACCAACAACAGCGTTAGACGTTACAATTCAAGCTCAAATTCTTGAATTAATGAAGGATATTCAAAAGAAGACTGATTCAGCTATTATCTTTATTACGCATGATCTTGGCGTTGTTGCAAATGTAGCTGATAAAGTAGCAGTAATGTATGCTGGTAGAGTAGTAGAGATTGGTACAGTAGATGATATATTCTACAATCCAAAACATCCATATACTTGGGGGCTATTAGCTTCAATGCCAAGTTTAGAAAATGAGGAGGATGAATTGATTGCAATTCCTGGTACACCGCCAGATTTATTACATCCTCCAAAAGGAGATGCATTTGCTCCACGTAATCCAAATGCTTTAAAAATTGACTTTGAAATGGAACCGCCAATGTTCAAAGTATCTGATACGCATTATGCAGCAACTTGGTTATTACATGAGGATGCTCCGAAAGTTGAGCCACCTGAAGTTGTTAAAAAACGTATCAGTCGTATGAAAGAAGGTGTAGTAAATGTCAAATAGTACAGAAAAATTGATTGAAGTCAAAAATCTTAAACAATACTTTAATACTGGAAAAACAGTAGTAAAGGCAATCGATGATGTTACTTTTGACATTTATCGTGGTGAAACGTTTGGATTAGTAGGAGAATCGGGATCTGGTAAATCAACTACTGGACGTACAATCATCCGATTATATGATGCTACTGATGGTCAAGTTATCTTTGATGGAGCAGACGTACATGGAAAGAAAAATAGAAAAGACTTGAAACAATTTAATCGTCGTATGCAAATGATCTTCCAAGATCCTTATGCATCATTAAATCCTCGAATGAAGGTTGCAGATATCATTGCTGAGGGAATTGATATTCATGGTCTTGCAAAAAATAGACAAGAACGTACTAAAATGGTATATGATCTGTTAGAAACAGTTGGGTTAAACAAAGAACACGCTAATCGTTTCCCACATGAATTTAGTGGTGGTCAACGCCAACGTATTGGTATTGCAAGAGCGTTAGCCGTGCAACCAGACTTTATTATTGCAGATGAGCCAATTTCAGCACTGGATGTGTCAATTCAAGCACAGGTAGTAAATCTTCTAAAAAAATTACAAAATGAAAAGGGCTTAACATATTTATTCATTGCCCATGACTTATCGATGGTTAAATACATTAGTGACCGAATTGGTGTAATGTTCCATGGTAAAATTGTAGAATTAGCTGATAGTAATGAATTGTATAATTATCCAATTCATCCTTACACGAAATCTTTATTATCAGCAATTCCTTTACCAGACCCTGATTATGAGCGCAATCGCAAACGTATTGTGTATGATCCAAAACAACACAACTACGGAGACGAAAAACCAGAATTCAGAGAAGTTCGTCCGGGACATTTTGTGTTATGTTCTGAAGCGGAATTTAAACTTTATAAAGAAATGTATTAATTATAAAAACCAAAAAGTGATAGCTTTTTCTATTAAAAGAAAGAGCTGTCGCTTTTTGGTTTTTATTAAACTTGATTAAGGAGGATATGAATGCAATTTTTTATTGGTGTAGTACCACCTGATGAATATAAAAATAAAATTATGTAATTCCAAAACCAATGGTCAAATAATTTTCTAATTGATGTTGTTGAACCTCATATTACTGTAAAGGCTCAAGGAGGATTAACAAGCGACAAAGATTGGTTAGATAAAGTGAATAATATTTGTGAAAGTTTTCCATCTTTTGAAGTAGTGTTAAATAAACCAGCTTTTTTTGGAGATAGCGTATTATTTTTAACTGTTGACTCTGATAAAATATATGATTTACATAAAAAAATTATTGAAGCAGTTTCACCTACTGAAGAAATAATCAAACAATATTTAGAGCTAGGTGACTATACGGCTCACTTAACATTAGGACAAACTTATTTTGGATTAACAAGCGAAGAATTAAAAGAAATGGCTTATAGGGCAGAAAAAGAATTAATACCTTATCCAACATTTGAGGTAAACTTCTTAAGAGTGTATCAAGAAATTGAAGCAAATAAATACTTCAAATACATAGATATTCCGTTAAAATAAGGCTCTTTTTTAAAGAATTGTTACTATTAGGTATTGTAAATTTTAAGACAGAAGTTGATTGGAACGGAAGGATGAACGACTCCTATGGGAGATGCGGGAAGGCTGAGACCCCGCAGGAGCGTATGCGACGAGGAGGCTCAGCTCACGCCCATAGGAAAGCGAGCATCCTGGAGTGGAAATCAACTTACACATACTTATATAGCAACAATATATACGAAAACAGCCTAAAATAAAATGACTGTCCTAGACAGTCATTTTAAGCTTTAAAACTAGATTATTTTAATAAGTTTTTTTGCGGTAAATTCCTTTACCACCTACACGGTTGAAATTTGCTGTCATGCGATCAGACATATCAACAAATTTACTTTTTTCCTTGCGACCAAATAGTTTTTCACCAATACTATTTGTAATAACACCATTAAACGCTGTTATACCAATAACGAATATTGCAACAAGCACTAGATCTATAAAATAACCTACCATATATAAACCTCCGATATTGTTCTCTATTTTATTTTAATAGATTTAAAAGTTATATGAAAGCGTTTAGTTGTAAAAAACTTAAAAATATACAGAAAACTGTTGATGATTGTAACATTTTTTTAAGTTTTTTTTTATAAATTAGTGTATATTTATAGAATTTAGTATAGTATAATGTGAACATAAAGTGATAATTTATAGTTATTATAAAAAAGTAATTTATCTAAAAAATAGCTATGTTGTTTTGTGAATATAAACAATGTAATTAAACAGAGCTAAAAATAAAAATTGATTATGACTTTCAGACTAATGTATATTAGGGGGAGAGCAGTATGGTAATCTTATATAATTCACCAAGTTGTACTTCTTGTAGAAAAGCTAAATTATGGTTAGAAGAAAACAATATTCCTTATAAAGAAAGAAATATTTTTTCAGAGCAATTGTCAATCGAAGAAATTAAACAAATTTTAAGAATGACAGAAAGCGGAACTGATGAGATTATTTCTACAAGATCTAAAATTTTTCAAGAGTTAAATGTTGATTTAGAGAGTCTTCCACTTCAGGATTTATACGATATCATTCAAAAATATCCTGGATTATTAAGAAGACCAATTATTATCGACGATAAACGTCTTCAAGTAGGCTACAATGAAGATGAAATTAGAAGATTTTTACCACGTTCAGTGCGTACGTATCAATTAAAAGAAGCACAAAGATTAGTAAATGAATAATTTTTTAATCTTATCTATGTGAAACATAATACAATATTAATCAGTTAAAAAGATTATTATTTAACCTATGAATTCACTTATTATTTTATGTTTGATATATAGCTGTAGAAAGTAACGCATGTACTTTCTACAGCTTTTTTTACATTTCTCTTTTTTTAAGCTTCAAAAAGTTAAAGAATCCTCCTACGGTAGTAATCAATAAAACACATGATGTCGGGATTAGAATGTTGAGATAATTGTCATTACCAATTAATGATGCAATAAATGGTTCCTCAATCAACATATTTCCTGCAGTTATTGCAAGAACACCAGCTCCTATAAAAACTAGGATGGGGAAACGTTCTAAAAAGAATAAGACAACCTTACTACCCCAAATGATGATTGGGATGGAAATACAGAGACCAAATATTACTAGGGAAGGATGCCCATTTGAAGCACCTGCAATAGCTAATACATTATCAATCCCCATTACTAAATCAGCAAATACAATCGTACGAATCGCTTGGAAGACCGAATAATTTTCTTTAATACTTGATAAGTGATCATTTTCTTGAATTAATAAATTATAAGATATGTATAATAAAAGAATTCCTCCGATTAAATGTAAGAAAGGTACTTTTAATACAAATATAGCTCCCAGTGTAAGAATTATTCTTAACGAAATCGCAATGATTGTCCCTAAAATAATTGCAAAGTTCCGCTTTTTAGAAGGAAGCTTTCTACATGCAAGTGCAATTACAATCGCATTGTCGCCACCTAAAATAATATCAATTGTAATAATAAAGAATATAGACCATAGATAAGACAGTTCCAAAAGAATTCCACCTCATTTTTAAAATTGTAAGAAATGTTTAATGTTTGTCCTTGTATATTCTAGGTATATGTTTGTTTTTCAAAATTAGGTGAATTATATTTTCAAAATGGGACTTCTTATCATAAAATAAACTTAGATATGTTGCCATATAGGTAATCATATCGATCAAATAAGGAAATGTAATCCAAGTAAAAATATGTAAAAGTTCTCGTATTAGCTTTTACAATTTATTCATGATAAGATAGTACAAATTATGATTTAGATGATTAATTTTGAATCTTTTTAAAAAAATGTTGCTTCCCGAGATTTTTAAATTTATAGATAGAAGTTGTAATCAATTAACGCATTCTAAAATAGCAACAATGTTTACGAAAACATAGCCTTAGTTCTTATATAAATGATGAATTAGCAGGAGAGGAGAGGAAGAAATGGAAATCGAACGCATTAACGACAATACTTTTAAATTCTCCATATCCTATATGGACATAGAAGAAAGAGGTTTCTCTAAGGATGAGGTTTGGTTAGACCGTGAGAGAAGTGAGCAACTATTTTGGGAACTAATCGATGAGGCTCATTTAACAGAGGAATTTATTTCAGGAGATCCTTTATGGATTCAGGTTCAAGCTTTAGATACTGGAATTGAAGTAGTTGTTACGAAAGCTGTTTTATCAAAAGACGGGAAAAAAGTAGAAGTTAATTTAGGAGATCATGAAAAAAATCTAGAAATTCCTTTTATCCCACTTGATGAAGACGATGAGTCAGAATTAGAAGATGAAGAATTCTATGAATCATCTCATGAAATACATGAACAAAAAAATTATGTCATTTCTGTAAAAAATCTTGAAGATTTAATTGAAATGTCTCACGCGGCAGATTTATCAACTGTTTTTAATACGATTTATTCTTATAATGAACAATATTATGTATATGTAGAATTTAATGAAGAGGCATATAACGAAAAAGAAATTCTTCAAATTATTTCTTTATTATTAGAATATGGTCAACGATCAAAAATAACAGTTCATGTATTAGAGGAGTACGGAAAGAAGATTTACGAGGAAACTGCATTGTCATTTTTTAAATCAATGTTTTCAATTTCCTAGGAGCCTATTTCACATGAAATCGGCTTCTTTTTTTCTGAAGGAGAGGTAAGATGAGATTTAGGTTTAAAATAGCACTATTTATTATTATTGCATTAGTCATTCTTTATTTTACTTCACCAATGCTAACATATAACTGGCTACTTGATATTATTCTTTATGGAAAAATGAATTTCGTTAGTGGAGTTAGTGTTATGTTTTCCATTACTGCTATTGGTGTTGCATTTATCATATTCTTAGAAAATCGAAATCCAGCGAGGACATTAACTTGGATTGTTGCTTTAGCAATATTTCCAGTGTTTGGTTTTTTCTTTTATTTGTTATTTGGTCAAAGTTATCGAAAAAAACGAATTTACAAAAAAAAGTCTATAATTGATGAACATGTCTATCAATTATATAAACGAAAGAACCCTGTAGATGTTAGTGATTTGGCCGAAAAGAACGATAAACTAGATTATTTACTGAAAGTAGGACTGACTCAAGGGAATATTGGTTTATCCAGAAATACAAAAACGCAAGTCCTAACGAATGGTACTGAAACCTTTCCTGCCATTTTAGAAGAGTTAAAAAAAGCAAAACACCATATCCACATGGAATTTTATATTGTTCGGGATGACGATATAGGTACTCAAATTAAAGACATCTTAATTGAAAAAGCTAAACAAGGTGTTGAGGTTCGCTTTTTATATGATGGAGTTGGAAGTTGGCAACTTTCCAAAACATATAAAAATGATTTAATTGAAGCTGGTGTTCAAATCGTTCCATTTTCACCAGTAAAAATTCCGATTTTAAATGATACGATTAATTATCGAAACCATAGGAAAATTGTGGTGATCGATGGGCAAGTTGGTTTCGTAGGTGGTTTAAATATTGGTGATGAGTATTTAGGGAAAGATGAATACTACGGGAAATGGAGAGATACTCATCTGAAATTAGTTGGTGAAGCTGTCCAATCTTTACAGGTTATCTTTTTACAAGATTGGTTTTATATGACAAATGAAATTATTAAAGGCCCTGTTTATTTTCAAATAACTGATTTGCCTGAATTCTATTCTGAAGGGGTCGTTCAAATTGTTGCAGGTGGTCCGGATAATAAACATGATGTGATAAAGCAATTATTTTTTGCAATGATAACGAATGCAAGAAAAAATATCTGTATAATGACTCCTTATTTTGTTCCAGATGACGATCTGTTAACAGCACTTAAGGTTGCTGCTAATGCAGGTGTTAAGGTGCAAATATTAGTGCCAGATCGTCCAGACAAAAAAATTGTATTTCATGCTTCAAGGTCATATTTCCCTGAATTATTAGATGCCGGCGTTGAAATTTATGAATACAAACAAGGCTTTCTACACGGCAAAATACTAATGGCAGATGATGAGGTAGCTTCTATTGGTACAGCAAATATGGATATGAGAAGCTTTCATTTAAACTTTGAAATAACAGCCTTTTTATATTTAGAACAAAGTATAGAAAGATTAGCAGCAGATTTTCAAGATGATTTGAAGAATTCACGACAAATCAAATATACCGACTTTTTGAAAAGACCAATGTATTTACGAATTTTCGAATCATTATCAAGATTACTAGCACCATTATTATAGGTGAGTAATAACCCAATCTAATTGGGTTATTTTTTTGCTTTAAAATTCAAATTTAGAATGAAAGTAGGATAATCCAAGACCTTAGTCGAAGGAAAAGAAATAGAAAGGGAGGGATAAAATGCTAGTAGCAAGTACAAAAAACAAAATATTAATCAATTTAGCTGATGCTAAATCAAAGGAAGAATTAATTTTGTTGAAAAAACAAAATCAATATTACTGTCCAATTTGTAATGAATCGGTTATTTTGAAAATTGGAGAAAGAAAAAGACCTCATTTTGCTCATAGTTCATTAATTCACTGTATAGGAAGGGAAGGGGAATCAGATGTTCATAATCATGGGAAAATTGATATTTATAAATGGTTAAAAAAACAATATGAAAACGTAGAACTAGAAAAGTATTTTCCAGAAATAAATCAGCGTACAGACATATTATTATCACACAATGAAATTTTCCTATGTATAGAGTATCAGTGCTCAAAGATTCCAAACGCAAAATTAAAAGAGAGGACAATAGGTTATAAAAATCAGGGTATTCCAGTTCTATGGATTCTTGGGCTTAGGCATTTGCTACGAAAAAAAAACAATATTTTTCGTTTAAATGAGATTTCACTAAACTGCATGATCGAAACAAGTAGCTTCTGTTTATTCTTTTATGATCCACATATTAAATCTTTTATTCAATTATCCTCTTTAATTTCATTTTCTTCCACAATATATATTGGTCAGTTAACCATTCTTCCATTGAAAGCATCAAACTTTATAGATTTAGGAAAAAAACATCAACTTTCTCAAAAACAATTTATCGAGAGTTGGTGTAATTTAAAAAGAAAATACCGTCTTAGTCAGCACTTACTAATCAATGGGAATTTTTATCCTTTCAAACAACTTTTATATAAAAATTACATTCCATATATGCCTGGACTTATTGGAGTACCTTTAAAAGAAAACTGTCTATTACATGAACATTGCATCATTTGGCAAGGGATGCTTTATTTAACATTTATTTATCCTAAAAATCGGAATGAAGAAATTTGTTTTAATGATATGGTTTGTTTTGTTCAAAATAAAATAGATAACGGATGTTGGAAAGTAAACGTTTTACAAGTAATAAATCATGTCACAATTTGTGACCTAATAAATAGTTATTTGACTGTTTTAGAGCATTTTGGAATCATACGAAGAGAAAAAAATGGTAAAATCAAGAAAATGGTGGATAATTCTAATCCTAATTCTCTTGAGGAAGCATTTATAGAGGATGAAAAGATTTGCCAAATAGCCTATCTTATCCTATTCCAAAAAAAGTAGGGAATTTTATCCCGCTATTCGCGGGCAGTAAGACACTCACCTCAAGAATCAAAGAGAAACGAGGAAGATAGGTGGTGGATAACTGCCCGTAAAAGCCCGATTTGGCGGGCTAACCATCAGTGTGGGAAAAAAGAAATCCCCCTCTGATGGAGGTTTCACTTTATTGGGTAATTTATCATAAATTTAAGAAGGGAAATACAAAAGATGGACAGAATAGTATAAAAGAGTACTTATGTTCATACTTCCTAATAAAAGGTTAAAATTTTAAGGGGGAATTAAAATGTCAGAGCAAAAAACAGTAAAAAAATTACCGAATCGTTCTGAGGTAGATGCTCAGTTAACTTGGAGATTAGAAGATATTTATGAAACGGATCAAAAGTGGGAAGAGGAATTTAAAAAAATTCAATCACTGATTCCTACAATGAAAGAGTATAAAGGGAAATTAAATCAGTCTTCTGAAACATTAGTAGAATCTTTAAAGAAGAACGATGAAATTTCATTATTAATGGGAAAACTGTATACATACTCTCACATGCGTTATGACCAAGATACAACTAATTCTACATATCAAGCTTATGACGATCGTGCAAAGAGTTTATACTCTGAATTTGCTAGTGTTACATCTTATTTTATTCCGGAATTATTATCCATTGAGGAAGAAAAGCTAAATTCATTTTTAGAAGAAAATAAGGACTTGCAACTTTACAAACATTCATTAGAGGAAATCTTAAAACAAAAACCTCATGTATTGTCAGCGGAGGAAGAAGCAATTCTTGCACAGGCTTCAGAAGTTTTATCATCTTCTAGTTCAACTTTTGGCATGTTAAATAATGCAGATATAAAATTTCCTACAATTGAGGATGAAAATGGAGAGCATGTTGAAATCACACATGGCGGATATATACACTTGCTAGAAAGTAGTGACCGTCGTGTAAGAAAAGAAGCGTTTGAAGGAGTATATAATACATACGATTCGTTTAAAAATACATTTGCTAGTACACTAAGTGGAAATGTTAAAAGAGATAATTTTAATGCAAAAGTTCGAAAATATGAAAGTGCAAGACAAGCCGCACTAAGTAACAACAATATCCCTGAGTCAGTTTATGATCAATTAGTTGGAGCGGTAAATGATCATTTACATTTACTTCACAGATATATTAATATCCGCAAAAAAGCGTTGAAGCTTGATGAACTTCATATGTATGATTTATTTACTCCTCTTGTAGAAGAAGTGAAAATGGAAGTAACGTATGATGAAGCAAAGGAAACGCTGTTAAAAGCTTTAAAGCCTCTTGGAGAAGAATATATTGAGGTTTTAAAAGAGGCTTATGAAAACCGATGGGTTGACGTAGTTGAAAATAAAGGAAAACGTAGTGGTGCATATTCTTCAGGAGCATATGGAACAAATCCTTATATTTTAATGAACTGGCACAATAATGTAAATAATTTGTTTACATTAGCTCATGAATTTGGTCATTCAATGCATAGTTATTACACTCGAAAAACGCAGCCTTATGTATATGGAGATTACTCAATTTTCGTTGCAGAGGTAGCTTCAACTTGTAATGAGGCAATTTTAAATGATTACCTGTTAAAGAATACAGAAGATCCAAAACAACGTTTATATCTTTTAAATCATTATTTAGAAGGATTTAGAGGTACAGTTTTCCGTCAAACGATGTTTGCTGAGTTTGAACATACTATTCATCAATTAGCACAAAATGGTGAAGCATTAACGCCTGATTTATTAACAAAAACGTATTATGAATTAAACAAAAAGTATTTTGGGGAAGACATCGTAATTGATGAGTTAATCGGATTAGAATGGAGCCGAATTCCTCATTTTTACTATAATTATTATGTTTATCAATATGCAACTGGATTTAGTGCAGCTACAGCTCTTTCTAAGCAAATATTAGAAGAAGGGGAGCCTGCTGTTGAGCGTTACTTAGGCTATTTAAAATCAGGAAGCTCTGATTATCCAATTGAGGTGTTGAAAAAAGCTGGAGTTGATATGACATCTTCTCAACCAATTGTAGAAGCATTAAAAGTGTTTGAAGAAATGTTAAATGAACTTGAAGAGTTATTATTCTAATTAGTTCCTTTATAGAGGAACAAAAATGATACTTTTGATTGTATCAAATTAAGCGAAAATGTGTCTAAATTGTGAAATACTGTTCAAAGGGTTGCAAAATAAATCGAAACGATGTATTATATGGGTGTGAACTAATTCACAAACACAAATACCCCTTTGTTTGAACGTGAAAATTTCTCCCATCCCCTATGATGTCTTAATTGACATCGAAAAAAAGGACTCGGCGTAAGCTGAGTCCTTTTTTATTTCAATGTATATATTGGTAAAATTCAGTGTCGTTCTGGATAACCTTTTTAACTTTTCTTAATAACATCATTTTCTTTAGATATAATTCAATTTGTTGTATTGATTGCTCATACACATCACAAAGCTCATTCACTGTAACGAAAGGATTCACCTTAATATAATCAAGTAAATCTGGTAAATTTCGTTTAGTTAATTTTTCTTTACTCATTAATTGAAGGATTTTTACATAAGTTTGATAACTTTCAAATCCATTAATTTTTAAGCCTTCTTCTTCAATATTTTCACTAAAAAATACTACACTTGGAATTTCGGTAATAAGCATTTCTTTTGTAATTTTTAAATCACATTGAAAGGCTTTGATTGATAGAGGTCCGTTTAAATCATCAATAAATTCTTTCACATCAATATTAATTTCCTTGGCACATTCGATTAGCACTTCTTTTTCAGTAATATCTTTATTCATTAAAAAATAATATTCTTGGAGCTTCTTTAAATAATTAAGGCCAGCATGTCGCCCTTGAAGTTCAGCTGCCTTAATTGCAATGGCAGAATAATAAGGATAAAGCTCTTTATTATCAAGCCAAATATCTTGATCACATAGAATATCAGAACGTCTAGCAGTTTTTTCCCATACAAATGAAAGTGAATTAAAATTTTTTTCTAGTAGTTTTTTTGTTGTATAATATCCGCTAACTGGAATAAAGGTAGCGGAAAAGTAATGACCGTATTCTAAGATGAACTTTTTAAAAGATGCACTAAAATCCCAACAATTTCTACAAAGAGGATCTATAAAAACATAGAGTTCGATTGGTTTCTTAGTGCAACAGGTTTCTTTTGATGGATTAGATTCATTGTTACAATAGTTGTCATGCATTCTTTTCACCCTTAATAAAGCTAATTTCTGATTTTTTTAGCATTATTTGAAATAATGCTTACCAATATATACTCTCGCTTTATCTAAAAATATTGTAGCAATGTGAAACAAATATATCAAATGACATGCATTACAGTATGAGTATTTTTTAATAATCAAAATTTTTCATCTAAGCTTTTATTGAAAATATTGTTGCTTTTTCAGTATGTGTAAGTTGATTTCCACTCCAGGATGCTCACTTTCCTAGGGGCGTGAGCAGAGCCTCCTCGTCGCTAACGCTCCTGTGGGGTCTCAGCCTTCCCGCATCTCCCACAGGAGTCGAGCACCCTTCCGTTCCAATCAACTTATTATCAATATCAAATCTCCAAAAAAAGACAATCGTTTAGAAATGAGTCTATATCTAAGTAATTAGTCTCAGTTAAGAAATTCGATCGTATAAAAATGAGGCTCTGAACTATTTAATGTGTTTTTTTAGATTGTTTGAACCGACACTCTTTAAGAAAAAAGGCTCCGAGATTTCGCAGAGAGGAAGGGGCGAAGAGGATGTTAGTCCATAAAATGGATGTTTTCTTGCAAATATCAAAAATTGAGTTCATCATAAAAAAATAGCTAACCAATTAGCATTGCACTAATAAGTTAGCTATATAATGGAATTTGTTTTTAAGCTTCTAAATAAGTTTGAGACACCTTTTTAACGTAATCTTGTGTTTCTTTAAATGGTGGAATTCCGCCATATTTACGAACGTTTCCCATTCCTGCATTATAAGCTGCCAGCGATAATGGTAAATTATTATCATACATTGTTAAATAACGCTTAATTTCGCGAGTACCAGCTTCGATGTTCTGTTTTGGATCAAAAGGATTTGAGACACTATATTCTTTTAAATTTACGGGCATTAATTGCATAAGACCTTTTGCACCAGCATGACTTACTGCATTTGGATTAAAGTTTGATTCATGCTGAATAATTGCTTTAATCAAATTAGCATCCACATCATATTTTTGTGACATCTCTTGGATAATGTCATCATATTGGGTTACTTTACCACTTATATTTTTATTTGGAGAAAGCTCTGTTTTTCCTACAGGGTATGTATTACTGATATCCATTGTTGGATCATTAGTTAAAAATGGATTTCCATAAGATAAGGCCGGTTGCTGAACATTAATGATGTTATTTGAGTTTTGATCGGTTTGATCTTTTGATAACAATGATTGAAGCTCATCATTAAACATTGCATTGAAAATAGAGCTTGTATCATTGTTGCTTGTTTGATTAGATGATGAAGCACTAAGATTTGATAAGGCTTGAAGCTGAATAAATTTTTGAATCGTTTCAGTGTTCATTCTATTTTCTCTCCTACTAGCTGTTGTTTAACAGTGAAAAAACGTTTAATTTTATTTGGAGTTTCACGAATTGGGATCTGTAATTGGTTTAATAGATTAGAAAAAACCTCTGATCCAATTTTTTCATCAGTTACTTCATATTCTATTTCATAATCATCTATATGAAAATAAGTACTATGGTCTAAAACAAGTAACCCTTCTTGGTATAGAAGTTCTGCACGGTTTGTAGCAAGTTCACCAAATAAGCACAACTTTTGACATGACACTCCATTTTCTTCCAAATAACTCTTCACTTCACCTGTTGGTATAGCATTTGAATTTAGCATATTTTTTGCAGGTTCTTCTGTTAATGTTTGATGTATTTCTAAATGACCAACTGATTGTTTTAATTTCAATGTTAATGTATAGGAATTATTTTTTTCTCTAATTCTTAAAGCTCCACCTAATCTTTTGATATCGAATGTTGGTGAGTCAAAATAATAATTAATTTGTTTTTTAAATAAATCAGATTTAATAGCGAATTTTTCTTTTAGTAGGTCAAATTCTTGTTTAGTAAGTAGATTTTTAAATTCAATTTCAATTTCTCGTGACATAATATTGATCTCCTTTTTGGTTAAGCGGGATTGTTTTTGAATACATTGTGTTTGATGAATATCATTAAATATTGAGGAATTTCATCTCTGATTATCGTTTAACTTTATGATACAATAGGATAGATTAAAACAAGTGGCTCTTTTCTAAAAGATTGTTGTTTTTTAAGAGTTTGTTAAAGCAAACTTCTAATAAAGCTGAAGTTAGTTGGAGCTGAAGGTGCGAGACTCCTGTGGTAGCAGCGGGTCAGGTGAGACCCCGCAGGAGCGATAGCGACGAGGAGGCTCACCGCCCGCCCCACGGAAAGCGAGCATCCTGGAGCTGAGACACCACACTACTTTTTAAATAGCAATATTTACGAAAAAAGCTAATAAGTATGAAACAACTTAGTATTATCGGAGGCAAACTATAATATGCGAAAAATAGAATTAGTTCATGAAGTAGTTCTTGAAGAATCAAGACTAAATCTTAAAATAAAATCAAATGATGTAGATTTATCACAAGCTGTTGAAATAGGAACTTTAATTGCAGATTCGGACAATGCATCATTATTGTATATAATAGAAGAAAAGGAAGATTTTGTATATATTTCGATTCCTAGTTCATTATGGAATGAAATCAATAATGCATACATAAAGGAATTACCAGTATATTTGACTTGTGAAAAAGGAGAAATGCTGCTAGAGAATTGGCAATTCGAACTTTCCACATTTTTAGAAAATGTAGAAGGGAATTTCAACTATGGACAAGAGTTTGTAGAAAAGGTAAATGATGTGTTTTTAAAAAGGTAATTGGTGGTGAACCATATGATAGAACAATTGGAAAAATTTCTAGCTCCTTATGATCAAGCTGTAAATGAATTGAAAGTAAAATTAAAAGGAATACGTAAACAATATGAGGAAACGAACCAACATTCTCCAGTTGAGTTTGTAACAGGTCGTGTTAAACCAGTACATAGTATAATTAAGAAAGCAATACGTAAAAATATCCCAATATCTAATATAGAAAGCGAAGTGCAGGACATTGCTGGACTTCGTATGATGTGTCAATTCAAGGAAGATATTCAGATTGTTGTAGAACTTTTAAGGGAAAGAAATGACTTCAAAATAGTCGAAGAACGAGATTATATTGCTCATAAAAAAAAGAGTGGCTACCGTTCGTACCACGTTGTAGTTGAATATCCAGTTCAAACGATATCTGGTGAAAAAAAAGTACTTGTGGAAATTCAAATTAGAACACTTGCAATGAATTTTTGGGCTACAATCGAACATTCTTTAAATTATAAATATAAAGGGCAATATCCTGAAAACATTCATGAACGTTTGAAGAGAGCGGCAGAAGCAGCTTTTTTACTTGATGAGGAAATGTCTTTAATAAGGGGAGAAATCCAAGAAGCACAAGCGATATTCTCCAAAAAAAATGACCAATAAGGATGGGCAAAAGATGAAATTCGCTATTATGTCAAAGGGAGACCAGGAATCAAATGACATTGCAGAGAAAATGAGAACCTATTTAAATGGGTTTGATTTTGAATATGATGAAGAGCACCCAGAAATTGTTGTTTCAGTTGGGGGAGACGGCACATTACTGCAAGCTTTTCATAGTTACTCTCATATTTTGGATCAAGTGGCATTCGTAGGTGTTCATACAGGACATCTTGGCTTTTATGCTGATTGGTTACCAAGTGAAATTGAAAAGCTTGTCATTGCAATTGCTAAAACGCCATTTCAAGTTGTAGAGTATCCACTGTTAGAGGTAATTGTTCGCTATGTAAATGGACAAAAAGAAATGAAATATTTGGCTTTAAATGAAAGTACAATCAAAGGATTGGAAGGAACATTAGTAATTGATTTAGAGATAAAAGGTCAGCATTTTGAAACCTTCAGAGGAGATGGATTATGTATGTCTACTCCATCAGGAAGTACTGCATATAATAAAGCTCTTGGTGGTGCAATAATCCATCCTTCTATAGAAGCGATCCAAATTGCTGAAATGGCTTCAATCAATAATCGTGTGTTCCGTACGGTAGGTTCACCACTAGTCCTGCCAAAACATCATACATGTTTACTAAAGCCAGTACGTAATGCTAATTTTCAAATTACACTAGATCATACAACAATCGTTCATGAGAATGTTAAATCGATTCAGTGCCGAGTTGCAAATGAAAAAGTACGTTTTGCAAGATTTAGATCATTTCCGTTTTGGAAGCGTGTTAGAGATTCATTTATTAAAGAGTAAGTTGGTGAGTACTTGAAACCTTATACCATTCAGTGGACAGTCTCCGAAGCAGATAGTGGGATATTATTGAGGGACTTTTTGAAAAGAAATGATATTTCAAAAAAGGCTTTAACTGATATCAAATTTAAAGGCGGTTTGATTTTAGTTAATGGAGAAGAAAAAACTGTTCGAACTGTTTTAAATACAAATGATATAGTAAAAGTACAGTTCCCTAGTGAAATATTTAGTGAAGATTTAGTTGTAGAATACATTCCGTTTGACATTGTCTATGAAGATGATTTTGTTTTAGTCATTAATAAACCTTTTGGAATACCAAGTATCCCTTCGCGGGAACACCCAAAAGGGACAATAGCAAATGGCTTACTTTATTATTTTTTTCAAATTGGATTACAATCAACCGTTCATATTGTAACCAGACTGGATAAAGATACATCTGGATTAATGCTGATTGCGAAAAATCGATTTGTACATCATTTATTTTCAAAGAATGGGTTAGAACATATACAGAGGAAATATCTAGCGTTTGTGCATGGACAATTAGAGGATAGCTCTGGAATCATTGATGCTCCGATTGGAAGGAAAGATGATAGTTTGATTGAACGGGAAGTACGGCAAGATGGTCAGAAGGCGGTAACACATTTTGAAGTAATTAGTTTCAATGAAAAGTATTCATTTCTAAGATTACAACTTGAAACAGGTCGTACCCATCAAATTAGAGTTCATTTATCTTTCATAGGTCATTCGTTAGTTGGGGATGATTTATACGGAGGATCAGTTGAAACGTTAAAAAGACAGTCGCTTCATAGTTATGCAATTCAATTTTACCATCCATTTCATCAAAAAAATTATTTGTTTGAGATAGGATTACCTTCTGATTTAGCAGAATGGAAATCAATCCATATGCCTGAATAGAAAATAGTTTAGTAGGTCACTGTTCTTACTTTAGTATGATTAATCTAAAGTGAAAATACAGTGACCTTTTTAATATAGAATTGAAACCAGATAAAATAAATTTTTCTGAAGTGTTATAAAGGTAGGTAAAAATAAAAAAAAGTTTTTTGAAAGCCTTTACAAGAAAACGTTTTCGTTATATAATTTTCAATGTAAAGGGAATAAATTGACTTGCTTAAATTTTATGAAGATTATTGACAAATTTTGTCAGATAGTCTATTTTTAAAATGTATTATTTCAACCATGGGGATGGGAGAAATACATATATAGAATGGAAGGAAAGGGATCCTTCCAAATAAAGGTAGATTACGCTAAGTAATCTACCTTTATTTTTGTAACATAAATTTTTTTTTGAGGAGTCATGTTTATTCAAAATGAGTAAACTTCTCTTCTAAAAAAGGCATACTTGATTTTACCTTCGTAAAAGTTAATGAGGGGTAAGAGAGAGCAGTTAAGTGTCCTCCAAAAACTGCACCTGTATCAATATTGTATGTTTTGTTTATCACTCTAGGCTCTAAAATAGGTGTATGACCGTACACAATGATTGATTCCCCTGTATATTCTTTTGCCCAGTCTCTTCGTACTGGCATTCCATTTGGAAGAACTTCACCTGTTATATCTCCATACAATACAAATGTTTTTACTGAATTTGAGGTTTTACCAATCATTTCTTCTTTAATTCCAGCATGACAAACAATAAGCTTTCTTTGATCTAACATATGATAAAGAGGAGAACCTTCATAAAGTTTTATAAACTTTTCTTTATAATGATTATATTGTTTAGAAGAAAGAGCATCTAATTCTGCTACTGTTGTTTCTAAACCATGCTTAATCTGGACATTTCTCCCGATAAAATAGCGGTAAAGTTTATTACAATGATTACCAGGAGCATAATAGGCAATCTTTTTTCTTATTACAAGTTCGTATACAACATCAATAACTGCTAATGAATTTTTTCCACGATCTGTTAAATCACCTACAAATACTAATCGATCTCCATTGGGATGCATTGGAATCTGATTTTTCCATTCAAAACCAAGTAATTTTGTCAAATTAACAAATTCCTGAAAACATCCATGGATATCTCCTATTATATGATAGGTTTGCATTTGAACACTTCCTTTAATTCCTTAATCAGTGAAATTATCTTATCATCATATAGTATCTATTACAGGATAGAAAATATGAATGTATATAAAAGCTTTATAAAAAATTCTGTTTTCATATACTATGTTGCTATTTAAAAGTACTCTTAGTTGATTGGAGCGAAAGAAATACTCGCTTTCCTTGGGGGGGCGGTGAGCCTCCTCGTCGCTATTGCTCCTGCGGGGTCTCACCTGTCCCGCTGCTCCCACAGGAGTCTCGCACCTTCTGCTCCAATCAACTTATTTATGTCACAGTTTCCAATAACAAAATCTTTATAGAGCAACAATACTTTAGATAAAACCCTAAAAAAAACGAGCCTTAGATAAAATTCTAAAGGCTCGTTTTACAAAACTTTTTTACCTCTACTTATGAGAGTTTTAGTCAAACATGTATTTATTTGTTCTTGATCGTACGTTTAGTACAAAACCGACTGCTAGTAAGTTTGTTGCAAGAGAACTACCACCATAACTTACAAAAGGTAATGTTATACCTGTGATAGGTAGTAATCCAATTGTCATTCCGATATTTTGAAATACTTGGAATGCGAACATACCGACAACGCCAGCACAAATGTAACTTCCAAATCGATCATTGCTTTCTAGTGCAATATGAATCATGCGATAGATTAATAAGAAAAATAGAGAAATAACGATACTAGCACCTATAAACCCAAATTGCTCACCAATTACTGTGAAAATAAAGTCCGTATGTGGCTCAGGGAAATATGCATTACCTTGATGGTATCCTTTTCCGAATAATAATCCGGAACCTGCAGCCATTAGGGCTTGTGTCAATTGGAAACCTTGAGTTGGATACTCATAAGGTGCTAACCAACCATAAAATCGATCAAGTTGGTATGAATGTAAAATATGCGTGATAAAAAATTCGTTATGATAGAAAAATAAATAGACTAAAAAAGCACCTAAACCAAGTGTAATGAATACTAAACTTAAAATATAACGTAAGCGAATTCCTGAAACTACAATAATTGTCGCAATAATTGCACACAGAACCCCTGTATTCCCTAAATCTGGTTCTTTTGCAATTAAGATAAGTGGTGGTAGTGAGACAGCGAATATTTTCCCTAGAAGCAATAAATCGTCTCTTTTTTCTTTAGCAGGATATTTATCATTATGATCAGAAACGATTGTTCCCAAGATAAGTATCATAAAAATCTTCATTAACTCTGAGGGCTGAAAGTTTCCTATGCCTGGGAGTTTATACCATCCCCAACACCCTTTAATTTGTTGTGCACCAGGTACATGTAACGCTAAACCAATTAATAACACCATTCCGATCCCATATAAATACCAAATGATACTTTTATAGCGATCAAAATCAATAATCATGATAAGTGCTATTCCAATAAACCCAATGATATACCATTCAATTTGTTGAGCAGCAAAATTTATATGACGTAGATTACCAGGTAAACTTGGTTCTGCAGCAGTGATGGCAATTACACTTACTGTTGCAATTAGTAGTAAAATAAAGATTAATTTAAAATCGATTTGAAAGAGAGTTGTACGATCTTCCTTCAATTGACTTCACCTCTCTTAAATAAGTAAGTAATTTTTATCTATTTAGTTTGACTTTGTAAAATAAGTAAATAATGAAGATAGTCTGAGAAAACTAATCTCAAACTAATATATCCTAGAATCGATGTAGAAACAATTTTCATTTAACTAGAGGTGCTAATCGTTGATTGATATTCCACTTTTTTAGTATGGTAAGTTATAGTCTATTCTCATGTACGACAATCCCCATTATAATTTATTTTTGTTAATTTAGGAAATAGAATGTCGAAACTTAATAAGAAAATAATGTTTTAAATTTAGTTTTGATGTGATAGTATAATTAGTATCTGGTACTAATATTAAGTTATAAAATAGGAGGATGAAAAATGATTTCATTATCAGGGAAAACTGTTGTAGTAATGGGCGTTGCAAACCATCGCAGTATTGCATGGGGGATTGCAACCTCACTTCATAAAGCTGGTGCAAAGTTAATTTTCACTTACGCAACTGAACGTCTAGAAAAAAATGTACGTGATTTAGCTAATACACTAGGAAGTGAAGATATTCTAGTTTTACCATGTGATGTGACAAGTGATGAAGATATTTATAAATGTTTCTCAACCATTAAAGAAAAAGTAGGCGTAATTCACGGTATTGCTCATTGTATTGCATTTGCAAATAAGGAAGATTTATCAGGTGAATTTGTCGATACAAGTAGAGAGGGCTTTTTACTTTCACAAAATATTAGTGCTTTTTCATTAACTGCTGTTGCACGTGCAGCAAAAGAAGTGATGGTTGAAGGTGGAAGTATCGTTACGTTAACATATTTAGGTGGAGAAAGAGTTGTAAGAAATTACAATGTAATGGGCGTTGCGAAAGCATCTCTTGATGCATCTGTAAGATATCTTGCAAATGACTTAGGAAAGCACGGTATTCGAGTAAATTCAATTTCAGCTGGTCCAATTCGTACACTTTCGGCTAAAGGTGTAGGTGGTTTCAACTCAATCCTAAACGAAATTGAAGAGAAAGCACCACTACGTAAAAATGTAACTCAAGAAGAAGTAGGAGATGCTGCATTATTCTTATTTACTGATCTTTCTAGAGGAATTACTGGCGAAAATATTCACGTTGATTCAGGATACCATATTCTAGGATAATAAAGAAAAGCTGTTTTCGAAACCTTTGTTGATATTTATTAATGATAGAAGTTGATTTCCGTTCCAAACAACTTTTATCAACTTTACTTAATAAAAACTTTTATAATAAATAATCTTTAGAAAACAACATAAAGAAAAGAGATTTCTCACTTGATTGAGAAGTCTCTTTTTCTTTAGCTCTATTTTATAAGATTGTTGATTTTGAGATTATAAATTTTAAAGACAGAAGTTGATTACAATGGAAGGTGCGAGACTCCTGTGGGAATAGCGGGAAGGGGGAGACCCCGCAGGCTTGCCGAGGAGGCTCAGCTCACGCCCCACGGAAAGGGAGCAGCCTGGAATTGTTATCAACTAACGAATTCTATAATAGCAACAATGTATACGAAAACAGACTTTTCTTTTGTATTTATTTAAGGAAGATGAATGGTTTTGACATGACGTAATCCTACTGAAGTAACCAATCCTTTGGCAGAGATTAATTCGATAAAATTTGAATCGATTGATTTTACTTTACCGATTTGCTCATTTCGTTCGCCATTATTGATTATGATCAGCTCATCATTTAATTTTTCTAATTGTACTTCTAGTGTTCTAGCTAAAGGAATACTATTTGGGTTAACTGGAAGGAATTTATTGCTTAAAGAATAAGGCGTTTGGTTATTTACATAAGGAATTAACCATTTTAGATGTTGTAAAGAAATGTACATCGTTTTATTGACTGGTGTATAAAATGAAAAATAATTATTTAGTATACTCGTAACATAGCCGTGGAAAGTTTGGTTATTTGTTACTTTAATTTCGACAAATATACCTTTTGCATTTGTTAAAATTTTGCGTAAAGATAAATCTTCGTGTTCTGGTTGAAAAACAGGTGTTGATGAATCATTTATTAGGTCATTCGGAATAGGTGCTTCATAACAATACTGAATGTGAAGAGTGGGTATATAATAATAATCTTGTCCATTGTGAAGTACAATTAAGTCATTTCCTACATCAATTAATTGACCGTTTAAAGCTTTATTCCCTGAAATTTCAACTGCTATATATTTACTTATTAGGGATTTCAAAGAACTCAAATTTATTTCACCTCTTTAATGATAACCCCATCTTTCTATGAATTTAGACTAAAAACTTTTTTGCCGTTTTATTAAATTTTAGCGTAAACTCATAAGTTTATCTTGGAAGTTAGTTATTGTTTGTACGGAATGAAGGATTGATTTTTCCTATATATAGTTATAATTTAGAGCAAAGGTCGTTTTATTGATAAAATAAAACGACCTTTTCAATTAAACTTATTTTCTTTTTCTTCTAACTGCTCTTGTAGAACTAGAATTAGATTCTTCGCTAACAGATTCATATTTTTCTCCAAAACTAATGCTTCGAATATGGAATGTAGCAAGGTGTATTACTTCGTCATGAGTAATGATTGTTACGTAGTCATGATTTGCATCTTCAAGAATTCCTTCTAATTTTTCATGTCCACCACGATTAATTTTTACCCATTGGTGTTTAGCGGAATGTAGTAATTCTGTAAAATCATCAGCATCTTTATATTCATATTGCTCTAGTTCTTCTAAACTTAAGTCAGAATCTTTTCTAGGGTATTCTGTTAAACTCTTAATATGAAAATATTGATAATATAATATTCCATCATGTTCATTATAAACTGCAAAATGCGATTTGTTAGCGCCTAAAATGAAACCTGTGCTAGATTCATGACCGCCACGATCGATTTTTACTGTTTTACCAATAAAAGAACGTAATAAGTCTTTATTCACTTTTTATCTCTCCTTGAATTTTCTGTGTGATTACATAGTATATATATGAGCCCTGCAAGGGATGTGTACTGAGATATTTGTCCAATTTAACTCTAATCATTGAAAATAATAAAATAGCCTAGTTGATAACTAATTTTTTTAGAAGTGCATAGTGTAAAAAAGGCGTTATTGAAATAACTTCTTGTCTAAAAAATACAACCTAATATTAAAGATGTAGGGTAAATAAGATTTTCTATTCATAACCTGTTTATCTTCTTCATATAATGATTGTAGTGAAGTATATGTATATAGGAGGGGAACACTTTGGTTAAAAGAGAGACAAAGGAAGAATTAAAACCACTATTATACGTTGCACAGCCAGAACTTCCACAAGCAAAATTAAAAGTACAACAATCATTTGTGCTCAAAGGTAAACAAATGAATAATAAAGATGACTTTTCTGACGTGGAATTAAAAACGGAGCCGATTGAAGAGGAGAAACCAATTGAGGTAAAAGAAAAGAAATCGTGGAAAAAAAAGCCATTTAGAGAGATGAGTATTGAAGAAAAAGTTTACTTTATGATCAATAAACCCCACTATATCCCAAAGGTAGAATGTCGTATCCAAACGATTCATGATTTATTGATTGGGTATATCACTGGATATGAAAATAATGAAGTACTGGTTAAAGTTTCTTCAAACTTAACAGAAATGAAAATTCCTATTGTTGAAATTGAGTCAATACAAATGGCAGGAATTTGATACATGAAAAAGGCGGTAGATAAAATCTACCACCTATAGTTTTTTAGTTTACAATTAAAGATTTCTTACGTGAGTATCACGTAAACATTGGATTGCAGCGAAGAAGTTTAGATCTACTGTAACGCAAGTATTAGATGCGAAGAACATATTTTGATTGTTTTGATTGTTCGTTCCATTTACCATTTCACAGAAAGTAACAGTTTGATTTTTATTGCCATCTTTACCGCCAGCTTGATTATTATTTACTAATGCTCTTAAAACTGCACAATTGTCATCGACGCTTTCTACTCTGAAAACAACTGAATCAACACATTGTTCAGTATTCATATTTGCGTTTTGGCCTCCACCAGCACCAGCACCTGCACCTTGCCCCATGGTTTGAGGATTGAAGAATGCTGGTACTCTGAATAATTCGCCGTTCTTTAAAAATAGTAGGAAAGGTCGAGTATTTGCAAGAGGAACGTTAGGGTTTGCACCTAAGAATGGAACATCGCAACCAGTTGGGCAAACGTGAGTAGCACATTCTTGTAGTTCTTCTATAAATTTTATGACATCTTCAACACAGCGTTCACGATTTTGTCTCACTCGAATGTTTTCTCTTTCTCTAACTTCTCTGTTTTCTCTTTCTCTTTCTCTTTCTCTGCCATTCATCTTTTTCACTCCTTATCTTTCAATATGTGATATTACACTACTATCATATTGAAGGACGTAATAAACGGTTACTGATGTTTTAGGGATTTATAAGAAATGGGCTAAGCATGGGCTAAGCATGGGCTAAGCAGATATAGGAAGTGGTGAGATCAAATTGTGATTCATTTAACATGGTATTCACTCGTACTTTTAATATTGGCAAGTTTTCGATTAACTAGATTAGTAGTACATGATAAAATTACCGCGTTTATCCGGAGACCCTTTATAGAAGAAATAATAATAGAAGAAAAAGGTGTACCAGTAACGTATTTGAAAATTAAAGGGAAGGGTTTAAGGAAATTTATTGGAGAATTATTAAGCTGTACTTGGTGTAGTGGGATATGGTGTACTGTTTTTTTAATAGGAAGTGTAGTGTATTTCCCAACCATAGGAGAATTTCTCGTACTGTTATTAGCGATTGCGGGCGGGGCAGGAGTCATTGAAACAATTGTTAGTAAATTGATAGATAGTTGAATACCCCAAACGAACGTTTGAAAAATTCATATAATAAAATGGAATGAATAGATAAGGAGGAACAGACTAGTGAATAATCAACATCAAAATCCTTATTCAAATGTTCCAATGAACCAAGCAGAATTAATGCAATATCAACAACAACTCCATTACCAACAGATGCAGCAAATCCAACATATGCAACAGATAGAGCAACAAGCGCAAACGGAAGGCTATGAAAGAAAACAGGGTTGTGGTTGTGGTAGTAGAGCTAGAAGAACTCGTCGGAAATAAACAAGTGCCAGCTACTTTTGTTACAACACAAAAGTGACTGGCACTTGTTTTGTCTTTTGATAGACTAGCTTCATCATCTTGGAATTAATCTTTTTATCAATCTAGATGGATTTGCCTTTTTATTTCTCCTTCTCTGAAGTATTGAGAGATAAAGAGAATTTCTTGCTCGTGTAATCGCTACGTAAAGAAGTCTACGTTCTTCTTCAATTTGAGTAGAATCGCCATTTTTTAATGCTTCTAATGCATAGTCATGTGGGAAACCACCATCAACTGTACCTAATAGATAAACATAATCATATTCAAGTCCTTTTGAACGATGTGCTGTTAATAAAGAAATACTTGATGTAGACTGTTTGTTTTTTTGAGATCTATATTCTTTGAATTTAGCAGAAATATGAAATGCATGTTCAACGAATTCTCTTTGAGACTTGAAATTTTTACTCACTACCTTTAAATCACGAATATCATCACTTGGCCGTTCGATTTTATTCGCTTCGTTTCCTCTCTTTTTCAAGTAATCCATAAATGCAGGACTTTCTTCAAGTCGTTCGATCGCTTCAAGAGGAGGTAACTCTTTAATTGTTCGAATGAGTTTAATTAGTTTTTCAATTTTTTTAATTTGAAAAGGAGCAGCACTATTTATTGTTGTTAAAGCTTCTAAAAAAGTAAGGTTTTGAAGCACACTATTCATCTTTGCTTCTTGCAAGGCTTGTTGTTTTAAAAACAAAACAGGTAGAAGTTCTTTAATTGCTCCTTGATGATCTTCATCTTGGGTTAACATCAATAAAGAGATCATTTTACGAATAATCGGTCTGTCATAAAATGATTCGCCGTCTTGATCAATGGTAAAAGGCAAGCTTGTTTGAATTAAACGTTCAAATATTGCTCGTGATGCAGTATTTGTTCTGTACAAGACCGCAAATTGTTCAGGTTTTGCACCATTTTTAATTTTTTCTTTTATATCACTTACAATCATTGTAGCCTCTTCTTCTTCATCATAAGGAAAAAAGAATATAGGCACTTGACCTGAATGATGTTGTGCATTCATTGATTTCGCGAAACGGTTATTATTACCTTTAATCGTCTCATTTGCAAGAGAGACAATGCTATGTGTTGAACGGTAATTCTCACTTAAGTGAAGGATTTTTGCATTTGAAAAATGACTTTGAAATTGCAATAGATAATCTGGATTACTCCCTCTGAACGCATAGATCGATTGATCATCATCACCAACAACGGTAATATTTGACGTATCCTGAAAGAGGAGTTTAATGATTAAAAATTGAATTTTATTAATATCTTGAAATTCATCAACAAGTAAACATTTATATCTACTTTGATACTGTTTTAATAGAATAGGGTGCTCTAGTAGCATTTCGTAACATCCTATTAACATATCATCAAAATCAAATAGATTCTGTTGTTTTTTACTATTTTCATATCCTTCATACAGTGCAGCAACTTGCTCTTCCCATGTATCACTAGGTTTAATATCACTTGGATAAATAAATGAATTTTTCCAAAGGCCAATCTGTTGAATAGCTTGGTCAAATGCAAATGATTTTTCTTCAATATCTAATTGTCTTGCAAGCTGTTTTAGCATATTTTCCTTTTGAAAATCGAATTTGATCAGTCTTGATGAATCCCATAATTGACGGTCAAAACGTAGCAGCATTTTATAGAATATACTATGAAATGTTCCAATTTCCATATCTGCAATTGAGTAACCAAAGCTTTTAATTCGTTCTTTCATTTCTTGTGCAGCTTTTGAGGTAAACGTTACAAGCATCATTTCATGTGGCCTGATTCCATACGTACTCATCATATGAATGGCTCTTGAGGTAATTACACGTGTTTTACCACTCCCAGCACCTGCTAATACTAGTAATGGAGAACCTATATAGGTAACAGCTTCCCATTGGTTTGCATCTAAGGTTAAGTTGCTGATTGAAAAGGCCTCTTTGCTACTACTTTTTTTGGAAAATGGAGGAATGCTATGGTATTGTTTACTTTCTAAAAATACTTCCTCATCATTTGTTTCCGAAATTGCTCGCTTTGCAGGCATGCGAAATCCATTTACTTCTCTGATATTATTCATTTCATCTTCAGATTGTTTTTTTCGATTACGTTCCTTGAGTTCTACAACATGCCTGCATAAAGTAGTTTGTTCGATTGTTGAATGGATAAAATGAGGTAGATCATGAATACTTAATGTCATAAAAAGTGGTTTTTGACACTCACAGCATAGTATTTCACCACGAATACTCGCTTGATATAATTCCTCATATCTTTGACGAGGGAATTCAGGTAAATAGATTGTTTGATGTTGATATTGTGCAAGTTTCATAGTCTTTCCCCTCGCTCCGTTTCTATATTCAGACCTTACTATGTTATCAAAAAGAGGAGATAGAGAAAAGAGAAAGGAATAATTTGGACAAATTTTACCGATATAAACTATAAGAATAGTAGAAGAGGGTGATGAAAATGGGTTTTATCCCACCAGTTCAAAGTACTCCTACGAATGACCATATTAATCAAGCAAATAAATATGCCTCACAAAGGTTTAACATTGGAGAAGTCATAAAACCATCAATTTATACAATTCTTCAGCAAAGAAAACGTGAAGTGTATCTACGTAACCATAAAAAAATAAAAAGTAATCAATACGATTCCTCAATTGAAGAACAAAATCTTATTAAATCAATCACTGGAAAAGGAAAAACCATTAATGAGACGATTTGATGTGAAATAAAAAAGGTAATCCCTTTAAAAGTAAGACAATACTTTTAGGAATTACCTTTTTTTTAGTTTAAATTAAATGTCATTTCTGCATGTCGAATACCTGCTTCATAGAAAAAATCAGACGAAATGGTATAACCTAACTTTTCATAAAAAGGTATTGCTGTTTCTTGTGCATTAAGAACTAATTGCGATACATTGTGATCCTTAGCAGTTTGATGGATTTTTTCCATTATTTGTTTTCCGGCATCTAACCCTCGAAATTCTTTTAAAACACAAATTCGTTGCACCTTGCCTTTGTTATTTAAAATTCTTAAACGACCAGCGGAAATAGGCTCGGAATTCGAGTACCCTACAAAATGAATACATTCATCATCTAATCCATCAAATTCTAATTCTTGTGAAATTTGTTGTTCTCCTACAAATACTAATTTTCGAATAGACAATGCATCTTGAATTTCTTTTTCAGATGCTGCTTCAATTGTTTTCAAACTCATTTAGATCCTCCAAAATCAAATGACTCATAAACTTCCCATGATCCATTCTCTAACTCATAAACTAACTGAAAAGATGAGATGGTTTCAGTGTGAGAAAATTGTTCCATACTAAGTTTCCCGAAAATGTCAGAAAACTCAGCGCTTGAAAGTTCTTGAGATAATGTAATATGTGGAACAAATGAGTATTCCTTCTTAGTTGTTAGTGGACTACTGTACATTTGTTCATGCAATTTTTTCAATTCATCGCTTGCAGTTACTTTTAAGTAAATCACATTGTTGACTGGAGCAAAATGACTAACTTTATTAATCTCAATTTCAAATGGTTTTGTCTGACTTGCAATTTCTTTTAAGGTTTTAACGATTTCAGGTAACTTATCCTCAGTTAGTTCAAAACTTCTTTTAATGGTTATATGAGGAGAAATAAGAGTGTACTTAGGATCAAAACGTTTTCGGTATGCATTTACTTTTTCTTGAATTAAAGTAGATGGAAAAATCACAACGCCACATTTCATAATATTCAGCCTCCTAAGATCATTTTTTGTAAGGAAATTTGAAAATTCCTACTATTAGTATATCAGAAGAAAGGTAAGAAAATAATGTAAACGCGTTACTTCTTTAAACATAATTTTAATAAATCGTGTAATTGCTTCTCCCAATTGGTCCAAGTATGATCTCCTTCAAATTCTTCATATACATACTCAATTGTTAACTTTTGCAGCAATTCCTTTAATTGATGACTTCCCTCTACAAAGTTTACTAACTGCTTACTAGGTGTAAAAACATTTGTTTCTTCCGTACCGACAGTTTGATAAATAGAAAGAGGGATTGGCAAAGCATTTTCTTGAATAAATTGAAGAACAGTATCATTTACAAATGGTGACTGTAAAATAACTTTTCCAAAACTATGTGGATATTGAAATGCTGCTTGTAGTGAAACAGTAGCGCCTAATGAATCACCAATTAATGTACGGCCATGAGCCAGACTTAGTGTTGGTAAGGTTTGATCCAAGTATGGTAAAAGTTCTTCTGCCAAAAAGCGGATATATTCAGTTTGTTTCGGCTGCGATGGATGATAATGTTTAAATCTCTCTTCTACGGATTCATATGGTAAGCCAACGATAATAGTTGGTTGAATGACTCCGTCTTTCATTAATTGATCAACCACTCGATGAACTTTTCCTAAATTAAAATAATCTTGTCCGTCTTGAGCAATCAGTAACTCATGCTTTAAAAGTGGACTAAAATGAGTTGGATAATAAATTGTAAATGTGAATGAGTTTTGTAAATGCTGACTATAAATTGTATGTTCTTCTCTAACCCCAGTATGTTGATGCATAACTATCTCCCATCCTATCCTAATAGTGCTATAATTTAGATGTTACTATATTTCTGAATTAAACAAAAAGTAAAAAGGATTGAAAATCACATTAAAAATTTTTCTAGAGGTGGCACATGAAAAAAACAACAGCAAATGGCATGATGATCTTAATGATCTTATCTATCCTATTTATTTCAACTTCTGCCATTTTTGCAAAATGGACAACAGCATCGCCGTCAGTCTTAAGTATGTACCGTTTATGGTTCGCATGTATTTGGATGATTCCAATTGTATTAAATAGGAAAGAAGAAGTAAAATCTATCCCAAAAAAGAACTTTCGAATATTTGCACTTGCTGGGTTCTTTTTAGCTTTTCATTTTATTTTATGGTATGGATCTTTAGTATTTACTTCTGTAGCAAGTTCAACAATCATTCTTGCACTTCAGCCACTTGTCGCAATGATCTTTGGCTATTTTCTTTTTAAAGAAAAAACAAATAAATCCTCACTCATCTGTATGTTGATTGCGATTTCAGGTGTTGTTTTTATTGGGATGGGAGACATAGGACTAAGTGTAAATGCATTCAAAGGCGATCTTCTTTCATTTTTTAGCGTAATCGCAGCAGTCGCTTATTTATTAGTAGGTCAACAAAATGTTAAAGGCTTAACACATTGGATTTATACTTTTTTTGTATTCCTTTTTGCAGCGATTTTTCTAACTATTTATAATGTTATTACAGCTGATAACTTCTTTCATTATAAATTGCAGGATTGGGGAATATTTGTTGCATTAGCAGTGATCCCTTCACTGGCTCATATTATACATAACTATTTACTAAACTATGTAAATGCAACGACAATATCAATGAGCATATTAGGGGAGCCAGTAGGTGCTTCAATATTGGCATTCTTTTTATTAAATGAAGTATTAGCAGGGTTCCAATTAATTGGTGGAGTGATTGTAATCATTAGTGTGTTTTTATATCTTGTGCAGCAGCAAAAAGTACTAGCTATGAAGATAAGTGAGGAAACCATTACTTCTGCTTGAAGGCAGGGAACAAAGGACAAGGGATAAAAGGTAGGAACAAGGGGTCAGGTTAAAGGCAGGAACAAGAACTAGGATTAAGGGTATAGGAAGGAGGCTGAGCTTATTTCTCAGCTTCTTTAGGTTTCTAGGAAAAGGAATGTGATAATGTAATTTTAAAAATAGAGCGGTTTGCTTATGAAAGTAAATTGACATAATTGACAGAAATTAGTATAGTATATGTACATTATTTATATCATGATTCCATAGCTCAGCTGGGAGAGCACTACCTTGACAGGGTAGGGGTCGCTGGTTCAAGTCCAGTTGGGATCATACACTTGAGAAGGATCAAACCCTTGGTACATAAGGGTTTGATCCTTTTCTTATTTTTCTGTCAGTTCTATTTTTAGATTGTATATTTATACATTGCACAAAGACTGCACAAAAATTTCATGAGACCACTTTCCGCCCCTACAGTATCAAGGATTCCAAGAGTTCTATTTTTCCTATATTTTCTTTTAAACCCATTACGTCCAGTACTTTTCATCAAATCGTTCCGGGGTATTCTTTTGCATTTCTTCGTTTGTATTAGAGCATAGATCTAGCGTAGTTCCAACTCTTGAATGACCTAATCGTTTACTTACTACCTTTGGATTTTCACCCATTCTCATTAATATTGTTGCATGAGTATGCCTTAAATTATGAAACGGTATTGAAGGAACATTTGCTTTTTGAATTAGCTCTTTAAATTTTCGAATTAAATTACGAGACTCTAAAAAATTGTTAGGTATAATTTACGTTTTTTTATATCTATTTCATGTCGACGAAATGCTTATTGGTTTATTTAAAAAGTTATCCCCAATACTCTCTAAATTTAATAATCATAAGATCATTTTTGTTTTTTCTCAGTTTCGTTCTTTTTAAACTCTGTCATAAACTAAGTCTTCGTAATTAAAAAATTTTAACTTTAAGTAAAAAAAATTCAATCTCAATCAATTATGTTGTGAAATAAAAGCTATCATTTCTAGTGTTTTAAGAGATTGATAGCTTTTTTGCTTTTAATATTGTAAAATATGGAATTTTTCAAGTTTAGGGTATTTTTCTTTAAAAAACAATAAATTACCCCAAATTAGATCGACAAAACATTTTTCCATAAAACCTTAAATTTAAATATTTTCTGCACTAAAACTACTAAAATCTTTAATGATATTTTGGTAATTAAAGAAATAATTTACTTTTTTGTCGAGTTGAGTCGTTGAAAAAGAGCAATTTTCCCCCAATACACAAAATTTGTAGATTCAATTAAAATGGTTTTAATGTAAAAATATTAGGAAAATTCATAATATTTTTATGAATATCTGAAATTTGGGTTGAGTTAATGAAATTTACTTTCATTATGCTCCGTCTGGGGGGGGAAATCATGAAGCAAAGAAAAAAAATAAGTAAAACGAGAAAATTATTTTCGATCCTTACGTTAAGTGCAATGCTTTCAAATGTAGTATTGCCTCTAGGTTTAACACACGTACATGCTGCAACAGATACTAGTTTGCAAACTCCATCTGATGGGAAATTTACAGCAGATGAAGTGAATCGCATTTTGGATGGATTAACACCGGAACAAAAAGCGAGCATAAATAAACTGACCGGTGCGGATAACTCACAAAAAATCCACGTCGATCAGAAAGATTTAAAAAGCGGGAAAAACATTAATGTGATTGTTCAATTTAAAGTGGATCCAGCAAAGATTCAAATCATTAAGCAATCACTTGAAAAAGGAAGCGCGAGTACACAAAAATTTGCGGCTGATTACACAGAAGCAAAACAAAAAGTTGCGGATGCACATGCAAAATTTAAAGCGTTTATCACGACACAACCGAGTAAGCAAATCATTGGTGGACAACAAGTTTCTAATAATATCCAAATAACAAGAGAGTATACTGATGCATTTAACGGGGTTGCGTTATCTGTTCCTGCGAGTATGGTTGAAACAATTGCAAGCCAGGCGGATGTCGCTTCTGTTTGGTCAGTGATCCAATACGAAGTAGAAGAAGAAACCCCTTCAACTGGCGAAACAGCGACAGCGACTGAGGCTCCAACGACTGGAAAGCCAACTGCAGGACTTTCATTAATGGGAGTCGACAAACTACACGCAGAAGGAATCACAGGAAAATTCGTGTCAGGTCAAAGACAAGGTCAACGAGTAAAAGTTGGGGTACTTGATACAGGGATTGATTACAACCACCCTGATTTATATAAAGTAACACATGATGCGGACGGTCATTTATACGAAGGACACGACTTTATTAATTCTAAGGTTGATGCAGATGGAAACGTGGTCCAAGTAGATGATCATGATCCGATGGAAACAATCTATCCGGATTGGGAAGCAGCAAGAGAAAATCCGAATCCATTAGAAGGTGCACCGTCACCTAATTACAAGGATTATATTACGGAGCACGGTACACACGTTTCAGGTACGATTGCAGCGAGTACGACAAATAATAATAACGTTTATTCAGCGGATGGTGTTGCACCAGATGTTGAACTTCACGGCTACCGAGTACTTGGGCCGGGTGGACATGGATCTTCTTACTCCGTACTTAGCGGAATTGACCAAGCAGTGAAAGATAAAATGGATGTGATTAATCTGTCACTAGGTGCGACGATTAATGACCCATTTTACCCGACTAGTATCGCGATCAACAATGCAACATTACAAGGTGTCGTTTGTTCAGTCTCTGCAGGAAATGCAGGACCAGGTGCTTCGACAGTAGGGTCACCAGGGACATCACCGCTTGCTATTACGGTTGGCGCAAGTACCGTTCCAGAACAAATTCCTGTGCAAACATTGAATTTCGGTAATACGCCTTATCAAGCGCGTTTATTCGGGAAAAATTTTGCAGACGCTGATGATGCGTTCAAAGGATTGTCGATTCCAATCGTTGATGTTGGTCGAGGAAGCCAAAGTGATTATAATGGACTAGATTTGAGCGGAAAAATCGCCCTTGTGAAACGCGGATCCGATTATTTATCTCAAAAAATGGCCTATGCAAAAGCTTCTGGGGCAAAAGGGATGATTATTTGGGATAACCAAGCGGATGAAGACAGCCAAGGATATATTCCAAACTTCTTAGGGATTAGCGCTGACAATATTTATGCTGTTTCCATTACACAAGCACAAGGTGAGGCACTGGTTGACGCAATCAAAGCCGATCCTAAAAACGCAGAGATTACGTTCCCAATGACACTCGATGCTCCACTCAACAAATCGGCTGATGAATTGGCATCGTTCAGTTCAACAGGACCAGTAAAAGATTGGAGCATCAAACCAGACGTTATAGCACCAGGTGTCGACATTTTCTCAACCGTTCCATACGATACATGGGAACCAAATAGCAATAAAGATTACAAGTATTCATATGAATCAATGTCAGGTACATCAATGGCCGCACCTCACGTAACAGGGATTTCAGCGCTTGTGTTAGCTGCACATCCGGATTACACACCATCCGATGTCAAAACGGCATTAATGAATACAGCAAAAGATGTGAATACAGATTCAAAAACATATAGTGTGTACCAAGTTGGTGCAGGACGCGTGGATCCAGTTCGAGCAGTTCACTCAGACATCAAAATCCAAGTATTAGACAAAGCGACAAGTATTACAACAATCGATGGGCAAAGTCAGTATACACAAATTGATAACACGACAGGTAGCTTCTCGTTTGGATTTAACGGACGCGGAGAAGGAGCGAAACCTGGCTCTGATGATGTCGTAAAGTCAAAAGAGTTCACGATTACAAACCAAGGTTCAACAAGTAAAACATTTAAGCTAAGTTCAAAGTTTTTCACAACAAAATTTGCGAGCTCAAATCCAGTTGGAGAAGGTACTGGAAATAATGTCAAAATCGACTTTTCAACTGGTGATACAAATGTAACGTCTTTAAGCGTGGACGGAAGTAGCTCTGTGAAAGCAAAAGCGACGATTACCGTACCAGCAAACGCAATAGACGGTACGTATGAGGGATATGTAAATGTTGTGAATACAAATGATGAGAACGAATCATACCGCCTTCCGTTTACAATCACCGTTGCTGAAAAAGGAATCGATTTTAAAGTAGACATCAAAGCGATGACACTGACAGAGCGTTATACTGGAAACTATAACCCAAATGGGGGACAACCTGGCTCAGGATTTTATTTTTCTGTTAACAGTGCAATGGATAGTGTATACGTTCTATTGAAAGATAAAGATGGAAACTATATCGGAGTCGTACAAAATGTCAGCAGTATCAGTGGGGCTGGTCCTGGGATCATTTATGGTCCTATACCAATGCTTTTAAATGGACTTTATCTACCATTTACAAAACCATATAACGGATCACTTGATCAATCTAGCATCGGAAAAACGCCTGCAGTTTTAAAAGAAGGTGTCTATTCAGTTGAGATGATCGCAACTGACAAAGATGGAAAAAAATTCACGAAAGAAGACAACCTTTATGTAGACTATAAAGCGCCTACCTTAACGATGGATAGCGATTCGCAGCCGGGTATTTATGAAATTGACCCAACAGGATACAATCCAGGACAAGAAGTGAAGAAGATTTATGGGACCGTTTATGACTCGAATATCGATGTCATGAAAAACAATGGCGAAACAACGTTAAAAGATTATGATACTGGTAAACCTGCACCTGTCGATCAAGGACAGAACACAGTGTTTGGTTATCAAGATGGTCCATTTGTTTCGAAAATTTACAAAACGGATGGAAATGGTCGTTTCAATTTCGGCTTAGAGCCTGATGACATTAAAGCAAGTGGAATGAAATTTGTCATCTATCCTTCCGACTATGCTGGAGCAGGCGACTGGTATTCAACGAAGAAAAAATATTACTTCATCAAAAAAGGCTCGCCGTATCTAACAGTCACAACTTCTGGAGGCGTAGACCCGGAACTAGAAAGCAAAGGGAACGTGGTCGTTGAACCGAATAAACCATTTAAAGTGTCGCTAGCGACGAAAAATGGAAATGGAATGACTGGCGGTACGTTTACAATTAATGCGGATCCTACGCTTGAGTATTCGAACATTAAGCTTTCTGACGAATATGTACAGTATTTAAGTGGCAAAGACATTACACCTACACTAACAGTTGGTCAACCTTATTTAGATCGACAAACAGGCAGAAATTCAATCGATGTGACCATTTCTGGCATTTCTGAAGCAGGTGCGCTGACGCAAGACATGAAGATTTTAGAAGCAGATATGACGTTCAAATATGCTAATGCTTATGTTGGCCCAATAGACGAAAGTTTCGCTGTTGATCATTCGAACTTCACATTCGCTGGAAAAGACACAGCAGTCCCGGCTTTTCCAACGAATATGCCACTTGTCAAACAGCCGAACTCACAAGTGACGGGCGGTCTGTTTGCGGAAAGCTTCAGAGCAAACAGTCTAAGCGGAAGTTTTACGAACATTACGAAGGATTCAGGTGCGACCGTTACGGCAAAAGATGCGGATGGGAATGAGTATGTAACGGATAACTCAAGCGACGCAAACACCGTTCAAATCGGAAATCAAACGGCAGGTACCTATTCAATTTTAATGAAAGTAAGTGACAAACCTTATTCAATTGAAACGTATATGCCTGGTCATTTCAAAGGCTATCAAACAACGCCAGTCATTGGTTATAACAAATTTGGTTATCAATCAGGCTCATACTTTAATTTCGCATCGATGAACACACCACTTTTACTTGGTGGAGATGTAAATGGCGATAATGTGATTGATATGAAGGATTTAGTTTCAGAAATCCAAGCATATGCTGATTTCGATTTTCTAAAAGGTGTTTCAGCACCTTCTAAGGAAAAAGCGGAATTCTTTACAAATTCTACTGCTCATAGAAATAATGACATTAGCTGGGCTTTCTCAGGACTAAATGCATTTGGAAATTACTCTTTCAGTAATATTGATTATAGTGATTTTTACTATATCTTTAAAAACTTTGGTCAGAAAAATCAAAGTGCGATTGCTGCAGGTAAGGTAGTCCCAGAACCACAACTTACCTTGCCAGAAAATCTGTCTATTACATCAAATAGAGGAACCTATACTGATTCTTCTTATAATTCAAAAGTTAAAACATATAACTTATCTGCTGGTAATGGTCTAGATGAAGTAATGGCGATGCTAAACTTTGCAGGTCCAACGCAAAAAACATCCGTAACGCAATTACCAACTTTCCAAGATCTGAAAAATGGCTCAACTGTTTCGTTAATCCCAACGAGCAATGTCATGTTAGATGATGTAGTATGGCGAAATAAGATTACAAAGGTTGAATTAGGACAAGGCGGTAATTTCACTGACGTAACGAATGCAGTTGTACCAAATACAACCGATCAAGCTGTTTCGATTACATCAGGATATACTAAGTTTGATCCGCAACTAGGAAATGTTTTTGTACCGGCTACACTAAAGTTACATGGTTCATTATTTAATACGACTGGTACGTACACGGTTCGGATTACAGCTGCTGGCTATCAACTAGTCACGACAAGCTTTACAATTGCATCAGTGCCGATTCCAACTCCGACAATTCCAATCGTCACTGATCCAGCAAAAGCTCATATTGGAAACGATATCACGTTCAATTACACATTTGCTCAAGATACAAATTGGCGAAATGGAATCAATAGAATCGTTGTAAAAACATCAGGTTTTAAAACAGGCTTAGATATTACGAATCTAAAAGATGGTAATGGTAACTACTATTATGATCTTTCGAAACCTGGACAAATTACATTTAAAGCAGCTTTATTTAAAACGGATGCAAAACTTGATCCGAAAAACAGCACATCGTATAACGCAGCCATCAATCCAGGTGGAGCGAACTTTTTACCTCAGCTATATCGATTTGAGATTGATTCAACAGGTGTAGATGGAACAATTTACCCGACGGTAACGATTGGTGGAGATGGCACCGCTGCGTCGCAACCAATTGGATATGGCATTACGTTTGATTCAAAAGGTGGAAATGTCATTGACCCATTTGCAGTCGGATTTAACCCAGGCAATTCTCGATATGGTAGCTCCGGAAATTTGATGGCTAATAGTACGTCATCAAATGGTTTTACTAATCCGAAACCTGTCAGACCTGGTTATGCATTTGCTGGTTGGTATAAAGTCGATCCAGCGACGAATGAATTAACAACCCTATGGAGTGTAGCTGATATCTTAACGTCAGATTTAAAAATTGCTGCAAAATGGCAAGTGAGTTACACACAAAACTATTCAGCTGTTGATCAGTCAATACAAGATGGTGATAAATTGCCTGGTTTAGTACTTGGTGAAGGGCCACTTAAGATTGTGATCCCGGACTACAAAACAACTGCACCATGGTTAAAGACAAAGAGCGATATCACAAAAATTGACGCAACTTATAATAAAATGAAAGAAGATGGCAGTGGCACATTTGAAACAACAACGACTACGTATACATTAGATCCAAGTACGTATCAATTAGTTGCTAATGATGACGGTAGTGATTCGTTAACCTTTACAACGGAGACCGAAGCCTATGCAACAGCTCATCCAAGTGAAATGTTTGCATTTAGTCATGCGCCAAGTTTTAACGGCTATCAACTGACAGTGACATCAGCAACAGGAGAAACCATTCAAATTCCAAATGTGAAGTTAGGTTATCGCCGACACATTGATTTAAATGGAGGCACATTAAATTCATCAGGTGATGCAGCATTTTTTAGTGATAAACTAGTCAACGGAAAAGCATATGGTATTGATATGCTTTCAGCAGCGCAAAAAGTAAAAAATGGCACCCTTTCAATGATGCCAAGCCTTTATTATGATGCGGCTGGAACAAGCGGACAAACTGTACCAATTTCAACAGCAGTTGGTAAGGTCTTAAAAAACAATGAAACGTACTACATCGTTTGGATGAAAACACCACCTCAAGTCACAAAAGATGTCGTCGGGAACATTGTTGGAAGTGATATTACATTAGCCTTTACAGATGACGGAACTTGGCGAAATAATATCAAGAAAGTAAGCATAGGTTCAAAAGAACTAAACGTAGGTACTGAATATAAAATTACGTATGATTCAGTCACACACAAAGGTTCGATTACACTTGATAAATCATTATTTACAGCTGGACAAAAAGTAAATGTGAATATTTCGTCAGAAGGATACACGGATGCGACGGTTACAGACCAAGTCATTGGCTACACAGTCACATTTGAAACAAACGGAGGCGATGCAATCGATCCGCAAATCGTAGACTCACGTGTCGAAAAACCAACTGATCCTACTAAAGTTGGCTTCAAGTTTATGGGATGGTATAGTGACGAAGCGTTAACGACACCATATGATTTTACAAGCGTTGTGACAAAACCAATGAAACTGTATGCAAAATATGCCTTAGCAACTTCGATCGTATCAGCCGATACAACTGATAATGCATTAGGTAATGAGATCACACTCGAATTTAGCGACAGAGATTGGGCAAATGCGATTACGAATATCAAAGTAGCTGGTTCAACAATTGACGCAACAAACTACAAAATCGATGCAACGCATGGCACACTGACAATCGATCAGAGCGTATTCAAAAAAACAGGTGAGTTTATCATCAGCATTAGCGCAAATGAATATGCGGATGTAACAGTGACCCAAAAAATCGTAAACGGAAACATCATTCACTTCATTCTAATAGGTGAAAAAGCGCCATTCGAAGTAAAAGACCAAATCGTCGTACGTCGTATCACAGAACCAACCGTATACGGATATGATTTAACATGGTACGCAGATGAAAATTGCACAATCCCTTGGGATTTCACAAATTCCATCTATTCTGCAAAAACAATTTATGGAAAATGGTCACCTACTAAATTCACTGTTATTTTTGATCGACAAGATGGTGGATTAGTACAAAGTAAGACAGCAGAATATAAAACAACAATCACTGCACCGAATGTACCAACAAGACCTGGTTATACATTTGTTGGCTGGTACAAAGATGCAACTGGAGAAAATGCATGGAACTTTGCAACAGAACAAGTTACTGCAAACACGATTCTTTATGCGAAGTGGAGTATTAACTCGTATACAGTTTCATTTAATAGCCAAGGTGGTAGTGCAGTAGATTCGAAAACAGTAGTCTTTAATACGACTGTTGGAGAACCGACAGCACCAACAAGACCTGGTTATACATTTGTTGGTTGGTACAAAGATGCAACTGGAGAAAATGCATGGAACTTTGCAACAGAACAAGTTACTGCAAACACGATTCTTTATGCGAAGTGGAGCATTAACTCGGATACAGTTTCATCGTATACAGTTTCATTTAATAGCCAAGGTGGTAGTGCAGTAGATTCGAAAACAGTAGTCTCTAATACGACTGTTGGAGAACCAACAGCACCAACAAGACCAGGTTATACATTTGTTGGTTGGTACAAAGATGCAACTGGACAAAATGCATGGAACTTTGCAACAGAACAAGTTACTGGAAACACGATTCTTTATGCGAAGTGGAGCATTAACTCGTATACAGTTTCATTTAATAGCCAAGGTGGTAGCGCAGTAGATTCGAAAACAGTAGTCTTTAATACGACTGTTGGAGAACCAACAGCACCAACAAGACCAGGTTATACATTTGTTGGTTGGTTCAAAGATGCAACTGGACAAAATGCATGGAACTTTGCAACAGAACAAGTTACTGCAAACACGATTCTTTATGCGAAGTGGAGCATTAACTCGTATACAGTTTCATTTAATAGCCAAGGTGGTAGTGCAGTAGATTCGAAAACAGTAGTCTTTAATACGACTGTTGGAGAACCAACAGCACCAACAAGACCTGGTTATACATTTGTTGGTTGGTACAAAGATGCAACTGGACAAAATGCATGGAATTTTGCAACAGATAATGTTACTGCAAACACGATTCTTTATGCGAAGTGGAGTATTAACTCGTATACAGTTTCATTTAATAGCCAAGGTGGTAGTGCAGTAGATTCGAAAACAGTAGTCTATAATACGACTGTTGGAGAACCAACAGCACCAAGAAGAAAAGGTTACACATTTATCGGCTGGTATAAGGATGCAAAAGGCCAAACTGCATGGAATTTTGCGACAGATACAGTTAGTGGTAATGTAACACTTTACGCAAAATGGTTACCAATTGGACCTGTTATTAATCCAGTTGATGACAATGATACAACGATTTCAGGTAAGACAGAAGCAAATGCAACTGTTGTAGTGAAAAACAAAGATGTGGTAGTTGCAACAGGTAAAGCAAATGCAGAAGGAATCTATAGTATTAAAATCACACCTCAAAAAGCAGGAACTGTATTAACAGTAATTGCTACAGATGCTGAAGGAAATCAAAGTGAAGCATCATTAATTACAGTATTAGATCGCACTGCGCCAAATGCGCCGTCAGTAAATGCAATTGATGACAATGATACTAAGATTACTGGTAAAGCAGAAGCAAATGCTACAATTGTTGTGAAAAACAACGGAAATACAATTGCAACTGGAAAAGCAGATTCAAAAGGTTTCTTTACAATTAACATGAATCGTCAAAAAGCAGGAACAGTATTATCAGTAAATGCGACTGATGCAGCTGGAAATAGAAGTGCTAGTACGAATGTTAAAGTTTTAGATCGCACAGCACCAAAAGCACCAAAGATTACAAGTTTCATAGTAAAAAATAAAAATCAAATTCAAATCTCTGGTACAGCAGAAGCTAACTCTACAATTATTGTAAAGATCAATAATAAGGTAGTAACGAATGTTAAAGTATCAAGTAAAGGTACATTTACAGTAAAATTATCAAAAGTAGGTAAAGGTAAAAATACTGTAACATTACAAGCAAGAGATATTGCTGGTAACAGTAGTAATGTAGTGAGTCGTTCAGTTACTATAAAGTAATTGACTAGTAAATAGGGGGCTTAAAATTGAATTTTAAGCTCCTTATCATAATTATCTAGATAGATTATTTGAGATCTTTTAGATTAAACTCCCCAACTAATAAAAAAAACCCAAGAATATGAAATTCATAATCTTGGGTTTTTAAAATTGTAAAATTAATCATTAATTAATAAGTGCGCCATCTCTAATGCTTTTTCAGAAAAATTCATTTTAGAATAATATAAGAATAATTCCTTTATCGAACTATCCACCAAATAATTAACTCCCATTTTACTAAACATTGGTAAACCTTTATTGATTAAGAACTGAAAGTATTCTTCTTCTTTTGATTTTAATAAATATAAAAGTAGTTTAAATAGATAAGTATATAATATTTGATTATTTCGTATTGAAATTGTTAAACCTTCTTCAGCATTTGCTATTAATTCTACAGATGAAATTAATTTACCCTCAAAAGCACAACGAATATATTCTTCTAATGAAAGTAAATAAAATGGGGACTCTGTTTTTTTTAAAGCCATGGATTCTTTATAATGTGTAATTGCTTGTACAAAATTTTTCCTACGATAATATTCGAAGCCTAAGTTATGCAAAACTTTAGCTTTTCGATCAGGAGCACTACATAATTCACAGCTTTTGATTAAATTTTTATATCGATTAATAATTTCATCATCATTGGTATCATCTTTAACTTGTATAATCATGAGCATTTCTGCATCAATTACTCTCAAATAGTTGTTGGTTGTTTTAAAAAATTGATGGGATTTTTCAGCATAATAATATGCCAATACAGGTGATTGAATCGTATGATAAGCAACTGCAAGGTGATAATAATATTCTGGATTAATATAATTTTCGATTTGAATTTCTTTTAATATTTGAATAGCAGCGTGGTAATCCTGTTTCGCAATATAATAGATTCCTAAAACATGCTTTAAAAGATTTTTTTCATAAGGAGATAATTTTGTTTCGATTTTTTGAATTTGTTTAATGATTTTATATGCTTCAGTTAACTTTTTATGAAATAGTAAATACCTTACACGTAGCAATTGATACATATATTTATATTCTGAAATTTCGATTAGTTCTACTTGTTCGAGCTCCTCATTAATTCGATCTATCTCTTCATATAATTCCATAATAATCGCGTCATACCACTGAGTTAAACGATGTTTTATATTGAATAACTTTTGGGCCTCTTGCTCAATATTTATTCCTAAACGTCCAGACAATAAAGTAATAGTTTCAGTTGAGTAAACTGTTTGAAGACGTTCAATTTTACTAATATGTGTAACTGAGCAAATATCCTTGCCGAGCTGTTCTTGAGTTAGTTTGTACTTTTCTCGATAATACTTGATGATTTTTCCTTCATACATACTAATCTCCCCTTTATAAAGAAGTTATTTATTACGATTCTCCATTTAATAGTTAAAATTATACAATATTCACTAAATTTAGTACAATCAGAAAATTAGTGTTTATTTTGAAGTTTTACTTAAAGATAATGTCAGTAATATATAAAATAAAAAGTTTGGATATCCAGTGTACATAAGGATTAAAATGCTATTGATTTGGAAGAAATTAGAAATATAGAAATTTGTCGAAGTTTAACAAAGGAAGAGTGTATTTAACTGCAGTTGAGGAAAATACCAAATTTAGATTGTATTCTTTTTTTTTAAACTAAAGTCAAGTGGGAAATAAAAATATTGAAAATTCCTGAAGTTGAGGTGAAATAATGAATTTTGAAAAAATGCAATATATAATAACAGTTGCAAATGAAATGTCAATATCAAAAGCAGCTGAGAAATTGCGTGTATCTACCTAATTAATGAGTGTGAACATGCTAATTGATTTCGTTCAAATAGTCTAATTAATACTTAAAATTTTCCGTGTATTTTGTGTTCTTTAAATAAGAGCTATTATTAACAAAAATTACCTTTTGTCGATATTAAATCATGAAAGGGTGATTAGATTGAAAAAACTACTAATAATGATATCAATATCTTTATCTTTTATATTATTTTTTACACAATTTCCAAATCCAATTAAAGCTGGCTATTTTACTCCTGATAATAATAGTGTTAATAGTAAAAATTTAAAAGTTAATATAAATTTTGATAGCGGAGATTCATATGTTGAAGTTCACGTATACACTAAGGATGGAAATAGAATAATGGTACCTGTTAAAATAAACAATCCATTTGGAACAGGTGCAGGAACTATGAAATTAGTTTTTAAAACTAGATATTGTGGCGAATATCAATTTCCTACTTTTAAACCTGATGGTACTTCAATGGCTAGTGGTACATATATAAACTTTGAATGTGTAAATTATAGTGCTTCCAAACCAATAACTGATCCGAGTAAATTGATTGAAAATTTTAAAACTTATAAAAATATAGATTTTAGGAAGTATGAAGGGGAATGGAGTACTTATCCTGAGCACGAACCACTAGTAACAGACATGACTGGTAACAATATTATTCTTGATTTTAAAGATAAAACTCATGCTAATGTTCAAATAGTAAATAGAAAGTATCATAATATAGACGGGAGTGATCTTCAGCTGAGTAAATCAAGTATAGGTAATGTTGTTTTTGATGAATCAGGAAAAGCTACATTTATATTTAATGATAGTTTCTCAGGAGGTAAAGGAGTTGCTATTATTACGTTAAGTAATAACTCAGTGAAATTAAATATATCTTTTCCTATAACATATAAAGAAAATACAAAGAATCTAAAAGCAAATTTTATAAATGGAATAATGCCTGTAAAATGGTCAAGTTCTCCAAAGTTTTATTAAATACATCTCTTCGGAGGTGTTTTTTTATGAGTGGAGAAGTTAAATACTTAAAGCTAGTTTTAGTATGGTCACAAAAATGATCACAAATTTATAATAATACAATGAAATATAAGGTAATTAAAGATAAAAATAAGTTTTAATTTTCTGTACCAAAATCTATCAATATACACAATAGTATTAATAAGGATATTTTTGACAAATCCTTGACAGGTAGGGGGCGCTTGTTCAAGTCCAGTTAGAATCATACGAGAAACCCTTGATTATCAAGGGGATTTTTTTGAAGATTACTTTTACAAGTTATGAAAACTTTATTAGTGACTAATTGGTTACATTGATAAAGATATAAATGATTAACTCTATTCACTAATTAGCTGTCTTCACTCTCCTCGTGGAAGTTCCCGTAAAATTTATAGTTTAAAGAGACTGTAAAACACCCAAATTTCGGGTGTTTTTTATTTTTGAAAAAATCTGATAACTGGGTTGAAGTACACTATTTTCAGTTATAAAATAATTTTAACGAATAGTTCTCTTTTTGTTCGTTAAATAGACTGATAAAGAATAAAAAACGGAGACGTTAATGTTATGGAAGAGAGACTATTTAAGGGGTGAGGTGAATCGATTAAGGCAAAGTATTCATTTACATGGCTACCCAGTAGATTGAAAAAATGTAATTGTTAAGGAGTTGGAGATGTTGGATATTATTGCATTAAGACGAGATTTTCACCAGTATCCCGAGGTAGGTTTTACTGAATTTCGGACTGCTTCCAAGGTAGTAGAAATCCTGACTTCACTAGGATATGACGTCATATATGGAAAAGATGCTTTAGATGGCGACTCTCGCAGGGGGCTACCGGCTGAAGAAGTGCTTGATGAGGCATTTGTGAGAGCCCTAAGAGATGGAGCCAATGTTGATATTTTGGAAAAAATGAAGGGAGGATATACTGCAGTCATCGGAATTTTAAAGGGGAAAGAACAAGGCCCTACAGTTGCATTTCGTTTTGACATGGATGCCTTGCCTATCCATGAAAGTATTGATTCTGATCATTTTCCGCAAGCAAAAGGCTTCCGTTCGAAATATGAAGGTAATATGCATGCTTGTGCACATGACGGGCATACAGCAATTGGGTTGGGGCTTGCTGAAAAGCTATCAGATCGAAACTTTTCAGGTACGATAAAATTAATTTTTCAACCTGCTGAAGAAGGAGTACGCGGGGCATATTCAATTGTCCAAAAAGGAATGCTGGATGATGTAGATTATCTTTTCTGTCATCATCTTGGTACAGGTGTTCCTTTAGGAGAATTTCATGGAGGGGCCTCTGGATTTCTGGCAAGTACAAAGTTAGCCGTCCATTTTCATGGCATTTCCTCACACGCGGGTGCTTCACCGGAAAAAGGACGGAACGCTTTATTAGGAGCTGCCACCGCCTTGCTGAACATTCATGCGATCTCACGCTTTAGTTCGGGATCAACCCGTGTCAATGTAGGAGTATTAGAAGGCGGAACGGCCACTAATATTATTCCTCAGCATGCAAAAATGTTAGTTGAAACACGATCTGTATCAGAAGAAGTTAATGAGGAAGTGGAAAGACGTGTTAAAAAGATTATCGCTCATAGTGCTGAAATGCATGAACTTCAACATGAAATTCAAGTGATTGGATCAGCCATTCCAATAGATTGTGATCTTGACCTTGTGACATTAGCTGTAGAAGAAGCAAGAAACATTGAGGGATTTTCCTCATGCAAAAATTTCGGGGATTCCAATTCAACGGGAAGCGAGGATGCAAGCTTTATGATTCGCCGGGTACAGGAAAACGGGGGAAAAGGAACCTATATGATTATTGGGACAGGCATTCCAGCACCCCATCATCATCCAAAGTTTGATATTCAAGAGGAAGTTCTTCCTTGGAGCGTCGAACTTTTAGAACGTATCGCCAGAAGAACATTAACATAATTCCTCTATATAATAAACAGCTTGTATGCCTAGATTTACAGATAAAGATGGAGATAGACTAAGTGACACATTCCAAAGGATTACTAAAATAAATGAGCAGGAGAGAGGCATAGCGATTAAGGGTAGTGAATGTAAATGGGAATGTGCTCAAACTCGTGAGAGTAACAATACATAAAATTCCAACAGCCCATTGATTTATTGGACTATATTGACCATAAAGATTCAGTATTACTGAATAATCCTCGCACGCTGTATTTGACAGGGTCGCTGGTTCAAGTCCAGTTGGGATCATAAAATTGAGAAGGTTCAAACCATTGTAAATAAGGGTTTGAGCTTTTTTTCTTTAAGTTCCATTTTTTGTCAGTACATTATGCATTGCACAAAAATTTCACAAAATCACTTCCGTCCTTATAGTATCAAGGATTCCAAGAGTTCTATTTATTCCATGTTTTCTTTAATATCCATTATCTCCAGAACCTTTCATCAAAACGTTCCGCGGTATTTTTTGCATTTCTTAGTTTGTGTGAGAGTAAGGATCTAGTGTAGTTCCAAACCTTGAATGATCTAACAATTCCCTTATTCCTGACACAAAGGATTAATAAAAAACTCTCTATCTAGAGATAGAGAGCGTTTCAAAAAAATCAACTTCAAGATAGATGTTATTAAAAAATAAGGGTGATACAATCCTCAAGTAAACAAATAAACAATGAATTGACAGGGTAGGGCGCTGGTTCAAGTCCAGTTGGGATCATACAGTTTAGCTCAATCTCTTGATGCATAAGGGTTTGAGTTTTTTCTTTTTTTCTGTAAGTTTCATTTTTTGGTCTGTATTCCTAAATATCAAAATAAAAAAATATAAAAAATTTTATTTTCCTTCGAACCTTTTTTATATCTCCTTCGTTACCTTATATGAAACCCAATATTAAACAAGGAGATGTACATTAATGAGAAAAGTTCGATTTACAATTGTTTCTGTTATGTCTTTAATTTCTATGCTTTTGTTTGGAGCGGTGGCATTTGCAGCGACTGATTTCACCCAATTCGGATTTCCTAAAGTAATTGCTCAAAAGAAAATTGAAGCAGGAGAATCAGCTAAGATTAGTCATGGTGGGATTAAAATTGATATTCCAGAAGGAGCGTTTAGTAATGACGTTATTTTTCAAGTGTTAGAAGGGGATAATAAACGCTTCCAAGCGAATGCTCCCGATGGTGAAACAGTCATTATGAACTTTGCCTTTAGAGTAATAGACTCAAAGACAAATGAAATTATTGCAAAGTTTAACAAACCGGTAATATTTAGCTTTAAAGATAAAGATGTTAACGAAGGAAGTATATACTATAATGTAAAGCCAGATGGGAGTATCATGAAGAATTCCGTACCTGCTGAGATTGAAGGTAGAACATTAACACACGGCAATGGGGGTGCGCCAGTTGGCTGGCTAATTACATCGCCAACAAACAGCATCAAAAAATAAATGAGGTAATAAACTATAAAAATGCCCGTGATTCTATTCTAGAATCATGGGCATTTCTATTTATCCCGCATTAAGCAGTAAGACCCTACTCAAGATTGATAGAGAGGAGAAGAAGATAAGTAGGTGCTAACTGCCCGTAAAAGCCCGATTAGTCGGACTAACCATCAGTGTGGATGAAGAAAACGCCCACTGATGGAAGTTTCACTTTATGTGCCTAGCACTTTTTTTCCACGGGGCTGAGTTCCATTTCCATTTGGCTCAAGTGAAATTCCGATTGCTTCAAACATTGGCTCATTAATATTGAATTGATAAGATAGGAATCCATTTCCATTTTTATCAACATGAAAAGTTCCAGCACTTCTTCGCTGTCCATCATGGATTAGCCATACTTGATAAGCCTCAGAACCTTTAGTAAGTGCAAGGCCTTTAAGCTTGAATACAATTTCTTTCCGATTGCCGTTCATGTAAACCCATGCATTTCCTTTTGCTGAATTTACTTTTGGATCGGATGATTTTAAAGAATAAACTTGAACTATATCGCTTGGGGACAATGTATTTTCCTTTACTTGCTTCAATTCTTTCCGAAGCTGAAGATTATTCCAAATGACACCTCCAAAAGATAATAGCAATACAGCTGCTGCCAAAACATATTGGAATTTACGAAAAGACCACTTTGTTTTAGACTTTGTCTCGATAGCTTTTTCTAAAGGATCTTTATGATTAGAAGAATTGTCGGCTTGAAAAATAAAATTCATTACTTCTTCCTTTAAATCAAAAGGTACTTCTACATCATCCAATTTAAACGGAATCATATTCCATGCCACCTCCATCTCTTTCAATTCCAAACAACAAGATGAACAATGTAATAGATGTTTTTCAAATAATTTCATTTCTTCTACTGTAGCTTCTCCGAGCATATAAGAGACTATTTCATTGGAAAATGAACAACTTTGATTAGTAGTCATTTTTTCATTCCCCCTATCTCTGGTTCCATCCGATTTCTTAATATTTTTAGTGTCTGATGCAGTCGACTTTTAATCGTGCCTATTGGTTCCTGTTTCATTTCAGCTATTTCGCGAAGTGTATAACCTTCCCAATATAGCCACTGAATTAGCTCAATTTGATTGTTAGACAAATATTGATAGGCTTGTTCGATCTGTTCTCTAAAAAGCTTTTTTGACAAGATTTCGGCAGGATTATTGGATGAGTGTTCTGGTAGTTGCTCCAACTGTTCCTGTCCAATTGCAACTATACTTTGCTCCTTTTTTTCCTTCCGATGATGATCAATGATGATATTTCTAGTAATAGTGAGTAGCCAATTTACAAACTGACCCTTTTCCGAATTATAGACATTCTCAGTAGTCCATATCCTCAGAAATACAGCTTGGATGATTACTTTGGCCTTTTCAGTATCCTTCGTAGCCTTTAAACTAAACGAGAATACAATTTTAATATAACGATCATATATTTCTTCCAATGCAGGGCGGTGTTTTTCTTTTATTAGTTGCATCAATTCTGCATCACTCTTTTTCTGCATAAAAAGACAACCCTCCTCGTCAAATTCATTGTTCCTTCATATTTAATAACGAACAAAATAGGAAATCGGTTTTTTTTAAATTTTGATGATAAACCTAATCTAAAAACCAAGTAATTAATTAAATAAACCTTCTATATACAATAAACAAATTCCTTCTGGAGAACGCTTATCAAAATAATATAGGAATGTACAAGTTGAAAAATAACAGTGACTATTTTTTAGCTTTAAGTCACTAAACGACATGACTTCTTAAGGATATATTTAAGTAAGAAAAACAAATACATTAAGTAGAAAGGTGCTATATGAAAAATAAAAAAAAATCACTTAAGGTTATCGGAGTAGTTTTCGCAATATTACTTATAACACTAATAATAGGACTTTTTTCTCCCACATGGACACCACATATAAAAGGTAAAAACAGTATTAGTGTATTAGAACAAGTAAAGATAAATGGAAGTAATCACGAAATTATGATACGCGGCAAAGATAGGAATAATCCAGTTATTATTCTTGTACATGGAGGTCCTGGATGTCCGGAAATACCATATGCCGATAAATACCAAGACTTATTAGAAAATAAGTTTACGGTTGTTAATTATGATCAAAGAGCTAGTGGAAAATCATATCATTTTTTTGAGGACTATTCTAATCTTTCATCAGACTTATTAGTGAAGGACTTACTGGCTATGACGGATTATATATCAAAACGTCTTGGCAAAGAAGAGGTAATACTAATTGGTCATTCTTATGGTACATATATTGCTACGCAAGCTGCCTATAAAGCTCCTGAAAAATATAAAGCATATATTGGTATTGGACAGATGAGTGATACAGTAGAAATTGAGACTGACAGTTTAAACTATTCTATTAATCAGGCTAAAAAGGCTGGCAATAAAGAGGATGTTTCATATTTACAAGGGTTAACTGAAAAAATCAAAAATGGTGATATGTTTACCCCACGAAATTATGTAATAAAATATGGTGGGGATTCAAGGCTTATTGATAATCCCGATGGTGATAGTCTCAGTATGTTATTCAGTAGCGAGTATAACTTATTAGATGTAATCCGTTATAATTATGGGTTAGCCTATTCTCAACAGACTTTGTTAAAGGAAGTATTAAAAAATCCATTGCCTAATCTAGTAACAAAACTTAATTTACCATGCTATTTTGTAATGGGGAAGTATGACTATATGACTTCCTCTAATGCAACAAAAAAATATTTTAATATGATTGAGGATAATCAAAAAGAATTTATTACTTTTGAGAAATCAGCTCATTACCCACAATTTGAAGAGAAGGAAAAATTTTATAAATGGATGTCGGATACATTTAGTAATTGATTTATTCCAAGTTGAGCATTAAAAAAATGGAAAAAAACAGCCTCTTTTCTATAATGCTTGCTTATTATCTACAGTAAGAATTTATAGTCTTCAACGTAATCAAACATAAAGCCTTTTCAACTACTGTTGAAAAGGTTGTTTTAATTTTTTTGATTATTTTTCAAAAAATCATAGGCAATAAGGTTTGGTTCCACCTGAAAAACAATGAAATTTGGGGGAATTCTGAAGGGAAAAGAATGACTGTATTGAACGATTTTTAGGAATATTCCACTATCGAAACGAAGAAGTGTGACGAATATTAAATAAAAATACCTAATAAAGAAGCAAGAAATCATCAAAATTCCCCCCATTTACAATCATTCTGAAGATTCTGTAAAATTTAGGTGAAAGAGAAATGATAAAGAAGGAGAGAAGAAGTTTGAAAAAGATGAAGAAACTTCCATTTAAAGTCTTAACGACAGCTGCACTAACCTTGATGCTGTTATCGAGCACCATAGCATTCGCCGACGATACGCCGACTGATGCTGGCGAAGAGTTGTCGCTACAGGATGTGTTAAACATGGGCAAGGCTACCATCAAAGCGGATTTGAATCATGATGCCTCCGATGCTACAGACGATTCTTTAGCAATTGATCCTTTCGATTACCGGAATATACGCAAATCGAACAGCTTCTCCCCGGATCAAAACGTGCGTGTAATCGTAGAATTAGACTCGTCTGATACTAAAAACCAAGACGATGTCATTTCAAAATTGCCCAAAAACTCTGGAAAAATCCGACACCGTTTCCATACTGGATTTAACGGATTTTCGATGGAAACCAAATTCAAAGATTTAAAAGATGTTCAAAAAATCGATGGTGTCAAATCCATCCACATCGCCCGCACATTTACCGAAGCAGCCGATGAGAGCAAAGGGTTAGTTCAAGCGCAAAAAGTATGGCAGTCGCTTGGGTATCAGGGAGAAGGTATGCTGGTGGCGGTGGTTGATTCCGGTGTTGATTATAAGCACAAAGACTTGACCTTAACTGATAAAGGAAAAGCACAGGAGAAGCTAACTACTACCAATATAATATCCAAACTCGATACAACAAACGTTAACGACGTTTGGTACAACGACAAAGTACCAACTGGATATGACTGGGCGGATAACGACAATGATGTATTCCCGGCTGGAAGCCCGCACGGCATGCACGTATCCGGCATTATTTCAGCAAACGGCAATGAAGCAACAGGCGGCGTAGAAGGAATCGCTCCGGGCGCGCAAATTTTAGCTGAAAAAGTATTCTCTAACGCTGGCGGTGGAGCACAGGAAGACGATATAATCGCCGGCATCCAGCACGCCGTTCAAATGGGCGCTGATGTTATCAACATGAGTTTGGGAACTGATGCAGGTCCGGTGAGCGAGACAGAAGATCCGGTTCAACAGGCGATCCGTGAAGCAACGGAACAAGGCGTTCTCGTAGTCGTGGCAGGTGGAAATGCCGCATATAGCTCAAAAAACGGACTATTAAAGAGCTCGCTTGAGCCCTATGCAGACAATCCGGATGTCGGAACGGTCGGTTCACCGGGGGTAAGCCCGTACGCATTGTCGGTTGCAAGTTACGAGAACAACTCAATTGAAATGAATACACTTCACTTGTCAGATGGAAGTGATCTTCCTTACCAAGACCAGACCTATTCAGGATTTGTGTTAGGGGATATTCTGGACCCTGCAAAACAGTATGACGTGGTATATGGAGTGGAAGGAAAAGACACAGACATCAAAAATCTGGACCTAAACGGCAAAATCATGATCTGCCAGCCTAAAAATACCTACAGCAATTGGTCGTATGTTCAAAACTATGCGAAAGCAAAAGGCGCTGTGGCAACGATTTTCGTGCCTCCTACAACAATGAAAGACAATCCGCAGATCTCTTTCAATCCATCGTCGATTCCGGTTGTGACAACCAGCAAAGCGGACGGTCAAAACCTCATCGCTAAGCTTCAAGCAGGTCAAAAAATCAGCGTGAAGTTATCAAATGGAACGTGGATTGACAACCCAATAAAAAACACGGTTTCTTACTTCTCTTCATGGGGAACGCCAGAAACTTTGGATTTTAAACCAGAAATTACCGGTGTTGGCGGTCAGATTTATTCAACGATACCGAACAATAAATACCAGGTAATGAGCGGAACAAGTATGGCGACGCCACAAGTAGCGGGCGGCGCAGCGTTACTAATGCAAGCCATGAAAGCAAAAGGATTTGGAAAATCAGAAGATTCGGCGCTTTTGGCGAAGCTTGCGTTGATGAACACATCCAGCATTATTCAGGATCCTCGTACAAACAATACGTTGCCTTACTCCCCGCGTGAGCAGGGATCGGGACTCATGCAAATTCAAAACGCAATCAATACGCCGGTTGTAGTAATGAACAAGCGCGCAAGCTTAGAGCAGGCAGGAAGCGTTGCCTTGCACGAGTTAGGAGACACGCATTTTAACATGAAGCTTGAAATGGATGCGTTTGACGGCAAAGACGTTCCGGATTCGATGGAGTACAAAGTTGTCGTCGACGTCTTGACCGATGAAAGGGAGCACCAAACTTATGACGATTCCGTTTTTGGCTTCGGCGTTCGTGAAAATGACTACAATACGACGAAAATGACGCGAATTACAGGAGCGGATGTCCACGTGAACGGCGGAGAAGCAATCACGATTAAACGCGGCAAAAAGAAAGAAGTCAACATTGACATCAAACTTCCAGACACTGTAAAGAAAAACACCTTCGTTGAAGGATTCGTGCGCTTTATTCCGACCGATAACAACAAGAGCGACAAAGTTGTACCATTAAGCATGCCGTACATGGGCTTCTACGGCAACTGGGATGAGCCGAAGAACATCGACCCGGCTCCTTGGGAAAACAATGCGTTCTTAGGCTACACCGTACTTTGGGATAACATTTCCGATTCGCCGCTTGGAATGGACCCGTTAACCGGAAAGTTCAACCCAAGCACCATCGGAACGTCTCCGTTATCCGCGTCAGAAGGCGTAATTCCAAGCTTCACTGTGCTACGGAACTTATCAAGGCTCGAGTATGTGATTAAAAATCAAGACGGAAAAATCGTCCGCCACATCGGAGACTTCAGCGAATTCACGCCGGACGGAACGCCGTGGAAGTTTACGAAAAACATTATGAGCACTGGCAACACCTATTACAATATAGACTTAGATAGCTACTACTGGAAAGGCGAAGACGATTTTGGAAATACCTTACCGGACGGAGATTACAAGTTCGTCCTTCAGTCAACCCTTGATGTTCCTGGGGCACGACTGCAGGAAACCCCGATTCCGGTGAAATTGGATTCCGTTGCACCGGTAGTGTCAAATATTCAAGTGACGCAATTGCCAAACGGTAAATACCAGATCAGTTTTGACGCGATCGAAAACGAGGGCGGAGTTGGATTCTTTGAAGGCGCATTGTGGGTAGATGGAGTCAACTACTTCTTAAGACCAGGTGTCACGACTCAAATCGTGAATAAATTGCCAAAGAACGTAACGGTGATGGCACAAGACCGTGCGTACAACGAAGGATTTGCCGTATGGGGAGATCCATCATTGACGAAACCATCCACATTAATTCCATTCTTTACCGTTCAAAACTATAAATCGGTCAACGAGAAATCACCAGCTCACATTATCGCGTTCGCGGACAATAAACTCGATTGGCATTTCTATATTAAGGATGCGAACGGAAATGTCGTCTACACGAAAGACGTAGCAAAAGAAGACCAAGTTCGCTTTGACTGGGCGCCGGGTGCAGACATTCCGAACGGTGCTTACACCATTTATGCCGATGCGGTGAACAAGCAAGGATTTAAAGTGACTTCGAGTGTGACGAACAAAATCAACGTTGTCCATTAAAACGCTAGCACGTTTAAAAGAAACAAAGACCAAGGTATGAAAATATCCCCTTATAGTAGACTATCTATCCGATAAAATGGATAGATAGTCTACTAAAGGGGATATACTTATGTCTAAAAATAAGAGTTAATCATTGAATGAAAAATAATTTGTTTTAGTGTCAAATAGGTCTCAATTTGAAGAGGATAAAGTAATGAAAAGTGTATGTAAATTATTAATCATATTAGCAATAGGTTGTTTAATGTTCCCGTCCCAAAATGAAGCAAAAACTAAACCTTTAGGTAAAAAGGTAAAGTAGTTAATAAAGTGTATCCATCCACTACAAGTTACGTATATCAACAATTCTATACACCTACACATGCTTTTTTTCAAAGAACATGGCCAGCTCACTATGAAGAACCAGCAGGAATTGTAACTGAACCTACTGGTGTTGTACTTAAAGGAACTGAATCACTGTATCTTTTAAAATGTTAGCTCACCTAGTATCTAAGAACTATAACTTCGGACCTTCAATTGGTAGAGGTATATTGAATTAACAAGAAATGGTGGGAATATTGATAATAGTGGTTACAATGCTTATTACGGTATACAAAATGTAACCTTTAGATGGTAGAGTAGATAATCACATTGGATAAACCATTCTCTATGATGATTTCAAACTTATTGCTTTTCTTTATGTATAGAACAAGTAGATTTGCAGAAAATGAAGTTAAAAAATAGTTCGATACGTACAATGAAAAATTTACTGAGTTAGGTGAGATTGTTTGTTATGGAGATATTTCAACGTTTTGAAGTAAAAGTAGAAGGTGAGCAGTATCATATAATTTTACACCTCTCTCCATTTTTAGAAGAGTATTCAAATGAATTTTGGGAAAAAGGTAAACAACTAAAAGGTAATTTAAAAGAATCTGCAATCGGATACATAAAACATAATATTCCTCAGTTAAAATTGGCTACGATTAGTATTGTCGCCAGCGGATTGGTGATAAGCACATTTCCGTTGAAAAGCTCTGCTCAATCAACAAATTTTAATATGAGTTATTTATTTTATGGTGATACAAGTACTTATTTATCGGAAATCGATAAAACAAAAGGTGGCTTAAGTGAAGCTTCACCTTACTTTTTTGGTATTAATAGTGATGGAAGCCTTCAAATAACTAATGAATTTGATCCAAAATTAGTTAATGAAATGCATAAAAGGAAAATAAAGGTTGTTCCTTTTCTTAATAATGACTGGGATCGTGAACTTGGACGTTTAGCACTTAAGAATCGTGAAATTTTATCTGAACAAATTAGTGATTTTATTATGAAAAATAATCTTGATGGAATTAATGTTAATATTGAAAATGTAACGGCTGACGACCGCCAGGATTACACAGATTTCGTTCGATTATTAAGACAAAAATTACCACTTTCGAAAGAAGTTTCGGTTGCTGTGGCTGCTAATCCAAACGGTTGGACTGATGGATGGCACGGTTCATACGATTATAATGAGCTTTCAAAGTATACAAATTATCTTTTTATTATGGCATATGATGAGCATTCTAATGGAGGTCCAGCTGGGCCTATAGCTAGTTATGATTGGGTAGAAAAATCTATTCAATATGCATTAAATCAAGGTGTTCCTAATGAAAAAATTGTTTTAGGAATACCATTTTTTGGACGTTATTGGAAAGATGGCGATGATTATGGAGGATATGGTGTTGGCGTTAATCAAGCAGAATCAATTATATCGAAGTACAAAGGAGTCGTTTCGTACGATCCAAAAACCAAATCGAATAAAGCAATAGTTACGATTAAAAAAGGTGATCCACTACCAGTTGTTCATGGAAACACATTGGAGCCTGGAACGTACGTTTTTTGGTATGAGGATGGAATTTCGATTAAATCCAAGATTGATTTAGTTCACAAATATGATCTCAAGGGAACTGGAAGCTGGTCACTCGGAGATGAAAATGTTTCGATATGGACCGATTATAATAAATGGTTAACTTCAAATGTAGACAATAATACTCCATTATTAAAGATTGGATCGAAAGGAAAAGCTGTTACAAACTTGCAAAACGCTTTAAAAGATCACGGATTTTATGAAGGTATCATTACTGGAAATTATGATTCAAAGACCCAAAAAGCTGTTATCGCATTTCAAAAAAAGTACCATCTAAAAATAGATGGAATTGCTGGGAAAGAGGTACAAAGTAAATTATACAGTTTACCAAACCCCAAAAAACGAGCTTAAACATAAGTCAAACGAAATAATGAAATAAAATATAGACTCACGAATTACGAGAGTCTATTTTTAGGAAAGGATTTTGTTTCTTTTTTCACTAAATGGTTAAGTCTTTTGTTTACTAAGTAGAAGTAAGTTATTTCAACTTCCTGATCAGTTTAATGAAGTTACCAGCCTCTGAAGTGAGGCGATCTTTTTGATAGGCAATTGCCATTTTAGCAGTTAAATTAGCGTTAGCAATCTCACGATAAACAACATCTTTTACAGAATAATTTTTCATAGATGCAGGAACGATAGCAATTCCAATTCCTGCTGCAATTAGGCCAATCACTGTCTGGTATTCTGTCGCCTCTTGTTTAATTTGCAAACTAAAGCCTTCGTTTCTACATAATGCAACAATATCATCATATAGTTCTGGCCAAATGTTTCTAGAAACAACAATAAATGGTTGATTTTGAAGCATGGAAACTTGAATCTCTTTTTCTTTCGTTAGTGGATGATGTTTTGGTAATGCTAGTATACAAGGCGTTTCATGAATAATCTCAGATGTTATGGCATCTCCTTGAATTGGTGGACGAACAAATCCGATATCAAGTTTTTGATGATCAAGTTCATTGATTTGATTCGGAGTTGATAACTCTTGTAACTTCAGTTCAACATTCGGATATTGATTCTGATACTCACGAATAAGTGGGGGAAGAATATCGTAGGTTGCCGAACCAACAAATCCCACCTCTAATTTACCGATTTCCCCTCTTTGTGCACGCTGCGATGAATCAATCGTTTGATTTAATTGCTCCAAAGTGCGTGTAACACCTTCTAAAAAGGTGGTACCAGCTTTTGTTAATTCAACATGCCGCTTTGTTCGTTTAAATAAAAGAACACCTAACTCATTTTCTAATTGCTGAATTTGCTGACTTAACGGTGGCTGAGTCATTTGTAGTCGTTTAGCTGCTCTCCCAAAATGTAATTCCTCGGCAACTGTTAAGAAATAATGTAACTGTCTTAATTCCATATATTCTCCTCTTTACTATCTTATCTTTTCTGATAAATCTCCCACTAGATTAACTTGGTTAACGTATATGACTTGTTTTTGCATCGAATACTAAATTATTAGTTCAAAAAAAGTTTATTAATATGTTTTGCATATTAATTGTATTAGATATATATATTAGACACAATTTTTTCAGAGGATTAAAGTAATATATATATATTCGAATTTCATGATTATTCATAGGCTTATTTAACTTACATCTAATTTAAATAGTTTTTGGTTGATTTTTTTTAGTATTTATAAGGCTTTATTATTTTGGAGGTATCAAAAAATGAAAGTATCACTATTTATTACTTGTCTAGCAGATGTTTTTTACCCTGAAGTAGGAAAAGATGTTGTTGAAATTCTTGAAGATTTAGGATGTGAAGTAGATTTTCCTAAGAATCAAACATGCTGTGGTCAACCAGCTTATAACAGTGGATACCTAAAAGAAACGAAAACAGCTGCAAAGCATATGATTGAAACGTTCTCTAACATTGAATCTGATTATATAGTTGCTCCATCTGGATCATGCGTCTTGATGGTTCACGAGTTTCCGACTCTTTTTGCTGAGGATGAGGTTGAATGGAAGAAAAAGGCGGAGGGTCTTGCGAGCAAGACATATGAATTTACTCAATTTCTTGTAGAAGTATTAGGAAAAGAAGACTTAGGTGCAGAACTTCATAAAAAAGCAACTGTTCATACATCTTGTCACATGAGCCGGATAATGGGGATTAAAGAGCCACCACAAAAACTATTAAAATGTGTGAAAGGATTAGAAGTAGTTCCGTTATCACACAATTATGATTGCTGTGGCTTTGGTGGTACTTTTTCAGTGAAAATGCCAGAAATCTCGGAACAAATGGTTGATGAAAAAGTGGAACATATCATGGAGACGGAAGCAGATATTTTAATTGGAATGGATTGCAGCTGTTTAATGAATATTAAAGGTAGATTACATCGTAAAGGTTATCCAGTTGAAGTAAAACATATTGCTCAAGTTTTGAATGAGGGTAGAAAGTAAGGAGGAATTGATAATGGGAATGAAAATCGGAGACGGTCCTTTTCATGAACGTACGGAAAAAGGGATTCAAGATCCGTTCATGCGCAAGGCTGTTTCGAAAGCTCAAGATGGTCTTAGAGAGAAAAAGTTAAAGGCGACAGAAAGTCTTGGGAATTGGGAACAATGGCGTTCTTTAGGAGAGGAAATTCGCCAGCATACGCTTAATAACCTTGATTATTATTTAAATCAGTTAAGTGAAAATGTTCAAAAAAATGGTGGGAATATTTATTTTGCAGAAACTGCTGAAGACGCAAGAGAGTATGTAAAAAATATTATTAAAACCAAAAATGCTAAAAAAGTAGTGAAATCAAAATCGATGGTAACAGAGGAGATTAGCCTGAATGAGGCAATCGAAGAAGTAGGTTGCGAGGTATTAGAAACTGACCTTGCGGAATTTATCCTACAAACCGGTGATCATGATCGTCCATCTCATATTGTTGTACCATCTTTACATAAAGATAAAGAGAGAATATGTGAGCTATTTAAAGAAAAGTTAGGTTATACCGGTACTTCAAAACCTGAGGAATTAGCTCGATTTGTGAGGAAGCATTTAAGGGAAGATTTTTTTCAGGCTGATGTAGGAGTTACTGGATGTAACTTTGCAGTAGCTGAATCTGGATCGGTTTCAATTGTAGCGAATGAAGGAAATGCTAGAATGGTTACAACTCTTCCTAAAACGTTAATTACTGTTATGGGGATTGAACGGATTGTCCCAACTTGGGAGGAGCTTGATATTTTAGTAACTCTTCTTTGCCGAAGTGCAGTTGGACAGAAATTAACAAGCTACATAACAGGACTAACAGAGCCTGGTGGAACAGATGGACCTGAAGAATTCCATTTAGTCGTTGTAGATAATGGGCGATCAGATATTTTAGGTGGCGAATTCCAAAGTGTTTTACAATGTATTCGTTGTGCAGCGTGTATTAATGTTTGTCCGGTTTATCGACATATAGGTGGACATTCTTACGGTTCGATCTATCCAGGTCCAATCGGAGCGGTATTATCACCTTTATTAGGTGGATATGATGAATATCATGATTTACCTTATGCATCAAGCCTATGTGGTGCTTGTACAGAAGCATGCCCAGTAAGAATTCCATTACACGAATTACTAATTAGACATCGTAACCGTATTGTAGAAGAAAAAAGATCTCCAAAGGCTTGGGATCTCTCTATGAAAGGCTTTGAAAAAGCGGCGAAAAGTCCAGGATTGTTCTCATTTGCAACAAAGACGGCTCCATATGCTTTAAAACCTTTTGCAAAAAATGACCAAATTGAACATGGGTTAGGACCATTAAAAGCTTGGACACAAGCAAGAGATTTTCCAGCTCCGAAAAAATCGTTTCGAGATTGGTATGAGAAACGACAAAAGGGGGAGAAATAAATGGCTACAAATCAAAATGAATTTTTAACTAAGATATCAAAAAAACTAGGTAGAGAACGTCCAGAACATGTAGATAAGCCAAATTGGCATGTTTCACCACAATGGACTGTATTTAAAGGATTATCTCAAGATGAGTTAGTGGCAAAATTAGAAGAACAATGTAAAGACATTCATACTGAGGTAAAACATACAACAACAGCAAATCTTACGAAAGCAATACAATCCATTTTAGAAGATTGGAATGCTAACTCGATCATTTATGCCAATGATGACCGGTTTGACCAATATGGGCTAATTCCATTTTTAAATGAAAAAACAAATGATTGTAAAAGATGGGACCCAAATCTTAAAGAAGAATACATTAAATTTGCTAAAAATGCTGATGTCGGCATTACATTTAGCGACGTTACACTTGCAGAATCAGGAACGGTCGTATTATACAACGAAGGCAAAAAGGGGAGACCTGTAAGTCTTCTGCCTGAATCTTATATCGCGATTGTTCCAAAAAGTACCATTGTACCGAGATTAACTCAAGCAGTTAAGGCTATTCATGAACAAAATGAAAAGGGAGAAAAACTCCCTTCGTGTTTCAATTTCATTTCAGGCCCATCAAATAGTGCTGATATCGAAATGAATCTTGTAGTTGGTGTACATGGACCAATAAGAACAACTTATATAATTGTAGATGATCAATAATTATTTATTTAAGAGACGAGTGGAATAGCAACTCGTCTTTTTTATGATTTTTTCCAAGTAATTGAAACCCATTGAATGTTTTCTACGTCTACAAAATAAGAGGTTAAAATTAGAGAATAATATATGAGTCTGTTAGTGAAAGTTTAAAATAATTTTTTAAGGAGAAAAAAATGGTCAAAAAAATCATTGTTCCCTCTGCTCTTATATTCACTTTGTTCACTACAAGATCAGCTTTCGCCTTAGCAAATCCTCATGGGATTTCGAAGCAAAAACAAGTATCAGCAAGTGAGAAGCTTACTGAAAAATTTACAGGTTATATCATTTCAAAAGAAAATGGTAGCTTATCTGTAGTGAAAGAGATTGGTAAAGACGAGGATTCGTTAGTGGTCCATTCTTATTCTTCTAAAGATCAGCTTAAAATAGGTGACAAAGTAAATGTGTATTATGGTCCAACAACAAGATCTTTGCCTGCTCAAACAGTTGGGAAGGTTAATATAGAGAAGGTAAAAAAAGATAATTACTTAGCGATGAACACGAAGTATAAAGGATTTATTGTTTCAAAAAATTGGAATGGTACAGGTAGCTTACTGGTGGAGAAAGAAATAGGAAAATATGAGGATTCGCTAGTGACTCATACATATTCTTCTAAAAGTGAGCTTAAAATAGGTGATAAAGTAAATGTGTATTATAATGGCACGACAACGTTATCAATACCGCCTCAAACTGGAGATGGAATAATAGAGAAACTAACCTACCAAAATAAAAGTAAATGAATAGTCGAAAAAACCCTAATTCTTTAATATGAAGGAATTATCGTTTTCTATTTAGGTTGGTATTTTATACCCTACTTAACTAAAGTTTTCTTCTTAGTTCTATTTTGTATAAGGCTATGTTAAAGATAAAGGTTGATTGATAAACAAAAACTCGCTAATGAAAAAATAACTTGTTCGGTTTTGAAGTACAAAATTGCAATTTGTGGATAAATAATAAAATTAACTTTCGAAATAACAAGATACACAATAATTGGCAATAAAATTGCTCAGGGCATAAAAGCTCTGAGCGTTTATTATACATTGCCTTATTGAACTAACGTCACGTTAATCACTTATTTATTGCCAGGATGGATAGAAAAATACATATAACTGCTGAAGTAAATAAGATGACAGAAGTTACAAGATTTCTCCTAAATTTAATAGCATATGCACAAAAAAAGATTGCCGCAGCTAATTTGGAACAGCTTTGAAAATAAGCATTATTAGAAAAAAATGAACTGCTAAAAATAATAGAAATAAGTAATGTTGCAGAAATTAGTATTTTAAACCACAATGGCTCTTTTAGGAAATGTATAATCATAAATTTTAACCGCTGCATAACGGTATAACTCCCTTCAATACACTTTTATTTCTAATTAAACTTATGATGTATTCTTGAAAAGTAATACTTATCTTTCGCAATGGTTGTAATATATGTATTAACAGCGTGATATGTAAAAATCAGGTACAAGAATTATCAAAATGCAGTTTACGACTATTTTAGGAAGACCTACATCTGGAGGTACCGTAAATACAATTGTGATATTTGAAAGCTTAGATAATAATGGTGTTGCCTTAAACCTTGGTGAAATTGATTTGTTGCAAAATGAGGTTTTCCCATTAGTTTCAGCATTGCAAAAGCAATCATAATCATTGAATTTTTATGGACCCAATTCTAATTTATGTCCATTTTAGTTCAGTTGAGATTCCTTAATCATTTGCTCAGAAAATATAATATGCCATTCAGCATATCAATCACAGGAACTATTAGTTACTAGATAAAGTGTTTTTAATGTACTTTTAGGTCTTGGTTAATAACAAAAGCCGATTTCTGTCAAAAGAAATCGGCTTTATTTTCTAAAATAAAAAATATGATATCAGTAAACTTTTAGAATTCACTTAACAAAAACTATTTTACTCCTACTGCATCAAATGATTTTTTTACAGAATCGACTTCTGCAGAAGTTGCACCATAAAGATCTGCTGCTGCTTGAACGCACGCTGCTCGTGCTTGGCTGAAAGTAGCTGATGAAGTTAAGTACACTGTATTAGCACGATAATAAATAGCACCTAATTTATCATTGCCGATACCTGTAACAGTCACACCATAAGCAGTTCCACCTTGTGCTAATAAGTAGGCTGCTTTATTGATAATTCCACTATTTGTATGAACTCCACCATTGTCAGATGTGCCAGTATAGCGATTTGCATAATTATCAGGGTCACCATATTTTGTTGGATTACTCATTGAACGAAGTGCATCACCTTTAATACTTGGAGTATAGATATCTTCTCCGATCTCATAATCTGGGTTGACGTTATTATAAAACTCAACAAGTGTACCAAAAATATCAGAAATCGCTTCGTTTAAAGCTCCAGATTCATTTTGATAAATTAAATTAGAAGTACTAGATGTTACTGCATGAGTAAGCTCGTGAGCTACTACGTCAACGCCACCAGAAAATGCGATGAAATTAGTGCCATCACCATCACCATAAACCATTTGAGTACCATTCCAAAATGCGTTATTGTAACGACTTCCATAGTGGACGCTAGATTTTAATACGCTACCTTTATTATCATAAGAATTACGACCAAAAACATTTTTATAATAATCGAAAGTCTTGCCAGCATAATATTGTGCATCAACCGCAGGAGCCTCATAAGTGCTATTCAGTAAATTGTCAACACTAGTCCATAGTGAACCTGAAAGACGAGTACGGTTAGCTGCATCATAAGTGAATATGCCTGAACCTCTTGTATTATCCTGTAAATAATAAGTAGATCCAGAAAGTGTCATATTTAATGTCTTCGTATCTCCTAATACCCCAACTCCAGTTCCTGTTGTATTTGTACCGCTTGCATTACCTTTTGCGTTACTTTTTGCATTACTAATTGTATCACCACTAGTAGTACTATTTATCGTAGCTTTACCGTCTATATTATCTATCGTATTATATTTATTTAATACTTTACCTGTTGAAGCTTCAATAAAATAATCATAGTTTCCTGGATTTGGATATAAGAAGTTTAAGTTTACATGATAAGCATATGTTGCTTCATCACCGCTTGTATAAACAACAAGATCAGAGGTTGGCTCTTGTTCATAGTCAGGTGTAAATCCGAGATCTTCTTCTGCAATTTTAATTGATTTATTGGCATTTACTTTCTTATCACCTTTAAGTCCTTTTTTCTTTTCCAGTTCAGGTGAGACCGTACCAGAGAAAACAGTTAAGACACCATCATCTGCTACAACTGCTGCTTGAGTGGATCCCCAAACAGGAACACCATCATATACTTGTTGAAGCCTGAGGGCCGTAGATCCAAATTTGTCTTTTTCGCTTGATTTAATAATAAATGATTCCTCAGAAGATTTTGAACCTAACTTGTATTTGTCCTTGTTTGCATTTACAAAATCATGCACAATACTTTCTGCACTTTTTGTAGAAGGTTTCGTCAGCTTCCCTGAAATGAATTCTGGAGATCCAACTGACTCATTGTACTTGTAGTTCGATAAAACATTTTTTGAATCTGCAAATGTAGATGTGGCTGAAAATGAACTAAAAGCTAAACCGAGTGACAACCCAACTGCTAAAATCTTTTTGTTCACTAAAACTCCTCCTTTAATTAACGTATAGCAACTACAAAAAATAGCATATCACCTAAAAAACTAGTTTTCAAACTATTTTTAAAATTCAGAACATTTTTCCTGATTTAGTAAATTATTCCTATTTTTTGTAAGGAATTAGAACTATTTTTACGATCGTGCTAGTGAAATTTAAGTGGTGAGATTTTACTACTATTTGTTAATAAACAAAAAAAGAGACGATTTGTCTCTGATGAAGAGATAATCGCCTTTCATATTTTAGAGAATGTTAATAGTTTTAAAGAAGGGTAGGTGTATTCCTATTTTTAACTATATTTAATATACTCCACTTCGGAAAAGTTGATCGATTCTAAGTCAGTTAATTCATTTGATTCAAGTTGTTGTTGAATATAAAAAAAAGTTGAACTTACTTCATTAATAATACCTTCAAATTTTTCTCCGATTCTCCTCTATTTAAATACACATTTATTGACTTACCTTTTTTCTCAGCATGTTTTAATGCTTTTCTTATTCCTTTGTATGGAACTTTTGACAAATTATTAACTCAATATTCAAATTTTTATTTTGGAAATACAATTAGTTGTCATTTGAATGGGGAAATGTTTGATAAATTAATTCTACTATTTAAGAGGACTTAACAGTTAATTCAACATAGTCAACTGCATCAAAATCTACAATAGTTTTTAGTTTTTTCATTCCTTCTTCAATAGGTTCATTTTGTTTAGCTTTAAATGAAGTATCCGAAAATTTTTTAACAATTACATTTTCTAAAGTATCACCGTTTTTTAAACCTATTTTAACGGGTAGACCAGTTTTATAAGCATGATACAACGCTTTATTTACGTCCAATTTTTTAGACAATTTAGTAGCCTCCATTTTTTGATATATAAAAAGAGTAACTTCATGGATAGCATATGATTCTCTTAAATAGCTTGTTTGGACAAATGGATTAGTTGTTAGACAAATATTGATAATAAATGACTACCTATTTTTTGTTTAACAAAATTTAGGTGAAAGTGTTCTTTTTATTTTATTTGCTGAGAAACGGATGAAGTTATGTTTCTGTCTACTTCAAAATTTGAATAAAAAATGAGCTTATTGTCTAAGTATAGGCTTCTATCGTGACGGGCTGTTGTCCCTTTGCATATAAAAGATTAAGGAAATACAATTTGGGGGCAGCGATGATGAAAATCCGAAAGGCTATAATTCCCGCCGCCGGTCTCGGGACTCGTTTTTTGCCGGCAACCAAAGCTCAGCCAAAGGAAATGCTGCCGATTGTTGATAAGCCAACTATTCAATATATTGTGGAAGAAGCAGTAGCTTCAGGGATTGAGGAAATTATCATCATTAGCGGCAGAGGGAAAAGATCAATAGAAGATCACTTTGATAAATCCTATGAGTTAGAAGAGGCGTTGTTACGAAATAACAAGCTGACAATTTTAAACGAGGTCAGAAAAATATCAAGCATGGTAAATATCTTTTATGTTAGGCAAAAAGAACCGAAAGGGCTAGGAGATGCCATCTTATGCGCAAAAAGCTTCATTGGGGATGAGCCTTTTGCTGTTTTGTTAGGTGATGATATTATGATGTCTAAAACTCCATGCCTTAAACAAATCATCGATGTTTATGAAAAATATAATAGTTCCATAGTTGCAGTTCAAAGTGTTTCAGAAGATGAAGTATGTAAATATGGAATTATTAAGCCAAATGTGATCATTGAACCAAATCTCGTGCAGGTTGATTTTATGGTAGAAAAACCGAAAAAAGAAGATGCTCCATCTAAATATGCCATTATTGGTCGATATGTTTTAACCCCCGAGATTTTTGCCATTTTAGAAAGGCTTCCTTTTGTAGAAGGAAGTGAAATACAGCTTACAGATGCTATTTGTGAATTAATAAAAAAGCAAAGGGTTTTAGCCTTCAATTTTGAGGGGAGCCGCTATGATATTGGCGATAAAATTGGATTTATTAGGGCAACAATAGACTTCGCCTTACAGAGGGATGATATTAAGAAAGAGGTACTATCTTATTTAATGAAGATTAATATGATAGGTGACCCTTATTTTTATAATAGGGAGCTAGATTAATATGAAGGTAGCTATTATAGGTACTGGTTATGTCGGGCTGTCCACAGGTGTTTGTTTAGCTGAAATAGGACACCATGTTACATGTATAGATATAAATGAACAGAAAATAGATAAACTCAAGAAGGGGATTTCTCCCATCTATGAACCGGGTCTTGAAAAATTACTTATGAAAAATAGTTCAGATGGAAGGCTTCAATTTACAACTTCCCACCAAGAAGGGTTAAAAGATGTTGAAATTATCATCATTGCGGTAGGAACTCCTCAAGGAGAAGATGGAAGAGCTGATTTAACTTATCTAGAACAAGCTGCTTACGATATTTCTACCCACTTAAGTTCAGACACAATAATAGTCATAAAGAGTACAGTACCAGTCGGAACGAATGAATATATCAAAAAAACAATTGAAAATTTAAATGTTAATGGAGTTCCTTTTGAAATTGTTTCAAATCCTGAATTTCTAAGACAAGGGTCTGCAATTCTTGATACGATGAAACCAGATCGAATCATTATTGGTTCTGAAAATAAAACAGCTGCAAAAAAAGTACGCGATATGTATATCCCGTTAAAAGTCTCGATTGTACTTACAAGCATCCGCAGCGCTGAAATGATTAAATATGCTTCTAATGCTTTTTTAGCCAATAAGATCAGCTTTATTAATGAAATTGCGAATATATGCGAAGCAGTTGGAGCCGATGTTGAAGATGTAGCAAAAGGGATGGGAAAAGATAAAAGGATTGGAGAAGCTTTTTTAAGACCAGGTATTGGATATGGCGGATCTTGTTTTCCTAAAGATGTAAAAGCTTTGCTTCATACAGCCAAGCTACATGGGAAAAAGTTTAAATTATTAAATGAAACGATAGCCATTAATGATATTCAACAAGAACTGCTAGTAAAGAAAGCTATAAAACGTTTTGGAAAATTAAAAGGGAAAAAAATTGCAATGCTAGGTCTTGCTTTTAAACCAGAAACTGATGATATGAGAGAAGCACCGTCCATCAAGATTGCGAACTTATTAACGAAATTAGGAGTAAAAGTGGTAGCTTACGATCCTGTGGCAAAAGAGAATGCTCAAATAATTTTAGGCAACACCATTCAATTTGTTGATTCAGTTTACGAAGCTATTACAGATGTTGATGCCATTTTTATTGTCACAGAATGGGAAGAATTTAAACAGATAGACTTAGAGAAAATATTACAAAAAATGAAGCATCCTATCATATTTGATGGTCGAAATTGTATTGAAGAAGAAAAGATTTGGCAATGTAAAGCTGTTGAGTATTATCCTGTTGGAAGACCAGAGATCGTTATTAAAGGGGTTAAATGATGGGGTTGCTCGTAAGTATTTTACAAGAAGAAGAGGAGTTAAATTGTACTTTTCTATTATAAAGAAATCTATTAAGAAAATACTACTTTTTATAAAGCTTGCTCCATGAACCAAAGTATCTGACTTTTGGGATATGGAGGAAGTGTTTTTTATTTATAAATTAGTGACAGAATTTTGTAAGGTACTGTATGAGTTGGTCGCAATAAAGTGAAACTTCCATCAGTAGGGGGCTGTATCCCCAATGATGGTTAGCCCACCCACTCGGGCTTTTACGGGCAGTTATCCCAACCTATCTTCCTCGCCTTTCTCTCAATATTGAGGTGGGGTCTTACTGCCCGAGAATAGCGGGATAAAGTTATGAATCAATGATTGCGTCAGCTTACATAAAAAACTCCTTTACTTTTTCGTGTAAAGGAGTTAATCAATTTTTTTGTTGTGCAAAGGACGATAAACATTTTTTATAAATTTATTCATAAGTAGTGGGAGAACTTTTTTACGACGTTTCAAAAGTGTGCTTACTATCCCTTTTTTTTCATCTGTCGAAACATTCCAATCATCTGGAATTAATTCTACTATTTCTTCCAATAGTAACGCTGGGATTTTTTGAATAACATCTAACTGATTTTTAAAATATTTTTCATCATTAATATAAAGTGCCATTAATTGATGTGTTGCACTTTTTGTGAGCTCTTCAGGAAGAGGTTCTAAGTCGGAAAGTTGCCAATTATAAGACCCAAAAATCTCAGCATGGTCTATAATCGATAAATAGTAAGATGTTTCGTCTTCTTCTCTTAAGAGAATGTTTTTTCGTGTCCGATCTTTATTACATAGCCAGTAATCGAATAAGATGATACCGGCAAGGATTTCGTGATTGCTTATTTGATTAATGTCCGAAATTTGATGACCATTATAGCAATCAGGTAAAAAAAGTGAAGCAAACTGGTTTTTATTAGTGTTTATTTGTACAAGTTCAGGAACTTGAGAAGAGAAATCAGAAGGAATTTCTACTAATTGAGCAAAAGGAATGGGAAGATTTAGAAAACGTGCCAAGCAGTAGGATACCCATTCGTTAGGTAATGTTTTTTCGAAGCCAGGTTGTAAATATTTAACGACATAATCTCTTCCATCATTAAAAGTAATCAGGTGAGCGTTTGATTTTCCTTCTAATTTTTTGAGGTAAGCTTTTGGTACAATCAAGAAGAACTCACCTCGCCAGTATTTCGATTATCTTTTTCACCAATATTTTTTAACAATTGACTATAAGTATTGGCTACTTTTTGAATTGCAAAGTTTTCTTGAATATGAATGATGGATGATTTTGACATTCGAAGTTGGGTGGATGGATGATCTAAAAGTTTGTAAATTTTGCTCACTGCATCTTGGACATTATGACCTCTAAACAAACATCCCGTCTTACCATGTTTAACTATTTCTGAGATTGGCATGATATTTGATGCCACAACAGGTACCCCACATGCCATAGATTCAATAAATGTGTTTCCAAACGATTCAGATTTTGTCGTAGCTAAAGTACAACCGCCTGATTGACGAATTTTTGCATAAATATGTGGCATTTGTTGATAAGGGATAACTGGAAACCACTTAATAATATCAGTCAGTTGTTCTTCTTCCCATTTAGCTTTAAACTCCTCACGTTGCACACTTTGTGCTCCACCGATTAACCAAATCTCAATATCATCACGTTCACTTTTAATTAATTTCGCAATCTCTATTAACATTGGCCAGTTTTTACGTTTGTCTAGACGGCCAATCCAACCGATTATTTTTTTATTGTCTGGTAGAGTAGGAGAATTTTCATTATCAACCTCTATATTTTTTAAAGGTCGAAAGAAGGATGTATCTACTCCGTTATATATTACATTTATTGGGATGGAATCTGTTAATATCGAAACTAACCGTTTTTGATAATCTGAGGGTACGATGATTGAAATAGGTTGAATACCTCTGAATTTTTTTAAGTGGGGTTTTAGTTTAATGAGCTCGGGAGTACGTGCTTCGACAATTACAGGACCTTGATAGTTTGCTTTTTGGATCCATTTAAATGCGGATCCTGTATCGCAAACAATAATAGCATCATAGTTATTTTTCTTAATGATTTTAATGATCGTTTTTTCATCTTTCGTTAAATAAACGGGAGCTACATCCTGCATAATGTGTAGTCCGCCGTGATCCGTTGTATAGAGAAATTCTGTTTGTATGCCATGCTGTTTAAAATAGATTGAGCGATTTCTCCAACCAGCATTCACTCCACCAACAGTAAGAAGTCTCCAAATTATTAAAACTTTCATTATGGTAGCTCCTCGTATTTTTTGTTTTAGAAATTAGGATTTAACTTAATTAAATATAGGTTAATTAAGGTCGATTTTGGTATCTATGCTGATAGTATCTATGTTCATAGTGTCGATCATGAACATAACCTCTGCCAGAGTGGTTACTATATTTGCTATCCATATATTGATCGATTTTTTGCATTACCACTTCTGGATCGATACCTTTGGCAAGCATTGTTTTAATCCATTCTTCTTTGAAAACTTTGTGTACTAAACCTTCCAATTGAATTACATGTTTCTGTTCATTGGTAGTTGACAATAATATTTCAGATGAAGTTCTTAAATGATCGGAATCAAGGGGTTGAGTCATAAGTTTTTGATAAATTTGACGGGCTATTTCTTCCATTTGAATATAATGTTCCCATTCTTTAAATAGTAAAGGAGCTAATTCTTGTACATGAGATAAAAAGACGTCTTTATTTTCTTCACCGAGAGATGTTAATAATTTACGTGGATAAGGATAGACACGATCTCGCCAAATTGTTCTAGCTACATCGATTACTTTCAGATTGCCATCTGGTTGGATGAAAATTTGCCGTTTATGATGGTCAATTCGTTCAAAACCAATTGTTTTAAATGTGATTAACATTTCAATTAATTTAGAAGAAAGCTCTTTCGTTAAAGGTTGTGATTGAAGATATTCACGTAAATCAATTCCTCTTATCATTTCCATTGCAACGTAAAGAGTTCCTTTTTGAATTATTTTTGGAAAAAGATTAGATTGTTGCCCGAGTGAAAGGGCATGATATTCTCTTTCGCAATCCTCTGTGTTCCCAAATAATTTCACACAAATCTCTTCCGAAAGTTTAAAAACTGCTCCTTGGCGCCCCTTCCCAATCATTTCTAATGGTGAATTATTTATTACTTCTACATCTTCATTGATTTGATTTCGAACTTGGATGTTTTCGATCAATTCATTTAAATTTATAAGATCCATATCTCCCATCCTTCATTGTAATAAGTATTAATATATCTTCTATAAATTTTCATGAGCTGTTAGTTGTTTGTCCTAATAGACTTCTATACCGGTCCTCCTAATTTATTAAATTCAAGATTACAACAAAATGGAAGGGCAAGCGTCCATAATATAGAAGAAAATGTTTATTTACCATTACGAATGGAACATTAGTGGGAAATAAGTTTTTCTATCAATGAAGAAAGAAAAGTTAATATGAAACCTTGATTTTGAAACGAGTCTTATCTATATGTGGGTAAGTATTGTAAAGTATAAGATTACCTACCAAACAGAATTAAATAAAAATATAAAAGCAACCATTTCTACAATTTCTTATAGAATGGTTGCCTCCTATTGTTTTTTAGTTTACGAATTTACTACTAACAACCGCATCCAAAGCCATGATGCCAAAAGCCAGGACCAAATCCAGGACCAAAACCAGGACCAAAACCAGGACCAAAACCAGGACCAAAACCAGGGCCAAAACAAGGACCAAATCCAGGACCCCATGGACCAAACCCAGGACCCCATGGGCCGAATCCCCATGGACCAAACCCACCTAATAGAGCACCTGCAGCTAGACCACCAAAGAATGGAAAACCGAATCCAAAAGGACGACCGAATCCAAAACCAAAAGGACGACCGAATCCAAAGCCAAAGCCAGGGCGGCCAAAACCTCCGAATCCTCCAAAGCCAATACGACGTTCATCTATCATGATGATATAAACCTCCTTACATTATAGTTGAATTACATTAATACTCTATGCGGGACAAACGTTTAATGTTTGGGCGAATAATAGAGTTGAGTTATATTAATTGATTTGATTTATGTAGGCGGCATGTTTTTATTTACATTTCATTGTAGGAATGAAGGGAAATGGAACAATAATATGTTTACTATAGATTTATAGTAATTTAGGTATTATTTGCAAATTTCATAATACTTAGCTCAAAATAGCAGACTTATTATCCATTGTATGAAAACAGTGTTTGCTTTGGTATGATGAAACATAAAGTGAAACTTCCATCAGTGGTGGGGGCTGCATCCCACTGGTAGCCCGACCAATCGGGCTTTTACGGGCAGTTATACCCCTCCTATCTTCTTCGCCTATCTTTCAATCTTGGGGTGGGGGGCTAACTGCCCGCGAATAGCGGGATAAATAAGTTAACTGAGAAGAGGACTATGAATTGAGAATTAATGTATATATCAGTGCGGCGGGATACTGTTCAAGACGAGCTGCTGAGAGATTAGTGGTAAATAATCAAGTAACAATTAATGGCATACTTGCTACAAAAAACGATTTAGTTGAAGAAGGTGACATTGTAAGAGTTGACGATGAGATTATTGTACCGAATATGGAAAAGGTATATATCGCTCTGAACAAACCAAGAGGCATTGTCTGTACAGGTTTAAGAAGTGTTCCTGGCAATATAATAGATTTTGTGAATTATCCGACCCGTGTATTTCCAGTCGGACGATTAGATAAAGAGTCAGAAGGGTTAATAATATTAACAAATGATGGTCCAATTGCACATAAAATCCTACATAGTGAACATGGGCATGAAAAAGAATATATCGTAACAGTTGATCAATTGATTACAGAAAAATTCATAACTGATATGGGGGCTGGTGTGAAGATTGGTTCGATTACAACGAAAAAATGTTTTGTATCTTTTGTCAATCATTCAACTTTTCGTATTATATTAACTCAAGGATTAAATCGTCAAATAAGGAAAATGTGTAAAGCTTTAGGTTATCGTGTAGTGAAATTGCAAAGAATTAGAATCATGAACATTGAACTTGGTGATCTAGAAGAGGGAAAATGGAGGCATTTGACCGAAAAAGAATTATTTTTATTAGAAAATCAAATAAAAGAGGAAGAATCATAAGATGAAAATAATAATTGACGCTGACGGATGTCCAGTAATCGACTTAACCATTAAAGTTGCTAAAAAATTTAATATTTCGGTTATCCTTATGTGTGATACTGCTCATCAATTAGAAAGAGAAGGGGCAGAAACCATTATCATTTCGCAAGGAGCGGATGCTGTTGACTTTGCTCTGGTGAATCGCGTAAACAAAGGCGACTTAGTTGTGACCCAAGATTATGGATTAGCTGCAATGGTTTTATCGAAACAAGCAAATGTCATTAATCAAAATGGTTTACGCTATACAGATGAAAATATTGATCAATTACTTTTCACTCGCTACGTCTCAAAAAAAGTTCGAAATGCTGGAGGGCGTGTAAAAGGACCGAAGAAAAGACAAAAAGATGACAATCTTAATTTTGAATTGAGTCTAGAAGCTTTATGCCGTGAATTACATTGATTTAATACTGTAAATCAAAAATCACCAGATGAGGAAAATAATAGAAATTAGTAATTAAGTGATTTCACTGAATAAAAGCAGATATTGATTTCAATATTGTTTTTCAAGTAAAATTTCATTTAGAATATTCGGACAAAAACTAAATTGTGAAAGTTTTGTGACAAAACTAATTTCGAATTATATGAACTTGTTAAAGAAAGATTGGGGAAATGGGAAATTTTTCCGCATAGATTACTATTAACTTTTTTAGGAAGAAGAAAAATTATGTGGTTATTATTATTTTGATATAGTAAAATAAAAGAAGATTTAAGGACTAACACAAACAAAAAGATGTTTGGAAGTTGTCCTTTTTAATTTGAAATGAGAAGAGGGTAGATAATTTAGATAAAATCTTTTATTAGAATTACTATAAAGAATGAACTCCCAAATAACTCTAATCATAATCATTCATTGTATTAATGTTTTTAAGCAGATTTTAATTTACAGGAAAGTATGGATTAGTGAAATTATTTTAGTTTAAAGTAATTTGGGTAAAATTTTTCTAGGATAATTCGTTACACTGCTCTCGATTTGATAGCTTTACTTAAATTGAGGGTTTTTTTGGAAAATAAAGAAAATAAAACATTAAAAATCCTTAAGAATTCGATTACAACTTTTTGTTTGTCTTTTTTGTTAAAGTATTTTAATATAACTGTGGATAATGAAACAAGAGTGTTTCTCTAATAATTTCCTTAGTAAATATCGGAGATTCAAATTGTTGTAATTCATATTTTAAGATTTTTAGAGAAGGGGAGACCGACATGAAAAAAAAGCTAATGGCCATGATCTTAATGATGTGTACGTTAGTAATGGGTGCTTGTGATAGGCTAACTGTTTTTGACCCAAAAGGTCCAGTAGCTAAGACTCAAGCTAATACCATTTTATTATCTATGGCAATCGTATTTGGCGTACTACTTGTCGTATATATTCTTTATGTAGTCATATTAATGAAATATCGTGCAGGTAACATGCCGGATGATTACGAGCCGCCTCATGAAGAAGGCAGTAAGTTGTTAGAATTTATTTGGACAGCGATTCCAGTTCTTATCGTTATTATGTTATCTGTTATTACTGTGAAATCTACTAATGCAGTTGAGACTGTTCCAAAAGGTCATGAGCATGATAAACCACTTATCATCTATGCAAGCTCATCAAACTGGAAATGGCACTTCTCATATCCTGAACAAGGTATTGAAACAGTAAACTATGTGGATATTCCTACGAACAGAGATGTTGAGTTTAGATTATATTCATATGGTCCTATTACTAGTTTCTGGGTTCCACAATTAGCTGGACAAAAATATGCAATGAGTGACATGGTTAACAAACTTAATATCGTAGCAAATCAAGATGGTTCATATTTAGGTAAAAACAGTAACTTTAGTGGTAAAGGATTTGCTGGCATGGAATTTGAAGTGCAAGCAATGAGTACGGATAATTTTAATAAATGGGTAAAAGACGTTAAAGATACTTCTCCTAAATTAACTGAAAAAGAGTTTAATACATTACTAGAACCAGGACATCTTGGACGAATGACTTTCTCTTCAACACATTTAACATTTAGTCCACCACCTGGAGACATGAGCAATGGTCATGGACATAACATGGATATGAACATGAAAATGGATTCATCAACTTCTGGGAAAGATGGACATAACATGGAGGGGATGAGCAAATGAATCATATAAAACTGGATCATTTCTTCGTAACTGGCGAGCCAATGATCTATGGAGCAGATATAAGTATTGTTCTTGTCTCTCTAGCGATCGTTTTTGGCTTAACGTACTTTAAAAAATGGAACTATCTTTGGACTGAATGGCTAACAACTGTTGACCATAAACGAATTGGCGTAATGTATATTTTATGTGCATTACTAATGTTATTCCGTGGGGGCGTTGACGCAATACTAATGCGTGCTCAATTAGCTGGTCCAGACATGAAAATATTAGATCCACAGCATTATAATGAAATTTTTACAACACACGGTATCGTTATGATTTTATTCATGGCAATGCCATTTATTATCGGTTTAATGAACGTTGTTATCCCGCTTCAAATTGGAGCGCGTGACGTAGCATTCCCTTATTTAAATGCTGTAAGCTTCTGGTTATTCTTTGCAGGAGCAATGCTTTTCAATATTAGTTTCGTAATTGGTGGTTCACCTGATGCAGGTTGGACAGCTTATTTCCCACTTGCAAGTAAACAATTTAGTCCTGGGGTAGGTAATAACTATTATGCAATTTCATTGCAGATAGCAGGTCTCGGTACGCTAATGACGGGTATTAACTTCATTGTTACTATTCTAAAAATGCGTGTTAAAGGCATGACATTAATGAAAATGCCTATGTTTACTTGGAGTATTTTAATCACTTGTGTCATTATCGTATTTGCTTTCCCTGTATTAACAGTAGCACTTGCGTTAATGATGTTTGACCGTGAATTCGGTACACAATTCTTTACAATGCACCATGGTGGAATGGACATGCTTTGGGCAAACTTATTCTGGGTTTGGGGACATCCTGAAGTATATATTGTTATTCTTCCTGCATTCGGTATCTATAGTGAAATTATTTCAACATTTGCAAGAAAAAATCTTTACGGATATAAGAGTATGGTTATCAGTATGGTTGCCATCTCTGGTTTAAGTTTCCTAGTATGGGCGCATCACTTCTATACAATGGGACAAGGTGCAACAGTAAATGAATTCTTCAGTATTACAACAATGGCAATCAGTATCCCTACAGGGGTAAAAATCTTTAACTGGTTATTTACTTTACGTAAAGGGAAAATTCAATTTACAGTACCAATGCTATATTCACTAGCATTTATTCCAATCTTTACAATCGGTGGTATCACTGGTGTAATGCTTGCAATTTCAAGTGCTGACTATCAATACCATAATACAATGTTCTTAGTTGCGCATTTCCATTATGTATTAATTCCAGGTACAGTATTTGCGGTTATCGCTGGTTTCTATTACTGGTTCCCAAAAGTATTTGGTTTCCGTTTAGATGAGAAAATCGGAAAAATTACTTTCTGGATTATTACAATTAGCTTTAACGTAACATTTATGCCTTTATTCTTCTTAGGATTAAAAGGTATGACTCGTCGTACTTACACTTATAGTGCGGCATCTGGATTCGGACCATTGAATTTAATTGCTTCAATCGGAGCTGTTGGAATGACAATTGGTTTCTGCTTACTTGTGTACAACATTTACTACAGTGTTCGTTATGCGCCAAGAGAAACAACTGGTGATCCTTGGAATGCTAGAACGCTTGAATGGGCAACACATAGCCCAGTACCTGCTTATAATTTTGCAATCACACCAGAAGTTGATGATTTAGATGCATTCTGGAAAAGCAAAAAAGAAGGTAAACCAATATTTACAGGTGAAATTAAAGATATTCACATGCCTAGCAATAGTGGTATTCCAGTAATACTAGGTGGATTATTTATGGCATTTGGTTTCTTCATGGTATTTGAATGGTGGGTTCCTGCGATTATTTTCGCAATTCCAATCTTTGTATGCCTAGCAATGCGTTCTTTCCAACGCGACCATGGCTTCCACATTCATAAAGAAGAAATCATTGAAACTGAAAAAAAATTAAGAGGTGATGATTATGCAAACGAAGCCTCTGTATAATATGAATGAAGAAAGTTCTTATCGTATTTTGGGCTTTTGGATCTTTTTAGGTGCTGAAATTGCGTTGTTTGGTACGCTTTTCACAACATATTTCATCTTATCAAGCCATACGGCTGGTGCACCAACACAAAAAGAATTATTTGAAATTAAAGGTGTAATGATTGAAACATTTGCCTTATTAACAAGTAGTTTTACAATTGGGCTTGTTGTAAATACGATCAAGCTTAAATCTAAAAAAGCGTTTTTAGCCTTCTTCTTACTGACTATGGCGCTTGGACTAGTTTTCTTAGGTGTTGAGATTTCTGAGTTTGTAACGTATATTCACGAAGGTGCTACAATTCATAGTAGTGCTGCTTTATCAGCTTTATTCGTTTTACTAGGAACTCACGGTGCCCACGTAACATTTGGTCTATTCTGGGGTAGCTCAATTTTAATTCAAACAATGCGTGAAGGTATTACACCAACAACAGCAAATAAAACATTTATTTATTCTCTATACTGGCATTTCCTAGATGTTGTATGGATCTTTATCTTTAGCTTTGTTTACTTGAAAGGAATGATTGGATGAGTGCGTTATTTCCTAAGCATCAAGTGGTTGGCTTCATCCAATCACTTGTGTTAACAGCTATTGCGTTAAGTGTTTATTTTCTAAAATTACCTTTTCAAACTTCATTTATAATCCTTCTTGTGACAGCACTTCTTCAAGGTGGATTACAACTTATTGTATTTATGCACGTGAGAGAAAGTGAAGATAAAGGTGTACTTTATATGAACTTAGGTTATGCATTGTTCGTTGCTCTAGTAACGATTTTCGGATCAATCTGGGCAATGGTATGGGGCTATTAATTAGTCAATAACCTATGAAAAAACCCTTGCATTTTGCAAGGGTTTTTTGCTGTATATAAATCAAGTAATCAATTTAACTTAAGTGACATTTTAGAAAGGAATTAGAAGCTTCCTGAGCCTGTTTACTTCTTTTTATACGTTTACCTTGCAATAAATGTATTTTTGCTTAAATCCGAATAATTTGGACCATTATAACCGTATTTGCCGTCAGTATTAATAAACCATGGAAGGACACGATATTGAACACATGTTGTTAATCTTCTTTTAAAGATAAGAACTAATATTGTTTTAGTAAAATTAAAACTCTGTACCCATGCAAATTTAGGCTTTAATGAATTAGTTAAGTTTGGTTCTTCATTTATGCCCAAACTAGCAACTCCAGTGGGTATTTGCTCATTACTTTGTAACCAATAATGAGAAATATTAGTAGCAGATTTTAGATCAACAGGTCGATCAAAAATCAGCTCAATTTTATTAGTATCTAATTGTTTTGCTTCAAGTAAAATTGGAACTGAGACCCGTTCTTGGTCTCTGAGATTAGTATCCGTAGTTGAGTTGACTCTATAAGTAATGCCTGAGATTTGTTGTCTATTCATTGAATGACTACCTTTATTTTCTTTCATTTTTAAGCCCTTTGATCATTTTTGTCACTCCTATTATTTGGTGTGGCTTTTTTTATATTTTTATTTGGCTTTTTTCTAAAAGATTATTGCTTTTGAGATTTTTAGTTTTAAAGACAGAAGTTGATTCGGGTGGAAGGTGCGAGACTCCTATGGGAATAGCGGGAAGGCTGAGACCCCGCAGGCTTGCCGAGGAAGCTCAGGGCAAGCCCGACGGAAAGGAAGCATCCTGGAGTTGTAATCAACTAACACATTCTAAATTAGCGACAATGTATACTAAAACAGTCTTTTATTTTAATTACGCAAGAATCCATGTGATGTCGTTACCTTGCAGAAGGAACAAGAAAAGGTGGATAGTTTGATTTTATAAAAGAAGCGGGTTTCCATGAATATAAATAAAGTGGTGTAATGAGAGTTTGTTTTAAAAATCATATTCAATCAATTTTAATTTAATTCTCTTCAAATAAAAAAGATTTTGTAAAAGGATCTTTTTAAAGATTCGTAGCTTTTAGGTTCTGTAATATAAAAGACAAAAGTTGATTTGAACTGAAGGGTGAAGGGCTTCTGTGGGAAATGCGGGAAGGCTGAGACCCCACAGGAGCGTATGCGACGAGGAGGATCAGCTCACGCCCCTAGGAAAGCGAGCATCATGGAGTGGAAATCAACTTACACATACAAAAAATAACAATTTATACGAAAATAGCCTTCAAAATAAAAAGGGGAAATGTTGAAAAATACAGAAAAAATAGTTACTTTACAACCCTGTTACATTTGGAACAAACCTCTCTATTTTATGGTATAAATTTACATAGAGAACCGAGAGGAGAACTACAACATGATAGCAAAAAAAATCGCAGCAATTGCTCTATCAGGTGCTTTAATTTTGACAATAATTCCATTCAATACTGCTCATGCAGAAAGTAAAGTAGCACAAAAACAACGTGAAATTTCAAACTATGAAAATCAATTAAATACATTAAATAATAAAATAGAAATTAGTAACCAAAAAATTAATTCAACTGAAAAGAAGATTAATAACTTAAAAGATGAAATAACAAAAACAGAGCAGACTATTACTAAAAAGAATGAACGTATTACATACTTACAAGGTCGAATTGAAAAACGTCATGAGATAATCCAAGCACGTTTAAAAGCAATGCAAGAACAACCAAGAACAAACCTTACAACTGAAGTCTTGTTTAACTCTACAGACATTGTAGATTTTTTTAATCGTCTATTTTCAATCAGTCAGTTATTTGGCGCTGATCAAAATATAATAGAAACACAAAAAAATGAACAAGCTGAAGTAGAAGTAGAGAAGAAGCAAGTAATTCAAACGCAAGAACAACTAGTAGCTTCTAAAAAAGAATTAATTAATACACAATCAGTGTTAGTTGAGAATAAAAAAGAACAACAGCAAGCTGCAAATGAAGCACAGCAAAAGCTAGATCAGGCTGTTAAAGCACTAGAGGCAGCAAAATTAAATGCTCAAAAACTAGAACAAGAGGCATTACGTTTAGCTGAGCTACAAAGTAATTACAATGCTGAAAACGAAAATAAACAAGCGAATGAATTTATCCAAAAAGAAAAGTCGAATGAGAAATCTCATGCTAGTCATATAACTAGTCAAGATAACTCAAGTTCTGATCAGTCTTCATCAAATGGATCAAATTCTAATCAAAATGACAATAGCTCAAGCTCAGATTCAAAATCAAATTCAAATTCAAATTCAAGTTCAGATTCTAAACCTTCTTCTGATCCTACACCACAACATGGAGCAGGTGGAGTAGTTGAATATGCAATGCAATTTATGGGTGTACCATACGTATTCGGTGGAACATCACCAAGTGGATTTGATTGCAGTGGATTTATCTGGTACGTATACTCACATAATGGATATAGTATTGGACGAGCAAGTGTAAATTCATATTGGGGCATGGTAACTAAAGTTAGCTCGCCACAACCTGGCGATTTAGTATTCTTACAAAATACATATATTAATGGACCTTCCCATATGGGTATCTATATTGGTGGAAACCGTATGATCCATGCTGGAAGTAGTGGAATTACAACAATTAGTTTAAGTAACAGTTGGGTAAAATCTCATTTCTTAGGATACGGTAAATTTTAAGTAAAATAGAAATAAATAAAGCGAAAGAATGAATTTACATTCTTTCGCTTTTCTTGTTTTTGCTAGTATACTAGGAAGGCTTTATTTACGTCATAGATAAACAGAATAGCATAGTAGATGTTAAGGATCCATTTTCCTAAATGAGTGGTTTTGAGCCTATTAGGGAGTAATCAGTTGCCTATGCTTTTCTAATTTTTTTATCATTTGGTAACAGAAATGCAACGACTCCTAATAAAGGCAAGAAGCTACAGAAATTCATAATAAATTTTAGGCTAAATGAGTCGGCAAGAGCACCTAAAGCAACTGCTCCGAGAGCACCCATACCAAATGCTAGGCCAACAATTAAACCTGATACAAGACCTACTCTTCCAGGTACAAGCTCTTGTGCATAGACCACGATTACACTAAAACTACTAGAACTAATAAATCCAATACAAATAAACAAAGGAATAACCCAATTTAATGGTACATGAGGTAATGCTACAGTTAATGGGAATGAACCAAGTAAAGAAAGTAATATAATATTTCGTTTACCGAAACGGTCAGCTAAAGGTCCTCCAAAAAATGTTCCAATTACACCAGATATCATAAAGACAAAAATATAAAGCTGAGTACTTTTTATCGTTAAACCATATTCTTTTATTAAATAAAATTGATAATAATTTCCAATTCCTGCAGAATACCAAGAACGTGCAAAAGTGATAAATATTAATAGAATGATAGCAAATTTAATTTTGGAATCAATTTTGAGCTTATCACTGCTCTGAGTAGTTTTATTTTTCGTTTTTAATGCGTTACTTTTGATTTTATCTCGATACCATCTTGAAACTATGGTTAAAAGAATAATGCCAATTCCAGCCAATACTGTAAACATTGCTGCTCCTTTTTGCCCAAATGGTACAAATACAAGGGCTGTAAAAATTGGAGCAAGTGAATTACCGAAATTCCCACCTACTTGGTAGATTGCCTGAGAGAGACCTCTTTTTGCTCCAGAAGCTAAATAAGCTACTTTTGAGCCTTCTGGATGGAATACAGCAGATCCTAAACCAATAAACAATACTGACAGTAATACAAAGAAAAAATTAGGAGAAAACGCTAATCCACACATTCCAAGTAAACTTGAAGCCATACCAAAAGGAAGAAGAAATGGAGAAGGCTTACGATCTGAATAGACGCCAAAAACCGGTTGCATGACAGAAGATGTCATGTTTAATGCAAATGCTATAAACCCTATTTGAGTATATGATAAACTCATAGATTTCTCTAAAATAGGAAAAATTGCTGGGACAACTGCTTGCATTGAATCATTTAATAAATGTCCTAGGCTGATTGCAAATAAAATACGATAAATAGTTGAATTCGAAGACGACGGTTGTATTTTTGAAACAGGTTGCATTATAAACTCCTTTGCATTTTTTAATTAAAGATTACTTCCATTGGGTTGGTGTTTTTGTGTATGATTAAATTGGAATATAATCTTTCGACAACTTAGACTTTGTTAAACAAGAGATTGTTGATATTTGCTAAATTCCACAGGGTTTCGAGGACGAACCACCTATCCTCCTCACTCGTACCTCGCTACTGTTTCTCGCAGATTTTAACTCAAAACTCGAGTATTATTGATGAACAATTAACTTTAAAAAAGTTCAAATATAAAAATTAGCCAAGAAGAGGTGGGAAATGGATCAATATACAAAAGAATTATATGATATTTTTAATTTACATCAAAATGAAACGAATCGACCTTCAATGGAAAGTTATTTGAAAAATCATTTTCAATTTTTAGGAATTAAGACACCTGAGAGAAGACAGCTAATTAAGGATTTTATTCAACTGCATGGATTACCAAATGATTTATCGATAATTAAAGAAATTTGGGATTTAAAAGAACGAGAGTTTCAGTATGTTGCCTTAGATTTACTTTCTAAGGAATATAAAAAAGCTGAAAAAGAAAGAATCGAATTTTATGAACAATTAATTACTGAAAAGTCTTGGTGGGACACAGTAGATACAATTGCAGGAAGCTTAATCAGTCTTCATTTCTTACGTTTTCCAGATTTAATTGCTTCTTATACTGACAAATGGATTCATTCAGAAAATATGTGGCTACAAAGAGCTGCAATTTTACATCAGTTAAAGTTTAAACAACATACTAATGAAGAAAAATTATTTAGTCATATTAAAATTGTTTCATCGAGTAAGGAGTTTTTTATCCAAAAAGCGATTGGCTGGGCACTAAGAGAATATTCAAAAACAAGTCCTTTAAGTGTAAGGAATTTTGTTACTAATAACGAAGAAATTTTAGCACCTTTAAGCAAGAGGGAAGCATTAAAAAGATTGACAATCTAATTTAAAAGATGATTTTCTCGGAAATAAAATTTTATTAAAAGTACTTAAGTTTATTAGGATAGAATGATATGTTATCCTTAAAATAAATGACTGTTTTCAAAAACGTTGTTGCTTTGGAGATTATTAAATTTAAAGATAGAAGTTGAGTACAATGGAAGGTTCGAGATTCCTGTGGGAATAGCGGGAAGGCTGAGAGCCCACAGGCTTCCAGTGGAGGCTAGCTCACGCCACGCGGAAAGGGAGCATCCTGGAGTTGTAATCAACTAACGTATTCTAAAATAGCAACAATGTATACGTAAACAGCCTACAAGAAATAGAGTAATATAGAAGAGGAGTTGTATTTTTTGCTCCTTTCGTTATAATGAATGCATTGAAAATAACAACAAAGATGTTTAGATAAATAAGGAGATATAGAATGAAACTTTTTATGAATCGATGGGGAGCGATTATTCTTAGTATTGTTATTATTTTTCTTCCTATTTGTAAAGTAGATGCAAGTGTAGATAATATCAATTTATTTAGTGATAAAGCTATATCTGTAGTAGCAAAAACTGGAGAAGTAATTTATTCAAAAAATGGAGAAAAAACGGACTTCCCTGCTAGTACAACTAAAATTATGACCGCAATATTACTCATGGAACATTTGAAAAAAAGTGACTATATAACTTTTTCTGATCAAAGCTTAAAACAAGAAAAAAGTAATTCACAGATTATCTTTTCTAAGGGAGAAAAATTAGACAGAGATACTGCATTAAAAACAATGATGATCTTAAGTGCAAATGATTTAGCATATGCAATTGGAGAAAAAGTAGCAGGAAATATACCAGCATTTGTAAAAATGATGAATCAAAAAGCAAAAGAAATTGGTGCAACTCATACACATTTTGTTACACCAAATGGTTTGCATGATATTAATCACTATACTACACCACATGACTTAGCCTTAATCGCACGTGAAGCTATGAAGTATCCAGAAATTATGACTGCAATGGGGACAAAGAGTGCAATCATTTCTACTAGTGTTCAAAAGAATAAATACATTTTTAATCGTAGTAATATGTTTACGAATCCTTATTTCTATGCAGGAAAGACAGGATTTACAAATGAGGCAGGAAATACATTAGTTGAGATTGATAAAAAAAATGGCGAAACGATTATTAATGTATTATTACATTCCTCAAAACCTCAATATTTAAATGACATTAAGTTATTAGATAACTATGCTTTTTCTCATTTAAGACAAGCAAAATTGTTTAATAAAAATGACTGGAATCAAACAGTTAAAATTGGAAGTTTTAATGTGAAAACCATGTTAAAAGAAGATGTAAATGTCTTAACAGCTGCTCCAAAAAATAATGATTTAACAATTAAAATTATTCCTAAGAAAATTAATATGAATCAATTAAATAAATTTGGAATAAAGAAAGATGAAATTGTTGGAACCTTAGAGGTATGGAACGGGAATACTAAATTAAAACAAGTCAATTTATTTTCCGAAAAAAATTATCAAGTTAAAAATAAGATTGAAAAATCTTCAATTTTCTTTTCTAGTCTAATACTTTCAAGCATAATAATCATTCTTTCAATATTTAGAGGGTTAAGATCAAAACAACGATATAGAATGCAAAAAAGAGGATAATACTTTGTATTATCCTCTTACTATTATAAAAATAAATTTAAAATTTTAAAGATAATTGCAGAAACTGCTGCTGAAATTGGAATTGTGATAACCCAAGTTATAAGCATTCTTTTAGCAGTTCCCCAGTTTACATCTTTTACCCTCTGAGCTGCACCAACACCCATTATCGATGAAGAAATGACATGAGTAGAACTTACAGGTAATTTTAATGCTGTAAATGTAAAGATGATTGCAGAAGAAGATAAGTCAGCTGCAGCACCGTTAATTGGACGGATTTTCATAATTTTTCCGCCAACCGTTTTAATAATTTTCCATCCTCCAACTGATGTCCCTATAGCCATAGCAATTGCAGAGCCTACACGTACCCACATTGGAATATCAGTTGATGTTTGGTATCCATTTGCGATTAAAGCCATTGTTATTATTCCCATTGCTTTTTGAGCATCATTTGTACCATGTGTAAATGATTGCAACGCAGCAGTGAAAATTTGGAGTATACGGAAACCTTTATTAGTTTTAGTCAAGCTTGAACGTTGGAAAATTGTTTTTAAGATTGTCATGATAATAAATCCTACGATAATTGCAATGACAGGTGAAGTTAATAGAGCTTCAATAATCTTAATGAATCCTTTGTAGTTTAGTGCATGAAAACCTGATGCAGCAATCGCAGCACCTGCAATCGAACCGATGATTGCATGAGAAGAACTACTAGGAATTCCAAAATACCAAGTTAATAGATTCCAAAAAATTGCTGCTATTAATGCAGCTAAAATGACTACTGATCCATTTTGCAACTTAAAAGGATCAACAATATCTTTTGTAATTGTTTGTGCAACTCCAGTGAAGGTAATTGCTCCAATAAAATTCATTGCCGCTGCTAAATAAATAGCAACTCTTGGAGGTAAAGCCTTTGTTGAAACTGAAGTAGCAATCGCATTTGCAGTATCATGGAAGCCATTAATGAAATCAAATACTAAAGCGAAAATCACTATTAGTGATGTAATTAAAAATAAATTATCCATTATTTGTTACTCCTTAGGCATTACGCATAATGATTTGCTCTAAAGTATTTGCTACATCTTGGCAGCTATCAGCAATTGATTCAAACATTTCGTACATTTCTTTAACTTGAATGATTTTAATCGGATCTTTTTGATTCATAAATAATTGTTTAATAGATGTTCTTAATAATTCGTCACATTGTGACTCGTAATCTTTGATTTTAATTGCGTGAACTCGGATTTCTAAAAGTTTTTTATTAGATAATAATTTTACTGAATCTAGAATTTCTTCTACAGCTTTTTCTAATATTGCAACGAACTCTACCATATATTCATCAGCTTGTGTAATAGAATACATTTCAAAACGAGCTGAACATTGCTCAAATCCATCTAATACATCGTCCATTTTCATCGCTAATTGAAGAATGTCTTCACGCTCGATCGGAGTAATAAAAGTTTTATTTAGTTCTACGATTAATGAATGAATAAATTTATCGCCTTTTGTTTCATATTCTTTCATTTCATGTGAGAAAGTTTTTAAATCGCTAGCATTTTGAATTTTAAATTCCTCATAATACTTTGAAGCTTCATTTAAATTTACAGCGATTTCTAATAATTTTTCAAAAAATACGTCTTTTTTTTGACCAAAGAACATTATATTTCCTCCGTTATCATTCATATATATGGTAATTACCCTGAATATGTAATCATAAAAAATATTTCGATTATTGTCGAAAAGTAAAGGGTACGTAAATAATAATAATACGTTTTAAGAAATATTCAATTGAAAAATCTTGGAATTCAACAAAATTTACAATATCTTTACAATTCATTAATATTCTTAATAAAAGAATTGGGTAAGATACCAATTCTTGGTTGCTAACAAAAGTAAAGTTTATAAAAAAATCCTTTTCTTGTAAAATGTTATAAAATTCGATATCTTACGACAAAAAACTTTACGCTTTTTATGGAACTTGATAAAATATAATTGTCTAAATTTTTCGGCAAAGCTCCTAAAATGTAGGGGCTTTTATTTATTATTTTCATATAAAGTGAAACTTTCAATTGTGGATGTTTTATTGATGGATAATGGTGGATAAAAACATTACTTGTAAAGATTTAATTCATTCAAAATTAAAAAATTTACATTTGATAACTAAAGATTGTTGCTTTTAGGTTTTGTATTTTAAAAAACAGAGATTGATTGGAACGGAAGGGTGCCCAGGCTTCTGTGGGAGATGCGGGAAGGCTGAGACCCCACAGGAGCGAATGCGACGAGGAGGCTCAGCTCACGCCCCTAGGAAAGCGAGCATCCCTACGTTCCAATCAACTTACACATACTAAAATAGTAATAATGTATACGAAAACAGCCATATTTAAAGTAATTAGTAAAAGAGCCTTAAAAAATTTACATTTTAATAGTAAAGATAGGATGGGAAAATGGACAATTTAATCTCAATTTTTCAAGTAGAAAAGCATTTTGATCATCATGTTGTGATTGAACCATTATCTCTGGATATTCAATCAGGAGAGTTCTTAACAATATTAGGTCCAAGTGGATGTGGTAAAACGACTCTTTTACGAATGATCGCTGGATTTGAAGAACCTAGTAGTGGGACAATTAAATTAGATGGATTAGTTATTAATCATTTACCTCCATACAAACGTGATATGAATTTGGTCTTTCAGCATTATGCATTATTTCCTCATATGAATGTTGAAAAAAATATTCAGTTTGGTTTGAAAATGAAAGGTGTAAATAGTAAAGATCAAAAGGCTAGAATTGATGAGGCTTTGAGACTTACTCATTTGACTGATTTTCGAAACCGAAAACCAAAGCAACTATCAGGAGGACAACAACAGCGCGTTGCAATTGCTAGAGCGATCGTAAATAATCCAAAGGTACTTTTATTAGATGAACCATTAGGTGCACTAGATTTTAATTTGCGAAAAGAATTACAACGAGAATTGAAAAACCTGCAAAAGAAGTTAGGTATTACATTTATTTATGTTACTCATGATCAGGAGGAAGCTCTTACCATGAGTGATCGAATTGTAGTGATGAATGAAGGTAAAATAGAACAAATAGGGACGCCTAAAGAAATATATCAAAGGCCAGCAACTCAATTTGTAGCAAAATTTATTGGTGAGAATAACTTTTTGAAGATTAGTGGTCAGTTAGTTGCTGTGAGACCAGAAAATATCAATCTATCACTTGTGAACGAAAATGGTAAAGGATTGAAGGGGATTGTAAAAGAAGTTGAATTCGTAGGTAATTTAAATAAGATCTACGTAAATTTAGTAGATTATGATTATACGGTTACGGTGTGTAATTTGGCAGATCAAACAAATTTACAACCAATGGATCAAGTTTACATTTCTTGGAATGTTGAGGATGAGGTGATGATGGATTGAGAAAAGGGAAATACATCATTTCACCAACGATTTTATGGCTACTTTTCTTTTTTTTAGTACCATTATTATTTGTTTTTGGTTATGCATTTATGAAAAATGGGCTTTATGGTCAAATCAATTATTCTTTTACTTTAGAGAATAGTAAAAACGTATTTGATCCCTTATATATTAAGGTTTTTTGGACAACACTTTGGATGGCAATCTTAACAACTATCTTAACTCTTGTGATTGGTTATCCTTATGCTTACACAATCAGAGTAGTAAGTGAACGATGGCAAAGAGCGTTACTTTTACTTATTACCATTCCATTTTGGATAAATTTTTTAGTTCGATCTTATGCACTAATTATTCTTCTACGATCAAAAGGTTTAATTAACTCTCTGTTATTACATTTAGGGATTATTAAAGAACCTTTACAGCTTTTATACAATACACCATCTGTTATTTTGGGAATGGTATATACTTTATTGCCATTCATGGTACTTCCAATTTTTGTTGCGATTGAGCAACTAGATCAGCGTAAGATTGAAGCGGCATATGATTTAGGTGCTTCACCATTTAAAACATTCGTTTATATTACACTACCACTTACTATGAAAGGTATCTATGCTGGTAGTGTGCTTGTGTTTGTTGCTTCATTTGGTATGTACATTGTTTCTGATATTATGGGTGGTTCTAAAGTAGCTTTAATAGGAAATGTTATTCAAAACCAATTCTTAAGTGCAAGAAATTGGCCGTTTGGATCAGCATTATCATTATTTTTAGTTGTCATATCAATCATCTTAATAGGATTGTACTATTTAGCTACTAGAAGGATTGGTAGCGAAAACGGAGGTGGAAAATAGTTGGAAAAAAAGGTACTAGTCACTTTTTCAACACTTATCTTAATCTGTTTATATCTACCAATAGTTGTCTTGATGATTTTTTCGTTTAATGCATCAAGAATTAATGCTGAGTGGTCAGGATTTACACTTGATTGGTATAAGAGTTTATTTGATAATCCACAAGTTGTAGATGCACTTTTTAATAGTTTATTTATTGCGATCGTTACAACAGTTCTTGCAACAGTTTTAGGTACAATAGGCGCTCTTGCTCTTCATCGTCATAAGTACCGTTTTAAATCACTTATTGATGGCCTCGTTTATTTACCAATTATTGTACCTGATATTTTAATGGGAATCGCATTACTTATTTTATTTACAAATTTAAAAATGGAATTAGGAAAATGGACGATTATTATTGCTCATGTTACTTTTTGCATTTCGTATGTCATTCTTTTACTGACAGCTCGTTTATCAGGTATGGGAAAAGAGTTGGAAGAGGCAGCGAATGATTTAGGGGCAACACCATGGAAAACATTCCGTTTTGTAACTTTGCCTCTAATTATGCCAGGTATAGTGGCTTCAGCATTATTGTGCTTTACCTTAAGTATAGATGATTTTGTAATTAGTTACTTTGTATCTGGGCCAAGTTCCACAACATTACCAATTTACATATATGGTATGGTTAAGAAAGGTGTATCTCCTGAGATTAATGCGTTATCAACTATTTTAATCATTGTAATCGTTTTATTAATGTTAAGTTCAGAAATTCTTCGTTCGAAAGGGATAGATAAGCAAGGTAAGAAAAGTTCAATGCCTTATTAGACTAGTCATTATTTCATTTTCTTAAAAAGGGGGTTTTACTGATGAAAATACAAAAAAAATTATTGGTCTTATGTATAATGATGTGTTTAGGGATTTTATTACTTACAAGTTGTTCATCAAGTAAACCGGAATTAAATATTTATAGCTGGGCAGATAATTTCGATGAGAGTGTACTTCAAGATTTCGAAAAGAAATATAATGTGAAAGTAAACTACCAAGTTTTTGCTAGTAATGAAGAATTATATGCGAAGTTAAAAGCAGGTGGTTCAAAATACGATGTGATTCAACCATCAGATTATATGGTTAAATTAATGATTAAACAGAATATGCTTGAAAAATTAAATAAAGCTAAGATACCTAATCTAAGTAACATAGCTCCACAATATACTAATGAAGAATTTGATCCGAAAGGTGATTATTCTGTTGTTTATACTGGTGGCGTAACTGGAATCGCATATAATCCAAAGTATGTAAAAGGACCGATTACTAGTTGGAATGATTTATGGAATCCAAAGTATAAAGGACATGTGACACTATTAGATGATAGCAGAGAAGTTTTAGGAATGGGTTTAATAAAAAATGGATTTTCAAATAGTACAAAAAATGAAAATGAAATTAATATTGCATATAACAATTTAAAAACATTAGTACCAAATTTGTTAGCATTTGATACAGATAATGTAAAACAAAAATTTATTACAGAGGATGCTTGGATTGGTCAAGTTTGGTCAGGTGATGCAGCTTTTATTCAACTAGAATCACCTGATATTAAATGGGCCGTCCCAAAAGAAGGAGCAACACGTTGGGCAGATACATTAGCTATTCCAAAGGATGCTCAAAATAAAGAACTTGCTGAAAAATTTATTAATTATCTGTATGAACCTAAAGTAAGTGCTATAAATTATGAATCAATAGGTTATACAGATCCAAATACAAAATCTTATCCATATCATTCGAAAAGTTATTTAAATAATTCACTTATTAATTTATCGGTAAAAGATATGAAAAACTTACAGTGGATTTCAGATGTCGGTAAAGAAAATAGCCTTTATGATAAATATTGGACGAAATTAAAAACTGGTCAAGAATAATGAGAGAGCTGTCTTTTAGGGTAAAACTGCTAGAAGACGGCTTTTTAATTTGTTTGGTTTTGTTATATCAAAGTTTGTTATTAAAAAGTTTGACTCATTTTTTGGATCTCAACATTTAAAAACTAATGATCTTTTCTAAAATATTGTTGTTTTAATAATAAATCTTGAATGCAAACTGATGATACAAAAGTTGATTGGAACGGAAGGTGCGAGACTCCTGTGGGAGCAGCGGGACAGGTGAGACCCCGCAGGAGTGTAAGCGACGAGGAGGCTCACCGCCCGCCCCACGGAAAGCGAGCATCCTGGAGTGGAGATCAACTAATCTCCATATTAGTTCGTAATACGAAAATAACCATAAGCTAATAAAAGTAGAAAAAATTTATATTGTCAAGTTTTGGTTGAATATTATACCCATTAACATGTAAATAGTATGAGAAAGAACAGCGGTTGAGGTGATGTGCAGTGTTTAAGTATTTTAAGTTTAAAATAAATGATACTGTTCAATTTATTCATAATGATGGACATTTTTATCGTGTAATTGGTTATCGACTCGAAAAAAGTATTTATTTAAACGATGAGTATTCAAGCATTGTATATGAGCTTATGAGAGAATTTGACGGATTACAGGTTGATGCTGAAGAAGATGAACTTGTAAGTGTATCAAATTTTGAAGAATTTTATGGAGGAATTTTTGAAAAGTTAAATTCATTCACAATAAAAGTAGAAAAGAAATCAAAAAAAGACACGGTTGAAAAGCAAAGTGAAGGAAATACCGTGGATAGTATATTAGATCGTTATAATGACTATAAAAGACTTGCCTTATTATTTAATGACGATTTTTATGAAGTTGCAGCTAAAAAGGTTTTAGAACAGTTAGTTCAACATAATAAAAAAGATCACATGCATTAAGCATGTAATCTTTTTTGTTGTGGGACTGCCACTTTTTTTGGCTTTATATTTCGACCATATACTAACTCAGTAATTTTTGCGCAAATAGCTACTGATAAAATTGTATACCCAACTTCATTCCAAGATAAATAGCAAAGAGAGACAAGTAAAATAATCGCATCAAAGATAAAGTAAACTTTACCTATTGAAAAATTTGATTTTTTACTTAAAACAAGTGTAATGATATCATCTCCACCTGTTGCTCCACCGAATCTTAAGATTAACCCTAAACCTAAACCGACAGTTACACCACCGCATATTGCTGGTATCCATAAGTGGTCTCCGAAATTAAGTGTAATTGGAGATGTTTTCTCAATTAATGAATAAAACAGAGAAAAGGATGTAGCTCCAATTAGTGTATTAAAAATTAATTTTTTCCCTAAAAAATACGAGCCCACAAATATAACTGGCAGATCAAGAGCTAATGTTGAGATTGAAGGGGAAATATTAAATAGATGCTTTATTAATAAAGCAATTCCTATAAACCCACCTTCAGCTAAATTATTTTGAAAATAAAAGAAGTACAGACTTGTAGCTAAAATAAATGATCCTAATAAAATCATCAAGGTCTCACTCAAACGATTTTTTAACATTGTTATTTCCTCTTTTCGTAGTTAGTCGTGTCATTGTGTTAAAAGATGATTGGACACTAACTACGTATTTGATCATATAGATCATTCGAGAGTATTCTCGATTTGTAGTTAGTGATTTAACTAACTACAAAGCTATATGTCAAAGAAGAAATAACAGAATCGCCTGTCAACCATAATTTCGCCTACCTTCAGTTTATTTTAGAGTTCTATTGGTTCTCTAAATTAAAACTGCTAAGTGTAGGATGAATCTTTTTTGTGCCAAATGCTCCTTCGAGCAATCATGGTTACACGTCCTTTTTACCAGATTTGTTAGATAAATAGACAAGCTGTAAAATGTTAATTAACACTTTACAGTTATTATTATATCATATGTCAGTAATTTTAAAAAAAGATAAGATTGTAAGGGATTTTTTAAATATGAATTAGCTTGAGCTATTTCAAAAGGCTGTTTTCGTAAATATTGTGGCTTTTTAAGATTGCGTCGAGTTGATTTCCACTCTAGGATACTCGCTTTCCGTGGGGCGGGCGGTGAGCCTCCTCGTCGCTATCGCTCCTGCGGGGTCTCACCTGTCCCGCTGCTCCCACAGGAGTCTCGCACTTTCCGTTCCAATCAATTTTATTATCACAAGTATCCCTTAGAAAATTCTTAAAAAAACACTAATCTTTTAGAAAAGAACCTTTCTCAAAAACCATGTAAAAAAGAATCGACATTCACTTTGTATTTGCTTCAATGTCTTTCGAAGGTGTTTAAGCCACTTACGCATTTCAACTATCTAGCTTCATGAACTAGCTCTTCGGTCGTTTCGAAAATACCAAGTGAAGGGACAAACCACCCTTCCCATGGTATTTCCTCCAACGCCTTTCAGAGCTATACGTGTTCATTCCGGTTTTCGTGTGTCTAGCTTCAGCGTCTATCTCCTCGGCCATTTCACCATTACCAGTTGAAGCAAAAAGCATGCTTCATCTGGTAATGGCTCCAATGTCTTTCGGAGAGATAAGCAAGCCGCTTCCGCATTTCGTACTGTCTAGCTTCATGAACTAGCTCTTCGGTCGTTTCGAAAATACCAAGTGAAGGGAAAAATCACCCTTCCCATGGTATTTCCTCCAACGCCTCTCAGAGCTTAACGAGTTCATTCCGCATTTCGTGTGTCTAGCTCCAGCGGCTAACCCTTCGGTCATTTCGAAAATACCAAGTGAAGGGAAAAATCACCCTTCCCATGGTATTTCCTCCAATGCCTTTCAGGGCTAAGCGAGCCGCTTCCGCATTTCGGGTGTTGTGTTATACTATTTTTAGATAGGTTAGGTGATTTTTATGGAGTTTGTTAAAAATGATCTTTATTGTGAGATCACTAATATAGATGAGTATGCAGGAATGACAGTAGAGCAATTTTTGCGAGATGTTTTGTTATATCCTAAAAAATTGTTACATGAATTGCGTATGGATAAAGGTGTAAAAATAAATCAGGAAATTACCCCTTGGCGTCATATCATTCAAAAAGGTGATTCAATTGAAATATTAATGTTTAAAGATGAAGAGTACGGAGTAATTCCTGAAAATTTAAATGTTGAAGTTTGTTATGAAGACGATCATCTTCTAATTGTAAATAAACCCGTTGGAATGGATACACATCCAAATAAAGAAGGGCAACTGCACACTTTAGCTAATGCAGTCGCATATCATTATCAATCAAATGGGATAAGTGCAAAGGTTCGTCATATCCATCGTTTAGATCAAGATACCTCAGGAGGAGTAGTTTTTGCGAAATATCCTTTAAGCCATGCTATTTTGGATAAAATGTTAGCTGACAGGTTAATTAAGCGTACATATACAGCTATTGTTGAAGGAAAGTTAAAAGAAGAAAAGGGAACAATCAATGCTCCAATTGGACGAGATCGATATCACCCAACGAGGCGGAGAGTTTCACCGAATGGGGAAAAAGCGATAACTCATTTTCAAGTGATTAACTATAGAAAAAAAGAAAATATTAGTATTATAAAATGTCAGCTTGATACAGGAAGAACTCATCAAATAAGAGTTCATTTAAGCAGTATTGGAAATCCTTTAGTTGGAGATGAGCTATACGGTGGAAAAACAAAATTGTTGAGAAGACAAGCATTGCATGCAGCAAATATAAAATTAACTCATCCTTTTACAAAAGAACAAATAGATGTAAATATTCCATTTCCGGATGATTTAGAGAAGTTGATGAGCGAAAAAAAATGAGTGGAAGATAAAACTTTCACTCATTTTTTTATGTGATTAACTTTTTGAAAAGGTTATTTGCTCCAATGTCTGTCGAGGCTAACCATGGAGCTCTTCCGCCTTTCGGTCATGTCCAGCTCCAGCGGCTACCTCCTAGGCCATTTCGCAATTACCAAAATGAGTGAAAAACCACACTCCTTTTGGTAATTACTCCAATGTTTGTCGGAGGTAAGCAAGCCGCTTCCGCATGTCTGTCGTGTCTAGCTACAGCTCCCAGCCTCTCGGCCATTTCACAAATAACAATTGAAGGGAAAGTTCGCCCTTCATTTGTTATTTGCTCCAATGTCTGTCGAGGCTAACCATGGAGCCTCCGCTTTTCTGTCATGTCTAGTTCCGGTGCCTACCTCCTTGGCCATTTCACAAAAACCAAATGAAGTGAAAAGCACACTTCTTTTGGTTTTTGCTCCAATGTCTGTCGGAGGTAAACAAGGCACCTCCACTTTTCTGTTATGTCTAGCTGCAGCTCCCAGCCTCTCGGCCATTTCACAAATAACAATTGAAGGGAAAGTTCGCCCTTCATTTGTTATTCGCTCCAATGTCTGTCGAGGCTAACCAGGGAGCTTCCGCCTTTCAGTCTACCTCATAGATTTTCTATATCCTGCTTTTTGTGCTTCTTCCTCTGTGCAGAAGGTTTGTTCTGGCTTAGTGATTTGGTAGTATTGGCCGCCTGGAACGTGGTAGATTTTTTTGCCAGAGCTTGTGATATTTCCTTTTATTACTTTTTTGCATTGTTGATTTGAAGAAGGGGTATTCGTTGTATTTGGACTAGATGAAGTAGTTTGTTTATTATTTCCGGATTGCTTTGTTGCGTGATCATTGAATCCTCTATCAGTTACATAATTTTCAATAGACCAAATACCGATAGCTTTCTTTTGAGCTTTTGATTGTATATCTCTGAATTCATCAATATGTTTTGTGTTTGGTGGATAGACGTATGCTACTCTTGCAAGACCTTTTTCGAGTAATTGTTCATTGATCATTTTTCCATTCATATATATATAGGCAAGTAATCTACCATACTTGTCACGTTCGCCAATACCTAGTTCAACTTGTATAGTGCTGCCTGATGGTAAAGTTTGTTTAGTGAAATTACTCGCTTCTTTTCCAAATGGTTCGACAGGCTTATGTGGATGAACTGTTTCAGGTGTATCAATTAGTAACAACCGAACAGTTTCCGAACGTCCATTAAAATTAATTTTTAAAGTATCGCCATCAATTACACGTTCGACTTTTGCATCAAATAATAAATTGTTATGATGTGTATTTGATGATTGTTGATTTGAACTTGTATTTTTGGTTTGATTATGTATATTTTGGCTTGATGAATGAAGGGTAGTATTGCTTGAACTACAACCTGATAATAAGATTACTATTGCTAAAACTATACTAGATAAATTTCTGGTAATTTTCATTTCTGCCTCCTATTCTCTTGTTTTAGTATAATAGGATAGATGAAAAATTGAAATGAAAAAAAGCTATCAAAAATCGTACTTAATACGATTTTTGATAGCTTTTTAAATACCTAATTATTTACCAGTAAACATTTGTGACCATGAGTTTGTTCTTGAATCATAACCAACACCAATGTTAGTTAAGCTTGGGTTCATAATGTTTGCACGGTGACCTGCACTATTCATCCATGCATTTACAACTTCCTCAGGTGACTTTTGACCTTGAGCGATGTTTTCAGCAGCACTTGAGAATGAAATTCCGAATTGTTTCATCATATCAAATGGAGATCCGTATTTTGGACTTGTGTGATCAAAATAGTGTTCATCTGTCATATCTTGTGCTTTAATGCGAGCAACTTTACCTAATGCATCGTCAGCTTTTAACGGTTTTAAACCTTGTTTTGCACGTTCAGCATTTGTTAAATCAATAACTTTTAATTCAAAAGCAGACATCGTAGAAGATGTACTTGGTTTTTGACTTGAAGCTGGTTTGCTAGGTTGAGTTTGAGCTGGTTTGCTAGGTTGTGTTTGTGCCGGTTTACTTGGTTGAGATTGAACCGGTTTGCTAGGTTGTTTTTGTACTGGATTAGTAGGTGCTACATTACCATTAGATGGTGTTGCTGGGTTTTGTTTAATTGATGCTAAAATGTTAGCTAATTCTTCTTTTGTAATAGTATTGTTTTGTAGATCTTTACTTAATACCATAATAGAAGGAATATTGTTTAATGAGTAAAATTGTTTAGTTGTAGGTGTAGAACCTTGTGTTCCACATGGTACGTTAAAATATGAAAATAAAGATTGTGGGTTATAATTTCCTGGAGCTGCATATTTTACTGTTGCATTATTATTGTTATTAATTGTTTCTGCATGAGTAGCACCTACAGGAGCAGCCATTAAAATAGTAGATGTAATTGAAGCTAAAGTCATAAGCTTTTTCATAGTGTTGCCTCCTAAGTGTGTTTGTTTTTGTTTACAAATTGAGTTTAACATGATTAGAAATGTAATAATTACGGAAAAAAATGGGGAGGCATTTTTTTAACAGATAATGGTATGGAAAATGTTTTCAATTAAATTTGAAGAAAGAATAAGTGTTAATAGAATGGGGGGATAATAGACTTGTAAAACCAAAATAAAATTTAGGTCAGAAGTTTTTTGTGAAAAAATACCATTAAAAAATTTGTCAAATTAGGTTTAATATAGGTTTGTTGTTATAATTGAGGGATATTCTGGAAGTAATGTTTGATTGGAGTTAATATTGTAAACTGTTTGTAACATATGTCTTATTGATGTGATAAAAGGTTAGTTGTATTTATAATGTGGGGGACTTCAATAAGTAGTATCTAATTAGAAGATATATATAATAGAAGAAGTTGGTTTTTGATTAGAAAATAAGTGAGAGAGCTGTTTTTAATTTTGGCTCTTTTCTAAAAAAATGTTGCTACCCGAGATTAATAATTTTAAAGACAGAAGTTGATTACAATGGAAGGTGCGAGACTCCTGGGGAATAGCGGGAAGGCTGAGACCCCGCAGGCTTGCCGAGGAGGCTAGTTCACACCACGCGGAAAGGGAGCAACCTGGAGTTGTATCAACTAACGCATTCTAAAATAATAACAATGTATAGGATAACAGCCTTAATTTTAATAATAATAGAAGGAAATACATCAATTCATAGGTATGTATTTACCTTCAATTTTTGATATTTCTTCTTTGATGTTGAACTATCCCTTTTTAGTTTGAAGTGATCCTTTTCAATCATTTAATTTTTTTAGATTTTCTGCTACGAATTGAACGTTTGTTCCGACTACTACTTGTACATTTGTGTCATCTAATTTAATTACACCTCGTGCACCAGCTTTTTTTAATATTGCTTCATTTATTTTTGAAGTATCTTTAACTTGTAAACGTAAGCGGGTAGTATAGTGGTCAATATTCTTTAAATTTTCTTTTCCGCCTAAACCCTGTAGATAGAGAGAATCACCGATTTCTGTAGTAACTTCATTTAATTCGATTTCTTCATCTTCACGTCCAGGTGTTTTTATATTAAATTGTGTAATTGCAAAGTAGAATACTAAAAAGTAGATCCCAGCAAATATTAAACCAACAAGGAATAATAAGATCGGTTTTTCAGCGATATTAAAGTTTAATAAATAATCCATGAATCCTGCAGAGAATGTAAATCCATCTCGGATTCCGAGAAAATTAACTACTAGAAATGAAATAGCAGTTAAAATTGCATGAACAACATACAGTACTGGAGCAAGAAACATGAATGAGAATTCAATGGGTTCTGTAATACCAGTTATAAATGAAGTTAGTGCAAAGCCACTATACATGCCGAGCATTGCTCGTCGTTTTTCTTTCTTAGCAGCGGCAGCCATAGCAAACGCAGCAGCTGGTAAACCAAACATTGTGATTGGGAAGAAGCCAGTCATATATGTACCTGCAGTTGGGTCTAAAGCAAAGAAGCGATTTAGATCGCCATATATGACTTTACCTGCAGTATTTGTGAATGAACCGAATTGGAACCAAAAAATACTGTTAATGACGTGGTGTAAGCCAAATGGTATGGACAGTCGATTTAATAGTCCATATATAGCTGCTCCAATCGCACCTAATCCAATAATTGCATTTCCGAGAGTATCAATTCCATGCTGAATGATTGGCCATACATAACCAAACCCCCAAGAGAAAAATAACATGATAGCTGATGTAATAATTGGAACAAATCGGCGTCCACTAAAAAAGCCTAACCAATCAGGTAGCTTTATACTATTAAATTTGTTATATAATAAACCAGCTATGACACCAGAAAAAATCCCTCCTAGAGCGCCCATATTAATTGATTCATTTATTGAAGTAGATCCTTTTGTTAAAACTAAATAGCCAATGGCACCTGCTAATCCAGCAGCCCCATTCCTATCTTTAGAAAGTCCAACTGCAACACCAATTGCAAAAATTAAGGGTAAGTTATCAAATATAGCACTACCAGCAGAGGCGATAAAAGGTATGTCTAACAAATCTTTTTGCCCGAAACGAAGTAATAAACCAGCGGCAGGAAGGACAGCAATTGGTAACATTAATGCTTTACCGATTCGTTGCAAAAAACTAAGCATTTAATGAATCCTCCAATCAATTTACCTAACTTTATAAATAGGTTTTCAATTTTAGAGGAAACCTATTCTGTTGGAAATTGAGTTTTTTCAGGATCTTGTCTAAATGATTGTTGTTTTTAAAATGATTTTGTAATAGGAAACGTATAAATAAGTTGATTGGAAAGCGAGCATCCTTGAGTTCAATCAACTTATCTCACTGTCTACATAGAAACAAATTTTACGAAATTTGGCATTTTTAACGAAGGTTCTTGTATCCTTATGATTTGAAAATAAAAAAGGGAATGCTTTCGCATTTCCCTTTTAATCCATCTTTATTCAATTCTTAGTTCCCTTTAAGATGACTTTGAGCTTGAGCAATTAAGCGTTTAGTCATTTCTCCACCAACAGATCCATTAGCACGAGAAGTAGTATCAGAACTTAAGTTAACCCCGAATTCATTTGCAATTTCATATTTAAATTGGTCAAGTGCCTGTTGAACACCTGGCACTAAAAGATTATTTGTGTTAGCCATATAATATTAACCCCCTTAAATGTAAGTTTGGTCTTACATTTAATAGTATAAGTTTCAATAGGGGTATTTCATGTATGGTAATTTGAGACAATCTAAAGTTAAGTTAACTTTTTAATGACAGCTTTTCCTTCTACTACTAATAAATTTTGCTGATTATATACATTTGTACTTAATGTAACAATTTTTTTATCTTCTCGTTTAGATAGTACTATCACTTTAACAGTTATAATATCACCGATTTTAACGGGTGCTTTAAAAGATGTTTCTTGAGATAAATAAATCGTATTCTTACCAGGTAATTTTGATCCAAGTACTGCACTAATGTAACTACAAATCAACATTCCATGTGCGATTCTTTCCTGAAAAATTGATTTGTTTGCAAAGTCATCTAACAAATGAACTGGATTGACATCTGTTGATATCCTCGCGAAATCCTCAATATCTTTTGATGTAATTTCCTTTGTTAAGGTTGCTTCATCACCAATTGAAAGTTCATCAAACCTAACATCTACTACTTGCGCAGCAGCTTTAAAGATATCCATATTGTTCCCCCTTTTCATAGATGTTCTATGCAAAAATAAAGGGTAACTAAGGAGAATGAAAAGATAGTTATTATAATTTGTTAAATGGTAAGTTTCGAAACTGTGTTAACCAATCTTCTTGTTGTTTTTGAAACTCTTGGAAGTATTTGTTCCATTGATTTGCAGATGAATTAGATGGTTGTGTCCAAAGTTGCTGTAATGATTGTTGTTGTTGTTTTAGGAAGGATTGCATGGAAGTATAGAAATTTTGATAAGGATTTGTTGTATTTTGCCACGTCGATTGAAATGAGATTAGTTGATCTTGTACTTGTTTGAATAATTGATTAAATCCATCAGTTAAATTGGCTGGATTAGATTCTTTGTAGAGTTGTTCAAACTGTTCCATCATCGATTTTTGATGGCTTTGAATTTTCTCATTCAGTGAAGCCCATTGTCTTGCTTGTTCTTCTAATAGAGATTCTGTCCATTGTTGGTATTGAAGTTGTTGATCTAAGAGCGATTGAAGAATTTTTTGAGATTGTTCAGTTGAATTTTCAATAAAGCTAGCATAAGGATTTGTTGACATTGTTAAACCTCCCAATTTTATATTGTAAATGCTTTAGGCATTTTCAAAATTAGTCATTCTTATCGGTAAAATTTGAAATAGGAAATAGCGAATTTGTATAAATGCTAAAGAATGTCTGTAGCATTTGTTGGTACTGGAGAAATGAAGAATGGCATGTTTTTAAAAAAGCTTCACCTTCTTCAGTAATGGAATAAATTCGTTTTGCAGGACCTTCTTCTCCTTGCTCCCAATTTGATTTGATGTAATGATCTTTTTCTAGTTGACGAAGAGTTCGATACACATTACTTGAATCAATTGTTGTAAACCCTAAATCTAAAAGTACTTGCATTAGTTTATAGCCATGCATATTCCATTGTTTCAGGCTTAAAAGTAAGAATGGTATTAAAAAATTTTTTGGAACGGCCACATTATCAGTTGTGTTACTTTCGGGTATATTTTTTGGCTGTTCATCTTTCGAAAATGTCAAAACCAATCCCCCTTATTTTTGTATTAGTGAAAAGTAACCATATGTGTAATTTACACTTAGTGGAAAACATTGTCAATATAATTTGAATAATCAGTATTAGTGTTTTTTCGACTAATTCAAACATGCAGTGTAGAAACTTATCGAAAAGATTGAATTGTTTGTCAATTGCATACAACTTATACTAGAAGAGTGATAAGGAGGTAGTGAAATGACAAATCAGAACTTCACAGATCCATTAAAAATATGGAAGGAGATTTATGATACAAACGAAAAATTCTTTGGAAAAATGGTAAACGACTCTGTTCAAAAAGAGGAGTTTTCCTCTTGGATGGGGACTATTTTAGATTTCAATTTATATTGTAAAAAAATGTTAAATGACCAATCTAAGTTATTTTTAGATGCTAATAATTTTCCTTCAAAGGACGATATTGCAAGTGTCGCATCAATGGTTGTGAATGTTGAAGCTAAAGTAGATGCTCTAGAAGAACAATTAGATAATCAACAATCTTCTGAAGTGGATGTTTTAAGTTTAAAAAAAGACGTAACAAAATTGAAAACTGATACTAAGTCAATTCAAACTCAAATTGGAGAAGTAAAATCAACACTATCAAATATTGAAGAGTTATTAAAGAAAATTACTTCTGAAAAATAAACTAACTATTGAGGAGAATGGATAATGGAACTTAATAATCGCGTTGCAATTATTACAGGTGGTTCGAGAGGTATTGGAAAATCAATTGCATTTTCACTTGCTGAAAAGGGAGTAAAAGTAGTCATAAATTACAACAGCAGTGAAGCACAAGCAAAAAAGGTTGTAGATGATTTAAATGAACGAGGATTTGAGGCAATGGCAATTCAAGCAAACGTTGCAAATTTAGAGGATGCAAAGAGTTTGGTAGAGCGAACTGTTGAACAATTTGGCAGATTAGATATTATAGTAAATAATGCTGGAATAACTCGTGATCGTACATTTAAAAAACTAAAAGAAGAAGATTGGCATGAAGTAATTAATGTCAATTTAAATAGTGTTTACAATACTTGTACAGCTTCTTTACCACATTTAACGGATTCTGATAATGCACGGATTATTAACATTTCATCGATTATTGGTCAATCAGGTGGTTTTGGACAGACAAATTATTCAGCTGCAAAAGCAGGAATGATTGGTTTCACAAAATCATTTGCACTGGAACTTGCTCGAACAAATATAACGGTCAATGCAATTTGTCCAGGTTTTATTGAAACTGATATGTTAGGCGAAGTTCCAGAAGAAATAAAAGAACAAATTAAAGCTAAAATCCCTAAAAAAAGATTCGGTACTCCTGAAGAAATCGCAAAAGCTGTAGTCTATCTTTGCCAGGATGGTGAGTACATAACTGGGCAACAAATAAATGTAAACGGTGGGTTATATATGTAACAAGGTTAAAAAAGGATCTGTTTTTTAGTTTCTTTTTTACGATAGTTGTTTTTTAAAAGGTGAATTGTTGATAACCAAGTTGATTGGAGCGGAAGGTGCGAGACTCCTGTGGGAGAAGTGGGCAGGTGAGACCCCGCAGGAGCGATAGCGACGAGGAGGCTCACCGCCCGCCCCACGGAAAGCGAGCAACCTGGAGCGGAAATCAACTAATCTCACTGTATAAATAGCAACAAAGTTTTCAAAGTGAGCCTGTATCTAACGGAGCTTTTATAGAAAAGAGAGCATCTAAATCATTCGTTATTTTTGAAGAAACGGGGGGAGAAAAGTGGAAAGTATAAAAACATTGGAAAACAGTTTTGAAATGTTTCCAGAAGGAGTTAAAGATGCTTTTAATCGTTTAAAACGTACATACAACGTTCTACTTAAAGAAGGTGAGCCAGTAGTAGGGCAGACGCCAAAGGAAACGATATGGACAAAAAATAAAAGTAAGCTTTATCACTACATTCCTGTAAAAAAGAAAACAAAAAAAGTTCCGATTTTATTAGTGTATGCATTAATTAACAAGCCGTATATTTTAGATTTAACAAAAGGTAATTCATTTGTAGAGTACCTTGTTAATGAAGGATTTGATGTCTATTTATTAGACTGGGGAACATTTGGCCATGAAGATCGATTTTTAAAATTTGATGATTTTGTTTATGAATACATTGCAAAAGCAGTTAAGCGTGTACTTAAGTTTTCAGGTGCAGATGAAATTTCGATTTTAGGTTACTGTATGGGTGGTACATTAACTAGTATTTATGCTGCTCTTCATGATAAGGATCCAATTCGAAATCTATTGTTTGTCACAAGTCCATTTGACTTTGAAGAAACGGGTTTATATGGTTCGTTTTTAAATGAGCAATATTTTTCATTAGATAAAGCGGTTGATACACTTGGAAATATCCCTCCTGAGATGATTGATTTTGGTAATAAAATGTTAAAACCAATTACAAATTTTGTTGGTCCTTATGTGTCACTTTTAGATCGCTCGGATAATCAACAATTTATTACTTCTTGGAAGTTGATGCAGAAATGGGTAGCTGATGGCATTCCTTTCCCGGGTGAATCTTACCGTCAGTGGATTCGAGATTTTTATCAACAAAATAAGCTGATTAAAGGTGAACTGGAAATTAGAGGGAAAAAGGTTGATTTGCAAAACATTAAAGCAAACGTCTTAAATATTTCTGCAGTGAAAGACCACATTGCTATGCCTTGCCAGGTTGAAGCGTTATTAAATCACATTTCAAGCGAAGATAAGCAATATGTTTCAATCCCATCAGGTCATGTTTCAGTCATGTATGGACCAGTTTCATTAACAAAAACATATCCTACAATTGGCGAATGGCTACATAGTAGGTCGAATTAAAGGAATAGGAAAATTAGGATAGTTCAATGATCTCACTTAAAAACAAGTGGGATTTTTTTATTTATAAAACAAATACTATGTGTATTAAATAAGAAGGAGAGAGACTGCTTGGATTTAATAGGTGGAAATTTATATTGGCCAACGACATTACATCAAACTAAAAAATACGAACCATTAAATGAAGATATTTCTTGCGATTTTCTCATTATTGGAAGTGGATCGTCTGGATCGCAAAGTGCTTATTTGTTGAGTCAATCTGACGCAAAAGTTGTTTTAGTAGATAAAAGAAAGATTGGCCACGGTAGTACAAGTGGGAATACAGGTTTATTACAATATTCGAATGATAAGCCACTCCATTCGTTTATTAATTCTTTTGGTAATGAGAATGGAGTTAGGTTCTACAGAATGTGTGCCGATGCTATTCAAGGTTTAGAAAAGATGTCGAAAACGTTACCGATTGATCCTGAATTTACACCTAGAAGTAGTCTTTACTACGCTAGTTCAAGTGAAGATGTACAATTTATAAATAAAGAGTACGAAGCATTAGCTGAAAATCATTTTCCTGTTCAATTTTTGACAAAGGAAGATATAAAAAATAAGTTTCATTTTGAAAAGGACTGTGCGTTATATACGGGTGGCGATGCAGAAATTAATCCTTTTAAATTTGTAAATGGATTAATTCAATATGCTTCAGAAAATGGAGTTCAAATATATGAAGATACTGAGATTGTTAATTCAATCACTACGGAAGATGGAGTGACTTTATTTACTAAAAACAAGCAAAAAATAAATGCTAAAAAGGTTATTATTGCTGCGGGTTATGAAGCAATGGATTTAAAGAAGGAAAAAAACGCCATTTTATCGACATCGTTTGCTTTAGCGACTGATCCTATAATAGAGAAAAATGCATGGTTTGAAAATTGTTTAATTTGGGAGACGGCTCGTCCGTATTTATATATAAGAAGGACTTTGGATAAGAGAATTATTATCGGTGGATTAGATGAGTTTACGATCATACCAGAGAAAAGAAACTCAATGCTAATTCACAAAAAAGAATTATTACTTCAAAAGTTAGGGGAATTGTTTCCTCAATATAAAAATGCAAAAGCTGAATTTGGGTGGGGTGCTATCTTTGGTGGAACCCATTCGGGAAAACCTATGATTAAAGAATACAAAGAATTTCCGAATTGTTATTTTTTAATGGGGTATGGTGGAAACGGAACTGTTTATAGTTATGCATTAGCTAATACAATGGTGGATCTACTTTTAAAAGGAAAGTCAGCTAACTTAGAACTATTTAAACAAGAGTGAAAATTTAGTAAACTAAAAGAACAGTTGCCTGATGACAGCTGTTCTTTTAAATGGGGTGAAAATGGTGTATGTCGAAGAAGTATTGAATCAATTAAACGTTGCCGTTGAAAGTGTAAAAGTATTACTTAACTATTTGAATGAAGAAAATTTAAATCTAAGACCAATAGAAGGTAAGAGGTCTATTGGAGAACTAGCACAACATCAATGTGAATGCATTGGAGCTGATTTGAAAATTATTGAAGGTTCAACTCAATATGAAATGGAGCAATATTACAATTCGATTAGATGTTACACGATAAGGGACTTACAGGAACTATTAACAAATAACATCCATACTCTGCATCAACAATATTTAAATTATACTGAAAGTGAGTTGTTCGAGATAAAAACTTCATACTGGGGAGCTTCTTATTCTCGATTTGAGTGGTTAGTTCAAATAGTTGCACATTTTTATCATCATCGAGCACAACTTCATTTATTAATTACACAATATATAAATGAGATAACGATTCCACTTTTTGAGTAAAATAGTTGTTAATCTCTTGTTTCTTTTTGGGGATGCATGAATTGTTTAGAAGGCTCTCTTTTTTCCCCTTCCAGCAATTGAGTGTTTTCTTCTGTTGCCCATCCAATATCATTCGTAGGGTGAATCCACTCATCACCAGCCATAATAGAAGGATCAACATCCACTGACCAGTTATTAAGTGGAGATTCCTTTGAGTTATACATGCTATCTCCGATTACTACTCCATGTTTATTAACAAAAGGTTTTTCCATCTTTATGCCACTATTTTTAAAAGAAGGAAAATTTGAAATGTGAGGCAGTGTTTCGTCTAGAATTGGAGAGTCGTTCTTAATACTGTCTTTCTTTTTCATAAAAATCGCCACCTTTCCATTTCTTATTTTTTACCAGTAGTCAAAAGTTTATGATAAAGGATTAAGTTTTCAATAAAAGAAGGTTTTTCTAAAAGATTGTTGTTATAAAAACATTTTCTTAAAGAAAACTGATGATAAAGAAGTTGATTGGAACGGAAGGTGCGAGACTCCTGTGGGAGCAGCGGGACAGGTGAGACCCCGCAGGAACGATAGCGACGAGGAGGATCACCGCACGCCCCACGGAAAGCGAGTTCTTGGAGAGGAAATCAACTTAACGCATTCTTAAATTGCATCAAAGTTTACGAAAACAGTCTAAAAGAAAAAGACTGACTATATTTCGTCAGTCCTTACTTATTTTTATTATATTGCAATCGTAAAAAAGCTAGGTTTTAATTCTTTAGGTGAGAAGTAAATTAACATTGCATATTGACCTTGCTTGATTGTGTTATTTTCTAAATATTCATCAATATCAAACCCGATTGGTTCGATAATAGTATGTTTATTTAAATCTTTTTCACTTAATGATAGTTTAACAAAATCTTCGCTTACACTTTCAGGTGTCGTAATAATTTGCTTATACAGTTCTTTTGCGAAGTCTTTTTCAGACACTTCATCCCACCAAGGTTTTCTAGGTTTGTATTTATGATTTAAAAAATAATCAAGTTTCATTAAATCTTTCGTAACGGAAAGATCGGTTTTTTCATTATTTGTTAAAAAGCTGAATAATCGTTTGAATAAATCTTCTAGTTGGTGACCAATTCTAGACCAGCCTTGTTCCTCCCAATACGAACCAAATAATTGGAAAAAGTCAAACGGCGTTTCAAACACTTCATTTATTATATATTCTAAAGTATTATCCATTCTATGGTCATTCCAGTATTTTTCAAGTACATCCTCAACTTGTTTAATCCGAACAATATCTTCAAATGGAAGAATGTTATTTCCTAGTATTTCATAAGGAGCATAATCCATGTACGCATAGTCATGTTCTTTTGCACGTAATCGAACTCCTGTTCCACGGAGCATTTTTAAAAATCCTAATTGCAATTCCTCAGGTTTTAGTGCGAAAACATCATTAAATGTTTTTCTGAATGAATGGTAATCCTCCTCTGGAAGTCCTGCGATTAAATCTAGATGTTGATCAATTTTGTTTCCTTCTCTTACAAGATTAACCGTACGAGAGAGTTTTTCGAAGTTTTGTCTACGTTGAACGAGTTCATTTGTTTCTTCATTTGTTGATTGAACACCTATTTCAAAGCGGAATAGTCCTTTTGGAGCATTTTCGTTTAAAAACTGAATGACTTCTGGTCGCATGATGTCTCCTGTAATTTCAAATTGAAATACAGTGCCTTCAACATGTTCATCAATTAAAAATTGAAACATGTCCATCGCATAGCTTCTGCTAATATTAAAGGTTCTGTCAACAAATTTAAAGACCCTTGCACCTTTTGCCATCATATATCGAATATCATCTTTAATAACTTCTCGATTAAAATATCTAACGCCAACTTCAATTGAAGATAGGCAAAATTGGCAACTAAATGGACAACCACGACTGGTCTCAATATATTGAATTCTATTACTCAGTTCAGGAAGATCTTCTTCAAAACGATATGGAGAAGGTAGCGTTGTTAAATCGATCTTTTCAACCTGTGGGCGAATGATATTTTTACCATCCTGTCGGAATCCGATTCCACCTATGTTGCTGAAATCATTGGTTGTTTCAATTGCTTTTAAAAGTTTTTTAAATGTGATTTCGCCTTCACCGATTACAACGAAATCAATTTCTAAGGCACGGTCTAACCAATATTGAACATCATAGCTTACTTCGGGTCCGCCAACAATGATGACTACATTTGGATCAATCTTTTTATACAATTGAATGACTTCAATTGTTTCTTCAATGTTCCAAATGTAACAACTGAAACCTAACACTTTTGGTTTACGTTTATATAGGTCAGTAATGATATTTAAGCTTGGATCTTTAATCGTATATTCTGCAAGTTCGGGGTTGTACTCAGGTTGTGCATGAGCTTTTAAATATCGAATGCCTATATTTGTATGAATGTATTTGGCATTTAAAGTTGCTAATACTACTTTCATTTTAATTCCTCTATTTCTATATGTTATTTTCACCGTATTTTATCATATTTAAGGCTAATGAGAAAATTTGAATGAAATCTCCTGATACCACTCTTTAATAGGGAACAGGAAATAGGGAACAGGGTGTAATCAACTAACGCATTCTAAAATAGTAACAATGTATACGATAACAGCCAAATAATTAGAAAAAATATGTAAGATTAATAATAATCGTTCGACATGATTTGAATGAAAAAAGAATAGATGTGGAAGGAAACCAATAAATAGAAAGCGTTTTCTATAAAACAAAGTACAATTTAAAATACCAATAATGGAAGAATGTCACCTTACGTTGAAATTAGAAAAAATATGTTGAGAAACTAGATGTGTCCATAGGGGGATGACTATTGACATTAAAAGTGCACCGTGACATAATTTAATTAAATTTTAAGAATATTTTGAAGTTTAATGATCCGTATATAGATAAACATACTACATGGAGGTGCTAGCAATGAGTTTGTTTTTAGAGCAATGGAAAAAATTAGCTTATATCAAATGTGACTTAGCAAAACGTGACTGGTTTTATGGTACAAGTGGTAATCTTTCTATGAAAATTTCAGATGATCCACTATTATTTCTTGTGACGGCAGATGAAAAGGATAAACGTGACCGATGTGATGAAGAATTTATAGTAGTGAATGAAAAAGGTGTACCTGTTTTTGATACAGAATTAAGTCCATCACTTGAAACGTTGATTCACGCAAATATATATGAACGAACTGCTGCAAAGTGCGTATTACATGTTCATACAGTTGATAATAATATTATTTCAGAATTGTATGGTGATGAAGGGAAAGTTGTATTACAAAACAACGAAATGATTCATATATTAACTGGTTCTTTTGATAATCTATTAACGATACCAATCATTGAGAATGCTACGGATATGGCTCAATTCGTCAAAGCATATACACCTCATATCTGTCATGATTTTGGTGCTGTACTTGTTAGAAATCATGGAATAACAGTTTGGGGAAGAACACCTCTGGAAACTAAAAAATGGTTAGAGGGGATTGAGTTTTTAATTAGTTATCATGTTAAAATGCTTATGATTCAAGGACAGAAGATAAAAGCTTTATAAAGAAAAACCTCATGACAAACTCATGAGGTTTTTTGTTTTAGGATTATGTTTAAATGAACCCAAAAATAGACAGTTTAGAGAAGATTCCGGTGAATATCAACAATGTAGTTAACAAAGCTTTATATAAAAAACTAGTAATTAGGAATGAACACTATAAAAAAGCTGACAATTAGAAAATGTCAGCTTTTTAGTAATATAGACTATATTATTTACGCGGAAAAGCAAAAAAGTAAAATGTGAATTAACAGGTAGGAAGACTCCCATCTCAAAATTGAAAGAGGCAAAGAAGATAAAAAGCGGATAATTGCCCGTTAATTTCGATGATTTTAACTAATCGTAAATGATGAAGTAGAACCCCCTATCAATGGAAGTTTCACTTTAAACTCTTCTGTTTCCACATCCACAACCCCGTTTCTTACTAATCGATTCGTTTGAATTAGAGTAGGGAGGTCTGTTTTGGTTGTTTATATTGTTGTATGGATCGTAAGGATTGTGCGGGTTGTAAGGATTGTTTGGATCATTTGGGTCATTTGTTGACTTTGAAGGACGGTTATACACAAAATCAACTCCTTTGTTTAAAATAAACTAACTGATTTTAATGAAAATGTTAGTTTGACATGGTAGATTTCAATTATCCTAACTTGAACTTACCATATATCATTAGAATATGCTGGGGTTGATAACTTGTCTGTGCAGTTAATCAAATAGTAGGAAATTAGAAGTAAGCTATATAATAAAATTGAGTATTTTTACTACAATCCAATTCAATGTAGCTAACTTTTATAGAGTTTAATATATGTTAAATAGTAAATATGATATGGATTGGATAAAAAAGAGATAAAAAAGTTTAAAAACTACTAGAGAAATAGTCAGATTTACCGATAGATAAATGTGTGGAAAAAATTAATTACTAAGTAATAAAAATTAATTACTAAGTAGTAAAAATAATTGGCTCTAAATAAGCAGTTCTTCCGTGGAAGTGGAGCGAATTTAGAGGAATATCACGATATAAACTTAACAAGAACTAATGATAAAAAAGTGAGCATTCTACACCATTGAAAAAATAGTCAAATTTTAACCTTGAAAGGGGCTTATGATGATGGATGATTCACAACTTAGAGAACTGCTTATAAGTATATCATTAAAGAGAGATGAAATGATTTACTACGCAGAAACTAGTGGATTATCAGAGAAGAAGACAGTGGAAATTAGTCAAGAGCTTGATAATTTAATAGTACATTATCAAAAGGAAACTTTGTCAGTTAAAAATAAAGCTTACTATTATAAAAAATAATTCCCTTTAATAAAAACACTGTTAAAGATAATTGTTGATAAATTATAAAGATGAGGCCAATTGGGTGGGCTAACTATCAGTGGGGGATAAAAAAAACCTCATTGATGGAAGGTTCACTTAATCCAAATCAACAATCTTATTTAACAGTGCCTAAATAAAAATAAAAATTCCTATGCATTGACGGGTATTTTTATCCATTCTATAATTAAAAATAGTAACAAAAAGATTGGATAAAACTAGAGGGTGTTATGATGGAAAAAAATGAGCGCCAAGATGTTGAGCTTTCTTTAAAACTCTTTGTGGTATTATCAAGAGTTTATCGTAAGTTGACAGATTTATCGAATAAATCTATTGCGCAATATAAGTTGAATCCAACTGAATTTGCTGTATTAGAATTATTGTTTCATAAAGGCAAACAACCATTACAATTAATCGGGGAAAAAATATTAATTGCAAGTGGAAGTATAACATATGTTGTAGATAAACTTGAGCAAAAAGGACTAGTAAATCGTCAACAATGTTTAAGTGATCGACGCGTAATTTATGCTCAGTTAACGGACGATGGTGTGAATCTAATGAAAGAAATTTTTCCAAGTCATGAATTAATTCTTCATGAACAAATGAGTGATTTAACGACAGAAGAAAAAAGTTTCTTAATTCACTTATTAAAGAAAATTGGATTTCATGAATAGAAAAACAATAAAGAGAATGGGCTAAGCCCATTCTCTTTATTGTAGAATCGTATTCTTATGATTAGGTTGTACGAATATTTCAACACGACGATTTTTTGCACGGCCCGTAGGAGTATTATTACTAGCAATCGGTTTGAATTCTCCGTAGCCTTTTGCACTGAATAACTGTGGCTTAAGTTGATTATTTTCCAATAAGACTTTCATAAAGTTAACAGCACGAGATACACTTAAATCCCAGTTTGATTGAAATAAATCATTTTTTATTGGGATATTATCTGTATGACCACTTACGATTACATTAAATGGAGGATTAGAAACTAACATGTTTGAAATTTGCTTTGCTATATTTTTTTCTTCTGGTTTTACAATAGCACTTCCTGAATCGAATAATACATCATTTGTAATAGTGATCAATAATCCTTCGTCTGATAAATTTGTTTTTAAGTTACCACTCAGATTTTTTGCTTTAATATATTGATTAACCTGGGCTTGCATCTCTTTTAATGCCTTTTGATCAATATTTCCACTTCCAATATTATTTCGATGTTTTTGATCATTTTTTGTAGGTGGATTCGTTGCATTTAGTGGAGGTGTCTCACTTGGAAAATTCATTACACCATATCCGCCATTAAAGATTGTTTCAAATGACTCAGAAATTTGTTTGAATTTTGTTGAGTCAACTGAACTAGATGCAAATAAAACAATGAATAAAGCCAATAACAATGTTAGTAGATCAGCGTAAGGTATTAACCAACTCTCATCCATATGCTCATCATTGTGCTTATTTTTTTTTCTTTTTCTACTCATCTAACTTCTCTCCAGCAGAATTGATTAGTGATCTTTCTTTTATTGGTAAATAAACAGCTAGTTTTGACTCAATTAAACGAGGAGGTTGACCTTCTAAAATAGATAAAATACCTTCTATCATAATTTCTTTACGCTTAATTTCACCATGTGATTTACGCTTTAGTTTGTTTGCAAAAGGATGCCATAAAACATAACCTGTAAAAATACCCATCATTGTAGCAACAAACGCAGCTGCAATTGCATGTCCTAATAAATTTGTATCACTTAAATTACCAAGTGCCGCTATAAGTCCAATTACCGCTCCTAAAACACCTAAAGTTGGTGCATATGTTCCTGCTTGAGAGAATATCAATGCTCCGGAATTGTGTCTTTCCTGCATAGCATCTATCTCTTCTTCTAAAACATCCCTAATATATTCAGGGGCTTGTCCATCGATTGCTAATGTTAATCCTGACTTTAAGAAAGGATCTTCAACCTCAGATAGCTTTGCTTCAAGTGCAAGTAATCCATCTCTTCTAGCTATGACAGCTAATTCAGAGAATAAATGAATGACATCTAAAAGGCTTTCTTTCTCTTCTTTCCCGAAAATTATTCTTAATAGTTTTGGAATTCTCTTTAATTCACTTAAAGGAAATGCAATACAGATTGCTGCTAGTGTACCTACAAGAATAATTAAAATAGCTGCAGGGTTTACCAATACAGAAGGAGAAACTCCCTTCAATACCATTCCAACGCCAACTGCTATAAATCCTAATAGTAATCCTATTACTGAACTTTTATCCATGTCCCCCGAAATTCCTTTCTCTATATACTTTGACTATGTACGTGATCCGTTAGATGAGATTTTTGTTAAAGTTTGTGAAAAAATGTCAAATCTTCTCCCTTCATTGTATTTAGTGTGCAGAAAATGGAAAAGGTAAATTAGTATCATTTTTTCAAACCTCAAAATAGTCCTATATAATAAAGTATCGGTGAAGTTTGATATATTTTTATAGAAAATAAAAGTAAATTTCATTTATTTAATTCTTAAAATTCGGAATTAACTACATAATTTGGTTATTTAGTATGAAAAATCTGATATAATTATAATAAATGGAAAGGGAGGTATTAATATGCCATTTCAAGATTACAAGTATAGTAGACCGAACATGAAAACGATCGAAGCTAATTTGAAAAAATATCTTCAACAATTTTTTGATGCTTCAACAGTATATGAGCAAGAAATCGCAATGAATGAAATTAACGAAATTCGTAATGAATTTTTAACAATGCAAACTCTAGTTGAGATTCGTCATACTATTGATACGAGAGACAAATTTTATGAAGAGGAGCAAAACTTTTTTGATGAGAATGGACCAATCATTCAATCATTAGGACAACAATTTTATAAAGCTCTTCTAAACTCACCATTTAAAGAAAAATTAGAAGAGAAATATGGAACTCAATTGTTTGCTATAGCAGAAAGTGAAATAAAAGTATTAAGTGAAGAAGTAATCCCAAGTCTGCAAAAAGAAAATAAATTAAAAACTGAATATGATAAGTTAGTTGCCGCTGCAAAATTACCTTTTAAAGGTGAAGAGAAAACATTAGCTCAAATTTCTGCTTATTTTGAAGATCAAGATAGTGAAACAAGAAAAGCCGCATTTGATACATATTTTTCTTATTTTGAACAAAATCAAGAAAAGTTCGATTCTATTTTTGATCAATTAGTTAAGCTCAGAACAGAGATTGCTAAAAAGCTAGGTTTTTCAAATTTCACTGAACTTGCTTATGCACGTTTACTAAGAACAGACTATAACGCTGCTGATGTTAAGAAATTTAGAGATCAAGTATATGATGTGCTTGTTCCAATTACGACTGAGCTTAGAAATCGTCAAGCAAAACGTATTGGTGAAAATGAGCTTGCTTACTATAACAATAATTTTGAATTCTTAACAGGGAATGCCGCGCCAAAAGGAAGTCCGGAGTGGATTATTGAAAATGGTAAAGCGATGTATGAGGAACTTTCTCCTGAAACAAGTGAGTTTATTAATTTTATGATTGATGAAAACTTACTTGATTTAGTAGCGAAGGAAGGGAAATCAGGTGGGGGATATTGTACATATATCCCAAATCATCGAGCGCCTTATATTTTCTCTAACTTTAATGGAACTTCTGGTGACATTGACGTGTTAACACATGAAGCAGGTCATGCATTCCAAGTGTATGAAAGTCGCCGATTTAATATCCCTGAGTACTTATGGCCAACATATGAAGCTTGTGAGATTCATTCAATGAGTATGGAGTTCTTCACATGGCCTTGGCAAGAAAAATTCTTTAAAGAAGATACTCAGAAATATTATTTTACACATTTAAGTAGTGCAGTGACATTTATTAGTTATGGAGTAGCCGTAGACGAATTCCAGCACGCTATTTATGAAAATCCAGATATTAGTCCTGAAGAGCGTCATAGCTTATGGAAGAAGATTGAAGAGAAATATTTACCTTACCGTGTGAATGATGGTAATGAGTATTTAGAAAAAGGTGGATTATGGCAACGTCAAGGCCATATTTATTCAACTCCTTTCTATTATATTGATTACACTCTAGCTCAAATTTGTGCATTACAATTTTGGAACAAAATGCATGAGAATCGTGATAATGCATGGGCAGACTATCTACATTTATGTAAACAAGGTGGAAGTCAGTCATTCTTAAATCTAGTAAAAGAAGCTAATTTAGAATCACCTTTTGAAGAAGGGTGTATACAAAAAACGCTTCAACCTGTAAAAGAATGGTTAGATAAAGTAGACGATCAAAGTTTATAATTTGTAATTCTATAGCTATAGAAACAAAACCCCTTCATTTTGAAGGGGTTATTGTCGATTCATATTCAATTAATTTTTTGTTCTTTTTCTTTCACTACGTGCAAAAAATAATTCATATACAACTGGGATGAAAATTAATGTTAACAAGGTAGATGATGTCAATCCACCGATAACCGTAATAGCCAGACCTTTCGAAATTAGCGTCCCAGAAGATTTCGTTAATGCTAAAGGTATTAATGCAGCGATTGTGGCAAAAGCCGTCATTAGAATCGGTCTTAAACGTGTTTTACCACCCTCAATAATTGCTTCACGGAGAGGTAAATGTTTTTCCTCCATGTTTTGCCCAATTCGATCTACAAGGACAATAGCATTTGTTGTAACGATTCCTATAAGCATTAGTAATCCAATCATAACACTGATCGATAATGGTTCTCCTGATAATGATAGTGCAATGAAAGAACCGATTGGAACGAATACTAATGCAGATAGAATAATAAATGGTATTCTAGCTTTTCCAAAAGTTATTAACATTGTTAAATAGACAAGACCAATTGCGACGCCCATTGCAACACCTAAATCTTTAAATGTTTGCATTGTGTCATCACTTCCGCCTCCGCCTTGTAATGAAACACTTGAAGGTAGCTTAATATTTTTTTGAACTCCATCAATTACATCTTTAGAAACCTTAGCGATATTATTTCCTTTAATCTGTGCTGAGACAGAAGCATACACTTTCCCATCAAGTTTTTGAATCGATGTGAATGTATCTAAATCCTGTACATCAGCAACATCGGTTAATTTGACTGGGCCATTTTTACCAAAAAGGATAACATTTTTAACATCATCAACGGAAGATAATTTTTTATTATAGGTTAGCTGTACTTGTTGGTCTTTTCCATCAATTTTCAATGTACCCATATTAATAGGATTCGTTTGATCAGCGATCGTTCCTAAAATTTGACCAGCAGCTATTCCGTTTTCAGTAGCTTTTTTCTCATCAATTTTAATAACTAACTGACGTTGTTTGTCAGAGAAATTATTCGTAACGTATTTTAAGTCTTTATTCTTATTCATGTAGTCTTCAACTTTTTTAGCTGAATCTTGAAGGGCATTTAAATCATTTGAATACAAGTCAATATCAACTGTATTATTTGTTGGTGGTCCCCCAGAAGAGTTTTCTTGGATTCCAACTTTAGCTCCTTTTACTTCTGAAGTTGCAATTTCTTGCATATTCTTTTGAGCTCTTTTTATAAAAGAATCAACATCTTTTGCATTTTTTAAGTTAATAAAATAACTTGCTTTGTTTTCGACTTTAAGTCCAGTTTGGAAATCACGGCTACCAACCCCGGTTGAAACTTCTTTAACTGCTGTATCGTCTAATAACATTTTTTCAAGCTTCAATGAAACAGCATTTGTTTTATCAATTGAAGTAGAAGATGGTAATTCTAATGATGCAATAATCGATTTTGAAGATTCATTCGGAATAAATGTAAAACCTAATCTTCCTACTAATGAGAATGCTCCTACTAATAAGACAACAGATACTAAGATGACAACCCACTTTAGATTTAAAGATTTTTCAATGATTCGACCATAAAAACGTTGTAGAGCGCCTTCGTTCTCTTCAGGTGGTACTTTTTTAAATGAGAATCGTGCAAGTATCGGTACGACTGTTATAGCGACTAATAAAGAAGCTAATAATGAAAATACAATTGTTAAAGCAAAAGGTAAAAAGAACTTACTTGTTATCCCTCCAACTAATCCTAATGGTAAGAAAACCACAACAGTTGTAATCGTTGAGGAGGTGATTGCTTTTAAAATCTCTTTTGTTGAACTTAGGATTAATTCGTTGGTAATACCTGTCTTTGATTTTCGGACATTCCTAAAAATATTTTCAATTACAACTATACTATCGTCTACTACTCTACCAACAGCTACGGCCATTCCACCTAAGGTCATAATATTCAAACTAATATTTAGACGATTTAAAAAGATCGTAGCAATTAATATTGAAAGTGGAATCGAAACAATCGCAATTACAGTTGCACGAATGTTTCGTAAAAATAAAAGTACGGCTAATGATGCAAAAAGAGCACCTAGTAAGCCTTCTCTAATTAATGAATCAACAGACTGCTTTATTCCATCTGCAGAACTAAAGCCTACATTATATGAAACATCATTTTTATATTTATTTAAAGTTTTAATTACTTGATCCGCTACTTGAACTGTATTGGCATCTTGTTTTTTCGTAATCGCTAAAGAAATTGCATCTTTGTCATTGTACCGTATTAACTCAGATTTTTCGGAAACGGATTTAATTGTAGCAATGTCACCTAAAGTGATTCCTTTCGAAACTGGCGTTAGATTTGATTTACTAAAAGAGTTTCCATGTTGATTCATTGGATTTTGAGCTTGAGCAGTAGAGCCAAATGAACTAGGCTGAAGCTCAAGGTTTTTTAATTTTTCAATTGTATCTAATTTTTCTTCAACTCGAACAGGTATTGTAATATCCTGATCCGTTATTTTGCCAGCTGGAAAAGAAAGGAAATTTGAATTAATCGCATCATTGATCGCATTTAAAGATAATCCAAGTTTATTTGCTTTGTCCTTATCAACGTTGATAGATAAAAGTTGTTCTTTACCGCCACCAACAGTGACACTATTAACACCGTCAATTTTGTTTAAAGCTGGAACAATCTCATCATTTAATTCTTTCTCAAGATCAGTCCCATTTTTAGAGAACATTGAGAGGTAATAAATAGGGAATGTTCCAAATGAAAAACGATTAACTTTTGTAGTAACTTTATCAGGTAATTTTGCATTTTTAATGGAGTCGTTAATTGTTTGCTCAACTTTATCCATATCGGTATCAAATGGAAATTCTAGATTGATGATTGAGACACCATCTAAAGATGAGCTTGCTAGTTTTTTTATTCCTTCTATTCCTTTAAAGGAATCTTCAAGTTTTGAAGTAACTTCGTCATTAATATCCGTTGGTGAAGCTCCAGGATATACGACTTGTACAGAAATCTGAGGGAATTCAACGTTTGGTAATAAATCCACTTTTAACTTTGAATAAGAATATAACCCTCCTAAAATTAATAAGAATGAGATGATAAAAACGGCTACGGAATTTTTTAAGCTAAATTTTGTTAAGAAACTCATTCAATACCTTCCTTTCAAAAAATATGAGTAATTATGTACGATGTAACAAACGAAAATAACTATAATAGAATAAAGAGAATTTTTTCCCGCAGGATTAATTCTAAAATGTGGTAAGCCAAATGTAAAATAAATTATTTCGAATATTATTTTTAACTAATTGAAACAATAGCACTATGGTTTAATAATTTTTCGTAAGGAGTGATACCATGTCAAAATCTAAGCATGAAAGAGAGCGTAGTTGGAACGAACGGAAAACGAACCAACAGCCTCATGATAAAGTAAAGTCATTAAAAGAATTAGATCAAGAAAGAAAATGATTTTTAAATAATGAATTTTGTCTGTACATATTTTAACAAAAATAAAAAGTCCCGTGTCATTTACGGGACTTTGGTCTTTATTATTAGACTTTCAAGATTTTATAATTTTTATGGTTTACAACTGTTAATGGCTCCATCTCCAAATCGCGAAAGTTATCCATAATTGTGATATCTACAATTACAGAGTTTTTATTAACTTTTTGAACTCTTCCTTTTAGACCTTGTTTAAACTCAATTATATTTCCTGCTTCTGCAATTTTCATGGGCAATTCTCCTAAACCAATAATTTTAAGATTATCTTAATTTTATCTTAATTTTATTCTGCATGAAAACGCTACAAAGGTAAAGAGAAATTTTAATTTTCAGGCAAATTTACCTAATTACCCTACACTAAAGGGTAGTAATACCCCGATTGATTCAGCAAACCCTCTTAATGGAAATAACAATAAATAGATTTATAGATTAGTCTCTTTTTAAAGATTGTTATTTTTAAGTTTTGTATTTTAAAAGACAGAAGTTGATTGGAACGGAAGGTTGCCCAGGCTTCTGTGGGAGATGCGGGAAGGCTGAGACCCTACAGGAGCGATAGCGACGATGAGGCTCAGCTCACGCCCCAAGGAAAGCGAGCATCCTGGAGTGGAAATCAACTAACACATATACTAAAATAGCAACGATGTATACGAAAACAGCTAAAGATTAATAACTGGGATGTATGGATTAGTTTCTAATTGGTAAAAACTGTTATATTGATTATTTTTTCTATAGTGCAGTGGGAATACCACTACTATAAGTTTACTTAATTGGAACGATAAATTTTTTGTTTGATGAGGAGAACAGTTAGAGTGTATAGGAAAAAAGATTTATCTAAACTGATCGAGGAAGAATTATTTCGATTTGCAAATTCGAATGTGAATATTGGTGAGTGGAAGACGCTACAGCATGGAATTTCTATTATCCCAGTTTACACAATTATATTAGGCGTGCTTGAATCTAAAATAAAAGGTGGGAATATGAATCTTATACCCAGTGTATTTATTGTTTCAAAAGGAAAAAAATTATTTATTCAAACGATCGAGAAAGATACATATTATTATGAGAAGGTAATCGATGTAGCCCCACAAATACTAGATGAACTTCAGAGAAGTTTTTAGTTTTGGATTGCTTTAATTCACATGATTAAAAGGTTGAATGAAATGAGTTGGTTTGAGATAATAAAATGATTTATTTAAAAAAGGGGATATAAAATGAACCAAGAACAAATTCACTCAATTCTTCAAGATTTATCAAATAGAAATGTAGAAGAAGTTTTAATAAAAAAAGAGGACTTTCTTATATTTAGAGCGGAGCTTGTCAAAAGGGAGGATTTCAAACATTTTCGTGGAATTGCCCATCATGGTGGAGATACTATTTATACTTATTTAGATGAGCCTCGTAGTTAAAAAATAATATGAAGAAAAAACAGATAGGATTATTCTATTAACTTACACTAATAGAATAATCCTATCTGTTTTTACATTAATTAGTTTAGAATCTAGCTTCCAATGTCTTTCGGAGCTATCAAGTCTTCTCCACATTTCGCTCTGTCTAGCTGCAGCAACCATCTCTTCGGTCGTTTCACAATAATGAATTGAAGTGAAAACCGCACTTCATTTCCTTATTGCTCCAACGCCTTTCAGAGATAAGCAGGTTGCCTCCGCATTTCAGTATTGTCTAGTTCCGAGGAGCTACCAAGTCTTCTCCACATTTCGCTTCGTCTAGCTAAGGCAACTATCTCCTCGGTCGTTTCACAATAATGAATTGAAGTGAAACCCACACTTCATTTCATTATTGCTCCAACGCCTTTAGGAGATAAGCAAGTTGCCTCCGCATTTCGTCGTGTCTAGTTCCGTAGGCTAACTCCTCGGCCATTTCACAAAAACTAAAAGAAGGGAAAAATCACCCTTCTTTTAGTTTTCGCTCCAATGTCTGTCGGAGTTAATCAAGCCTACTCCACATTTCGCTTTGTCTAGCTACGGCAACTATCTCCTCGGTCGTTTCACAATAAGGAATTGAAGTGAAACCCACACTTCATTTCATTATTGCTCCAACGCCTTTAGGAGATAAGCAAGTTGCCTCCGCATTTCGTCGTGTCTAGTTCCGTAGGCTAACTCCTCGGCCATTTCACAAAAACTAAAAGAAGGGAAAAATCACCCTTCTTTTAGTTTTCGCTCCAATGTCTGTCGGAGTTAATCAAGCCTACTCCACATTTCGCTTTGTCTAGCTACGGCAACTATCTCCTCGGTCGTTTCACAATAAGGAATTGAAGTGAAACCCACACTTCATTTCCTTATTGCTCCAACGCCTTTCGAAGATAAGCAAGTTGCCTCCGCATTTCGAATTAAATTTCAAATGTTGTTAAGCAGTCTGTTAATACTGGAACAATTTGTTTTTTACGAGATACAACGCCTTTTAATGGAGCTGTATTGTTTGTTAGTGTTACGTTATATGCTTTTTCTACTGCTTTTGCTGCACTTCCTAAAGCTAAGCCGATTGAATCGTTTGTTAAAATATCAGTTACAACAAATAAGAATAAGTCTAAGTTCTTATCTGCAATTAAGTTAGAAATAGTACTTTCTAATTCTCCTTGTTTTACTAATACATCATTTGTATCAACTGCATTTACTTGAGCAATTTCAACTTTATAATTACCCATTTGGAATTCTTTTGAATCCAATGAGATTAATTGTTCAATTGTTTTATCACTTAAATCTGCTCCTGCTTTAAGCATATCTAATCCATATGTCTCAAGATTAACATCTGCAATTTGGGCTAACTCACGAGCTGCTGCGATATCTTGGTCTGTACATGTAGGTGATTTAAACAATAATGTATCAGAGATAATAGCAGATAACATTATACCTGCAATTTCTTTTTTGATTGAAACACCATGTTCTTTGTATAGTTTATTCAAAATTGTTGCAGTACATCCAACAGGTTCTGCACGATAAAATAATGGTTCACTTGTTTGGAAGTTTGCAATGCGGTGATGGTCAATTACTTCTAATACTCTTACTTGCTCAATGTCATCAACACTTTGTTGACTTTCATTATGATCGACTAATATAACGCCATTTACTTCATTTGCAACTGTATGTACTAATCTAGGTACTTCTACTTGGAAATGATCTAAAACAAATTTCGTTTCACCATTAAGATCTCCTAGGCGAACAGGTTCAGCTTGAACTCCGATGCTTTTTTTCAATTCTGAATATGCAATTGCAGAACAGATTGTGTCTGTATCTGGGTTTTTATGACCAAAAACTAATACTTTTTCCATTTCTAAACTCCTTTAAAATTAATCTTGTAGGTTAATAAGTATTCTTCGTACTGGGGTGAAGATTACTTTTCTTTTTATATCATTCATTCTATCACATTGTTGTCGATTTCACTCTTTTTAAGACTTAGAAAACAAGAGTTTATTATAAATAAAAAAGTATTATCGGGCAACCTCGATTTGCAACCTTTTAAGCATTGACAAAAAAAATATTTTCCACTTTATTGACACTAAACTTCATTTTTTGATAAATTTTTCTTATTGTGCAGTGGTATTTCAGAATTGTCGAATACTTTCGAAAATAAAAATTAAAACTATATATTGTGTTATGGACTAAAAGATAATACAATATGTAGGTAAATTAGATTCGGATCGAAAAAAACGAATTATTAAAAATGACTGAAGGTGTTCAAATGGTAATAGTTTATAGTTCTATGACGGGAAATGTGAAACGTTTTGTTAATAAAGTAAATTTACCGTCAATTCAAATTAAAGATGGACTAGAAGTAGAGGAGCCATTTGTACTTATTACTTATACAACAGGGTTTGGTAATATACCAGATAACGTAGAGAGATTTTTAGAAAATAACAGTCATCATTTAAAAGCAGTTTCTGCTAGTGGGAATAAAAATTGGGGAAATCTCTTTGCAGCTAGTGCAGATAAAATTTCAAACCAATATAAGGTACCCGTATTATCAAAATTTGAGCTAGCAGGTACGAATCGTGATGTCAAAAATTTTCTAGAGGGAGTGGAAAAGCTTGAAGCATATTGAACTAAATAATGAACTAATGATCAAAAAGGATGGCTTTTTTAATCTAGAAAAAGATCAAGAAGCACTACTATGTTTTCTAAAAGAAATTGAAGATAAGAAAGTTAACTTTTCTTCAATAAAAGATCGTATAACATTCATGATTCAAGAAAACTATTATTATGATGTGTTAAAAGATTATACGTTAGAAGAAATTGAGCAAATGTATGACTTAGTAAATAATGCGAAGTTTACATTCCAGTCTTATATGGCTGCTTCTAAATTTTATATAGATTATGCTCTAAAGACGAACGATGGAAAGAAATATCTTGAAAGTTATGAAGATCGAGTTGTAATAGTTGCTCTTTATTTAGGAAGAGGTAAGATTAATACAGCACTGTCTCTTGCTAATATGATGATCAAACAAAACTATCAGCCTGCTACACCGACTTTCTTAAATGCAGGGAGAAGTAGAAGAGGTGAGATGGTTTCATGTTTCCTACTCGAAATGGATGATAGCTTAAACTCAATTGGATTCCAAATTAATACAGCAATGCAGCTATCAAAAATTGGTGGTGGGGTAGCACTTAATTTATCAAAGCTCCGTGCACGTGGAGAACAAATTAAGGAGATTGACAATGCAGCAAGTGGTGTTGTTCCTGTCATGAAACTATTAGAAGACTCTTTTTCCTATGCTAATCAATTAGGACAACGTAAAGGTGCCGGTGCAACCTACTTAAATATCTTCCATTGGGATGTTATTGAATTCCTTGATACAAAAAAGATTAATGCTGATGAGAAAAGCCGTATTGCATCTCTATCAATTGGATTAATCGTTCCAAATAAATTTTTCGAAATCGCTGAGAAAAATGAGCCATTTTATGTATTTGCTCCTTATACAGTTTATAAAGAGTATGGAGTTCATTTAGACGATATAGATATTGATGAAAAATATGATGAGTTAGTAAAAAATGATCGTGTGAAAAAGAAAAAGCTGGATCTCTCAGCTCGTGATTTACTTGTAAAAATTGCTACAATTCAATTAGAGTCTGGATATCCATACTTAATGTTTAAAAGTAATGCGAACGAACAACATCCACTAAAAGATATTGGATCAATCAAGATGTCAAATCTTTGTACGGAAATCTTCCAATTACAGGAAACTTCTGAGATTAACAATTATGGTTCAGAAGATCATATCCGTCGCGATGTAAATTGTAATTTAGGTTCTTTAAATATTGTAAATGTTATGGAAAATAAAGAGATACGTGAATCAGTACATGTGGGTATTGAAGCTTTAACAGCAGTTTCTGATATGACGAATATTGAAAATGCTCCTACTGTCAAAAAGGCAAATGAGGAACTTCACTCAGTTGGACTTGGCGCAATGAACTTACACGGTTACTTAGCGAAAAATGGAATTTCTTTTGAAGGTGAAGAAGCAAAAGATTTTGTAAGAACATTCTTTATGATGATGAACTTTTATTCACTTGAGAAAAGTATGTTAATTGCAAAAGAACGCGGGATATCTTTTAAAGACTTTGAGAAAAGTGATTACGCTAAAGGAACATATTTTAAAAAATACATTGAACAATCATTTGTACCAATAACGGACAAGGTTAAGCAATTATTTGAAGGAATTTATGTACCAAACGAATTTGACTGGGTTAAACTAAGTAAAGAAGTACAAGCATATGGTTTATATAATAGCTATCGTCTTGCTATTGCTCCTACTCAGTCAATTAGTTATATACAGAATGCTACTTCTTCAGTTATGCCAATTGTAAATGTTGTTGAATCACGTACATACGCTAACTCAACAACATACTATCCAATGCCATATTTATCTAAACAAAATTTTTGGTTTTATAAGTCAGCATATGATATGAATCAATATAAGATCATTGACTTGATTGCAGAAATTCAAGCTCATGTAGATCAAGGAATTAGTACAATCTTATATGTAAACAGTGACATTTCAACTAAAGAACTTGCACGTTATTATATTTATGCAAATAAAAAAGGTTTAAAAAGCTTGTACTACACTCGAACAAGAAAATTAAGTGTAGAAGAGTGTATCAGTTGTTCAGTATAATATTGTAATTAAATGATGAATAAATAAAGTCAATGTATCGATATACAGGCTTTCTAAAGCTCGAATATAGAATACTGTAAAGTCCCTTCTATATAGTCGAGCTTTGTTTTTGAATCAAGGGGGCTAATGGAATGAAAGCTGTTAACTGGAATAAAAAAGAAGATGATTTTAGTTTAATATTTTGGAAGCAAAATTTATCTCAATTCTGGACAGAAGAAGAGATTGTCGTATCTTCAGATAAAAATGCATGGAATCAATTATCGAAAAGTGAACAAGAAACATTTAAAAAAGTACTAGGTGGATTAACGTTACTTGATACAAAGCAAGGTGGCGAAGGAATGCCACTTATTTTAATTCATCTTCAAAACTTACAAGCTAAAAGTGTTTTAGCGTTTATGGGTGCGATGGAAGAAATTCATGCGAAAAGTTATTCACATATCTTTACGACTCTAGCAACAGAGGATGAAATTGAAGAATTATTCAAGTGGGTTGATGAACATCCTGTTTTAACTAAAAAAGCAGAAACGATCTCATCTTATTACATGAACTTATTAAAGAAAGACGTAACCGAGGAAGAACTATTCATGGCTATGGTTGCAAGTGTATTCCTAGAAAGCTATTTATTTTATAGTGGATTCTTTTTTCCTCTATACTTGGCTGGTCAAGGTAAGATGACAGCAAGTGGTGAAATCATAAACTTAATTTTACGCGATGAAAGTATTCATGGTGTGTATGTAGGAATTCTTGCACAACAAATTTATGCTACTTTTACAGAAGAAAAAAGAGCGGAACTTTTCAAAGAAACAATGGCTTTATTAGTAAAATTATATGACTTTGAGTTACAATATACAGAAGAAATCTATAAAGAGGTTGGCTTAGTGGATGAAGTAAATAAATTTATCCGATACAATGCTAACAAAGCATTAATGAATTTAGGATTCGATCCATATTTTGATGAAGAAGATATTAATCCAATTGTTTTAAACGGGTTAAACACAGACACAAAAAACCATGATTTCTTCTCTGTAAAAGGAAATGGTTACGTAAAAGCAGTAACAATTGAAAAATTATCGGACGACGATTTCGTATTTGATTTTTAATCTTTAGACTCTGTTCTATGAAGTCTAAAAGAGCTAATCTTTAAAACATAAATTCTTTTCTAAAGGTGCTTTTTTAAAGATTGTTGCTTTTAGGTTATGTAATATAAAAGGCAGAAGTTGATTGGAACGGAAGGGTGCCCAGGCTCCTGTGGGAGATGCGGGAAGGCTGAGACCCCACAGGAGCGATAGCGACGAGGAAGCTCAGCTCACGCCCCTAGGAAAGCGAGCATCCCTACGTTCCAATCAACTTACACATACTGAAATAGCAACAATTTATACGAAAACAGCAAAAAACAAAACAGCCTCCTAAATAAGTCATAAAGAAAAGGAAGAATGCCATCATGAAAGCACTTGTATTTAGAGAGTTTGGTAATTCAGAAGTTTTACATATGGAAGAAATAGAAAAACCATCTATTCAAAAAGATGAAATATTAATCGAAATGAAAGCAGTTGGAGTAAACTTTGCAGATATTTATCGTCGAAAAGGAAACTACCATTTAGCCGGTGAACCTCCATTTATCCTTGGATATGAAGGTTCTGGAATCGTTTCAAAAATAGGAGAATCAGTAACAGATTTTAAGATTGGTGATCGAGTTGCTTTTGCTGATGTGCCTTTTGCGAATGCTGAATATGTGGCAGCAAAAGAAACTCATGTCGTTCCAATCCCTGATGAACTTTCTTTTGAGATAGCAGCATCAATTATGCTTCAAGGCTTAACAGCTCATTATTTAGTAAATGATAGTTTTCAAATAAAACAAAATGACATAGCACTTGTACATGCTGTTGCAGGTGGTGTTGGCCAACTTTTAACTCAAATGATTAAATTAAAGGGTGGAAAAGTTATCGGTTTAACTTCTTCTGAAGAGAAGAAAAATACTGCACTAAAAATCGGCGCAGATGAAGTATTTCTTTATTCCGATAATTGGGTAGACAAAGTAATCATTTCAACAGGTGATAAAAATGGCGTAGATGTCGTTTATGAGTCTGTAGGGTCTACAATTATGGATAGTTTCAAATGTACAAAAATTCATGGAACGGTTGTGTTCTATGGTATGGCAGGTGGAGACCCTGTTCATATCGATCCACGAATGTTAATGGATACTTCTAAAACATTAACAGGTGGGGATCTTTGGAATGTTCTAACTTCTAAGGAAGAACGTAGAAAAAGAAGTACTGAGCTCTTTAGTTGGATAGTAAACGGTCAAATTTCAATTCAAACGCCTACGATGTTTTCACTTGAGGAAGGCAAAAAAGCGCATGAATTACTAGAGAGCCGTAAATCAACTGGAAAAATTATTTTAACCGTTTAACGATAAAACAACTTCTTCTCGTATATTATGTGTGAAGGGGGTGTTGATCATGGAATTTTGGTTACAGTGTATTAAAGAAGTCGGTTTTCCAATAGCTGTGACATTGTATTTATTATATCGAATTGAACAGAAGCTAGATATGGTAATTACTTCAATAAAAGAGTTGCCAAATGAATTGTATCAACCCACGCACACAACAAAAGGACCTTTTGCTAACTAAAGCAAAGGTCTTTTTCGTTGTAATTTACTTCTAAACTAAATTATAAATTATAAACGTTTGTTAAGACAGGTAGTCTAACCGTAAAAGTCGTACCTGATGAATCACTTTCTACCTGAATTGTACCTTTATGGTTTTGGATTAATTTCCGTGTAAGTGGAAGACCAAGTCCTGTTCCTTCATCTTTAGTAGAAAAGAATGGATCAAATACAAAAGGTAAAATTGAATGTGGAATTCCTTCACCGTTATCTTTAAAAAAGATAATGATTTCATTGTCTACCAATTGACTCGATAGTGTGATACATAAAGAGTCTTTTGATGTAGATTCAACTGAGTTTTGGAACAAATTTAAAAAAACTTGAACTAATTGTTTTTTATCAATATAAACTATCAAGTCATCCAATTTAGGAGATAAATCATAGCTAATTTGAATGTTTCGTAATATAGCCGTACTGTTAAATAATTGAGACAGATATTGTTTGAAAAAAAGATTTATATTTAAAGGTTCAGGTTTATAGGGTGCGTTTTTTGTAATTGATAAGAAATCAGTTATAATTCCATTTGCGCGATCTAACTCAGGTATTAATAAATTATGGAATAATTGTTTCATTTCATTTGATACGTTATCTTGGAGAAACTGGAGATAGCCACGTACGGTAGTTAGTGGGTTTCGAATTTCATGGGCAATTCCTGCAGCAATTCTACCAGTCATGACAAGTTTTTCTGCATTTCGAGCATCATTTAAAAATTGAAACAACCCTACAACTCTAATAATTTCTCCCTTCGAATTACGAAGTATACGAGTATTAATAATTCCGTAATTTACATCATGGATTTCCTTATTATGTACTTCCTTACCTGTTTCTAAGGTTTTTAGTAATTCAATTTGACTATTGTCAATTTGTAGTAAATCACTAATATGTTTGCCAATAAATTCAGTTTTGTTTATCTTAAAATCAAGAGCTGTTTGTTGATTATATAAAGTTATTAAACCGAATTGGTCAATAATTGTTATATGAATTGGTGTGGCGTCTAAAATTGTTAGGATCCATTTGTTTAATATCTGTTTAAAGTTTGCATAATTAGGAGAAGATGTGATTTCTTTTTCTAAAATAGTTGATTTACTGTTTTCGGTAAACAGTATTAGGTCGAATAAATCTTTATATAGAAAGTCATCATTTTCATTCGTATTGATTGAAAAAGATTTGAGAAGAGATTCATAATGATGTACTTTTTCTTCGAGAGATTTAATTTTTTGTAAAAGTTCATTTGTTGATAGACTACTCATTAGCTCTTAACTCCAATTCTTTGAAAGCGTATCTTATTATTAGTATATCAGAAAAAACGGAATATTTTTAAATTTAGTGTCCTATTTTTGTAAAATAATGGAAAATAAGGACAAAAAGGAGGTGGAAGGATGATTAAAATAGGAGTTACTGGATGGGGAGATCACGATATTTTATATAAAGAGCGAACCTCTTCCAAAAGGAAATTAAGCATATATAGTACGTATTTTCCTATCGTAGAGCTGGATGCCTCTTATTATAGTATTTTACCAACATCTAATTACCAAAAATGGGCACTCCAAACTCCAAATGATTTTTCATTTGTGATCAAAGCATATAATGGGATTACATTACACTCAAATAGTTTTCGCTCAAAAAGTGAACAAAAAAAGATGATTGAGTCATTCATCCATTCAATCAATCCCCTCCAAGAGGCAGAAAAAATAAAAGGAATACTATTTCAATTTCCACCATGGTTTTCATGTAAAAGAGAAAATGTGGATTATTTACGTTTTTTAAAAGAGGAAGTGAATGAATATCCTGTAATGCTAGAGTTTCGTAACCGAACTTGGTTTTACTCACAATACATTGATCAAACTTTAGCATTTATGGAGAAAGAAGGGTGGATTCACACGATTTGTGATGAGCCTCAAGCTGGCATCGGATCAGTTCCAACTATATTACATCCAACTAATAAGGATGTTACATTAATTCGATTTCATGGTCGAAACGTTTACGGATGGAATAATAGTGGACAAGAAAACTGGAGAAAAGTAAGGTTTCTATATCGGTATAATCAAGAGGAATTGGAAAAATGGGCGAAAGATATATTGAAACTCCAGGAACAAACAAAAGAAATTTGTATTTTATTTAATAATAATTCTGGAGGAGATGCAGCGGACAATGCGATTCAATTGATGAAACTGTTAGGAATTCAGCATGGGCCATCATTGTCCGAGCAACTTGGCTTGTTCTAAGATAGTTATTTTGTTTGACGAAGTAAATAGATACTACTAATTGTTATGATGACAAATGCTAAAAATGCAAGCATTGGAATCGTGATCCATCCGAACAAATTTAAGTAATCTCCTGTACACGGTACTGGTCCGCATTGTATTACCGTCTCTTTAAAGTAAGGAACTTTTTGGACTAAAATATGATAAAAAGAAATACACATACCAATTAAAGAAAAAGGTAAAACATAAATTAGATCCTTAATCTTATTTTTGTATAACATAATTCCTAATAGAAATACGATTGGATACATAAAAATCCTTTGATACCAACAAAGAGAACACGGTACCCAATGATTGATTATTGAAAAAGATAAACTACTTATTGTAGCGACAATACTGACAATCCAAGTAAAACTTAGGATGAACTGATTTTTCTTCATAATATATTACCTTTCTATCATTTTCTATATTCCTATTGTACAAACTGTAACCTTGAATGTGAAATAGTTTGATAACATTAATATAAAAAATGGATGTTTTCAAATCTTTGATGCTATTTAAGAATGAGAATAGTCACCGATCTAGGGGACTAGGAATGAAAAAAGGAGAATAAATTAGGAGAAACGTATTTTTAGTGAAATGAATTTGACGGAAGTTGTGTAACTAGACAAAAGAGCTGCCCTTTAATAAAGGACAGTTCTTTTACTTATTCTGCAATCGCAGCATCTAATGCAATACGGATCATATCATTAAATGTCGTTTGACGTTCTTCTGCAGAAGTTTCTTCACCAGTGAATACATGGTCACTTACAGTTAATACAGACAGAGCCTTAACATTGTGTTTAGAAGCAATTGTGTAAAGTGCAGTAGTTTCCATTTCAATTGCTAAAACACCATGCCCTGCAAGCTTTTTAACCATATCCATGTTCTCACGGTAAAATATATCGGCTGTTAAAATGTTACCTACTTTAACACTTAAACCTGCGTTTACAGCAGCATCATAAGCCTTTTTTAATAAATCAAAATTTGCGCAAGGTGAAAAATCAAATCCAGGGAAAGTAAGACGATTCATATTTGAATCAGTACAAGTTGTCATAGCAATAATTACATCTCTTACTTTAACGTCTTCTTGGATAGCTCCACAAGTACCGATACGAATTAATGTTTTTACACCATAGCTATTAATTAATTCGTTTACATAAATACCGATAGATGGAATACCCATCCCAGTCCCTTGTACAGATATTCTTTTTCCTTTATAAGTTCCCGTAAAACCTAACATACCACGTACTTCGTTGTAGCAAATAACGTCTTCTAGAAAAGTTTCAGCAATATATTTTGCACGAAGTGGATCTCCTGGTAATAAAATTTTGTCAGCGATTTCATTTTCTTTTGCAGCAATATGTATACTCATTTCATACCCTCCCAAAAATTACTCCCTAAACTATACACTAAAAAAACGATTACTTCCATACAGCTTATGCTTTCATATAAATGGAAAATTATGTATAGGAAAGAATAGTTTACAAGAAAATGTACGATGAAAACTATTATTTTTTATCTCATATTAATAGACATTTAAAAAATAAGTCTCTTTTAAAATAGATTTTGTTATATGAAACTGATGAAAAAGAAGTTGATTGTAGCGGAATTCAAAGTCTCTCATTAAATATAGCGACAAAGTTTTCAATAATAACCCAAAATATTGTAAAAATTTGTTTAAAGGAAATAGAGAAGGAATGTTGTACTTTTATTTTTAAGCTCTTTTTTTTAGATTGTAGCTTTTAGGTTTTTCCTAATTTAAAAGACAGTAGTTGAATGGAACGGAAGGGTGCTCGACTCCTGTGGGAGATGGGGGAAGGCTGCTGAGACCCCACAGGAGCGTATGCGACGAGGAGGCTCAGCTCACGCCCCAAGGAAAGCGAGCATCCTGGAGTGGAATTCAACTTACACATACTGAAATAGAAACAATGTATACGAAAACAGCCATTTTTAAGAGGGACTGTTTACCAACATTTTGGATATTTACTTAAAAACTGTACTTTTAATAGACCGAAATTAGAAAAAAGTTAGGGGAGAAATAAATGAAAAAATATAACATTTATGTGCTATGTCTTGGTTTAATTCTACTGGTTTTTATCGCAAAATATATGCACTTAACTCCTGGGAAACTAGAGCAAAATCAACAAGTATTTTCTAAAAATATAGTTGAGGATGTAAAGTGGCAGCTTAGTTCAAAAATAAATAATCAAAGTTTAAAAATCAATTCAAAGCAATTAAATGAAGAATTACGTGATCAAATAAAGGTTTTTATTACTTCCAATAAAACTGATAAATTTACGATAATTCAACCAGAATATATTGGGAATGATGAATATACTTTTCATTATAACTTTAAAAAAAATATTCCTTATAATCTAGCTTTGTTTTTAGAAGGAACTACTCTATCTACATTTACCTATCAAAATGAAAATAATCAAAATGACCCTATTTTCCCTTCAACAATCTTAACAAATAAAAAATCAAATTATACAGCTTCACTATTGTTTGGCGCACTTTCTCCTAAAGTTAATGAAAAACTTACTTTTCATTTTACTAACTTTAGTGCAACAAAACATGAGTTTACGAATCAACATCTTTATATCATGAATATGGACGGAAGTAGTTTCCAACAATTGACTGTACCTGACGCAAATAAATCAGACTATCGGTTTACTTATCACTTTCCAAACGAAGGTAACTATAAGCTTTGGTATTTATTTACGTTAAACGGGAAAAATGAAAAATTATCATATATACTAAACGTAGATAAGAAAGAAAATAAAAAGGGGTAATGAAATGCATAACATCTTACTTAATGCTGAAGTTCTTGTTTTTGACTTAGATGGTACACTTTATGATGGGACAGAGCATTATGATTATTATGCTTCGCAATTAGAAAAAGAAGTTGATGTACGCTACCTGGAATCATTTCGAAATGATTACGAGCAAATGAAAAAGAATAATCATATTCTATCAATCGGCAAAGTTTATGATTCTAAAAATGATTATGTTTTAACGTTGGATCCACTTACTTTAACGATATCTGAAGTGCATACTTGGGATGGTAAACTAGTTGATAAAAATCAACTAGATGACTCATACATACAATCTTTTTCATTAACAGAACCTTTTATCCCCATCGGTGATGGTTGGTGGTTACCTTTAGTTACTAGTTATCATTACGGTGCAAGAGATGTTTGGCACTGTTATGATAAGACAAAAGAGTTCATGTCAACAGAACAATTTAAAATCCCTCAGATAAAAGGCTTAATTGAAGGATTACATGCGATAAAAGATACAAAAAAACTTGTCTTACTAACAAATTCTGACCGTGCAGATGTGACAAGACTATTGAAGATTTTAAATCTAGATAACTTATTCCATTTAGAATTAACTGATGGTAATAAACCGCTAGAAACTGAAAAACATCTAAAACACATTATGAATTTATACAATGTTAAACCAGAAGAAGTAGTCTCGGTTGGAGATAACTTTATTAATGAGATTGCACCAGCTTTAAAGCTTGGAATGCATGGGGTTTATATTACTGATCAATCTTTTAAACAAATAAGTCCAACCCTATCTATCATTCCGAAATTAGACATGTTATTTGAATAGGATATATAACCCGAAAGTAGTTAACTTCTTTTGGGGTATTTAATTTGACAGTATTTGTATACATTGTTGCAATTTTAGAATTCGATAGTTGATTACAACTCCAGGAGTCTCGCTTTCCGTGGGGCGTGAGCTGAACCTCCTCGGCAAGCCTGCGGGGGCTCAGCCTTCCCGCTAATCCCACAGGAGTCTCGCACCTTTCGTTGTAATCAACTTTTGTCTTTATAATGACACATCTCAAAAGCAACAATAATTTAAAATAGAGCCATTAATATTTATGATAAAAATACTACATAATTTCATCAGCTTCTGAAAAACTATTTTTAGGAGGAACGCACTGATGAAAAGAAAACTTGTTTATAAAATCCTCAGTTTATTTTTGATAATGGGTATTTTCGTTATTTCTATTCATAAAATATCAGCCCAAGCATCAACTCATTTACCATCATTATCTAACGAATTACTTGTCATCCGGTTCCTAAATGTTGGCCAGGGGGATGCATCGCTAATTACTTTTCCGAATGGGAAAGTAATGCTGATTGATGGTGGAGATATTGAACATGGTAAAGTTGTGGTAAATAAGTTAAAGAAATATCATGTCCAAAAAATTGATACGATTGTTAGTACTCACCCAGATATAGATCATATTGGTGGTCTCATTACTGTTTTAAAACAGTATAAAGTTGGGAAAGTAATTGAAAGTGGTAAGAAATACGGTGGACACGCCTATTATCTGTTTAAAAAAGTCATTCAATCCAAGCATATTCCAATTATTATTGCAAAGAAAAATAATAAGATTAATATTGATCATAAAGTGTCACTCACAATCTTAAACAGTGCCCATAAAAATGAATCCAATAACGATTCTTCCATCGTTATTAAATTACTCTATCATCAACTAAGTGTATTATTTACTGGAGATATTGAGAAAAAGGCTGAAAGTAGATTGATAAAAAATCCAGATATCTCTTCCAAAGTGTTAAAAGTTGCACATCATGGTTCTTTTACTTCAACCACCTCGAAGTTTCTCAAACAAGTAAATCCAATGGTCGCAATCATTTCATATAAAAAGCGAAATCCATATGGACATCCTCATAAATCGGTAATGAGAAGACTACAGAAAAATGGATTAAGGATCTATTCAACAGCTAAAAACGATGATGTTGAGATTGTTTCAACAGGGAACCGTCATTTTATAGAAGATGAAGAAGTGAAGTTTGCTAAGTAAGGAAAACTTTACTTCTTGTTTTTTATTTATCACAAATTAACGGACAGTAATAGCCTCACTGATGGAAGTTTCACTTTATAGAAATAGTAAAAAGTGAGGAAATTAGTAATGATTAAATAGTAGTACAGACAAATAATGCTCTGTATTTTATGATAGAAATAAAAAAAGATAGAAATTATTTCGAATTATATATGAATTAAATGTATTTTCGAGAAAATTAACGGCTTTTTTCTATAATATTGTTGCTTTTGAGAGTTTTAATATTAAAGACAGAAGTTGATTCGGGCGGAAGGTGCTAGACTCCTGTGGGAATAGCGGGAAGGCTGAGACCCCGCAGGCTTGCCGAGGAGGCTCAGCTCACGCCCCAAGGAAAGCGAGTATCCTGGAGTTGTAATCAACTAACGCATTCTAATGTAGCAACAATGTATACGAAAACGAAAACAGCCAAATTAAAAAATATATTTCATTCTATTTTTACATGGAGTGATAACTGAATGAAAAGTTTAATTAATGTAAAAATCTATACTGGTAAAAATATAATTGAAAATGGTTATTTACGCTATGCAGAGAAAATAGAAGAAATTGGTTGTATGAGTGAATTTAAAGTAAGAGAAGAAGAACACGTGAAAGATGGACAAAACTCAATTGTTATTCCAGGAATGATCGATATTCATATTCATGGTGGGTATGATGTGGATGCGATGGATGCAAATCCACAAACTCTTCTAAAATTAGGACATGCATTGATGAAAGAAGGTGTCACCACTTTCTTTCCAACGACCATTACGCAATCGCCTGATTCTATTCAAAAGGCATTACTTGCAATTAGGGAAGCGAAAGATCTTGGTGGGCACTTTGACTATATTCATCTAGAAGGGCCGTTTGTAAATAAAAAACGTGCTGGTGCACAACCACTTCAATACATCGTAAAGCCAGATGTAATGCTTTTTAAAAAATGGCAAGAAATATCGGGGAATTTAATTAAATTAGTTACTTATGCACCAGAGCTCAAGGGCGCTTCAGAATTAAAAGAAGAATTTGAAAAGATGGGTGTTGTAGGAACCGTTGGGCATTCTGATGCAAAGATAAATGACTTTCTAGGTAAAAAAATTACGCATGCTACACACTTATTTAATCAGATGAGAGCTATGCATCACCGTGAACCGGGAACCGCCGGATATGCTCTTTTATCTGATGAAGTAATGGTTGAGATCATTGCAGATGGAATTCATGTACATCCAGACATGATCAAGCTTGCATATAAGTTGAAAGGGCCGAGAAAAATAAGTGTAATTACTGATTCTATGAGAGCAAAGGGGCTCGATGAGGGTGAATATGAATTAGGTGGACAACCTGTATTCGTAAAAGAAAAAAGTGCAAGGTTAGCTGATGGTACTTTAGCAGGAAGTATTTTAAAAATGGATGAAGCATTTCGGAATATAATGATATTTACAGGCTGTTCAGTTGAGGAAGCGGTATTAATGACCTCAGTTAATCAAGCAGAGGAATTTGGCTTATTGCAAAAAGGTGTATTAGAAATTGGGAAAGACGCAGATTTTGTTGAAATGACCCTAGATTTTCATGTGATTGAAACAACTAGACTAGGTAAAACATATGAAGAGGTGACAGTATGAAGGTTATTGAGGTGAAAAATGCAGAAGAACTTTCTATGGTTGCATATGAAAAAATAGTAGACAAAATTAATTCAAAGGAAGAAGTAACATTAGGACTAGCAACTGGAGGTTCACCTCTTGGCATATATGAATTGTTTCGTATAAATAAACCGAACACTGCGCATGTCACTACAGTGAATTTAGATGAATATGTTGGGTTAAATGAAAATGATCAAACAAGTTATCATTCTTATATGAAGAAGCAGTTGTTTAATCATCTATCTTTTAAGGCTAATTATCTGCCTAATGGAAATACAACAAATTTAAATGAAGCATGTAAAGCATATGAAGAAATAATTCGAAAAAATCCAGTAGATCTTCAGCTTTTAGGATTAGGAGAGAATGGTCATATTGGATTTAATGAGCCAGGAACATCATTTACTTCGTCTACTCATATTGTAGAATTAACCAAATCAACAAGGAACGCAAACAAAATTTATTTTGAAAACGAAAAAGATGTCCCTACATATGCAGTTACAATGGGAATCGGTTCAATATTAAAAGCGAAGGAAATTGTAATAATTGCTTATGGTTTGAAAAAAGCAGCGGCGGTAAAGGAAATGTTAATTGGACAAGTTTCTGACGGTTGTCCGGCTACAGCTTTACAAAACCATCCAAATGTTACGGTTGTTGTAGATGAGGAAGCATATACTCTTTGTAAAAAGATGGTTTTACAATAATAGAATAGTAGAATTTTTCGTTAAATTGTATTTGATTTAAAAGAGTATTTAAAAACAAGCTTGGCTATTTAGCCAAGCTTGTTTAAGTTATAACTTAACACCCTTTCGACTGCTTCCGCAACTGATTTTACAACATGAGAAGCACTTGATTTTACCTGATCATCAGCATTCATCATTGCAAAACTATGAGGGGTAATAGAAAACATAGGAATGTCATTATAAGAATCTCCTACACAAGCCATTTCATTTGGAGTTAGATCTAGCTTGTCCATTAAGATCGAAATAGCAGATCCTTTACTAACATTTGCTGGTACAATATCTAAACAATTTTTTGCAGAAATAAATGAAGTAACTAATTCTGGCATTTCTGTTTGTAACTGTTCTTGAAGGGTTAATAAGTCATCATCTTCACCTAATACGACAAACTTTCCAGGGATGACTGATATTCCAAGTTGATTTTTTAGGTCAGGTTCTTCAATTGTAAGTAACTGTGCTTTTTCTTCAATTTCCTTTACAAGCTCAGTTTTTTCTTCGATGTAATAAGCTTTATCGTCCGCAGCATAGCGTAAAAACTTATCTGGAGATATTGCTTCATAAATTGTAGTTAATGATGAAGGTTTAAAACTAGCTTTTAATAGTTCATCACCTTCTTTTGAATAAATATATGTTCCATTCATACTAATTCGATGGAAATTTCCACCAAGCTCTTCCATAATCGTTACAATTTCATTGTCTACTCGACCGGATGCGAAGCAAAGATAAATATCTTGGTCTATTAGTTCTTTTAAGGCTCTAATATCAGTTTCAAAAAGCTGACCTTCATGTAACATCGTACCATCTAGATCACTTACAAAAAGTTTAATCATATGTAAAACTCCTTTAGTTATATGGAAATAGAAAATTATACCAAATTAAAAAATACTATAGTAAACAGTTACAGTAAAGTTTATTCTACTATTAATGGTAACAAAAATGATTATTCTCTTTGGGGAAAATTATTATTCTTCCTACAAAGAAATAGTGTATGCTATGATGAGAATGTTTTCAAATAAAAAGGGAGGGAGATAGTTGGAGCGCAATTTTATTGTAAAAAAAGTACTAAATAATAATGTCATTATTGCTAAGGATAATGATAATGCTGAAGTTGTTCTAATTGGAAAAGGAATTGGCTTCAACAAAAAGAAAGATGATCATTTACCAATCGATCCAGTTGAAAAAATATTTGTACTAAAGGATGAAGAAAAGCAAGAACAGTATAAATTACTGTTACCATATATGGACGAAAAATTAATGGGAATCATTCAACAAGCTATTTTTACGATTGGACAAAGTATTGGTTCAAATTTAAATGAACAAATTCATATATCATTAACAGATCATCTACTCTTTGCAATTATAAGAATTAGGAAAGGATTTTCTGTTGATAATCCATTTTTATATGAAACGAGAGCGATGTACCCTGATGAATTTGCGATAGCGATGGAAGTAGTGAATGAGATTAATAAAGAATTAGATGTAAAATTGCCGATTGAAGAGGCAGGATTTATTACATTGCATATTGTAAGTGCTTTAGCGAAAGAATATGCATTCGATGTAAATAAGTATTCACAGATCATGAAAAATTTAATTGAAGTTATAGAAGAATCCATGCAAGTAAAATTAGACAGAAGCTCGATTAATTATATTCGATTAGTAAGACATCTAAGGTTTTTAATTGAACGGATTATTCGCAATGAACCATCTAAGGAATCGCAATCATTATCACTTATTTTAAAAAATGAATATCCCGAGAGCTATAGTTTAGCATGGAAAATCGTTAAATCGTTACAAACTAAATTACAAAAACCGGTTAGTGAAGCAGAAGTAATCTATCTTACAATGCATCTAGAAAGATTAATTCAAGCAAAAAATTAGAAAAAATATTTTTCTATAGTTTATTGTTGAAACATTCACATTATCTATGTATAATGTAACCGTAAACAATAAAACGTTTGCAATTTCAAAAGAATAGAACTTGTATTCTTTCGTGTTACTAATTCGATTAGGCATGAGAAAGAAAAGTGTGAATTTTTAAGAATGGGTTGGAAAAACTATGCCCATGATTAAAAGTACATTTTTCTATCTCATGCCTTTTTGTATGAAAATAAAAGGAGGAAGACCTTATGTTTAAAAAGCTTTTCGGTGTTTTACAAAGGGTTGGTAAAGCATTAATGCTACCTGTAGCAATTTTACCAGCTGCTGGTTTACTACTTGCATTTGGTAATGCATTTCAAAACCCACAAACACTAAAATATTTACCATTCTTAGATGCTAGTTGGTTCCAATTAGTTGCAAAAGTAATGGAAAACTCAGGAAGTATTATTTTTGGTAATTTAGCACTTTTATTCGCAGTAGGTGTTGCAGTTGGGTTAGCTGATGGGGAAGGTGTTGCTGGTTTAGCAGCAATTGTTGGCTTCTTAATTATGAATACAACAATGGGAACTTTCTTACATGTAACTCCACTTATGGCTGATAAAAATCCAGCTTATGCAAGCGTTTTAGGGATTCCTACAGTACAAACTGGGGTATTCGGTGGTATTATCGTAGGTCTTCTAGCCGCATGGGCATATAATAAGTACTTTAATATAGAATTGCCATCATATTTAGGATTTTTTGCAGGTAAACGTTTTGTACCGATTGTTACAGCTGCGTGTGCAGTAGTAATCGGTATTATTATGTGTTTTGTATGGCCACCAATTCAACATGGCTTAGATTCATTCTCACATAATATGATTGATGCAAATCCAACAATAGCAGCATTTGTTTTTGGTGTGATTGAACGTTCATTAATTCCATTTGGATTACATCACATTTTCTATGCACCATTCTGGTTTGAGTTTGGATCATATACAACAAAAGCTGGTACAGTGGTACATGGTGACCAAGCAATTTTCTTTGCACAATTAAAAGATAATGTAAAATTAACTGCAGGTACATTCATGGTTGGTAAATTCCCATTCATGATGTTTGGATTACCAGCAGCAGCATTAGCAATGTATCATGAAGCAAAAGAAGAAAATAAAAAAATCGCAGGTGGTATATTAGCATCTGCTGCATTAACATCTTTCTTAACAGGTATTACAGAACCAATTGAATTTTCATTCTTATTTGTTGCACCTGGATTATTTGCGGTTCATGCAATTTTTGCCGGACTTTCATTTATGACGATGCAACTATTAAATGTAAAAATTGGTATGACTTTCTCTGGTGGTTTAATTGACTTCTTATTATTCGGTGTGCTTCCTAACAGAACAGCATGGTGGTGGGTAATTATTGTAGGTCTTGTACTTGCAGTTATTTACTACTTCGGTTTCCGTTTTGCAATTCGTAAATGGGATTTAAAAACACCAGGTCGTGAAGACAAAGTTAATGAGAACATTGGAGGAGCTGCTTCAGCTGGAGAACTACCTTATGAAATTCTTCAAGCAATGGGTGGTAAAGAAAACATCGCTTCATTAGATGCTTGTATTACTCGTTTACGTGTTCAAGTAAACAGTAAAGATGGAGTTAATAAAGAGAGATTAAAAGAATTAGGAGCTGCTGGTGTGCTAGAAGTTGGAAACAACATTCAGGCAATCTTCGGACCTAAGTCAGATACTTTAAAATCACAAATGAAAGACATTATGTCTGGTAAAACTCCTGTCATTAAGAAAGAAGAAAAAACTGAAGTGAAAGAAGTAAAAAATACTTCAAATAAGGACGACATTATAAATCCTATTGAAGGTGAAATTATCCCGATCACTGAAGTTCCTGATCAAGTATTCTCAGGAAAAATGATGGGTGATGGCTTTGCAATCAAACCTTCTGAAGGTACAGTATTATCACCAGTGGATGGGGAAATTGTCAATGTTTTCCCTACAAAACACGCAATTGGAATCTTAGCTAACAATGGCCGTGAAATATTAATTCACATCGGTATTGATACGGTGAAATTAAATGGCGAAGGTTTCGAAGTTTTTGTATCACAAGGTGATAAAGTAACAAAAGGTCAAAAACTTGTGAATGTTGACTTGAAATTTGTAAAAGAAAATGCGCCGTCAATAATTACACCTGTTATCTTTACGAACCTTGCTGAAGGACAACAAGTTCATATCAATAAACTAGGTAGCCAAGCTAAAGGTGAAACAGGAATTATTACAATTAAATAAATAATTATTTGAAAATATTCATAAATTATTAGGGGGTGTATTGTTTGACATGCCCCCCTATAATTTATAAAATTAGCAAGTAAAACTCAGTTGTCTATACCAATTTATATAGGCAAAATATAAAGGAGATTGAAAATAATGGAAAAAACTTTTAAAGTAACTGCAGAATCTGGTATACATGCTCGTCCAGCTACACTATTAGTAAATGTTGCAGGTAAATTTAGTTCAGATATTAACTTAGAATATAACGGCAAAACTGTTAACTTAAAATCTATTATGGGTGTTATGTCTTTAGGTATTCAACAAGGTTCAGACATTAAAGTTGTTGCAAATGGTGACGATGCAGAGCAAGCATTAACTGCTATTGAAGATACAATGAAAAAAGAAGGCTTAGGCGAATAATGACTTTCACTATTAAAGGAATTGCTGCTTCAAGCGGAATCGCGATTGCAAAAGCTTTTCGTTTAGAAAATGCAGAGTTAGATGTTACTAAAAAATCAATTTCTAACCCTGAATCGGAAGTAGCTCGATTCGATGAAGCGATCAAAGTATCAAATGGTGAATTAGAAGTAATTCGTGATCATGCAAATGCTGAACTTGGTGAAGACAAGGCGGCGATCTTTTCTGCACATCTTTTGGTATTAAATGATCCTGAGCTTTTAAATCCCGTTAAAGACAAAATCAAATCTGAAAATGTAAATGCCGAATTTGCATTAAATGAAGTAGCATCAATGTTTGTTCAAATGTTTGAAAGCATGGACAACGAATATATGAAAGAGCGTGCTGCTGACATCCGTGATGTAACAAAACGTGTATTAGCACATCTTGTTGGAGTTACGATTTCAACTCCTGCTAGCATTACAGAAGAAGTTATTATCATTGCTGAAGATTTAACACCTTCTGATACAGCTCAGTTAAATCGTAAATACGCTCTTGGTTTTACAACTGATATTGGAGGACGTACTTCTCACTCTGCTATCATGGCTCGATCTCTTGAAATTCCTGCGGTCGTAGGAACAAAAGAAGTAACAGCTAAAATCCAAAACGGTACAATGGTAATCGTTGATGGATTAGATGGTGAAGTGATTGTTGATCCAACAGCTGAAGAATTAGCTACATATCGAGCTAAAAAAGATAAATTTGAGCAACAAAAGTTAGAGTGGGCTAAACTTAAAAATGAACCGACTGTAACGAAAGATGGGCACCATGTTGAGCTTGTTGCAAATATTGGTACGCCAAATGATGTAGAGGGAGTTTTAAATAACGGCGGTGAAGGTGTAGGTCTTTATCGTACGGAATTCCTTTACATGGGTCGTGATAATTTCCCAACTGAAGAAGAACAATTTGAAGCATACAAATCAGTACTTGAGAACATGGGTGAAAAACCAGTTGTTGTTCGTACTTTAGATATTGGTGGAGATAAGGAACTTCCTTACTTACACTTACCGAAAGAAATGAATCCATTTTTAGGATATCGTGCAATTCGTCTATGTTTAGACCAAAAAGAAATTTTCCGTACACAACTACGTGCGTTATTACGTTCAAGTGTATATGGAAACTTAAAAATTATGTTCCCTATGATCGCAACTTTAGATGAGTTCCGTGCAGCAAAAGCTGTATTAATAGAAGAGAAAGAAAAATTAGTTGCAGAAAATGTACAAGTATCTGATAACATTGAAGTTGGAATGATGGTTGAAATTCCTGCATCTGCTATCTTAGCTGATCAATTTGCAAAAGAAGTTGATTTCTTTAGTATTGGAACAAATGATTTAATCCAATATACTATGGCTGCAGATCGTATGAATGAACAAGTATCATACTTATATCAACCATATAACCCATCAATTTTACGTCTTGTTAAAATGGTAATCGATGCTGCAAATAAAGAAGGCAAATGGGCTGGTATGTGTGGAGAAATGGCTGGAGATTCAGTAGCAATTCCATTACTAGTAGGTCTTGGATTACACGAATTTTCAATGAGTGCTACTTCAATTCTTCCAGCACGTAGTCAAATGGCTAAACTTTCAAAAGCTGACATGGAAAAACTTGCTGAAAAAGCATTATCAATGTCAACTGCAGCTGAAGTTGTGGAGCTTGTAAATTCAATTTCTTAATGTTAAAAATTAGACTGTCTCAAGACTATTATTAGTCTAAATACGAGACAGTCTTTTGTTTATTAATCCCACATTAACGGGCAGTAAGACCACTACTTCAAGATTAAGAGAGATGCAAAGAAGATAAGTAAACGAGGAGGTTCGGTGGTTCGTCCGCGGAAAGCGAGTAGATTTTATCGAAACAATCTTGTTTAACAGATTCTATTGTTATAAAAAAAGCTACCCTGAAAATAACATCTAAAAAGACAATCTTTATTGGATGAATTCTTTATTTTCATTCACCATGTTGTGAACTTTATTAGCATGGATGTCTCTAAAAGATAGTTTCATTTGAGATTATTAATAATAAGTACAGAAGTTGATTACAATGGAAGGTGCGAGACTCCTGTGGGAATAGTGGGAAGGCTGAGACCCCGCAGAAGCGATAGCGACGAGGAGGCTCAGCTCACGCCCCACGGAAAGGGAGCAACCTGGAGTTGTAATCAACTAACGCATTCTAAATAGCTAAAAACAGCGTAAAAAAATAGGCAGTCCATTTAAGGAACTACCTATAAACACTTAAATCCAGATCGATGAATCCTGGACTGAAAATCTTGCTGTTTGATGGCCTGGAACTTTTTCTTTACCAACCGTAACAAGCATAGTTGGGAAGTAACGGTCTTCAATATTAAATTCTTTTACGAATGCTTGTGGATTGAATCCACCGATTGCGCATGTATTCCAACCTTTTGCAGATGCAGCTAAAATTAATTGCATACCAGCAAGAGAAGAATTTAGGATACCTTGTTCACGACGAATTTGCTCAGTACTATATGCATTTTCGACATTTTGTTTTAAATTATCTTTTGCTTCCTGTGTCATATAACCCGCTTCTACCGCTGGACCAAATACAGGATCAACATTTCTAAATGCTTCTTTATCTGCTAAGATTGCAATTACACATGAAGCATCAACGATTTGTTGCTGATTATATGCAACTGGTAATAATCGATTTTGTGCTTCATCGCCTTTGAATACAACAAATTTCCAATGCTGTAAATTCCATGCAGATGGAGCTTTTATAGTAGCAGTTAAGATTTCACTTATCTCTTCGTTTGTTATTTCTACATCATTTTGAAATGCACGAGTTGAATTACGTTGTTCAATCATGCTGAAAAATTCTTTGTTTTCCATATGAACCTCCATTATTTTATGTAACATAATTGGCATGTTTGCACTCCTAAATATAGAGAGAATTACATCTTTCGTCAAATAGTTTGCTCTGTCGATTTGTTTTATTATACATAAGATATCTGAGGTTATTAATGGAAAAGATTGTTGCTTTTAGGTTATGTAATTTAAAAGACAGACGTTGATTGGAACGGAAGGGTGCCCAGGCTCCTGTGGGAGATGCGGAAAGGCTGAGACCCCACAGGAGCGTATGCGACGAGGAGGCTCAGCTCACGCCCCTAGGAAAGCGAGCATCCTGGAGTGGAAATCAACTTACACATACTGAAATAGTAACTAATCAAAAATCTTGTCTAACAGAAAAGTAATTTCAGGGTAGCCAATGGAAACAGTAAGTAGGGAAGATTAGAAAATTCTGTTTGTTCGTTTTGACAAGGTTTTTTCTTTTCTGACAATGTAAAATATGATAGTTTAGACATATCATCTAGTTATAAAGGAGAGACTTAAATGTTTGAATTAAAGGGAAGTAATATAGGATTTATTGGAATAGGCGTTATGGGAAAAAGTATGGCCAAGCATTTAATGAATGCAGGAGCAAATTTACATATTTATAATCGTACAAAAGAAAAGGCAGAAGAACTAATCGAAATGGGTGCTAGTTGGTATAATACTCCTTCTGAACTAGCTCCTAATTGTGAAGTAATTATAACAATGGTAGGGTTTCCGTATGACTTAGAAGAGGTTTTCTTTAATGAGACTGGCTTACTAACGACTGCAAAAGAAGGAACAATTTTTATTGACTTTACGACCTCAACTCCATCATTAGCTAAAAAGATAGACCAAATTACAAAAGAAAAAGGAATGTATTCACTTGATGCACCAGTATCTGGTGGTGATTTAGGAGCAAGAGAAGCGAAACTAGCAATTATGGTAGGTGGAGATGAAGAAATCTTTCAAAAAATGTCCACCATCTTTAATAAATTAGGTCAAAATATTGTTTATCATGGCGTTGCTGGAAGTGGACAGCATGTAAAAATGTGTAATCAAATTGGTATTGCTGGAAGTATGTTTGGCGTTTGTGAAGCTTTAGCTTATGCAAAAAAAGCAGGTTTAAACGGTGAAAAGGTCCTCTCAAGTATCTCTACTGGTGCAGCAGGTAGTTGGTCACTAACGAATCTAGCACCGCGTATTTTAAAAGGAGATTTCGAACCTGGCTTTTATATTAAACATTTCATAAAAGATATGAAGATTGCATTAGATGAAGCGAAGAAAATGGAATTAGAATTACCTGGTTTATCTTTAGCAAAGGAATGCTATGAGCTGCTTGCAAATAAAGGGTTGGATGAAAAAGGAACACAGGCTTTATATATGATGTATGACCCATCACATCATATGGAGTAATGATATGGTTGGCTCTGAAATAGTTTAATGTTGTTTTTAGATCGTTTGATTAGACAGAGAATCCGCATCCACTGGTAAAAGTACTGCTGATACCATACAGGGAGGAACTATTGAGGATGCTTAGTAGTTCTCAACTAAAAGGAAGCGGATTCTCCTTAAAATAACAATTAAGTATAAGAGAGTCATCAGTTTAATAATAGAATTGAGGATAACAATTGAAAAATTTTACATTAGCAAAGTATTATCATCGTCTAGGAGCATTTTTTCTAGATTTATTTTTAATATCTTGTTTATATGGTATTTTAGAATCTCTTATTAATTTAAATATTAAAACGATTTTTAATCGCTTTTTTGTAACAACTGGCAATTCATGGATTGACTTTACTGTTATAACAGTCTCTCTACTTCTATTTTTGGTAGTAGTACCGCAGTTTAATAAAGGGATGACGATTGGCCAAAGAGTTATAGGGATTAAAATGATAAATGATCGATATGATGAAACTGATTGGAAAGTATTTTTGTATCGCTTACTAATTATCTATCCACTTACGATATTGTTTTTAGGAATTCCTTTAATTATTAACATCTATTTAATAGGTTATAGAAAAGATCGTAAAACAATTCAAGACTTAATTATGAAAACAAGTGTCATCTGGATTCGTTAAGTAAGATATAAATTAAATTTCTTTCTTGAAATAAAATAAAACGATGGAAAGCTATTAAAAAAATAGTTTACCATCGTTTTTTCTTTTTTTATTTGGTTTTTTTCTCAAAGATTGTTGCTTTTGAGATAATAAATGTTAAAGATACAAGTTGATTACAATGGAAGGTGCGAGACTCCTGTGGGAATAGCGGGAAGACTGAGACCCCGCAGGAGCGCGATAGCGACGAGGAGGCTCAGCTCACGCCCCACGGAAAGGGAGCAACCTGGAGTTGTAATCAACTAACGCATTCTAAATTAACAACGATGTATACGAAAACAGCCTTTTATTTAGCAGATCTTAATGAAACAATAAAACGCTCTAATCTATCACACGCGTTTTCTAACTCTTCCATTGAATAAGAATAAGATAATCGAATGTATTCGTCACCAAAACTAGAAAAAGCATTTCCAGGTATAACTGCTAATCTCTGCTCTTCAACTAATCTCAATGCAAATGTCATTGAATCCATGTTAAATTCGTTAATTGAAGGGAAAACATAAAACGCGCCATTCGGTTTTACACAAGGCAAATTCATAGCTTCAAGTCGTGTTAGTAGATAATCTCTTCTTTTATGATATTCAGTGACCATTTCTAATGGAGAATCAATGCAAGATGTTAGTGCTTCAATTGCAGCATACTGTGAAATTGAAGTTGCACATGAAACGTTGTATTGATGTACTTTTAATATTTGCATGGACAAATAGGATGGTGCAAAAATAAATCCAATTCTCCAGCCTGTCATCGAATGTGATTTACTTAATCCATTAATAATAATTGTTTTTTCTCTCATACCTGGAAAACTTGCAATTGATTGATGCTTTTCATCATATCTTAATTCGCTGTATATTTCGTCTGAAATAATAAATATGTCGCGGTCTTTTAAAAATGATGCAAGTGCCTGTATTTGTTCATTTGACATTGTAACCCCTGTTGGATTATTTGGATACGGTAAAACAATACAGCGAGTATTAGATGTTAAATATGGCTCAAGGCGTTCAGGTGTTAAAATAAATCCATCATCTGAAGTATCAATAAAGATTGGTTTTGCTCCACAAGTCGTAATAATTGGAGCATATCCAGGATAAATCGGTGCTGGTAAAATTACCTCATTGCCTTCAGTCAAGATTGTACGAAAAGCAACATCTAATGCTTGGCTTGCTCCTACAGTTACAATAACCTCATCAGAAGGATTATAAGTAAGATTATACTTGGATTGAATAAAATCCGCTGCAGCTTTTCTTAATTCAACTAATCCAGCATTTGGTGTATAAGTTGTTTTGTTTTCATCTATTGCTCTCTTAGCTGCTTCGCGAATTGGTTCTGGGGTAGGGAAATCTGGTTGGCCAAGTGTTAATGCTACAACTTGATCATATTTTTCAATCAGCTGAGAAAATTTTCGAATCCCCGATATTTCAATTTCTTTAACTTGTTTATTAATAAAATGTTCCATTATTTTACCTCGACAAAATAGATTGTACTTTAATTATTACCCTATTTTATCATACGATTGCTAAAAATTAATTGAAAGTGTATAAAGTAAATAGGAAAGTTTAATTTTAGGAGATAAATATGATATCTGTAATAGGAATTGATCAAAAGAAGAAGATTTTTAAAGATCTAACATTATCAGAAGCAAAATCTGAAAAATATAGTTGGTATTGGGTTGATATAAAGGAACCAACTACAGAAGAAATAGAAATTTTGAGCACGGAATTTCATTTTCATCCACTTGCAATTGAGGATTGTGTTGAATATGTTCAAAGGCCAAAAATTGATTATTATGAGGGATACCATTTTATCATTTTACATGAACTAAATAAAATGGAAATGGACGAAAATGAAATCGATCTTTTCGTTAGTGAACGATTTTTAGTTTCGTTTAATTTAAAGTCTAGCTCTACATTAGAAATAGTAAAAGATCAACTTTCTTCTGAAAAGAGAATGACAAAAAGCCCTTTACATTTTCTACATTTGATTATTGATCGGTTAGTGGATAGCTATTTTCCATTAATGTACCGTATTGAAGATGAGTTAGGTGATTTAGAATTTGAGCAAATGAAAAAGTCAGTAAATAAAGCGGTAGAAAGCCTTTATGATATTCGATCAGATTTATCAAAGATTAGGCGAACAGTATTACCGACAAGAGATTTACTATACCGAATTTTAAATTCAAGTCGATTTAAAGATTTATCTGAGCACCGTATCTATTTTGAGGATATTTATGATCATTTAATGAAGCTATCAGATATGATCGAGGCAAATCGTGATTTAGCTGCGGATATTAGGGAAAGCTATTTTTCGTTAAGTACAGAACATATGAATAATATTATGAAGACATTAACGATTATTTCTTCTTTTTTCTTACCATTAACCTTTATTGTAGGACTATATGGAATGAATTTTCATTATATGCCTGAGTTATCATGGAAATATGGATACGCTTTTATTTTGCTTGTAATGGGTTTGGTTACAGTAAGTATGTATATCTTTTTTAAACGAAAAGGGTGGTTTTAAGGTCGTCAGTTTTAGTTTTTGACGACTTTTTGTTTTTAATGAAGAGTATTGTTGTATTTTGTAAGAGAATGTAGAAATGTTTTTCTGAATAATTTGTAAAATTTATAAGAATTAATAAAGGATATGATATAATTTGTTGAAAGAAATGTAAGTGGAGGGTTATGGTTGCCTCATTTAAAAGATATCCTTATTCAATTTGCGATTATTATTATACCTGTATTTTTATATGAAATGTTATGGTTAAGTCGTTATCATAGTACAAGTCCGAAACAAAATCGATTATTAGTTGGGCTTCTTTCTTTTTTTAATATTATTATTTGTTTAATGTACCCCATAGAGGTAGGTAAACATTTTGGTATTAGCTTTAGTATACTTTTATTGTTCTCTGCTTTTTTATATGGTGGTCGATTAATCGGATTCATCGTACTTTTATCAAAAGGTGTTTTTATTTATGTATTATACGGAATTCATGCATTCAAATTGTTTCCGATCGAATTAATTGCTTGTATATTACCATTCTTAATTGCACCTATGTGGGTTGGCTATTCAAAAAGAAAGAAATTTGTACTAAGTTTAATTATGCCCACAATTCATCATTTAGCTATAATTGGACTGATATACTTCCGAACAATTTTCACAGATTTTAACTACATAAGGAATTATGAAACGATTCTCTCTTTAATCATCGTATTAACAATAATAACATTTACGATGCTATTTCATGTGTATATACGAGAATTTTTATTTGAAAATGCAGTTATTCGTGTTCAAATGCAAAAATCTGAAAAATTAAACATCGTTAGTGAATTAGCAGCTAGTGTTGCCCATGAAGTACGGAATCCTTTAACGGTTGTGAGAGGGTTTATTCAATTATTAGAGAACGAGGAAAGTAGAACAAATCGTGAATATTTTAAATTAGTATTAACGGAGCTAGATCGTGCGGAAAATATCATTACTGATTATTTAAATATTGCGAAACACCAAATTGAAGAAAGTAAATTAATCTCTTTAACAGATCAACTACATGAAGTGACGACCATTATGTCTTCTTTTGCTTCATTACAAGGCGTATTTTTGCAAGTAAATGTAGATGAAAATCTGTACATAATTGGAGATCGTACAAAAATCAAGCAAGCGATAATGAATATTCTTAAAAATGGTGTTGAAGCAATTCAAGAAACAAAAGGATATATAAAAATTGATGCATGTTTAGAAGAAATTAATGAAAAAAAATATGTGAAAATTATTGTAAAAGATAATGGTGTCGGGATGTCTAAAGAACAATTAGAAAGATTGGGAGAACCATTTTATTCTTTAAAAGAAAAAGGTACAGGCTTAGGCTTAATGGTTACATTCAGTATTATCGAAGCACATAAAGGAAAGATTGAATATTTAAGTGATAATGGAAAAGGAACTGAGGTCCATGTGTTATTACCAGCTGTAGAGCTAGAAGAAGGGAATAACAATGATTCAGTATAAAGAAAGGTGTTCTACGAAATGATTTGTATCATTTGAAGAACACCTTTTTTATATTGAATATTATCTAAAAGATTGTTGTTTTTGAAAATTTTAATTTTAAAACAGAAGTTGATTACAACGGAAGGTGCGAGACTCCTATGGGATTAGCGTAAAGGCTGAGACCCCGCAGGCTTGCCGAGGAGGCTCAGCTTACGCCCCATGGAAAGGGAGCGTCCTGGAGTTGTAATCAACTAACGCATTCTAAAATAGCAACAAAGTATAAATAAACGTCCTTTATATTTAATTTTTTTTATATTACTTCGTGACCTAAACAAATCTATTTTGTTTTTCAGGATTATTTTTTTGTTTTACAAATAAAGATTTAATAGATTGTTTCCAAGATTTTTTCTCCGTAGCAGCAATCATTTTTTTTGTTTCCTGTAATTCGCGAATCATTCTCATTACTTGGGCATCTCTGGTAATTTCACGTTCTTCAAGCTCTTCAAATAATTCTTCTAGTTTTTCATCTTTTTCCTCAATTACTGTGACAAGTTGTTGTAATTCTTCACTTTTTTCTTCAACTGAATGCAAGATTTTTTCTAGCTTTTGATCTTTTTCAATATTTTGTTGTATTAAAGTATTATTTTGAATTAAGATTTGTTCATTTTGCTCAGTTAGACCTGTGATTTTTGTCATGAACTCTTGAAATAATTCCTGATCATTATCATTCATAGAGGATGCTGAACTATGATGCTCGTTTAATACAATTATTTTACTATCTGAAGATTTATTATTTATTAATTCTATAGAATCGATATCATTTGATTGAGCGATTTGATCGAACTGTCGCTGTGTAGTTTCTTTGCTTTGATTGCTATCAGGATTGAAAGCTACTTCTATAATGTCATCCTTTTTTTCAATCTGAGTAGATTCATTATGTTGATAATTGTTGTGATTGTTTTCAAGGTATTGGGAAGTGAATGAATCGATATTATTTTGACCTGTTTCATTTATAGTAGGAGATGAGTTAATAGTAGATAAATACATTTTTACAGCATTATATAAATTGTTACTAAGTTTATACTCTTTGTAAATTAATTCAATTGAATGAATTTCAAGTTCATTAAATTTGCGGGTATTTCCATTTTTCAAAATAGAATAACCTTGTTTTTCTAATTCTTGACTAATACGCCTAACATCGGATTTTGAAACTTTTAATCGATTCGAAACATCACTCATTGTATATTTTGATTTCATCCATTTTCCTCCTGTTAAATCTATGTAAATACAAAATTCAATACAATTAAAGAATAATCCTACTAATAAAAAACAAAAAAATTCTACATAGTTTGAAAGAATAGAAAAAAATGATAGAAAGAAAGATAAAATTGTAAAAATAAAAGAGATTTTGGACATTGAAAAGCGAAAGTCCTGGAGCGGAGATCAACTATTCTCAATTTAAATAACAATAAAGTGTACAAAATCTTCTAAATAAAAAAGAATTCAAGTTGTATAATTTCGACCTGAATTCTGAGAATGAGATAGTATCTTTCATTCTTTTATTATGGCTCTTTTCTAAAAGATTATTGCTTTTGGGAGTATTAATTTTAAAGACATAAGTTGATTACAACGGAAGGGTGCCCAGGCTCCTGTGGGAGATGCGGGAAGGCTGAGACCCCACAGGAGCGTATGCGACGAGGAGGCTCAGCTCACGCCCCTAGGAAAGCGAGCATCCTGGAGTTGTAATCAACTAACGTATTCTAAAATAACAACAATATATACGAAAACAGCCTTCATTAAAGAAATTGTAAACATATCCTTAGTTAGAAATGAGAGAAACCAGAGTAAACATCCCTACTTTTCCATTTTATCTGCCGGTTTATCTTTACATTTCTCAAGTCCAGCTTTTTGTAAAACAGCTTTTTGTGCTTGTCCTTTTTTTCCAAGATAGTTATGTTTAGCACCAAAATAAAGAATATATAAGAAAGAAATAATGTTTACAATAGCTTCAATTTGGTTGTTTTTTAAGAAATTGATACCAAACGAATGTAATAAAAGTTGAAGAGCTAATAGAAATCCGGTTAAAAATCTTAAAACGTCAGGTAAATTATCTTTAGACATTATGATGGTCACCTCCTACCATATCATACGAAAACTTGTCCAAAATGTGCATAGCATTAAAAAGTCGTTTGAAATTAAGAGTTTCGTCTATTGTAGGAATGATTGAAAAAGAGATATTCACACAAAAATTATCATTTTACTATTAAAATTGATCAACATTTAACCGAATAGTTAAGAGAAAAGTAAGATTTAAGAATCTATCAAAAGGTCATAAAACTCAAAATTAATAAAGTTTTTTAAGTGAGTGTAATGAATAGGAACTAATTGGATAAAAGATTAATATCTATTATTTTTAAATATTAAGAATAATAATATAATTGATAGTAATTAATTGAAGGAAGGTTGACGGAAATGGAGCAAAATAAAGGCATATTAATGGATAGTGGAACAAATGAACTTGAAATTGTAGAATTTACAATTGGAAATAGTAAATTTGGTATAAATGTGATAAAAGTTAGAGAGATTATTAATCCTTTACCAATCACTCAAGTCCCAAGATCACACAAAAATATTGAAGGAATTATTGAGCTTCGTGGAGAAGTTCTACCTGTCGTTGATGTTGCTGCAACAATCGGTTTCCCACCTTCTGACGAACCACAGTATGATAAATATATTGTAACTGAATTTAACAATACAAAAATGGTATTTCATGTACATACTGTAACTCAAATTCATCGTATCTCTTGGTCACAAATTGAAAAACCAAATGAAATGTACCAAGGATTAGAAACTCAAATTACTGGGGTAGTAAAACATAATAATGAAATGATATTATTACTAGATTTTGAGAAGATCGTTGTTGAAATTAATACAGAAACGGCTATTTCAAAAAAGAAATTAAAATTACATGAAACAAGAGAAGTTTCCAAAAAACCAATTTTTATTGCAGAAGACTCTCCTTTATTACGTACCTTAATTAAAGATACGTTAAAAGAAGCAGGTTATGTAAATACTAGTTTCTTTGAAAATGGACAAGAATTGCTTGATGAATTAACATCTATTAAAGCTTCAGACAAGATTATTGAAGACGAGGTAAAGTTAATCGTTACTGACATTGAAATGCCTCAAATGGATGGCCATCATTTAACGAAACGAATCAAAGAAGATCAAGTTTTACAAAAAGTTCCTGTTATTGTATTCTCCTCATTAATTACAGATAGTTTACGCCATAAAGGCGAACAAGTTGGAGCAGATGCGCAAGTTAGTAAGCCAGAAATCGGTGAATTAGTTGAATTAATTGATAAACTAATACTATAAAAAACAGTAAACCTACCATTAAAAAAAATTAATGCTAGGTTTTACTTTTTTTTATAAAAAAACTTAATGAACTTTAGAAAATTTCCAGATTTTTGTGTTACCATGTAATAGGAATTTTAAAATTACATAAAAACATTTTCAATTTTTAGGCATTTATGCAACCTTTAAGTAGATAAACTAATAGAAGGAGGGGAAATTATGGCATTTAGAAAAAAGGGAACTACAAAAAATCCTTCTTCGTTTAGAAAAAAATTTTTTGTTATCTTCATCAGTTCATTGCTAGTACTATTTATCATGCCTTTATTGAAGCTGAATGGTTCTTCAGACAATGCAAAAGCGATTCAAAATTTGAAGGTTAGTCCTGTTAGTAAAATTAAGTTAACCACTACAAAAAAACCCCTGATTACAACCTACAACGGTAAAACACAGAAGGTTATGTATTTAACATTTGATGATGGAGTTTCCAAATACGAAAAAGATATTGTTAATATCCTAGAAAAGAATAATGTTAAAGCAACATTTTTTCTTATTGGTACTACCCTTAAGGAGTATCCTCATAATCCTCAGTCCTTATTACAAAAGGGTGAATATGTAGGAATGCATAGCATGTCACACAATTATAAAAAACTGTACATTGAAGGGCATTTTACAGAAGAAATGTTGACTGAGCAAAAGCTCCTAAAAGGTTTAACTGGTAAAGAAATTCATTTGGTTCGACCTCCATATGGTAGCAAACCTGGTTTAACGTTAGATGAACGAAATCAATTAGCTAATTCAGGACTTAAAATGTGGGATTGGACAATTGATTCGTATGATTGGAATTTACCTCACAATCCAAAACAAATTATTAACAATGTTTTAAGACATGCCAATCGTAATGTAGAAGTTGTTTTATTACATGAAAAGAAACAAACTGTAGAAGCACTGCCTAGTATTATTAAAGGTTTAAAGGCAAAAGGTTATACATTTAAAGCTTATGATGAAGATCAGCATTTTCCATTAAATTTTTGGCATGACGGAAGATTGTAAAAAGAGATTTAGGAGGTACCAAGTTTGAGGAAATTTTTCACCATTGTGTTAGGCATAATCATCTTGGGAAGTTTGTGCAGTTGTAATAATCAAAAAGAAAATATTACATTAATTAATCATTATGAAAAAGTAGCAAATAGCGAGAAAAATTTTACAAAATCCGTAGAAACTATTCAAAATCTTACGAATGAAAATGATAAGCTTCTTGCTCAAATATTAAAAGAGGGCCAGAAGTCAAATCAAAATTTACTTCCTATTTTAAACAAGACAAGAAAAAATGTTAGTATGATTCAGGAGCAACTTAAAGAAGAAAAGAATTTACTACAAAAATCTGTTACTTTACACAATGAGTATAAAAAGTATGCAAATAAATTAGACTCAAAAGAACTTCAAACAGATGCATTTAATATTAATGAACTATATGAAAAAAGATACGAAGCCTTTATAAATTACTATAACCAATTTCTAGACATTACAAAACAAGAGAATGATTTTATTAATTCTCTTTCAACATCAAAAACGAATATTGATTTACTAAGTAAACAATCCCTTAATTTAAATTATGAATATGAAAAGTTAGATAACTTAATAAATACATTTAATCAATTATCTGGAAACTATACTAATAATGAAATGAAATTTATTCATAAATTAAGTTCTAACGAATAAGAAAAAGTACACATTGTGTGATTTAAGCACAATGTGTACTTTTTTATTTAGAGAATTTTATTAATATGAATAATGGCATTATTTTTATTTCTTTCGAATCGGATCACTAGGAAAAGTAAAAGTAGATTTACTATTAAAATACGAATTATAAAGTGATTTGTTTGTGTTTTTTTTATTTATTGTACTTTTTTGTACCTTAAAACTTTTCTCAGAAATCCCTAAGTAATGATAAATTATTTTTTTCGCATAGCTTAATGACATGATTACTTTTGGATTTCGATGGGAATTTTCTAAAAATCCTAGATGAGGTAATTGCTGAAAGTCTTCTTTAGTAGGAGGTATGTGAAAGAAGAAATCTTCGCATTTTACTAAGACGTCTGATTGCTGTTTGCTAACACGTGGATTATTTGAAAAGTGTAGCCCTACTTTTTTTGCCATTCCTTCATGTATTAATTTAGAAAGCGTTTGCTTTTTTAGTGAATATAATTCAGCGGGTTCTAAAGCTGTTTTCGCGTGGCGATTTACAATAAAGACCGCTTGATAAATATCGTATGTATTATAGTTTATTTGTTGCTGATTTGCATCTCTATTGTACATTCAAAATGAACCTCCGATTACGTTATATGTATATTATACTGATAATAGCTTAATTTTCCAAATAATACTATATAAGAAAAAATAAAAGTTGACTAATAAATTACATAAATCTTATTAGTCAACTAGTAGAATAGTTTAATTAATCTTGTTTTAAAAAGGCTTTTGCTGAAAACCATAGCCCGGACTAGGTGGATATGCGGGAGATAGTGGTATAGTAGGACCACCTGCAAAAGTAGGACCACCTGCAAAAGTAGGACCGCCTGCAAAAGTGGGACCGCCTGCAAAAGTAGGACCAGCTGAAAAAACAGGACCAGGTGGATAGAAAGGATAACCATATCCATATCCATATCCAAAACCATAAGGTCTAAATGCTAGAGCTCCTACTGCTAAACCTCCGATTAACCCTCCTATAAAAGGGAGAAAAGGAAAAAATCTTTCATCGTTAGGGTCAATTGGGTAGTCTGGAAATTGAGCTGTACGGTAATAGTGATATGGATCAAAGTAATATTGGTTGTACAAAATTATTACCTCCTCTCAAGTGTACTGTTCATTTTATGGAGTGAAGGGATAATTAGAGCAGGTACAAAAAAAATAGGGCTACTGCCTATTGTTTAATTAATAGAGGATTAAAACTATCGAACATGCTGATTTACCTATTTTCAGAATATTAATTTTCGAATATAGTAAGATTAGTAGATTTTGTTTTTACATCATTGATTTTACCTCATCGTAACTACTTAAATATTTCGTTAAAGGATGTTTATGATGATGTCACAATTTCTAAATTTAAATACTAATTCTATTGATCCTAAAATAATTGAAGGTGTTATGTCTTCGATTAATGATTTAGTTTTTATAATGAGAGTGATTGGTAATGAATTTTATTATTATTTTGCAAATGAAAATGCAATGGAATTTGCGGGGTTAGATCATGATCATGACTTTATTGGCAAAAGTATTTATGAAGTAATGCCAGCAGATGTTGCTAAAGGTATAAATGAAAACTATCTTACTGCAAAAAATAGAAAAGAATCAATTTGGTATAATGATGTAATTGTGAAAAATGACACAAATACTTATTTTGAGACAGTATTATCACCAATTTTTGACTCAAATGGAAATTGTACATACATAGTAAGTGTGACACGAGATGTAACACTTTCGACAGTCGAAACGAAAGAAAAGTTGGAAAATGAATTAAGATATCGTTCTTTATTTGATCATAATTTAGATAGTATATTGATGGTAAATAATGAAGGAACCATTGAACAAGCTAATCCTTCAACCTATCATGTTCTAGGATATAAACAAAAGGAATTAGTAGGGAGAAAAGTTACAACTATTATTTCGGAAAAAGAATTAAAAGAATTTCAAAACCTATTTACAATTACTCTTCAAGGGCATTCATCAGAAATAGAAAATTCGATTGTGTTTCATAAAAATGGACAATATATTAGAAGTCACATTAAAGGTATTCCAATAGTTTATAAGGAAGAAATTAGAGGGATTTATTTAATTATTAAGAATGTATCTTCAATTAGTGAAAAAGACAATTATATTTACTACCTTTCTCAAAGAGATCAGTTAACTGGTTTTTATAAACGGGATCAATATCCAACAATTGCAGATCGAATGATAAAAGAAAATCAGACCCAAAACCAACAATTTGCTATTATTCTATTTAATATTAATCGGTTAAGTCATGTAAATGAAACATACGGTTATGATGTTGGTGATTTAGTTATTGAATCTGTTTCAAAAATATTATTTTCCTATGTAGAACAATTGATTGGTGGAAGTAGTCCAATTATTAGGCATAGTGGAGATGAATTTATTCTCTTTGTTTCAATGAAATCTCAATATCAAATTATATCAATTGTTAAAAAGTTAATCGATTTAGTCAATGTAACGATTAATATACCGAATAGAGACGAAAAAATTGGAATATCCTCTTCAGTAGGAATCAGTGTATACCCTAAAGATGGAAATACAAGTGACATTCTACTACGAAATGCAGAAAGAGCTTTATTAGCTTGTAAACAAAAAGAAAGAGAACTCTATTCTTTTTATGATGCAAAATACTCTTCAATTACACAAAATAAATTGTGTATTGAAAACTTACTAAAACAAGCAATTGACAAAAATGAGTTAGAAGTATATTATCAACCCCAGTTCAGTTTAAATAATTTTGAACTTGTTGGACTTGAAGCATTGCTTAGATGGAATAATGATAAGTTAGGATTTGTTCCACCTAACGAATTTATCCCCATTGCTGAGCAAACCCATTTAATAAACGAGATAGGTTATTGGGTTTTTGAAAATGTAGTCCAACAGATCAAAAAGTGGAAAGAAATGGGCTATCATGTGCAAAAAGTAGCTGTTAATCTTTCCGCAAAACAGTTTTATTCAAATGAAATCGTGCAATATATAAATAAATGCTTAAATCATCATAATCTTTCTCCAGATTTATTATCGATTGAAATTACCGAGGGAGCTATGGTGGACCGAGAGGAAACGGCTTATATTTTAAAAAGATTAAAAGCTTTAAATCTTAAAATCGCTGTTGATGATTTTGGAACGGGTTACTCTTCACTCAGCTATCTAAAGGATTTTCCTGTTGATATGCTTAAAATCGATCGAAGTTTTGTTCAAGCAATTACCGAAGATAAGAAAAATGCTGCAATTGTAACAACAGTTATCAATTTAGCACAATCTTTAGGTATGGATGTAATTGCTGAAGGTGTTGAAACAGTCGAACAAATTGAATTTTTAAAAAGGAAAAATTGTTTAAAAGCCCAAGGTTTTTATTTTAGTAAACCATTACCTGCAAATGAGATTGAAGAAAAATATTTTTCTAGTCGAACTAGTTAGCTTTTCATTGGAAGCTAGCTATTTTTTTTGGGCTGTTTTCTTAAACATTTTGGCTATTTAAGAATGCGCTTAGTTGATTGGAACTCCAGGATGCTCGCTTTCCGTGGGGCGGACGGTGAGCCTCCTCGTCGCTAACGCTCCTGCGGGGTCTCACCTGTCCCGCTGCTCCCACAGGAGTCTCGCACCTTCCGTTCCAATCCACTTCATTTTCACAAGTTTCCTTTGGCAAATTCTTTATAAGAACAACAATCTTTTAAAAAAGAGAATTTTTTTATGTCTATTCAATAAATATCTCTTCTTTTCACAAAAACCGCTCTTCTCTTAGTTATTGCTCCAACGCCTGTCTAGCTTCGACAACCATTCCCTCGGTCATTTCGCAAATAACATAAGGAAGTAAAAAAACACTTCCTTATGTTATTTACTCCAATGCCTGCCGGGGATAAGCAGGTGTCTCCGCATTTCTATCTCACAAAGCTAAGCGAGTCCGCTTCACTTTTCGTTTTTGTCTAGTTCCACAAACTAGCTCCTCGGCCATTTCACAAATAACAAATGAAGTGGTAAAAGCCCACTTCATTTGTTATTTGCTCCAATGTCTGTCTAGCTCCAACAACCATCCCCTCGGTCATTTCACAAATAACAACGGAAGTGAAAAAGCCCACTTCCTTATGTTATTTGCTCCAATGCCTGCCGGGGATAAGCAGGTTGTCTCCGCTTTTCTACCTGCCGGAGGTAACCAAGTTTGTTCCACTTTTCGTTTTTACTTCAATTATTGTTAGTTCTGGGGGTGTCAGAAAGCGGAATGGTATTTTTGAGGTGCCGATGCCATTGTTAACGATTAATGTTGTAAATTCATTAGCAGGTAATGAGTTGTTTTTTAATACGTATTTCCCTTTATAATAGTTTTTTGCAAAAGGTGGCATAAAAAGTGTGGGTGAAAATGGAAAAGGAAATTGCCCTCCATGACTGTGTCCTGATAATTGCAGAGATACAGGATAGTGCAATATATATTTTGCTACATCAGGTTCATGAACTAAAGCGATCGAAAATGAATTTTTTTCTATTTTTGATAGGGTGGAATTTATTTCTCTTTTTCCAAGCATGTAGTCATCTATTCCAATAAATGAAACTTTTTGGCTATTAATATATAGTGTTTTTATATTGTTTTTAAGAACAATAAAATCGCTATCTAGTAACAATTTTTCATATGCCTCTGTAAAATATCCCCCATGATCATGGTTTCCGTATATTGCAAATTTTTTATACTTTGCATGAATTGATAGAAGTAACTTATTAACTTCTTTCGCATAAGAAAATTTACGAATATCACTAATTAAGTCTCCTGTAAATATGACAATGTCTGAGTTAATTTTGTTAATTTTTTTAACTACTATTTTTAGATGGTTCACATCATGTTGATTTCGTAAATGAGTATCTGAGAATTGCACGATTGTCATACTATGGTTCGAATGATAAAGAGTTGATTTTATTGTATATTTCTTCGTCCAAACAAAAGAAGGTTCAATAAAAAAAGCATAGATTATGATAAAGGCGAAGCAAAAGAAAAAATACTTTTTAATCTTTTTCATTTTTTACCCTAACCTTTCAATGACATCTCTATTAATATATGTTTGACAAAGATTAAAATAGTAAAAAAATTTAAATTATTCTCAAATTTAACGTAAATTGGTAAACTATAGATATAATAGATTAGGAGGTTGTGAAATGAAGGGGAAAGTAGTGATTGTTACAGGTGGTTCAAGTGGAATGGGAAAGGCAATGGCAAAACGTTTTGCTAAAGACGGTGCGAATGTAGTTATTACTGGTCGGAATCTTGATACATTACTTGAAACAAAGAGTGAGATCGAACAATTCGAAGGTCAAATCTTACCATTTCAAATGGACGTAAGAGAAATCGAACACGTTAAGCTAATGGTACAAAAAGTTGACGAAACATTCGGGCGAATTGATTTTCTCGTAAACAATGCTGCTGGAAACTTTATTTGTGCAGCAGAAGATTTATCTGCAAATGGATGGAATTCAGTAATAAATATCGTATTAAATGGAACATTCTATTGCAGTTCAGAAGTTGGAAAGTATATGATCAAGCAAGGGATAAAAGGTGCCATTACAAATATGGTTGCTACATATGCTTGGGATGCAGGTCCAGGTGTAATTCATTCAGCTTCAGCTAAAGCAGGTGTTCTTGCAATGACAAGAACATTGGCAGTAGAATGGGGAAGAAAATATGGTATTCGTGTAAATGCTATCGCTCCAGGGCCGATTGAACGAACTGGAGGAGCGGATAAACTATGGATATCTGAAGAGATGGCAAAGCGCACAATTCAAAGTGTGCCACTAGCGAGACTTGGAACACCAGAAGAAATTGCAGGTTTAGCAGCTTATTTATTTTCTGATGAAGCAGGCTATATTAATGGAGCATGCTTTACAATGGATGGCGGTGCGTCACTAAACCAATATCCGTTTTAATATAGGAGGTAGAAAATGGACCCTTTAGATGTTGTTAGTAATATAGAAAAAGTCATTCCTTTTTTTCAGCCTGTCTATAGTGCCGACACACAAAAGGTTGCTGGGTTTGAATCAGTAGGTAGAATTCATTTAGAAACATTTCAAAGCCTGGAATTTTTCTTTAAAAATGATACTGTACCAGAAGAATTCTTATTAGAAGTTGAAAATGAGCTTTTAAAGAAAAGTTTACAAAAAGTAGTAGACTTCGGTAGAGAGTATTTCCTTTTTATTAATCGTCATCCAAAAGCTTTATTAATGGATGATCCCGATAATTTTATTACCCTTTTACAAGAATATGAAGATAAAGGATTAAAATTAAGTAATATTGTATTAGTTTTAAATCACGGATTATTTCATGGTTCTGAAAAGGAATTAAAAAATTTAATGACGTATTATCAAACATATGGTATTAAGATTGCAATTGATAGTATTAGTGAAAAAGTGATTAATTTAAGTACACTTAGATATTTATCTCCAGATATCATCAAAATTGATTTTAAGCATGTAAAAAATAGTATTCATACATCTTCCTTCCAGGACATCTTACAAGCTATAATTTATGTGGCAAGTAAAATGGGAGCATCGATATACTATGATGGAATATCAGATTCTCATCAACTTCGCCAAGCATGGAAGAATGGTGGACGTTTTTATCAAGGCGCTCATTTGAGCTTACCGGATCATGAAATGAAGGATTCCATTCATTTTAGCGAAACATTAAAAAATGATATCCAACATTTTATAGCAGCTGAAAAGACAAAGCTGGAGTCTTTAAGTAATGTTACTCATTTACTTCAACAGAGAGTTGAAGCTGTTATAAATAAATATCAAAAATACGAAAACTTCACTGATTTATTATCAAAAATGACAAATGACTTACAATCATTCTGTTTTCGAATGTATATTTGTGACGGAGATGGTTATCAACAAACGGCAAATTTATTTAAATTAAATAATGACTCTTGGATTATTCAAGAGGAGTATGTTCATAAAAATTGGAGCTGGAGACCGTATTTCTTAGAAACCGTCTTAAAAATGAGAGTAAATGAACAAGGAATCTTGTCTGATCTGTATCGGGATATTGAAACCGGTGAAAAAATTCGGACATTCTCTTATCCAATGGAAAAAGGCTACGACCTTTATATCGATTTGAGTTATGATTTTTTATTTAAGCATGATGAGCTTTTATTTTAAAGAAGAGTTCTGTTAAACCAATTGAAAACACCTAATTTTTCTGTTGATGGTAACATTTTTGTTACCGTCTACTTGGAAAAGTTAGGTGTTTTTTAATTGAGAGCTTGATTTGATTTGTAGGAAAAAGGGTTATTGTGTCAATTGATGATTGAATTTTTAGAAAGATTAAGGTGGAGCAATTTAGTGTGAAATGCTAAGCTAAAATTAGGATAAATTGGACAAGCTAGTATTGGAGGTTAGAGTGTGCGTACTTTTATTCTAAAAGTTGTGGTTATTTTGTTTGTTTCATTTTTTGCATTTCATTTCATAGGTGTTGGAAAAGTAAATGAGCTAGATAGAGAAGAGGCATTTGCATTACTTCAAAAGACACGGACTATTCAAGAAGATATTACGAACAAATATTATACGTACGAACAGTTATATAATAAGCTTTCCCCATACGTTACAGATTCATATTTTCAAGCATTTTTTGATACGCATATAACGAAAACAGAAAAAGGGTATATCGCTTTAGGAACTGATGTTAGTGGCTTATATATACCTAAATTTAGTTATTCAAATCGAACAAAGATTAGTTATGATGAACAAAATAATTTAATTTATATTTATGAAAAAATGCCTAAAATGACTGAACCTGTTATTCGTCCCCAACATTATGAATATGTTGTTCTTTCAAAAGAAGGTAATACATTAAAGGTAAGTGGTATATTACAAAGTAAAGAATTATTAACAGAAGTAAAACAATTAACAAATTAGCTAGATATAAAGGAGTTTCCAATAGTAAAAGGAAGCTCTTTTTTTGTAGGTAAATTTACAATAAAATTTTTTACGGAATAACTAGTTGTAAAAAATTCAAAGGCTGTCTTCGTATAAATTGTTGCTATTTAAGAATGCGTTAGTTGATTACAACTCCAGGATGCTCGCTTTCCTAGGGGCGTGAGCTGAGCCTCCTCGTCGCATACGCTCCTGTGGGGTCTCAGCCTTCCCGCATCTCCCACAGAAGCCTGGGCACCCTTCCGTTGTAATCAACTTCTGACTTTTAAATTACAAATCCTAAAAGCAACAATCTTAAAAAAGAGCCTTTTAGAAAAGAGACATCATGCTAATAAAATTCTCACCATGTCCCATGAAAATAAGGAATTCATCCTATAATAATTGACTTTTCATTTGTTATTTTCAGGGTAGCAAAAAAAAATATACGTTTATTATTTTTGTTAAGAATCTTTAAAGTTTCTTAACAAAGATTGTTTATTTAATCTTTAGAAGAGACATAATTTGATCAATTTGCGGCCCGCGAATAATTTCGTTTCCAATTACTAATGTTGGTGTAGAGAATGAATCTAATTCATGAATCATTTTCTGTTTTGCTTTGGAATCCTTTGATACATTAAATTCTTGATAAGAAATATTATTTTCCTTTAATAACATTTTTACATAATCACATGGTGGACATCCATCTTGTGTAAAAAGTTGCACTTCCATTTCTGCACTCCTCTAATTGAAAGTTTTTTATTATCTTCTCATGAACTAGAATGTTAAACAAATATTTAGTTCTACTAACCGACAAAATCTAACACTTGTAATTAAGTTGAATTACAAGTATTCTTATTAATGGAAACTAATTACAAATTATCTGTCTTAGCTTTTTTATGGATAGAAATTGTAAGAACGTAAAACCTATATTTAGGTAATGACACATGGTAGAAAGGAGTTCTAATATGTCTTTACTACTAGGAATTTTAGAACGCTTAGAAAGCTTAAAACAACAGGCAACAAATGGAGAGGTAGCACAACGATACTTTGAAGTTAATGGTGAGAGAAAATGTAGTGTTAAATATGCTGAAAAAAATGCTACTTTCGAACTTGAAGTTTATCAACCAGGGGAAAAACCTCAAACTTTCCCATTTGATAATATTGATATGGTTGCAATTGAAATTTACGATTTAATTTCATAGTATAAATTAGAAAAAAATAAAGTAACTTGTTTTAAATAGTATAAAAAAGAAAAACCAGCAAAGTAAAATTGCTGGTTTTTCTTTTTTTTTACATAGATCTTAAGTGCTTAAATACAAGTTGGTTGAATAAACTTAAGGTGAATTTACATAGTAGCCATGCTTACTTGAATGGAGAGTGAAAAAGATGAATGAAGAGCAATATCTTTTTTATAACCTTAGCGAAAGAGATATGAACTTTAAGCGTGTCATTTTTCATTTGAGGGAGTTTGTACAAAAAGATCCTTATGCTCACTATCGTCTCTCAATTGGTACGGATTCACAGGTTCATAGTAAAGGGACAAAATTCATTACAGCTTTGCATTTACACAGGGTTGGAAACGGAGCTTGGGGATGCTTGAATTCTTGTTTTCATAATCGCAAAATTAGAAATTTAAAAGAGAAAATTTTTTTAGAAACTTTATATAGTCAAGAAATTGCACTTTTATTAACTCCCTTCCATTTAAATGAAATTTTTCAGCCAATATATGACCAAGTAGGTACAAAAAATTTTAGTTTTGAAATCCATTTAGATATCGGAGAAGTAGGATTAACAAAAGAATTTATTCAAGAAATGACATCTAAAATAAGTGCCATGGGAATTACACCCAAAATAAAGCCTGAATCATATACAGCATTTAGTTATGCGAATAAATTTACAAAATAATTCGTTTAAATTAATAAAACATGGATAAGAATGAAAATAGGAGGGATGAAGATGCAGAGTGAAGAAAAATTTACCGATGATGAAATGTATTTATTAGTAGATACCGTAATGAAGCAAAATTATGCAATTGAATTAGTTTCTTCACAAATTACAGACATTGAAAATGGTTTAATGGATGTCGGAGAAGAACAGTATACTCGTTTATTGCATTTATATCATAAATTAAGGGATTTAGGATTGTAAATTGTATATTGTACAATGTAGAACCGTTTTAGATAATGAACAGTTTCGTTATCTAAAACGGTTTTTCCTTTTAAAGAGGAACGAGGGCAGAGAGCAGGAAATAGGAAAGAAGGAAAAGGGAACAAGGAACAAGGAACAAGGAAACAAGGTACAAGGAACAGGGTACGGGAACTACCCGACACTGAAAGAGAGAACCTGTAGTGGAATTGAACGTATCACCTTCTTAAATAGCAACAAAGTTTACGAAAACAGGCAATATATTATTCCTATTTAATAAAATATTAGGTAGAAATTTAATTTTATATAGGGATACCTTAGACTACATTAAGCTTTTATCATTCAAAATTTCTCTAATTGGAAAGGTTTTTGCAATCTGATACAATATGTGTAGTTAGGTATAATTGGGGGAAAACAAATGATCAGTATGGATGGACAACATTTTTATGAACATAAAGTTGAAGAAGTTATTATATCGAGTGAAAAAGTAGCACATGTTCAAGTAGGAAATAATTTAGAACATGCATTATTGGTATTAACAAAATCAGGGTACTCAGCGATTCCGGTATTAAATCCTAAATTTCAATTAAAAGGGTTAATAAGTACTTCTATGATTTTAGATCGCATTTTAGGACTTGAACGAATTGAGTTTGAAAAGCTTGATTCAATGAAAGTAGAAGACGTTATGAGTACAGATCATCCCACTTTAAAACCAGATGATACGCTAGCAAAGGGTCTTGAATATGTTGTAGACCACCCATTTGTGTGTGTGGTTGATGATAACCTTACGTTTGAAGGAATCTTAACGAGACGAGCTATTTTAAAACAATTAAAGAAAAGTGTAAGACGATATAATAAATAACAAGGCTGTTTTCGTATACATTGTTGCTAATTTAGCATGCGATAGTTGATTACAACTCCAGGATGCTCGCTTTCCGTGTGGCGTGAGCTAGCCTCCTCGGCAAGCCTGCGGGGTCTCAGCCTTCCCGCTATTCCCACAGGAGTCTCGCACCTTCCGCCCGAATCAACTTCTGTCTTTAAAATTAAAAATCTCGGGTAGCAACAATCTTTGAGAAAAGAGCCATTAACAATAAATGCAAAACAATTTTTGAAAGTTAATTTGAAATCAATCTAAATTCAAATTGCAAAAGAAAAAAGAAAAAAGTAAGTCATACTCGCAAAATGACTTACTTTTTTTAAGGAGTAAACTAATTATGCATATGGATGATTTCCGCTTTATCATTACTCTTGCTGAAGAGAAAAATATGAGAAAAGCCGCTGAAAGATTATTTGTTTCTCAGCCAGCATTAAGCCAAAAGCTTCAAAATCTTGAACGAATTCTTGGAACGGAACTTTTTGTTCGTTCTCAAAAGGGACTAACTATTACAGCATCTGGGGAAATTGTTCTTCAATATGCAAAAGAAATGGAAATGACATACCAACAAATGACTGAAAAATTATTAATTTCAAAAAGCGGTGTTTCAGGTACTTTGAAAATAGCCGTGTCATCTGTTGTCGCACAATATTGGTTGCCACCGTTATTGAAAAAGTTTTTAATCGAGCATCCGAATGTTCAAATTTCATTATTTACCGGTTGGAGTAGTGAAATTATGAATCGTTTGCATGAAAATGAAGTACAGCTTGCCATTGTAAGGGGCAATCAAGATTGGTATGGAAAGAAAGAATTAATTTTTTCTGATGAACTATTACTAGTTGATCCGGTTAAGCACGATCTATCAGAATATAAGCATTTAAATAAACCATTTATCCAGTTTAGAAGTAATTCAAATTATTATCAACTTATTCAATCATGGTGGTATGAAACATTCGGTTCTGCTCCGAAACAAGAAATCGTAGTTGACCAAATTGAAACGTGTAAACAGTTAGTTTTAAATGGAATAGGATTTGCCATATTACCCTCAACGGTTTTACATGACGTTTCGAATGAAGTGTTAAACAGGATTCCTCTGTTTATGAATAAAGAAAAGAGACTTTTAAGAGATACTTATCTTCTATATCATGAAGATGTAAGTAAATTAAAGCAGGTTGAAGGATTTTTGAATATTATAAAAGAAAAATAAATCATGATTTAACGATATTTGAACTTGCGGGATTCATACTATTTTTGATAGAGTAAGACTATTGAAATGAAGGGAGTTTTTATAATGAATTTAATGGATGCAAATGAAATCATTTCTTTTATTGGAAATGCTACTAAGAAAACACCTGTAAAGGTATATGTAAAAGGGCAATTAGACAAGTTACAAATTGCTGATTCAATCCAAGCATTTATTTCACAAAATAGTGGAGTATTATTCGGTGAATGGGATGCAATTAAAGTTATTTTAAATGATCAAAAAGAATACATAGAAGATTTTGTAATTGAATCTGATCGTCGAAATTCTGCTATTCCTATGTTAGATTCAAAAGAAATTAAAGCGCGTATTGAGCCAGGTGCTATTATTCGTGAGCACGTTTCAATTGGTGATAATGCTGTTATCATGATGGGAGCAGTTATTAATATCGGAGCTGTAATTGGTGAAGGTACAATGATCGATATGAATGCTGTTCTTGGTGGAAGAGCAACAACTGGTAAAAATTGTCACGTTGGTGCGGGAGCAGTTTTAGCTGGTGTAATTGAACCACCTTCAGCGCAACCAGTTATCATTGAAGATGACGTTGTAATCGGAGCAAACGCTGTAGTATTAGAAGGTGTTAAAGTTGGAAAAGGAGCAGTTGTTGCTGCTGGAGCAATTGTTACTGAAGACGTACCTCCTTATACAGTTGTAGCTGGAGTACCTGCAAGAGTAATTAAAGAAATCGATGAAAAAACAAAATCAAAAACAGAAATTAAACAAGAGTTAAGAAAACTAAATAATTAATAGATAATATCATCGATTAGAGGCTGTTCCAAACATTTCGTGCCAAGCACTAATGGGACAGCCTTTTTTTGAGGAGGGAACAATATGAATAAATTTATTGAGATTAGAAGAGACCTCCACCAAATTCCTGAGATTGGTTTTCATGAGGTAAAGACTCAAGCGTATTTATTAAATTATATTAATTCTCTTGATTCAGACCGTATTGAAATAAAAACATGGAGAACAGGTGTTTTAGTAAAAGTAAATGGAAAAAACCCAACAAAAACAGTCGGATATCGAACTGATATTGATGGCTTACCTGTTAACGAAGAGACTAATTTGCCTTTCCCTTCTAAACATGATGGAATGATGCATGCATGTGGTCATGATGTCCATATGAGTATTACACTCGGTCTATTAACAAATATTGTTAATGAACCAATTGCAGATAACGTTTTATTTATTTTCCAACCAGCAGAGGAAGGGCCAGGGGGAGCTAAACCATTAATGGTAAGTATGGAGTTCCAAGAATGGAAGCCAGATGTTATTTATGCATTACATATTGCTCCAGAATATAAGGTGGGGACTATTGCTACCAAACCTGGCTTACTATTCGCACATACGTCAGAACTTTTTATTGATTTTTATGGTACGAGTGGACATGCAGCGTTTCCTCATTTAACAAATGATATGATTGTAGCATCAAGTCATTTTATTACTCAAATACAATCCATTATTTCAAGAAATGTGAATCCATTAGATAGTGCGGTTATTACAATAGGAAAAATAAATGGTGGAACAGTTCAAAATGTTATCGCAGATCATGTTCGAATTGAAGGAACAATGCGATCACTTAGTGCAGAATCAATGAATAAATTAAAAGAACGCATTTTAAGCATGATTAATGGATTTCAAGAGAGTTTTCAGTGTAAAATTAAAGTGGACTTTGGCTGTAATTATTATGGAGTTATCAATAATGAAACTATTACGAATGACTTCCTAACTTTTGCTAAAAACTATAATGGGATTGAAGCGATTGAATGTGATGTAGCAATGACAGGTGAAGATTTTGGATTTATGACTAAGGATATTCCAGGAATGATGTTTTGGTTAGGAGTAGATTCTCCATTTGGTCTACACCATCAAAAATTAAATCCAAATGAGCAAGCGATCCCACTTACAATTGAATTTTTAACAAATTTCTTTAAAAACATTAAATGAAAATGATTATCAAATAATAATTATTATAAATTAATATTGACTTTAATTAGTTGATTTAATATAATTTATTTGTAAGCAATATTAATTAATTTACATAACCAATTGGAGGTATTTTTAAATGGCAGAACGTTTAGTAGGAAAACAAGCACCACGTTTTGAAATGGAAGCAGTTTTATCAAATAAACAATTTGGTAAAGTAAGCTTAGAAGAAAACATGAAAAATGACAAATGGACAGTACTTTTCTTCTATCCAATGGACTTCACTTTCGTATGTCCAACTGAAATTATCGCTATTTCAGAGCGTTATGAAGAATTCCAAGATTTAGATGCTGAAGTTATTGGTGTATCTACAGATACAATCCACACTCACTTAGCTTGGATCAACACAGATCGTAAAGAAAATGGTATTGGTCAATTAGCTTACACATTAGCTGCTGATACAAATCATGTAGTTTCTCGTGATTATGGTGTGTTAATTGAAGAAGAAGGTATCGCTTTACGCGGACTATTCATCATCAATCCAGAAGGTGAATTAATGTACCAAGTAGTTCACCATAACAATGTAGGCCGTGAAGTTGACGAAGTTTTACGTGTTCTTCAAGCTTTACAAACTGGTGGACTTTGCCCAGCTAACTGGAAACCAGGTCAAGCTACACTTTAATTCTTAACTAACATTTACTTAATTTAAAGAGGTTGTCTCAATATCAAAGTGAAATCATTGATGAGACAACCTTTTTTTAACGATATACATAGGATAGGAGGAGTTAGTATGAGACTACGTACACCAATGCCAGAATTAAATAGTGCAACTGCTGTTCTAAATAATCCAGTTACGAGAGAAGAATTAATCGGTGAACGCCCAACATTAATTCATTTTTGGTCAGTAAGCTGTCATTTATGTAAAGAGGCAATGCCAAATATTAATGCGTTTAGAGATGAGTATAAAGACCGTTTAAATGTCGTTAGTGTTCATATGCCACGTTCTGAAGACGATTTAGATATTGAAAAGGTAAAAGAAGTAGCTGAAGAACATGGGATCACTCAAACTATTTTAGTTGATAATCAGCATGGTATTACGGATGCGTTTGAAAATAAATATGTACCAGCATATTATGTTTTTGATAAAAACGGTTTGCTTCGACATTTCCAAGCAGGTGATAGTGGAATGGCAATGCTTGAAAAACGTGTAAATCGAGTGTTAGATGAAGCTAGTAAAGCAGAATAAATGTATATTAAATAGACTGTCTGATAAGTGATCTTATAAGGCAGTCTATTTTATTTGCTCTTTTCTATAGGTTCTTTTCTAAAAGCTTTGTTGCTTTTGTTAAAGACAGAAGTTGATTATTACGGAAGGTGCGAGACTCCTATTGGAATAGCGGGAAGGCTGAGACCCCACAGGAGCGTATGCGACGAGGAGGCTCAGCTCACGCCCCATGGAAAGGGAGCAACCTGGAGTTGTAATCAACTAATGAATACTAAAATAGCTACAATGTTTGAGTAAATTTTTATTAAGATTAAAATACAAGATAGAATCAGTTCAAGGTTTTTGGGACATAATTAGGATGTAAGAGATTTATGAGTATGATAGAATGGAAGATAAGTATAGGTAAGGTTGGAGCATTTATATAACCTTTATGAATTAGGGGGATTAAGTTGGCATTACAATCTTTTGCATTATTCATCCTATGGATGTTTTTATATGCGTATATGATTGTTGCTTCTGTTGACTTCGGAGCTGGATTTTATGCGTTTTACGCTTCTACTAATATTGGGGAGCGGAAATTAACAGAATTAATCAATCAACATTTATCTTCAATTTGGGAAATTGCGACCGTGTTTTTCATTTTCTTTTTTGTTGGGATCGTAGGAATTTTTCCGAGAGTTGCGTATTATTATGGTGTCCCTTTACTTGTACCAGGAAGTATTGCAATGATCTTGGTCGCTATAAGAGGCTCGTTTTATACGTTTCATCAATATGGAAGCAAGCGAAGTAAACTATTTATGTTTGTTTATGGAGCGACAAGCTTGCTCATTCCCGTTTCACTTTCTACTGTTTTAACAATATCAGAAGGTGGATTTATCCTTGAAAAAGGGACGGATATTCATTTTCAGCCGTTTAAGTTATTAACCAACGTTTATTCGATATCAGTCATGTTCCTTGCAATCTGTTCTGTTTTATTTATTAGTGCGATTTTCCTTTTATATTATGCTAGAGCAATCAATGATTCTAGCTCTGAGATAAAGTTAAGAAAATATTATTTATTTTGGTCAGTTCCAACAATATTTTCAAGCGTGTTTGTATTCGGAGCAATGAAACTGCATAATAAAGCTCATTTTGAACATATGTATAGCTATTGGTTATTATTTTTATTATCATTTGTTTTTTTTATTTTAGCAACTACTCTTGTCTACCGAAAAAAATACTACGGTTTAGCTTTATCAAGTGTACTTCTTCAATATTTATTTGCGTTTTTTGGTTACGGTTTAAGCCATATGCCATATTTTTTATATCCCTATTTAAGAATAGAAAATAGTTATACAAAAAGTGGTCTAGCAACAGTTTTAGTATTTATTTTTTTTATTGCGGTTGTTGCTTTTGTAACTGTTTTTCTAATTTATTTCTTGAAGAAACCTACTTTGTATCTATCACAAGATAGAGAGAATAAAAATTCAGTCGAAGTTAATAGAGATGATAATAGTGAGAACCAATAAGGAGAGACTTAATAAACACTTCCCAAAATCGATCCTGATTCGATTTTGTAGAGGTGTTTTTTTATGAGAATAAAAAAGCCTGTCCCCGGTAATTTACCGTGAACAGGCTTTTTTATCGTTTATTTGAGTGTCCATTTTATAGGACTTGATTTCAAATTTTAGTAATACTTAGCTAACTTTTGAAAGTTAATATGATTTCATAAATTAAACTTCCATAATGATTGGAAGGATCATTGGTCTACGTTTTGTTTTTTCATATAAGAAAGGTGAAAGTGTGTCTGTAATTTCATTCTTAATTTCTGACCATTGAGATGTTTTACGTTCCATGATTTTATTTAAGTGTGATGAAATTAATGCTTGAGCTTCATTAATTAAATCACCGCTTTCTCGCATATACACAAAGCCACGAGAAATAATATCAGGTCCAGCAGAAATTTTAAATTCTTTCATATCAATGCTTACAACAACGATCACTAATCCTTCTTCAGATAAGATACGACGGTCACGTAATACAATGTTTCCAATATCCCCAATTCCACTTCCATCAATATATACATTACCTGATGGAACTTTTCCAGCAACATTCGCTTCGTCAGAGCGCAATGCTAATACTTCACCATTGTCCATGATAAAGCAGTTTTCTTCAGGGATTCCACAATCCATAGCTAATTTAGCATGCGTTCTTTGCATTCTGTATTCACCGTGAATCGGCATAAAGTACTTTGGTTTAATAAGACGAAGCATTAGCTTTTGCTCTTCTTGACCACCATGTCCACTAGTATGAATATCATTTAGGGAGCCATGGATTACTTCAGCTCCAGCACGGAACAACATATTAATTGTACGGTTTACACTCATTGTGTTTCCTGGAATTGGTGAAGATGAGAAAACAACAGTATCTCCAGGTATAATTTGAATTTGACGATGTGTACCGTTTGCAATTCGAGATAATGCAGCCATTGGCTCACCTTGGCTACCAGTACATAAAATTACGACCTGATTAGCTGGTAATCGATTAATTTGTTGGGCATCAATAAATGTATCTTTTGGACATTTAATGTAACCTAAATCATAACCGATATCCATATTAGCTTCCATACTGCGTCCAAATACAGCGATTTTACGGCCAGTTGAAACAGCAGCTTCAACAACTTGTTGTAAACGATGAATATTTGATGCAAACGTAGCAAAAATAATTCGACCGTCTACTTTTCGGAAAATCTCATGGATTGTATCGCCAACTTTACGTTCTGACATTGTAAAATGTGTAACTTCACTGTTTGTACTATCGGATAGTAAGCATAATACGCCTTCTTTTCCAATTTCAGCCATTTTTGTCAGGTTAGCAGTTTCACCTACTGGTGTAAAATCAAATTTAAAGTCACCAGTGTGAACAATTTGTCCTTGAGGTGTTTTTACTACAATACCGAAACAATCTGGAATACTATGAGTTGTACGATAGAAAGTAACAGATGTTTTTCGGAATTTAACAATATCGTCTTCTTTAATCTCTATTAATTTAGCTTTACGAAGAAGACCATGCTCTTCCAATTTATTTTTAATTAGTGCAAGTGCAAGTTTTCCACCATAAATCGGAATATTAAGTTCCCTTAATAAATATGGAATACCACCAATGTGGTCTTCATGTCCGTGAGTGATAAAAAGGCCTTTAATCTTTTCTTCATTACGTACTAAATAAGAATAGTCAGGAATTACATAATCAATCCCTAATAGCTCATCTTCAGGGAATTTTATCCCGGCATCTATTAATATAATTTCATCTTGGTATTGTACTGCATATGTATTTTTTCCAATTTCCCCTAAGCCACCTAGTGCGAATACGGCAACTTGATCGTTTTTCAAAAATTTCATAGATTAAGCAAGCTCCAACAGTTTAAAGCTTTCACTTTGTTGTTCAAATTCAAGATGAGCACCGGTTAAAGGCTGAACAAATTCAATATTATACTGAAGAGGTTGTAATTTCGCACGAACATCTTTTTCACTATCTGCCTCTACATAAACAGTTTTTGTTTTTTCACGTACAGGTACTTCTTGTTGAAGTTCCTGAAAATACACTTTAAAAATCATTTTAATCTCTCCTTGTCAAATCTCTATCTTCTAAATATTATAAGTGATTTTTATTACATTTTCATTCTTTTTATGACATATTATCTAAATTAGGTTAAATTTAGCGTGTAAATTGATAAAATAGATGAAACAAGCTGCTTTTTTTTGAGCATATTTTTAATTGTTTGTTTGAGTTTCTTTTTCACTCTACGTAACATTAGTTTAACCTCCTTGTAGTGAAAATAAACTTTTAAATCATTATTCACGTTCATTATTACTAGAATGAGTATAGTATTTTACATAATATACTTTTCATACATTTTCTTAGAAGTGTTTTAGAATTAAAAATTACAGCTAGATTGAGGGGAGAAGATTTTAGTTGGGAAAGTTATATGGTGCATTAGCACTTCTTGGATTAATATGGAGTACATCCTTTTTATTTATTAAATTGTTAGTTCATGATTTAGGTCCATTCGGAATCGTTTTTTATCGTTGTTTACTTGGGGCAATTACAATTTTTATCATTATGATGTGTTTAAAAGTAAAAGTAAAAATTAGTAGTAAACGAGAATTATTTATTATTATGATTGCATCATTATTTAATCATGCCTTACCGTGGGTATTAATCTCAATAAGCGAAGAACATATTCAAAGTAACGAAGCTGCCATACTAAATGCCTTTACACCTATGGCGACATTGATCATTGGGTATTTCGTTTTTCAACAAACGATTAAAAGACAGCAGTGGATCGGATTACTAATTGGAATGGTTGGGTTAGGTATTATGATGAAGATAAACGTCTCAATGCTTTTATCCGGTAATATATACTATTCATTATTAATGATTGCGGTAACTCTTAGTTATGGCGTAGGATCTTTGTTAACTAAGAAATATTTACAACATTTAGAAGTGATGGTTATTTCATTTTTAACGCTTGGTTTTTCTAGTATATATGGGTTCATAGGTTGTATGATAAGTGGTCAGTTTAATTTATCTCCTTTTACGAACAGTGATGTATTGGTAAATATTATCGCATTAGGTGCTATGGCTTCTGGGTTGGCATATCTCCTATTTTATTATATGGTTAAAGAGGGGAGTGCAGAGTTTGCAACGATGGTAACATATATCGTTCCTATTTTTGCCTCTATATGGGGATTATTATTCTTAAAAGAACCCATTACTACAAGAATGGTTGTTGGTTTGATATTTGTATTATTGGGAGTATTTGTAACTGCCATGAAGCGGAAGTCAATCGAATCAACTAAAAGAACAACAGCATCCTAGAAGGAGAGTTTTAAATGAGTAAACCAATTGTTTTTTTTGATATTGATGGTACAATCCTTAATCATCAAAAAGAAATTCCAGATAGTACAAAAAAAGCAATCCAAGAGCTTCAAAAAAAAGACGTTCATGTAGCGATTGCCACAGGTCGAGCACCATTTATGTTTAAAGATATTCGTGAAGAATTAAATATAAAAAACTTTATCAGTTTAAATGGACAATATGTCGAATATGAAGGACAAGCAATACACAAAAATCCGTTAGATTCAAAACACCTTTCGGATTTTGTAAAAAAAGCTGAAACTTTAAATCTGCCTCTTATTTTCTTAAATGAGCAAACAATGAAAGCATCTAGTGAAAAACACCCTTATATTACAGAGGCAATGAATTCATTAAAAATGGAGCATCCTGAAGTTGATAGTGAGTTTTATAAAGATCGTGATATATATCAAGCGCTATTGTTTTGTGAGGATGGTAAAGAACACGAGATGATTGGTGGTTTTGATCAATTTTATTATATTCGATGGCATGACCTTTCAATGGATGTTTTACCAACTGGAGGATCGAAGGCTACCGGAATCATTGAATTCGCTAAACATTTAGGAACAAATATTGAAGATGTTTATGCTTTTGGTGATGGTCTGAATGATTTAGAGATGATCCAAGCGGTTGGTACAGGAATCGCAATGGGAAATGCAGTAGAACCATTAAAATCTATTGCAAATCATATAACAACAAGTTGTGAAGAAGATGGTATTTTAAACGGATTAAAATGGGCTGGATTGATCTAAAAATAGTAATTGGTTCCTAGGTAGTTTTCTATTTTTATAAGCTCTAACATTTAAATAATCTATAAAAAAAGAGTTTGTTTCGTAGGTTGAAAACAAACTCTTTTTTTAGGTTACATTATATGGGGAATTCCTTATTTTCATAGGCCATGGTGTAAATTTAATTAACATGAATGTCTCTATTCAAAAAGATTGTTGCTTTTGAGATTTTTAATTTTTAAGACAGAAGTTGATTTCAATGGAAGGTGCGAGACTCCTGTGGGAATAGCGGGAAGGCTGAGACCCCGCAGGAGCGATAGCGACGAGGAGGCTCAACTCACGCCCCAAGGAAAGGGAGCATCCTGGAGTTGTAATCAACTAACGCATTCTAAAATAGCATCAAAGTTTACGAAATAGCTATATAAAAAAGAGTTTGTCTCACACCCGAAACAAACTCTTTTTTATTATTTTTGATTTGGTATAACACTACAGTTTGAAGAACAGCTATTTTTAATACTACATGCAGCGCATTTTCCTTTTTTACTTTTACGAATTGCATTAAATAGGGCAAAGCCTGCATAACCAAAGATGGCTACTCCTAATAGAATATTGACCAACATATTTACAACCTCCTAATATCCAAGTAAGGTTCCGATTCCATAAATTAAAGCACTAAGTATATAGGCAATTACAAAAGAGTAGATCATAGAGAATATCGTCCATTTAGTAGAGCCGCTCTCTTTTTTTATTACTGCAACGGTTGCTAAACATGGGATATATAAAAGAATGAAAACTAAGAAACTATAAGCACTTAATGGAGTGAATGCCCCGCCAATTACATGTGTTAATGAAGCCATATTTGGTGCATGGTAAATAATATTCATTGTTGATACAACTACTTCTTTGGCTAAGAAACCTGTTATTAAAGATGCGCCAGCTTGCCATGTCCCAAAACCAATTGGCTCAAATATAGGAGCAATAAATCCACCGATTTTTGCTAAATAACTATGGTCAAGAGGTACATTAAAACCTCCAGGACCCGTATAAGAAAGGAACCAAATTGCAACAGAACCACCAAAAATAAATGTTCCTGCTTTTTTAACAAATCCTTTTCCTTTATCCCAAGTACTTCTGAATAAAGAAATCCATTGTGGCTTACGATATGGAGGAAGTTCCATAATAAAATAAGACTGCTCTTTTTTAAAAATTGTTTTTGAAAAAATAACTGCTAAAAGAAGTGCAGTTATAATGCCTAATAAGTACAGTGAAAAAACAACGATAGCTTGATTTTCTTTAAAAAATGCTGCAACGAACAAACTATATACACTTAGACGTGCTGAACATGACATCAAAGGTGTAAGTATAATTGTTAAAAGACGCTCACGTGGTTGCTCGATCGTTCTTGCTGCCATGATGCCCGGCACATTACAACCTAAACCAATAATCATTGGAATAAATGCTTTACCATTTAATCCGACCTTTTCCATAAGTACATCCATGACCGTCGCGACCCTTGCCATGTATCCTGAATCTTCGAGTAATGAAATGAAGAAGAATAAAATGAAGATCTGTGGGACAAATACAAGTACACCACCAACACCTGCAATAATACCGTTTAAAATAACTGCTTTTATAAAGTCAGAAGCTCCTATATCTTGTAATAATCTAGTAGCAAAATCTGTAACAGGACCAGAAATGAAGCTATCTAACGTATCAGAAAGTGGAGTCCCAATCCAATCAAAAGTAAACTTAAACATAATAAACATTAGGAATAAGAAAATGGGGATTCCTAATACTTTATGAGTTACAATTTTATCTATTTTTGATGAAAGAGAGATGTTACGAGTGTTTTCTTTTATGACACAATCATCAATTAAGTGTAAAATCGCTTTACGTCTTGACTGATGAGCATATTGTTTAAAAGATTTAGCACTTGAATGTTCTTTTACAAATGTAATAGCTTGATTGATGTGTTTTTCAAATGAAGAAATTGGAACAAGTTCATTAAGGTAGTTTAGAACTGGTTCGTTTTCTTCTAGAATTTGAATTGCATACCATCTAGCATTTCCAGGTAGGTTTTTAGGAAGTATTACCATAATATCTGTAATAATCTGTTCGATTTCGTCATCGAATGTAACAAGTTGTGTATTAGGATTTTTTACTTCATTATTCTTAAGGATAGAAAGTAAGTCTGTAATTCCCTTACCTGTTCTTGCAACTAGGGGAATAATTGGAACTCCTAGCTTGCTTGATAACTTCTCAACATCTATTTTCATTCCACTTCGCAAAGCAACATCAATCATATTTAAGCCAATCATAAATGGTTTTCCATATTCAGCAATTTGTAAAGTTAAATGTAGATTTCTTTCAAGTTGAGAGGCATCAATAATATTAATAACTGAATCAAAGTTTTCATTTAAGAAATAATTAGTTGCCACTTGTTCATCTTTGGTAAGTGGATTTAATGAATAGACACCAGGTAAATCAATCAAATCACCATTTATCTCTTTTAAGGTACCAACTTTTTTTTCAACAGTAACTCCACTCCAGTTACCTACATAATTGTATGTACCTGTTAATGAGTTAAATAATGAAGTTTTCCCTGTATTTGGATTTCCAATAAGACCAATTTCTAATTTATTCATAATTGTTTCACACCTATTTGACAAGCTTCTTTTTGCCTTAAACTAATACATTGACCTGCACACTCAATCATACATGGTCCTTGAAAAGGAAGCTTTTGTAACAGGCAAATTTCTGAACCTTCATCTATACCAAAATCCATTAATCTTTTTTGAATCAATGTATTTGTTGAGGATAAGTCTGTTATTAAAACTTTAGAACCTACTGAGACCTTCGATAGTTGCATAATACTTCCCCCAAATTCCAATTGAAAATAATTATCATTATCTCTATTATATTTTCAATTAATAAAATAGTAAATAAATAATTTGACATAGAAAAGCGGAGGCAACCCGATTATCTCCGAAAGACGTTGGAGCAAAAAAACAAAAGGGAGTTGGTTTTTACTTCCGTTGTTTTTTTGTGAAACGGCCGAGGAGATGGTTGCAGGAGCTAGACAGATAGAAAAGTGTAGAAGACTTGTTTAGCTCAGGCAGGCATTGGAGCAATACCCAAGGGAAGTGCGGATTTTCACTTCAATTGGATATTGTGAAATGACCGAGGAGCTAGTCTTCGAAACTAGACATAGAAAAGCGGAGGCAACCCGATTATCTCCGAAAGACGTTGGAGCAAAAAACAAAAGGGAGTTGGTTTTTACTTCCGTTGTTTATTGTGAAAGGCAAAAAAACAGTATCAATTGCAATAATTTGCAGTTGATACTGTTTTTAACGAGCTCATAGGTTTTTAACGTTCTAAAGGTTTTACTCCATCAGGTACTTTAAATGGATCTTTTTTGTCAATATGATCAAAGAACATAATTCCATTTAGATGGTCAATTTCATGTTGGAAAACAATTGCTGGTAAGCCTTTTAATCTAATTGTAACTTCACCTAAATTTACATCGTTTCCTTTTACAGTAATACGGCTATACCTTGGGACATATCCTGAAACTTCACGATCTACAGAAAGACATCCTTCTCCGTAAGATAAATAAGTTTGTTCAACAGAATGACTTATGATTTTTGGGTTGAGCATGGCATAACTATATAAATTATCTTGGCTATCAGTAACATGTACAGCTATAGCACGTTTTAGCACACCAATTTGTGGAGCAGCTAATCCGATACCTGAGCGTAAGCCAAACTGTTCTGAAATAACAGGATCTTGACTATTCATAACATACTCAAGTAATGATTTTGCTAATTCTATATCCTCTTCGTTTGGTGTTAATGAAATTTCTTTACTTACTTCTTTTAAGCGAGGATCTCCTTCACGGATAATATCCTTCATTGTAATCATATGCATTCACTCCTTTATATCTATGTATGTAGTTTATCAAATGAAAAATCAGATGTCAGTATTATAGGTAATCGTAAGTAAAAATAGACGAGAAAAGGAGTAGGAATACCCACTCCAATAGTTCTTTAGATTACTGTCAGTATTAAATCTGTCAGGTGTTAAATACAAAAAGCAGTTCCAACAATGATTAATAAAATGAATAATACTACAATTAAAGCGAAAGATCCTCCGCCGAAACCGCCGCCGCCATAACCGTAGCCACCATAACCGCAGCCACCAAAACCACCGTATCCGAACATGAAGTGTAACCTCCTAAATTGATTTTCCGCTTAAGCGGTTAATACAATGTATGTTTTAATCATGAGAAGGTGTGGGTTTTTGCTCAACTGATTTTATATTCCAAGTTAAATGTATAAAAAATATTAATTGATGCATGATTAAATTAACAAGGAAAATATAGTTGAGACAATGAATAAACCGAAGGCAGTTTATTTTTTTCTTCTCATTTTTGGAATAAATTTAGTTGGTTGCCAGACAGGGTATAGTCAGCGGAATTTGATAAATTCTAAATTGAAAGAGCTAGCAAAAATAGAAAAATTGTTTGAAAGTGAAAATGAAGCAATTCAAGAATTAGAAATGAAAGAATTGGAAGAATATGAAAGGATAATTTCATTTAAGGAGAAACAAGCTTTTAAAAGAATAAAAACTGCAAAACGTGCAATCGAATTATTAAATGCTAGAAAAGAAAAACTAAAAATTGAAAGCAACCACCTTCACCGTTCTGACTTAGTTATATATGAACTGGTCAATCTAAATATTCGTACAAGAGATAAAGGATTAAAAAAGAAAGTTGATTCATTGATTTTATCGAGGAAAAAGAGAATTAAAATCTATGATGAGTTAAATACCTTATTTCTGCAAGCTATAAAAAACGAAAGGCAACTCTATAAAGAGCTTTCAAAAGAAAAAATAGGAAGTAATAAGGTAAAGAAATATACAAGTAAAACAAACACAATATATAAAAAGGTAATCCATTTAAATAATGAATATAACAAATATACAGATTCAATAAAGTGAAACTTCCATCAGTGGGGGGCTGCATCACCCACTGATGGTTAGCCCGACCAATCGGGCTTTTACGGGCTGTTATCCCTCATCTATCTTATTTGTCTCACTCTCAATCTTAAGGTTGGGGTCTTAGGCCTGTTTATGCGGGATAAATCGAAAGCTGAAAAATATTTATAGTATAACAACTTAGCAGTAGGAAATAAATGTAGATGTAGTATTCACTTTTGTTCATTTACCTAAAAGATAAAATTTAAAAATATTTTTCAATTATATTTTTTTTAAGGAAAAGCGTTGTAGTACAGAGGAAATCACCATTCACCGATTGTTTATTTATTATTTCAATATATTTTTTGTGAGGTAGGTTCTATTGTATAACAGTTTATATTCAGATGAATGGTACAGATTGAAAAAAATCTTATCTGTAAACTACATTTTTATTGTGAAAAAATTAATATCAAAACATTTGACGACTTTCTAAAGGTGAGTTAAACTGTATTTGTATTCAGTGTTGTATCAATGAATTACATATAGTTAACAAGTACAGTTTCTATAGCAGTTGTAAATTTTTCGAAAATATTCACAAATTATTATGTAAAAATAGGCTGTTCTAGAAATAGAATTCTCATTTGATAGTTAAATTCCCATGATGTAGAAGGGTGTGGATTAAGTGGTTGCTACTACAAAGAAAGCAAAAGGAAAGGAAATAACAGAGATGACGAACAAGCAAACTGTTTCTGAATTAATGGATCACATGTTACAAGTTGGTAATAGTGTGGAAACTCTTCAAATCTTAAATGAAGAAGGCGAAATCGTTAACGAAGCTGCAATGCCTGAATTAACTGATGAGCAATTAAAAGAATTAATGACTCGTATGGTTTGGACACGTGTTCTTGATCAACGTTCAATTTCTTTAAACAGACAAGGTCGTTTAGGTTTCTATGCGCCTACAGCTGGTCAAGAAGCTTCTCAATTAGCAAGTCATTTTGCATTAGAGAACGAAGACTTTATCTTACCTGGATACCGTGATGTTCCACAATTAATTTGGCACGGTCTTCCATTATATAAAGCGTTTTTATGGTCTAGAGGACATTTTGTAGGAAGCCAATATCCAGAAGGTTTAAATGCAATGATGCCTCAAATTATCATTGGTGCACAAATTGTTCAAACTGCTGGTGTAGCATTAGGCTTAAAATTAAGAGGCAAAAACGCTGTTGCTCTTACATATACAGGTGACGGTGGAGCTTCACAAGGTGACTTCTACGAAGGAATGAACTTTGCTGGTGCTTACAATGCTCCTGCAATCTTTATTGTACAAAACAACCGTTACGCAATTTCAACTCCAGTATCTAAGCAATCAAAAGCTCGTACAATTGCTCAAAAAGCAGTTGCAGTTGGTATTGCAGGTATTCAAGTTGATGGTATGGATCCACTTGCAGTTTATGCAGCAACTTCTGAAGCTCGTAAACGTGCATTAAACGGAGATGGCCCAACATTAATTGAAACTCTTACTTTCCGTTATGGACCACATACAATGGCTGGTGATGACCCAACTCGTTACCGTACAAAAGAAACTGAAAATGAATGGGAAGCAAAAGATCCTATCGTTCGTTTCCGTAAATTCTTAGAGAAAAAAGGTCTATGGACTGAAGAAGAAGAAACAAAAGTAATTGAAGAAGCAAAAGAAGCAATTAAAGAAGCAATTAAACTTGCTGACCAAACACCAAAACAAAAGGTTACTGACTTAATTGAAAATACTTTTGAAACAAAAACTTTCAATTTAGAAGAGCAAGCTGCAATCTACAATGAAAAGGAGTCGAAGTAAGTCATGGCGCAAATGACAATGATTCAAGCCATCACAGATGCATTACGCGTTGAAATGAAAAACGATCCAAACGTATTAGTATTTGGGGAAGACGTTGGAGTTAACGGTGGTGTATTCCGTGCAACTGAAGGTTTACAAGCAGAATTTGGCGAACAACGTGTATTTGATACACCATTAGCTGAATCTGGAATCGGTGGATTAGCGATTGGACTTGGTTTACAAGGATTCCGTCCAGTACCAGAAATTCAATTCTTCGGATTCTTATTCGAAATTATGGACTCAGTTGCTGGTCAAGCTACTCGTTTACGTCATCGTTCTGGTGGTACTATGAACGCACCAATTACATTCCGTTCACCATTTGGTGGAGGCGTTCATACTCCAGAAATGCACGCAGATAGCTTAGAAGGATTAATGGCTCAAACTCCTGGTTTAAAAGTTGTTATCCCTTCAACACCAAAAGATGCAAAAGGTCTATTAATTGCATCAATCAGAGATAACGATCCAGTTGTTTACTTAGAACATATGAAATTATACCGTTCATTCCGTGAAGAAGTACCTGAAGGAGATTACACAATCGAATTAGGTAAAGCGGATGTAAAACGTGAAGGTAAAGATGTTTCAGTATTTGCTTATGGTGCTATGGTTCATGCATCTTTAAAAGCTGCTGAAGAATTAGAAAAAGAAGGCGTATCAGTAGAAGTAGTAGACTTACGTACTATACATCCTCTTGATATTGACGCAATCGTAAAATCTGTTGAAAAAACAGGTCGTGCAGTTGTTGTTCAAGAAGCACAAAAACAAGCTGGTATTGCTGCTAATATAGTAGCTGAAATTAATGATCGTTGTATCCTTTCTTTAGAAGCACCTGTAGTACGTGTTGCTGCAGCTGATACAGTGTTTCCATTCTCAGAAGCTGAAACTGTTTGGTTACCAAACCATAAAGATGTTGTTGAAGGTATTCAAAAAGTTTTAAACTTCTAATTTTTGGATGAAAAGGTAAATTTGAAAGGTATTTGATGATGTCATCGATACCTTTCTTCCTTTATTAATAGTGATAGAATACACAATATATTGTTCGGAGGTCGAAATAATGGCTAGTCTTTTTGAATTTAGATTACCTGACATCGGTGAAGGTATTCACGAAGGTGAAATTGTAAAATGGTTTATTGAACCAGGTAAAGAAGTAAATGAAGATGATATCATTTGTGAAGTACAAAATGATAAATCTGTTGTAGAAATTCCTTCTCCTGTAAAAGGTAAAGTATTAGAAGTATTAGTAAGTGAAGGAACTGTAGCAGTAGTTGGAGACGTACTTGTACGTTTTGATGCACCTGGTTATGAAAACTTAAGCTTCAAAGGACAACACGCTGAAGAAGCTCCAGCAGCAGAAGAAAAAGTTGAAGTAGTAGCTGAAGCAGCAGCACCTGCGGCAGAATCAGCTTCAAATAAAAATATCATTGCAATGCCATCAGTTCGTAAATATGCACGCGTAAAAGGTGTAGATCTACAAGCTGTAGCTGGCTCAGGTAAAAATGGCCGTATCACAAAAGCTGATGTTGACGCATTCGTATCAGGTGGTGCGGTAGCAGCTCCAGTAGCTACTGAAGCTGTAGCACAAGAAGCTGCTCCAGTTAAAGAAGAAGCTAAAGCAGTAGCAATTCCTGAAGGTCAATACCCAGAAACTCGTGAAAAAATGAGTGGTATTCGTAAAGCAATTGCAAAAGCAATGGTTAACTCTAAACATACAGCTCCTCACGTTACATTAATGGACGAAGTAGATGTAACTAAACTTGTTGCTAGTCGTAAGAAATTCAAAGAAGTTGCAGCTAGCCAAGGTATTAAATTAACTTTCTTACCTTACGTAGTTAAAGCTTTAACTTCAGCTTTAGCTAAATTCCCAGCATTAAATACTTCAATTGATGATGCAACATCAGAAATTATTCATAAACATTACTACAATATTGGTATCGCTGCTGATACTGAAAAAGGTTTATTAGTACCAGTAGTGAAAGATGCTGATCGTAAATCAATCTTCTCAATTTCTGCTGAAATTAATGAATTAGGTGGAAAAGCACGTGAAGGTAAATTATCTGCTGCTGAAATGAAAGGTGCTTCATGTACAATTAGTAACATCGGTTCAGCTGGTGGACAATGGTTTACTCCAGTAATCAACCATCCTGAAGTAGCTATTTTAGGTATTGGCCGTATTGCAGAAAAAGCAATCGTTGTAAATGGTGAAATCGTAGTAGCTCCAGTATTAGCTTTATCATTAAGCTTTGATCACCGTATGATCGATGGTGCAACTGCTCAAAATGCATTAAACCATATTAAACGTTTATTAAATGACCCAGAATTAATGTTAATGGAGGCGTAAGAAATGGTAGTAGGAGATTTTCCAATTGAACTAGATACAGTCGTTATTGGTGCTGGCCCAGGTGGATATGTTGCAGCAATTCGTGCAGCACAACTTGGACAAAAAGTAGCAGTAATTGAAAAAGGCAATTTAGGTGGAGTATGTTTAAATGTTGGATGTATCCCTTCAAAAGCATTAATCTCTGCTGGACATCGTTACGAAACTGCTCTTCATTCTGAAGATATGGGTATTACTGCTGAGAATGTAAAAGTTGACTTTACAAAAGTTCAAGAGTGGAAGAACGGCGTTGTTAAAAAATTAACTGGCGGTGTTGCTGGTTTATTAAAAGGTAATAAAGTAGAAGTTATTAAAGGTGAAGCATACTTTAATGATAAAAATTCTTTACGTGTAATCGGTGAAGATTCTGCTCAAACTTATACTTTTAATAATGCAATCATTGCTACAGGTTCAACTCCAATTGAAATTCCTGGATTTAAATGGAGCAAACGTGTAATCAACTCAACTGGTGCATTAAGCTTACCTGAAGTACCAAAGAAAATTGTTGTTATCGGTGGCGGTTATATCGGTATGGAACTTGGTACTGCATATGCTAACTTCGGAACAGAAGTTACAATTCTTGAAGCAGGCGATGAAATCTTAAATGGCTTTGAGAAAGCAATGAGCACAGTTGTAAAACGTGGCTTACAGAAAAAAGGTAATGTTGAAATCTTTACTAACGCATTCGGTAAAGGTGTTGAAGAAACTGCTGATGGCGTAACAGTTAAATTTGAAGTAAAAGGTGAAATGAAAGAAGTAGCTGCAGATTACGTATTAGTAACTGTTGGTCGTTTCCCAAATTCACGTGACCTTGGTTTAGAAAATATCGGCGTTGAAATTAACGAACGTGGTATTATCACTACTGACAAACAAAGCCGTACTACAGTTTCAAACATTTATGCAATTGGTGATGTTGTTGCGGGTCCTCCATTAGCTCACAAAGCTTCTTATGAAGGAAAAGTAGCTGCTGAAGCAATCAGCGGAGAACCATCACAAATTGAATATTTAGCAATTCCTGCAGTATGTTTCACAGATCCAGAATTAGCAACTGTTGGATACACAAAACAACAAGCTGATGCTGAAGGAATTAAAGTTGATGTAGCGAAATTCCCATACGCTGGTAATGGTCGTGCATTATCTCTAAATAGTACAGAAGGATTTGTTCAATTAATCTCTCGTAAAGAAGACGGAGTATTAATTGGTGCACAGATCGTAGGTGCAAATGCTTCTGATATCATTTCTGAGTTAGGACTTGCAATTGAAGCATGTATGTCAGTTGAAGACATCGCATCAACAATCCATGCTCATCCTACTTTAGGTGAAATTTCAATGGAAGCTGCTGAGCTTTCAATGGGTCACCCAATCCATATGGTGAAATAATAAAAACGTAAGCGACTTGATTACCTCCGAAAGGCGTTGGAGCAAATACCAAATGAAGTGTGGTTTTCACTTCAATTGGTATTTGTGAAACGACCGAGGAGGTAGTCGCTGAAGTTAGATAATAATAAAAACGTAAGCGACTTTAGGCGTACGTTTGGATAAACAAAAACCTCCAAAATTTATTTTGGAGGTTTTTTGCATGCAAATTTTCAAAATAGCATAACGTTTAAAAAGTAATGATTTTATTGATTGTCCTACTACAAATAAATGAATAGATAAGCCAAACTTATTTTATGTAAATGAGGTGGGAAAATGAGGAAACAACTCATTTTATTACTGATTCATCAATTGTTTTGGTTAGGTTTTACAATCATAATGTACTTATCTCAACGTGATCAATTACATTCAAAAATAATCTTGTTCGTTGTTTTCTTTTATCAACTGTACTTGATTGCCAAATACATTGGTAATTCAAAGAAAGTAAGTATATTTATTACAACGGGATATGCAATCTGTTTTTTTACATTTCGATTTTTATTTGATCTCTTTTAGATTAGCGCTTATAAAAATACATAATTCTACTATTAAATAACTCTAGCTTTCCTTCTACTTTTTGAGCAATGTATTTACAAAGTTCATTTGCTTTTCCTTTATCTCCAAATGTTGAATTAGGTAACAACATGATTTGAATTGTCTGTTCGCTTGGGCAAGATAATACAAAATGTTTATAACGAGAATCTTGGCAACTTAAATAAATACAATCTTGCTCATCTAACTTTTTAATCGAAATTTGATAAGGAAAAGATGCCGCTTCATATTTCCAATCTACTTGAATACCAATTTTATTTGAGGCATTAATATATTCTTTTAATAGCTCTTGAACTAATTCTAAATTCACTTCAGTGTGTTTTGAATTTTCGACTAATGAAATACTTGCTTGTTGAATCATGGAATATCCCCCTAAAAATCTGTTATCTTATTCATTTTATCATTATTTTAAATTTTTAAACAAGGCTACAGTTCTATCTTTATCAAAATGAACATAATTATAAGTTTACGATAGGAGGGATTGTTATGTCATTTTTTGAAAAGTTGTATGATGAACATGAAAATGCGAAAGTAAGGTTTATAGGATTTATTGCAAACGATGTAAGATACGATATAGGGATTGTCTATTCTAATATGTTTTTTGGTAAACCTTTAGTTATTTGTATGCAATCTAATCAATGTATCTTATTAGACAGACAGGATGTACTATACCCGAATCAGTTAAAATATTTATGTAAATTAAAAAGTGATGAAGAAGCTATGAAACTAGCTGATTATTTATCCGACTTATTGCCACACCCAAGTATTGAAGAGAGCTATGATTAAAAAGCTTTGAATGTTTTGTAGTTTGAAATGTAATTTATATTAAAAATCCAAAGATGAATGGAACTTATATTTTTGTGGTTTTTAGAAATTTTGTTGTTATAAATCTTTTTTTAAACACAAAGGCTGTTTTCGTATACATTGTTACTATTTTAGAATGCGTTAGTTGATTACAACTCCAGGATGCTCCCTTTCCTTGGGGCGTGAGCTGAGCCTCCTCGGCAAGCCTGCGGGGTCTCAGCCTTCCCGCTAATCCCACAGGAGTCTCGCACCTTCCGTTGTAATCAACTTCTGTCATTAAAATTAAAAATTCCAAAAGCAACAATGTTTTAGAGAAGAGCCAAAATAAAAAACACTTATCATATAAATAATAATGCTGTTTTCGTATACATTTTTGCTATTTTAGAATGCGTTAGTTGATTACAAGACTACAGGATACTCCCTTTCCATGGGGCGTGAGCTGAGCCTCCTCAGCAAGCCTGTGGGGTCTCAGCCTTCCCGCTAATCCCACAGGAGTCTCACGTTCCAATCAACTTTTTTTAAAAAAAAGTACTATGGAAAAACCACCTATTTATTAAATATATAAACAAAAAAACTCGGCGAATTTGCCGAGTTTTAAGCTATTTGAGATTGATCTCCTATGCGGGCAGTGATAATGTTTGATCCGATTTCTTTAACTTGGATAGGGATAAGTTTTGAGTCATTGGTTAAGTATTTTGACATTTCATTTGGATCGACGTGGGTATTGTAATCTGTCAAATAAGCAGAAATCATTGCAAAAGGATATCGATGCATATTTAAATAGTAAACAATTTCAAGAGGGGTACGAACACCAATTCCATGACCATAGAATAAATTGTTTCCCATAGAAACTGTGTTTTCACCTTGCCATTCAGGAGTGAATGGACTGACATCTGGATTCTTGAAATAAACAACATCACCTGGAACTGGATTTTTAATGGAAGCTGTTCGTATAACTAAATCTGTATCATAGTTCCATGTATATAGTAATAGCCCATTAAACAATTCATCAAATGTTTTTGGACCATATAGATCTAATAGAGCTTTATAAAAAATGATGATGATTGCAGTAGCACATTCAGTAGCATAAAACTGACCATTTCGAAAAATATCTAATAAACCAAGAGAGGGAGGGATTCCAGGACGGATTTTAAATCCTCCTAAAGGTGTTCGAATCCAAAACATGGGATTACAATATGATTTTCTAAATACTTGAAATTGCATATTGCTTTTCAATAAGTCTTCTGATGCTTTTATGATCAGTAAACGTAAGGTTAAGTCGAATGATAAATCTTTTTTTGTGTCATAAATATATGAATAATTACTTGATTGTAATTTATTTAGTATTTCTCTTAGGATAGCATTACTATTATGTTCAGGTTTGCTTAATGTAGCCTTTACCATATTATTTCCAATAACTATCACAATTTCACACCCTATCTAATGAGCTTTTAATGAATATGCTCAATTAAATATATGCCAACTTTTATTATTGTATGTAAGCAGTTTAAAATGGTGATTAGATTTACCTTTATGCAATTAGTATTGATATTTCTTTTAGATAGTTAAATGAGAATCTAGGGCACTCCTGCGGATATGTGGGCTGCCAACATCCATTGGAGAGGAAGGGGTGAAGAAGAGACTTGGTATTTCGTCCACAGTGAGTGAGAGTACCAACAATGTTGTTTAAAAGAGCGATAGGATAAAAGGCTATTGAGTTATTTCACTCAATAGCCTGATTAGTAAAAATTTAGTTTTGTTTCTTAATTTGAAGAACATTCAAAAGACAAAACTTTATATGAAATTTTATTCCTTGATCACTTTAAATGATAGGATATCTTCATCCTCAGGACCTTGTACTGGTAGACCAGCTTCAAGATTCTTTTTAATGTATACAAGGTTTTCTAATGTAATGCGCTCTCCAGGCATAAAGATTGGAATACCAGGAGGATAAACCATAACGAATTCTGCGATAACACGTCCTACAGATTCATCAAATGGTACAACTTCTGTTTGTGAATAAAATGCGTCTCTTGGTGAAATAGCAAGCTCTGGGATTGTCGGCATTGATACGATATCAATCGTATTTTGTTCATTTGGTGGAAATTTCTTACTTAATTCAGTAAGAGCCTCAATTAGAATGTTTACTTCGTTATCAGTATCCCCAATTGTTAAGATGCAAAGGATGTTATATAAATCTGACATTTCAACTTCGATATTATAGTTTTTTCTTAACCATACTTCTACATCATGACCTGTAATACCTAATTTTTTTACGTTTACAAGTATTTTGGTAGGATCAAAGTTAAATGTTGCATCAGTACCAATCTTTTCACTACCAGGACAATATAATCCATTAATTTCATTAATGTGTCTCCGAGCATAATTTGCTAACTTAATTGTTTCAGATAGTAATTGTTTTCCTTCTGTCGCCAAACGTTTTCTTGCAACGTCAAGTGAAGCAAGTAATATGTAAGATGTTGAAGTTGTAGTCAGCATACTAAGAATAGCTTGAACGTGCTGGATATTTACGATCCCTTCTCTTACATTTAAAATTGAGCTTTGAGTTAGTGAGCCTCCAAGCTTATGAACACTAGTTGCAGCCATATCAGCACCGACCTGCATCGCAGAAAGTGGTAACTCATCATGGAAATGGATATGAACTCCATGTGCTTCATCTACTAATACTGCCATGTTATTTTCGTGTGCGATTTCAACAATTTTCTTTAAGTCTGCTACAAATCCAAAATAAGTTGGATTGATGACTAAGATTGCTTTTGCATCAGGATGTTCGCTAATTGCCTTTTTAACAGCGCTTGTCGTGATTCCATGTGCGATACCAAGTTCAACATCCATTTCAGGGTGTACAAAAATTGGAGTCGCACCTGATAGGATAATTGCTGATAACACTGATTTATGAACATTTCGAGGGATTATAATTTTATCTCCAGGTCCACAAACACTCATGACCATCGTCATAATTGCACCACTAGTACCTTGAACCGAAAAAAATGTATGATCAGCGCCAAACGCTTTAGCAGCAAGGTCTTGTGCTTTTTTAATAGCTGCCTTTGGTTGGTGAAGATCATCTAACGGTGCAATATTTATTAAATCAATTGATAATGCGTTTTCTCCAATGAAGTCTCTGAATTCAGGATCCATACCTTGTCCTTTTTTATGGCCAGGAATGTGAAACTGAATTGGATTTTTTTTGCTATGTTCTAATAATGAAGAAAATAATGGTGTTTCATTTTGTTTCAACACATACACCCCATCTACTAAAAATTGATGTTTTTCGTGAAGTGATATGTTTGTAAGCAATATTAGGCATGCTTACGCTCATTCTTTACCAGTAAACTGTTTTATCTTCCTATGAAAAACAAAAAAATTATACCACTCTATTAAATCGATGTATAGAAAAATATAGTATTTTTATACAATGGTAATAAAAGTAATTAAATAACCTTTTACTGTTAAGATTAAATAGTATGAGGTAGAATATGGTTTTAAGTGAAATAAATCGTTTGAAGCCAACTAAGGAAAAACGAAAAATAAATTTGGAGGTTAAAAATGGACTACCAATATCCTATTTTATTTGATTGGACAACATTAGAAACGATTGATGTGATTGAGTTTTACACAAGTATTGAAAAAGCTTATGAAAAAGGAATTAAGAAAGAAGAGTTAATGATAGCTTATAAAAAATTCAAATCAATCGTACCAAGTAAAGCAGATGAAAATAAACTTTGTCGTGAATTTGAGGAGCTATCAGGTTACTCTGCGTACCGTACAATTCAAAAAGGAAAAGAACTTTTAGAGACAGATATTGTAAAAATGTAGCATAGTACAATTAATATTTATGCATTATTTTTAGTACATACATACTTTTATGTAAAGTATTACTGAAGAAGTGTTTCCATTTTTTGAGTAAAAAAATAGAAACATTTCTTTTTGTTCTATGGGGATATGTTGTTTTTTGATAGATACAGGATCCGAGATACTCATGTAAAAAAACGAGATGCCAACAACCTGCAAGGATGCGTTGCATCTCGTCCGTGAAAAGGGAACGGATTTTTGTAAATTGCAACAAAGTTGTTTTACAGAGCTAGTCCATTAAAACGAATTAAATTAAAATATAGACATGTCGAAAAATGAGTAAAGAATGGGAATAGACTTTCTTTTTCATCATATGTATAATTAAACAACACTTATAAATTCATCATCACAGCTAGTTTGATAAAATGGAAAAACTGCATTATATGTTTCTTTAATGATTTGTAATAGTTCTTCCTTTGAATAACAAATTGCCTTTTCTTTTTCGATTGTAATACCGCATAAAAACTCGGCTTTCTTAATATCATGAAGACGGTCAATTCCAAGTGAAAATTGTTCGAAAGATACTTGTTCCTTTGGAATGAAAGTTGGCTTCATATGATCGTAGGAAATGTCGAAATGAGCTGGAAGTGAATCGTATAATTCAGTTTTATTCTTCCGAAAGTGTTCAGCTATTTTTTTCTTCATTGGACTTTCATAAATAATTGCAAACCAAATAAAAAGATGTGTATCCCATAATCCTACTTGAAAATGAGGAAGCATTTTATAGCCTCTTTTATTAGTGGCAAATGCAACCCATGTATCCTTTGGAGGATTTACTGTCCGTCTAGCATGCTTCGCGATATGTGTATAAAAAACATCGTTCGAAAGCTCATTTAAAAACGGTATAATACTATCAGATAATTCTTTGAATTTCGGTTGTATTTCTTCTTGAATGAACTTCATTCGATCTTCTAATGTCGATGGTTTACTGAATACTTCAAAATGCTTGTCATTAAAAAACGAGTTGTTCAATTAATAACCCCCTAATACAAAATCTCGCTTCTATTATACCATTAAAAAAGCAAACAAATGGGTATAAGGATTCTTAATATTTTAGTTACCTTGTAAGCAAGAATATCATATATTAGTATCAAACAAAAAATCAGAAAATTTAGTTAATTAACTCGTACAATTGTTATTTTCGTAATAGGGTGAATTAAAAATTGGAGGGATTGCGATGAGACAAGTGATTAATGCATTAAAGAGAACTGATGCTGAGAAAAGAATTCCAGTGCTAAAACTTGAATTAGATTACGAACTAGCTACACTTTATGATGCAATGATAGTTGAAGATTTTGAGGCAATGAATGAATCGAAGAAAAAACTTGAGCAGCTTCGTCTTGAACTTATTCGATTAGAAGCTTGAACAATATACAATTAATCGAACCTGAAAAAGGTTCGTTTTTCTGTGTGTGTTATTTTGATTAAGACTCACATTTTTTATAATATGCTCACTCCAACCAAAAAGTTCATAAATTTCAAATTAATTCTTTGAATAAAAGAAGGATTTTTTTAATTGAACTTGGTAAACTGAAATAAGATAATATTAATATTGATGTTCAACTAGAAATTGGAGTGTTGAAAAATGACAGTAAATTGGGAAGAGATAGAAAAAACTGCAACGGGGTGGATTATCAATGCAGGTGAAAATATTCGTAATTCACTTACTGATCAATTAACAATTTTAACAAAATCAAATCCAAACGATTTAGTTACTAACAAGGATAAAGAAATTGAAAAGTTTTTTAAGAAAAAGATAAAAGAATATTTTCCAACTCATTTTCTTTTAGGTGAAGAAGGATTTGGAGATTCAATTGAAAAAGTCGATGGAGTTGTTTGGGTGCTTGATCCGATTGATGGCACAATGAACTTTGTCCATCAAAAAAGAAATTTTGCGATCTCATTAGGGGTGTACGAAAACGGAATTGGTATGTTCGGGATTATATATGATGTGTTACATAATGAGCTTTATACTGCCAAAAAGGGACAAGGTGCATTTTTCAATAATCAACCAATCCCAAAATTAAAACCGATAAAAATAGAAGAAGCTATTATAGCCCTCAATTCAATTTGGTTAACTCCAAATAAACGTTTAAATCACCATAAATTAAGTGATTTAGTTCAAAAAGTAAGAGGTTCAAGATCATATGGCTCCGCTGCCTTAGAATTTGCTTATGTTGCTACACAAAGACTAGATGCATATATCACACCTAGGTTGTCACCATGGGATTACGCAGCAGGTAAAATTCTCATTGAAGAGGTCGGTGGTGTATGTACAACTCTAAGTGGAAACCCATTGACAATTTTAGAAAATAGTTCAGTACTAGTTTGTAATGAATCGATCTTTAACGAGGTGCTTACAGAATACATAGAAGAGAAGTAAAGGTAAATTTGCATTTCGTAAATAATAAAGCGCTATCATAAGGGACAAGGGACAAGGGACAAGGGACAAGGGACAAGGGACAAGGGAACAGGTGAGGCCCCGCAAGCTTGGCGAAGAGGCTCAGGGAGCATCTCTAAGTTCCAATCAACTAAGCGCATACTTAAATAGCAACAAAGTTTACAAAAACAGGCATAAAAAAAGAAGGTAGGTTATTAAAACTTACCTTCTTTTCGTAATTTAGCGCGGTAAGCGAAACCATATCCCACCACACCTATAAATATAATTAAAGATACGATTGCACCTAAGATACTTTCCTCAGCAATCATAATCCCAACAAGAATTAAAAAAATAACTGCAGAAATAGAAATAAATAGAAAACGAAATTGTATGTTTGACAATGAAATCCCTCTTTCAAAATGATGTCCAGCAACATTATTTTACTGTAACAAGTATGAGATGTAAATTTTTATGCACGAATCTATACAAAAAATTAATGTTAAAAAAACGATACTAAATTATTTTATTGAACATTTATCTGTTGCATGTGCTATAATATTTTAGTTAATAATGAAAATGATATGTAAATATTTTAGGAGTGAATATACTTGAAAAAGAGAGAAGATCTTCGCAATATAGCAATTATTGCCCACGTTGACCATGGTAAAACAACACTGGTTGACGAATTATTAAAACAATCTGGTACATTCCGTTCAAATGAACAAGTAAATGAACGTGCAATGGATTCAAATGATATAGAGCGTGAACGCGGAATTACGATTCTTGCGAAAAACACTGCTATTCAATATGAAGGCAAACGTATCAATATTATGGATACACCAGGCCATGCTGACTTCGGTGGAGAAGTTGAGCGTATTATGAAAATGGTAGACGGAGTTTTACTTGTAGTTGATGCATATGAAGGATGTATGCCTCAAACTCGTTTCGTTTTGAAAAAAGCGTTAGAACAAAACTTAACTCCAATTGTTGTCGTAAATAAAATTGACCGTGATTTTGCACGACCTAATGAAGTAGTAGATGAAGTAATTGATTTATTCATCGAACTTGGTGCAAATGAAGACCAATTAGAATTCCCTGTAGTATTTGCTTCTGCAATCAATGGAACAGCTAGCCTAGATTCAGACCCATCTAAGCAAGAAGAAAACATGAAATCCTTGTATGAAACAATTATTGAGCATATCCCTGCACCAATTGATAACAGTGAAGAACCTTTACAATTCCAAGTTACATTACTTGATTATAATGACTATGTTGGACGTATCGGTATTGGTCGTATCTTCCGTGGAACAATGAAAGTTGGCCAACAAGTAGCTCTTATGAAACTTGATGGAAGTGTTAAACAATTCCGTATTACAAAAATGTTTGGTTTCATCGGGTTAAAACGTATCGAAATCGAAGAAGCAAAAGCTGGTGACTTAGTAGCTGTTTCAGGTATGGAAGACATTAACGTTGGTGAAACAGTATGTCCTTCAGAACACCAAGAAGCACTACCAATCTTACGTATTGATGAGCCTACACTACAAATGACATTTGTTGTTAACAATAGTCCATTTGCTGGTCGTGAAGGAAAATACATCACTTCTCGTAAAATTGAAGAGCGTTTATTACAAGAGCTTCAAACAGATGTAAGTTTACGTGTAGAAAACACAGATTCACCAGATGTGTGGATTGTAAGTGGACGTGGAGAACTTCATTTATCTATTTTAATTGAAAATATGCGTCGTGAAGGTTACGAGCTTCAAGTATCAAAACCTGAAGTTATTATTCGTGAAGTAGACGGTGTTAAATGTGAGCCAGTAGAGCATGTTCAAATTGACGTTCCAGAAGAATATACAGGTTCAATCATGGAATCAATGGGTGCGCGTAAAGGTGAAATGAAAGACATGGTAAACAACGGAAACGGTCAAGTTCGTTTAACATTCATGGTACCTGCTCGTGGATTAATTGGTTATACTACTGAGTTTTTAACATTAACTCGTGGTTACGGTATTATTAATCATACTTTTGACAGCTATCAACCTGTTCACCAAGGTCAAGTTGGTGGAAGACGTCAAGGTGTGCTAGTTTCAATGGAAACAGGAAAAGCAACAACTTACGGTATTATGGGACTTGAAGATCGTGGTGTTATTTTTGTTGAACCTGGTACAGAAGTATATGATGGTATGATTGTTGGAGAACATAATCGTGAAAATGATTTATCAGTAAACGTTGTAAGAATGAAACAACAAACAAATATTCGTTCGGCAACAAAAGACCAAACATCAACAATTAAAAAGCCACGTATTATGACGCTGGAAGAATCTTTAGAGTATCTAAACGATGATGAGTATTGTGAAGTTACTCCAAAATCAATTCGTTTACGTAAAAAAATTCTTGATAAAAATGAACGTGAAAGAATGGCGAAGAAGAAAAAATTCGCTGAACAGGAAAATTAATTAACGAACAGCCTTAGCATGATGCTAAGGCTGTTTCTTTTTAATTTCTTTACTTACTTTTCTTTATTTTTAAAGTATAATGAATTTTGTGGATTACATATGAGTTTATCTTGGGGGACTAATAGAATGGATGTAAATAGTAAATTATCTTTTTTTGCAAAATTATATCATGTCGATACAAATCCAAATCAAGGAATGTGGTTACTTTATATAACAATCATTATTCTCAGTATAATCGTGTACAAGTTAGGATTTGCAAAAAAACTACCTGTTATGAAATCAGCAGTTGTCTATATCCTTTTAGCACTAGGTTGCTCGATCTTTACATTTTTAGGAGTGTTTTTACCAGTTGCTGAAGTACTATTAATTAGTGTAGCAGTTTTAGGAATCTATAAAATCCGTTTGTATCAATCAAAGAAAAATAAACAAGAAGTGGCATAATAGGTTTTCAAAAGGAAGGGAATTTAATGCAATCAGTTCAAGATGCTTTATATAATTGGCTTACGATCAAAGTGATTTATGAGACAAGACCATCAGATGAAAGTGCAAAAGAAACATATGAGCTTTTTGATGGAATATTAAAAAATGATCACGGAGTAAGAAATGTGGAAATTGAAGTAATGGAAGACTTCTATTTAGTTAAGTTTATTCAAAATGAAAAAGAGCGGTCGACTCGATTTCCAGTAGAAATGATTGATTGTTTTATAGATCAAATTAAAATGAATCCAGAACGATATTAAAAAGAGGCTGTCATTTAAGACAGCCTCTTGTCAATTTTACCATTCATCTTTATCTTGTATCGGTTTTAGTAAACGGAAATTTCCGGTTGCTAAACGCGCTTCCGTTTTTACCGTTATACGATTGTAGCAATCTGGGCATGTATATGTATGGATTGGTCGATTTCGTAATTTTTTTGCAACAGGTGATTCGTCGTTTAACATGTCAATTCTGTCACAAATCATGCATTTCACTCTCATATACAACCTCCTTTTAACAATTCTATTTGTACATAATTATAGCATGTTTAAGAATATATTTTAAAAAAAGATAAAAATAAGCAGGAACATACAGCATCTGTTTTGAAATGTATTATTATACCAATATGTTAGAGGGTGAGATAATGGCAAATAGTATTGAAAGATCAATATCACCAACGTTACTAAGCTACCTGAATCAGGAAAGAATTATTTTAGTCAGTACTGTAAATGCTGAAAACCAATCTCCTAATATGAATGCAATCTCATGGTTTACTGCTTTGGACGAAGAGACTGTTCGTTTTGCAGTTGACAGGCGCTCTTGGATCGTTAGTAATATTGAAAAAAATTCATTTGTATCATGTAGTCTATTTGCAAATGAAACAATTTATTGTATTACAGGGAAAGCTACCATTCTATCATCACAATTGCCAGGATTACCATTAAAATTAACCTGTATTCAAGTAAAAGTTAATGAAGTGAAAAATATAATGTTTTATGGTTCAAAAATAAGTGTAGAACCGGGGTACGTAAAAACATATGATGAAAAAGCTGCCAAAAAACTGGATGATTCAGTATTGAAAGCACTTAGAACATATACGATTGACTAGATGAAAGATAAACGTATTCTAAAGTGAAGAGAATTTCATATAATATATAAATGGTTCGTCCATACATTGACTTAAATTTCCATTTGAAATCGTTAGTAATAATGAATTTGACTTTGTCATAAAAGCTAAATATTTCATACTTTGCTTGTTAAGTCAGGAGGTAAAGGGTTGAATAAAATATATGTTCTCGACACAAATGTTCTATTGCAGGATCCGTTAGCAATCTTTTCTTTTGAAGATAATGAAGTTGTTGTTCCAGCTGTGGTTCTTGAGGAAGTTGATTCAAAGAAAAGATATATGGACGAAGTAGGACGAAATGCAAGATACGTTTCTAAATTAATCGATAGTTTTCGAGAACTAGGTAAGCTGCATGAAGGAATACCATTAGAAAATGGTGGTTCATTCAGAATTGAACTAAATCATCGTTCATTTCAACAGCTGCAGGATATTTTTGTAGAGAAAACAAATGATAATCGCATACTTGCAGTAGCAAAGAATTTATCTCTTGAAGAAGAAGCGAAAGAAAATGGTAAAACTGTTATTCTTGTTAGTAAGGATACATTAGTTCGTGTAAAAGCGGATTCTCTCAATTTAGTTGCTGAGGATTATTTAAGTGATAGAGTTGTAGAAGTAGACCATATTTATACAGGATATTTAGAGTACTACATAAACACAGATATATTAAATCGTTTCTATGAGAAGGCTGAAATAAAATCTTCTGAAATCACTAGTGCTCCATTGTATCCAAATCAATTTATCGTCTTAAAAGATGCGCTAGGTGGTTCAAGTTCAGCTTTAGGAATCGTTGATCGAACTGGGACTAAGATTAAAAAATTTATCTTTTCAAATGAACATATTTGGGGGATTAGGCCGCGAAATGCACAACAGAATATGGCACTAGAACTTTTATTACGGGATGATATACCACTTGTAACCCTTATTGGTAAAGCAGGTACTGGGAAAACGTTATTAGCATTAGCAGCAGGTTTAATGCAAACTGAGGATCTTCAAACTTATAAAAAATTATTAGTTGCTAGACCAATTGTACCAGTAGGAAAAGACTTAGGGTATTTACCAGGTGAAAAAGATGAAAAATTACGACCATGGATGCAACCAATCCATGATAACCTTGAATATTTATTTAATACGAAAAAACCAGGAGAATTAGATGCCATTTTAGCAGGAATGGGATCAATTGAAGTAGAAGCCCTAACATATATTAGAGGTAGAAGCATTCCAGAACAATTTATCATCATTGACGAGGCACAAAATTTAACAAAGCATGAAGTGAAAACGATCCTAACTCGTGTAGGAGATAGAAGTAAAATTGTTTTAATGGGTGATCCAGAACAAATTGATCATCCGTATCTAGATGAATACAATAATGGATTAACACATGTTGTTGAAAAGTTTAAAGATCAAAAAATTAGTGGGCATGTAAAGCTTATTAAGGGTGAACGTTCAGCAATTGCTCAATTAGCGGCAGATTTACTTTAAGTGGTTTATAAAAAAGGGAATGCACTAGGCAATCCCTTTTTTTGTATCCACTTTTCGATGTGTCCAGTTCCGCAGACTAGCTCCTCGGCCATTTCACAAACAACAATTGAAGTGAAACCCGCACTTCTATTGTTGTTTGCTCCAATGAATGTCGGAGCTAACCAAGTCCGCTCCACATTTCTAGCCTGTCTAGCTCCGGCAACCATCTCTTCCGTCGTTTCACAACAAGCAAATGAAGTGAAAAATCGCACTTCCTTTGGTTGTTGCTCCAACTCCTGTCTAGTTCCGCAGACTAACTCCTCGGCCATTTCACAAATACCACAAGGAAGTGAAACTGCACACTTCCTTGTGGTATTTGCTCCAATGTCTGTCGGAGCTAAACGAGTCCGCTCCACATTTCTAGTTACCTTACAATTATTTTTCTAATATCAGTAATCGGTTCATTTTTATTTCGTATGTCTGCATAATAAAAATGAACAGGGCCGTTTTCTCTTAGTGGTTTGCCTTTAATTGAAAAGGCTAATAATCCATTCATTGCTTCATCAACTGTTAATTTTATCTCTGATGAAGTTGTTTCAATTATAATATTTGTAGCGTCTTCATTTATTTTCGCATTTTTTAGGAAATATTTTAGTGGCATTCCGTAAGACTGAGAAAGCCATTTCTTTTTTTCAGAAGCCATCAGTTTTTCGTTTGGAGGTGTAAGTTTAGCTCCTTCGGTAATTTCACGATCCCAATGTTTTGATACACGTTGTAAATACAATTCTTCTTCATTGATATTTTGGTAGGTTAGATCGAAAAATTCGTCTAACTCAATTTTTCTTTCATCAAAAATCCAGACACTTGGATCGATCGTCAGTTCAAACTGAACATTTCCACTAATTGAAAAAATATCACTCATAAAAAATTTCCTCCCTATAATTGTTCCCTTTCTTATTGTAATCCTTGATTGCAACAATTAACATTATTTTAAACTAATATTTATTATATTTGGTAAATATATCTTCATATGGATTAGTGAGAATTATTATTAATCAGTTGATTTTTGTATAAAACAAGGATAATATTAAATGAAGAAGCATAGTACGGAAGTGGAGGGAGAATATTGACGTCTGATGCTGCAACAAATAGTAATGAAAAAGCATATGATTTATTAAAAACAGATGCTGATAAAATTTTAAAACTAATCAATGTTCAACTTGAAAATTTAACAATGCCACAATGTCCTCTTTATGAAGAGGTTTTAGATACTCAGATGTTTGGACTTTCACGTGAAATTGATTTTGCTTCTCGTTTAGGATTAATACGTGAAGAACAAGGTAAAGAATTATTATCTGAGCTTGAACAAAGATTATCTGCATTACATGAAGCTTTTACAAATCGTAAAAATAAATAAGAAATCACGAATGCTCAAACTAAGTATGGTTTGAGCTTTTTTGTAAAAATTTTTATCCTACATTAACGGGCAGTAAGACTCCCACCTCAAGTTTGAGAGAAAGGCGAGGAAGGTAAGTAGGGGATAACTGCCCGTAAAAGCCCGATTGGGCGGGCTAACCATCAGTGGGAGATGCAAAAAAACCACTGATGAAAGTTACACCTTATATAGAAAATTAGAATTTTCATAGACTATTAGTTTGATACAAAGGTGATAGATAGTATGTTACAATTATAGAGAGAATAAAAGGAAATATCGTAAAAAACTGGAAATGATGACTTCGAAAAATGATATTTACATAAGGAAGATGATTAATGTTAAAAAAATATATAAAGAATATGGATTACATGTTATTTGTTCCATTACTAATCTTATGCACATTTGGCTTAGTAATGGTCTATAGTGCAAGTTCTGCACTGCCAAGTATCCGCTATCAAAACATGCATTGGAGTAGCGATCATTTTTTTGTAAGTCAGTTACATGCTTTAGAACTTGGGATTATCGCATTTATTATCTTATTATTTGTACCTACATGGGTATACAAAAAAAATATTATCTTAATAAGTAACGTAGCGATTAGTATAGGTCTCTTAGTAGCAGTACTATTATTTGGTAAAGTAGTTAATAATGCAAAGAGCTGGATTTTTGGTATTCAGCCTGCTGAAATCATTAAATTAAGTACAATTCTTTTCCTTGCAGGTTGGTACGCAAAAAATCAAAAAAGTGTAACAACAAATTTAAAAACAGTTTTAAAACCTTTGATTGTTATTGGAATTTATTGTTTTCTCTTAAAAAAGCAACCAGATACTGGAACAATGATGCTACTTCTTGGGACAACCTTTACTATTGTATTTTGTTGTGGTTATAAGGTAAGACGTTTTATTGTCATGCTCCTTGGTGGAGGCATCATATTGTCGCCAGTAATCTTATTGTTTGTATTTAATCCAACGCTTATTATTACTAAAGTTCAGCTTAATAGATTTTTAGCTTATAAAAATCCGTTCGATTACGCTCAAGGGATAGGATTTCAATTAGTTAATTCACTTGTAGGGTTTGCTCACGGTGGACTTACTGGAGTTGGATTAGGGAAAGGTATCCAGAAATTAGGCTATTTACCGGAACCGCATACTGACTTTATCCTTGCAGTAATTGGAGAAGAGACAGGTCTAATAGGAGTTCTCATTGTTATTACATGTATTTTCTTAATTGTGTGGAGAGGAATTTTAATTGCTCATAAATCAAAAGATGCATTAGATAGTTTGATTGCAATTGGTGTTACAGCAAGTATTGCAATTCAATCTTTTGTAAATATAGGTGGTGTTACATCCCTAATTCCATTAACTGGAGTACCTTTACCATTTGTAAGTTATGGAGGAACATCATTAATTGTGATGATTTCTATGATGGGGATTTTAATGCAAATTGCTATTCGAGTCAAACTAGAGGAACCTTCAAAAGAAAGTAAGTTGAATGTTGTTTCATAATTTAGCGCTTTATTAATGATAGGGGAGAATGGTATGAGTGACAAAAGAATAAAAAAAGTGTTAGTTGCTAATCGTGGTGAAATTGCAATACGAGTTTTTCGTGCATGTACTGAATTAGGAATAAGAACAGTTGGAATTTATTCGAAGGAAGATGAAGGCTCATATCATCGCTATAAAGCAGATGAAGCATACATTGTAGGTAAAGGAAAAAAGCCGATTGAGGCTTATTTGGACATTGAAGGAATTATCGAAATTGCAATAAAAAATGAGGTTGACGCGATTCATCCTGGATATGGATTCTTATCTGAAAATATCAGATTTGCTGAAAGATGTGAAGAAGCAGGAATTTTATTTATTGGTCCTACTTCAAAACATTTGGATATTTTCGGAGATAAAATAAAAGCAAAAAAGCAAGCTCTTTCTGCTAATTTGCCAATAATCCCAGGTAGTGATGGTCCTGTTAATACTTTAGAAGAAGTAATAGAATTTGGGAATGCAGTTGGATTTCCAATCATTATTAAAGCTTCACTCGGTGGTGGCGGACGTGGCATGAGGATTGTTAGAACACCATCCGGGCTAAAGGAAGCTTATGAACGAGCAAAATCAGAAGCAAAGGCTGCTTTTGGAAATGATGAAGTTTATGTAGAAAAATTTATTGAAAATCCAAAGCATATAGAAGTTCAAATAATTGGTGATAATGAAGGCAATATTGTTCATTTATTTGAAAGAGATTGCTCAGTTCAAAGACGTCATCAAAAATTAGTTGAAGTTGCACCTTGCACTTCTATTTCAAATGATTTGCGTGAAAAAATATGCAATGCAGCAGTTCAACTGATGAAGGAAGTAGATTATGTAAATGCAGGAACCGTTGAATTTTTAGTATCGGGTAATGAGTATTTTTTTATTGAGGTCAATCCTCGAGTTCAAGTTGAACATACCATCACTGAAATGATTACAGGTATTGATATTGTTCAAACTCAAATTTTGGTTACTCAAGGACATACATTACATAGCGAGAAAATAGGTATTCCTCAACAAGATCAGATTCCTAAAATGGGGTTTGCTATCCAAGCACGTGTCACAACAGAGGATCCATTAAATAATTTTATGCCCGATACAGGTAAAATTATGGCATATCGTTCCGGTGGTGGATTTGGTGTTCGATTAGATACTGGGAATAGTTTTCAAGGTGCAGTGATAACTCCCTATTATGATTCATTGCTCGTGAAAGTAACAACACATGCACTTACTTTTGATGGCGCGGTAGCAAAGTTAAATCGAAACTTAAAGGAGTTTCGTATACGGGGTATAAAAACAAATATTCCATTTCTTGAAAATGTGATGCAACATCCTGACTTTCTTTCAGGTAAATATAATACCTCTTTTGTAGATTCATCTCCAGAATTATTTGTATTTGCAAAAAGACTTGACCGTGGAACTAAATTATTAAATTATATTGGAAATGTGACTGTAAATGGATTTCCAGGTATTTCATCAAAAGAAAAACCATATTTTGATGATGTAATCATACCAAAAGTAAATGATTTAGAAAGTAAGCCTAAAGGAACAAAACAACTTTTAGAAGAACTTGGACCAGTTAATTTCTCAAAATGGGTTAAAAATGAAAAGCAAGTTTTCTATACGGATACTACTTTCCGTGATGCTCATCAGTCGTTATTGGCAACTCGAATTCGAACGAAAGATTTAATTTCAGTTGCAGAGCAAACTTCAGTGATCCTTCCTAATTTATTTTCAATGGAGATGTGGGGAGGAGCAACATTTGATGTAGCCTATCGATTCTTAAATGAAGATCCATGGGAACGCTTATTATTACTTAGAAACCAAATTCCAAATGTGTTATTTCAAATGTTATTAAGAGGATCAAATGCAGTCGGATACAAAAATTATCCAGATAACTTAGTAAAGAAATTCATCGAAGCATCTTCACAAGCCGGAATAGATGTATTTAGGATTTTTGATAGTTTAAATTGGATAAAAGGAATGGAAGTTGCAATTGAGGCAGTAAGAGATAATGGAAAACTTGCTGAAGCTGCCATTTGTTATACAGGGGATGTACTGGATCCAACTAGAACGAAATATGATATGAATTATTACAAAACCCTTGCTAAGGATTTAGAAAGTGCAGGTGCCCACATCCTTGCTATTAAAGATATGGCTGGGTTATTAAAACCTCAAGCAGCATATCAGTTAATTAGTGAATTAAAGGAATCAGTCAATTTGCCAATCCATTTACATACTCATGATACGAGTGGTAATGGTATCTACACGTATGTGAAGGCTATTGAAGCTGGAGTAGACATCGTTGACGTAGCTGTAGGAAGTATGTCTGGATTCACCTCACAACCAAGTGCAAATAGTCTATACTATGCTCTCGAGGGTTCCAAATATAAAAGTGATTTGAACATAAATGGTTTAGAACAGCTTTCAACTTATTGGGAAGGTGTAAGGAAATATTATTCAAGTTTTGAATCTGGAATGATGTCATCTCATACTGAAATCTATCAGCATGAAATGCCTGGTGGACAATATTCGAATTTACAACAGCAAGCAAAAGCTGTCGGTTTAGGGGATAGATTTGATGAAGTAAAGCAAATGTACGGTAGGGTAAACATGTTATTTGGTGACATTGTAAAAGTGACCCCTTCATCAAAAGTAGTTGGAGATATGGCTTTATTTATGGTTCAAAATAATTTAGATGAAGATACAATTTATGAAAAAGGTGATCATATTGATTTTCCAGATTCAGTTATTGAGTTCTTCGAAGGACAATTAGGTCAACCGCATGGTGGTTTTCCTAAAAGCTTACAGCGAGTAATTCTTAAAGGAAAACAACCATTAATTGATCGACCGGGTGAATCATTAAATCCAATTGATTTTAAGCAAGTTGAAGAATATTTATTTCAAACGCTGAAGCGCCAAGTTACATTATTTGATGTTTTATCTTACGCTTTATATCCAAAAGTTTTTATGGACTATCAAAAGAATGTTGAAAAATATGGTGATGTTTCTGTATTAGATACACCAACTTTCTTCTATGGTACAAGAATAGGTGAAGAAGTAGAAATTGAAATAGAGCGTGGAAAAACATTGATCGTAAAGCTTGTTTCAATTGGGCAACCACAAAATGACGGAAATAGAGTGATATACTTTGAATTAAATGGTCAACCAAGGGAAGTGGTCGTTAAAGATTTTTCAGTAAAATCGACAGTTGTACAAAAGCTTAAGGGAGATACTAATAATCCGAACCACTTAAACGCAACAATGCCTGGAACAGTGCTTAGTGTTCTAGTTAAGAAGGGTGAAATGGTAGAAAAAGGCCAATCATTAGCTATAACAGAAGCAATGAAAATGGAGACAACTGTCCAGTCACCATTTACTGGTAGTGTAAAAGAGGTATTTATTACTGCAGGAGAGAGTATTTCAACAGGAGATTTATTAATCGAACTTGAACAGAAATAAATCTATTTTTTCAACATTAGAAAAGACATCTAAGTATGAAATTTATACTAGATGTCTTTTTTTTGCTTTTGAAAGTGTAAAAAGGTTAAAGGAGAGGAAATGGAAAAATGAATCAAAGTGAAAATAGTATGGCTAAGATTCTAGAAGTTGCATCTAGGCTTTATAAAACTACTCAAGAAGAAATTAAAAAACTATCCGGTGGTTACCAAAATGAAGTTTATGAGTATAAAGTAGGGGAAGACGGTCTAATTCTTAGAATAACTAAGAATATTCATAGGGAAATTGATGCATTAAAAAGTGAATTGGATTTTATTGAGGGTTTTCATCAGGCGGGAATATTAGTCTCTACTCCTATTCATTCTATCAATAAGAAAAAGATAGAAGAAATTACAATTGGAGATGAAAAATTTTATATTACATCGTTTACAAAAGCTGAAGGACATCTAATAAATGTCTCTGATCCAAATGAATGGAATAACAAGTTTTTTCAAAAATGGGGTCAAACGATGGGGAAAATGCATTCTCTAGTTAAAAATAATAATCAAACCTATAAAAGAAATCACTTTGGGACAAACATTAGTCAAATTAATGAAACAACTAGATTTTTATCATCAATAAGTGATCGAATGGCAAAAGGATATGAAAGTTTAATAACAAAATTAAATTTACTAAAAAAAGATCATGATACATACGGTCTCATTCATAATGATTTTCATCAAGGGAATTTCTTTGTTAAAGAAGGACAAATGACAATTTTTGATTTTGATGATTGTTCTTTTAATTGGTTTGCTCAAGATATTGCAGTTTCGTTTTATCATGCAGTATGGCAAGGGATGTCGTTTAATCCAGATAACCAATCCTTTCCTCATCAATTTCTAGAAAGCTTTTTTAAAGGGTACCGAGAAGAATGCGAACTTAAAAAAGATACAATAGTACAAATCCCACTTTTTTTAAAACTTCGTGAAGTGTTTTTGTTTACTCTTTTTAATGAGAAATGGGAACTGGAACAACTTGAAGAGTGGCAAAAGTATACTTTAAATGATTTAAGGTTTCGTATTGAAAATGAAATTCCATATACAGATATTGATTTTGTATCTTTTAGATAAGCTACCCTGAAAATAATCTTAAAAACAGTAATCATAGGATAAATTCCTTATTTTTCATGGGCCATGTTACGAATGTTATTAGCATGGATGTCTCTTTTCTTTAAGATTGTTGATTTTAGGTTTTTTAATATAAAAGACAGAAGTAGATTGGAACGGAAGGGTACCAGGCTCCTGTGGGAGATGTGGGAAGGCTGAGACCCCCCCGCAGGCTTGCCGAGGAGGCTAGCTCACGCCACGCGGAAAGTGAGCAACCTGGAGTTGTAATCAACTAACGCATTCTAAGATAAAGAAAACACCGAATTCCTTAAAGGTGAAGGAAACTCGGTGTTTTCTTTTTTATATCATAATTTTAATGAAGTCTGTTGGAAAGATAAACTACTTCGACTACATAATAAACATTGGAAACATAAGATTGCAAATAAACAAGAAATAAGAATGACATGCATTAAAGCGACATACAGATTTAAATTTGTTAAAACAATTAAAGCTCCGCAAATAATTTGTAAAATAACTAATATAAGGGAAGAAAGCCAACCGATATAGATACCACGTTCAAGCTGATAATGTTTAAATGCATGAATAAAAGCGATTACAATCCAAACAAATAAAAGAAATGCCGCCATTCGATGGCCCATTTGTACCCATTCGTGAAATTGAGTTGGGAACCCATGATTTGCTTTACTACATAGTGGAAAGCTTGGACAAGCTAAACCTGCACTTTCGTGTCTTACTAAGGCACCGGTATAAACAACTAAATATGTATAAATTGTTAGACCAAAAGTGTGGAATTTCATTTTTGAATCAACATAGAATGAATTTTTTTTAAAATTTTCTTCTTTTTCAAAAATTAAAAGCGTTAACATAATAACTGAAGCAAAAGATACGAGAGAGATACCAAAGTGAATTGCACGTACTGCTGGAATTTGTCCCCATACAACCGCTGCTGCTCCAATTAATGCTTGAGCAATTAAAAAAATAACAGAAATAATGGCAAGAAACTTTGTTTCATGTTTATGACTGATAAGTTTCCAAGAAAGTATAGCTAATAAAAATACTAGAATTCCTGAAATACCTGAAGCAGCTCGGTGTGATAATTCTATAACCGTATGGAATGTAATATGATCTGGAATTATTTGTCCTTTACAAAGTGGCCAAGACCTTCCGCATCCTAAAGAAGAATTTGTTTTTGTAACTAACGCTCCACCTATCAAAACAATTAAAAGTGCAAAAGAGGTTAGAATAGAAATCAATTTTAAAAACCGTAACAATATGTACACCTACTTTAACAAAAATGAATTTGACTATTTTCGAAGAAATAAAAAGTTAGTTAAAATGATACTACTATATCATATAAGATATCATCGAAAAATTCAAAGAATTGTTACTCATCAGTCTTTATTTTCTACCATTCTATTTAAAATAAAAATAAGTAGGAAGTAACAATTTTATTATTAAATAGTATTTGGTATTGAAAAGGATACATATTTAAGTTAAAATTTTTACGATGCGACACAAAAGTTTCACATTTAATTCACATAATCTTCAATATTTTTAGTTTAATAGAAATAGAGATAAATCATTAGAAATGTCTCATGAAACGTGTTATGTTGATATAGAAGTGATTTAATTTTGTCGACAAGGAGGATTTAAATGGAACAAATTTTAGATAATGCCAAAAAAGATATAAATTTAAGCGAACTTCCTCCAAACTCATTGAAAAAAGATCTATTTTCTCTAATGAAAATTGGGATTGTGAATTCAAATATTTTAACTACTTTCACGGGTATTTGGTTAGCTATTCGCTTAAATAATTTAGATATTTTACAAAGTTTACCAAAGGCATTGTTAGCACTTATAGGATCATCATTAATTATCGCAGGATCATGCGTAATTAATAATTTTTATGATAGAGATATTGATCCTTATATGGAAAGAACTAAAAATAGACCTACAGTAACAGGTAGTATTAAGCCATTAAATACAATATTACTTGGAATAGCATTGCTTATTGCAGGGTTTATTACTTTAAGTTTTACGACAATGATGGCAGTTGTTTATGCATTTATCGGTGCATTTTCATATATAGTTTTATATACAATGTGGACAAAACGCCACTATACGTTAAATACAGTAATCGGCAGTATTTCAGGTGCAGTGCCACCATTAATTGGTTGGGCAGCAATTGATCCTAACTTGCACTTTGTTGCATGGATGCTGTTTTTAGTTATGTTTATCTGGCAGCCACCACATTTTCTTGCATTAGCAATGAGAAGAACTGAAGAGTACCGTGCAGCTGGTATTCCGATGCTTCCAGTTGTATATGGTTTTGAAATAACAAAACGCCAAGTCATGATTTGGATTCTTTGTTTACTTCCACTACCATTTTATCTTCACCAATTAGGTTTACCATTTATCATATTAGCTTCTTTATTAAATATAGGTTGGATTGTATTAGGAATATATTGCTATCGTACTAAGGATGATGAAAAATTCTCTAAATTGATGTTTATTTATTCGTTAAATTATTTAACGATTCTCTTTATATCAATGATTGTTTTCACATTACCATTTTAATAGCAATTTTAAAAAAACTTTGGGGAAAGTTTTATGGGGATTTTTTACGTTGTGAAATAGACTTATTCAAAATAGGTACTTAGCTAATTCGGTTATTAACGAAATTGATAATAAATGGCGTGAATGATTAGATTAGCTAGGTACGATTGAATGAGTCATATTTATATTTCATTTTGAAAGAGGGGGAAGTTAATTTATGAAACATTGGCGATTAGTCTCGCTAGTTTCCTTAATTGCAGTTTTTTTAAGCGCTTGTGGAAACGCTAACCAATCAGCACTGCTACCTCAAGGTGATGTAGCAAAAATGCAATATGATTTAATGAAACTAAGCACAGGTATCATGGTATTTGTAGTAGCTGTCGTTACTGTCATTTTCCTATATGTTGTGATTAAGTTCAGACAGCGCAAAGGTCAGGAAGAAATTATTCCAAAACAAGTAGAGGGCAATCATACATTAGAATTAATTTGGACTATTATTCCTATCATCTTATTACTTGTTTTAGCAGTTCCAACAATTAAATACTGTTTCGAGCTTTCAGATCAAAAGCAAATCGCAAAAGAAGAACAGAAAAAAAATTCGATTGTAGTAAATGTAAACGCTCACTTATTTTGGTGGGAGTTTGAGTATCCAAAACAGAAAATTGTGACTTCGCAAGATTTAATTATTCCAGTTGGGAAGAAAATATTAATTAATCTAAAAGGTCAAGATATTAAGCACTCTTTCTGGGTACCATCTTTAGCTGGTAAATTGGATACTAACGTTGAAAATACAAACAAAATGTGGTTAAAAGCAGATAAAGTAGGTACATATAACGGCTTTTGTGCTGAATTTTGTGGTCCTTCACATGCATTAATGCAATTCAAGGTAAAAGTTGTTAGTCCAGAAGACTATGATCAATGGCTAGTAGCAATGAAGGATGCAAAAGGTCAAGCTACAACAGCTGATGCAAAAGAGGGACAAAAAGTATTCCAACAAAGCTGTATTGCTTGTCATGCTGCAGATGCCAATGACTCTCGTCCAGCAACGGCTCGTATTGCGCCAAATTTAGCTAACTTTGGTGATCGAGAAATGATTGCTGGTATTGCAAAACATAATGAAGAGAATTTGAAAAAATGGTTAAAAGATCCTGAAAAAATGAAGCCTGGCAACTTAATGGCAGGTAAATATGGAAATTTAACTGATCAACAAATTGATTCATTAACTGCATATTTAATGAGTTTAAAAGTATCTAAGTAAAATAGCTTAATAGGAGCAGAGGGGGTAGTTCTGTGAGTTCTGTGGGGAAAAAGAAAGGTGTAATCTGGGACTTTCTAACAACTGTAGACCATAAGAAGATAGCAATTCTTTATCTGATTGCAGGTGGAATTTTCTTCATACTTGGTGGTCTTGAAGCGTTATTTATCAGATTACAATTAGCAATTCCAAATAATCATTTTTTAATAGGAGATGCGTATAACCAAGTATTAACAATGCATGGTACTACAATGATCTTTTTGGCAGCAATGCCTTTAGTTTTTGCATTTTTTAATGCAGCAGTTCCGTTACAAATTGGTGCTCGTGATGTTGCATTTCCGTTTTTAAATTCATTAGGATTTTGGTTATTTTTCTTTGGTGGTATTTTCTTAAATTTAAGTTGGTTCTTAGGTGGAGCACCTGATGCAGGATGGACTTCATATGCGACACTTGCTATTGCAAGTAAAACACATGGACCAGATTTTTATTTATTAGGGTTACAAATTTCAGGTATTGGTACACTTATTGGTGGTATCAACTTCCTAGCAACTATCATTACAATGCGTGCTCCAGGAATGACATATATGCGTATGCCATTATTTACTTGGACAGTATTTGTTACTTCAGCTTTAATTTTATTCGCATTCCCAGCTTTAACAATCGGTTTAGCTTTATTAATGTTTGATCGTCTATTTGGAACAGCATTCTTTAATGCTGCTTTAGGTGGAAACTCAATGATTTATGAACATTTATTTTGGATCTTCGGTCATCCGGAAGTATACATTCTGATCTTACCAGCATTCGGGATTTTCTCTGAGATAATTTCAGTATTTTCTAAAAAGAGATTATTCGGATATTCTTCAATGGTGTTCGCAACAGTATTAATCGGTTTCCTTGGATTCATGGTATGGGCTCACCATATGTTTACAGATGGACTAGGTGCAGTTCCAAATGCAATCTTTGCTGTTGCTACAATGGCAATTGCAGTACCGACTGGTGTGAAAATTTTCAACTGGTTATTAACGATGTGGGGAGGCCAATTGCGTTTCACAACACCAATGTTGTGGTCAGTCGCATTTATTCCATCATTTGTAATGGGTGGTGTTACTGGAATTATGCTTGCTGCGGCACCTGCTGACTATCAATTCCATGACAGCTATTTCGTTGTAGCACATTTCCACTACGTTATCGTTGGTGGTGTAGTATTCGGGTTATTTGCTGGTGCCACTTATTGGTGGCCAAAAATGTTCGGTACAATGTTAAATGAGAAATTGGGCAAACTTACATTTGTATTATTCTTTATTGGTTTCCATTTAACTTTCTTTGTTCAGCATTTCTTAGGATTAATGGGTATGCCAAGACGTTATTTCACATATCTTCCTCACCAAGGATTAGATACTGGAAACTTAATCAGTTCAATTGGTGCAGCTTTTATGGGAATTGCAACAATAGTTCTTTTAGTTAATGTTATCTACACTACGGTTAAAAATGAAAAAGTTGGAAATGATCCTTGGGAAACTGGCCGTACATTAGAATGGTCAATTTCATCTCCACCACCTGAGTACAACTTTGCACAATTACCATATGTACGTGGACTAGATCCACTTTGGATTGAAAAAATGGAGGGTAACGGTGAAATGACACCAGCTGAACCTTTAGGAGATATTCATATGCCTAATTCTTCATTCCTACCATTTGTCATGTCATTCGGTTTATTTATTGCTGCATTCGGTGCATTATATAATGATAAGTTTACAAATAAAACATCAATCATTGTAATGTTTGGTGGTATATTAATTACTTTTGGGGCTATGTTCCTTCGTTCTTGGAGAGATGATTTAGGGTATCATATTCATAAAGAAGAACTTACTGACAAGGGGGTTAAGGGATAATGGAATTAAATCAAAAATTTACAGCTGAAACATTTCCGCATGACCCTGAAAAAGCAACCCTTGAAGGTCGTAATAAGTTTATAGCATTTTGGCTTTTCCTTGGTGGAGAAACTGTTTTGTTCTCTTCACTATTTGCAACATTTTTAGCTTTAAGAAATTCAACTGCAGGTGGTGCTGCTGCACATGAAATGTTTGAGCCATCGACAGTATTCCTTGCAACAATGTTGTTATTAACATCATCATTAACAAGTGTTTATGCAATGTACCACATGAAAAACTTTAATCATAAGCAAATGAATGTATGGTTGGGTATTACTTTATTATTAGGACTTGGTTTCCTAATTCTTGAAATTAATGAGTTTAGTCATTATGTTGAGCATTATCATTTTACAATTAAAAGTAGTGCATTTGGTTCATCGTTCTATCTTTTAGTTGGTACGCACGGGGCACACGTATTAGTAGGTCTTTTATGGATCACAACATTATTGCTGCGTAATGCAAAACGTGGATTAAATTTATACAATGCTCCAAAATTTTATGTTGCTAGCTTATACTGGCATTTTATTGATGTAGTTTGGATTTTCATCTTTACTGTTGTTTATTTAATAGGAATGGTGGGATAAGAACATGGAAATGAATGCAAATTCTCATCAAAATAAAGTTGATTTGAAGTATAGACGTAAAAAAAGTGCTGAGGAAATGAAGCATCAGTTAATATCTTTTGTCATGATGATTTTATTAACGGTTCTTTCATTTGTATCAGTTATCTATCGTGATCATTTGGATCCTTACTTTACAATTCCATTTATCATACTATTGGCAGTAATCCAATTAGTGTTTCAACTTTATTATTTCATGCATATGAAAAATAAAGAACACGGAATTCCTGCAATGTTTCTTTACTCAGGATTAGTAGTTGGATTAGTTACTGTACTGGCATTCGTTACAATTGTTTGGTTATAAACAAATAAAAATTAAAACGGCTACTACCTAGTAAGGTGTAGCCGTTTTTTGCATGGATTACATAAGCGCCTACTTTTTCTTTTTTGGTAGGCTACTCTAATATAACAACTAAAAAGAAAATTCTTATATGATGTTTTCCTTATTATTTTTTCCATGGTGCGATTTTTATTAGCATGTATGTCCCTTTTTTAAAGGATGTATTTTTTGAAGGGCTCTTTTTTAAAATTGTTGCTTAGAGATTTTAATTTAAATGAGAGAAGTTGATTGGAACGGAAGGGTGAAGGGCTTCTGTGGGAGATGCGGGAAGGCTGAGACCCCACAGGAGCGATAGCGACGAGGAGGCTCAGCTCACGCCCCAAGGAAAGCGAGCATCCTGGAGTGGAAATCAACTTACACATACTGAAATAGAAACAATGTTTAGGAAAACAATCTTTAGGAAAAACCTACCAATTATATATAAATTGTCACAATTAAGTTTGTAGTCTAGTTGATTTTTGTTATATAATTTATTAAAATAATAGTTTACAATTAAAGGATGTGCACCTATGTTTGATTTAAGAATGTTTGGATTTAGTGCATTGTGGAGTCCGAAATTATTTGCTATATTATTGATGATATTATGCTTGTATTTTATTTTTACTGGGCCACTTCGAAAACGCTTTAGCCAAGATGGAGAGACATCTTTAAAACAAAAGGTTTATTTTACGATCGGCATTCTATTAATTTATATTGCTCAAGGTAGTCCAATTGATTTAATTGGTCATATCATATTTACTGCACATATGTTTGAAATGGCATTACTTAATTTAGTTGCACCGATTTATATTATTTTAGGAATACCAAATTGGTTATGGCGTTCAATACTAGGTAATAAATACATAAATACTGTTTTTACATTTTTTACAAAGCCGTTGCTCGCTATGCTGTTATTCAATGGATTTTTCTCTATATATCATTATCCTTTAGTATTTGATCATGTTAAAACTAATCCAATAGAGCATATTGCTTTTATGAATTTCTTATTCTTACTAGCAATTTTCATGTGGTTTCCTGTAATAAACGCTTTACCGGAAAGACAGATATTAAGTGATATTCAAAAAATAGGTTACATTTTTGGAAATGGTATTTTATTGACACCTGCATGTGGACTAATCATTTTTGGGGGACATGCATTTTATGCTACCTATACTGATCCAGCGATATGGACGAAATCTATGGAGCTATGTGTATCTCCAGGACTATTAAAGTCACTACATTTGTCAGGACCTGAAGCCTTAAATATTATGACTGCTGCTGAAGACCAACAAGTTGGTGGTATAGTGATGAAAATCATACAAGAAATAGTATATGGTTTTGTAATGGGATATAATTTCTTTAAATGGGCAAAAAGGGAGAAAAATGGAAGTAAAATCGATCCGATTTCTCAAAACCCTTATGCTGCGAAAATGAATGGAGTGTTAAATGAATGAATTCTTTACCGATTTTACCAACTATTAGTATAAGTTTCATCGTCATCAGTGCAATATTTGTTGCCATTGGATGGATACTAATTGCTAAGAAGAAAGTCGAAGCTCACAAAAAAACTATGTTTGTTGGTGGTGTATTTGCACTTTCATTCTTTATTCTTTATCTAACTAGAACGGTATTTATAGGAAATACCTCATTTGGAGGACCAAATTCACTAAAAATCTACTATCATATCTTTTTGTTCTTCCATATCTTTTTAGCTACGACTGGTGGGGTTTTTGGAATTGTTTCACTGGCAAGTGGTTATAAAAATAAACTTAAACTTCATCGTAAAATTGGGCCAATTACAAGTGTTATTTGGTTCTTTACAGCAATAACTGGAGTAGTTGTATACTTGCTATTATATGTTTTTTATAAGGGTGGAGAAACTACTTCAATGATTAAAGCAATATTTGGTTTTTAATCAAACAAAAAAGCTATCAATTGATAGCTTTTTTTGTTTGACTATAATATGAATTATAGAATTATGAATTTACTTACAAGTTCAATTTGCTCTTGAGCTTTCTTTAATAATTCGTTACTGCGCTCAACAACTGAAGTAGGAATAACTTCATCTTCACCATATTCTACTCCATGAGGATAGTAATGTTTTCCTAGAATAGGTGTTAGTAATTGTACTTTACTACTTGATGAATCAGTTGATCCCTCAACAGAATAAGCTTGAACACGTAAATAGAAAACTTCATCACGTACTTCAAATTTATAATCATACGTAACTCGTTCGTAATCCCACTGACCAGCTAGGACAAAACCTAATTCTTCCATAATTTCTGTCAATAGTGAAGTATTTATTACATGTTGTTCTAAATTGGTATTTTCAAATTTCATTTTTATATCCCCCTTATGGAATTAGAAAATTTCCCTATTAATATAATATTATCAATATTAAGAATGTGCAATGAAAAGCTTTCTAACTTATCAAACTAATTTGATATATTTTTTTAGAAATTTTGGCTACAATGGAGATATAGAATCAAATAGCACTCTTAATTTCCGAAGGGATGGGCTGGATGGATAAATTTTTTAAGCTAATTATTGTAACGATATTCGCAACAGTATTGTTCGCAATATCACCAGTTTTGAAGGATTTATATAATGAAAAAATTATGGGGACAAAAAAAGACCAAAATCATCAGGTAGAAAATACTTTTATACAATACACTTCTGCAAAAAATATGAAAGGTTCAGTAGCTGAATATCTTGGGAAAAATGTAGCTGATGTCATTAAACAATTTGGAACTCCTTCAAGAAAACAACCATCTGAATATGATTACACTTGGTATATTTATGATAAAGATTCAAGTCATTATACGCAGTTTGGGATTGAAAAAGGTAAGGTAGTTACAGTGTTTGTAGCAGGAGATAAAATAAATGTTTCTCCATTTTTGATCGGAGAACACTACGAAGATGTTAGTGATAATGGTAGTGTTAATGACAAACTTTCTTTTTCGATTCATGATAATCAGTATACCTTTAAACTAAAGCCTAATGAACTTAATGAACGTCCACTTATCCCATGTAAAAACGGATTTGCTCAACTCTATTTTGATCGTTTCACCGGTGTTTTATTAGGAATTCGTTATTTAGATCCTAAAACATTAGTAAAGCAAAGACCGTATGAATTAATTTATACTGGAAAATTAATAAACGCTAAAAAGCTTTCTTCCTCAGAACAGGCTATAGTTGATCGTGAAGAAGAACGTCAAATATTATCTCTAACGAATATTTATCGTGCTCGAATGCATGAAAGTAATTTGAAATGGAATAATCAAGCAGCAAAAGTTGCTCTTGGTCATAGTATTGACATGGTTAACAATCATTACTTTGATCACAACTCTCCTAAATACGGAACTTTTGCAGACCGTTTAAATAAAGATCACGTTGTTTATCAATTAGCAGGTGAAAATATTGCAGCCAATTATGTTGATGGGATATCGTCAGTTTATGGATGGATAAATAGCAAAGGGCACCGTGAAAATTTCTACAATAAGAATTTTACTTCTCTAGGTGTTGGCTCTTACAAAAAATATCAAACTCAAAATTTTATAAAATAGAGATAGGGAATTTTGAGGTGAGGGGCATGCGGCCCGTAAATACAAATAGGCTAGCTTTAAAGATTGGTTTATCTTTAAAGCTAGCCTATTTTTTATGAAGAGACAGACACCAATTACATTTAAAATCATAGTGATGGAGTAACGTGATTTCTTTATTGATTGGAGTGACAATAATGAGCAATGATGTAAAAAGACGTTCTGTAGAACATTTTAAAGAGTTTGTAAAACGACATCCAAAGCTCAGAGATGAAGTCCGAAATGGGAATAAGACATGGCAACAATATTATGAAGAATGGTACTTATATGGTGAAGACTCTGATATATGGAAGCCATATTCAGATAACCGTAATAATCCTCAAAAAGACTTGATAAGTGCAAATGATGGAAATGGATATCTTGGTAAAGTGATGTCGCTTGTAAGAAACTTAAATCCGGATCAAATTCAAGGACATTTATCGAATGTTAATTCTACTTTAACAAATATACAGCAGCTAATCTCTCAATTTAAATCACCCTCTTCAACATCACAACGGAACCAAAATGCAACTCAGAATCAACCATTTAACTTTAGAAAAGATTAAAGGAGATGGAGTATGAGAAAAGATGTACTTGATTTCTTACAAGGCAACGAAGACTATATTAGATTTATTCGCATTCAACCAAAATGGTACCGTACATTAACTAGAAATCCAGAATTACTTGAGGATTTTCGTTTAGCCTCAATGCAATTTTTTGGTAAAACGATTCCTCAAAGAGTAGATAAATTACAAAATCAAGTTCAAATGGCTTCATTTATGGTAGAAATGTTTCAAGCGTTAAAAGAACAGCAAGGTACAGAAACTACTGAAAATGAATAAGAGAAAACATACATTCTGTTAATGCTTTTTGCTACAATAGAAATGTGAGTTAGAAAGGAGCAAAAAGCATGACAGAAATATGTTTAGTAAGGCATGGACAAACAGATTGGAATTTTTCTGGTATCATTCAAGGTAGAGAAGATATTCCATTAAATATAGTAGGGAAAGAACAAGCTAGACAAAGTGCTGAGTTTTTAAGTAAAGAAAAATGGGACATGATAATTTCTAGTCCGTTAAGTAGAGCGGTAGAAACTGCGAAAGCAATTGCAGAATTTACTAAGCTTGATAAAATCTTAGAAGATAAGCGTTTTATAGAAAGAGATTTTGGACAAGTAAGTGGTAAAAACGTGTCTGAGTATCGAAATAAATATAATGCAGACGAAATTGAAAACATAGAAACAATGAAGGATTTAATGACAAGAACATTTACAGCATTAGAGGATGTTGCGAAAAACAATGAAGGCAAAAAAATCATAATTGTTGCACATTCACACACTATAAAAAGCATTTTACATGCTATTGATCCTAAAAAAGTAAATTTTGAAACGAAATTAAATAATGCTTGCGCAAGCTACGTGGAGTATAAAGATAATAGTTGGAGTATAAAAGCCTTTAATGTATCTGACCATATTACGATTTAATAAAATAAATGATTTATCCCGCAAATAGTAACAAAGTGTTAAACAATAAATGGTAAGTTCAACTATTCGTCTTTTCATCTGTTTTATGATATTATTACATCTTGGAGGTGTAAGGAAATGTATGCGACACTTGAAACCTTGCAACTTATGACAGATGCTGAAGATATTGCCAAGATGATAATTACATCTGAATTGGCAGCTGAATATAGAAGAACACATAAAGAATTACAACAAGATCTTGTAGCCCAAGAAGTAATTTCTCGTTTTGTTAAAATGAAAGATAAATATGAAGAGGTTCAAAGGTTCGGAAAATACCATCCGGATTATAAAGAAACTCGTAAACAAATGAGTGAAGTAAAGAGAGAGCTTCAACTGAATGACAAAATATCAGCCTTTAGAAAGGCAGAAGACGATATTCAGTTATTACTTGATGAAATAAGTTGGACAATAGCTCAGTCTGTTTCTCCATCAATAAAGGTTCCATCAAGTAATCCCTTCTTTGCTACAAGTGGCGGTTGTGGTGGTTGCAGTACTGGAGGTACATGCGGCTGTCGAACAAAGTAATTTTTTGTTAAGACTCTTTTTTAAAAGATTGTTGCATTTGAGATGTGTAACTTTAAAGACAAAAGTTGATTAGGACGGAAGGTTCGAGACTCCTGTAGGAATAGCTGGAAGGCTGAGACCCCGCAGGCTTTCCGAGGAGGGCTTAGTTCACGCCCCACGGAAAAGGGAGCATCCTGGTGTTGTAATCAACTAAGCAATCTAAAATAGCAACAATGTATACGAAAACAGCCTTTATTAAATAAGCTGAACGGTGAGAGAGAGTAAGTCATCGTTTAGCTTTTTTTATCTACTTTGTAATCTTTGTTAAATCGAATACAATCTACGCATTGATTTCCGCAGCAAAACATTTTTGTTTGTGGAACGAGAAATCGGTGTCTAAAAATAATCGTATTATTTTCTTTTCGAACGAAATTAATATGATAAGTTACTTTATAGATTGAAATTAGTTGATTTGCACAATCCTTTAATAAGGATTCATATTGATTTATTGGTATTGGCTCGTTCTCTTCTTTAATATAAATAAAGTAACTTCCGCTTACTTTTTTCTGTTCTACCGAATGAATCAGTTTGTTAAATCTTAAACATTGAAAAAACGACTCCCAGATAGCCTCTAACAATATTTCCACATCCTTTTAGATTTGTACAATCTATCGTTGCAATTAAAAAAAAGGATATGATATTCTAAAATTAAGGAAGAAAAAAGGAGAACGTTATGTTTGTTCAAAGACAAGGAATTATTATCTATCTTCAATCGTTAAAACAGTCAAAAATACTTAGAAAGTTTGGCAATATTCATTATGTCTCTAAACGTCTAAAGTATGTTGTACTCTACTGTAATATGGATGATGTTGATCGTACGATCGAAAGACTAAAAAAGTTCCATTTTGTAAAAAAAATAGATTTATCTTTAAAGCCTTTTATTAAAACAGAATATGAAGGTAAAAATTCTGAACGCAATAAAGAATACGATTATCAAATAGATTAAAAAACGATTGAATGGTTAGGTAATTTAGCTTGAAAAAAGCTTTTTTACATTTAGTACCGTTCAATCGTTTTTTTTTAGGCTTTTTCTAAAAGATTGTTGCATTTGAGATTTGTAACTTTAAAGAAGAAGTTGATTTCAACGGAAGGTGCGAGACTCCTGTGGGAATAGTGGGAAGGCTGAGACCCCGCAGGCTTGCCGAGGAGGCTCAGCTCACACCCCACGGAAAGGGAGCATCCTGGAGTTGTAATCAACTAACGCAATCTAAAATAGCAACAATGTTTCTAATATCAGCTTTTTTATATTTCGTAAAATTACTTTAAAGGAGAAATAAGGTGATTTAACCTTAATATCCCAATTACATATTGATGAAATAATTCTTTCTCAAAAAATGAAGTAGAATGTCTAAGGTTCAAGGTGATAATTTCTTTTTCTAAACTACTTGCTAGATCATTGATCAATTGTTCTCTTTTGGAAATGGAATCACCTGTTAATTTAATACCTTCTCTACAATAATATATCGGTTGAAAATCACCAATAGAAGTTGGTTTGAAAATAACTGCAAATGAACAGTATGTATCTTTATCCTTTGAAGTTGTGAATTTAAGCAAATGTGCGACTCTGCTTTTTTGAGCTGTAGCTAATTCGATTAACTCATATAAATCAGAATATCCTTCACCAAGTTCAATCATTCTTTGAATCATATTTTTCCCCTCCAATTAATTCATCAACTATTTTACATGATTCGGAATGTAATGAAAACATTCTTTAAATGACTACTTTAATTAAAAGGATCTTTTCTAAAGGCTGTTTTCGTAAGCATTGTTGCTATTTCAGTATGTGTAAGTTGATTTCCCCTCCAGGATGCTCGCTTTCCTAGGGGCGTGAGCTGAGCCTCCTCGTCGCATACGCTCCTGTGGGGTCTCAGCCTTCCCGCATCTCCCACAGGAGCCCGGCACCCTTCCGTTCCAATCAACTTCTGTCTTTTTAATAAAAAACCTAAAAGCAACATTCTTAAAAAAAAACAGCCTTTCTAAAAGATTATTGTTTTAAAAAGAGTTTGTTAGAGGAATCTGTTGATTAAAAAGTTGATTGGAAAGTATGAGGAGTTATTCTAAATAAAAAAAACCCTGCTTTCGCAGGGCCCTTCTTATAAAAGTGTACTAACACTTAAAAGAAGGCAAAGGGAGAGGAGAAACCGGAGGAAGAACTTATGGGGAAACGTAAGTCTTCTCCGCGGTTGGCAACAACATCAACTAAGATGTTGTTGTTTCTAGTTATTTCCATTCAAATTAGTTTTATACATTTGAAGAGGAATGTTTTCTTTGTATAGATATGTATTCACATTTTCAAATAAGTTATAATAAAAGAACGATTAAACAACAGAGTCTATATCGATAGAACTTTTTGTGGTAGGATAATGTAGAATTAAAAGGAATTAAGGTGTGAAAATATATGAGAGTAGTTTCAGGAAATTGTAAAGGATTAAGTTTAAAAGCAGTACCTGGCATGAGTACAAGACCAACTACTGACAAAGTTAAAGAAGCAATGTTTAACATTATCGGTCCTTATTTTGAAGGTGGATTAGTGCTTGACTTGTTTGGTGGTAGTGGAGGTTTAGGAATAGAAGCTTTGAGTAGAGGGATTGATCGTGCAATATTTGTTGATCGAGAAGCAAAAGCTATCAAAACAATTAAAGAAAATTTGGTAACTTGCAAATTGGCAGATCATGCTGAAGTTTATCGTAATGATGCAGAGCGTGCAATAAAGGCAATCGTTAAACGGGAGCTCCAATTTGATTTAATTTTATTAGATCCACCTTACAAGGATCAAAAAATTATTTCATTATTAAGAATTATCGATGAACACAATTTATTACATAAAAATGGTACAATTCTAATTGAGCATGCTACCGATGTAGAGCTTCCAGCTGAAATTGGAAATTTTACTCGAAGAAAAGCTGAAACTTATGGAATTTGTGCTGTAACAGTATATCGATTTAATGAAGAGGTCTAGGGGGACAAAATGAAGAAAATAGCTGTATGTCCAGGCAGTTTTGATCCAATAACATTGGGTCATTTGGATATCATAAAACGTGGAGCCAGAGTTTTTGATGAAATACTTGTTGTAGTATTAAACAATTCATCTAAAAAACCACTTTTTACTGTTGAAGAACGTTGTGAATTGATTAGAGAAGCGACAAAAGATATTCCTAATATTCGTGTAGACTTCTTTAGCGGTTTGTTGATGGATTATGCAAAGAAGCAGGAAGCAAGTGCTATTTTACGTGGCTTAAGAGCGGTTTCTGATTTTGAATATGAAATGCAAATTACCGCAATGAACAAAAAATTAGTAGATGAAATTGATACGTTTTTTGTAATGACCAATAATCAATTTTCTTTTTTAAGTTCTTCGATTGTAAAAGAAGTAGCAAGATATGGCGGAAATGTAAAAGATTTAGTGCCTGAATGTGTAAACAGTGCTTTAAAAAATAAATTTAAGGAACCTCAAGCTTGATTAAGCTTGGGGTTCCTTTTTTTTCTTCAAAATTTTTATTAAAAGGATAATGATATACACATAAAGCGAAATGAGGGTGAAAATGGGGCCGTAATTTGATAAAGAATTGGAAAGCATGTGTGGAATAGTATCTTCGAAAAAATTAAAAGTTGGAATAGTTGAATGAATATGCTCACTACTTAATTCGTTAAAATTAAGCAATCTCCAGAATATAACAATTAGAATAGGTGACAAAATAGCTTGAATAATTCTTCCAAAAAAATATGGTTTAAAACGAAGTCCTGCTTCTGATATGATACTTGCAACTTGGGCATGTATTGAAAGGCCTCCAAATCCAAGTAACACACTTGTTATCATTACTTGTTGAAGAAGACTGCTTTGAGTTACTTCACTTATTAACTGACTTCCTAATGTAATCTCAAATAATCCTGAAACAAATGGTGGAGCTAAGTCTTTGTGAAAAGAAAAAAACGAAAAGATCCCTTCTATAAAATGACTGAAAAAAGTAATGAATCCAATTTCAAAAAGTAATTTATTCAAAACAGAAAATGTAATGATGAATCCACCTATCATCAATAAAGTTTGAATGGAGGTGACTATCGCATCTCCTAGTATTTTGCCGACCGGTCTTTTTTCATTTGTTCTTTTCATATGTAATACGCGAAATGCTCTTATTAATCTATTTTCTTTATGTTGACCTCTAGTATGCCTGTATTTCATAGTTTCATTTGAATGATAAAAACGCATAATCAGCCCAACAATTGCGTTCGAAATATAGTGGCTTAATGCAAATAATATTCCTAGATGACGGTTATTAAAAAAACCGACTGAAACTGCTGCAAATATAAAAAGAGGATTTGAGGAATTTGTGAAAGAAATAAGGCGTTCAGCTTCTACTTTTGTTAATTCACCATCTTTATACAAATTAGTTGAAATTTTGGCCCCAGCTGGGAAACCGGATGCCATACCCATAGCCCATACGAAACCACCAACACCGGGTACTTTAAATAAGGGCTTCATTAATGGTTCTAATAAAACGCCAATAAAATTGACTATGCCGAAACAAATTAATAAATCACTTAAAATAAAAAAAGGCAATAATGACGGGAAAACAATTTCCCACCAAATGTTTAGTCCACGCTTAGAACCTTGAAGTGCAACGTGTGGATAACAAATTAATGTAAATGTTATAAAAATAAGTGTTAGGCTTATGAAAATAGTTGTTAAGTAATTTTTTTTCAAGAAATAAACCCCCAATAAGTAATAAGATTAATAAACTACAATGGAATGTCGTAATACTGTTATTTTAGAAATATATATTAAATAGAGGAATTTTTGAGTGTAATCAAAACACGATGATAAAATGATGCTTCACAAAATTTGAATGAAATTAATTCTATATAGGATCGAGTGATAGAATTGGACGTAAGACCAAACTTCAAATTTTAATTTGATAAAAACTTGTACTACGTTATATATACGTATTGAATATTCGATTTTAGACCAACGAGTTCAGATGGAGGGGAACATCTTGGAACCAAAAATTGGTTTAGCCTTAGGATCTGGAGGAGCTAGAGGGTTTGCACATATAGGGGTTATTTCGGTGTTACGAAAAAATAACATTCCAATAGATTTCATTGCTGGTAGTAGTATAGGAGCAATGATTGCAGTTTTGTATGGAGCGGGTTCGAATATTGAGCGTTTATATCAAATTGGTAAAGTGTTTAAATCAAAATACTACTTAGATTATGTCGTTCCAAAAATGGGGTTTATTTCTGGAAAACGAATTAAGGAGCTAATAAAAATTTTAACATTTGGAAGAAAAATTGAGGAACTTGATTTACCTGTTGCCATTATCGCAACCGACTTGCTTACTGGGCAAAAAATCGTTTTTCGTGAAGGGGATATTGCAACAGCGGTAAGAGGAAGTATTTCGGTACCCGGTATTTTTTTACCAGAAAAATGGAATAATAAACTGCTTGTTGATGGTGGAGTAGTAGACCGTATCCCTGTTTCGGTTGCAAAGGAGATGGGAGCAGACTTAGTTTTTGGAGTCGATGTTTCACCGATAACTGTTAGTAATGAAGTTTCAACAATATTTGATGTAATCATGCAAAGTATTGAAATAATGCAGCATGAACTTGTACGTAATCGAGAAATTGCTTCAGATATTATGCTAAGACCGAATATAAATCATTATAGTTCGAGGAACTTTAATGATTTAGAAAAGGTGATTAAAGCTGGTGAAGAAGAAGCTGAAAAAAACATAGATCAGATCTTTAAGACAATCCATTTATGGAAGGAGAAACAGAATGAAGCAAAGGATTAGAACAGTTAATCTTCTTTTAGTCATCGGAATTGTACTATTAGGATTGTTTGTCATACCATTACCATATTTTGTAACGAAGCCAGGTATGGCTGAACCGTTAGAGTCTCATGTTAAAGTAGAAGGTGCTAAAGACCACACCGGAGAATTTATGATGACGACAGTCTCAATGGGGCGCGCCAGTATTTATACTTATTTAGAAAGTTTTATAAATCCTTTATATCAAATTTATAAAAAAGATGAGGTAATGGGAAATGGAGAAACAGACGAAGAATACAATTTTAGACAGCATCTCTATATGGAAGACAGCAAAAAATCAGCAATTATTACTGCCTATCGTTATGCTGGTAAACCATATGTAATTTCAAATAATGGTGTTCTTGTTGTAGCTATAGTAAAAGATATGCCAGCAAATGGCGTATTAAAAGTTGGAGATCTCATTCAGAAAATCAACGGACAACCCATACATAATGCTTTCGATATAAAGAAAATACTTCAAGATTCAAAGCCAAATTCAACGTTTATGCTAGATATAGTGAGGAATAATAAACCAATTAGACTTAATTTGAAAACAGCGCCATTTAAAAAAGATCCGAATCACTCAGGATTCGGCGTATCATTATTGACGAATGAAATATTAAAATCGACCCCTTCAGTAGAAATTGAAACAGAAAAAATTGGTGGGCCATCTGCTGGGTTAATGTTTACCCTTGAGATTTACGATCAATTAGTTGATGGTAATTTGACAAAGGGATACGAGGTTGCAGGAACAGGAACTATTGATGAAAAAGGAAATGTAGGGGCAATAGGTGGAATTTCACAAAAAATAGCAGCAGCTTCTAAAGCAGGTGCAGATATCTTTTTTGCACCCTCAGAAAATGGAGCAAAAAATTCAAATTACAATGAAGCAAAAAAAACAGTAGAAAAATATCACTTTAAAATCAAGCTAGTACCTGTCAATTCATTTAAAGATGCCGTTCAATATCTAGAAAAATTACCACCTGAAAGAAAATCGGGATAAACTTGATTAGCTCCTATAGATATTGGAGTAGAGAGATATGAGTGAGAAGTCAGTGGTTCGTCCGCCGATAGGGGTGGATTTTATCTAATATCAACATTTTTATAAAATAAAAGGCTATCCTGAAAATAAAGAGAAATTGGATAATTTGATGCCCCACGGAAAGCGAGCATCCTGGAGTTGTAATCAACTAACGTATTCTAAAATATATGAAACAGCTAAAAGAAAGGCTACAATATGACTCATTAAGAATCATATCGTAGCCATTTATACTTTCAAAAATGATTTTGAAGTTGATTGATAAAGAATAGGATACTGTGAAAATTCTGTTTTCATTAAATCATTTTGTAATCCTGAAGAAAGAACACTCGCATATGTATTTGTCGCTTTTACATCTAGTAAAAGATCGTGCTGGTTTTGCTGATTTACATTGTGATAAATAGGAATTGATAAATTCTTTTTCTTTAGTCTTATATATTCTTTTCCTTTTTCTGTCATTCCTAATAATCGAATATATAGTACATGGCCATCATTTAAATATTCACTCATTTGATCTTTACTTGTATTTGTGAGGATATGAGTTAACAACCTTTGAATCCTTGTCCATGTATATCGTTTCGTTTTGACTTCGTTCATTAGTTGTTCGAATGAAGATGCTTGTTTGATTTTCTGTAAAACTCTCAATTCCAATCCCTCTACGGCTTCGTAAATATTGTTTAACTCATAAGCTGAAGCTGTAAGACATTTATATTTTAATAAATGGAAATAAGCTTCCCAAGAATGAAAGAGTTTTGTAGTCTGTAAATAATTATTCAGTTCTAAAGAAGTAGAAGATGGAACATATTGATTGTATAATTCTTGATTAGTAGTTGATAGCACCTTTCGAATCGCAGTTGCACTAGCAATTGATGTATGATCGATCGTTTCGTCATGATAATCAGCTGCAATCCGTTTGATTGTCAAAGGTTTTATTGAACTTTTAAAGTAATCAATTGCTTCGATATATTGTATGCCAAGAATATTATTTGGGCGCGTGATATCGAACTCATCTTGTAATCCTATGACTTGTGAAAGAGCCTTACTATAGGCTGTAGGATAACTCATCCCTTGTGCGATCATTTGCTTTACTTCTTGATCAATTAGAGATTGCTGACGTTTTTTATGATCAAGGAATTTTGTAAACCGATTAATATCTCCGTCCTCACTTCCAAAACACAATGCAGAGCATTCTAGTGAATGTAGGATGGAAACAGCACCTTTAGCAAAATAGGTTGCATGTTGAGCGGAAAAGGCATATGGCAATTCAATCACTAAATCTGCTCCTGCTTGTAACGCCATTTTTGTTCGAATATTTTTAGGAACAATTGCTGGTTCTCCTCTTTGAAGAAATTGTCCGCTCATTACTGCAATCACACAATCTGCATTTGCAGCTTTTTTTGATTCATTCAAATGATAAAGATGTCCATTATGTAACGGGTTATATTCAACAACAATTCCAACAGATTTCATTTGTACCTCCTTATTTATATTTAGGCTCTTTTCTAAAGGATTGTTGATTTTAAAAAAATTTTTAAAACAAACAGTTGATAAAGAAGTTAATTGAAGCGGAATTCAAATTAACTAATCTATATATAGCAACAAAGTATACGAAAACAGCCTATATTTAAAATAAGCATACCAATTATATTTAGTGTTAATCAATAGCTCATCAAATCTAGAAAATAAAACAAATTGTGATGACAAGAACTATGTTTTCGTTAAATGCTGATAAATATTACACCAAGGCGGCGTATGAAATTAGGCTTTTTTTAAAGGCTACCCTGAAAATAACTTAAAAGACAATTATTATAGGATAAATTCCTTATTTTCATGGGCCATGGTACAAATTTTATTCTTATCTAAAAGATTGTTGCTTTTGAGTTTTTTTATTTTAAAGACAGAAGTTGATTACAACGGAAGGTGCGAGACTCCTGTGGGAATAGCGGGAAGGGTGAGACCCCGCAGGAGCGTATGCGACGAGGAGGCTCAGCTCACGCCCCACGGAAAGCGAGCAACCTGGAGTTGTAATCAACTAACACATTCTATTTATAGCAACAAGTTTTACTATTACTCTTTATATAAACATTACCCGATGTTATTTTCAGGGTAGCCAAAAATAAACGAATAGTTTTCTAGACAAACTTGCTTATTTCTCTATTGGATATTATAGTGAAGTATAGATGTTCTACCATTTTAAAAATATCAATTCACTACATAAATACTTTGAGTTACAACGATTTTACTGTAAAGAAAAAATATTGACAAATACTTAGAACAACTATATAATTTTCATTGTTGCCTTGAGGTGGTTTTTTATGAAATGGTCGATACACCAATTACAAAAATTAAGAAATAAAGGTATTTTGTTGGATGAAATTGTTGATTTGAATCATTTAAATGAACGAAATCCTGAAATTCGTGAAGTTTCACCTTTACATGTTACTGGACGAGTCGATTTTGGAACAAATCGTTATACGTTTCACTTAACAATTACTGGATATTTAATTTTACCTTGTCATAGAACATTAGTTGATGTAAAATATCCATTGTCAATTACCACAACAGAAACATTTTTTACAACAACAGAATGGGATAGTGAAGATGAAAATGTTCACATCCTAGAGGACGATGTGTTAGACTTAACACCAGTCCTAGAAGAATTAGTTCTTCTAGAAATTCCGTTGCAGCTATTTGCAGAAGATGTTGAAGATCAAGAAACTGCTCCAACATCAGGGAAAGACTGGGAAGTTAAGGAGTTTGTTGAAAAAGAACAAAAAATTGACCCTCGTCTTGCTGGATTAGCAAAGTTTTTTGATCGAACGGATAATTGAGAAGTACCGGTTTACCGGCTTCATAACTAAAAACTTTCTTTAAGGAGGTGGGATCAATGGCAGTACCTGCAAGAAGAACTTCGAAAACTGTAAAAAGAAAACGTCGTACTCATTTCAAATTAGCGGTACCTGGTATGGTTGAATGCCCAAACTGTGGTGAATTAACTTTAGCACACCGCGTATGTAAATCATGCGGACACTACAAAGGAAAACAAGTACTTAGCAAATAAGTTACTTTGAAAGGCACATAGATATTCTATGTGCCTTTTCCTTTACCTTTCTTTCACTCTCCAATAATTCCCTCTGTATACTACTACACCGTTATTTCGTATAATAATGAAAGACTATATAGTGAAACGGGTGACTCAAATTGTCAAAAATTTTATATACCAATCATGGAGAATATGAAAAGCTTCTAATTAATAAACCAGACAAAGGAAATAGTATTGATTTTGAAGTAATCAAAGAGCTGAATCATTATCTTACAGCTATTAAGCAGTCAAGCAAAAGTAAGTACCTTATTTTAAGTGGTGCTGGTGAAAACTTTTTTTGTACTGGTGGAGATTTACATAAAATTCTCTCGTATAAAGACGATCGGGATAAACTTGAAGAATATAATTTTTTGATGTGTGAAGTTCTATATAAACTATTAACATTACCAAAGCAAACTATTGCATATCTAAATGGATATACTCTTGGTGGTGGCTGTGAATTAGCATCTGCTTGTGATATAAGAATTGCTAAGTCTACTGCTAAAATTGGATTTATTCAAGGGAAATTGGGGGTTCCTACATCGTGGGGTGGGGGAACAATTTTAAAAGAAAAATTACAATACGATAAATGGTTTACATTGCTGACTGAAGCAAATATCTATAGTGCATTCCAAGCACAAAAAATAGGATTTGTTCATGAGCTTATAAAAGGGAAAAAAGTAGATGAAATAGAACAATATTTATCTAGAAGCAAAGAAGTATCATTTGAAGTAACTTCAACTTATAAACAAATTGCAATAGAGAAATGGGAGCAAAGTGCTTTATTTGATCGAATGAAAAAAGAAGTTTCAAATGCTTTGCCACATTGGTTTTCTGAGGCTCATTTAAAAAATATTGAAAATTTTATAAAAAAGTAGGAAAGTAATCTTCTATGATGCAATTCTTGTGCATATGCATTAGTAAAATCTACTTAATGTATATGAGAATTGGAGGGGATTGCAAATGGTTGCAAATCGCCAAGATGCGTGGACAAAAGAAGAAGATACCTACTTAGCTGAAGTAGTTTTAAAAACGATAAATGAAGGTGAAACACAACTTGCTGCATTTAAAATTGTTGCAAAAGAACTTTCAAGAACTCCAGCTGCCTGCGGTTATCGTTGGAATTCATTTGTACGTAAATTCTATAAAGAAGACATTGAAAACGCAAAGAATAGTAGTAAAAAGTTAGAAAAAGGAAAGAAAGTGGAAACTATCCATACGATTCAAAAAAATGAACAGGTAAATACTGCATATGAAGAAGAAATTACTTTTAATGCAGTTTATGACTTTCTTAAAAATTTAGAGAAGAAAGTTGACATACAGCAATCGATTAAGGAAATTCATACGCTTGAAAAACAATTACTAAAAATAAAGCAGGAAAACGAATATTTGAAAAAAGAAAAACAACAATTACAGGAAAAAGTTATTGAACTTGAACAAGAGTATGAGCACTTTTTTGATTATCTGGATAAAAAACGTAAGAGTGTAGGCGTAGTAAACGGAAAAAATGAACAAAAATCATAAATAAACAAAAATTAAAAAAACTCAACATTTTCACCATTATGGGAATGTTGAGTTTTTATTTTATATAGTTGATTGAAAAATGCTTTTAAAAAGTGAACGGTAAAATTCTAGGTTGTAACGATCTGAGCATTATAATTATTTACAACCATTTTTTTTATTAAGATGACACTGAAACGAATTAGATTATTGACGCCAAACTACATACTCACCATCAGTTTCCCCAAATCCTTGTTTTTTCCAAAATTCATTAGAATTCGCTCTAGGAATGGTTTTGATTGGTAGATTTAATGATTTTGCAAACTTTACAAGTTCAGTTCCATAATTATTTTTTTGATAAAATGGCAGTACTTCCATCTTGTTAATTTCATAACAAGTATCTTTCATTAATTCATCGTTTTTGTGCAAATATAAACTCATTCTGGCAACTAAAGCATTTCCGATGTAGATTCCATAAAAAGGCGATTGAAACTCATTATCTATAAGATTAGATTCAAGATCTTCTAACATCGAAAGCTCTTGTAATCCGTATCCTGCGAATTTTTGAAACTGTTCTAATGTTTTGAAATTAATTTGTAAGCGTTCTACTTTGATGGTACTCAACAAAAGCTCCCCCTTCACCCTAGTTGTGAAATTTCTAATATTTCAAATATAATTATATCGTAGTTTTCTCTTTAAAAAAAGAATGAAAAAGTTAATATTAAATAGTAGTAATGTGTTCGAAAAACTATAGATAAAGATTAGACGGGAGTATGTAAATGAAAATAGGAATAGTTGGGGCTGGTTCAATTGGATTACTGATTGCCGGATACTTCCACGAAAACGGTCATACTGTAACAATTTATACAAGATCTATAAAACAAGCGGAGAGTATTAACAGGCAAGGGTTAGTATTAGAAAAGAAAGATCAGAAAACAATACTGAATGTAAAAGCGAAAGTGTTTGAACAACAAGTTTTATTTGAAGATATTGATTTTCTATTTATAACAGTTAAGCAATATAACATAGATGATGTTTTAGATCAGTTGAAAGGGAAATTTAATTATTCTATAGTGTTCCTCCAAAATGGTATGTCACATATAAATAAAGTGAAACAACTTCAATTTAAAAGTGTCATGTTAGGGATTGTGGAACACGGAGCAATGAAAGTTAGTCAGAATCATGTGAAACATACTGGAAATGGTGTAATTAAAATTGGACTGCTTCAAGGGGATACTGAAGAAATTAATCAGATCGTAAACATCGGCTATCCTTCTTTTCCAATCGAATATGTAGAAGATTGCATCCATATCCTTAAAGGTAAGCTAATTGTTAACAGTGTAATTAATCCGTTAACAGCTATATTTCAAGTAGAAAATGGAGACTTATTGACAAATTCATTTTTTAATAAAACTGCTAATGATCTATTTAAAGAAGTTGCTGAAGTATTAGAGCTGGACAAAGAATATTATTGGGAAGAAGTAAAAAAGATTTGTGAGCGAACAAAACATAATTATTCATCTATGAATAGAGATCTTTTTTACAAGAGAAGAACGGAGATTGATAGCATTCTTGGTTACATTATTGAATGTGCCAATCAACAATGTAAACTTGTTCCTGTTGTACAGACTACATATAATATGGTAAAAGGCCTTGAGAAAAAGAAATGAAATAGTTTCTACAATTGTTTGGATATAAGTTTTTATTCTGTTTTTATTTTATTGCCTCTTTTTTTAAGGTTGTTGCATTTAGGTTTTAAAGACAGAAGATGATTGGAACGGAAGGTGCCCAGGCTCCTGAGGGAGATGCGGGAAGGCTGAGACCCCGCAGGAGCGTATGCGACGAGGAGGCTCAGCTCACGCCCCTAGGAAAGTGAGCATTCCTACGTTCCACTCATCTTACACATACTGAAATAGTAACAATGTATACGAAAACAGCTAATTTATTTTCACTTTGTAAGCTAGATATTTTGCATTTTTCGTTCGATTTATCTACAATTTTATATGTATTATAGTATTTTCCAATTACCATAGGATGGAACATTAAAATTCCTTATCATTTCGATGAACTATTTTTTGGGCTCTTTAATGATGTTTATCAGATCTTTTTATAAAATAGCAAACAGAAATATACATTTGGTACGTTAATAGAAAGTTTTTTACAATTTACTTTATACCTTTACTTTATTCTTCAAGGTATTGTAAAACATTCAGAATTGGAGAATTCTAGCTTAATTAATTAGAGAGGAAGTCAGTAATGAAAATTAGCCAAATAAAGACCACACATTCAAATAAGCTAGTTAATGATTTTATTAATGGGGAAACAAACATAAAAAAATTTTTTAATCGGTCTCCGCTTGTAAAAGAAGACATTGAAAAAAGAGTTCAGTTTCTAAAAACACAACAATATAATCGATCAGAACTTGTTGATGCTCTTTTATCTTTTCATAAAAAGTATGATGCTGGGGAAAAGGCAGTTCAAAATGTACAGAAACTGTTAAATGAAGACACACTTGTCGTAATTGGTGGGCAACAAGCTGGACTTTTAACTGGTCCACTATATTCTATCCATAAAATCATATCAATCATTAATTTGGCTAAAAAATACGAAGAAGATTATGGACTTTCAGTAGTTCCAGTTTTTTGGATAGCTGGAGAAGATCATGATTTGGATGAAATCAACCATGTATTTATTCAATTGAAAAATCAAATAAAGAAACAAACTTATTTTCAGCGAAATTCTTCTGCACATTCTGCTTCTAAAACAATACTTGATCAAAATGAGCTAAGAAAGTGGTTAACAAAAATATTTGAGTCTTACGAAGAAACGAATTATTCGAATGAACTTCTTAAATTAATTGAAGAGATTGCGATTGGATCAGAAACTTTTGTAGACTTTTTTGCGAAACTTTCTTTTCGTTTATTTGAAAAAGAGGGACTTGTGTTAATTGATGCAGATGATGAAGTAGTAAGGCAAATCGAATCAAAAATGTTTGGAGAAATGATTTGTAAACAAGATGATGTTCGTCATGCTTTGAAAACGACACAAACTAAATTGATTGAAGAAGGATATCAACAGTCCTTACATATTGCAGAGAACAGTGTTCACTTGTTTTATCATGCAAATGAGGGCAGACTGCTATTAGAGGTAGATGAAGAAAATGAACTGTTTATGACGAAAAATAAACAATATCGTTTTACAAAAGATGAATTACTCCAAATAGCGACTGAAAAACCACATTTTTTAAGTAATAATGTTGTAACTCGTCCGGTTATGCAAGAATTTTTATTTCCAACTATATCTTTTGTAGGTGGGCCTGGAGAAATTGCCTATTGGGCAGAGCTAAAAGAAGTTTTTAATGTATTTGAAATGGAAATGCCTCCTGTCTTTCTTAGACATAGTTTTACGATCATTGAGAGAAATATTTTATCTGCAATGAGTGATTTTCATGTTGAAATAGAAGATATTTTTAGTCCTGAATTTACTCAGCTTAAAGAAAAATGGCTACAAAATGAGTTGAAAATAAACTATAAAGAAAAAATACAAGCAGTTCGAGATCAAATAAAAGAAATACATGTTCCCTTGCAAGAAATGGTGGCAGAAACAACACCTAACTTAAGAGATTTTGCGAAAGAAAATTATCGAAAAATTGACGAGCAATTATCTTTTGTAGAGAAAAAAATGGAACAAACGATAGAAAAACAACATAGTGAACAAATTCAAAAATGGGACCGAATATTGAATCAACTTTGTCCAAATAATAAGCCGCAAGAACGTGTGTGGAATGTATTTTATTATCTAAATAAATATGGAATAAATTTCGTTCATGATCTTTGTAGGCTTGAATTGACATGGGATAGTGAGCAACAAATTGTTCTATTGTAAAATCGTATAATTTGAAATTTTTTAAATCCTGCTAGGTAGATAGCAGGATTTTTTATTTTTACAACGAAATAAACTAGAAATGGTGGTAAGAAGTGGGGGAATGTGGTAAGTTTGTGTTAGAAAGTGGGGGGAGTGGAATGTTTATTGGCGAATATCAACATAATATTGATGCAAAAGGCCGATTAATTGTTCCTTCTAAGTTTCGAGACAGGCTTGGTGACACCTTTGTCGTCACACGTGGTTTAGACCAATGTTTATTTGTTTATTCTCATGAAGAATGGCAAGTAATTGAAGAAAAACTACGAACATTACCCTTAACGAAAAAAGATGCAAGGGCATTTACCCGTTTTTTCTTCTCAGGTGCAATGGAATGCGAGATTGATAAATTGGGGAGAATTAACATAACACCTTCTTTAAGGCAATATGCAAAACTTGAAAAAGAGTGTGTTATTGTTGGGGTAACAAACCGTATTGAAATTTGGGATCAAGAAATTTGGAATCGCTATATGGATGAGTCAGAAGAATCATTCTCTGAAATAGCGGAGAAATTAATTGATTTTGATTTATAAAAATAAGTTTATTTAAGTAGAGTTAATGTAGGAGATGAAACAACGTTGTTTGAACATATAACAGTATTATTAAAAGAAACTGTCGATGCTCTTAATATTAAACCAGATGGTGTGTATGTAGATTGTACTTTAGGTGGTGGGGGACATAGTGAATATTTATTATCTCAACTCTCTCCTGAAGGACGATTATTTGCATTTGATCAAGATGAGACTGCAATCGAGCATGCTAAAGAGCGTTTAAAGAAGTATGAGAATCAGTTAACTATTATTAAAAGTAATTTTAGCTATTTAAAAGAAGAACTTCATAATTTAGGTATTTATGAAGTCGATGGTATTTTATTTGATTTAGGTGTTTCATCGCCTCAGTTAGATGTAGCTGAAAGGGGATTTAGTTTTCATCAAGATGCTCCATTAGACATGAGAATGAACAGGGAACAATCTTTAAGTGCATTTGAGGTTGTAAATGAATGGTCATATGAACAACTAGTAAAAATCTTTTTCCGATATGGTGAAGAAAAATTTTCTAAGCAAGTGGCTCGTAAAATTGAAGAGGTAAGAAAGAACCACTCAATTAAATCAACGCTTGAGCTTGTTGAGATTATTAAAGATGCAATTCCTGCACCTGCAAGAAGAACTGGTGGACATCCTGCAAAGAGGATTTTTCAAGCAATCCGAATAGCTGTAAATGATGAATTAGGTGTATTTGAAGAGGCATTAAAAGATGCGATTACATTAGTGAAAACTGGCGGAAGAATTAGTGTCATAACGTTCCATTCATTAGAAGATCGTATTTGTAAAACGATCTTTAAAGAAGCGAGTTCGTTACCTCCATTACCACCAGGGTTACCTATTATTCCGGATGAGTTTAAGCCAAAATTAAAACTCATTACAAGAAAACCGTTATTACCAACAGAAGACGAGTTGAATGAAAACAAACGATCACGCTCTGCAAAACTGAGAGTAGCAGAAAAACAATAAAAAATATAAAAATAGGATAGAGGAGGAAAGCTTTATGAGTAATCTTGCCCGTAAATTACAACAACAAAAAATTACCCATACACAACAAAGACAAACTCCGCAACCAAGAATAAAAAAATTATCAAAAGTAACACCACTAGAAAAATTTTTATATTTTATGTTCATCATTACTTGTTGTTTTATTGGTACAAAAATCGTTAAAACTCAAGCTACAATTTATGATACAAATGCTCATATTCAACAAATGAATAACGATATTTCTTTACAAAAGCAGCAAAATCAACAATTAAAAATGAAAATTGATGAGTTAAGTACATACAGTCGTATATGGGAAAAAGCAAAAGAATTAGGATTGAAATTAGATAATAAAAATGTGAAATTAACAGAAGGAAACTAAATAGGGGAAATATTGATGAGAAAGAAAAAGAGCAAATACATGAACTTAGGAATCCGATGGTTCTTTCTTATTACAGTGATCTTATTTGTCTTACTTGTAGGTAGAGTTTCATATGTTCAACTAGCTGACAAAGTTGAAGGGACAGAGATTAAAAATTATGTGAATGAAAAATATAATTCTACCCAAGTAATCCCTGCACTAAGGGGAGGAATTTATGATGCAAATGGACAGCCACTAGCAGAAGAAGTAAATTCATATACGGTTTCTGCCGTTTTAGACCCGAAAGCATCAAAAAATTCAAAAATCCCTCTTAATGTTGTTGATAAAGAAAAAACAGCAAGAGAGTTGGCACCAATTTTAAACGTATCTGAACAATCAATTTTAGATCAATTAAGTAAGAAGAAATATCAAGTTGAACTTGGACCAGGTGGAAGAAGAAATATTTCTCAAGATAAGAAAGATAAAATTGAGAAATTAGCGCTACCTGGTATTATTTTTACACCAACTCACACACGTTATTATCCAAATGGCGTTTTTGCGTCACATATTCTAGGTTATACAACCTTAGATGATGCCGGGAATTTAGTAGGAGAAATGGGACTTGAAAAATCACTTAATAAAGAAATGACCGAAAAGGATGGGAAGGTAACCTATTTACGTGATCGAAAAGGGAACATTCTTCCATATGCAAAAGAAAAAATTACACCACCCAAAAATGGTGATAATGTCAATTTGACACTAGAAACAAAGATTCAAAGTTTACTAGAGGATTCGATGACCGAAGTTGAAAAGGAATATAAACCTGAAAAAATGGTTGCCATTGTCGAAGATCCAAAAACTGGAAAGATACTGGCGATGAGTAATCGTCCAAGTTTTGATCCGAACAAACATGATATTACAAACTATACGAATGATGCAGTTTCATCTGCTTTCGAGTCTGGATCAACAATGAAAATATTTACAGTTGCCGCAGCAATGAACGAAGGTGTGTATAACGGGAATGAATACTATCATTCGGGATCATACAAAATTGGAAAAACGACAATCCATGACGTAAACAGAAGCGGATGGGGTTCAATTACATTCGATGAAGGTGTACAACGTTCTTCTAACGTAGCAATGGCGATTCTATTAAACCAAAAGTTAGGTGCGGATCGTTATCTACAGTATTATAAAAAGTTTGGACTCACTCAAAAGACAGGAATAAATATTCCAGGTGAAGTAGCTGGAAGATTACTATATAATATGCCATTAGAGCAAACTACAACTGCTTTTGGTCAAGGATCAACTGTTACTCCAATTGAGATTGTACAGGGAGCTGGTGCAATTGCGAATGATGGAAAGATGATGAAACCTTATCTTGTCAATTCTATCGTGGATCCTGATACTCAAAAAACTGTAACACAATATCATCCAGAGGTTGTAGATACACCGATAACTGCCGAAACAGCAAAAAGAGAACGTGCATTACTAAGTACTGTTATCACATCTCCACATGGAACTGGACACGCCTATGCTCTTGATGGCTATACATTAGCAGGAAAAACAGGAACTGCTCAGATTTCAGACGGAAAAGGACAATATTCGAAGGGCTTAGGTCAAAATTACTTTTCATTTATAGGGATGGCTCCAGCAGATAAACCAGAATTAGTAATGTATGTTTCTGTATTGAAACCAAAATTACAACCTACTCAATTAGGTTCTGCACCAGTTTCACAAATTTTTAAAACAGTTATGCAAGGTGCTCTTGAATACATGAAGGTTGAAAAGACTGGGACCGAAAATGTTAAACAAATAGTTGATCATGATAGTACAAGTGTACCAAATTTACAAGGATTATCTGTTGATGATGCAAAAAGTTTAACAATTGGTAATGGATTAAAATTTGTGCAATTAGGTGATGGCTCAACAGTTTTGGGACAATCTATTAAAAATGGTTCTAAAGTTGTACGTGGCACAACGATCTATGTTAAAACAGACGGTAAAAATAAAATGCCTTTAATGGATGGATGGTCATTATTGGATGTAAGAAGAATTTCAGATCTATTTAATCTAAAACTTACTACAAAAGGTTCAGGGTTTGTTATTTCACAAAGTAAAAATTCAGGCTCTGAAATTAGAGATGGAGATTTCTTATCGATTGAATTACAGCCACCATCTCAAGCAGAAAATAGTCAAAATAAAATAGAAGTAAAAACAAAAGGATAATTAATCTACTAGATTCGTATTGTTGGCCTTGGATTTGGTCTACTTCTTTTGGTACAAGCATATATTGAAACGAACATTATAGTAATGTAGAGGAGTGTTCGTTTCAATGCGAGTATCAAATGTGACCGTTCGTAAAAGGCTTTTTTTTGTGTTATGTGGAGGATTGATTATCTTTTTAATTATTGCAGCTAGATTAGGGTATGTTCAATTTATTATTGGTGATGTATTATCAAAACGTGCAGAAAATTCATGGAGTCGTGATATCCCTTTTGAACCAAAAAGAGGCGAAATTCTTGACCGAAACGGCGTTGCTCTTGCTACAAATAAAAGTGCACCTTCAATAGTCGTCGTTCCTAGACAAATAAAAGATCCAGTAGAAACTACAAAAAAACTAGCCCCAATTTTAAACATTTCTGAAGATAAACTTCTAAAAATTTTAAAGAAAAGCTCGTCAAAGGAGCACATTCGAACAGAAGGCATTAAAATTACAAATGAAAAAGCAAAACAAATTCGTGATTTGCAGTTAGATGGTGTGTATATTGCCGAGGATTCCAAAAGATTTTATCCATTTGGTAATTATTTATCACATGTATTAGGATTCGCTGGAATCGATAATCAAGGATTAAACGGACTAGAGCTTTACTACGATGACCAATTAAAAGGGAAAAAGGGGAGTGTACAATACTATTCAGATGCAAAAGGGAAAAGGATGCCCAATATTGCGGATGACTATACGCCACCTATTAATGGTCTGAATTTGAAATTAACAATCGACTCACGAATTAATACAATTTTAGAACGGGAATTGAACAATGCACAAGCACAGTACAATCCTGATTCGATGATTGCAATTGCAGAGAATCCAAATACAGGTGAAATATTAGGAATGAGTAGTCGTCCAAGCTTTGATCCAGCTGAATATAGAACAGTTTCACCAGAAATATATAATCGGAATTTACCGGTTTGGTCAAATTATGAACCAGGTTCAACATTTAAAATTATTACACTTGCTGCTGCATTAAATGAAGGTTTAGTTGATTTAAATAAAGAGTCATTTAATGATGATGGAGCTGCAGAAGTAGCTGGTGCAAGATTACGTTGTTGGAAGCGTGGAGGGCATGGGCATCAATCATTTTTAGAGGTTGTGCAAAATTCTTGTAATCCAGGTTTTGTTGAATTAGGAAATCGTTTAGGTAAGGATCGGTTATTTAAGTATATACGTGATTTTGGGTTCGGTTCTAAAACGGGTATAGATCTTAAAGGAGAAGGAACAGGTATCTTATTTAATATGGACAGAGTAGGACCTGTTGAACAAGCAACAACTGCTTTTGGTCAAGGTGTTTCTGTTACACCAATTCAACAAGTAGCAGCTGTTTCCGCAGCAATCAATGGCGGTATTTTATACCAGCCTTATATCGCAAAAGAATTTGTTGATCCAGTTACAAATGAAGTAGTTAGTAGAAAAACGCCAATAGCGAAAAGAAGAGTCATTTCTTCTGAAACATCAAAGAAAGTTCGAGATGCACTTGAAAGTGTAGTTGCGCAAGGGACTGGACGAAATGCATTTGTTGAAGGATATCGTGTAGGTGGAAAAACTGGGACTGCCCAAAAGGTAAAAGATGGTAGATACCAAGAAAATAACTTTATTGTTTCTTTTATTGGTTTTGCCCCAGCAGATGATCCTCAAATTGTTGTTTATGTTGCTGTCGATAATCCGAAAGGAACAGTACAATTTGGTGGAACTGTTGCTGCACCTATTGTAGGTAATATTATTCGCGATAGTATGCATGTTTTAGGCATCCCTCCACGAAAAAATCAAATCGAAAAAGAATTAAGATGGCCTGAATCTCCTGACGTAAAAGTACCAAATTTAGTTGGTTTAGAAAAAAAAGATTTGCAACAAATGCTAGATACTTTTACTATTGAATATAGTGGTGAAGGAAATACGATTTTAGATCAGTCACCAAAAGCTGGTGTGAAATTAAAAGAAGGATCTAAAATTAGAATTTATTTAGGAAATAAAGCGGAAAATAAATTGAAAAAATGATTCGCTCAAAATAGGAAGGATTTACTATGAAATTTCATACGTTACTAACAACATTGAACCCACTTGTAACAGTTCCAACAGAAAACCCTGAAATTACATCTGTAGAGATGGACTCAAGGAAAGTAAAACCAGGTACTTTATTTATTTGTATTGACGGTTTTACGGTTGATGGTCATAACTTTGTAAAACAGGCAGTTGAAAATGGAGCAGTTGCTATTCTTGCACAAAAAGAAATTCAAACTACAGTACCTGTTGCATATGTGAAGGATACTCAAAGAGCAATGGCTGCTATTGGAAGCTGTTTTTATCAATATCCTACACATTCTCTTAATCTTGTAGGGATTACAGGGACTAATGGTAAAACCACAACATCTTATATTATTGATGAAATCCTTAAGATAAATGGTGAAAAAACAGGCGTTATTGGCACAATAGGAATGAAAATTGGAGAAGAGATATTTGAAGGAAAAAACACCACACCAGATAGCTTAACTCTTCAATCCATGTTTTCAAAAATGATCGAAGAAAATGTAACTACTGCTGTTATGGAGGTTTCTTCTCATGCACTTCATTTAGGAAGAGTGCACGGCTGTGAATATGATGTAGCCGTTTTTACAAACTTAACACAAGATCATTTGGATTATCATAAAACGATGGAAGAATATAAAAAGGCAAAAGGTCTATTATTTGCCCAACTTGGAAATTCATTTTCAAATAAAAATAAAAAGTTTGCAGTATTAAATGGTGATGATGAAGCTTCAAAAGAGTTCACTTCTAATACGCAAGCTCATGTCATAACTTACGGTTTAAATTCTAAATTTGATCTATATGCAGAAGATATTCATTTAACAAATGTAGGAACAAAATTTACGCTTCATTGTTTAAATGAATCAGTTGCTGTTGAAATGAAATTGATTGGTACGTTTAATGTGTATAATGTATTAGCTGCAATTGGAGCGGGAATAGCGCTTCAAATTCCGTTAAATACTATTATCGAAGCCATTGAATCGATGGAAGGCGTACCAGGACGTTTCCAAGCAGTAAATGCTGATCAAGATTTTACTGTGATTGTAGACTATGCACATACACCTGATAGCCTTGAAAATGTTCTACATACAGTGAAACAGCTTGCAAAAGGGAAAATCATAACAATTGTAGGCTGCGGTGGGGACCGTGATAAAACGAAAAGACCGTTGATGGGTGGCATTGCGGCGGATCTTTCAACATACGCTATTTTTACATCTGATAACCCAAGAACAGAAGATCCAATTGCTATTTTAGAAGACATGCAGGTTGGATTAACGAATGATAATATTACAGTTATTCTTGATCGGAGAGAAGCGATTAAAAATGCTGTAAATATAGCAAATAAAGATGATATTATTGTAATTGCTGGTAAAGGACATGAAAATTATCAAATAATTGGTACTGAAATTCACCATTTTGATGATGTGGAAGAAGCTAAGGAAGCAATTTTACAAAAAAGAGGATAATGTCCTCTTTTTTGTAGTGTATAAAAATAAAATGAAGATTTTTTGAATAGATTTAAAAAAAATACTTAATTTGAACTTAATTTAGTGAGAAAATATCTTATAGTCATGTTGGTTGAAATACCATACATATAGACAAAATATAACAACATGAAAGGAGGGCGTAAGATGTTTGAACAGTCAATTTTAATTGCCATGATTACCGCTTTTATTATTGCAGTCATTGTATCGCCTTTTTTTATCCCGTACTTAAGAAAACTTAAATTTGGACAGAGCATTCGAGATGAAGGTCCAAAATCCCACTTAAAGAAATCAGGAACCCCAACGATGGGTGGAATGATTATTTTGCTTGCATTAATTGTAGCAACAATTGGTATATCGTTTATATATAATGAATTCTCAAGTCGTGTGATCTTATTGCTCTTCATAACAATTTGTTTTGGAGTAATTGGATTTCTTGATGACTATATAAAGGTAGTAAAGAAAAGAAATTTAGGTTTAACATCTAAACAAAAATTTATTTGCCAAGTTATCGTATCAATTATTGTTTTTATTGGAATGAAATTTATTGGTATTTCTACAACAATAACAATTCCTTTAACTCATATTAAGTTTGATTTAGGATTCTTTTATGCCTTACTAATCGTTTTCATGCTGGTTGGTACGTCAAATGCTACAAACTTAACAGATGGTGTAGATGGTTTATTGTCTGGTACATCTGCAATTGCTTTTGGAGCATTTGCCGTTCTAGCATTTAATCAAGGGCAACTTGATATAGCAATCTTCTCAATATCAGTTGTGGGTGCTGTATTAGGTTTCTTAGTATTTAATGCCCATCCTGCTAAAGTATTTATGGGAGATACAGGATCATTAGCTTTAGGTGGTGCTCTTGCAGGCATTGCCATTCTAACAAAACTAGAAATATTACTAATAATAATTGGTGGTGTTTATGTATTGGAAACACTTTCTGTTATGATTCAAGTATTTTCTTTTAAGACAACAGGGAAACGTGTATTTAAAATGACCCCTATTCATCATCACTATGAACTATCAGGATGGTCTGAATGGCGCGTTGTTGTATCGTTTTGGTCTGTCGGTCTATTGCTAGCTTTGTTAGGAATTTATATTGAGGTGTGGATGTAAGTGAAAAACGTAGAAAATTTTCAGAACAAAAAAGTATTAGTATTAGGAACAGCAAAAAGTGGCTACGCAGCAAGTCATTTATTACATCAGCTTGGAGCAGAAGTTACTGTAAATGATAGATCACCAATTGAACAAAGTGAAATGGCGCAAAAACTTCAAAATGAAGGATTTAAAGTTGTATGTGGTGACCATCCACTTTCTCTAGTAGAAGAGGATTTATATTGTATTGTTAAAAATCCAGGAATTCCTTACACCAATCCGATTCTAATTGAAGCAATTAAACGTAACATTTCAATTTATACTGAGATTGAATTGGCTTACTTAATCAGTGAGGCACCTTTTGTAGGGATTACTGGTTCAAATGGTAAAACAACAACAACAACTCTAGCGTTTTTAATGCTTGAGGAAGGGAAGAAAAATCCTTTAATTGCTGGAAATATAGGAACTGTTGCATGTGAGGTAGCTCAAAAGGCTAATCGTGAGAATGTAATTGTAACTGAATTATCTTCTTTTCAATTAATGGGAATTGAGACTTTCTGTCCAAAGATTTCTCTTGTTACAAATATTTTTGATGCTCATTTAGATTATCACGGGTCTAGAGAAGAATATATAAAAGCAAAATCTGCTATTTTTAAGAATCAAACTGTTACTGATTTTGCAATCGTTAATTATAATGATGAAACAGTAATGGGAATGATTGCTGATTCTAAAGCTACTATCGTACCATTTTCGTCAACAGAAATAGTAGAAAATGGGGCATACGTTAAAAATAACTCAATCTTCTTTAAGGAAGAAGAAGTTATTAAACTTGAAAAAGTTGTATTACCTGGGAAACATAACTTAGAAAATATTTTAGGTGCTGTATGTATCGCAAAATTATTAAATGTAAGTAACGACGCGATCGAGCAAGTGTTAACTACATTTACAGGAGTAGAGCACCGTTTACAATATGTATGTGAGGTAAATGATCGTAAATTTTATAATGATTCAAAAGCAACAAATATATTGGCTACACAAAAAGCGATTTCTTCGTTTACGAAACCAATTATATTAATTGCTGGTGGATTAGACCGAGGAAACGATTTCGATGATTTAATTCCATATTTTAATAATGTAAAAACATTAATCACTTATGGTCAAACTTCACAAAAAATTGTTGATTCTGCTCTTAAAACAGGAATGAAAGATTATAAAACAGTCGATAATGTAGAGGAAGCTGTAAACGAAGCTTACGCTCTTTCAGAAAGTGGAGATGTAATTCTACTTTCTCCTGCATGTGCAAGTTGGGATCAATTTAAGACTTTTGAAGAACGTGGTAATAAGTTTATACAAGCTGTGCATAAATTAGTATAGGGATTTAAAAATCAGATAGAACGATAGTCTATCTGATTTTTATTTAGAGAAATGTTTTTATTTTTTAGAACAATATGCTTACATACTCAGATTTACTTATTTCTCGAATTTTTTAGATTTTCTGAGCTAATCAAGTTCATTCCGCATTTTTTATTGTCTAGCTGCAGCGTCCATCTCCTCGGTCATTTCACCTTTACAAGTTGAAGCAAAAAAGCATGCTTCACTTGTAAAGGCTCCAATGCCTGTCGGAGATAAGCAGGACGCTTCCGCATTTCTTGAGAGAGTAGAGGTGTTATTTGTGCCAACTAAAAAGAATAGTCCTGATTTGATTCTTGTACTTGTTACGCTTGGATTGTTGACGATTGGGATGATTATGGTTTATAGTGCTAGCGCAGTTTGGGCATCGTATAAGTTTCATGATTCATTCTTTTTTGCGAAAAGGCAATTATTGTTTGCTGGAGTTGGATTGGTTGGGATGGCAATTGTTTCAAACATTGATTATTGGTTTTTTCGGACACATGCCAAAAAAATCTTACTACTTTGTTTTGTATTGCTTTTATTAGTATTAGTACCAGGAGTTGGTTTAGTACGTGGAGGGGCTAGATCATGGATTGGAATTGGGGCATTTTCTATTCAACCTTCAGAATTTATGAAACTTGGAATGATGGTGTTTTTATCAAAATATTTATCTGAAAATCAAAAAAATATCATTTCTTTTAAAAAGGGACTTGTACCAACATTAGGCCTTGTTTTCTTAGCATTTGGATTAATTATGCTTCAGCCTGATTTAGGAACAGGGACAGTAATGGTAGGGACTTGTGTAATCATCATATTTGTAGCAGGTGCAAGAATTTCGCATTTCATCGGCCTAGGTTTATTTGGGGTTGCTGGATTTGTTGCCCTTATTGCTTCAGCACCTTATCGGATTAAAAGGATTACCTCGTTTTTAGATCCTTGGTCAGATCCATTAGGTACAGGTTTCCAAATCATTCAATCTCTTTATGCAATCGGACCTGGTGGCTTATTTGGCTTAGGTTTAGGACAAAGTAGACAAAAATTTATGTATTTACCAGAACCTCAAACAGATTTCATTTTTGCTATTCTTTCAGAAGAATTAGGTTTTATTGGCGGTTCATTAGTATTATTACTTTTTTCATTACTACTATGGAGAGGAATTCGGATTGCACTAGGGGCTCCAGATCTATTCGGATCTTTTCTAGCTGTAGGAATCGTTTCGATGATTGCAATTCAAGTCATGATTAACATCGGTGTAGTAATTGGTTTAATGCCTGTTACAGGGATAACACTTCCATTATTAAGTTATGGAGGATCTTCTTTAACATTGATGTTATTGGCAATAGGGGTTTTACTAAATATCAGTAAACATGCTCGTAACTAAACCTTGTTTTTGACAAGGTTTTATTTTTTTTCCTAAAATTCACATGTCTGAACTTACGTTGGATTATCTAGTTTTGTTGACTAGCTTATAGGTTATTTCGCAAATAATAAAAAGGGGTTCTACACACTTGCTTTATTTTATTGCTCCATTGTCTGTGAAAATTAAACGAGTATTCTTCCCATATCTTTTTTATACTGGGGATTTTTCTTAAGGAGTGTTGTATTTTAAAAGGTTTTATTAAAACAACTATGGATTAAAAAGTTGAATGGAACGGAAGGTGCGAGACTCCTGTGGGAGCAGCGGGACAGGTGAGACCCCGCAGGAGCGATAGCGACGAGGAGGCTCACCGCCCGCCCCACGGAAAGCGAGCAACCTGGAGTGGAAATCAACTAATCACATTGCTAAATGGTAACAACTTTTAAAAAACAGCCTTTATTATTAAAGAAACCATAAGTGAATCAATTTACATGTTATAATAATGTGTAAAATTTTTTTAAATGATTTGTGGATTTTTTAGGAGGAACAAAATGAAAATTTTAGTTAGCGGAGGCGGTACTGGAGGTCATATCTATCCAGCGCTCGCATTAATAAATGAATTAAAAAAACAAGATCCTACAGTTGAATGTTTATATGTTGGTACTGAGAGTGGCTTAGAGAAGGGGATTGTTTCTAAAAATGGCATTCCGTTTAAATCAATTGTCATTACAGGATTTAAACGTAGTATATCGATTGATAATTTTAAAACGATTTATCGCTTTTTAAAGGGTGTAACCGATAGTAAAAAAATCATTAAAGAATTTAAACCAGATGTAGTTGTAGGTACTGGAGGATACGTATGTGGTCCTGTTGTTTATGCTGCTGCAAAATTAGGTATTCCAACAGTTATTCATGAACAAAATAGTATACCTGGTTTAACAAATAAATTTTTAAATCGATATGTGACAAAAGTTGCAATCTGCTTTGAAGATGTTGCAAATTACTTTAATCAAGAGAAGATAGTTTTTACTGGAAACCCTAGAGCATCTGAAGTGATAGGTACGAATAATTCTGATGTATTAGAAAGTATTGGTCTAAAAAAAGGAAAGAAAACTGTATTAATTGTTGGGGGTTCTAGAGGAGCTCGTCCAATTCATGAAGCATTTCTTGAAAATATTGATAAAATAGGAGAAAAAACATATCAATTTATTTATGTAACTGGTGAAGTTCATTATGAATCAGTTATCGAAAAAATAAATTTAGCTGGAAATCCTGAGAATGTTGTAATTAAACCATTTTTACATAATATGCCTGAAATATTAAGAGAAGTTGATTTAGTTGTTTCTAGAGCAGGTGCTACAACCCTAGCTGAATTAACTGCTCTTGGTAAACCAAGTATATTAATTCCAAGTCCGTATGTAACAAATAATCATCAAGAGGTAAATGCACGATCATTAGAAAAAAATGGTGCAGCAATTGTTATTTTAGAAAAGGAATTTAATGGTAAAAAATTTATAAAACAATTAGAAGATGTTTTACTGTATCCGTTAAAAATAGAAGATATGCAGAAAGCGGCATTAAAAATGGGTGTACCAGATGCAGCGAAACGATTAGCTGATGTTCTTGAACAAATAAGAAAATAAACCTTGCACGAACAAGGTTATAAATAGATAAATTACTTATAAAGAAGTTTCATAAGAGAGGAGGAGATGGACCTGAGTTCATTAATTGTAAAGTTAAAAGAACTTTTACCAAATTCTTCAATATATGCAAACGAGCCACTAGCTAACCATACAACAATGAGAATAGGTGGACCTGCAGAAGTGCTTGTTATTCCAAATTCAACCCAAGACATCCAAAACACAATAGATTTTGCAATAAATGAAGGAATAAATTGGACAGTAATCGGAAGAGGATCTAATTTACTAGTTTCAGATGAGGGAATCGAAGGGATTGTCATTAAACTGAGTGATTGTTTAGACCATCTACAAGTGGAAGGATCAAAAGTGATAGTAGGTGCAGGCTATTCACTGATAAAACTTGCAACATTATTGAGTCGAAAAGGCCTTTCTGGATTAGAATTTGCAAGCGGTATTCCTGGAAGTGTTGGCGGTGCTGTGTTTATGAATGCTGGTGCACATCGTTCAGATATTTCCGAAGTCCTTAATAGAGCACATATTTTATTTGAGGACGGAAAAATTGAGTGGTTAACAAACGAAGAAATGAACTTCACATACCGGACATCAATCCTTCAAAAAAAGAGACCTGGCATTGTTCTTGAGGCAGAATTTCAATTAGTGCCTGGTAGGCGTGAAGAAGTAGTTTCAATTATGCAGAAAAATAAAGATTATCGAAAAGAAACTCAGCCCTGGAATTTTCCGTGTGCCGGTAGTGTTTTTCGTAATCCTTTACCTAATTTCGCAGGGAATTTAATTGAAAGAGCGAATTTAAAAGGCTATCAGATTGGGGGAGCAAAAGTTTCCGAAATGCACGGGAATTTTATTGTGAATGCTGGAAATGCTTCATCAAAGGATGTTTTACAGTTAATAAAATACATCCAAGATATTATTTTAGAAAAATTTAATGTTAAATTACAAACAGAGATTGAAATTATAGGTAAATTTCTCAAGAACTCTCAATAATTTACAATATATATGCTATAATTTGGATAGCGGAACGAAGTCTTTTTAGAACGGCTGAATCATGCTGTTCTATTTTTTTAACTTCATTTTGATAATTTTTCACATGTAAGGTACTTAACTGCTAGTTTGTTAAATTCTTTGGAGGAATAGAAATGCAAAAAAATAAGATTATTAACTTAGAAGACAGAGTACCTGTATTACGAGAGAAAAGAAGAAAGAGAGCAAATTTTAGACTTCTAATCTATGTAGCCATCTTTTTTGCTTTACTATTACTGGTAATTTATTTTCAAACTTCAATTAGTCATGTAGGTAAGTATGAAATTTATGGAAATGAGTTACTTTCAGATAAAGAAATCCTAAAATTAGCCGATTTAAACAAAAAGGAAAGTTTTTTTACGTTATCTTCAAAAAATGTGGAACAGAAATTAGAAAACAAGAAAATTGTTGAAAAAGCAGTTGTGAATAAGATATTTCCTAATACAATAAAGATTACAGTTAAGGAATTTCCTGTAATAGGACAAACTAAGATTGATAATGATACATATGCACTATTAGCTAACGGATATCTGACTAAAGATATTCAAAATGATAATAAATTAGATGTTCCTATTTTTACTAACTGGGAACAAGGTGATGAGTTACAAGAAATGGCTTCAGAGTTAACTAAACTACCTAATAGTATATTTCACTCTATTTCTGAAATTGTGTATTCACCAACCCAAGCAGATTCAATGCATATTACACTTTATACGAATGAAGGATATGAGGTGCTAACTTCAATAAGACAATTTGCAGATCATATGTCTAATTATCCTTCAATTATTAAGGATATTCCTCAAGGTAAAAAAGGGATTATTCATCTTGAAGTAGGTGCGTATTTTGCACCATTTGGAGATAATCAAACGAAACAATAAGATAGTAAATTTTTCCTAATCAAACAGTAATTTCGAGACTTTCCTATATTTTCATCATAGTGTAGACTTATATATGTGAAAATAATGTCCAATCTAAATTTTTTTTAAATATTTAATAAAAATTAGCTTAAAAAAAAGGGAAATAAGTAAATGTGTTGAATAATGTTCTTATAATATGAAGTATAAGAGACATTTGTTGTTCAATGAAAGACTATAACAGAAAAGGAGGTGCCATCATGAACAGCAATGAAATATATGTGAGTCTTGATGTAGGGACTTCATCGATTAAAGTAATTATTGGTGAACTAGTTAATGACACACTAAATATTATCGGTGTAGGTAATGTTAAATCTTCAGGATTAAAACGTGGATCAATTGTTGACATAGATGAAACGGTCAAATCGATAAAAAAAGCCATCGATCAAGCTGAGAGAATGGTAGGTATTCATATTGATAAAGTAATAGTCGGTGTGAGTGCAAATCAAATACAGCTAATTGGTACGAATGGTGTCGTTGCAGTTTCAAAAGAAAACAAAGAAATAAATAATGAAGACGTGCTTCGTGTAATGGAACAAGCTCAAGTGATTTCGATTCCGCCAGAAAGAGAAATTATTGATGTAGTTCCTCATGAGTACATTGTTGATGGCCTCTCTGAAGTAAAAGATCCAAGAGGTATGATAGGTGTTCGATTGGAGATGGAGGGAACTCTGATCACTGGTTCTAGAACACTTGTACATAATATTTTACGATGTGTTGAACGAGCTGGACTGGAAGTAACAGATATCTGTTTACAACCTATGGCTGCTAGTTCAATCGCTCTATCTCAAGATGAAAAAAACTTGGGAGTTGTTCTTGTTGATATTGGTGGCGGGTCAACAACAATAGCAGTTTTTAGAGAAGGTGTTTTAACTGCTACTTCAGTTCTACCTGTAGGTGGAGAACACGTAACAAAAGATTTATCAATCGGTTTAAAGACTTCAACAGAAGATGCAGAAAAAATTAAAGTTAAATTTGGTCATGCGTTTTACGATAGTGCATTGACAGATGAGGTTCTGAGTGTTCCAATTATGGGAAGCGATCAGCACCAACAATATAGTCAAAAAGAAGTTGCAGATATTATCGAAGCCAGACTAGAAGAAATTTTTGATATGATACAAAATGAATTAGTACGAATGAGGGGCACAAATTTACCAGGCGGATTTGTTTTAACTGGTGGAACTGTTTCAATGACAGGTGTGCTAGAATTAGCTCAAAGGGTGTTTAAAAATAATGTTCGAATCGCAACTCCTGATTACATTGGGGTACGTGAACCTCAATATACTTCAGGTGTGGGATTAATCAAATATGCTTTTTATAAATCAAAAATGCGTGGGAAAAAACTTGGCTCGAATTTAACGGTTGAAGCGACAGAACGCAAACCCGTAGTAGTTCCTAATTCAAATTCTAAACCAAAACCAAAGCAGCAAGAAGAAGAACGTGTAATGAGTAAAGTGAAAAGCATTTTTAAATATTTATGGGATTAAATTTGAGACGAATTTGAAATAGTAGGAGGTTCAATAATGTTAGATTTTGATACAAACTTAGATGCATTAGCAAAAATAAAAGTTATTGGCGTAGGTGGCGGCGGTAATAACGCAGTAAACCGTATGATCGAGCACGGTGTTCAAGGGGTAGATTTTATTGCAGTAAATACTGATGCACAGGCTCTAAATCTATCTAAAGCAGAAATTAAAATGCAAATTGGTGGTAAGCTTACTCGTGGATTAGGTGCAGGTGCAAATCCAGAGGTAGGTAAAAAAGCTGCTGAAGAAAGCAAAGAACAATTACAAGAAGCTCTAAAGGGCGCTGATATGGTATTCGTTACTGCAGGTATGGGTGGCGGAACTGGTACAGGTGCGGCTCCGGTAATTGCTCAAGTTGCGAAAGAACTTGGTGCTTTAACAGTAGGTGTTGTAACAAGACCGTTTACATTTGAAGGTAGAAAACGTTCTACACAAGCTGCAACTGGTATTGCAGCAATGAAAGAAAGTGTTGATACATTAATCGTTATTCCAAATGATCGCTTATTAGAAATTGTTGATCGTAATACACCAATGCTTGAAGCATTCCGTGAAGCTGATAACGTGCTTCGACAAGGGGTTCAAGGTATCTCAGACTTAATCGCTGTACCTGGTTTGATTAACCTTGACTTTGCTGACGTAAAAACAATTATGTCTAACAAAGGTTCTGCGTTAATGGGAATTGGCGTAGCCTCTGGTGAAAGCCGTGCTGCTGAAGCAGCCAAGAAAGCTATTTCAAGTCCATTACTTGAAACATCTATTAATGGTGCACAAGGTGTACTTATGAATATCACTGGTGGAACGAATTTAAGTCTTTATGAGGTACAAGAAGCGGCTGATATCGTTTCAACTGCTTGTGATGCTGAAGTAAACATGATTTTTGGTTCAGTGATTAATGAAAGCTTAAAAGATGAAATTATTGTCACTGTAATCGCAACAGGTTTTGAAGGGGTTCCTGCTATTTCTCCAAAACCATTAGTTAGACCGTCTGTGTCATCTTCTTCATCTTCGGCTCCAATTAAACGTGAACAAGTAGTAACACGTGAAGAAGTACCGGTTGTTGAACCAACTAAAAACGTTACGAACTTAGATGATTTAGATATTCCAGCTTTTTTAAGAAATCGTAAAAAAAGATAATTAATTAAAAGTAAGAAACCAAGAAGGTGGATCTTTTGAAACCTTTTTGGTTTTTTTGCTGTATTCATAAACTATGTCTTATTAAATGTGATGTTAGTCGATTTCCGCTCCAGGAGGCTCACTTTCCTTGGGGCGTGCGGTGAGCCTCCTCGTCGCTATCGCTCCTGCGGGGTCTCACCTGTCCCGCTGCTCCCACAGGAGTCTCGCACCTTCCGCTCCAATCAACTTTATTGTTCTATTAAAAACAACAATCTTTTAAAAAATATCCTTTTTATTTAATGTAATGATAGTTTACTCCTAGTTATTTAAACTACGCTTATTAAAGCTGAATAAGTTACTTACTCATTTCAAGGTGTCTAGCTCCAACTCCTAGCCACTTTGTCACTTCACCACTGACTGTTAAAGCAAAAAGCGTGTTTCTAGTCAGTGACTCCAGTGCTTGTCAGGGCTAAGTGGGGAGTTTCCGCTTTTCGTTTTGTCTAGCTACAGCGCCTACCTCCTCGGCCATTTCACAAAAAACAAGTGAAGGGGAAAAGCTCCCTTCTCTTGTTTTTTGCTCCAATGTCCGTCGGAGGTGATCAAGGCGCTTCCACATTTCGTTATGTCTAGCTTCATGAACTAGCTCTTCGGTCGTTTCGCAAATACAAAGTGAAGGGAAAAAGCGCCCTTCTCTTTGTATTTACTCCAACGCATGTCAGAGCTAAGCGAGTTCATTCCGCATTTCAGTATTTGTCGAAAAAGAATTTAGTACCTCCTACTATATTTGACACATTTCTTATAGTTATTCATTTATACTTTAGTAAATTGAAACTTTAATCAGTAAGGTCAATCTTACTTGTTTAGTAGTTTAAAAGGGAAGGCGAGAGTATTGGTCATTTATGGGGACCTAATTTTTCTATTAAGCTTACTAATGGATTTTCTTATTCTCCAATTAACTAGTTTGATATTAAAAAAGAGAAGCTCTATAACTCGTTCTTTTCTTGGTGCACTTGTTGGATCAATTGTAGTACTATTAGCGTTTACTCCATATTCATATGTCTTTGCTTCACCTTTTATGAAGATTCTATTATCCTTTGTCATTGTATTTGTTGCGTTTGGAAGACAACGGATGGCAGTATTTTTGCAGTTATTGAGTGCTTTTTATTTTTCAACCTTCATACTTGGTGGCGCTATTTTTGCCCTACATTATTTATTCTCTACACAGGATTTATTTTCTACAAAAGAGTTTTTTAAAACCAAAAACTTTTTTGGTGATCCAATAAGTTGGATATTCGAATTATTTTTGATTCCACCAGTAGTTTATTATTCACGTAAATCTACACAAAGTATCGCATTTACAAATTGGAAACTAAATGAGCTATATGATATAGAAATTAAGTGGAGAAAGGTAGTCATTTGTGTAAAAGGGTTAATGGATAGTGGAAATTCCTTAGTTGAACCTCTGACTAGGAAACCAGTAATCATATTAGATGTATCTGAACAAGACTATAATTTACCATCAGAGTTAGTAAACTTAGTACGGCAAAATCAATTTAATATGCAAGATGAGGATGTAATAAATAAATTAAGTTTCTTTCAGGCAACATTTGTTCCTTATAAGAGTATTGGTCAATCGAACCAATTTATAGTAGCCGTTAAGCCCGCATCAGTACGTATTAAAATAAAAGGCAAATGGTATCAATCAAGTTCAGTTTTAATCGGTTTAAGTCATGTAACCCTTTCATCTGATGGAATATTTAACTGCATCTTGCATCCCAAAATGATGGAAGGGAAAATAGTCGATACTGCTTAATTGGAGGAGAGAAGAGAAATGAAATTATTTTTATTTAAATTAAAAATTCGTTTTCTAAAGCTTTTAGTTAAGCTAGGTCTAAAACAAGATGAAGTATATTACATTGGAGGAAGCGAAGCGTTACCTCCTCCATTAACCCGAGAAGAAGAAGAAAAACTGTTAACAAAGTTACCAAATGGTGACCCTGCTGCACGTTCAATGTTAATTGAAAGAAATTTAAGGCTTGTTGTGTACATAGCACGGAAATTTGAGAATACAGGGATAAATATAGAGGATTTAATTAGTATAGGTACGATTGGATTAATAAAAGCTGTAAATACATTTAATCCTGAAAAGAAAATAAAACTAGCAACCTATGCCTCACGTTGTATCGAGAATGAAATTTTAATGCATTTAAGACGAAATAATAAGAATCGTTCAGAAGTATCTTTTGATGAACCACTAAATATTGATTGGGATGGAAATGAATTATTATTATCTGACGTATTAGGTACAGAAGATGATATTATTACAAAAGACTTAGAAGCAAACGTTAACAAAACATTATTAACAAAAGCGTTAGATCAATTAAATGATCGAGAAAAGCAAATTATGGAATTACGATTTGGACTAGATGGTACTGAAGAAAAGACGCAAAAAGATGTAGCAGACCTATTAGGCATTTCCCAATCATATATTTCTAGATTAGAAAAAAGAATTATTAAACGTTTACGAAAAGAATTTAATAAAATGGTATAGGCAGTGGCTCTTTCAAAGTTTTGAAAGAGCTTTTTTATTAGCTTTAATAATTTGTAGTTCGATCAAGTGGATGAAAATGTTAAATTTCAAAAGGGCAATTTGATAAAATAATTATTCAAACTTTTCCAAAACAAATTATTTATTAAAGTATTTGTATCGAATGGAGTGGGAAAATGAATATTAGAGGTATTAATCATTTATTATTTTCAGTATCTGACTTAGAAAAGTCGATTCAATTTTATGAAAAGGTTTTTGGGGCGAAACTTTTAGTAAAAGGTAGAAGTACAGCATATTTCGATCTAAATGGACTGTGGCTCGCGCTCAATCTAGAAGAAGATATTCCTAGAAACGAAATTCACCAATCATATACTCACATAGCTTTTACGATAGATGAACATGACTTTGATGATACATATGAGAGATTAGAAAAAATGAATGTAATGATTCTATCTGGACGGCCAAGACATGAGAAGGATAAAAAGTCGATTTATTTTACAGATCCTGACGGACATATATTTGAATTTCATACAGGTAGTCTAGAAGATCGATTAAATTATTATAGACAAGAAAAAGATCATATGGAATTTTTTTGATAAATTTTTGGGTAAATATCTGTCAAAGCTGAGCACTAGAGTTATTTCTAGATTAAGCTACTACTGACTCGAGGGTTTTGCGAGAGGAAAAGGCGAATCCGCTTTTCAGCCTGTCTAGTTCCAGCGCCTAGCTCTTCGGTCGTTTCGCAAATACAAAGTGAAGGGGGAAAGCACCCTTCTCTTTGTATTTACTCCAACGCCTTTCAGAGCTAACCAAGTCGCTTCCACTTTTCTATATTGTCCAGCTCCGTGAGCTAGCTCTTCGGTCGTTTCACAATAACTAAGTGAAGGGAAAACCACCCTTCCCATAGTTACTGCTCCAACGCCTGTCAGAGCTAAGCGAGCTCACTCCACATTTCTATAATGTCTAGCTCCTTCGCCTACCTCCTCGGTCATTTCGCAATAACCAATTGAAGTGAAAACCACACTTCATTTGGTTATTACTCCAATGCCTGTCGGAGGTGATCAAGGCGAATCCACTTTTCTTTTCAGAATGTTTAATTTGATTAAACAACATATAAAATTTCATCATTTTGTGTTAGTGCATAATTTTTCCTCTGACGGAGATACTTATCTTTAGTATAGCAACTCCAAATTAGGAGGGAACAACATGACACGAAACAAAGTAGAGATATGTGGAGTAGATACATCAAAACTACCGGTATTAAAAAATGATGAAATGAGAAAATTGTTCCATGCAATGCAAAATGGTGATCCAGACGCACGTGAGACGATTGTTAATGGAAATTTACGTCTTGTGCTAAGTGTTATTCAACGTTTCAACAATCGTGGTGAATTTGTAGATGATTTATTTCAAGTAGGCTGTATTGGACTTATGAAATCGATTGATAATTTTGATCTTGGTCAAAATGTGAAATTTTCGACTTATGCTGTACCAATGATTATTGGAGAAATTAGAAGGTATTTGCGTGACAATAACCCTATTCGCGTGTCTCGCTCTTTAAGAGATATTGCATATAAAGCTTTACAAGTCAGAGAACGTCTATTAGCTGAAAATTCAAAGGAACCAACTCCAGTTCAAATAGCTGAAGTACTTGGAGTCACACATGAAGAAATTGTGTTTGCTCTTGATGCAATTCAAGACCCGGTATCATTATTTGAACCAATTTATAATGATGGTGGAGATCCAATATTTGTCATGGATCAAATTAGTGACGATCGAAATAAGGACGAGCAATGGGTAGAAGAATTTGCTCTAAGAGAAGGTATGAAGCGGTTAAATGATCGTGAAAAAATGATTATTAGTAAACGTTTTTTCCAAGGGAAAACACAAATGGAAGTTGCAGATGAAATTGGAATTTCTCAAGCTCAAGTTTCTCGTTTAGAAAAATCAGCTATACGTCAAATGAATAAAAATATTCAAGGCTAATTTATTATTTACACAACCCTACTTAAAACAAGTGGGGTTTTATTTTTGGTGCTTTTTTAAAGAATTGTTGCTTTTAGGTTTTGTAACTTAAAGACAGAAGTTGATTGGAACGGAAGGGTGAAGGGCTTCTGTGGGAGATGCGGGAAGGCTGAGACCCCACAGGAGCGTATGCGACGAGGAGGCTCAGCTCACGCCCCTAGGAAAGCGAGCATCCTGGAGTGGAAATCAACTTACACATACTGTATTAGCAAAAAATTTACGGAAACTCCAAATAAAAAATACAAGTCATGCCATTAAAGGGATACAACATATAGTTGTATAGAGGAAGGTGAACAATGATGGCACGAATATCTGACTTTCAAGTTAAGGATGTTGTGAATGTAGCTGATGGGAAAAAGTTAGGGAATATTATTGATTTAGAAATTGATCAAACAAATGGAAATATAATATCTGTCATTTTAACAAAACCAACTAAAGGCCTAAACTTTTTTAGTAAGGAGGAGGAAATAGCTATTCCTTGGAGCGAGATTGTAAAAATAGGTGAAGATGTTATCTTAGTTAGATATAAAATGAATGTAGAAATTGACGAAAAATCAACAACTTCATTGAAATTTTGATAACTATGTAAAAAGCTCCTGTCAAAATTAATTAAAAACATGTAAACTATGGTAATATAGAGAGAGGTATATTTATTTTTTGGCTCTGTTTGAAATGAATTATCATTTATAAAAGTTTAACAGAGCCATTCTATAAAATAGAAATTGATTCTTGCAGGAGAGGAAAGAGAAAATGACAGATTGTTTTGTTCAAACAAGCGACCTTACGTTTGTTATTCAACCTTGGATCAACTCGTTTGAGAATTTGGTTGCTGGATTTACTACGAATAATAATGGAGTCAGTCAAGGTTATTTTTCTTCTTTAAATGTAGGATTACATGTAAATGATTCCCAAGCTGATGTGGTTAAAAATCGTGAACTTGTTGCAGAGACTGTAGGTTTTCCATTACAGAATTGGGTATGTAGTGAGCAAATTCATAGCAATAAAGTTGAAAAGGTAGAAGTCAATGACTTAGGTAAAGGAACAATTGATTATGAATCGTGTATAAAAGGTACTGATGGAATATATACAACTGAGAAGGGTGTACTATTAACATCGTTTTATGCCGACTGTGTTCCGTTATTTTTCATCTGTCCAGAACCAGGTCTAGTGGGGTTAGCTCATGCTGGTTGGAAGGGAACAACTCTTAATATTGGCTCAGAATTAATCACCGAGTGGGTTGAAAATGAAAAAGCTAAACTCGATTCAATTCAAGTTGTAATTGGCCCTTCTATTGGTAACTGTTGCTATGAAGTAGACGAACATGTTTATAAAAAAATCAATGAGGCTTTCAATTCTAGTATTCCTAAAAATGTTGTAACGAAAAAAGAAAATGGTCGTTTCCAGTTAGATTTAAAGGAAGCAAATCGCCAACTTCTTATAAATAGAGGAATCAAAGAATCGAATATAAAGGTAACAACCTATTGTACAAGCTGTCATCCAAATCTCTTTTTTTCACACAGAAGAGACAATGGACAAACGGGGCGTATGATGAGTTTCATTGGCTGGAGGAAGTAACTTCATGAGTATTAAAGAAAATCATAAAAGAATAAAAGATAATATTGAAAATGCAATTAGACGTTCAAACAGAGAAAATGATGTAACACTTATTGCAGTAACAAAACAAGTTGACGTTGATACTGCTCAGGAAATAAAGAATGAAGGTATTATTCATCTTGGTGAAAATCGTTTTGAAAGTTTATTTAATAAACAAGATGAAATTCAAGGAGTAAATTGGCATTTTATTGGGTCACTTCAAACACGTAAGGTGAAAGAGGTAATTAATCGAATTGATTATTTGCATTCACTTGATCGTTTGTCTCTAGCTGAAGAAATTCAAAAACGAGCTGAAAATCCAATTAAATGCTTTGTGCAAGTAAATGTATCGGGTGAGGAATCCAAGCATGGATTAAACCCTGATGCAGTTATTGGTTTTATTAGAAGTATATCTGAATTGGATAAAATTCAGGTTATTGGTCTAATGACAATGGCTCCATTTACTGAGGATGAACAAATCATTCGTGCTAGCTTTAATGGTTTAAAAAAGCTTCAACAAGAAATTAAAAATTTACATATTTTAAATGCGCCTTGTACTGAGTTATCAATGGGTATGTCCAATGATTACGAGATTGCAATTGAAGAAGGTGCTACTTTTATTCGAATAGGAACATCTTTAGTTCAGAAAGGATAGTGTTATAATGAGTTTAATTGGGAAGGTAAAAAATTTCTTTGCATTTGATGATGAGTATGAAGAGGAAGATTATGAAACTCATCCTAAACAACAGAAAGAAGAGAATCATGAACACCAATCTTATCAAGAACGAGAATCTTATCAAGAGCAAGAATCTTATCAAGAGCGCCCAGCATCAAAACAGAAATTAGTTAGTATTTCAGGAGGAGCTTCGTTGAGTTCAAAAGTTGTATTAGTTCAACCACGTGATTTTGCTGAAGCGCAAGTTGTAGCAGATCACTTAAGATCAAAAAGAGCTGTTGTAATTAATTTACAGCAAATGCAAATAGATCAAGCAAAACGATTTGTTGATTTTTTAAGTGGAACAGTTTATGCCATTACTGGGGATATTAAAAAGGTAGGAACAAATACGTTTATTTGTACTCCTGATAATGTAGATATTTCAGGAACAATCTCTGAATTATTTGAGGAAGAACAATCTGCTAAAAGGTGGTAAGCTCAAATGATATTGTTTCAAATATTGTCAGATGCATTAGTAGCATATCAAACGATTATTATTATTAATATAATATTGTCATGGTTTCCTTCTGTACGTGATACAGGGTTTGGAAGATTTATTAATGCAATTTCAGAACCTTACTTAGAGCCATTTCGTCGAATCATACCAACAATTGGAATGTTTGATTTCTCACCAATTGTAGCAATTTTTGCTTTGCAATTTGCTCAATATGGATTGTTCAGTTTAGCAAGATATTTAATGTGAATGGACTGTCCCTTAGTGTGTTGCACTAAAAATCGGGACAGTCTTCTTTTATTAACAATATTATTTAGGAGTAAAACAAAATGAGTATTTACGATCATTTTAGAAAAGAAGAGAGAGTATTTGTTGATCAAATTCTAAAATGGAAAGAAGAAGCTTCAGAGCGTTATTCCGTAAAATTAACAGATTTCCTTGATGAAAGAGAACAATTTATTCTTCAAAATATTATTGGTCATCAAGATGAAGTAAAGGTAAAGTTTTTTGGAGGTACAGAAAGCGCTGAAAGAAAACGTGCAATTATTTACCGAGAGTTTATGGAACCAAATGAAGAAGACTTCGAATTAAGTTATTATGAAATACATTATGAATCAAAGTTTCATTCACTCTCTCATCGTGATGTACTTGGCTCAATGATGTCTTTAGGGATGAAGAGAACAAAGTTTGGTGACATTTTAAATAATGAAGACCGTATTCAAATTATTTTAATGAAAGAAATTGAATCTTTTGTAGAAATAAACTTTAATTCTATTCGGAATGCACCGATTAAATTAGAGAAGATTAATTCATTCCAATTAATGGAGATAAAAGATAACTGGACACAATTAAGTGGTACTGTTTCTTCATTACGAATTGATTCATTAATTAGTGAATTTTATAATCTTTCAAGACAAAAAGCACAAATGCTTGTGAAAGCTGGATTAGTTAAAGTAAATCAAAAAATAATTGATTCTACATCCTTTCAGTGTGCAGAAGGAGATGTTTTTTCGGTAAGAGGTTTTGGACGATCAAAATTACTGTCCATTGATGGAAAGTCTAAGAAAGAAAAATGGCGCATTATCTATGGTACACAAAAATAATCGATTTATTTGAAGGAAAATAGAAAAACCTGTCGAAATAGAAAGTAAACAATTAAAAATAAAATATACACAAAACGCGGAGGTGGCTTCAGTGCCTTTAACACCACTTGATATTCATAATAAAGTATTTAGTAAAGGATTTCGTGGCTATGACGAAGATGAAGTTAATGAATTTCTAGACCAAGTTATTAAAGATTATGAATTAGTTATTCGAGAAAAGAAGCAATTAGAAGAACAAGTAGTTGAAATGAAAGAACGATTAAAACATTTTTCTAATATTGAGGAAACACTAAATAAATCTATTTTAATCGCTCAAGAAGCAGCAGAAGAAGTTAGAGGAAACTCTCATAAAGAAGCTAAATTAATAATAAAAGAAGCTGAAAAAAATGCAGATCGAATTATTAATGAAGCTTTAATTAAGTCTCGTAAAGTAACAATGGAGTTTGAAGAGTTAAAAAAACAATCTAAAGTATTCCGTTCTCGCTTACGTATGGCAATTGAAACTCAGCTTGAGTTATTAACTCATCATGATTGGGATGCTTTTGCTGAAGTAGAAATTGAAAATGAAGCAGAGGAAGTTGCGAAATAATTGCATCGAAAATACTTGAAGTAGCCTTGACGTTTTGAAAAGTTTTACATATAATTTATTAAATAAAAATAGTCAAAATCGGTGATAGGGAAGAGTAATTCTATAGCTTCTAAACCAGCGAGTCAAGGATCGTGTAAGCTTGGCGTAGAAAATAGAATGAAAATCACCCTAGAGTGCTTTTCTGAAGAACAAAGTAAGAAAAGCCGACTCATTCTCGTTAAGAATGCATAGTGGACTACATACATAGTTTGTAGTCAATTAGGGTGGTACCACGGGAACCTTTCTCGTCCCTTTTTAGGGATGTAGAAGGGTTTTTTTGCGTTTTAAGAATGAGTACACCGATCTTTTGGACATAATGCGTTAATAGTTAATTGACGTGAAAATGAATGATTGAATGGAGGAACAGTGGTATGGAATATAAAGATACGTTATTAATGCCAAAAACAGAATTTCCGATGCGTGGGAATTTACCACAAAGAGAACCACAAATGCAAGAAAAGTGGAATGAAGAGAACATCTATGAAAAAGTAATGAAACATAATGAGGGAAAACCAACATTTGTTCTTCATGACGGACCTCCATATGCAAATGGTGATATCCATATGGGTCACGCTTTAAATAAAGTATTAAAAGATTTTATCGTCAGATATTATAATATGAATGGTTACCGTGCTCCTTATGTTCCTGGATGGGATACACATGGTTTACCGATTGAACAAGCATTAGCAAATAAAAAAGTAAATCGTAAAGAAATGTCTGTTGCAGATTTCCGTAAACTTTGTGAGGAATATGCTTACGAGCAAGTTGAACGTCAAAAAGAACAATTTAAACGTTTAGGAATCCTAGGAGATTGGGATAACCCATATATTACTTTACAAAAAGATTATGAAGCTGAACAAATTAAAGTATTTGGGAAAATGGCGACAAAAGGTTTAATTTATAAAGGGTTAAAACCTGTTTACTGGTCACCATCAAGTGAATCTGCTTTAGCTGAAGCAGAGATTGAATACAAAGATAAAAAATCTGCTTCAATTTATGTAGCGTTTACTGTTGAAAATGGTAAAGGACTTTTAGATGGTGGAGAGAAGTTCATCATTTGGACGACAACTCCTTGGACAATTCCTGCAAATTTAGCAATTAGTTTAAATCCTGATCTAGAATATAGTGTAGTTCATGTTAATAATGATAAGTTTGTTGTTGCTAGTGGGCTTTTAAATACTGTTAAAACAGAATTAGAATGGGAAGATGCTGTTGTTGAAAAAACATTTAAAGGTCAAGAACTAGAAGGTGTTGAAACTAAGCATCCTTTATATGATCGTAAATCACCTATCATCTTAGGTGACCATGTTACAACAGAAGCTGGTACTGGTTGTGTTCATACAGCACCTGGACACGGGGAAGATGACTTCATTGTCGGCCAAAAATATGGTTTAGGCGTTTTATGTCCTGTAAACGAAAAAGGTGTATTAACAGAAGAAGCTCCTGGTTTTGAAGGATTATTTTATGATGATGCAAATAAAGAGATCACAAAAGCTCTTGAAGAAAAAAATGCTCTATTAAAGCTTAAATTTATCACTCACTCTTATGCACATGATTGGAGAACGAAAAAACCAATTATTTACCGTGCTACTGCGCAGTGGTTCGCATCAATTGCTGCAATCCGTAATGAATTAATGGATGCAGTTAAAAATACAAAATGGTTCCCAGCATGGGGTGAAACACGCTTATTTAACATGGTTCGTGACCGTGGTGATTGGTGTATTTCTCGTCAGCGTGTATGGGGAGTTCCAATTCCAGTATTCTACGCTGAAAACGGTCAAGAGATTATTACTGAAGAAACAATCGCTCATGTATCTGGATTGTTCAGAAAACATGGATCAAATTGCTGGTTCGAAATGGATGTAAATGATCTATTACCTGAAGGTTTCACTCATCCTGGATCACCAAATGGTACATTTACGAAAGAAACCGATATTATGGATGTATGGTTTGATAGTGGATCTTCTCATCAAGCTGTTCTTGCAGCTCGTGAAGGCTTATCATTCCCAGCTGATGTTTATTTAGAAGGTTCTGACCAATACCGTGGTTGGTTTAACTCATCACTAAGTACAAGTGTTGCTGTAACAGGTCAAGCTCCTTACAAAGCAGTTGTTAGTCATGGCTTTGTACTTGATGGTGAAGGTCGTAAAATGAGTAAGTCAATTGGAAACATTGTTGTTCCTTCAAAAATTATGAATCAATATGGTTCTGATATTTTACGTCTTTGGGTTTCTTCAGTTGATTATCAAGCTGATGTGCGTATGTCAGATGCAATTTTAAAACAAGTAGCTGAAGTATACCGTAAAATCCGTAATACATTCCGTTTCTTACTTGGAAACTTAGATGGCTTCAATGCTGAAACAGATGCATTAGCATTTGAAGAACTTCGTGAGTTAGATCAATATATGTTAGTGAAATTAAATGACGTTGTTAAAAACGTTCGTCAATCATATGAAAATTATGAGTTTGCAGCTGTATATCATGCGATTCAAAACTTCTGTACAATTGATTTAAGTTCATTCTATTTTGATTTATCAAAAGATGTACTTTACATCGAACCAAAAGAAAATAAAGATCGCTTAGCAATTCAAACAGTATTACATGAAGCTCTGCAAGCATTAACACGTTTAGTAGCTCCTATTTTACCTCATACTGCTGATGAAGTTTGGTCTCATATGAGTGGAAATACAGTTGACAGTGCCATGTTAACTGAAATGCCTGAAGTAAAAATGTATGGAGATACTACTGCATTAGTAGAAAAATGGGTATCATTTATGGCTGTTCGTGACGATGTATTGAAAGCATTAGAGGTTGCTCGTAATGAAAAAGTAATCGGTAAATCACTAACTGCAGCGGTTAAAATTTATCCTTCTAATGAAGCGTATGAATTATTAACATCAATTAATGAAGATTTAAATCAATTGTTAATTGTTTCAAAAGTTGAGGTTGTATCGCCTGATACAAATGCTCCAGAAACAGCTCAATCATTTGAAAAATTATCAATTGAAGTTACACCAGCAACAGGTGAAACATGTGAACGTTGTTGGGTTGTAACTGAGGAAGTTGGTTTGGATCAAGATCATCCAACTTTATGTAAACGTTGTGCAAGTGTTGTTAAAAACATGGCGTAAAAGCAAAATGTTAAAAGAGTCTAAAGAATTTATCTTTAGGCTCTTTTTTTTATTGTCAAGACATATATATTAACAGTCTAATACCAAAGGAGGTGAAGGAGATGTTGAAATCTTTAATCTTACTACATGTTTTATCTTCAATTATTGGTGTTGGTCCAACTTTTTTTGCACATGTCCTTTTAAGAAATAAGCAATCAATACAAGAGTTAAGGTTTAGTTACAAAGTTGGTAAATATCTAGAATTTTTTCCGAAAATTGGTGGTAGTATTGCTGTTTTAAGTGGTTTAGCTCTTTTATATGTAGGTGATTATGGTTCATTCTTTAATCAGCTTTGGTTAGTAGGATCGTTAGTACTATATATTATTATTCAAATAATCGTGATAGGCTTTATAACACCTAAACAAAAACAAGTAGCTAATTGGTTATTTGACCCATTAAATGAAAATGAAAAAGAAGTAGGTTCAAAAATTAAAGCATTACATGAAAATGTAAATAAATTGTTCTATGTAGCATCTTTTTTTGGAATATTATTATTTATCTTTATGATTGTTAAGCCGGTTGTTTTCTAATAAAGTGAAAAAAGAACACTAAAGAAAAACTTGGTGTTCTTTTTTTTTTGAAAAACAGATGGTATGTTTTGGTTGAATTAAACTTGATGTTGGTTGAATTCTCAACAAAAACGGTTAAATAATTAGCTCTTTTTTTCAGATTATTGATTTAGGTTTTGTAATTTAAACGCAGAAGTTGATTGGAACGGAAGGGTGAAGGGCTTCTGTGGGAGATGCGTGAAGGCTGAGACCCCACAGGAGCGTATGCGACGAGGAGGCTCAGCTCACGCCCCTAGGAAAGCGAGCATCCTGGAGTGGAAAACAACTTACACATACTGAAATAGCTACAATGTATAAGAAAAGTCGAGTACGTAATCTATTCAATATGGAAAGATTTTTCTTAGTTTCCTTCTAAGGAAAAAGTTGTCCCTGTTATGAAATACGATAGAGGGAAAAGTATGTTTACATACTTTTATTTCAAACGGGGGTGCAACAAATGAACTTTCAATTTGCTGAAATAAAACATGAATTAGAAGTAATTAAAAATGAATTGCTTCATCGTTTGCAAATTGATCTGTTAACAAATCAATATGAGACTTTTTCTAATGAGTTATCGGATTATGATTCCCCAAATAAACAAAAAATTGTTATTGATGCAATCCATAATGACTTATTTGATGTGGAAGTTGCATTAAAAAAAATAAATGACGGAAATTATGGGTATTGTGAAGTGACAGGGCAACCAATACCTTTAAATAAATTAAGAATACTTCCAACAGGAAGAACAATTTATGATTTTAGTTTTGTGAGAGAACATTATTAATCAGTCTTTCATACATTGTACAACCCTTCTTCCTATGTTAAACTTTAAAAGTTACTTTAATTAGCTAGGGGAGAATAAAATGCCATATATTATTGCGTTGATCGCTATATTAATTGACCAAATTACTAAATACATTGTAATGAAAACGATGAATTTAGGAGATAGTATTGAAATTATCCCAAATCTTTTTTACATAACATCTCATCGTAACAAAGGTGCAGCATGGGGAATATTACAAGATAAAATGTACTTTTTCTATTTGATCACAATTGTTTTTGTGATTGCAGTTGTTTATTTTATCCAAAAACAAGCAAAAGGTGATAAATTGCTTGGTATTTCATTAGGATTAGTACTGGGCGGGGCAATTGGTAACTTTATTGATCGTCTATTTAGACACGAGGTAGTTGATTTTATCCATGTTTATACTTTTGGATACGACTTTCCTGTTTTTAATATAGCTGATTCATCATTATGTATCGGAGTTATACTAATGATTATTATTACATTAATGGAAGATAAAAGAGGAGTTAAGAAATGACAGTAGTAACATTTCAAGTTCAAGAAGAACAACATCTTGAGAGAATTGATAAATTTATAACATCACAAAATGAGGAATGGTCACGTTCTCAAGTTCAAGGTTGGCTAAAGGAAAATTTAGTAACTGTAAATAATGAACAAGTAAAAAGTAATTATAAAGTAAAAACTGGTGATGAAATTTCAATTACCATACCTGAAGCTAAGGAATATGAAGTTTTACCGGAAAATATTCCTTTAGAAGTTTATTATGAAGATAGCGATGTAATTGTTGTCAATAAACCAAGGGGAATGGTAGTACATCCAGCTGTTGGCCATGAAACAGGTACTTTAGTAAATGCGTTAATGTATCATTGTAAAGATTTGTCTGGGATTAACGGTGTGTTAAGACCTGGTATTGTTCATCGTATTGATAAGGATACATCTGGATTACTAATGGTTGCCAAAAATGATTTAGCACATGAAAAATTAGCTGAACAACTAAAAGCAAAAACAACTGTACGTAAATATATTGCAATTGTTCACGGTGTAATTCAACATGAAGAAGGCACAATTGACGCTCCAATTGGAAGAGATAAATCAGATCGTCAAAGCATGACAGTAACTGATGAAAATAGTAGAGAAGCAGTTACACACTTTAAAGTAATTGAGCGATTTGAAAACTTTACACTTGTTGAGTGTCAGCTAGAGACTGGACGAACTCATCAAATTCGTGTTCATATGAAATACATTGGTCATCAATTAGCTGGTGATCCGAAATACGGACCTCGTAAAACGTTAGATTTAGATGGTCAAGCACTTCATGCAGCTATTCTTGGATTCCAACATCCACGTACAAACGAATATATGGAATTTGAAGCGCCAATACCTGCAATTATGGAAGAAACATTAGAAAATTTACGCAGAATATAATTGACAAATATCACGTTTTTTGACATAATAAGGTCAGTTAAAAGAACCTTTAACACAACCCCGTGAGGTTGAGAAGGAAGCGGAAAATAAAAGGGATAACTGTATCCTTTTGTGCTACCCTCTTGTCCTATGGGCAAGAGGGTTTTTGCTTCTACAAAAAATGAGTAGGAGGTAATATTATGGTAGAGAAAGCATTAATACTCGATGATATGGCGATCAGAAGAGCACTAACTCGTATTGCACACGAAATGATTGAACGAAATCGTGGAATTGAAGACATTGTGCTTGTAGGTATCAAAACACGAGGAATTTTTCTAGCTAATCGAATTGCCGAACGAATTAAACAAATTGAAGGTAATGAAGTGGCGGTTGGTGAGTTAGATATAACGCTATATCGAGATGATTTATCAATTAAGACATCAAATTCAGAACCACTTGTGCGAGGAACTGATGTACCTTTCGAACTAGCTAATAAAAAAGTAATTTTAGTTGATGACGTATTATACACTGGTAGAACGGTTCGGGCAGCGATGGATGCTGTAATGGATTTAGGTCGTCCAGCTCAAATTCAATTAGCAGTGTTAGTAGATCGAGGTCATCGAGAATTACCAATTCGCGCTGATTATGTTGGTAAGAATATTCCAACGTCAAGTGAAGAAAAAGTAGTCGTTAAGTTAACTGAAACTGACGATCATGACCAAGTAAGTATATTTGAAAAATAAGTCCCTTTTAATGTGGTCCAGAGAGGCTACCAAAGGGTCTAGCTTGTCACAGCCTTTTTGTGGCAAATAGGACTCTTTGTGTACCCACACAAAGAGTTTTTTTTATATAATTGGAGGCTGAAAGTTATGAATAGTCAAAAACCGGTGTTAGATATACATGAAAAACCAAATTTAGGTCAATGGATTTTATTGAGTTTACAACATTTGTTTGCAATGTTTGGTTCAACAGTTTTTGTACCGTTAGTTGTAGGAATATCTCCAGCAATTGCTCTTATTTCAAGCGGAATTGGAACACTTATTTTTATCCTTATTACAAGAGGAAAAGTACCGTCTTATCTTGGATCATCTTTTGCATTTATTGCACCAATGATTTATGCAAAAATACATTATGGTCCAGGCGCAGCATTTACAGGTGTTTTTATTACAGGGGTATTATATGCATTCATTGCATTAATAATTAATCGAGTAGGAGTAGGCTGGTTATTAAAGCTTCTTCCACCAATTGTAGTAGGCCCAATCATCATGGTAATTGGACTAAGTTTATCTTCAGCAGCTGTAGGGATGGCAATGAACGGAGCAAATGGAAAATATAATACGACTTCAATTACAGTAGCATTAATCACGTTAGCAATTACAATTATCACTGCAATTTTTACAAGAGGATTTCTATCGGTTATTCCAATACTTGTAGGGATTATCGGTGGGTATATAACATCAATATTCTTCGGATTAGTAAATTTTACGCCAATAATTGAAGCGAAGTGGCTTGCAGTTCCACATTTTACATTACCATATGTTGATTATACACCTGCTTTACCTTATAAAATTGTCATGTTGTTTTTACCAGTAGCAATCGTAACAATCTCAGAGCATATTGGTCATCAAGTTGTTTTAGGAAATGTCATAAATAAAGATCTAATGAAAGATCCTGGATTAGATCGCTCATTATTTGGAGATGCGGTATCAACTATGATCGCAGGATTAATTGGTGGTCCAACGACTACAACATATGGAGAAAATATCGGGGTATTAGCTATTACAAGAGCGTACAGTGTGTATCTATTCATAGGAGCAGCAGTTTTTGCTATAACATTTGGTTTCATTGGAAAGATATCAGCATTCCTAAGCTCGATTCCTACACCAGTAATGGGAGGTATTTCAATCCTACTATTCGGTATCATAGCTTCAAGCGGATTAAGAGTACTAGTTGAAAATAAAATTGACTTTAGTCAGCAACGTAATTTAATTATTGCTTCAGTCATTCTAGTGATTGGAATCGGAGGAGCAGTAATTCACATTACAAAAGATTTTTCACTAGAAGGAATGGCACTCTCAGCAATTCTAGGAGTTCTGCTTAACATTCTCCTTCCAAATAAGAAGGTAGAAAAAGAAGTTATCGAAAATGCAAAGAATGAAGCAATTTCTTAAATAAAAATGTAGGTATGAAATGGAAGTACTTACTTATTTGGAAGTACTTCCATTCTAAAAATAAAAGACATTTCATATGGGGGAATCAGTATGAATCATCTACTAACGATGTCAGAGTTAACTGCTTCGGAAATTCAAATGCTTTTAAATGAAGCAGAGCAATTTGCAAATGGATATACATCTAAACTCAAAAAACAGACATTTGTAGCAAATTTATTTTTTGAGAATAGTACAAGAACTCGCTTTAGCTTTGAAGTAGCTCAAAAGAAACTTGGACTAGATGTGATTAACTTGTCAGTAGAAAGTTCAAGTATCCAAAAAGGTGAAACGCTTTATGACACAGTTAAAACCTTACAATCAATTGGGGTAGATGCAGTTGTGATTCGTCATACTGAAGATGAATATTTCAATGAAATCAAAGATGCAGGAACACCAATTTTAAATGCAGGTGATGGTTGTGGAAATCACCCAACCCAGTGTTTACTTGACCTTTTAACGATTAAACAAGAGTTTGGTAAATTTGAAGGATTAAAAGTAGCGATTGTTGGAGATTTACGCCATTCGAGGGTTGCTCGTTCAAATGCAGAAGCACTGACACGACTAGGCGCCGAAGTTTATTTCGCAAGTCCTGTAGAGTGGAAAGATGAAAAAAATAACTTTGGAACTTATAAAAACTTTGATGAATTGATTCCTGAAATGGATGTAGTTATGTTACTTCGCGTACAACATGAAAGACATACATCAGATTCAAATAACATTATGGAAAATTACTTAGAAAAACATGGTTTAACAGTTGAAAGAGAAAGACAAATGAAACCTGGAAGTATTATTATGCATCCAGCACCTGTTAACCGAGATGTTGAAATTGCAAGTGAGCTTGTTGAATGTGAACGTTCAAGAATTTTTAAACAAATGCAAAATGGTGTCTATGTACGAATGGCTGTAATGAAGAGAGCACTACCAAATGTATGGGGAGAGATGAAACATGAAGTACTTGTTTAAAAATGCGAACATATTAGATCAAAATGGCAGTTTGGTTAAAAAAGATGTCTTAGTAAATGACGGAAGAATAGCAGTCATCGCAACAGATGTTGTAGATGACGCAGCTACTAAAATTGAATTAAATGGTAAGTTACTAACTCCAGGTTTTATTGATGTGCACGTACATTTACGTGAACCTGGTGGTGAACATAAAGAAACAATTGAAACAGGTACGAAAGCTGCAGCACGTGGAGGATTTACATCAGTTGCTGCAATGCCGAATACTCGACCTGTACCAGAGTCAGTAGAAAATTTACAAGCATTGAACAAACGAATTGAAGAAACAGCGGTTGTAAATGTATTACCATATGCTTCAATTACAATTCGCCAAGCTGGTAAAGAACATACAGATTTTAAAGCATTAAAAGAAAACGGAGCATTTGCTTTTACGGATGATGGCGTAGGAGTACAATCTGCAGAAATGATGTATAAAGCAATGCAAATGGCGGCTGAAATCAATATGTCAATCGTTGCACATTGCGAAGAAAATACATTAATTCAAAAAGGTTGTGTACATGAAGGTAAATTCTCAAGAGAAAACAATCTAAATGGTATCCCATCAATTTGTGAAAGTGTACAAATTGCAAGAGATGTTTTATTAGCAGAAGCAACTGGTTGTCACTATCATGTGTGTCACATCAGTACGAAGGAGTCAGTTCGTGTAGTAAGAGATGCAAAACGCGCTGGCATTAATGTAACTGCCGAAGTTTCACCGCATCACTTAATTCTATGTGATGAAGATATCCCAGGATTAGATACAAACTTTAAAATGAATCCGCCACTACGTGGAAAAGAGGATAGAGAAGCATTAATCGAAGGTTTACTAGATGGAACAATCGACATGATTGCAACAGATCATGCACCACACACTGCTGAAGAAAAAGCTCAAGGTATGCAGCTTGCACCATTCGGAATTGTTGGACTAGAAACAGCATTTCCGTTACTATATACACATTTTGTTAAAACAGGAATAATGACACTAGCTCAGCTTGTTGATTTCTTAACTGTAAAACCAGCAAAAGTCTTCAATTTACAAAAAGGTGTAATCGAAGTAGGAGCAGTAGCAGATTTAACAGTAGTCGATTTAGAACATCAAGAAGAAATTAACTCAGAAAAATTCCTATCAAAAGGAAAAAATACACCTTTTAATGGTTGGAATTGTCAAGGGTGGCCAGAACTTACTATGGTAAATGGCAAAGTGGTATTTGAGAAAGGGGAAGTGACAGTATGAAGCGTCAGTTAATATTAGAAGATGGAACAGCTTTTATTGGAGAAGCATTTGGTAGCGATGTAGATACAACAGGAGAAATCGTTTTTACAACAGGAATGACAGGTTATCAAGAGGTGTTGACTGACCCATCATACTGTGGGCAAATCGTAACATTCACATATCCTTTAGTTGGAAATTACGGAATCAATTTAGAAGATTTCGAGAGTATTGTGCCAGCTGTACACGGCTTAATTGTAAAGGAATATGCTGAGTTTCCTTCAAACTTCAGAAACAGACTTTCATTAGATGAATATTGCAAAGATAAAAACATCCCAGGATTAGCTGGAATTGATACACGTATGTTAACAAAAAAACTACGTGAAGTAGGAACGATGAAAGGAAAGTTCTGTAGTGTTGATGTAAACGTGGATGAAGTTGTAGCAGAATTAAAAGCAACGCCAATGTTTACAAATCATGTTGAAAGAGTTTCAACTCAAAAACCTTACAGAAGTCCAGGTCGTGGCAACCGAGTAGTATTAGTAGACTTTGGAATGAAGCACGGTATTCTTCGAGAGTTAACAAAACGTAACTGCGACGTAACAGTAGTACCTTACAACATTACAGCAAAAGAAATTTTCCAGCTTGCTCCAGAGGGAATTATGTTAAGTAATGGACCTGGGGATCCAAAAGATGTAACAGTAGCAATTGACATGATCAAAGAAGTGGTTGGAAAAGTGCCACTGTTCGGAATTTGTTTAGGTCATCAACTATTTGCTTTAGCGAACGGTGCAAACACATCTAAATTAAAATTTGGACACCGCGGAGCAAACCATCCAGTTAAATCTTTAGAAACTGGAAAAGTAGCAATCACTTCTCAAAACCATGGATATGCGGTAGAAGAAGAATCAGTTTTTGGAACTGACCTTGAAATCACTCACGTTGCATTAAATGATGGAACAGTAGAAGGATTAAAACATAAAAAATACCCAGCATTTACAGTTCAATATCATCCAGAAGCTTCACCAGGACCTGAAGATGCAAATTACTTATTTGACCAATTTATCAACATGATGGAAGAGCACAAAAGAGAGGGGAAATTACAATGCCAAAACGCGTAGACATCGAAACAATATTAGTGATCGGATCTGGTCCGATTGTAATTGGGCAAGCAGCAGAATTTGATTACGCTGGTACACAAGCTTGTCAAGCACTGAAAGAAGAGGGATATAAAGTAATTCTAGTAAACTCAAACCCTGCTACAATCATGACTGATGTACAAACGGCAGATAAAGTATACATTGAACCTCTTACATTAGATTTTGTAAGCCGTATTATTCGTAAAGAACGTCCAGATGCTCTTCTACCAACTTTAGGAGGTCAAACAGGACTTAACCTTGCAGTAGAACTGGCAAACTCAGGAATTCTAGATGAGTGTGACGTGAAAATTTTAGGAACTAGCTTAGACGCAATAAACAGAGCAGAAGATCGTGATTTATTCCGTACTTTAATGAACGAGTTAAACGAACCAGTTCCTGAAAGTGAAATTATTCATTCGTTAGAAGAAGCATACACTTTCGTAAATCAAATTGGTTATCCAGTCATTGTCCGTCCTGCTTTTACACTAGGTGGAACAGGTGGGGGAATCTGTCACAATGAAGAAGAGCTAATTGAAATCGTAACAAGCGGATTAAAAAATAGCCCAGTTACACAATGCTTACTAGAAAAAAGTATTGCTGGTTTTAAAGAAATCGAATACGAAGTAATGCGTGATGCTGCAAATAATGCAATCGTAGTATGTAACATGGAAAATATCGATCCAGTTGGTGTTCATACAGGGGATTCAATCGTAGTTGCTCCTTCACAAACATTAAGTGATCGTGAATATCAAATGCTTCGTAATGTATCGTTAAATATCATTAGAGCATTAGGAATCGAAGGCGGATGTAACGTTCAGCTTGCCCTTGATCCACACAGCTTCCAATACTATGTAATTGAAGTAAATCCACGTGTGTCTCGTTCAAGTGCTCTAGCATCAAAAGCAACAGGATACCCAATTGCTAAATTAGCAGCTAAAATTGCTGTTGGATTGACACTAGATGAAATGATTAATCCTGTTACAAAGAAAACTTATGCATGTTTTGAACCGGCACTAGACTACATCGTATCGAAAATACCACGTTGGCCATTTGATAAATTTGAAAGTGCAAACCGTAAGCTTGGTACACAAATGAAGGCAACTGGTGAGGTAATGGCGATTGGCCGTACACTAGAAGAATCATTGTTAAAAGCAGTTCGCTCATTAGAGCTTGGAATTCACCATATGGAAATTAAATCATTAAGAGATTTATCAAAAGATGAAATGATTAAACGTATGGGCAAACCAGATGATGAAAGATTATATATTGTAGCTGAAGCGATTCGTCAAGGGATGACGTTGGAAGAAATACATGATATCACTCAAATTGATTACTTCTTCCTTCATAAAATTGAAAATATTATTAAGATGGAACGTACGATTAAAGATGCTAACTTTGATGTTGAAGTTTTAAAAGATGCTAAGAAAATGGGCTTTAGTGATGAATACATCGCAGAATGCTGGAATAGCACAAATCGTGAAGTGTACGATTTCCGTCAAGATCATAAAGTTGTACCTGTCTATAAAATGGTTGATACATGTGCAGGAGAATTTGAATCAACTACTCCATACTTCTATGGAACATATGAAACAGAAAACGAATCAATCGTTACAAATAAACAAAGTGTAGTAGTACTAGGTTCTGGACCAATTCGTATCGGTCAAGGGATTGAGTTTGACTATGCAACTGTACATTGTGTAAGAGCAATTAAAGAAGCTGGTTACGAAGCAATCATTATTAACAACAACCCTGAAACAGTTTCAACTGACTTCAGTATTTCAGATAAGCTTTACTTTGAACCATTAACTATTGAAGATGTTATGCACATCATTGATTTAGAACAACCAATCGGTGTAGTTGTTCAGTTCGGTGGACAAACAGCGATTAACTTAGCAAGTAAATTAGTACAACATGGTGTGAAAATACTTGGAACATCTTTAGAAGATCTAGATCGTGCAGAAGACAGAGATAAATTTGAAGAAGCCTTGCAACAATTAGGTGTTCCACAACCACTTGGTAAAACGGCTATGACAGTTGAAGAAGCTGTTGCAATTGCAAAAGAGATTGGTTACCCAGTATTAGTTCGACCTTCATATGTACTAGGTGGACGTGCAATGGAAATCGTTGAACGCGAAGAAGAATTACTACACTATATGAAAAATGCAGTTCGCGTAAATCCAGAGCATCCAGTATTAGTTGACCGCTATTTAACAGGAAAAGAAATAGAAGTTGATGCAATTTCTGACGGAACTGATGTGTACATTCCAGGAATTATGGAACATATCGAACGTGCGGGTGTTCACTCAGGGGACTCAATTGCAGTTTATCCAACCCAAAGTGTAACAGCAGAAGCAAAACAAAAAATTATTGATTATACAATAAAACTAGCAAAAGGATTGAATATTAAAGGGTTACTAAACATTCAGTTCGTAGTTACAGAAGCTGATGAAGTATTTGTACTTGAAGTTAACCCACGTTCAAGTAGAACAGTGCCATTCTTAAGTAAAATTACACATGTTCCAATGGCAAACATTGCAACGAAAGTAATTTTAGGTGAAACACTTCGTTCATTTGGTTACGAGACTGGTTACCACCCAGAAGCTAAAGAAGTATATGTAAAAGCTCCTGTGTTCTCATTTGCAAAATTACGCTCAGTTGATACAACATTAGGACCTGAAATGAAATCAACTGGTGAAGTAATGGGTAAAGATATTAGTCTTGATAAAGCTCTTTACAAAGCTCTTGAAGCATCTGGTATTAAAATTAGAACAAATGGATCAGTTATTATAACTGTTGCAGATAAGGACAAAGATGAGGTAACTGAAATCGCAAGAAGATTCCATGAAGTTGGATTTAACATTCTTGCGACAGAAGGAACTAAAGCGTATTTAGAAAGTATGAACATTCCAGTTTCAACTGTAAATAAAATTGACGAGCATGAAGATAATTTATTAGAGAAAATCAGAAATGGTCATGCACAATTTGTTATCAATACATTAACAAAAGGAAAACAACCTGCAAGAGATGGTTTCCGAATTCGTCGTGAGTCAGTAGAAAATGGTGTTGTATGTTTAACATCACTTGATACTGCAAGTGCAATTCTTTCAGTAATTGAAAGTCTAACATTCTCAACACATGCACTTCCAAATTATGAAACGAAGGCTGGCGTTTTAGTATGATAAAAAAGGAACATATGACAATTGTCTCAAACAAAATAATTGCAGAAAATATAGTGGAAATGACACTTAAGGGTGAGCTTGTTCAGGAGATGGATTCTCCTGGACAATTTGTCCACCTAAAAGCAAATAGTTCAATAACACCATTGTTGCGCAGACCAATTAGCATTTGTTCCATTGATAAAGAAAAAAATGAATTCACAATGATCTTCCGTGCTGAGGGTGAAGGAACAAGAGAATTAATGAAAGCAGTAGTTGGACAAACGGTAGATGTACTTGGTCCTCTTGGTCAAGGGTATGATGTGGATTGTATTCAAGAAGGAGAAACAGCACTTCTAGTTGGTGGAGGAATCGGTGTACCTCCTATGTATGAACTTTCGAAACAATTGATTTCAAAAGGCGTTAAGGTTATTCATGTTTTAGGATTTGCTTCAAAAACTGTAGCGTTTTATGAAGAAGAGTTTATGAAGCTTGGTGAAACATATATAGCAACAGTTGATGGATCACTTGGAACAAAAGGTTTTGTTACGGATGTAATTCGTGAAAAAGGACTACAATTTGACCAGTACTTTGCATGTGGACCAACTGTTATGTTAAAGGCACTTCAAACGCAATATAAAGGTCTAAAAAATGGCTTTATTTCTCTAGAAGAACGTATGGGTTGTGGAATCGGAGCATGTTTCGCTTGCGTATGCCATACAGAGGATGGATCATATCGTAAAATTTGTAGCGATGGACCAGTATTTCAAGCTGAGGAGGTACAACTATAATGAACTTACGAACACAATTACCTGGCTTAGACTTGAAAAATCCTATTATCCCTGCATCAGGTTGTTTCGGTTTTGGCCGAGAATTTGCAAACTTGTATGATCTAAGCGTACTAGGCGCTATTATGATAAAAGCAACAACAGTGGAAACGCGTTATGGAAATGAAACACCACGTGTAGCAGAAACTTCTTCAGGTATGTTAAATGCAATCGGACTGCAAAATCCAGGACTTGAAAAAGTGATGAACAATGAATTACCTTGGTTAGCACAATATGACGTTCCGATCATTGCAAATATTGCAGGTTCAACAATTGAAGATTATGTAAACGTAGCAAAAGAGATTTCTAAAGCTAGTAATGTAAAAGCACTAGAATTAAATATTTCATGTCCAAACGTAAAATGTGGTGGAATAGCATTTGGTACAGATGCAGCAACTGCAGCGGAAGTAACACGAAAAGTTAAAGAAGTTAGTGAAGTGCCACTTTACGTAAAACTATCTCCGAATGTGACAAACATTGTTGAAATTGCAAAAGCAATCGAAAATGCAGGTGCAGATGGATTAACAATGATAAATACACTATTAGGTATGCGATTAGATTTACGTACAGGTAAACCGATCATAGCAAATAAAACAGGTGGTTTATCAGGTCCAGCAATTAAACCAGTTGCGATCCGCATGATTCATGATGTAAGCCAAGTTGTCAATATTCCAATTATCGGAATGGGCGGAATCATGAATGCAGAAGATGTACTTGAATTTTTCTTAGCAGGAGCAAGTGCGGTTGGAGTAGGTACAGCGAACTTTGTTGATCCATTTGTTTGCCCAACCATTATAGAAGAACTGCCTGCAGTACTTGAAAAATATGGTTATCAATCAATTGAGGAATGTATCGGAAGGAGCTGGAAGTAATATGACATCACCAATTATTATCGCGCTTGATTATTCATCACGCGAAGAGGTTATGGCATTTCTAAATCAATTCAACCAACCACTTTTTGTAAAAGTGGGGATGGAGTTGTTTTACAAAGAAGGTCCAGCTTTTATTAAAGAAATAAAAGAATTAGGGCATAAAATTTTCCTGGATTTAAAACTTCATGATATCCCAAATACGGTGAAGCAAGCAATGAAAAATCTTGCAAAGCTTGATGTTGATCTGGTAAACGTCCACGCTGCTGGTGGAAGTAAAATGATGAAAGCAGCTCTTGAAGGACTAGTGGAAGGAACGCCTGAAGGAAAGCAACGCCCTCTTTTAATTGCTGTAACTCAATTAACGAGCACATCAAATGAACAAGTGGTTGAGGAACAAGGAATTTCATCTTTAACAACTTCAATTAGCTTATATGCGAAATTAACAGAAGAGAGCGGACTAGATGGAGTAGTTTGTTCACCACTTGATGTAGAAATTGTAAGAGAAGCAGCTAAAGGTGAAGGATTTGTTACAGTAACTCCAGGTATTCGCTTAGCTGAAAACAGTGCTGATGACCAAGTGCGAATCACTACACCAGCTAAAGCAAGAGAACTTGGAAGCAATTATATAGTTGTTGGACGTAGCATTACAAAAAGTGAGAACCCAGTTCAAACTTATGAAAAAATCGTTTCACAATGGGAGGGCGTAACAGTATGAAAAAAATGATCGCAGAAAACTTATTAAGTATTGGTGCAGTAAGTTTACAACCAGAAAATCCATTTACATGGGCTTCAGGTATTAAATCTCCAATCTATTGTGACAATCGTTTGACACTTGGTTATCCAGAAATTCGTAAAAATATTGCAAATGGATTAGCTAAATTAATTCAAGAGAAATACGGAAATGTAGACGTAATTGCTGGAACAGCAACAGCGGGTATTGCACACGCAGCATGGGTAAGTGATGTAATGAATTTACCAATGTGCTACGTACGTAGCTCTGCAAAAGGACACGGAAAAGGCAATCAAATTGAAGGACTAGTAAAAGCAGGACAAAAAGTGGTAGTTGTTGAAGATTTAATTTCAACAGGCGGAAGTGTTATCACATGTGTTGATGCACTACGCGAAGCAGGCTGTGAAGTAGTAGGTGTTGTATCAATTTTTACTTACAACTTACCAGCAGCTGAAGAAAAATTTACTGCTAATAATGTAATGTACTACTCTCTAACTGACTACGATACGCTAGTTCAAGTTGCAAAAGAAGAAGGTACAATTACTGAAAATGATGTTAACAAATTAACTGAGTGGAGAAAAAATCCACAAGATAGCAATTGGATGAACGTTGGGGTTTAAGATTATAAACTAAAAAAGTAAAGGATAGATCAGTAGATTATTTCTGCTGTATCTGTCCTTTTTTGTTTGGTTGTTTTGTAAATATTGTAGTTATTAAGAAGGAAGTAATGTCTTTTTTGTTGAATAAAACTATACATATTGAATTGAGTATCACACAGGGAGCTGCAAGCATTGATTCTTAGAAGTGGTAACCCTTAAGCTTTTTTACCTTCTTTTAAACTTTCTTCTAAACGTTGATCTAATAGTTCAATTTCTTTATCTTTAGTCTTCATTCTTTTCATTTTTTCACCTATAACCTTTTTATTTATTACAAACAAAGTATTCACTTACAAGGAGATTGTTATTCATGAAAGTTGAAATTGAATTGCAAGAGGAAACCATAAAAGCATTGGAACAATATGCCTCGTTTTATAATGTTAAACATAAAGTTATTGGGACTAATGACGAACAATCTATAGAGGATATCATTAAGGCAGCTATAATGATGTATATACGCTGGTTATCGATAACTCCGAGTCCATTTATTTCCTCAAAGGGATTAACAGTTCTTTCACGAATCCCGCATATCTTTTCTTCCCAAGGGAAATCTTTAAGCGAATTAAGTTTGCAGACAGGAATACCTAAAAGTACACTCAGTGGTATATTAAAAGGGAACATTCCTAATTTAGAAAATTTCATACGGATATGGTTATCGATTGGCCAACCACCGATCTTAAATTTATTAGAAATACGATACGATTCTTAACGGACAACCTGTTCGATAAATCGAATAAAATGTTATAAATTTTTTCGATTTGTTGAATAGGACAAAACAGTAGTTCCATATAGTTGAATAAAAAGGTTTTTAGCTTCTAATAAGGAGGCGACCAAGTTTGTTCACTTTACATGATACTATTAGTATTGTCCAAGTAATTTGTTTATTAATTTCCACTTTTTTATCTGTTTATAAAGCAGTTAAACCACAGCCTACAGATAAAGAAGATATAGAAAAGAGAAAGGTAACCAAGGAGCATTTGCTAAAGGGAAAAATACTAAATGAGAACGTGAATACATTTCAGAAGGGATACTTAAATTATCACTTTATTGGCGACATCCATCAAAAACGGTATCTAATAATTGTTATCCTAGTATTTGAAATAACTGAAAATAGACAAAATACACTTTTTATTATAATCATGAACATTAATTATATTAACAACAAATAATATATTAAATAGAGCTATAAAATGACAGCTTTCATTTAGTCAGTCAATTAATAGTATATTTACCTAAAGTAAAACTTTTTTAAGTAATCAGAGGGTTACTTAAAAAAGTTTTTATTTTGGAAAAGGCAGTTCAAACTAACATTCTTTCTTTGAAAAAGTATCGATAAATAAGCTTACTATAGGAAAATCAGGCGGACTAATTTTTGATGGAAGTTCTTTAAAAGAGAAGAATTTCAATTCTTTTACTTCTTCTGTATCTTTCTGCAGCCTCCCTTTATAATCAGTGCAAATATAGGTTGCAACAACGTTATACACTTCATCACCATGAGGATACTTATAATAAAATTCATCTCCAGAAAAAATATTAAATAAACTAAGATGATTTGCTGTTAAACCCGTTTCTTCTTTTAATTCTCTTTTTGCTACATCTTCTAAATTTTCCCCTATTTCCATAGAACCACCTGGTAATCCCCAAGAATGATTATCGGTCCTTAATTGTAATAGGATTCTATTATTTGAATCCAATATGATTACATTTGCTCCAACCATGACTAGAGGACGACTACCAACTATTTTTCTTAAATCCATTATATAACCCATTGAGACACCTCTTATATACCGTATATATCTTTTATGTTCTATGAAGATTCGTCAAATCCTCTATAAAAATGAAATCATGATAAATAGTTAAAAATAAAAGGGGATGCCAGTAATTTATATTGGCATCCCCTTAATTTTTTAAGTTATTTTTTTAACTTCAACACTAGCTCTTCATCAGGTGTAACATAGATCGTATTATTTTGCTCATAAATAACAAAGCCTGGTTTCGAACCATTTGGTTTTTTTACATGACGGATTTGTGTATAGTCTACTGGAACTGAGCTAGATTGACGTGCTTTACTAAAGTATGCTGCCAATATTGCTGCTTCGTTAATTGCTTGTTCACTTGGTTCTTTTGAGCGAATAACAACGTGAGAGCCTGGGATATCTTTAGTATGGAACCATAGCTCATCTCTAGCAGCTAATTTATTTGTTAAGTATTCATTTTGTTTGTTGTTTTTTCCAACTAGTAATAATTCACCTGTAGAAGAGATGTATTCATCTAAAGTAACTTTTTGTTTATTTGATTTTGTTTGTTTTTTAGAATGTTTTTTTCTTAAGTAACCTGTTTCTACAAGCTCTTCACGAATCTCCTCTATGTCTCTAGGAGATGCTGATTCTAGTTGTTGGAGAATCGTCTCTAAATACTTATTTTCATCAATCGTTAAACTGATTTGCTCTTCAATATGGGTAATACTATTTTTCATTTTTGTATATTTTGTAAAATAGGATTGTGCATTTTCTGAAGGCGTTTTTAATGGAGAAAGTGGAATTGTGATTGTTGCTCCATTTTCATCATAATAGTTAACAACTTCAATATCCTTCATCCCTTTTTTAAGTGCAAACATATTTGCAGTTAATAGTTCACCTTGGAGCTGTAAACGATCTGCTTTTTCAGTGTCTTTTAGACTTTGTTCAAGCTTCTTTAGTTTTTTATAATTTTTAGAAACTTCATTGTGTAAAAGCTTTTCTAAATCACCGCTTTGTTGCTTCACACGGTCACGTTCGGCTTTTCCAAAATAAAATACATCTAATAATTTACTTAGTGTATCAAAATGGACTGTTTCTCCATGCAAATGTGTTATTGGCAAGAAATAAAAATACTCTTTGTTCTCAGTTTTGAAGTAGGTTGGTGTGTATTCATATTTCTTTAGCTTTTCAATAAGATCCGAAAACACTTCATAAGATTGTCCAATCCCTTTGAATACCACTTCATTAGCAAATAATGGAGACACTCCAGAGAATGAATTAATAATTGCTTGAGACGGAGTCACATCTTCTTGTTGAATTAAACTGTTAAATTCATCCTTTGAAATTGGCGCAAACGGATTTCTTTTTTCTTGAGCTGGTGGTTGTATATACTGTGCGCCAGGTAAAATGGTACGGTGTCTATTCACAGCCATTGGAACGTGTTTTACACTATCAAGAATCATATTTCTATCATTATCTATTAAAATAATGTTACTATGACGCCCCATTAATTCAACAACTAGTGACCTTGACATTTCATCGCCAATTTCATTACGACTACGTACTTTAATCGTAACAATCCGTTCGTTATCTGATTGCGTAATGCTTTCGATAAATCCGCCATTTAAATGCTTTCTAAGAACCATCGTAAACATTGGTGGCTCATTAGGTGAATCATATTGTTGGTCTGTAATGTGGAAACGAGCATAGCTTGGATGAGCGCTTAATAATAATTTGTAATTTGTACTGCTTGCTCGAATCGTAAATAAAACCTCATACGCACTTGGTTGAACAATTTTTGAAATCCGTCCAGTTGTTAAAAGTGAAGCAACTTCGTGTGTCATTGCTCCTGTAAATAAACCATCAAAAGACATAATGTCACTTCCTAACTAAATAAACATAATAAGTTATGTATATCACAATTGTTTTTATTTGTATTTTATCGATAAAGACCTTTTAGAGCTAAACAAGCTCACTCCACATTTCTTAATTCATTATATCATTTTTTTGGACGAGTTCGAATATGCATTTATAAGAGGGGAAGGGGATTGCTTTCCTTATGTATTTAGTAGGGGTGACGATGAATGGATTTTTACCGTATGGATTCGGATGAGGTGTTTCATGTTACGAATAGTAATATGTCCTTAGGTTTGTCAGATGCAGAGGCAAAGAGAAGGCGAGAAAAGTTTGGTTATAATGAGCTTCAAGAAAATGAAAAAAAGTCAAAAATAATTTTGTTTTTAAGTCAGTTTAATGATTTTATGGTGTTTGTTTTACTCGGAGCAACGTTAATTTCAGTGTTTTTAAAAGAGATAGTTGATGCAATTGCGATTATTGCAATTGTGCTAGTCAATGGTATTCTAGGTTATTTTCAAGAGGCTAGAGCGGAGAAATCTTTAGAGGCTTTAAAGGAATTGGCTGCACCTCAAGTTACTGTTCTCAGGGAAGGACAATATAAGAAAGTTCCTACGAAAGAGTTAGTGCCTGGAGACATAATAAAATTTACAAGTGGGGATCGAATTGGTGCAGATGTTAGGATTTTTGAAGCAGCAAGTTTATACATAGAAGAATCTGCATTAACAGGCGAGTCATTACCTGTTCAGAAACGTTCGGAAGCTCTTGATTTGGACAATCTTGGGATTGGTGATCAAACGAATATGGCGTTTATGGGTACTTTGGTTACACGTGGACACGGTAAAGGTGTTGTTGTTTCAACAGGTATGAAAACTGCAATGGGGCAAATCGCAAATTTATTACAAAATACTGTTGCAGTTATAACACCTCTTCAACGAAGACTTGAGCAATTAGGAAAAATCTTAATTGTTGTTGCGTTATTCTTAACGGCACTTGTCGTACTCATTGGTGTTTACCAAGGAAACGAGCTTTATCATATGTTTTTAGCGGGTGTTTCACTTGCTGTTGCGGCAATTCCAGAAGGACTTCCGGCCATTGTAACAGTAGCATTGTCACTTGGTGTCCAAAGAATGATTAAAAAGAAAGCAATTGTAAGAAGGTTGCAGGCAGTAGAGACATTAGGTTGTGCTTCTGTTATTTGCTCTGACAAAACAGGAACAATGACAGAAAATAAAATGACAGTAACAAATATTTGGTCGGGTGGTACAAACTATTCTGTCACAGGTAGTGGCTATGAGACAGAAGGTCAATTTTTACAAAGTGATAAGCAAGTGAATTTGGCACTAAACAAACAATTATTTCAAACACTAGTTTTTGGTTCAGTTTGTAATGATGCTCAATTAATAAAAAGGAAAAAAGATATATTCTTAGACGGGGATCCAACTGAAGGAGCAATTATCGTAGCAGGTCATAAAGCTGGAATTAATCAAGCTTATATCGAATCCAACTTTACTAGAGTACATGAACTTCCTTTTGATAGTACTAGAAAAATGATGAGTGTGGTTGTACGTGATAAAGCTGGTAATTTCTTCGTCGTTACAAAGGGGGCTCCAGATGTTTTGCTATCAAGATGTTCCACAATCCTCTGGCATGAACGTCAAGAACAATTAAATGCATTGCGTGTTGGTGCGGTTGAAAATATCATATCTAGTTATGCGAATAATGCACTTCGAACCATTGCAATTGCTTTTAAACCAATTGAAGCAAAACATGCTCGAGATGAAGAAATGTTAGAGAGCGGATTAACATTTATTGGTCTACAAGGAATGATTGACCCTCCACGAAGAGAAGTAGCAAAAGCTGTTCAAGAATGTAAAGAAGCAGGCATTAAAACAATCATGATTACGGGTGATCATAAATTAACTGCTTCAAGTATTGCAAAACAATTAGGGATATTAAGAGAAGGAGGACTAGTTATTGAGGGGAAAGATTTAGACTCTCTTTCAGTACAACAGTTATCTGATATTGTTGATGATGTAAATGTTTTTGCTCGTGTTTCACCAGAGCATAAATTGAAAATTGTAAAAGCCCTTCAATCAAATGGACATATTGTTGCGATGACTGGGGATGGTGTAAATGATGCACCTGCTATAAAAGCAGCGGATATCGGTATTTCCATGGGTATTACGGGTACTGAAGTAGCGAAAGAAGCATCGGCTCTTATCTTGTTAGATGATAACTTCGCAACAATTAAATCTGCTATTAAAGAAGGACGAAATATTTATAGTAATATTCGAAAATTTATCCGATATCTCTTGGCATCGAATGTAGGCGAAATTTTAGTTATGCTTTTCGCAATGATTCTTGGATTGCCATTACCACTTGTTCCTGTTCAAATCCTTTGGGTAAATTTAGTAACAGATGGATTACCTGCTATGGCTCTTGGGGTAGATTCACCTGAAGATGATGTGATGAGAAGAAGTCCGAGATCATTATCGGAAGGTATTTTTGCAAGAGGACTAGGTTGGAAAATTATTTCAAGAGGCTTTTTAATAGGAATTGTCACCTTACTTGCGTTTATTATTTCTTATAATCAGCATCCTGATCATCTTGAATATGCACAAACTGTTGCTTTTTCTACTCTAGTACTTGCACAACTTATTCACGTTTTTGATTGTCGAAGTGAACGATCTATTTTTCATCGAAACCCATTTGGGAATCTCTATTTAATAGGAGCGGTAATTGTTTCATTATTATTAATGCTTGTCGTAATTTATTTCCCACCACTACAACCTATTTTTAAAACATTACCGCTTGATCCTAGAGAATGGTTTTTAATAGTTGGACTTTCATGTGTACCAACTTTTATGTTGGCAGGTGCCTTATTTACAAAGAAAAAATAATTTTCTCGAAGAAAATAGCCTAGTAGAACAGAATATGGTATAATCGCTTAAGGTAGTAGAGGTAATCTCTATTACCTTTTGTCTTTACTAATTATTTAGGACAAAATTGTATTGGAAGTGAAATAATGGTTGTTAGTATGACTGGGTATGGAAAAGCCATCCTAACGAAAGAGCAAGTAAAAATACATATTGAAATGAAGTCAGTAAATCATCGCTACTTAGAAACAATTCTACGTATGCCTAGACAATTAATGCCATATGAAGAGCCAATTAAAAAAATTGTTTCTGAATATACAAATCGTGGGCGAGTTGAACTGTTTATTACGATTGAAGGCATGTTAAGTCGTAAATTAGTCGTTGATGAAGAATTATTGACACAATATAAAAACGTACTAAATCAACTTCAATTAGATAAAAAGGACTCTAAAGATTATTCAGCAATCGAATTATTGAAGTTGCCAGAAGTAACAACAATTACCGAAGTTGAGCAAATTGAAGAAAATTTCGGGCAGTATTTATTTGATACTGTTCACGAAGCATGTAATCAATTTAGACAGATGAAAGAAAAAGAAGGAACACAGCTTAAAAAAGATGTAGTTCTTCGTCTTAACTCAATTGAAGAGTCATTAGAAAAAATTAAGCCATATGCACCAAACGTTATTAAGTCTTATCAAAATAAGCTTCAAGCTAAGCTAAACGAAGTACTTAACCAATCAATTGATGAGCAAAGACTATTAGCAGAAGTAATGATTTTTGCTGATCGTAGTGACATTACAGAAGAACAAGTGAGGCTAAAGAGCCATATCGAAATGTTTAACGAAACTCTTCAATTAAATGAGTCAATTGGACGTAAACTAGACTTTATTGTTCAAGAAATGAACCGCGAAATCAACACAATCGGTTCAAAAGCAAACGATATACTAATATCAAAACTAGTAATCGAAATGAAAAACAACCTTGAAAAAATCAGAGAACAAGTACAGAATATAGAGTAGAACGAAAAGCGGAGTCGCCTTGCTCACATCCGACAGACATTGGAGCAAAAATCAAATGAAGTGCGGTTTTCACTTCAATTGGTTTTTGTGAAATGGCCGAGGAGGTAGGCGACGGAGCTAGACAGACAGAAAAGCTGAGTCGACCCGGTTAGCCCCGACAGGCGTTGGAGCATTTTATTCTTAATTATTGGCTTTTTTCTAAAGATTGATGCTTTTAGGTTTTGTATATTAACTTACACATACTAATATAGCAACATGTCTATAAAAACAGCCTGATTTTTAAAGAACTTGTTTACAGTATTAAGTAAGGGGCAACAATGTTTTTTAAATAGAAGTTAATATTTAGATATTCGACGAAATTAAATAGAGTAAAAATTTTTTACTTCTTATAGAAATTGTTTGATTTAAAGAAGGGTAGGAGCCAAAATGAAACACGAACGCGGCTTATTAATTGTCCTTTCTGGGCCATCTGGCGTAGGTAAAGGTACAGTTCGTAAAGCACTATTTGAGTGTAAAGATACAACGCTTCAATATAGTATTTCAATGACAACACGTTCACCTAGAGAAGGTGAAGTCAATGGAGTCGATTATTTCTTTACAACAAAAGAAGACTTCAAACAACGCATTGCTGAAAATAAGTTTTTAGAGTGGGCAGAATATGTAGGAAACTATTATGGAACACCTATTGAATATGTAGAAAAAACATTACAAGAAGGTAAAGACATCCTATTAGAAATTGAAGTCCAAGGTGCATTACAAGTTAAAAAAGCTTTCCCAGAAGGAATCTTTATTTTCTTAGCTCCACCTAGCTTAAAAGAACTTCAAAATCGTATCGAAACTCGTGGTACAGAAACAGAAGATTTAATTAGAAATCGAATGAATGCTGCTAAAGAAGAGTTAGACATGATGGATGCTTATGATTATGTAGTTGAAAATGACAAAGTTGATTCTGCTTGTGATCGTGTAAATGCAATTATTACAAGTGAACATTTAAAACGTGAACGAGTATCAAATTATTATAAAAGAATGCTGGAGGCGGAATAAGTATATGTTATATCCTTCTATTGACCGTTTATTAACAAAATTAGATTCAAAATACACTTTAGTAACAGTAGCATCGAAACGTGCTCGCGATATGCAAGTAAAACGTGATGGACGCGTTGAAAAGCCAGTATCAGACAAATTTGTTGGTAAAGCGTTAGAAGAAATCAATGCAGGCCTATTATCTTACCGTAAGCTTGAAGAAGTAAAAGAAGATTAAGCTTTCTCAATGAATAACAACCTACGCATCTAGGTTGTTATTTTTTTATCCCGCATTAAAAGGCAGTAATAGGGAAAAGGGAAAAGGTAGTAGGGAAACTTCCCTTTAATTAAACCTGGTATTTAGCATCGGTGGAGTATTGAAAAAAATATGATTTAAATACGAATCAAGACATTTTTGTTAATCTGATGCATAGTCCTCATTATTTCTTAATCTTTTATGGTAAATTAGAATTAGTTAATAAACGAAATTAAATGAAAAGATTATTTGCTTATAGATTGAAAGGGTGAAGGGAATTGGTACAAAAGAAAATTTTACTGTGTGTAACTGGAGGCATTGCTGTTTACAAAGCTGCTGCTCTAACAAGTAAACTTGTACAAGCAGGCTATGATGTAAAAGTGATGATGACTCAAAGTGCGACAGAATTTGTAGCTCCTTTAACGTTTCAAGCGTTGTCTAAAAACGACGTATATATAGATACTTTTGATGAAAAGGATAGCTCAAAAATTGCCCACATCGATCTTGGCGATTGGCCTGACCTAATTGTTGTTGCACCTGCCACGGCTAATACGATCGGAAAGTTAGCAAATGGGATCGGAGACGAAATGATCTCTACTACTTTACTTGCTGCAACAAAACCGATCTGTATTGCACCAGCAATGAATGTGAATATGTACAATCATCCAATTGTTCAAAAGAATATGGCAACTTTAAAGGAAATCGGATATCAGTTTATTGAGCCTGATGAGGGTTATTTAGCTTGTGGCTATGTTGGGAAAGGACGTCTTGCAGAACCTGAGGAGATTGTTTCATTTGTTAATGAACAGTTTACAGAAGAGGAAAAAATCTTAAGCGGGAAAAAAATTGTTATTTCTGCTGGTCCAACAAGAGAAAAAATTGACCCGGTACGTTATATTAGTAATCATTCATCTGGAAAAATGGGCTATAGCATAGCTGAAGTTGCCGTTTCTTTAGGAGCAAATGTTGTATTAGTATCTGGTCCAACAAATCTGACTCCACCTTCAGGATGTGAAGTAATTCAAGTTGAGTCTGCGGCACAAATGTATGATGCCATCCATTCTCATTTTAATGATGCTGATGTTGTCATTAAAACTGCTGCAGTTGCTGATTATACACCTGAAGTAACTTATGACCATAAAGTTAAAAAAACTGACGGCAATTTGTCAATTCCTTTAAAACGAACAGAGGACATTTTACTTTCTCTTGGGAACAAAAAAACTCATCAATTATTAGTTGGATTTGCAGCTGAAACAGAGCAAGTAGAAGAGTATGCAAAAGGAAAACTACAGAAAAAGAATGCTGATTTTATTGTAGCGAATAATGTAACTCTTGAAGGTGCTGGATTCGGAACTGATACAAATATTGTAAGCATTTATAATCGTAACGGTGATATTAAACATCTACCTAAAATGACGAAAAAACAAGTCGCAAAAGAAATTTTAGCTGAAGTATACCGCAAATTGAGTGAGGGAGAAAAATGAATTATGCATCTGTTTTAGTAGATGTATCGGTTCGCCAAACGGATAGAGCTTTTGATTATGCTATTCCTAACCGTTGGGAAGATGCTGTTCAACCAGGCATGCGTGTAATTGTTCCATTTGGTCCAAGGAAAGTCCAAGGAATTGTATTAGCTGTAAAAGATCATACGTCAGTTTCGAAAGTAAAGGAAATTGGTGAAGTACTTGATGTGATTCCTGTTTTAACGGAAGAATTATTATTATTAGGTACGTATTTATCGGAAGAGACACTTTGTTTTTTAATTACGGCCTATCAAGCTATGCTTCCAACAGCAATAAAAGCAGTGTACAAGAAATTTGTCAGACTACATTCGAAAGAATCAATAGATTATTTGCCAGAAGAGCTTCAAGCCATTTTTACTCATTTAGAGAGAAGAGAATGGAGTGAATTGGAAGAGTTAGTTTCAAAAATCACAACTGTCCAAAGAGCGATCAAAGAAGGTTTACTTGAAGTAGATTATGAAGTGAAAAATAAAGCGAATAAAAAAGTGGAAAGAGTAGCGACATTATTAGAAGTTTTTGATCATGAAGCAAATTCTATCTCTTCACCTCAACAAAGGGATATAATCGAATTTCTTCGACTAAATGGACAAACAAGTATAAAAGAACTAAAGGAACGATTAGGCATCACAGAATCACCAATCAAAACACTTCAAAAGAATAAAGTAATAAATGTTCATTCGATTGAAGTCTATCGTGATCCTTATGTGAACAAACAAATAAATAGAACAAGTCCATTACCTTTAGTTGATGAACAAAAAAATGCATATGAAAAAATTGCTACTTCAATTTCAAATAATGAACATAAAGTTCATTTATTACACGGTGTTACTGGAAGTGGAAAAACAGAAGTTTATCTTCAAACAATCCAAAACGTACTAAATTTAAATAAAGAAGCAATTGTTTTAGTTCCTGAAATTGCGCTTACTCCGCAAATTGTAGAACGGTTTAAAGGACGTTTTGGAAACGATGTTGCAGTTTTACACAGTGGATTATCAATTGGTGAAAAATATGATGAATGGCGAAAAATTCAGAGAAAAGAAGTTAAAGTTGTTGTTGGAGCACGTTCGGCAATTTTTGCACCATTTGAAAACCTTGGCTTAATTATTATTGATGAGGAACATGAAACAACATACAAACAAGACGAACATCCAAGATATCATGCACGTGATGTAGCAATTTGGAGAGGAAACTATCACAGTTGTTCAGTCGTTCTCGGTAGCGCAACTCCTACATTAGAGTCATATGCCCGTGCTCAAAAAGGTGTCTATGAACTTGAAACAATGGAAAAACGTGTGAATCAAGATGCATTACCTACTGTTGAAGTAGTTGATATGAGAGAAGAACTTCATCGTGGTAATCGCTCGATGTTTTCTACAGCGTTACATGAGAAAATTGAAGACCGGTTACAAAAGAAGGAGCAGATTATCCTTTTCTTAAATAGAAGAGGCTATTCCTCATTTGTTATGTGTCGTGATTGTGGGTTTGTTATTCAGTGTCCACATTGTGAAGTATCATTGACTTATCATAAAAATACCCATCGTTTAAAATGTCATTATTGTGGTTACGAGGAGCATATGCCAAAAGTATGCCCTTCCTGTCAAAGTGATTACATTCGCTTTTTTGGTACTGGGACGCAGAAGGTTGAAGAGGCAATCTATCAACAATTTCCAGAAGCACGGGTCATTAGAATGGATAATGATACGACAAGTCGAAAAGGATCTCATGAAAAAATGTTAAAACAATTTGGAAATGGAGAAGCTGATATCTTACTAGGGACACAAATGATTGCAAAGGGACTTGATTTTCCGAAAGTTACTTTAGTAGGTGTGTTAGCTGCAGATAGTTCTCTTCATTTACCAGATTTTCGTGCGAGTGAACGAACGTTTAGTTTATTAACTCAAGTTAGTGGACGAGCAGGACGTCATGACTTGCCAGGTGAGGTTGTTGTACAAACTTATACACCAGAGCATTATAGTATTGAACTCGCAAAGGACCAAAATTATCTTGATTTTTATGAGCAAGAAATGAAAATTAGAAGAAACTTTCATTATCCACCATATTATTATCTAGTTCTTATATCAATCTCGCACCAGGATTTAATGAAGGTTGTAAAGGTTTCAGAACAGATAGCCATTTATTTGAGGGAACATTTGTCCAATAAATCAATCATACTTGGCCCAGTGTCTTCACCAATACCTAAAATTAAAGATAAATTTCGCTATCAATGTGTCATCAAATATAAATATGAACCCGCTCTACACGCGGTTTTAACAAAAATACAACAATTTTACCAAGAAGAAACCGACAAAGGTCAGCTTCAAATAACGATCGATTTTCAACCAACAATGTTCATGTAAGGTTTTTTCTAAAAGATTGTTGTTTTTAAATAAATTATGTTATAAGAAACTTTTGAATAGAAGTTGATTGGAACGGAAGGTGCGAGACTCCTGTGGGAACAGCGGGACAGGTGAGACCCCGCAGGAGCGATAGCGACGAGGAGGCTCACCGCCCGCCCCACGGAAAGCGAGCAACCTGGAGTGGAAATCAACTTACACATTCTAAAATAACAACAATGTATACGCAAACAGCCTTATATAATTAAACTTGATTTAACATTTAGGAGGAAACAATTTGTCACTTTTAAAAATCGTTACACATCCAAATGAAATCCTTGAAACACCTTGCGAAAAAGTGACTTCATTTGATAAAGATCTAACAAAGTTATTAAATAATATGTATGAAACAATGCTAGCTGAAGATGGGGTTGGATTAGCAGCACCACAAATTGGCGTATTAAAGCAAATTGCTGTTGTCGATGTTGATGATGACAACGGTCGTATTGATTTAATTAACCCAGTTGTAATGGAAGTAAAAGGTGAACAAACTGATATCGAAGGTTGCCTAAGTTTTCCAGGATTATTTGGTGATGTAACAAGACCTAGCTATGCTAAAATAAAAGCGCAAAATAAAAGAGGTAAATATTTTATTATTGAAGCAAGAGGTTTTTTAGCTCGCGCACTTCTTCATGAAATTGATCATTTAAATGGTGTGTTATTTACTTCAAAGGTAACTCGATATTATACAGAAGATGAGCTAGAAGGGTAGGATCAAAAATGACTAGAATCGTATTTATGGGTACACCGGATTTTTCAGTAAATGTCTTAAGAACATTAATTGAAGAAAAATATAATGTAGTGGGTGTAGTTACGCAACCAGACCGTCCAGTAGGTCGAAAAAGAGTATTAACACCTCCACCTGTAAAGGTTGAAGCTTTAAAACATGATATTCCTGTTTTCCAACCAGAGAAAATAAGATTGGCAGAAGAAGTAGAAAAGGTATTAGCATTAGAACCAGATTTAATTGTCACTGCTGCATTTGGACAAATTTTACCTAAGGAAATTTTAGAAACACCTAAATTTGGCTGTATTAATGTTCATGCATCTCTACTTCCTGAGCTAAGGGGTGGGGCACCAATTCATTATTCAATTATCCAAGGTAAAAAAGAAACTGGTGTCACTATTATGTATATGGTTGAGAAACTTGATGCTGGTGATATGATTTCTAAAGTAGTTGTTCCAATTGAAGAAAGAGATCATGTTGGGACACTGCATGATAAATTAAGTGTGGCAGGTGCAGAATTGCTTTCACAAACAATTCCAAACTTATTAAATGGAGAAATTAATCCTGAGAAACAAGATGAAAGCAAAGCTACATTTGCATGGAATATTAAAAGAGAAGAAGAGAAAATTGATTGGACAAAAACAGGTGAAGAAATTTATAATCATGTCCGAGGTTTACACCCATGGCCAGTCGCTTATACTACACTAAACGGAGATGTCATGAAAGTTTGGTGGAGTGAAAAAGTAATAACTTCTAAAAATGCAAAGCCTGGTGAAATCATTGAGGTTGAAGCTGATGGTTTTATCGTATCAACAGGAAATGATGTAGCTATTAAAATTACAGATTTACAACCAGCTGGTAAAAAACGTATGGACGCTAAGCAATATTTAAATGGAGCGGGATCGTTTATTACAGTTGGAATGAAGTTAGGAGACGTACATGAGTAAAAATGTAAGAGAGATTGCCCTTGATGCACTTCTTTCCGTTTATAAAAACCAATCATACAGCAACTTGCTTTTAAATAATGTCATTAATAAAAATGATTTATCACAAGCTGATACTGGTTTATTAACTGAAATAGTATATGGAACGATTCAAAGAAATCGATATTTGGAATATGCTTTAAATCCATTTATCGCAAATCAAAAGAAATTACAAGATTGGGTGAAAGTTTTATTAAAGCTATCCCTTTATCAGTTGCAATTTTTAGATCGTATTCCTGCTCATGCGGTATTAAATGAAGCTGTAGAAATTGCAAAAAAACGTGGTCATAAAGGAATTTCTTCATTAGTTAATGGCGTTCTAAGAAATATTCAACGTAATGGAACTAGATCGATTGACGAAATAGAAAATCCGGTTGAAAGAATTGCTGTTGCTACAAACCATCCAGAATGGTTAGTAAGTCTTTGGATGAAAGAGTTTGGTGAAGAGGAAACAATTAAAATGTGTGAAGAAAACATCAAACCTCCATTTCAAACTGCGCGTGTGAATACGAGTAAGATTTCTAAAGAAGAAGCGATCAAAATGTTACAGCAAGAAGGAGTAGAAGTTGAAACAGGTGACTTATCTCCTTTTGCCATCAAAATATTAGAAGGAAATGTTGCCTTTACTAACGCATTTAAAGAAGGATATATTTCAATTCAAGATGAAAGTTCAATGCTTGTTGGGCAAGCACTAGGTGTAAAAGCTGGTGAGACAGTACTTGATACATGTGCTGCTCCGGGAGGTAAATCAGCTCATATTGCTGAGTTGTTAAATAATACTGGTTCAGTAACTTCACTTGATTTGCATAAGCATAAAGTGAAATTAATAAAAGAACAAGCTAACAGACTAGGACTATCAAATATTCATGCCTTCACATTAGATGCTCGAAAAGCACCTGAAGAGTTTGATGGACAACAATTTGATAAAGTATTAGTTGATGCACCATGTTCAGGATTAGGTGTTATAAGAAGAAAACCTGATATCCTTTTGAAAAAAGAAAAAGTAGACGTGGAAAATTTACAACGTATACAAGGTGATATATTACATGAAGCTTCAAAACTTGTGAAATCACAAGGAGTTCTAGTTTACTCTACTTGTACTGTAGGGCAAGAAGAAAATGCCTGCGTTGTACAAAGTTTCTTAGAAACACATCATGATTTTGAATTAGATCCAACTTTAGAAAATGATTTACCAATAGAAATAAACCAATGTACAAACGTTAAAAATGGGTATGTACAAATACTCCCTCATTACTTTGGGACGGACGGATTTTTTATTGCAAGATTAAGAAAGAAGGTGTAACTTTGAAAGTAGAAGATACTTCATTAGTTAAAGCAAATAAAGCAGCACAAAAACCATCAATTTATTCGTTAAAAATAAAGGATTTAGAAGAATGGTTGAAGGAAAATAAACAGCAGGTTTTCCGTGGAAAACAAATTTATAATTGGCTATATACTCAACGTGTTGATAGCTTTGAAGAAATGGCTAATTTGCCTAAAGAATTGCGCCAATTATTAAATGATCAATTTGAAATCACAACGCTTAAAACACTTGTTCAACAAACATCTTCTGATGGAACGATGAAATTTTTATTTGAGCTTCATGATGGTTACTCAATAGAAACAGTATTAATGAGACACAATTATGGTAATTCTGTATGTGTAACAACACAAGTTGGTTGTCGCATCGGCTGTACATTTTGCGCTTCGACTCTTGGTGGTTTAAAAAGAAATCTAGAAGCTGGCGAAATAGTAGCACAAGTACTAAATGTACAACGTGCTGTTGATGAAACAGAAGAGCGTGTAAGTTCAATCGTTGTAATGGGTATCGGTGAACCATTTGATAATTATGATGGTTTAATGGATTTCCTTCGTATTGTAAATGATGATAAAGGTCTTAATATCGGAGCAAGACATATCACGGTTTCTACAAGTGGTATTATTCCCAAAATTTATCAATTTGCTGATGAAGGCTTACAAATTAATTTTGCTATTTCTTTACATGCACCAAATACAGAATTACGATCTAAACTAATGCCAATTAACCGTGCTTATAAATTGCCGGAGTTAATGGATGCAGTTAATTATTATACAAATAAAACAGGTAGACGTGTAACATTTGAATATGGGTTAATGGGTGGAGTTAATGACCAAAACGAGCATGCAGAGGAATTAGCGAAACTATTAAAAGGTGTAAAATGTCACGTGAACTTAATACCGATTAACTATGTTCCTGAGCGTAATTATGTTAGAACACCTAGAGAACAAATATTTGCTTTTGAAAAAGTTTTAAAACAACGTGGAATCAATGTAACAATTCGTCGAGAGCAAGGGCATGATATTGATGCTGCATGTGGTCAATTGCGTGCGAAGGAGCGTAAAGAGGAGACGAGGTGAAAGGATGCAAACCTTTTTTCAAACTGATAAGGGGAAAGTACGCCAACACAACGAAGATTGTGTAGGCGTATTTACTAATGAGTCACAAAATGTTTTGGCTGTTGTTGCAGATGGGATGGGTGGTCATTTAGCTGGCGATGTTGCTAGTAAAATGGCGATTGAATTCCTTGAATCTGAATGGAAAAAAACAAGTAACTTTAATACACCTAGAGAAGCTGAAAATTGGTTAAGCACATTCATTGATGAGTTAAATTCAAAGTTGTATACTCATGCAGAAAGTCATGAGGAATGTAAAGGGATGGGTACAACACTTGTTGCTATCATTTGTACGTATCAATTTTTTACAATTGCCCATATTGGTGATAGTCGTTGCTATTTTAAAGATAGTGATGGCTTCACTCAAATTACAGATGATCATACACTTGTCGCTGAATTGGTGAAGTCTGGACAAATTTCTAAAGAAGATGCTGAAATTCATCCAAGAAAGAATGTTATTACGAGAGCTCTTGGTACTGAAGAAACTGTAAAATTGGATGTAAAAACTCTCACTTGGGAAGGCGAAGATACTCTTCTATTATGTTCAGATGGTTTATCTAATAAAATTTCTTTTGAAAAGCTAGAAGAATTAATTTATTCATCTAATGAACTTAAACTAATAGGAAATGAGCTAGTTTCTTTAGCAAATGGTCTTGGGGGCGAAGATAACATTTCACTAGCAATTGTTAAATACAATCAATCAATAAATCAGAAAGGATGATGATGAACTTGATGATTGGAAAACGCCTTAACGATCGATATAAAATCTTAAAATTAATAGGCAGCGGCGGAATGTCCATCGTATATTTAGCCCATGACATGATATTAGATCGTGACGTAGCTGTTAAAATGTTACGCCTAGACTATTCAGATGATCCTGATTTTTTGAGACGATTTCAACGAGAAGCATATTCAGTTACTACTTTGTCGCATCCGAATATAGTAAGCTCGTATGATGTTGGTGAAGAGAACGGATTGCATTATATAGTAATGGAGTATGTTAAAGGGGAAACATTAAAAGAATACATACAAAGGAATTATCCAATTGACATAGAAACTGTTTTAAAAATTATGGAGCAGTTAACTTCGGCGATTGCACACGCACATCATTTCCAAATCGTTCACCGAGATATAAAGCCGCAAAATATTTTAATAAACAGTGATGGTAAGGTGAAAGTAACTGATTTTGGAATTGCAACTGCATCCACATCAGTTACCATTACTCAAACGAATACTGTCCTTGGCTCAGTACATTATATTTCACCTGAGCAAGCAAGGGGTGGCATTGCAAATAAAAAAACAGATATCTATTCTTTAGGAATTGTCATGTTTGAACTACTAACAGGTAGAGTACCTTTTTCGGGTGAATCAGTAGTTTCCATTGCATTAAAGCACTTGCAAAGTGAGGTTCCTCCTCCATCTAGATGGAATGATACGATTCCACAAAGTGTCGAGAATATTGTATTAAAAGCAACTGCCAAAGATCCTTTTTATCGATATGAATCAGTTGATGAAATGAAATTAGATGTTCAAACAGCTTTAGATCAAGATCGAAAAAATGAAAAGAAATATGTCATACCAAGTAACAATGAAGAAACAAAAATAATTCCAATTATAAAGGATGTACCTAATACGAATGATGAAGATACGGTTATTATTCCTGTACAAAAAGGAAAAGATAATGTAGTTTCATCGAATAATAAAATTCAAGATAAAAAGAATAAGAAAAAAACGAAAAATAATAAAAAAAATCGTTTTGCAAAATTTATAATCGGTATTTTTATTGTTTTGACGATCGGTGGTTTATTAGCGATTACTGTTATACCAGCTTTATTTTTGCCAAACGACATTGAGATTCCAGATGTTAGAAATATGACTTACGAAAATGCTGTCACGCTACTTGCCTCAAAAGGTTTAAAAGTTAATGATCCAAAAGAAATATCTGATAATGAAATTGAAAAAGGTAAGGTAGTGAAAACATCACCGGGTATAGGCGAAACCGTTAAAGAAAAATCTTCAATCACAATTTATAAGTCTTCAGGTAAGCAAAGTGGTGAAATGGAGGATCTCACTGGTTATCAATATGATTCGATAAAAGATCGGCTTAAAAGCGACTATAAATCAGTAACTACACACTATGTTGAAAATGACGCATCTGAAGGTGAAATTGTTGATCAATCACCAAAAGCTGGTGATGCTGTTGTGCAAAGTGATGAAGATTTAGAAGTATGGATAAGTAAAGGTCATTCATCTTTTGGCATCAGGGATTTAACAGGTTGGACTAAAGGTGATGTTAATTCTTATAAGAAAGAAAATAATCTAAAAGTAATTTTCCAAGACCAGCAGTCAGACACTGTTGATAATGGTCTAGTTATATCACAGACACCAAGTGCGGGATCCCAAGTAAAAGAAGGCGATTCGATTATTGTCGTTCTTTCATCTGGAGCACCGATACAAAAACCTAAGGAAGTTTTAATCAAAGTTCAAGTACCTTATATGCCTTCAGTGCCAGATGCTCCGGAAACTATACAGGTATATATTACGGATGCTAAGAATACAGGAGACAAGCCTGCTATTACAAGAACAATTACGGAAACAACACCAATTTCTTTCACACTAACTATTCTGCCTGGCCAAACAGCTTCTTATAAAATTTTAGGTGATGGTCAAGTAAAAGAAATTGTACCAAAACAAAATGAACCATATTAATCGTATTAAACAAACTTAGGAGTGAATTTATGCCAGAAGGCAAAATTATTAAAGCATTAAGTGGTTTTTATTATGTAGAATCAAGCGAGGGGATTGTTACTTGTAGAGGAAGAGGAAATTTTCGAAACAAGAAAATTACCCCGCTTGTTGGAGATCATGCCATATACCATATAGAAAAAAGTGGAGAAGGTTACTTATTAGAGATTAAAGACAGAAAAAATGAACTTGTTAGACCTCCAATTGCAAATGTAGATCAAGCAATACTTGTTTTTTCTGCAGTTGAGCCAGATTTTTCTCCAGTCCTTTTGGATCGATTTTTGGTTTTAATCGAGTTTAATGAAATAAAACCAATTATCGTTATAACAAAAATCGATTTATTATCTGAGGAAGCATTAAAAAAGATTAACGCATATGCAGACTATTATCGTCAAATAGGTTATGAAGTCCTATTAACATCTTCTAAAACTGAAGAAGGTGTTGAACTAGTTCAACCGATGTTGGCCAAGAAAATATCAGTGTTTGCTGGTCAATCTGGGGTTGGAAAATCGACTTTACTAAATGCTTTAAAACCTAACTTAGATTTAAAAACAGGAATCATTTCTTCCCACTTAGGTAGAGGAAAGCATACAACAAGACACGTAGAATTAATTGAGATTGGAGAAGGTCTTGTTGCAGATACACCTGGTTTTAGTTCGTTAGATTTTATTGATATTGAGGTAGAAGACCTTTCTTATTGTTTTATTGAAATGAGAGAAAGAAGTAACGCATGTAAATTTAGAGGATGTACTCACTTAGCAGAGCCTAAATGTGCCATAAAAGAATCAATTGAAAACGGAGAAATATCTTCTGATCGATACGAACATTATAAATCATTCATCCAAGAAATAAGAGACAGAAAGCCGAGGTACTAAAAATGATTAAAATTGCACCATCAATATTATCAGCTAATTTTGCGAAATTAGGAGAAGAAATTTTAGACGTTGAACGTGGAGGAGCAGATTACATTCATGTTGATGTAATGGATGGCCATTTTGTTCCAAATATTACAATTGGACCATTAATTGTAGATGCAATTCGTCCTGTCACAAAATTACCGTTAGATGTACATTTAATGATCGAAAATCCAGATCAATACATTGAACAGTTCGCAAAAGCAGGAGCAGATTACATTACTGTCCATGTTGAAGCATGTAAACATCTTCATAGAACAATCCAATCAATTAAAGCTCTTGGTGTAAAAGCAGGGGTAGTCATTAATCCAGCTACACCAGTTTCTACAATTGAAAATATTATTGAAGACATTGATATGGTATTACTAATGACTGTTAATCCTGGATTTGGTGGACAAAAATTCATTCATTCAGTATTACCAAAAATCAAACAAGTGTCTGATATGGCAAAAGAACGTAATTTACAGGTTGAAATTGAAGTTGATGGCGGTGTAGATGAGCATACAGCAAAACTTTGTATTGAAGCGGGTGCTACAGTTCTTGTTGCTGGATCAGCAGTTTTTAACAAAGAGAACCGTAAAGAGGCAATAGCAAAAATTAGAGGTTAATGCAGTCATTTTGATTGCATTTTCTTTTTTTAGGAGTGAGTAATTTGATTATTCATCTTGTAGGCGCTGGACCAAGAAATAAAACTCCATTTCGTTCCATTCAAAAAAATGAGAATGAGGTATGGATAGGGGTTGATCGCGGGGCAGGTTATTTATTATCTGAAGGGATCATTCCTGAAGCGATATTTGGTGATTTTGATTCAATAAGTCAATCACATTTAGAAGAATTAAAAGAAAAGATTGAAAATGTTTTTACTTTTCCCCCTGAAAAAGATGATACTGATTTAGAATTAGCTTTAAAGTGGGCTTTAGACCAAGGACCAAATAAAATCATGATTCATTGTGTTACTGGTGGACGGCTTGATCATGAGTTTGGGAGCATTAATACTTTAGTTAAATACTTGAATCATCATACGGATATCTTGATTTTAGACGACGTTAATGAAATTAAGGTATTAAAAGAGGGTTCTCATTTATTTAAAAAATCAAATGAATATAAGTACATTTCTTTTTTCTCACTTGGAAACGAAGTGAAAAATTTAACACTTGAAGGCTTTAAGTATCCACTTACGAATTATTCGTTAAAAGTAGGTTCTTCTTTATGTGTAAGTAATGAAATTTTAAACGAAAGCGGTGCTATTTCTTTTGCAAGTGGCATAGTTTTGGTAATAAGGAGTAAAGATTAAAAATCATGACATAGTTTTCGCTCAATGCAAGTAAAATGTATTAGGATTAATCTTTTCCTTAGGTCCTTTTTAGAAAGCTTGTAGGAGGGAAAGCATGAGATTTTATACAATTAAGTTACCAAAATTTCTTGGCGGGCTTGTGCGTGCAATGCTGAGTACATTTAAGAAAGATAAATAGAAGGCACCCATTACTTGGGTGTTTTTTATTTATAGCCATGCCAAGCATTGTTATCGTATACATTGTTGCTGTTTTAGAATGTGATAGTTGATACAACTCCAGGATGATCCCTTTCCGCGTTGGCGTGAGCTAGCCTCCTTGGCAAGCATGCGGGGTCTCAGCCTTCCCGCTATTCCCAAAGGAGTCTCGCACCTTCCGCACGAATCAACTTCTGTCTTTAATATTAAATATCTCAAAAGCAACAATCTTTTAGAATAGAACCTTTTACAAATACCGATATTACTCCTCTTCTTTGGGTGTTTGCCCAAAATGTGTCCTTGAGATAAACGGGAAGTTTTCACTTTTCTTACTGTCTAGCTCCAACTTCCATCTCCTCGGTCATTTCACAAACACCAAATGAAGGGAAAAATCACCCTTCTTTTGGTGTTTGCTCCAATGCCTTTCGGAGAAAAGCGGGAAGTTTCCGCTTTTCTTATAAAATGCAAAAAAGCATAGCTTTAAGCAGCTATGCTTTCGTGTACGTATAATTGTTATAAATTATACGCGCTCAATTTTACCTGATTTTAATGCTCTCGCTGATACGTAAACACGTTTAGGTTTACCATTAACTAAAATACGAACTTTTTGAAGGTTAGCACCCCAAGTACGTTTTGAAGCATTCATAGCGTGAGAGCGACTGTTACCAGAACGAGATTTTCTTCCTGTAATAACACAAACACGAGCCATCTATATCCCTCCTTACATACAAACGGAATAACATTTAAATAGTTATTTTCATTTAGAAATACTACTATAATTTATCATAACCATATATAGAATGCAACAGTTATTAAAAAGCATTTCAAGAAAAATTACTTGACATAGGATTGTATAATATACTAAAACTAGTAAAGTGACATCTTATTTTTTGTTAAAATAGAATTAAAATTGGTTCATATACAGGAGTTGCTTTTTCTGCTGATAAGAGGCTATTTGTGGAATCATTCGTTAAATACATATACTTAATAGAATTATTTAGTTAAAAAGTATACAATAATAGATAAGCAAAAAGATTCATAACTACTTGGTACTGAAAAAATAAGGGGGACCAGTAAAATGTCATTAGAACTTAAAACACAATATGGATCAATTGAAATTAGTACAGAAGTAATTGCTACAATTGCAGGAGGAGCAGCAACTGATTGCTACGGTATTGTAGGAATGGCTTCAAAGAACCAAATAAAAGATGGAATCACAGAGATACTAAGAAAAGAAAACTTTACTAAAGGTGTTATCGTACGTAATACAGGAGAAGATGTACATATAGATATGTATATAATTGTAAGTTACGGAACAAAAATTTCAGAAGTAGCTAGCAATGTACAAAATAAAGTGAAATACACACTTGATCAAACTTTAGGGCTATCAGTTGATTCTGTTAACATTTTTGTTCAAGGTGTAAAAGTTACGAACATGTAAGACACTCTAAGGAGGAGAACTTGTGTCCATTAAACGTATTGACGGTAGATTATTTGCAGAAATGGTTATTCAAGGGGCGAATAATTTAACGAAAAATGTGAAATTTGTAGACTCTTTAAACGTATTTCCTGTACCAGATGGTGATACAGGGACAAATATGAATTTATCCATTACTTCTGGTTCTAAAGAAGTTAAAGAAAATCCAAACAATCATGTTGGAAAAGTAGGACAGCTTTTTGCAAAAGGACTACTTATGGGTGCTCGTGGGAATTCGGGTGTTATTTTATCTCAATTATTTAGAGGGTTCTCTAAATCAATTGAATCAAAACAAACAATCTCGACAGCTGAGTTTGCTGCTGCACTAGAAGCTGGCGTAGAATCTGCTTATAAAGCTGTCATGAAACCGATTGAAGGAACAATTTTGACTGTTGCAAGAGAAACTGCAAAAAAATCTGTAGAAATTGCAGCAAATCATGATGAATATATCCCATTTCTAGAAAAAACAATTAAAGAAGCTAAAGCATCCTTAAATCGCACACCAGACTTATTACCTGTCTTAAAGCAAGTAGGTGTAGTAGATAGCGGTGGTCAAGGACTAGTTTTAGTATATGAGGGCTTCCTAGCAGCTTTAAAAGGGGAAGAAATTTCACTTGAAGGTGCTGAAGAAGCATTATCGTTAGAAGAATTAGTTGAAGCAGAGCATAGAAATGTACAAAGTATGTTAAATGCTGAGGATATTGTTTTTGGATATTGTACAGAATTTATGGTTCGATTTGAAAAAGACAAGACTGATAAAAATCCTTTTGACTTAAATGCATTCCGTGAAGAACTAAGTGAATTAGGAGATTCGTTATTAGTTGTTGCAGATGATGAAATTGTAAAAGTTCACATTCATGCTGAATATCCAGGTGAAGTATTTAATCGTGGTCAACGTTACGGTAGCTTCCTAAAAATTAAAGTTGAAAATATGCGAGAACAACATTCAAACCTTGTACACGATGATAAAGAAAAGAAACAATTAACTCCTATTAAAAATAATGAAAAACAAGAATACGGAATCGTCACTGTTGCTATGGGTTCTGGTATTAAAGTATTGTTTGAAAGTATTGGAGCTACAGTAGTAATCGAAGGCGGCCAAACAATGAATCCAAGCACAGAGGATATTGTAAAGGCTATAGAAAAATGTAATGCTAAAAATGTGATCGTTCTACCGAATAACGGGAATATTGTTATGGCTGCAGAGCAAGCTGCAACAGTTTCTGATGCAGATGTTGCCGTTGTAACTTCTAAGAGTGTTCCACAAGGAATGTCGGCTTTATTAGCATTTAATCCAACTGTTACACTAGAGGAAAATGCAGAAGGAATGAAAGATGCACTTCAGTATGTAAAAACTGGTCAAGTGACATTCGCTGTCAGAGATACTGAAATTGATGGAGTAGAAATTAAGAAAGACCATTTTATGGGGATTCTTGAGAATAAAATTATTACTACTGATGCAAATCAATTAGGTGCTGCTAAAAAGCTACTTTCAGAAATGGTAGATGAGGATTCAGAAATTCTAACAATCTTGCAAGGTGAAGACGTTTCTGACGAAGAACTTGCAGAATTAGTATCTTACGTTGAAGATCAATTTGAAGAAATTGAAGTAGAGGTACATAAAGGAAATCAACCTCTATACTCTTATATTTTTTCAATTGAATAATTTGTAAGACTAGATAATTTTTCAAGAACTTAATTCTCGTTTCTTCTTGATGAGATAAAATGAAAGTCTTTTATACACAAACAAATGAAGAGGGACATCTATTAATGATGTCCCTCTTCATTTGTTTGTTAGCAATATTCTTCACAAACATAACCTTTTATATTAGCGCGTTTCTTTTTTGTTATATAAATTCTTCTTTACATATACGAACGTTTATATGCTATTTGTTTATTCGATTTATTTTTATTGAACTAAGTTCGGTTGGGATATAAATCTTATTTTTAAGTACAACGTTCCCCATTGAGTCAAATAAATTTTCAATTAATAATACGAATAAATTATTATTTGAACGTAATTCATAGTTTGAAGAAGGAAGAACTGATTCTGTAAATTTTATTTCGATTGTTGATGAATGGATTAGCGTATAAATATCTTCTTCAAGTATTTTTAGTGCGCTCTGTTGATCGTTAAGATTCATTTGATAATGGGAAGCTGTCTCACTTGGGAACATTGTAAAAGCATGTGCCACAACTTTATTTTTAGACTTGTACCACCTATTAAATTTAATCATTACTGCTGAATCTCGATTAAAAATCTTTTTACTGTAATCATAATCATCTGAAAAACTTACTTCAAAAGAAGCATCTATATCATCAATCGTTTCTGTACAACATTGAAAAATAGTATTATCTATTTTTTCTAAACCTACACTTTTTACATTTACATTTTGTTTGATAAAGTTCCCTTGCCCATGGGTTGTTTCAATATAACCTTCCTCTTTTAGTAAACCCAATGCTTGTCTTAGGGTCATTCTACTAACATTCATCATCTTAGAAAGTTCAGGTTCTGAAGGTAGTTTACTTCCAATCGGATAGACTCCATCATTAATTAGTTTAAATAATTTTTCAAAAACCTCCTCGTATAGAGGTGATTTTTTTTTATTTTCAGCAGACATAACCAACACTCCTTACAAATATTATATCGAGTTATAAATTATTCGCAATCTTATCTGTTATGTGAAAATGTAAAGCGTGACCATTATTCTTAAAATATTTAAGGTGAAGAATATTGTGGAAGTTTAAGTTTGTCCTTGCTTATTTTAGTATATTGAAATATAATTTGATTGTATTAATTAGACAACTAAGTATACAACTGCATCTCGTGATATTAAATTGTTATCTTTAACTAGATGGTAATAAGAAATCAAGACAAAATAGTTTTTTTTCCCTAATTGTGCAAACGAATACATTTTAGTAAAACGAGTAAAAATAGTAGTTGGATTATAGTTATTGATATTTAAGTAGATCAAAATGAATAGAAATGGAGAAATTATAATATGACAACAGCACATAATACAGCAAAAGTTGGAGATATTGCAAAAACAGTTTTAATGCCAGGAGATCCACTTCGCGCGAAATATATTGCGGAAACATATCTAGAAAATCCAGTACAATTTAATACTGTACGTAATATGTTTGGCTATACGGGAACTTATAAAGGAAAACAAATATCTGTAATGGGATCTGGTATGGGAATGCCAAGTATTGGAATTTATTCATACGAGTTATATAAGTTTTATGAAGTAGAAAATATTATCCGTATTGGTAGTGCAGGAGCTTATACAGATAAACTGAACATACATGATATTGTGCTTGCGGATAGTGCTTGGAGTCAATCAACATTTGCAAAGACACAAGCAGGCGTAGAAGGTGATATTCAGTACCCTAATGAGTTATTAAATAACAAAATTGAAGATACTGCAAAGCAGATTAATACTCCTATTGTTAAAGGTAGAATACATTCCAGTGATGTATTTTATCATGAAAGTTCAGTTCCAAATTATGTTGATTTTTATAATGACCATAAGTGTATTTGTGTAGAAATGGAAAGCTTTGCATTATTCCATAATGCAAAAGTATTAGGTAAGAATGCAGCTTGTGTACTTACTATTTCAGATTCATTAGTTACTCATGAAGAAATTAGTGCTGAAGCAAGACAAACTTCATTCGATAAAATGATGAAACTTGCATTAGAGGCTTGTATGTAAAGTGTAGTGTTTTTGAAATTTGTATTTATCTCTTTTATATTGAAAATATAAAAGAGATAAATACACTAGAGTCATAATAATTGTTATCTGTTTTGTATGTTATTATTTTATACACAAACTCACACCCGATTGTGAGTGGCGGAATTTTGTAGAGTGTTCACTCTGTTTCGTTCGCCCGTTGTCCTGCTGGACAGCGGGCGTTTTTTTATTTATATAGGAGGATTTTTTATGGAGAAATTTAAGTTTTCATTATTAGTTTTATTTGGTGCCTGCAGCTATGGCATACTTTCAACAATTTTCAAGCTCGGCTTTAGGGACGGTTTTTCTGCGTTTGAGCTATTAGGAGGACAATATGTATTTGGCTGGATTGGACTATTGCTACTTGTTCTTCTTTTCTCACGTCATAAAATGTCAACAAAACAAGTACTTTTATTATTAGCTGTCGGAACAACAATGAGCATGACCAGTATTTTTTATGCAATCTCTGTAGAAGAATTACCAGCTTCGATAGCTGTTGTTTTACTCTTTCAATTTACATGGATTGGAGTAACCATAGAAGCAATTGCGAATCGAACATTTCCAAGCCGTGAAAAGATAATGTCAATTATTATTTTATTTGCCGGAACTCTATTGGCAGGTGGGGTGTTTGAAGGATTTGGACAAAACTTCTCTACAAAAGGTATCATTTTTGGACTATTAGCCGCTGTTTCTTTTTCCTTTTATATTTTTGTGAGCGGACGCGTTGCTACAAATGTACCACCATATACGAAAAGCTTTCTAATGACAACAAGTGCTACATTTATCGTTTGCTTATTTTTTCCACCAACCTTTTTAATTAATGGTGCCTTGCAAGCTGGATTATGGAAATATGCACTCTTCCTTGGATTCTTCGGTGTTGTTGTACCGGTCATTTGCTTCTCTATTGGTGTCCCAAAAGTAGGAACAGGACTTGGAACAATTTTAGGTGCTGCTGAACTCCCAATAGCAATCATTGCTTCTATTACACTTGTTCATGAAGCTGTATCACCATTACAATGGCTCGGCATTGTTTGTATACTACTTGGTATTTTCGCACCGCAATTTCTTTCTGCACGAAAAGATAAAAAACGTAACATAGAACTCAGCGGCTAACAAAAAGAGCACACCATGTGCTCTTTTTTAAAAATTAACTAATCTCAGTGAATTTGCTTGGAGGAACGTGTGATAAGTCATGAGTTCGTCCGATGGAAAATAAATGATTTTCGTAATGATTAACATTAAAGTATTACAGTACACATTAATAAAATATAATTAAGTAGGTATTAAATTTGTCATTTAAGGGATTTGAACTTGAGAAAATTTAAGCGATTACAGAAATAATTACGTAATGGGTAAAATTTCAATAGAACTATCAACGATTTCGTATTAAACTAAGAAATGGGTTATCTCAATGTTTTTTAAATGTAGATAATATAAAAAGAGTAAACGTAATATTTAGGTTTGTTCTTCTATTCAAAAATAATAGAAGTGGGGGAAATGACATGAAGTATAAAAGTGTTTTTGATATAATTGGCCCAATTATGATTGGTCCTTCTAGTTCACATACTGCAGGTGCGGCAAGAATCGGTCGTGTTGCAAGAAATTTATATGGTAAGTTACCTAAAAAAGTAAGAATTTCTCTATATGGTTCTTTTGCAAAAACGTATCGTGGACATGGAACAGATATCGCGATTATTGGAGGACTATTAGACTTCGATACATTTGATGAGCGAATTAGAGAATCATTAAAGCTTGCTACTGATCAAGGAATGGAATTTGATTTTATAGAGGAAGATGCGATTACAAATCATCCTAATACAGTGAAAATCACAATTGAAGATGATGACCAGACTTTTGAGTTGGTAGGTGTTTCAATTGGTGGTGGTAAAATTGAAATTATTGAATTAAATGGCTTTGAACTAAAACTTTCAGGAAATTATCCTGCAATCTTGGTAGTACACAATGATCGTTTTGGTGCAATTGCTGGAGTAACGAATGTCTTAACTAAGTATTCATTAAACATTGGCCATATGGAAGTTTCTAGAAAAGAAGTTGGTCAGCTAGCATTAATGACAATTGAAGTAGATCAAGTGATTGAAGATAAAGTATTAGAAGAACTAATGTCGTTACCACATATTGTACAAGTAACGAAAATGGTGGACTAATTAGTAGGAGGTGTAGTGAATTGTTTAAAAATGTTGCAGAATTAGTAGAGTTAGCTGAATCAAAAGGCGTAAAAATAGCTGAAATTATGATTCAACAAGAAATGGAATTCACTGGTAAAACTAGAGAAGAAATTATTAGAAAGATGGAAATGAATCTTGATGTTATGGAAAAGGCAGTTGAAAGAGGACTTGAAGGAGTTCATTCACCTACTGGCTTGACTGGTGGAGATGCTGTTCTTTTACAAAGATACATTGAAAAAGGAAATATGTTAACTGGTCATACAATTTTAGATGCAGTTAGTAAAGCGGTTGCTACAAATGAAGTAAACGCTGCAATGGGTACAATTTGTGCAACACCAACTGCTGGGTCAGCGGGTGTAGTACCAGGAACATTATTTGCTTTAAAAGAAAAGCTAAACCCAACACGTATGCAAATGATTGAGTTTCTATTTACTTCAGGAGCTTTTGGTTTTGTTGTAGCGAACAATGCTTCTATTTCTGGTGCTGCAGGAGGTTGCCAAGCTGAAGTAGGATCTGCTAGTGGGATGGCTGCAGCTGCGATCGTTGAGCTTGTTGGCGGGTCACCTAGTCAATGTGCAGAAGCATTTGCAATTACATTAAAAAATATGCTTGGACTAGTATGTGATCCTGTAGCAGGATTAGTAGAAGTTCCTTGTGTGAAAAGAAATGCAATGGGTGCTGCAAATTCAATGGTAGCAGCTGATATGGCATTAGCGGGTATAACAAGTCGAATTCCGTGTGATGAAGTAATCGATGCAATGTTTAAAATAGGACAAACAATGCCTTCTGCGCTAAGAGAAACAGCGCAAGGAGGATTAGCTGCGACACCAACTGGAAGAGAGCTAGAAGCTAAAATATTTGGTGTCTCACTAACAAAAAAATGAGACAAGAATTATTACAACCTGTTGTAATATTAAATGGCATCGGTGAAGAAACTGCTAATTTACTAAAAGAATTAGACATTCACACAATTAATGACTTGATTAACTATTTACCTTATCGATATGAAGATTTTAAACATAAAGAATTAACTGAAGTGAAACATGATGAAAGGGTTACTGTTGAGGGTACTGTTCACAGTGCCCCTTTAATTCAATTTTATGGCAAAAAAAAATCTAGACTTACCTTTAGAGTGTTAGTGGATCGTTTTCTTATTACTGTTATTTGTTTTAATCGTCCTTATTACAAAACAAAATTAAACTTAAATGAACAAATAACAGTGACAGGAAAATGGGATCAACACCGCCAGACTATAACAGTATCTGAATTAGTGTTCGGTTCTAGACCTAATGGACATGAAATCGAACCAGTCTACTCCGTTAAAGGAAATTTAACGGTAAAAACAATGAGAAAATTTATCTGGCAGTCACTGACAAAATACGGTGATTACTTAGAAAATATCATTCCAAATCAACTTGTTAGTAAATATAAGTTGCTTCAGCGAAAAGATACCCTGAAATTATTACATCATCCAATTGATGGTAATAGTTTAAAACAAGCTAGAAGAACATATGTTTATGAAGAGTTTTTTCTTTTTCAACTAAAAATGCAAGCACTTCGTAAAGTCCAACGAAATCATTCTCAAGGTATTGCAAAAAAAATTAATCATCGTCAAGTAAACAACCTTATTTCCTCTTTACCATTTCCATTAACAGGAGCACAAAAACGAGTGGTCAATGAAATATTTGATGATATGAGCCAGCCATATCGAATGAATCGGTTATTGCAAGGTGATGTAGGTTCAGGAAAGACAGTTGTGGCGACAATTGCTCTTTATGCAAATATGATTGAAGGATACCAAGGTGCATTAATGGTGCCGACAGAAATATTAGCAGAACAACATTTCGAATCATTAGTGAAAATGCTAACAAATTTAGACGTGAATGTTGAGTTGTTAACAAGCTCAGTCAAAGGGAAAAGAAGGAAAGAACTTTTAGAGAGATTAAAAAATGGAGAAATAGACATAGTAGTTGGTACACATGCACTCATTCAGGATGAGGTTCAATTCCAAAAGTTAGGCTTAGTTATTACGGATGAGCAACATCGATTTGGTGTCAATCAGAGGAGAGTACTTCGTGAAAAGGGGTATTTTCCAGATGTTTTATTTATGACTGCAACACCGATACCTAGAACATTAGCAATAACAGCATTTGGTGAAATGGATGTATCAATTATAGATGAATATCCTGCTGGACGTAAAAAAATTGAAACATATTGGGTTAAGCAAGAAATGTTTGATCGAGTATTAACATTTGTCCAAAAGGAGATTGAAAAAGGTAGACAAGCTTACGTTATTTGCCCGCTAATTGAAGAGTCAGAAAAATTGGATTTACAAAATGCACTAGATCTACATAGTCAATTATCATTTCATTTTCAATCTATTTGCAAGGTTGGCTTAATGCATGGGAAATTGTCTTCTGCAGAAAAAGATGAAGTAATGAAGGCATTTTCAGCAAACGAAGTTCAAATCTTAGTATCGACTACTGTTGTTGAAGTAGGTGTAAATGTACCTAATTCAACCATCATGGTTATTTATGATGCTGAAAGATTTGGTTTATCTCAACTTCATCAGTTAAGAGGCCGTGTTGGTCGAGGATCGGAACAATCTTACTGTATTCTAGTGGGAAATCCCAAAAATGAAGTAGGAAAAGAACGACTGCGTATTATGACCGAAACGAATGATGGATTCGAGCTTTCAGAGAAAGACCTTGAACTTCGTGGCCCTGGAGATTTTTTTGGTAAACAGCAAAGTGGTGTTCCAGTGTTTAAAATGGCAGATATGGTACATGACTATCGAATTCTTGAAGTTGCAAGAACAGATGCAGCTATGCTAGTAAATTCGAATTCCTTCTGGGAGGACGATCATTATCTTCCACTCAGAGACTATTTGAAAGATAGTGGGATATTTAATTCTGAAAAACTAGATTAGTACTAGGTATTAAAAGTTTGTAAAAATGTATTGATAAACTAGATGTTTTATTATAAACTGATGTTAATACCAGGTAATAAAAAATACTGAGGTATAGAATATGAGAAGAAATAAAAAAGATCGCCAAAAGAAGTTAAAAGATATAATTGAAGTAAATCCGTTTATTACAGACGAGGACCTTTCTAATCAGCTCAGTGTCAGTATTCAAACGATAAGACTTGATCGATTGGAATTATCTATTCCGGAATTGCGTGAAAGAATCAAAAATGTAGCTACACAGCAATTAGAAGATGTAAAATCATTGCGTGTAGATGAAATTATTGGTGAAGTCATTGATATTCAACTAAATGATAGTGCTATTTCAATTTTCGACGTGAAACAAGAGCATGTGTTTAGTCGAAACGGCATTGCCAGGGGTCATCATTTATTTGCACAAGCGAATTCTTTAGCAGTAGCAGTCATTAATGATGATTTAGCATTAACTGCTAAATCGAATTTAGTGTTTCTTAAACCTGCAAAACTAGGTGATCGAATCGTAGCAAAAGCTAAAATTATTGAAGATGAACCCGAGACAAGGCGTAAAACAGTTGAAGTTAATGGTTTTGTTGAGAATGAACACATTTTTGAAGGTACATTCGAAATGTATCATCGCTCGCAGCAATGATTACCAGGAAGGAATTAATGATATGAGACTAGCGATAGACGCAATGGGTGGAGATCATGCTCCAAAAGCAATCGTAGAAGGAGCTATGCTCGCTGTAGAAAAACTTGAAAATATTACAATCACATTAATCGGTGATGAATCAAAAATTAGACCTTACTTAACAAATGATAAAAACATCCAAATTATCCATACAGATGAGGTAATCGAAGGAACAGATGAACCTGTAAGAGCTGTTCGTCGTAAAAAGAATGCGTCTTTGGTTCTTATGGCGAATGAAGTAAAAGAAGGTAGAGCGGATGCTTGTATATCAGCAGGTAATACAGGGGCACTGATGACTGCTGGTTTATTTGTTGTTGGCCGTATGGAAGGCGTTGAACGTCCTGCCTTATCTCCAACATTACCTACTGTAGATGGAAAAGGATTTGTATTTCTTGATGTTGGTGCAAATGTTGATGCGAAAGCAGAACATTTACTTCAATATGCAATTATGGGTTCAGTATACGCTGAACAAGTTCGTGGCATTAACAAGCCTAGAATTGGATTGTTAAATGTAGGGACAGAAGATAAAAAAGGTAATGAATTAGCTAAACAAACCTTTGAATTATTAAAGAAGAGTAACTTGAATTTTATCGGCAATGTTGAAGCAAGGGACTTAATGGATGGAGTAGCTGATGTAGTTGTTACAGATGGTTATTCTGGAAATATTGCATTAAAAGCCATTGAAGGAACTGCATTAACCATGTTTTCTTTGTTAAAAGATGCATTATTATCTAGCTTTACATCCAAAATATTAGCAGCACTTTTAAAGCCGCAATTAAAAGGTCTTAAAAAGAAAATGGATTACTCAGAATACGGTGGTGCAGCTCTTTTTGGATTAAAGTCACCAGTTATTAAAGCGCATGGAAGCTCAGATGCATATGGATTTTTCAATGCAATTAAACAAGCACAAACAATGGTGGATCAACGTGTCGTTCATTTGGTTAGTAAACATATGGAGTCACAAAACAGTGTGAACGATTAAGGAGGAATCTACTTAATGGGAAAGACAGCATTTATTTTTCCAGGGCAAGGGTCTCAAAAGGTTGGAATGGGACAAGATTTATTAGAACATTTTGAGGATAGTAAAGAATTATTTCAGAACATTGATCAAACTCTTGGATTTTCATTAACGGATATTATGTTTAACGGTACTGATGAAGATCTAACTCTTACATACAATGCTCAACCAGCGATTCTTGCAACATCAATTGCTTTTTATGAAAAAATAAAACAAGCGGGTATTCAACCTGATTTTGTTGCTGGTCATAGCTTAGGAGAATTTTCTGCACTTGTTGCCTCTGGATCATTAGAATTTAATGAAGCTGTAAAGTTAGTTAATACTAGAGGGAAATTAATGGACAAAGCAGTCCCAGTTGGGAAAGGTGCAATGACAGCAGTGTTATTTTTATCAATGGATAAAGTTGAAGAAGCTGTCAAAAAAGCTGTATCTCAAGGATACGAGGTTGGGATAGCAAATTATAATTCTCCAACTCAAGTTGTTATTTCTGGGGAAGCTGAAGCAGTGAAAGTTGCTTCAGAATTCTGTAAAGAAGCTGGAGCAAAACGAGTAATACCATTAAAAGTAAGTGGTCCTTTTCACTCAAGTCTAATGGAACCAGCAAGTACTGATTTCCGAAATGAATTAGAAAAAATAAATGTTTCTGACAGTAAAGTTCCTGTTATAACAAATGTTACTTCAGAGCCTGTTACGAATGCTTCTGAAATTAAAGAATTACTTGTTCGCCAACTTTTCTCTCCTGTAAAATGGACTCAATCGATTGAAAAACTTGTTGAACAAGGCGTTGATACATTTGTAGAAATTGGACCTGGTAAAGTGTTAACTGGTTTAGTAAAAGCAATTAACCCATCAGCTCGATTAATTAATGTGTACGATATACAAACACTTAATGAATTTTTAGAAAAATGGGAGGAGATTAAACCATGTTAACAGGGAAAGTAGCACTTATTACAGGTGGATCTAGAGGAATTGGAAAGGCTATCGCATTAACACTTGCTAAAAATGGTGCAGATGTTATTGTGAATTTCTCCGGTAATGAACAAGCTGCAAATGAAGTTGTAAATGAAATTCAATCTCTTGGTAGACAAGCAATTTCAATTAAAGCGAATGTTGCAAATTCTGATGAAGTTACCAGTATGATGAAACAAGCAGTTGATACTTTTGGTAAAGTTGATATTCTAGTTAATAATGCTGGTATTACAAGAGATGGCTTATTACTTCGCATGAAAGATGCTGACTGGGATGATGTAATTAACACAAACCTTAAAGGTGTGTTTTTATGTACAAAAGCAGTTGCAAAACATATGACTCGTCAACGTTCTGGACGCATTATTAACATTACGTCAGTTGTTGGTCAAATCGGTAATCCAGGACAAATTAATTACGTTGCTGCAAAAGCTGGGGTAATCGGCGTTACAAAAACAGCTGCAAGAGAGCTTGCGTCACGCCAAATTACTGTGAATGCAATTGCACCAGGATTTATTGAAACTGATATGACAAATGAGTTATCAGAAACAGTTAAATCGCAAATGCTATCTAATATACCATTACAATCATTTGGACAACCTGAAGATATTGCTAATGCAGTTTTATTCTTAGCTGCTGATGCAAGTCGTTACATTACAGGACAAACAATTAATGTTGATGGTGGATTAGTAATGTATTGATTTGATGAAATAACATGTTATCATGTATAATGTGCTATAGAATTACTTTGGGGGGAGGTGAAAGATGATGCAAGATGTATTAGAGCGTGTTTCTAAAATTATTGTTGACCGTTTAGGTGTAGAAGAATCTGAGATTGCTTTAACTAGCCGTTTCAAAGAGGATTTAGATGCTGATTCTTTAGACGTAGTTGAGTTAGTAATGCAATTAGAAGATGAATTCGAACTTGAGATTTCAGATGAAGATGCTGAAAAAATCATCACTGTTGGTGATGTTGTTAGCTACATAGAGAGCAACATGTAATGGCTGAACTAGTCCCGTACAAAAAAAGTACGGGACTTCTCAGCATATTTCTATGATTTTAAAATCATCCAATTCTGTTGTTGGAGGTAAATATGCCACATTTTAGAAGGGTAAAAGAAAGTAAGCTGTCAGAGCAAGAAGTACAAAATTTTAACTCATTACAGCAGCAACTCAAAGTTCAATTTGATAATACTCAGTTGCTTATACAAGCTTTTACACATTCATCCTATGTGAATGAGCATCGCAAAAAGCCCTATGAAGACAATGAACGATTAGAATATTTAGGAGATGCAGTTTTAGAATTAACAGTTTCTCAATATTTGTTTCAAAAATACCCGACAATGAGTGAAGGGGAATTAACTAAACTTCGTGCTGCGATCGTTTGTGAGCCATCATTAGTCAAATTTGCAAATGAATTATTATTTGGAAATTATATTCTCCTAGGTAAGGGAGAAGAAATGACTGGTGGACGTACAAGACCAGCCCTTCTTGCGGATGTGTTTGAAGCATTTATTGGTTCCTTATATTTAGATAAAGGATTAAATGCAGTAGAGAATTTTTTATCAACTTATGTTTTTCCTAAAATAAACGCTGGTGCTTTTTCGCATGTGATGGATTACAAAAGTCAATTGCAAGAATTTGTTCAAAGAGACTCAACTGGAACAATTGAATATCAAATTCTACATGAAAAAGGACCAGCCCATAATCGTGAGTTTGTTTCAAAAGTGTTATTAAATGGACAAACACTTGGTATTGGAAACGGCCGATCTAAAAAAGAAGCTGAACAACATGCAGCAAGTGAAGCATTAAGCAAATTAAAAGGATTAAAAAAATAGGTTTTTTTCTAAAAGTTTAAGAAAAAGGCCAAAAATAAAAACCACCAAACATAAAAAAAGTCGAACTATCGGTGAAAATGTCGTTATCCCCCTTTTAAGGGGGATATTTTGTGTATATAATTAAATTTAAAAAAGGAGGAAATAAGCATGTTCCTCAAACGCTTAGATATAATTGGATTTAAATCATTCGCCCAGCGCGTATCAATAGATTTTGTTAAAGGTGTAACAGCAGTAGTAGGTCCAAATGGAAGTGGAAAAAGTAATATTACAGACGCAATTCGATGGGTCTTAGGTGAACATTCTGTTAAATCATTACGTGGGGCAAAAATGGAAGATATCATTTTTGCTGGAAGTGATAGCAGGAAGCCGTTGAATTTTGCGGAAGTGACATTAACATTAGACAATGCTGATCAACAGCTACCGCTAGAATACTCTGAAGTAAGTGTGACTAGGAGAGTTTATCGTTCAGGGGACAGCGATTTCTTGATCAATAAACAATCATGTCGATTAAAAGATATTGTTGACCTATTTATGGATTCTGGATTAGGTAGGGAAGCATTTTCGATTATTAGTCAGGGGAAAGTCGAAGAAATTTTAAGTAGTAAACCTGAAGAACGTAGAGGCATTTTTGAAGAAGCTGCAGGTGTTTTAAAATATAAAACACGTAAAAAGAAAGCAGAATCTAAATTAGCTGAGACGCAAGAAAATTTAAATCGAGTTGATGATATATTATTTGAATTAAGTGGCCAGATTGAACCGCTTAAGATGCAATCTTCAATCGCTAAAGATTATTTAGAGAAAAAAGAACAATTAGAAGTAGTTGAAGGTGCTTTATTAGTATATGAAATTGAAACTCTACATCAAAAATGGCAAGTACTGCAAGAAGAAATGAAAAAGAATAGTGATCTAGATATTGCGCTTTCAACAGAAATTTCAACCGATGAATCTCATATTCAAAGCTTACAAGAAAAAATGAATACACTCGATGAATCGATTGATCAACTCCAACAAATATTGTTGAATGTAACGAAAAATTTAGAAAAATATGAAGGTCAAAAGGAATTAATGATGGAGCGGAAGAAAAACGCTTCAAATCAAACCCTTCAATTTAAGGAACAACTTGATGAGTTTAAAAAACAAATACAAGTCATTAAAGAAGAATTAATGAATGAACAAAAAACAAAACAAACAATACAAGCTGTCCTTAAAGAGCTTCAAGATCAAATCAAAAGTAATGAAAATGAAATCTTAATTTTTGAAGAAGACATAGAAGAACAAATAGAATCGATAAAATCGGATTACATAGAGTTGTTAAATAACCAAGCATCTGCAAGTAATGAAAAAAATATATTAGAAACACAGCTAGAGCAATATTCGGTAAAAGCTAATCGATTGGACTCCGAAAACGAGAAATACATTCGTCAACGTCAAGTTTTAAAACAGAAAAAAGACCAGCTGCTTAAAGAACTTGCAAACTTAGAAGCAAAATGGAAAGAAGACGGTCAGACTGTTGAGCAAAATGAAAAAGCTTTCGAAGCATTGTCAGTACAATTAAAAGAAAAAGAAGACCTTTTATATAAAGCCTATCAATTTGTCCAACAAACAAAGTCAAGAAAAGACACTCTTGAAGAACTCCAAGAAGATTATTCAGGATTTAATCAAGGTGTTAAGGAAATCTTAAAAGCTAGAGATTCTAAATTACAAGGAATTGAAGGTGCTGTTGCTGAGTTAATCATGACTGAGAAGCAATATGAAGTCGCAATTGAAATTGCATTAGGAGCAGCAACACAGCAAATTATTGTACAAGCTGAGGAACATGCAAGGCAGGCAATTCAGTTTCTTAAGCAGCAACGATTAGGAAGAGCGACATTTTTACCTATGACGGTTGTAAAAGCTAGATCAATTCCTGATCAAAGTATCGAATTAATGAGAAAACATGAAACTTTTATTGGAATTGGTTCATCTCTTGTTACGTATAAAGAAAAGTATGATGGTATTATTAAAAATTTATTAGGGACTGTCGTTATTACAAAAGATTTAAAAGGCGCAAACGAGCTTGCGAAGCAAATCGGCCATCGATATCGATTTGTGACATTAGAAGGTGATGTTGTAAACCCTGGTGGGGCTATGACTGGTGGAGCAATGCGCGTAACGAATAATTCTTTACTAAGTCGTCAACGTGAGCTAGATGAAATAACGGATAAATTGAAAGACATGCAAGAAAAAACTACAAATGTTGAACATGAAGTTAAACAATTGAAGCAAAAGAAGCAAGAGTTAAACAATGTTATTACAGAAAAGAAAGCTTCGTTTAACAAAAATCAAGAAAGCTTACGTTTTGTTCAAGATGAGTTAAGAAGTATTGAATTTGAAGAAAAGAATATCAATGATACGTTAGCCATTTATGATCTTGAAATGGGAAATTCATTAGAAGAAAACAACCGCATAAGTTCTCGTGTTCAAGAATTAATTGAACTTCAAGGCAAACTGAAAGAAGAAATTGCTAAAAATGAACAGTTAATTGAGGAATTGACGGAAAAGAAAAATAACCAAAAGCAAGTAATGCAAGACATTCAAGTTCAATTAACAGATTCAAAAGTAAAGGTAGCAGAAGAACAACAGAAGTTGCAGCATTGTAAAGAACGTATTTTCCAAAAAGAAAGTGATTTGGATAAATATGAACAATCTGTAGTCGATCTAAACGATAAAATTGTCTTTTTATCAAGTGAGTTAATGACAAATGAAAATGGAAAAGAAGAGCTAGAAAAGTTAATTCAAGAAACTAGAGTTGAATTTTCAAAAACTACTGAATTAATTTCATCTAGACGAGAAGAACGATTAGCTTTTCAAAATGAAATTGAAGACTATTCAAATGCACTACGTGAAAAACAAAGACAATATAAATCGTTATCTGATTTATTAAAGCAACAAGAGGTTAATTGTAACCGTTTAGACGTAGAATTAGAAAATAGACTTCAGCATTTAACTGAAATGTATATGTTATCATTTGAAGCTGCTAAACAAAAATATACTCTTTCAATCGAAATTGAAGATGCTCGAAAAAAAGTAAAATTATTAAAAAGAGCAATTGAAGAATTAGGTACTGTAAATATTGGTTCCATTGATGAATATGAACGTGTCAGTGAGCGTTATGAATTTTTACAAGAACAACGAACAGATTTAATTGATGCAAAAACAACTCTTCATTCTGTTATTGACGAAATGGACGAAGAAATGACAAGACGATTCGAAACGAGTTTTAGAGCAATCAGAGAAAAGTTTCAAATTGTTTTTACTCAATTGTTTGGCGGAGGACGTGCTGATTTAGTCCTATCTGATGAATCCAATTTATTGATGACGGGTGTAGATATCGTTGCTCAACCACCTGGGAAAAAGCTACAAAACTTAGGTTTATTGTCCGGTGGAGAACGCGCTTTAACTGCAATTGCATTATTATTTGCAATTCTACAAGTTCGTCCTGTTCCGTTCTGTGTCTTAGATGAGGTAGAGGCAGCACTTGATGAAGCGAATGTGGCTAGATTTGCAAAGTTTTTAAAGAAATTTAGTACACAGACGCAGTTCATTGTGATCACACACCGAAAAGGAACAATGGAAGAATGTGACGTGTTATACGGTGTAACAATGCAAGAATCAGGTGTGTCAACATTAGTGTCTGTTCGTCTAGACGAAGGTGAAGAAATAGTAGCAAGTGAAAAATAGAAAGGAAGTTGAAAATGGGCTTTTTTAAAAAATTAAAAGAAAGCATTTCAAAACAGGCTGAAACAGTCACTGAAAAATTTAAGAGTGGTTTAGCAAAATCACGTAATACATTTACAGATGGATTAAATGATCTAGTTGCACGTTATCGAAAAGTTGATGAAGATTTTTTTGAAGAGCTAGAAGAAGTATTAATTATGGCAGATGTAGGTGTAAACACTGTCATGGAGTTAATTGATGAATTGAAATTTGAAGTGAAGAGAAAAAATATACAAGATCCAAAGCAAGTGCAAGAAGTCATCTCTGAAAAATTAGTAGAAATTTACAAAGGTGCTACTGATAAAGAGGAATCATTAGAACTAAACTTAAATCCAAATGGATTAACAATCATCTTATTCGTTGGGGTAAATGGTGTTGGTAAAACAACTTCTATCGGAAAAATTGCACATATGCTAAAACAAGAAGGAAAATCAGTTTTATTAGCTGCTGGAGATACATTTAGAGCTGGGGCCATCGAACAATTAGAAGTTTGGGGAGAACGCGTAGGTGTCGACGTTATTAAGCAAGGAGCCGGTTCTGATCCAGCTGCAGTCATGTATGACGCAGTTCAAGCGGCTAAAGCAAGAAAAGTTGATGTACTTCTTTGCGATACAGCTGGACGTTTGCAAAATAAAGTAAACCTTATGAAAGAGCTTGAAAAAGTTCGTAATGTAATAGCTAGAGAAGTTCCAGATGCTCCTCATGAAGTGTTACTTGTAATTGACGCTACAACAGGACAAAATGGATTATCACAAGCTAAAACATTCTCAGAGGCTACAAGCGTATCTGGAATTGTTTTAACGAAACTTGACGGTACTGCTAAAGGTGGTATTGTACTTGCGATACGTAATGAATTGAAGGTCCCAGTAAAATTCGTAGGACTTGGAGAGAAAATGGATGATCTACAACCATTCCAGCCTGAACAATTTGTGTATGGTTTGTTTGGAGATTTAGTGAACGAGGAGAAGTAGATCACAGATTTTATGGTATGGGTAGAAAGTGGTGATCAAGGCGAATCCGCTTTTCGTTGTGTCTAGTTACACGAGTTAGCTCTTCGGTCGTTTCGCAAATACCAAATGAAGTGAAAACCACACTTCCTTTGGTATGTACTCCAACGCCTGTCAGAGCTAAACGAGCTCGCTCCACTTTTCGAACTGTCTAGTTCCGGCGCCTATCTCCTCGGCCATTTCACAAATAGGAATTGAAGTGAAAAGCACACTTCTATTCCTATTTGCTCCAATGTCTGTCGGAGATAAGCAAGGCGCCTCCACATTTCGGTATGTCTAGCTACTTCGCCTACCTCCTCGGCCATTTCACAAAAAACAATTGAAGTGAAAAGCGCACTTCCATTGCTTTTTGCTCCAATGTCTGTCGGAGGTAAACAAGGCGAATCCGCTTTTCGTTGTGTCTAGTTCCGCGAGCTAGCTCTTCGGTCGTTTCGCAAATACCAAATGAAGTGAAAAGCACACTTCATTTGGTATTTACTCCAACGCCTGTCAGAGCTAAACGAGCTCGCTCCACTTTTCGTGCCTGACAAGAAAATAACTTGACATTGATTTTATTTTTGTATAAACTAACAGATGTAAAGGTAAATCACTTAACAAAGGAGTGGTGAGCATGTTGGAGAAATCCATGCTTGATAAAACGATGAGAATCAATTATTTATATGATTTTTATCAATCTTTATTAACTCCTAAGCAACAAAGCTATATGTCGCTTTATTATTTAGATGATTACTCTTTAGGTGAAATTGCTGAAGAATTCAGCATTAGCAGACAAGCGGTTTATGATAATATAAAGCGTACGGAAGCAATGCTTGAAGAATATGAAGAAAAGTTATTACTTCTAGAAAAATTTCAAAAACGCCAAGTTCTCATTAATCAATTGAAAACTTTTACTGGAAACGGTAAAGTAATAGATGAAGAGTATTTTGAAGTATTAGATGCGTTAGAGAAATTAGAATAAGGAGGGCGGCACTATGGCATTTGAAGGGTTAGCCGACCGACTGCAGAAATCATTACAAAAGCTTCGTGGAAAAGGTAAAGTTACAGAAGCTGATGTCAAAGAAATGATGAGAGAAGTACGTCTTGCACTATTAGAAGCAGACGTTAACTTTAAAGTAGTAAAAGACTTTGTAAAACGTGTGTCTGAACGTGCAATTGGACAAGAAGTAATGCAAAGCTTAACCCCTGGTCAACAAGTTGTAAAAGTTGTACAAGATGAGTTGACCGAACTAATGGGTGGCGAACAAAGTAAAATTGCAGTTTCCAATCGTCCGCCAACTGTTATTATGATGGTTGGTTTACAAGGTGCTGGTAAAACGACAACTACTGGTAAACTTGCGAATTTATTACGAAAAAAATACAATCGCAAACCTTTGTTAGTTGCTGCTGATATTTACCGTCCAGCTGCGATTAAACAGCTTGAAACGTTAGGTAAGCAGTTAGATATGCCTGTCTTTTCTTTAGGTGATCAAGTCAGTCCTGTTGAAATTGCTAAACAAGCAATTGAACATGCAAAGACTGAACATCTTGATTATGTCCTAATCGATACAGCAGGTCGACTTCATATTGACGAAGGTTTAATGGAAGAACTTGAGCAAATCAAGGAACTTTCTAAGCCGAACGAAATCTTCCTAGTTGTTGATGCAATGACGGGGCAAGATGCTGTCAATGTGGCACAAAGCTTTAATGATCTTTTAGGTTTAACAGGTGTTGTTTTAACGAAGCTTGATGGAGACACTCGTGGGGGTGCTGCATTATCTATTCGAGCAGTGACAAACACACCGATTAAATTTGTTGGTCTTGGTGAAAAACTAGATGCAATAGAACCATTCCACCCTGAGCGTATGGCTTCTCGTATTCTAGGAATGGGTGATGTATTAACGCTCATTGAAAAGGCACAAGAGACCGTTGATCAAGAAAAAGCGAAAGATCTTGAGAAAAAATTAAAAAATGCAACTTTTACGTTGGATGACTTCTTAGATCAACTTTCTCAAGTGAAAAAAATGGGACCGCTTGGTGATTTATTAAAAATGATGCCAGGTGCAAACAAAATTAAAGGATTGAATGACATTCAAATTGAGGATAAACAAATCGCTCACGTTGAAGCAATTATTCAATCAATGACAAAACAGGAAAAACTTCAACCAGATATCATTAACTCAAGTCGTAGAAAACGAATTGCAAAAGGTTCTGGAAGACCTGTTCAAGAAATCAATCGCTTACTTAAGCAATTTGAAGAGATGAAAAAAATGATGAAAATGATGGGTGGCATGCAAAAAGGTAAGAAAAAAGGATTTAAATTTCCTTTTATGTAACTAAAAAGCTTGCTTGCTGAACATTTTCAAAATAAATTTTGAAAAAAACACTACTGTTAAGAAAAATAACTTTACAAACAGTGATAGTTTTTGATAATATACTAATCGTTGAAATATTTTCGGAGGTGCTATTAAAATGGCAGTTAAAATTCGTTTAAAACGCATAGGAGCAAAAAAATCTCCTTTCTATCGTGTAGTAGTTGCAGACTCTCGTTCTCCTCGTGACGGACGTTTCATTGAAGAAATTGGAACTTACAATCCAGTTGCTCAACCAGCAGAAGTTAAAATCAATGAAGAAGCAGCATTAAAATGGTTACAAACAGGTGCTAAACCATCTGATACAGTTCGTAACCTTTTCTCTAAAGCTGGTATCTTAGAGAAATTCCATAACGCTCGCAACGGCAAGTAATAATGGAAAATAAGATGAATACACTTGTTAACGCAATTGTTTCTGGACTCGTCGATCACCCTGAGGAAATTTCACTTCAAGTAAAAGAAGACGAACATAACCTATACTACCATCTTTCAGTTAATCCTGAAGATGCTGGCAGAGTGATTGGCAAGCACGGTAAAATAGCAAAAGCGATTCGTACAGTTGTTTATGCAGCAAGTAACGAACATTCAAAACGTATTCACCTTGACATTCAATAAAAGATTCGGTTTTTTAAATAAAACTTGAATCGATAAAATAGAATGTTAATAAACCAACGGAACAGGGCGGGGGCAACCTCACCCTGTTTTTTATGTGCGCCCAGCATGTGCATAATCTATAGGGTGTAAGTCCCGAGCCATGAAGGCAGTAGTAGTGGTTAGCTTAAGACAAGGGTGTCTGTGGTGACGCAGAATCTGAAGGAAGTCGG
>NZ_JAGIYQ010000030.1 GCF_017814275.1 Gottfriedia endophytica
AATCGAGTAGGAGGGAGCGACTAACTCCCGACCTCTCACACCACCGTACGTACGGTTCCGTATACGGCGGTTCAAATTAAGTCTGACGCAGAAATTCATATCTTTGATATAGACTTTTAAGACCTTGGATTTCCCAAAACTTATTTCCAATCGTTCTATTAAGGATTGGGCTGTGGGCTATTCGCCAATAGCCCTTTCTACTATTTCCCCATTCGTAAGCTTTCTGCTTGTCTACTTCTAGTCCAATCAACTTTCTCACTCTAGTTCGAGGTAGTTTCCATTGTTTCCATAGACACATTCGAAGCCTTCTTCGAATCCATTTATCTAGGTTTATGAAATGATTCGAGGTATCTGCTAACGCATAATATCCACACCATCCTATCAGGTATTTATTAAGTTTTTGTATCCTAATATGCATTGGTATTGGTGCTTTTCTTGATGTAAGTTCTTTAATTTTCTGTTTTACTCTTTTAATACTCTCTTTGGAAATGCGTATCTTAGGCTCTCTAGTAATTGTGAAACTAAATCCAAGAAATTTTCTTTTCCACGGTCGGTCTACAGACGATTTCTCCATGTTTACTTTTAATTTTAATTTAGTTTCAATAAAAGAAACGATGCCTGACATTGTTCGTAATCCTGCTTTCTTTGACTTAACGTAAATGTTACAGTCATCAGCGTACCTTACGAATTTATGCCCCCTCGTTTCTAGCTCTCTATCTAGTTCATCTAAAATAATATTTGAGAGTAATGGACTTAGTGGTCCCCCTTGTGGAGTACCCTCGGTACTTTCAGAAAATATGCCACCTATCATGACTCCTGCGTTAAGATAGCTACGAATTAATTTCAATAAAACCTTGTCATTGATCCTCTTTGCTAGAATTCCCATCAGCTTATCATGGTTTACTTTGTCAAAGAACTTCTCTAAGTCAATATCAACTACCCATCTATATCCTTTCTTAATGAAACCTTTCGCTTTTCTTACTGCGTCATGTCCTCTTCTTTGTGGTCGAAAACCATAGCTATGTTCAGAAAAACTCGGGTCATAAATTGGCGTTAGAATTTGGGTTATTGCTTGTTGAATGAATCGGTCTAACACGGTTGGTATTCCTAATAACCTCACACCACCGTTCGGTTTCGGGATTTCGACTCGACGGACTGGTTGAGGTTGATAAGTTCCATTTTCTAAGGATTGTTTTAGTTCGTCCCAGTGTATGACAATGTACGAACGCAGGTCTTTGGTCGACATGTTGTCTACACCGTGACTGCCCCCGTTTCGTTCCACCCTTTTCAGAGCGTTCAGAAGATTTTCCCGTGTTAGTATCCTTTCCATCAACATTTGATATTTCCTTTCTCCGTGAACATGATGTTCTATTTGTGCCAAACTCTACTCCGCCCTCTTGAAGCCCCCCACGTATTCACCGTTTCCTCCTTCAAGTAAGTCTTTTATTAAGATTGTCTGCCTCTACATAGAATTTGAACGCCTAGTATCTGTTCTTCTTAATTTGTTCAGTCCTTCCTTGATGTTTCGAACCATCAAGTACTATGACTTCTGCTGACTTCTGACAGTTCAGTTATCTATCACTAGATAAATTACTACATGAGTGTAGCGTATCTGTCAGACCTCCCCAGGTAAGTGCATACTCTTTCTTTCCATGTACCTACTCCATTTACTTTGTAACATCTTCGGCAGTAAGGATTTTGTTTTGTTATGCAAACTCATCCAATGTTACCTAGCCTTATATGAAGTTCGTGTTCCTTAGGTCGGAAATTTGCCGCCGACTTCCTTCAGATTCTGCGTCACCACAGACACCCTTGTCTTAAGCTAACCACTACTACTGCCTTCATGGCTCGGGACTT
>NZ_JAGIYQ010000031.1 GCF_017814275.1 Gottfriedia endophytica
ATGAAGAAACATTTCATACATGAACCGAAGTTCATGATGTCTCCATAGAAAGGAGGTGATCCAGCCGCACCTTCCGATACGGCTACCTTGTTACGACTTCACCCCAATCATCTGTCCCACCTTAGGCGGCTGGCTCCTTACGGTTACCCCACCGACTTCGGGTGTTACAAACTCTCGTGGTGTGACGGGCGGTGTGTACAAGGCCCGGGAACGTATTCACCGCGGCATGCTGATCCGCGATTACTAGTGATTCCGGCTTCATGTAGGCGAGTTGCAGCCTACAATCCGAACTGAGAATAGTTTTATGGGATTAGCTCCACCTCGCGGTCTTGCAACCCTTTGTACTATCCATTGTAGCACGTGTGTAGCCCAGGTCATAAGGGGCATGATGATTTGACGTCATCCCCACCTTCCTCCGGTTTGTCACCGGCAGTCACCTTAGAGTGCCCAACTAAATGCTGGCAACTAAGATCAAGGGTTGCGCTCGTTGCGGGACTTAACCCAACATCTCACGACACGAGCTGACGACAACCATGCACCACCTGTCACTCTGTCCCCGAAGGGAAAGCCCTATCTCTAGGGTTGTCAGAGGATGTCAAGACCTGGTAAGGTTCTTCGCGTTGCTTCGAATTAAACCACATGCTCCACCACTTGTGCGGGCCCCCGTCAATTCCTTTGAGTTTCAGCCTTGCGGCCGTACTCCCCAGGCGGAGTGCTTAATGCGTTAACTTCAGCACTAAAGGGCGGAAACCCTCTAACACTTAGCACTCATCGTTTACGGCGTGGACTACCAGGGTATCTAATCCTGTTTGCTCCCCACGCTTTCGCGCCTCAGCGTCAGTTACAGACCAGAAAGTCGCCTTCGCCACTGGTGTTCCTCCAAATCTCTACGCATTTCACCGCTACACTTGGAATTCCACTTTCCTCTTCTGCACTCAAGTTTCCCAGTTTCCAATGACCCTCCCCGGTTGAGCCGGGGGCTTTCACATCAGACTTAAGAAACCGCCTGCGCGCGCTTTACGCCCAATAATTCCGGACAACGCTTGCCACCTACGTATTACCGCGGCTGCTGGCACGTAGTTAGCCGTGGCTTTCTGGTTAGGTACCGTCAAGGTGCCAGCTTATTCAACTAGCACTTGTTCTTCCCTAACAACAGAGCTTTACGACCCGAAGGCCTTCATCGCTCACGCGGCGTTGCTCCGTCAGACTTTCGTCCATTGCGGAAGATTCCCTACTGCTGCCTCCCGTAGGAGTCTGGGCCGTGTCTCAGTCCCAGTGTGGCCGATCACCCTCTCAGGTCGGCTACGCATCGTCGCCTTGGTGAGCCGTTACCTCACCAACTAGCTAATGCGCCGCGGGCCCATCTGTAAGTGATAGCCGAAGCCATCTTTCAACTAAGGAACAGGAGTTCCGAAGTAGCATCCGGTATTAGCTCCGGTTTCCCGAAGTTATCCCAGTCTTACAGGCAGGTTGCCCACGTGTTACTCACCCGTCCGCCGCTAACTTGCAGGAGCAAGCTCCTACAAGTCCGCTCGACTTGCATGTATTAGGCACGCCGCCAGCGTTCGTCCTGAGCCAGGATCAAACTCTCCATAATAGATTGTTTATCT
>NZ_JAGIYQ010000032.1 GCF_017814275.1 Gottfriedia endophytica
TAAAATGTACCCTATAGAATAGACACTTAAAAAAAGTCTACCTATAGGGTACTTTTTTGTATAATAAGAAAAAATGGAAATTGGGGAAAAGTTAGAATGAGTAAAAAGCTATTTACAGAGAAAGAGATCAAGCTACTGTCAGCTAATAAATATGTAAAATCAGTTAGTTCAAAAGGAATCACTTACACTGATGAATTTAAGAGTATTTTTATTGCGGAAAAAGAAAAAGGGAAATTTTCAAGTCAAATATTCAAAGAGTGTGGCTTTGATTTTGTAGTTTTAGGAATTCATAGAATTAAGTCCGCAAGTAGGAGATGGAAGAAGGCTTACAATAAAAGTGGATTAAGTGGTTTAAGTGACAATAGACCTGGCAATTCAGGGCGCTCTATTGAAAAGGAGCTGACTTTAGAGGAGAAGAATGCTCGTTTAGAAGCACAATTAAATCTACTAAAAGCAGAAAATGAACTGTTAAAAAAGATTCGTTTTGCCGAAAGGAGGATGAAGAAGTAGTACTACCTCCTAGCCAGAAATATATCCTAATAAGTACGGTAATTGAAAAATACCAATTAAAACACATGGTAACACACCTGTGTGAAATTGCCGGCGTTTCTCGCAGTGGTTATTATAATTATTTCTCAGAGAAGTCAAAGGAACAAAGAAAATTAAAAAATAAAAAAGATGAAATTGTAAAAAAGACAATCTTAAAAGCACTTCATTTTAAAGGACGCAAGAAAGGGGCTCGTCAAATCAAAATGACTTTGGAGGGTCAATTTCAGGTTGTCTACAATTTGAAACGTATTCGAAGAATTATGAAAAAGTACGGTATTATTTGTCCCATCCGAAAGGCTAATCCTTATAGACGAATGATGAAAGCAACAAAAGAACATAGAGTAGCTCCCAACCTATTGAATCGCCAATTTAAGCAAGACATCCCTGGAAAAGTACTTCTAACAGACATTACCTATTTATTTTACGAAAAGGGTCAGAAAGCTTACTTATCGACCATCAAAGATGGAACTACCGGTGAAATCTTGGCTTATCATTTATCAGATCGTATGACCATAGATCTTGCCATAAATACTCTTCTAAAGCTAAAGAAGAATCGGAACTTTAAGAAAGCAAAAGATGCCTTAATTCACTCAGACCAAGGATTTCATTATACACACCCTGACTTTCAAAAGTTAGTGAAAAAACTAGGATTACGCCAATCTATGTCAAGACGAGGTAACTGTTGGGACAACGCTCCTCAAGAATCCTTCTTTGGCCATCTCAAAGATGAAGCCTCTATTAAAGCATGTAAAAATCTAGACGAACTAAAAAATGAAATAAAGCGTTATATGACCTATTACAATCATTACAGATACCAATGGAATCTAAAAAAGATGACCCCTGTTCAATACAGAGATCATCTTCTTAAAGTTGCCTAGGCTTTTTTTAATGTCCTTTACAAAGGGTACATTTTA
>NZ_JAGIYQ010000033.1 GCF_017814275.1 Gottfriedia endophytica
GGTATCAATCCGCAGCTTCGGTGATACGTTTAGCCCCGTTACATTTTCGGCGCAGAGTCACTCGACCAGTGAGCTATTACGCACTCTTTAAATGGTGGCTGCTTCTAAGCCAACATCCTGGTTGTCTAAGCAACTCCACATCCTTTTCCACTTAACGTATACTTTGGGACCTTAGCTGGCGGTCTGGGCTGTTTCCCTCTTGACCACGGATCTTATCACTCGTAGTCTGACTCCTATGGATAAGTCATTGGCATTCGGAGTTTGACTGAATTCGGTAATCCGTTGGGGACCCCTAGTCCAATCAGTGCTCTACCTCCAAGACTCTTACACATAAGGCTAGCCCTAAAGCTATTTCGGGGAGAACCAGCTATCTCCGTGTTCGATTGGAATTTCTCCGCTACCCACACCTCATCCCCGCACTTTTCAACGTGCGTGGGTTCGGACCTCCATTCAGTGTTACCTGAACTTCATCCTGGACATGGGTAGATCACACGGTTTCGGGTCTACGACCACGTACTATATCGCCCTATTCAGACTCGCTTTCGCTGCGGCTCCGTCTCTTCAACTTAACCTTGCACGGGATCGTAACTCGCCGGTTCATTCTACAAAAGGCACGCCATCACTCATTAACGAGCTCTGACTATTTGTAAGCACACGGTTTCAGGTTCTCTTTCACTCCCCTTCCGGGGTGCTTTTCACCTTTCCCTCACGGTACTGGTTCACTATCGGTCACTAGGTAGTATTTAGCCTTGGGAGATGGTCCTCCCGGATTCCGACGGAATTTCACGTGTTCCGCCGTACTCAGGATCCACTCAAGAGAGAACGAGGTTTTGACTACAGGGTTTTTACCTTCTTCGACAGACCTTTCCAGGTCGCTTCATCTACCTCGTTCTTTTGTAACTCCGTATAGAGTGTCCTACAACCCCAAGAGGCAAGCCTCTTGGTTTGGGCTATCTTCCGTTTCGCTCGCCGCTACTCAGGAAATCGCTTTTGCTTTCTGTTCCTCCAGGTACTTAGATGTTTCAGTTCCCTGGGTATGCCTTCCATACTCTATGTATTCAAGTAAGGATACTATTCCATTACGAATAGTGGGTTCCCCCATTCGGAAATCTCCGGATCAAAGCTTACTTACAGCTCCCCGAAGCATATCGGTGTTAGTCCCGTCCTTCATCGGCTCCTAGTGCCAAGGCATCCACCGTGCGCCCTTTCTAACTTAACTAATTAAAAAAGATATTTATTAAACTTACGCAGTTCAATGAATGACATTATCTAGTTTTCAAGGTACAAGTTTGAGAGATGAACTCTCAAAACTAAACAAAACAATGAAGAAACATTTCATACATGAACCGAAGTTCATGATGTCTCCATAGAAAGGAGGTGATCCAGCCGCACCTTCCGATACGGCTACCTTGTTACGACTTCACCCCAATCATCTGTCCCACCTT
>NZ_JAGIYQ010000034.1 GCF_017814275.1 Gottfriedia endophytica
TGGTCAAGACCCCAAAAAGTGGAGATGAAAAAAAAACAGAGTTATTTCCTTCAGGAAATAGCTCTATTTTTGCCTTTATGTTGAGCTATTACTTAGTTAAATTTCTTTTTTGATTCATGCTTAAGAAGCCAGTTGTTGTTGCTTAAAGCTAACTGGAGATAGTCTATTTAATCTTCGTTGTCTTCTCTTATGATTATATTTAAAAATGTATTTATGAATAATAACTTCTAAATCCTCTACATTTTGTACAGAATAGGGATAGAAGGCTTCTGTTTTCAAATGTGAAAAGAAACTTTCAATGCAGGCATTATCATACGGATTGCCTGGTCGAGACATACTGGACTTAATTTCATAAGCTTCCAGTGTATCTTGGTATAGTTTGGATGTGTATTGTGTTCCCCGGTCGCTATGGAGAATAACATTTTGCACATCCTTTTCTTTTTGGATTGCTTGGTACACTGTTTTTACCACAAATAATGTTTCTGTACTTTTACTCATTTCATAAGCGATAATTTCATTATTAAACAGATCTAATATGGCTGATAAATGTACTTTCTCTTCTCCAACTTGGAAGGTAGTAATATCTGTAACCCATTTTTGATTTGGCTTATCGACTGTAAAATCTCTGTTTAGAAGGTTAGGGGCAACTGTTTCAGGCTCTTTCAATCTATATTGATTGTAGTTAGGGTATTTTCTCTTTCTCCTAATAATTGATTGAATTCCAAGCTCCCTACATAATCTATATACTCGTTTATGATTGATTTTCATGTGATATTCTTCAACTAACTCCATGTGTATATTCCGGTATCCCCATTGTTTATCTGATTCCTCATATAATCTCAGAATTAATTCTTTCAATTTACTATCTTTATTCTCTTTGATACATTTCTTGAACTTATAGTAACCACTTTGTGAGACACCAAGATAGTTGCATAGATCCTCAACCTTAAATTGATTTCTTAAAATGTCAACGACATGGAATTTTAACTTTTTTCCTCCTTCATCAAGATTTCCTGATACTTTTTTAGAACAGCATTCTCCAATTCTAATTTCTTAATATATCGTTCTAGATCTGTATGTTCTTTTCTTCGACCTCTATTATCTAGATGGAATGCATGGCCATCTCTCTGATATTTCATCCACCAAGTAGTGACAGTGTCACGACTAACAATGTTTAATTTGTCAGCTATCTGTTGATATGAAAAGCCTTCTTCTTTTAACCGAATTGCTTCAGCTTTAATTTCGAAACTATATTTTTGGAACTTCTGACCTTTTTTCGCCATAAGAAAACACCCCTTAAAGTCAATGTTGCCCAACTCTGGGTTTTTCAACATCTACTTTAAGGGGTGCAATCTA